>NZ_JBFTHD010000007.1:0-518587 GCF_056394065.1 Achromobacter sp. 10T422
CATGGCAAAAGGCAAGTTTCATGGCAAAAGGCAAGTTTGAACGTACCAAGCCGCACGTGAACGTGGGTACGATTGGTCACGTTGACCACGGCAAAACGACGTTGACGGCAGCTATCACGACCGTTCTGTCGAACAAGTTCGGTGGCGAAGCCAAGGGCTACGACCAGATCGATGCGACTCCTGAAGAAAAGGCTCGCGGCATCACGATCAACACCGCCCACGTCGAGTACGAAACGCAAGCGCGTCACTACGCGCACGTTGACTGCCCGGGCCACGCTGACTATGTGAAGAACATGATCACGGGCGCCGCTCAAATGGACGGCGCTATTCTGGTTGTGTCGGCCGCTGACGGCCCGATGCCGCAAACGCGTGAACACATCCTGCTGAGCCGCCAAGTTGGCGTGCCGTACATCATCGTCTTCCTGAACAAGGCTGACATGGTTGACGACGCCGAGCTGCTCGAGCTGGTGGAAATGGAAGTTCGCGAACTTCTGTCGAAGTACGACTTCCCGGGTGATGACACCCCGATCGTCAAGGGTTCGGCCAAGCTGGCGCTGGAAGGCGACAAGGGCGAACTGGGCGAGCAAGCCATCATGGCTYTGGCCGATGCGCTGGATTCGTACATCCCGACGCCTGAGCGCGCTGTGGACGGCGCGTTCCTGATGCCGGTTGAAGACGTGTTCTCGATCTCGGGTCGCGGCACGGTGGTTACCGGCCGTATCGAACGCGGCATCGTGAAGGTCGGCGAAGAAATCGAAATCGTGGGCCTGGTGCCGACGGTCAAGACGACTTGCACCGGCGTTGAAATGTTCCGCAAGCTGCTGGACCAAGGTCAAGCTGGCGACAACGTGGGCATTCTGCTGCGCGGCACCAAGCGTGAAGACGTTCAGCGCGGCCAAGTTCTGGCCAAGCCGGGCTCGATCACGCCGCACACGGACTTCACGTCCGAGGTGTACATCCTGTCCAAGGAAGAAGGCGGCCGTCACACTCCGTTCTTCCAAGGCTATCGTCCCCAGTTCTACTTCCGCACGACGGACGTGACGGGCACGATCGAGCTGCCGGCCGACAAGGAAATGGTTCTGCCGGGCGACAACGTGGCCATGACGGTCAAGCTGTTGGCTCCGATCGCCATGGAAGAAGGTCTGCGTTTCGCCATCGCTGCCCACGCGTATCCGCCGTTACGACGTTCTGCGTTCGCCGCACGTCAACAAGACGTCGCGTGACCAGTTCGAAATCCGTACCCATCAGCGCTTGATGGACATCGTTGATCCCACCGACAAGACCGTTGACGCTCTGATGCGTCTGGACCTGCCGGCCGGCGTCGACGTCGAAATCGCGCTGCAGTAAGGCGTACCGAGCCTGCTACCTTCGCCGGTAGGCTCGAAAAAAATGGCCGTATTCCTCAGGGAGTGCGGCCATTTTGTTTTGGACGGTGCCAGTGTT
Source organism: Achromobacter sp. 10T422 (assembly GCF_056394065.1). Taxonomy (NCBI): domain Bacteria; kingdom Pseudomonadati; phylum Pseudomonadota; class Betaproteobacteria; order Burkholderiales; family Alcaligenaceae; genus Achromobacter; species Achromobacter sp. 10T422. Next base: position 1,444 of record NZ_JBFTHD010000007.1, read on the forward strand.
GTAGATGCGTCGCCTGGCCGTCACTTGGCCGTCGCTAGGGGTGAGCGAACACTTACTGTTCGGCTGACGTCCGCCCGCTTGGCGAGGCAGTTCCGCGACGAAGCCAGTGTCGCAAAATTGCCTGCTTGCGCTGAGCCAAAGTGCGCTAAGTACTTGTACCGCCTGAAAAAATCATGCTAATATGCAAAGCTTGCCATTTTGTGGCAAGTCTAACTATGGGCGGAATGACCTGAACCATAACGCTGTACCGCAGATTCATGCGGGGATTTACAGCTACGACGGGCTCAGGCAATACCAACCAGGTTGAACATAGTCGTAGGGCAAAGGCCGTTACCTTTTGCCTGATTAGCCCCGACCAATCGCAGTCGGGAATGGAGAAAACGATGTCGAATTCGACACCCACGCCCGCCGCTCACCGGCTGGGGCTGGTGGGTCGCAAGGTCGGCATGACCCGCATTTTTACCGAGGAAGGTGAATCCATCCCGGTAACCGTGCTGGACGTGTCTAACAACCGCGTGACCCAAGTTAAGTCGCTGGAAACCGACGGCTACGCCGCGATCCAAGTGACTTATGGCACTCGTCGTGCCTCGCGTGTGGCTCAGCCGCAAACGGGCCACTACGCCAAAGCCGGCACTGAAGCCGGTAGCATCCTCAAAGAATTCCGCCTTGATCCCGCTCGCGCTGCTGAATTTGCAGCCGGTGCCGTGATCGCCGTGGAATCCGTGTTCGAAGCCGGCCAACAGGTCGACGTGACGGGCACGACCATTGGTAAAGGCTTTGCCGGTACCATCAAGCGTCACCACTTCGGTTCGCAACGCGCTTCGCACGGTAACTCCCGTTCGCACCGCGTCCCCGGCTCGATTGGTCAAGCACAAGATCCGGGCCGCATTTTCCCGGGTAAGCGCATGGCTGGTCACCTGGGTGATGTCACCCGCACCGTTCAAAACCTCGACGTCGTTCGCGTTGACGTTGAGCGTGGCCTGCTGCTGGTCAAGGGCGCTGTCCCCGGCCACGCTGGCGCCGACATCGTCGTGCGCCCGGCCATCAAGGCCCCGGCCAAGAAGGGAGCGTAAGTAAATGGATCTCAAGCTCCTGAACGACCAAGGTCAGGCCGCTGCTACGTTCAGCGCGCCCGATACGATCTTCGGCCGTGACTTCAACGAAGCGCTGATTCATCAGATCGTGGTGGCTTTCCAAGCCAATGCCCGTGCCGGCAACCGCGCTCAGAAGGATCGCACTGAAGTTAAGCACTCGACCAAGAAGCCCTGGCGCCAGAAGGGTACCGGCCGCGCACGCGCTGGTATGACTTCGTCGCCGCTGTGGCGTGGCGGTGGTCGGATTTTCCCGAACTCGCCCGAAGAGAACTTCACCCAGAAGGTCAACAAGAAGATGTACCGCGCCGGGATCCGTTCGATCTTGTCGCAACTGGCCCGTGAAGACCGCATCGCTGTTGTCGAATCGTTTGATCTGGAATCGCCCAAGACCAAGGCTGCTGCTGCAAAGCTGAAGAGCCTGGGCCTGGACTCGGTCCTGATCATCACCGACAGCGTTGATGAGAATGTTTACCTCGCCACCCGCAACCTGCCGCACGTTGCTGTTGTCGAGCCCCGTTATGCCGATCCGTTGTCGCTGGTCCACTACAAGAAAGTGCTGATCACCAAGCCGGCCATCGCTCAACTCGAGGAGATGCTGGGATGAACGCTGAACGCTTGATGCAAGTCATTCTGGCTCCGATCGTGACCGAAAAGGCCACGTTCGTCGCTGAGAAGAATCAGCAAGTCGCTTTCCGTGTCGTGGCTGACGCTACCAAGCCGGAAATCAAGGCTGCCGTCGAACTGCTCTTCAAGGTGCAGGTCGAGTCCGTGCAGGTCCTCAACCGTAAGGGCAAAGTCAAGCGCTTTGGCCGATTCGTTGGCCGTCGCCGTAATGAGCGCAAGGCTTACGTGTCGCTCAAGGACGGCCAGGAAATCGACTTTGCGGAGGTGAAGTAAATGGCCCTCGTAAAAGTTAAGCCGACTTCGGCTGGCCGCCGTGGCATGGTGAAGGTTGTTAGCCCGAACCTGCACAAGGGTGAGCCCTACGCGCCGCTGCTGGAAAAGAAGACCCGTGGTTCTGGCCGTAACAACAACGGTCACATCACGATCCGCCATCGCGGCGGTGGTCACAAGCAACACTACCGTGTCGTCGACTTCCGTCGCGACAAGGACGGTATCCCGGCGAAGGTTGAGCGTCTGGAATATGACCCCAACCGTACGGCGCACATTGCTCTGCTGTGCTACGCCGACGGCGAACGTCGTTACATCATCGCTCCGCGTGGTCTGGAAGTGGGTGCAACCCTGCTGTCGGGCACCGATGCTCCGATCCGCGCCGGTAACACGCTGCCGATCCGCAACATCCCGGTGGGTACGACGATTCACTGCGTTGAAATGCTGCCTGGCAAGGGTGCTCAGATGGTCCGTTCGGCCGGCGCTTCCGCCGTCCTGCTGGCTCGCGAAGGCATCTACGCTCAAGTGCGTCTGCGCTCGGGTGAAGTCCGCCGTGTGCACATCGAATGCCGCGCCACCATCGGTGAAGTCGGTAACGAAGAACACAGCCTGCGCCAAATTGGCAAGGCCGGTGCAATGCGTTGGCGCGGTATCCGCCCGACGGTTCGTGGCGTTGCCATGAACCCGGTGGATCACCCGCACGGTGGCGGCGAAGGCCGTACCGGTGAAGCACGCGAACCGGTCAGCCCGTGGGGTACTCCGGCGAAGGGTTTCAAGACCCGTCGCAACAAGCGGACGAACAATATGATCGTCCAACGGCGCAAGCGCAAGTAAGAGGCGAACACTATGTCACGTTCGATCAAGAAAGGCCCGTTTGTCGATGCTCACCTGATCAAAAAGGTGGACACGGCCGTCGCGGGCAAAGACAAGAAGCCGATCAAGACCTGGTCGCGTCGTTCCACGATCCTGCCCGAGTTCATCGGTCTGACGATCGCTGTGCACAACGGCAAGCAACATGTCCCCGTGTACATCAACGAGAACATGGTCGGTCACAAGCTGGGCGAGTTCGCGCTGACCCGTACGTTCAAGGGCCACGCTGCGGACAAGAAGGCGAAGAGGTAAGCGATGGAAACTACTGCCATTATCCGTGGGGTGCACATCTCGGCACAGAAGACGCGTCTGGTTGCGGACTTGATCCGTGGTCAGAAGGTCGGCCGTGCCCTGGAAATCCTCACCTTCTCGCCGAAGAAGGCTGCCGTCATCCTGAAGAAGGCTGTCGAGTCCGCCATCGCCAACGCCGAGCACAACGACGGCGCCGATATCGACGAACTGAAAGTCACCACGATTTTTGTGGACAAGGCTCAGTCGATGAAGCGCTTCTCCGCTCGCGCCAAGGGCCGCGGCAACCGTATCGAGAAGCAGACCTGCCATATCACGGTCAAGGTCGGAGCTTAAGGAGTCACGATGGGTCAGAAAATTCACCCCACTGGGTTCCGTCTCGCGGTCACCCGTAATTGGTCCTCGCGTTGGTTCGCCGACGACAAGGCCTTCGGCACGATGCTTGCCGAAGACATTCGCGTTCGCGAGTACCTGAAGAAGAAGCTCAAGAGCGCCTCCGTTGGTCGCGTGATCATCGAGCGTCCGGCCAAGAATGCCCGCATCACCGTCTACTCGGCTCGTCCGGGCGTGGTGATCGGCAAGCGCGGCGAAGACATCGAAAGCCTGAAGGCTGATCTGCAGCGTCTGATGGGCGTGCCTGTGCACGTCAACATCGAAGAAATCCGCAAGCCGGAAACCGATGCTCAACTGATCGCCGACTCGATCTCGCAACAGCTCGAGAAGCGCATCATGTTCCGTCGCGCAATGAAGCGCGCGATGCAAAACGCGATGCGTCTGGGTGCCCAAGGCATCAAGATCATGAGCTCGGGCCGTCTGAACGGTATCGAAATTGCTCGCACCGAGTGGTATCGCGAAGGCCGTGTGCCGCTGCACACCCTGAAGGCCAACATTGACTACGGCACCTCCGAAGCCCACACCACGTATGGCGTGATCGGCATCAAGGTCTGGGTCTACAAGGGCGACATGCTGGCTAACGGCGAATTGCCGCCGGAAACCGCTGCCCCGCGCGAAGAAGAACGTCGTCCGCGCCGCGCTCCGCGTGGTGATCGTCCGGACGGTGCTCGCACCGGTCGTCCGGGTGGTCGTGGTCGTGGTGGTCCCCGCAAGGCGGACGCTGCTCCGGCGCCTGAAGGAGAATAACCATGCTGCAACCCTCTCGCAGAAAGTATCGCAAAGAGCAGAAGGGCCGCAACACCGGTCTGGCGACTCGTGGTACCCACGTGTCGTTCGGCGAATTCGGTCTGAAGGCCACCGGCCGTGGCCGTCTGACCGCTCGCCAGATCGAAGCCGCTCGTCGTGCTATCAATCGTCACATCAAGCGTGGCGGCCGTATCTGGATCCGCATTTTCCCGGATAAGCCCATCTCGCAAAAGCCTGCCGAAGTCCGCATGGGTAACGGTAAGGGCAATCCGGAGTACTGGGTCGCTGAAATTCAACCCGGCAAAGTGCTCTACGAAATGGAAGGTGTGAGCGAAGAAATCGCACGTGAAGCTTTCCGTCTGGCCGCTGCCAAGTTGCCGATCTCGACGACGTTCGTCGCTCGTCACATCGGTGCTTAAGGAGACCTAACATGAAAGCTAGCGAACTCCGTTCGAAAGACGCCGCCGAGCTCGGCAAAGAGCTCGAAAGCCTGCTGAAGGCACAATTCGGTCTGCGTATGCAGAAGGCCACGCAGCAACTGGCCAACACCAGCCAGCTGCGCAACGTGCGTCGCGACATCGCGCGCGTTCGTACCTTGCTGACCGAGAAGGCAGGGAAATAAACATGAGCGAAACTCAAAACACCCAAGTGGCCAAGCGCCAGCGTACGCTGGTTGGCAAGGTCGTCAGCAACAAGATGGACAAGACTGTCGTTGTGCTCGTCGAGCGCCGCGTCAAGCACCCCATCTTCGGCAAGATCATCATGCGCTCCGCGAAGTACAAGGCGCACGATGAATCGAACCAATACAACGAAGGCGATACGGTTGAAATCGCTGAAGGCCGTCCCATCTCGCGCTCGAAGTCGTGGCGTGTGGTGCGTCTGGTTGAAGCCGCACGTATCATCTAAGTAAAGCAGTTCATCGGAACGGTTCGCCGTTCTGATATAAAACGGCAAGGGCTAAACCCCTTGCCGTTTTTTTTCGCGTTTCGAAAGTGGAGGATCACACGACATCATGCGCCGCTTTATGACGGGGCTCTGGTTGGGCTTGTTGAGCGCGGGCAGCGTGGCGCAGCCGCAGCCGCAAACACCCGCGCAGGTGCAAGCGCAGCCACAGACGACCCATGCCGACGCAACCCCTCGCGCTCCAAGCACTGCCGAGGCCGCGCCTGCCGCTACCGCTGCGACAGCAGCTGCGGCCACGCCCATTACGGACCATGCCTCGCTCGGACGGGCGTTGCTGAATGCGGGACCGGACGCTCGTGTGCGCCTGGATGGCTCGTCACGCGATCACGCCGCCATCTTTGGCACCGACGACGAAAATGAGCAGGCGCTGATGGACCAGGAACGGTCGCTGCAAACCCAGCGTGACCAGTTGCGCATGCTTGAGAAGCTGCTGACGGAAAGGCCCGCCGCAGCAGATCCGCATCCCCCAGCAATGATTCCGTTGAACGCCGGCGCGCCGATGAACATGCCGAAGCTAGCGCCCACGCCTTCAGGCTCGCAACTGGATCGTACCGGTAGCGATACCCGGCGCAGCGTTGACGAGATGCAACGGCGCGTCAATGGCCTGAGGCGTGATGCCGACGACTTGGGTAACCGTGGCCGTTGACGCCAGCGGCGCCGGGCAGGCGACGGCTATTCAGCGCCGCCGCGTAAATTCCCGCAGCCGCCCGGCAATACCCGTCGGGAAGTAATACACCGACACCACGAACAAAATCCCCAGCCACAGCAGCCAGCGGTCGGGTTCGAACAGCAGCGCCAAGGGTGCCACGCCCGTCACCGCATCGTGAATGATGTGCAGGCCATCTTGCAGATAGCTTTGTGCGAACACAAATAGGCTCGCGCCGACCACTGCGCCGTACATCGTGCCCATGCCGCCAATCACCAGCATCAGCAGGATGTTCAGCATGATCTCGAACGACAGCGAGGTATCCGGCCCGTTGTAGCGCAGCCATAACGCGTACATCGCGCCCGCCAGCGTGGCGAAGGCGGCGGCAAGCAGGTTTGACAGGCTGCGATACAGCACCGTGCGATAGCCAATGGCCTCGGCTCGGAACGGGTTCTCGCGGATGGCTTGCAGCACTCGGCCAAACGGCGAGTTAACGATGCGCAGCAGCATCAGGAACAGCACGACGCACACCGCGGCGATCAGGTAGTACGTGATGATGCGGCCGTCGATCGTGACGCCGAACACCGGCTCGGAAAATGGCCGGAACGCCGGTCGCAACATCTGGGGTACCTTGAAGTTCAGGCCATCTTCGCCACCCGTCAGATCAGACAACTGCGACACCAACGTCTGGAACGCCGCCGCGACGGCTAACGTGATCATTGCGTAGAAGATCGCTCGCACGCGCAGGCTGGCCAGGCCGATCAACAACGCGAACGCCAGCGACACCGCAAGGCCCGCACCCACACCCGCGAACACGGCGGTCCATCCCGGCTCCATGCGGATGCTGGCAATCGCGACGCCATAGGCGCCGATGCCAAAGAACATGGTGTGCGCAAAGCTCACGATGCCGGTGTATCCCAGCAGCAGGTCATAGCTTGCGACCAAAATCACGAACACCAGAATCTTCGCGGCCACCGCCAGCGACTTCGGGCCGGGAAAAAGGAAGGGCGCCGTGGCAAGCAAGGCGACAATCGCGATCAGCGCCAACGCCAATAGCGGGCTGCGGGGCGGGTCGCCGGAGAGCAGGCGGAAAGACATATCGCGGCTCCTAGCGGTTCGTGACCGGATACACGCCTTGCGGCCGCCACAACAGAATGGCGACCATCAGCGCAATGTTTGAAAAGAGAGCGGCCTTGGGCAGCAGGAAGCCGGTGTAGTTGGCCATCAAGCCGACCAGCAGCGCACCGATCAGGCAGCCTACCGTCGACCCCAGCCCGCCGATCATGATGACGATGAAGATCAGCACATTGACCTGCGCACCCAGCTGCGGCACAACCGATTGCTGATACATCCCCCACAGCACACCGCCCAGCCCGGCCAGCATCGACCCGGCCACAAACACGCCGACGAACAAATGCCGGATGCGGTAGCCCAGGCTTTCCACCATTTCCCGGTCTTCGACGCCCGCGCGGATCAGCAGGCCCAGCTTGGTGCGGTTCAGCAGCCACAGCATGGCGCCCAGCACCAGCACGCCCACCACCAGCGCCACGATGCGGAATTTCTCGATGGCGGCATCGCCCAGCAGGAACGCGCCGCGCAGCGCCTCGGGCAACGGCAGGGATAGCGTCTGCGGACCCCAGATCATCTTGATGATTTCCTCACCGATGATCATCCCGCCCATCGTGATCAGGATCTGCTTCAGGTGCTGCCCATACACCGGCCGCACGATCACGCGTTCGAATGCCAGCCCGACAGCACCGGCCACGAGCATGCCGACGATCATCGCAGGCAGCACGGCTGCCAGGTTCATCCACAGGCTGCCGGATTGTGTCCAGTCGGCCATGCCGCTCAGTACCGTGGCCGCCATGTAGGCGCCGATGGCAATGAAGAGACCGTGCCCGAAGTTCAGCACGTCCATCAGCCCGAACACGAGTGTCATGCCAGAGGCCACGATGAAGATGATCATGCCCATGGCCAGGCCCGCCAGCGTCAGCGTGACCCAGGTCGACAGCGAGCCGACCAGCGGCAGCGCAATGGCGGCCAGCGCCAGCACCAGCAGCACGGGCCGCAGGTCCGCGCGCACGCGTGGCAGCGGGGTATCAATATCCACGGTGCTCATTGATGGCTTCCCAAAGACAGGCCCAACAGACTGGTTTGCAGCGCGTCGTCGTCCGCCAGCTCGCGCATGCCGCCGGCATGCACGACACGGCCGTTGTCCATGACGGCGACGTGATCGCCGACCTGCCGTGCGAAATTGAAGTTCTGCTCAACCAGCAGGATGGTGGTGGAAGCCTGCTTGAGCTCGATGAAGGCGTCGATCATGTTCTGGATGATGGCGGGCGCAAGACCCTTGCTGGGTTCGTCGATCAACAGCAGCCGGCGCGGCTCGATGATGGCGCGCGCCACTGCCAGCATCTGCTTCTGTCCGCCCGACAGCTTGCCTGCCGGATGCAGCCAGAATTTTTTCAGCGCCGGGAAAAAGCCGAAGATCCATTCCAGCCGGGCGGTGTCGAGCTGGTCCGCGCTGCGCGCTTGGCGTGCGGCGAGCAAGATGTTTTCCTTCACCGACAAATCCGCAAAGATGCCCATGTTTTCGGGCACATAGGCCATGCCCATGCGAGCCATGTCAGGCGGTGATTTGCGTGTGCCCGGCCCGCCAATCGGGGTGCCGTCAAACGTTACCTGGCCTTGCGAGGCCCGCCACAACCCCATGATCGTGCGCAGCGTCGTGGTCTTGCCGGCGCCGTTGCGGCCCAGCAGCATGGTGACCCCAGCAGACGGCACCGCCAGGTCCACGCCGTGCAGGATGTGGTACGCGCCGATGTGGGTATGCACGCCTTGCAGTTCCAGCAGCAGCGGGGCGCTCATGCCGGCGTCTCCGTCGGGCTGATGCCCAGATAGGCCTGTTGCACGATGGGGGACGCGATGACGGTGGCCGGGTCGCCGTCCGCCATCAGCTGGCCGTTATGCAACACGACGATGCGGTCAGCCAATTCACGCACCACATCCATCTTGTGCTCCACCAGCAGAATCGTTTTCGATGAATCCGTCTTGATTTCGCGGATCAGCTCCAGCACCACGGGCACGTCGTCCACGCTCATGCCGGCCGTGGGTTCGTCGAACATGAATACCTGCGGTTCCAGCGCAATCAGCATGGCGATTTCCAGCTTGCGTTGATCGCCATGCGGCAGGTCAGCGGCGGCCTGGTCACGCCGCGCCGACAAGCGGGTGCGTTCCAGTAGCGCATCGGCGCGCGCGAGCAGGTTGCGGTCATCGTCCCACGTGCGCCAGAAGCGGATGCGGCGCCAGCTCATGCCTTGCTGTCGCGATTGCAGCGCCAGCCGCACGTTCTCATGCACGGTCAGGCGAGGGAACAGTTGCGTCAATTGAAAGGCGCGGCCCAGGCCGGCATGCATGCGAGCCGGGGCTGATAACGATGTCAGGTCGCGCCCGTTCAAACTCACCGAGCCTGCACTTGCGCGCAGTTGGCCCGAGATCAGATTGAAGTAGGTCGTTTTGCCCGCGCCGTTGGGGCCGACGATGGCCGTCAGCGTGCCAGGCGCATAGCGGCAACTGACATTGTTGACGGCCACGTGCCCGCCGAAACGGATCGTGAGCGATTGGGTTTCCAGCATGTTGGTGGCGGCGTTCAGCGTTTGTTCTGGATCGGCACGTTCATCTGGTCAGGCGTGATTTCCTTGACCAGATCCTGCACAGCCCATGGCACCGACGGATCGTTCTTGATGCGGAAGTGGTACATCGATTGCATGGCTTGATGGTCTTCGGGGCGGAAGGTCATCTTGCCCTTGGGCGTGTCGAAGCTCATGCCTTCCATCGCCTTGATGAGCGTGTCGGTGTCGGAGTTGCCTGCGGTCTTGTTCAGCGCGGCCACGATCGCAATGCCCGACGACATGCCGCCCGCTGTGAAGAAGTCCGGCGGCTGGCCGTAGCGCTTCTGGTGTTCGGCAACGAGCCAATCATTGATCGGATTCTTGGGGATACCGTAGTAGTAATACGTGGCGCCTTCCATGCCCGCCAGAGACTTCAACGGCGTCATCGCGGCCAGCGTATTGCCGCCCGTGGCGATCTCGATGCCGAAGCGCTTGGGGTCCAGATCGGCGATCTTGAACGGGTTGCCCGCACCCGCCCACAAGATGAAGATGATCTTGCGGCCCGGCTTGTCTTTCAGCGCATCGAACAAACGCTGCGCGCCAGCGGTGAAGTCGGTGGCGTTGGCGGGCAGATATTCCTCGTGCACGATCTTGGCGTTCTTCAGCGCGCCCTTGAAGGCCTTCACGCCGTCGCGGCCAAAGGCATAGTCTTGCGCCAGCATGGCGATGGACGTGCCTGCCTGGTCGAACGCCACGGCGTTGGCGATGGCATCCTGCGATGAGTTGCGGCCCGTGCGGAAGATGTACTTGTTCCACTTTTCGCCCGTGATGGAATCGGCCACGGCGGGCTCCACCAGCAAGATTTTTTCGTACTCTTCGGCGATCGGCAGCATGGCCAGCGCCACACCGGACGAGGTCGGGCCGACGGCGATGTCGGCGTTATCGTCGGCGTAGGCGGACGCCAGCTGCGCACGCGCCACGTCGGGCTTGCCCTGGTTGTCTTTTTCGATCACGCGAATCTTGCGGCCGGCAACCGTCATCGTGCCTTGGGTTGCGTATTCCAGGCCCAGCATCAGGCCGTTCTGCGTCTGTTTGGCGTAGGCCTCCAGCGGGCCCGTCTTGTCGTAAACATGGGCCACGACGAAGTCCTTCGCCGCAGCTGCCGAGTTCATGCAAAGCGCCGCCAGCGCGGCAAGCAGAATGCGATTCATGGGGAGTCTCCTGGTATCAGTGGGTGCGCGTGTCTGCCGGGGCGGCGGGCGTGGCAAGGAAGTGGCGGATGGCGTCGATCTGCGACGCCACGTTCAAGGCGGGGGCGTGGCCGCAGTCGGGGAAGTCGATGCGTTGGGCGCGCGGGCCGCGTTGCGTCATGGCGTGGGCGACGTCGGGCAACAGCAAGTCGGAATCTGCGCCGCGCAAGAGCAACAGCGGCATGCGCAGCGAGTCGTAGCCGCTCCAGCGGTTGTAGTCGTTGGGGTGGTGGCTGAACTGCCCGGCGATGGCCGGGTCGTAGTGCGCGGTGACGCGCCCATCAGGCAGGCGCCGCACCGAGGTCTCGGCCATGCGCCGCCATTGCGCATCGCTTTGCCAGCCATAGGGCTTGTAGGCAACGCGCAGCCACGCTTCCAATTCGGTGACGGTGTCGAAGGCGGGCGGGTTGCCGACATAGGCCAGGATGCGCTCGATGGCCGGCTGCGGTAATTCCGGGCCGATGTCGTTGACCACCAGGTGCGAGATGCGGTCGCGCAAKGTTGTGGCGGCGGCGTGCATGCCGGTGGCGCCGCCCATTGACGTGCCCACCCAGCGCAAGTGGGTTAGCTGCAAGCCATCGACGAACGCTCGCGCCAGGCGCGCGTAAAAATCCAGCTGGTATTCGGCCACCGGGTCGGGACTCCATTGCGACAGGCCGCGCCCGATCGTGTCGGGACACAGGATGCGGTAGTCATCCGCCAGCGCTTGTGCCAAGTCGTCGAAATCGCGGCCGGTGCGGGCCAGCCCGTGCCACATGACGATGGGGGGCGCGTCGGGCGTACCCCATTCCATGTAGTGCAGCTCGCGGCTTTCGCAGCGCAGATAGCGCGAAACAGGCGTGTGGCGGCCTGCCGTTACGGGCGCGTTTGCCATGAGTCTCCTCCCGGGTTGTCCAGGTTGTGTGCTTATCGGGCTGACTATAGACTTGCGCCAGATGCATCCACAATGCGTCGCGCACCCCAGAGCAGGGTGAGTCAAAAGGTTGTAGACGCAAGATCAAATTGCGCTTCCCGCCGCGTACAGGAGACCGCGACATGCCCGATACGGAATTCGCCATTTCGGCCAGCGCCGGCGCCGACGGGCGTGAGCAATGGCGCGCGGCTTTGTCGGACGCGTTCGGCCCGTTTGAAGTGCACCGCGGCAAGCCGGATCATTTTGCGGGACACGTGCGCTACGCCCGCCGCGCCAGCCTTCAATTCAATGACCTGCACTATCAGGGACAGAAGCTGGAGCGCACGGTGGGCAATGTGTCGCGGCTGGACCAGGAGTTCTACACCTTTGGCCTGCCGTTGTCCGGCCCGCTGGCCGTGCGCCAGCAAGGCCGTGAATTCCAGGTCGAACCGGGGTGCGTGTACCTGATGAACCAAAGCCTGCCGTATCAGGCGACGGCGTTGGGCTCATCGGGCTATCGCAGCCTGAGCGTGTCGTTTCCGCGCAGCGCCTTGTCGCAGCGGGATTCGCGTATCGGCGCGTTCCACAAGCTGCGCATCGACGACGGCTCCCCGCGCGGCGCGATGTTGGCCAGCTACATGGACCATCTGTTCAAAGGCATGGGCGGCTGGTCGGACACCGAAGTCACCGAGCTTGGCGAACGCTTGATCGATTTGATCGTGCTGTTCCTGGTGCAGCCGGGGCAGGGGCATGCGTCTGAATCGGATAGCAGCGTTACCTTGGCGCATCGGCAGCGGGTGCTGGCGTATATCCGACAGCATCTGGCCGACCCGGCACTGTCGCCGCAACACGTGGCGCAGGGCTGTGGGGTGTCGGCGGCGTATCTGCATCGCATCCTGCGGGCAGGCGGCTTGTCGGTGGAGTCCTTCATCTTCGATCAGCGTCTGGATCGCTGCCGCGAATTGCTGCTGGACCCCAGGCATCAGCATCGCGGTATCGGCGAGCTGGCGTATCAGGTGGGCTTTACCCACCCGTCGCACTTCAGCCGCCTGTTCAAGAACCGGTTCGGCATGACACCTCGGGACATGCGCGCTCGCGGTTAAGCAGACGGCTCACTGATCGTGAGCCGTTTGCCATCAACGCGCGCTTGTTGTCGGTGTTAGAAGGGTGAAGGCTGGGTCGACAGATTGACGATGCTGTTGCTGCTCAGGTCCAGCCGGATGTGTTCCGACGGAGCACCCGCAGCCAGCTTCAGCATGATCGCCATCAGCGGCTTGAAGCGCGCCTTGAACAGGTCAGCCAGCGTGTTGGCGTTGCTGACGCTGTTGCCGTTCATCTGCACCGACGCGTTCGTGTTGGCAAGCGCCTGGGCCAGCAACTTGTACTGATTGGCGCGTTGCGCGGGGATGTCGGCAAACGCCAGGTCGCCCGCGTTGGCAATGCGCACGAAGTCACCCGCCATATCCAACGCCTTCCACTGCGCGAAATCCGACAGCTGCATGCCGTTGGCTTGCGCCAGCGCTTGTGCACGGGCTTGGGCGTCCGCCAGGTTGCCGGCATACGCCGCATTGCTGGCGCCGCTGCCGCCGCCGTCGGAGAGGCAAGCGAAGAAGGCGGAAGTCAGATTGTTCTGATTGCCGGTGTTCGCCAGTTCCTTCAGCGTGACGGTGGTTTGCAGTTGCGACAGCGTCAGCAGATCAGCGCCGGTGAGCGGACTCTTGACCAGTTCACGCATCTCGCAGCGCCAGTCGTCGTTGAGCAGGCGCAGGCGCACCAGTTCGCTCATGTAGCGATAGGTGAAGTCGCCGTAGTCCTTGGCGTCCAGGATCGACACGTCCCAGCGCGCGGGCGTTGTGTAGGCGTTCTCGGCGCGGTACAGGTCGAACAGCTCGTCAAAGCGCGGCACCTTGTCCAGACGGATGGTTTGCACTTCGATCTCGTCCGCGCTTTGCAGCGTCATCAGCTTGTAGGCCGGCACGTAGGCCGCCATGGACGGCGCCTGGATGTTGAACAGCGCCGTGTCCGCGCCGTAGTTGCGCGCCGCCATGTCGTTGAAGTGCATGTGGCCGCCCACGTGTACCTTCAAACCGGTTTCGGCCAGCGCGCGCGTGGTGTTCTCGGCCGGGCGGCGGATCATCTGCATCTTGTTGGCGCCCAGCAGCGCTTCGATATCGTCCGACGCACCGTTGAAGAATTCCGACATCGGGAAGTGGCTGAAGGCGATGACCTGCTTGCCCTGCGCCTTGCCGCGCGCAACCACGTCCTTCAGCCATTTGATGACGTGCGCCTTGTGCGTGAGCATCTTGTTGTAGCCCTGGTCGCCCGAGCCGGTGAAATCATTCGCACCGGTACCGGTGGGCACATAGACGTTGGCGTCGATGCCGACCAGCCACACGCCCTTGACCGGTTCCACCACGTAGGACGTATCGGGCACCATCTTGCACAGCGTGTAGTTCTGCGGCTTGTTCGGGCCGCCCGTGCCTTCGGCGCAGATTTCGTACTGGCGATTGATCCAGTTGGCCTGGTCCCGCGCAGTGGTGTAGTCGTAGTCTTCGTACTTGTAGGTGCTGTACGGCGTTTCGTAATAGACGTTTTGCGGCTGCGGCATGAAGCCGTGCTGCTTCAATGCGTCGGTGATGCCCGCGTACCCCATGTGCAGGACTTCTTCGGTGCAGTACGTGCTGCCGACCAGCGCCCAGTCACCGCTGTAGGGCGTGCTGCACGCGGCATTGCCGCCGCGGCTGTAGATCGGTTGCGAGAAGCCGATGGCGCCGGTGGCCGGGTCCAGGCCCAGGTAGTCGCTCTTGCCGGCGGCCTGGTTGAAGGGGCGGTTGGGGTCATGGTTGCCCGGGGCCGCAAAGAACTGGATGCCATGCTTCTTCGAATACTCGTCCATGATCTTGACCAGGCCCCGCATGTGCACGGGCTGGCCATCATCCGAGAAGTCGCCGGGCAGGGCGATGTACTTCACGCCGCGCGATACGGCGTCATCCAGCGCGGCCAGGAACGCGAAGTAGTTTTCGTTGAACAGGCGGGTCGACGTCAGTTGCGCGTACATCGTCCGGATGGTGGCATTGTCGCCATGCTTCGGATTCGGAATGCCCGGAAACGAGCCATCTTTGAAGTCGGCGTAGACGTCGTGAAAGTGGATGTCGGGCATGAACGCGACTTGCACGGGGGCGGGCGGTGCGGCCGGCGTCTCCGTGACAGGCGGGGGCGTCTCGGCGACGGGGGAGTTGTTGTCGTCATCGTCGCCGCCACAAGCGGCGAGCAGCGCCACGAGGGTGGCGGCGCCGGCCGTGCGGGCGAAGCGGGAGAGGGCATTCATTGCGCGTACATTTCCTGGAAAGTGGGCCAGGCAGTGCCTTGCTCAAGGTCAGCTGCCTGTCAGCGAGGCGCAATGTTCCCGGACGCCTGTGACACCATCATGAAACGCATCGCCGTGCATGCCGCCGCTTGGTGCGGGGCGAAAAAAAGCCCCTTGCGGGGCTTTTTGGCTGACGGTCGGAACCGGTCAGATGTGCGTGATGAATTTCGTGACGAGGTAGCCGTCAAACGTTTCCAGGCCGCCTTCGCTGCCGATGCCGCTGTCCTTGATGCCGCCAAACGGCGTCTCGGCCAGCGCGCTGCCGAAGTGGTTGATGTTGACCATGCCGGCTTCCAGGCCGTTGGAGACCTTGGTGGCCGTCTTCAGCGAGTTCGTGAACACGTAGGACGACAGGCCGAACGGCAGGCTGTTGGCGCGGCGCAGGACTTCGTCAGTGTCCTTGAAGCGGACGACCGGTGCGACGGGGCCGAAGGGCTCTTCGGTCATCAGCATGGAGTTGTCCGGCAGATCGGTCACGACCGTGGGGGCGAAGAAGAAGCCCTTGCGATCCAGCGGGCCGCCGCCAACCACGACCTTGCCGCCGTGCTTCTTGGCGTCGTCGATGAAGGCGCTCATGGCGGGCACGCGGCGTTCGTGCGCCAGCGGGCCCATGTCGGTGCCAGCTTCCAGGCCGTCGCCGACCTTGATGTTCTTCAGCACGTCCGAGAAGCGGGCCAGGAACTGTTCGTAGGCGCCTTCCTGCACGTAGAAGCGGGTGGGCGACACGCAGACCTGACCGGCGTTGCGGACCTTGAACTTGGCCAGCATTTCAGCGGCGCGGTCGATGTCGGCGTCGTCAAACACCAGCACGGGCGAGTGGCCACCCAGTTCCATCGTGACGCGCTTCATGTGCGCGCCGGCCAGCGCGGCCAGCTGCTTGCCCACCGGCACGGAACCGGTGAACGAAACCTTGCGCACGATCGGCGAACGGATCAGGTAGTCAGAGATCTTGGCGGGTTCGCCCCAGACGATGTTCAGGCAGCCCTTGGGCAGGCCGGCATCGTGGAACATGCGCGCAATGGCCATGACGGCGCTGGGCGAATCTTCCGGACCCTTCAGCACCACCGTGCAACCGGCGCCAAGTGCGGCGGCGATCTTGCGGATGGCTTGGTTGTACGGGAAGTTCCACGGCGTGAACGCGGCGCAGACGCCGATGGGTTCACGCACGACGAACTGGCGCACGTCCGGGTTGCGCGGCGGGACCACGCGGCCGTAGATGCGGCGGCATTCTTCGGCGTGCCAGTCGGCGTGTTCAGCGCAGGAGGTGACTTCGCCCACGGCTTCGGCCAGCGGCTTGCCCTGGTCCAGCGTCATGTTGCGGCCGATTTCCTTGGCGCGTTCGCGCGACAGCGTAGCGACCTTGCGCAGGATGGCCGAACGATCCATGGGAGAAGATTTCTTCCACGATTCGAACGCGCGCTGGGCGGCGGCTAGCGCACGGTCCAGATCCGCTTCGGTGGCGTGAGGCAGCTGGCCGAGCACTTCCAGCGTGGCCGGGTTGATGACGTCCTGGGTGCGCCTGCCCTCGCCGGAGATGAATTCGCCGTCGATATACAGCGCCAACTGTTCATACATGCCTGTCTTTCCTTGCGAAATGGGAATGGAATGCGGGAGTGGAGTGCGATCGCGTATCGCCCACGCCAGTCTAAACCTTCTTTCCCGCGGCGGGGAGGTCCAATCGGCATCGCGGCCTTGGAGCCAATAGGCGTTCGTGCGCGCGGCCCGGCCGCCTTGCCAGTACGAGTCCGCTTGGACACAATAAGGCGTCCTTGGCTGCTATGTCTGAATCTATCGTGCAACCCGTTGACGCGCGTCCCGCCGGCAAGTCCAGTGTTTACTCCCGCGTGTTCTTCCGCTTCATTGATTGGTTGCGTCAGCGAATTGCGAGTGCATCGCTGGTGGGCGACCGGCCCATTTTCCAGAACAGCCAGTTTCCGTGGATTCCCGCGCTGGAAGCGCAGACGCCAGCCATCCGCGCCGAGCTGACCGAGCTGCTGGCCGAACGTCAGCACCTGCCTGCGTTCCATGAGATCTCGCCGGATGTCGGCATGATCACGTCGGACGATCAATGGAAGACCTTCCTCTTTATGGGATACGGGCTGCGTTCCGAGCGCAACCTGGCGCGCTGCCCGGCCACCGCGCGGGCGCTGGAAGGTATTCCGGGCATACGCAGCGCGTTCTTTTCCATCCTTGAACCGGGCAAGCGGATTCCGCTGCACACGGGTCCGTACAACGGCGTGCTGCGCCTGCACCTGGGCCTGGTCGTGCCAGAGCCCGCCGACCAATGCTGGATCGAAGTCGGGGGCGAACGGTACAGCTGGCGGGAAGGGCGGGCCGTGGTGTTTGACGACCTGTACCCGCACCAGGTCCACAACGACACGCACGGGCTGCGGGCGGTGCTGTTCGTCGACTTTGAACGGCCTTGCCGCGTTCCGGTAAAATGGCTGAATCGCCTGGTGCTCAGAGCGGCTCCGTTCACGGACGAAATCCGTCGCGGCAAAGCCAATCATGACGCCTGGGAGAAGGGCTACTACCGCCAGAAATAGGGGGCAGATAGCCCGCAAACCGTTCCCCTTATAGGGGAGCGTGGTCTTTTGTGCGCCGTTCCAACAAAGTACTTGCGCTCAAAATTTAACCACGCTAGAATGATCAGCTTTCCCAGATTGTCGATTGAGTTAAGGAAAAATTAGCTCATCGAGTTGGGGGAATACCCGCAGGATTTCAACCCAGGGTCGTTGCGTTGCCAACCCGTTGCAGAGGTAGAGCGAAAGCTTTAGGTCTACAACACAAAAGCAGGGCGGCAGACCTGACGGGACCAAAACTGGCAGGAATTGCAGAGTTCCTCGGGGGGAAAACCCCGGGAAAACAGTATTTCCAGTTAAGTTGGAACAGGAAAAATCATGATCCAAATGCAGACCACGCTGGACGTGGCCGATAACACTGGTGCGCGTCATGTCATGTGCATTAAGGTGCTCGGTGGCTCCAAGCGCCGTTATGCCGGTATCGGCGACATCATCAAGGTGAGCGTCAAAGATGCGGCTCCGCGCGGACGCGTCAAGAAAGGCGAAATTTACAATGCCGTGGTGGTTCGTACCGCCAAGGGCGTGCGCCGTAAAGACGGTTCGCTGATTAAGTTCGGTGGCAATGCCGCCGTATTGCTCAACGCCAAGCTGGAGCCCATCGGCACCCGCATCTTCGGACCCGTTACGCGTGAACTGCGTACCGAGAAGTTCATGAAGATCGTGTCGTTGGCCCCGGAAGTGCTGTAAGGAGCCCTACGATGAACAACATTCGTAAAGGCGACGAAGTCATCGTCCTGACCGGCCGCGACAAGAAGCGTCGCGGTACCGTGCTGGCTCGCGTCGATGCCGACCACGTCCTGGTCGAAGGCGTCAACGTTGCCAAGAAGCACGTTAAAGCCAACCCGATGGCTAACAACCCGGGCGGGATTGTCGAAAAGACCATGCCGATCCACATCTCGAATGTGGCGCTCTTCAACCCCGCAACCGGTCGTGCCGACCGCGTGGGCGTTCAAGAAGTCGAAGGTCGCAAGGTCCGCGTGTTCCGTTCCAATGGTGCCGTTGTCGGCGCCAAGGCGTAAGGGGCGATAGACATGTCTCGTTTGCAAGATTTCTACAAGAGCAAGGTCGCTGCCGACCTGCAGGCCAAGTTTGGCTACAAGAGCGTCATGGAAGTGCCGCGCATCACCAAGATCACCCTGAACATGGGTGTCTCGGAAGCCGTGTCCGATAAGAAGGTTATCGAACACGCGGTGTCGGACCTGACCAAGATCGCTGGCCAAAAGCCTGTCGTGACGAAGACCAAGAAGGCTATCGCCGGTTTCAAGATCCGCGAAAACTACCCGATTGGTTGCATGGTCACGCTGCGTGGTCAACGCATGTACGAATTCCTGGATCGCCTCGTTGCGGTCGCGCTGCCTCGCGTGCGCGACTTCCGTGGTATCTCGGGTCGTGCGTTTGACGGCCGCGGCAACTACAACATCGGGGTGAAAGAGCAAATCATTTTCCCCGAAATCGAGTACGACAAGATCGACGCGCTGCGTGGGCTGAACATCAGCATCACCACCTCCGCGAAGACCGACGAAGAAGCCAAGGCGCTGTTGACGGCCTTCAGCTTCCCGTTCCGTAACTAAGGGGCTGATGACGTGGCTAAACTTTCCCTCATCAATCGCGACATCAAGCGCGCCAAGCTGGCTGACAAGTTCGCTGCCAAGCGCGCTGAGTTGAAGGCGATCATCGACGACCAGTCGAAGACCGACGAAGAACGTTACCAAGCTCGGCTCAAGCTGCAACAGCTGCCGCGCAATGCCAATCCGACGCGCCAACGTAACCGTTGCGTGGTCACCGGTCGTCCGCGCGGCGTGTTCCGCAAGTTCGGCCTGACGCGTCACAAACTGCGTGAAATGGCGATGAAGGGCGAAATCCCCGGCATCACCAAGGCCAGCTGGTAGGAGATACATTATGAGCATGAGCGATCCCATCGCCGATATGCTGACCCGCATTCGCAATGCGCAGCAAGTGGACAAAGTTACGGTGAGCATGCCCTCCTCGAAGCTGAAGGCAGCTATTGCTGCTGTGCTGAAAGACGAAGGCTACATCGACAGCTTTGAAATCAAGGGCACCCAGGCCAAGCCTGAGCTCGAGATCACCCTGAAGTACTACGCTGGCCGTCCGGTTATCGAGCGCATTGAACGCGTTTCGCGCCCCGGTCTGCGTATCTACAAGGGCCGTACCAGCATTCCTCAGGTCATGAACGGCCTGGGCGTGGCTATCGTTTCGACCTCGCGCGGCGTCATGACCGACCGTAAGGCTCGCGCCAACGGCGTCGGCGGCGAAGTGCTGTGCTACGTGGCCTAAGGAGAAATTCGAATGTCACGTATCGCTAAGTATCCGGTCGAACTGCCCAAGGGTGTCGAAGCTGACATCAAGCAGGATCAGATCACCGTCAAGGGCCCGTTGGGCACCCTGACTCAAGCCCTGACTGGCGACGTCACGGTTGCGATGGACGAAGGCAAGCTCACGTTTGCCGCCGCCAACGAAACTCGTCACGCCAATGCCATGTCGGGTACCGTGCGCGCTCTGGTGGCCAATATGGTTACCGGCGTGAGCAAGGGCTTCGAGCGCAAGCTGACCCTGGTTGGCGTGGGTTACCGCGCCTCGATCCAAGGCGATGCCGTTAAGCTGCAGCTCGGTTTCTCGCACGACGTTTTGCATCAGTTGCCGGCCGGTATCAAGGCCGAATGCCCCACCCAGACGGAAATCGTCATCAAGGGCGCCAACAAGCAAGTCGTCGGTCAGATGGCCGCTGAAATCCGCGCGTACCGCGAACCCGAACCCTACAAGGGCAAGGGTGTGCGTTACTCGGACGAACGCGTCGTCATCAAAGAAACCAAGAAGAAATAACGGCGCACGCAAGGACGAATCATGGACAAAAAAGTTTCCCGTTTGCGTCGTGCGGTTCCGACCCGCCGGAAGATCAACGAGCTGCGCGTTCACCGCCTCTCGGTCTTCCGCTCGAACCAGCACATCTACGCCAACATCATTTCGCCGGAAGGCGATCGCGTTCTGGTCAGCGCCTCGACGGTGGAAGCCGAAGTGCGTGCGCAACTGGCCGGCCAAACCGGTCAGGGTGGCAACACTGCCGCTGCTTCGCTGGTTGGCAAGCGCGTGGCCGAAAAGGCCAAGGCTGCCGGTATTGAACTGGTCGCTTTCGATCGCTCGGGCTTTCGTTACCATGGCCGCGTGAAAGCGCTGGCCGATGCCGCGCGTGAAGCCGGCCTGAAGTTCTAAGCGAGGATCTGTCAAATGGCTAAAGTACAAGGCAAGAACGCCGCGGAAAAAGAGAACGATGACGGCCTCCGCGAAAAGATGATCGCGGTCAACCGCGTGAGCAAAGTGGTCAAGGGTGGTCGCACCATGAGCTTTGCCGCGCTGACCGTGGTTGGCGATGGCGATGGTCGCGTCGGCATGGGTAAGGGCAAGGCGCGTGAAGTGCCGGTGTCCGTTCAGAAGGCAATGGAACAAGCCCGCCGCGGCATGTTCAAGGTTGCGCTGAAGAACGGCACGCTGCACCACACCGTGGTTGGCAAGCATGGCGCCGCTACCGTGCTGATCTCGCCCGCTGCTGAAGGTACTGGCGTTATCGCCGGCGGCCCGATGCGCGCTATTTTTGAAGTGATGGGTGTGCGTAACGTGGTTGCCAAGAGCCTGGGCTCGAGCAACCCCTACAACATGGTTCGCGCCACGTTGAACGGTCTGCGCGCTTCCCTGACCCCGGCCGATGTTGCTGCCAAGCGCGGCAAGTCGGTCGAAGAAATCCTGGGGTAAATCATGGCTCAGAAGCAGATCAAAGTGACCCTCGTGCGCTCGGTGATCGGTACCAAGCAATCGCACCGTGATACGGTTCGCGGTTTGGGCTTGGGCCGCATCAACAGCAGCCGCGTGTTGGTCGATACGCCCGAGGTGCGTGGGATGATCCGTAAGGTGGATTATCTCGTTTCCGTCTCGGAAGCCTAAGGAATCACCATGTCGGATATGCAACTTAATTCGCTGAAGCCCGCTGAGGGCAGCAAGCACGCCAAGCGCCGCGTCGGCCGTGGCATCGGTTCGGGTCTGGGTAAAACCGCCGGCCGTGGTCACAAGGGCCAGAAGTCGCGCTCGGGCGGTTTCCATAAGGTTGGCTTCGAAGGCGGTCAAATGCCGCTGCAGCGTCGTCTGCCCAAGCGTGGTTTCACCCCGCTCGGTCAACACCTGTACGCCGAAGTTCGTCTGTCGGACCTGCAAGCCCTGCCCATCGACGAAGTCGACGTGCAAGTGCTCAAGGCGGCTGGCGTGATTGGCCAGGCGGTTCGTTACGCCAAGGTCATCAAGTCGGGTGAACTCTCGCGCAAGGTCGTGCTCAAGGGCATTACCGCGACGGCCGGCGCTCGCGCCGCCATCGAAGGCGCGGGCGGCTCGCTTGCTTGATCATGAGGTGACGAGTGGCTAACGCGCAGGCATTAGGCAAAACCGGAGCACGGTACGGTGATTTGAAGCGCCGTCTTGTGTTCCTGGTGCTCGCCCTGGTGGTTTACCGTTTGGGTACACACATCCCCGTACCGGGTATTAATCCGGATGCGCTGGCGGACTTGTTCCGTCAGAACCAGGGCGGGATCCTGGGCCTGTTCAACATGTTCTCGGGCGGGGCGCTCTCGCGTTTCTCGATTTTTGCCCTGGGGATCATGCCGTACATTTCGGCATCCATCATCATGCAGTTGATGTCGGTGGTGGTGCCGTCGCTGGAAGCGCTCAAGAAAGAGGGCGAGTCCGGACGTCGGAAGATTACCCAATACACCCGCTACGGCACAGTCGTGCTGGCGCTGGTGCAAGCAGTGGGCATTTCGGTAGCGTTGGAGTCCCAGCAGGGACTGGTGATCGATCCGGGTATGCTGTTTCGCTTCACGACCATTGTGACCCTGGTCACTGGCACCATGTTCGTCATGTGGCTGGGTGAACAGATCACTGAACGTGGTCTTGGCAACGGGATTTCCATCCTGATCTTCGCAGGTATCGTTGCGGGTCTGCCCGCGGCGCTGGCTGCACTGTTGGACCTGGTCCGCACCAACGCGATGTCCGTGCTTTCGGCACTGTTCATTGTGGCTCTGGTGGTGCTGGTTACCGCTTTTGTGGTGTTCGTGGAACGCGGACAGCGCAAGATCACGGTGAACTACGCCAAGCGTCAGGTCGGCAACAAGGTCTACGGTGGTCAAAGCTCGCATTTGCCGCTGAAGCTGAACATGGCAGGGGTGATTCCGCCGATCTTCGCATCGTCGATCATTCTGTTCCCGGCCACGATCACAAGCTGGTTTTCCAGCAGTGAGAACATGCGCTGGCTTAGCGATCTGGCTGCGGCCCTGTCGCCTCGTCAACCGCTCTACATCACGCTGTATTCCGTCGCGATTATTTTCTTCTGCTTTTTCTACACGGCTCTGGTGTTCAACAGCCGCGAAACGGCGGACAACCTGAAGAAGAGTGGTGCGTTTGTTCCGGGTATTCGTCCGGGCGAGCAAACGGCGCGCTACATCGACAAGATCCTGATGCGTCTGACGCTCGCGGGTGCCTTGTACATCACTTTGGTGTGCCTGTTGCCTGAATTCTTGGTGATGCGCTGGAACGTTCCTTTCTACTTCGGTGGTACGTCTCTGTTGATTATTGTGGTGGTGACGATGGATTTCATGGCACAGGTTCAGGCCTACATGATGTCTCACCAGTACGACTCGTTGCTCAAGAAGGCTAACTTCAAGGGCGCGGGTTTGCCGATGCGGTAAGCAAAAGAATGTCCAAGGACGACGTCATTCAGATGCAAGGCGAGGTTCTTGAGAACCTCCCGAACGCGACATTTCGCGTCAAGCTCGAAAACGGCCACGTGGTGTTGGGCCATATTTCCGGCAAGATGCGTATGCATTACATCCGGATCCTGCCGGGTGACAAGGTCACAGTGGAGCTCACGCCCTATGATCTGACGCGAGCCAGGATAGTTTTCCGCTCCAAATGAGCGGAACCGGATTACGGAAAATTAGGAGTCAACCATGAAAGTAATGGCATCGGTTAAGCGGATCTGCCGCAACTGCAAAGTTATCAAACGTCACGGCGTGGTGCGTGTTATCTGCACCGACCCGCGTCACAAGCAGCGTCAAGGCTAACTCGGGTTAGCGACTACGCAACAGATTTATTCAAGGAATAGTCATGGCCCGTATTGCTGGCATTAACATCCCGCCGCAACAGCACGCCGAGATCGGACTGACCGCCATTTTTGGCATTGGTCGTACGCGCGCTCGCAAAATTTGCGAAGCGGCAAACGTACCCTTTGACAAAAAGGTCAAGGATCTGAACGACGCTGAATTGGAACGCGTCCGCGAACATGTTGGTTTGTTCACGGTTGAAGGCGACCTGCGTCGTGAAGTACAGCTCTCGATCAAGCGTTTGATCGACCTGGGAACCTACCGCGGTATGCGTCACAAGCGCGGTTTGCCCGTGCGCGGCCAGCGCACTCGCACCAACGCCCGGACCCGTAAGGGCCCGCGTCGTGCTGCTGCGTCCCTGAAGAAATAATCGAGGAACTGGATTATGGCGAAAGCTTCCACCAGCGGCGCTTCGCGCGTGCGCAAAAAGGTTAAGAAGAACGTCTCGGACGGCATCGCGCACGTTCACGCTTCGTTCAACAACACCATCATCACCATCACCGACCGTCAGGGCAACGCTTTGTCGTGGGCCACTTCGGGTGGTGCTGGTTTCAAGGGTTCGCGTAAGTCGACCCCGTTTGCCGCGCAAGTCGCCGCTGAAACGGCTGGCCGCGTCGCGCTGGAATACGGCATCAAGACGCTGGAAGTGCGCATCAAGGGCCCCGGTCCTGGCCGCGAATCGTCTGTCCGCGCTCTGAACGCGCTGGGCATCAAGATTTCGTCCATCGCCGACATCACGCCCGTTCCGCACAACGGCTGCCGTCCGCCGAAGCGTCGTCGTATCTAAAGGGAATCCACATGGCACGTTATATTGGACCCAAATGCAAGCTCTCGCGCCGCGAGGGTACTGACCTGTTCCTGAAGAGCGCCCGTCGCTCGCTGGATTCCAAGTGCAAGCTGGATTCCAAGCCTGGCCAACATGGCCGCACTTCGGGTGCCCGCACTTCCGACTACGGCCTGCAGCTGCGCGAAAAGCAAAAGCTGAAGCGCATGTACGGCGTGCTGGAAAAGCAATTCCGCAAGTACTTCGCTGAAGCAGAGCGTCGCCGTGGCAACACCGGCGAAACCCTGATCCAGCTGCTGGAATCGCGCCTGGACAACGTCGTCTACCGCATGGGCTTCGGCTCGACGCGCGCCGAAGCTCGCCAGCTGGTCAGCCACCGCGCCATCGAACTGAACGGCCACACGGCTGACATCGCTTCGATGCTGGTCAAGGCTGGTGACGTCATCTCGATCCGTGAAAAGGCCAAGAAGCAAGGCCGTATCAAGGAATCGCTCGACCTGGCCACCAGCATCGGCATCCCCCAATGGGTGGAAGTCGACGCGACCAAGCTGACCGGTACGTTCAAGTCGGCTCCCGACCGCGCTGACGTCGCTCGCGACATCAACGAATCGATGGTCGTCGAACTGTACTCGCGTTAATCAGGTCGGCCGGCGCCTCCTTCGCAGGTGTGCCGGCTACTGGTCCCGCGACCCGTTTGCACGTCTCGCAGCAGCCCGCTTTCCGCCTTTTGGTGGGGCGGGCTTTGCGGTAAGTATCGGCTGGCGTTTTCGCGCCGTCCGAGTTTCATGTTTCACCCTGTCCATCAGCCTTATCGGTGTAACGAGCCGAGGGTATTGAAAAGGAACACAGTAAATGTCCACTCAAGGTTTCCTGAAGCCGCGCTCCATTGAAGTCGAACCGGTCGGCACGCACCATGCCAAGATCGTGATGGAGCCGTTCGAGCGTGGCTACGGTCACACGCTGGGCAACGCCCTGCGCCGCATCCTGCTGTCTTCGATGACCGGCTACGCGCCGACCGAAGTCCAGATGACGGGCGTGGTGCACGAATACTCGACCATCCCGGGCGTTCGCGAAGATGTCGTCGACATCCTCTTGAACCTGAAGGGCGTGGTCTTCAAGCTGCACAATCGCGACGAAGTGACCCTGGTTCTGCGCAAGACCGGCGCGGGCACCGTGCTGGCCAGCGACATCGAACTGCCGCACGACGTCGAGATCATCAACCCCGGCCATGCCATCTGCAACCTGACGGACGCAGGCAAGCTGGAAATGCAGATCAAGGTTGAAAAGGGCCGCGGCTACGTGCCGGGCAACGTGCGCGCGCTGTCGGAAGACCGCACCCACACCATCGGCCGTATCGTTCTGGACGCTTCGTTCAGCCCGGTTCGCCGCGTCAGCTATGCGGTGGAAAGCGCCCGCGTGGAACAGCGCACCGACCTGGATAAGCTGGTTCTGGACATCGAAACCAACGGCGTGATCTCGCCCGAGGAAGCGGTGCGCCAGTCGGCTCGCATCCTGATGGACCAGATCTCGGTCTTCGCTGCTCTGGAAGGTGCTGGCGATTCGTACGAAGCGCCGGTCCGCGGCACGCCGCAGATCGACCCGGTCCTGCTGCGTCCGGTCGACGACCTGGAACTGACCGTGCGTTCGGCCAACTGCCTGAAGGCCGAAAACATCTACTACATCGGCGACCTGATCCAGCGTACCGAAAACGAGCTGCTCAAGACCCCGAACCTGGGTCGCAAGTCGCTCAACGAAATCAAGGAAGTTCTGGCTGCACGTGGTCTGACTCTGGGCATGAAGCTCGAGAACTGGCCGCCCCTGGGCCTGGAGCGTCCCTAAGCTTTAAACGGGTGGCGCCTCAGAAATGGGGCGTCTCCTGCAACGCCCGGCAACCCCGCCGGGCGGTTTGCGAATTCGTCGTAAAATGCACCGTTTTCTACCGGACCGCGGCCTGATTGCAGGTTGATAGAAGAGCCGGCAACCCGATGGCGAACGCCATCTTTAGATTCAAAGGAAACTTATCATGCGTCACGGTAATGGCTTGCGTAAGCTCAACCGCACCAGCAGTCACCGTCTTGCCATGTTCCGCAACATGGCCGTTTCGTTGATCACCCACGAAGCCATCAAGACCACGCTGCCGAAGGCGAAAGAATTGCGCCGCGTCATCGAACCCCTGATCACGCTGGGCAAAGAGCCCACGCTGGCGAACAAGCGTCTGGCATTTGCCCGTCTGCGCGATCGCGATGCGGTGGTGAAGCTGTTTGCCGAAATCGGCCCGCGCTACGCGGCCCGTAACGGTGGCTACACCCGCGTGCTGAAGATGGGCTTCCGTCAAGGCGACAACGCTCCCATGGCTTTCATGGAACTGGTTGACCGTCCGGAAGTTGATGAAGCCGCTGCGGACAGCGCCGAGTAATTCTCGGTAGCTCGATAAGCGACAAGGGCGGGTCTTCGGACCCGCCCTTGTTTTATTTGCGCGTTCGATCCGCACGCGCGATCTGTACGAGCGATCCGTACGAGCGATTTGCTCACCCGATCTGCACGCCCGCCACGGGCTTCAAATCACGAAGCGTGCAACTCCCCCCGCAACTCGGCTGCGGTAGCCGCCAGGGCCTCCTGAGGCGGTTGGGGCGGCATCTTGAACGTCAGGTTCTGCTGTTCGATGTATTGCGTGGACGTGACGTCCTGCGTGTGATGCATCGGGATGACGTGCGCGTGCGTGTGCGCTACGTGGATGCCGGTGAACGCAAACCCTACCCGTTCCACGCCATAAAGGCGCTTCATGTGGCGCCCCAGCTTCTGCCCCAGGTTCACGATATGCCCCGCCAGGTCGGCCGGCATATCTTCGTAGTACGGGTAATGCTGTTTCGGAATGATCAGCGTATGGCCGGGACGCACGGGCTGGATGTCCAGGAAGGCCATCAGGCGGTCATCTTCGTGAATGATGTGCGCGGGAATCTCGTGCCGGGCGATCCGGCAGAACAAGCAGTTATCGGTCATGCGAGCCTCGGTGAAAACGGGTGGCATGGAGCTGAACGCGCTTCCGGCAGTTCCGGACGGCGGCGGCAATACCGATAAAATACCTCGACTACCATCCCACACGGGTATCCCAAGGAGGCTCCATGTTGCGCGATGACGACGTCGTGCTGGTCATCAGCAATGCGCCGGATCTGTTGCTGGCCAAGCGCATCGCGCATGTGCTGGTCGAAGACGGATTGGCCGCTTGTGTGAACCTTGGCGCGCCCGGCCTGTCCATCTACCTGTGGAATGGAACGGTCGAGGGGACGGAAGAAGTCCCCATCCACATCAAGACCACTTACGCGCGCCATCAAGCTGTTGTTCAGGCCCTGGCGCAGATGCATCCCTATGATGTGCCCGAAATCATCGTGCTGCCGGTCATTGGCGGCGCGGCGCCCTACCTGGATTGGGTGCGCGAGCAGACGGCCGTCACGAATAACAAGAGAGACTGATGTTGCAACTTGCCGGTATTGTCGGCGCGCCCGCGCGCCCGATTCACGCCACGCGCGCGATGCGCGCCCTGCTCAGGCACTGCCTGATGTTTTTGGCGACGGCGCTGTTGCTGCTGGGCTGGCAGGCGGCCGCCCAGGCCGACACCGAATTCCTCGAACCCGAAAAAGCCTTTGTGTTCAGCGCCCAGATGGCCGCGCCCGACACGCTGGAGCTGCGGTACAAGGTCGCCCCGGGCTACTACATGTACCRCGAGCGCTTCGGCATCACGATCAGCCCGGCTGGCGCCACGACACTGGGTGAGGCCGTCTACCCCAAGGGTGAAGTCAAGTACGACCCGACCTTCGAGAAAGACATGGAGGTCTTCCATAAGGACGTCGTGATCCGTGTGCCGGTGGGCGCGGGCAATCAACCCTTCACGCTGACCCTGACCGGGCAAGGCTGTGCAGACGCGGGCTTGTGCTATCCGCCGATGGACAGCAGCGTCAAGCTCACGCCGGTGGCGGGGGGCTACGCGGTGGCGGGCGGGGCCGCAACAGGCGGAGCATCTTCGTCTGCCTCAACATCGAGCACATCGTCGGGCGGACTTGGCGCACTGTTCACCGCAGGCGACACCGGCTTGGCTGATGCGCTGGGTGGCCTGGGCTGGATCAAGACCGCCGGCGTCTTCCTGGTGCTGGGCCTGTTGCTGGCGTTCACGCCCTGCGTGTTGCCGATGATTCCGATCTTGTCGTCGATTGTGCTGGGCGGCGTGGCGCAGCCCAGGCCCTCGCGCGGCCGCGGGCTGGCGCTGGCCGCCACGTATGTGCTGGGCATGTCGGTGGTTTACACCGCGTTGGGCGTGGCTGCCGGGCTAAGTGGCGCGGGGTTGGCCGCGTGGTTGCAGACGCCCTGGATTCTGACGCTGTTCGCCTTGTTGCTGACGGTGTTGGCGCTGGCGATGTTCGACGTTTTCACCTTCCAGATGCCCTCGGGCATCCAGGCCAAACTGTCTGACCGTTCCTCGCGGGTGCCTGGCGGCCGCTACACGGGCGCGCTGGTGATGGGCGCCTTGTCCGCACTGATTGTCGGGCCTTGCGTGGCCGCACCCTTGGCTGGCGCACTACTGTATATCTCGCAGACGGGTGACGTCGTGCTGGGCGCGGCGGCGCTGTTCGCCATGGCCTGGGGCATGGGCGTGCCGCTCTTGATCGTGGGCGCATCGTCCGGCGCCTTGCTGCCCAAGGCGGGCCCGTGGATGGATGGCGTCAAGCGCCTGTTCGGCATGCTGCTGCTGGGCACCGCCTGGTGGATGCTGATTCCCGTGGTGCCGACGTGGGTGCAGATGACCGGCTGGGCGTTCCTGGCGATCGTCTCCGCGGTAATGCTGCGCGCCTTTGACGCCTTGCCCGCGGGGGCAGGGGCCGCGCGCATGTTCGGCAAGGGCCTGGGCTTGCTGCTGGCGCTGGCTGCCGCAGCGTGGCTGATCGGCGCGGCAAGCGGCGGACGCGATGTGCTGCAACCGTTGTCGCACTTCGCCGCGCGCGCGGATGGCCAGGCGGGCGTGGCGGGCGCCACCGCCACAAAGGGCGATGTCCACTTCACGCGGGTACGCAACAACGCCGAGCTGGACGCGCTGCTGGCGCAAAGCCGCCAACCGGTGATGCTGGATTTCTATGCCGACTGGTGCGTGTCGTGCCGCGAGATGGAGCGTTTCACGTTCACCGACCCCGGCGTCGCGCAACGCATGTCGGGCATGTTGCTGGTGCAGGCTGACGTGACGGCGAACAATGCCGATGACCGCGCCTTGCTAAAGCGCTTCCGCTTGTTCGGCCCGCCCGGAATCATGTTCTTCGAACCCGGCGGCAAAGAGCTGCCCGATGCGCGCGTCGTGGGTTTCCAGGACGCCAAGCGCTTCACGGAATCGCTGGATAAGGTGCTGGTGCGCTGACGCGCGGACGTATACCATGGCTGCTGCGCCGCGTGGGCGGCGCATCACCCTCCCATCAGGCCGGCGCCCGTGACGTCCCCAACAGTTGATGCAAGCCAGGACCCGCAAGGTCTTATCTACCTTCAATTGATGTTCGTCATGGCCACCTGGGGCCTGAACATCGTCTCCATCAAGTACCTCACGCAACACATGGACATCCAGGCGCTTGCCGCCGTTCGGATCGTCATTGCGTTCATCACCGTCACCCTGATCATCAAGGCGCGCCGCGGCCGCATCCCCAAGCTGGGCCGCGTGCAGCTGGGCTGGGTGGCGCTGGCGGGCTTTCTGGTGGTGTACGCGCACCAGGTTGCGCTGGTGTCGGGGCTGCGCTTTTCATCGGCGGCCAACGGCACGCTGATCATGGCCACCAGCCCCTTGCTGTCGGCGTTGCTGGCGGCGCTTTTCTATCGCGAAAAACTCACGCTGGTGCGCATCTCGGGCGCCTTGCTGGGCCTGCTTGGCGTGGGCATGGTTGTGGCCGGTAGTGGCGCGCAATTCGGCCTGACGGGCTGGGGCGACGCCATCGTGTTCGTGGCTGTGCTGGTGTTCGTATTCGGCGGGCTCGTGATTCAACGCATGTCGCGTTCCATGGACCCGCTGGGCATGCTCTGGTACATGTACCTGGCGGGCGGGCTGATGCTGGTTGTGCATGCGGCGATCACGCCGTCGTCTTACCAGACCGATACGTGGCAGATGACGGGCTGGCCGTGGATCGTGCTGCTGTTCTCGGCGGTGATCGCCTCGGGGGTCAGCAACATCATCTGGAATGCCGGCATCGCGCGGCTGGGCATCAGCCGCGCGGCCTTGTTCGTGAACTGGCTGCCGATCTTCGGGCTGCTGTTTGCGTCACTGTTTCTGGACGAACACGTCACGCTGACCCATGTGATGGGCCTTGCTTGCGTGCTGGGCGGAACGTATCTGGGATTGCGCCGCAGTGCGCCTGTGGCAAGCCAGCCAGGCGACGTGCGCTGATCCCGCGCGATGACGGGACAGGCCCGGACCGCACGCCCGAGCCTGTCTTGCCGCGCAATCAGCGCTGGGCTTTCAGCAGCTTGGCCGCTTCGATCGCGAAGTAGGTCAGGATGCCGTCGGCGCCCGCGCGCTTGAACGCGAGCAGCGCTTCCATCATGACCTTGTCGTGGTCCAGCCAGCCATTGGCGGCGGCGGCCTTGATCATCGCGTATTCGCCGCTGACCTGATAGGCGAAGGTCGGCACGCGAAACGTGTCCTTCACTCGGCGCAGCACGTCCAGATACGGCATGCCGGGCTTGACCATGACCATGTCGGCGCCTTCCTGCAAGTCGGCGGCGACTTCGCGCAGCGCTTCGTCGAGGTTGCCCGGGTCCATCTGGTAAGCCATTTTGTTGGACTTGCCCAGGTTCGTCGCCGAGCCCACGGCGTCGCGGAACGGGCCGTAGAACGCGCTGGCGTACTTGGCCGAGTAGGCCATGATCTGCGTGTGGATGTGGCCGTTGTCTTCCAGCGCGCGGCGCACGGCGCCAATGCGGCCGTCCATCATGTCGCTGGGCGCAACCATGTCAACGCCGGCGGCGGCTTGCGTCAGCGCCTGCTTGACCAGGATTTCAACCGTGATCTCGTTGATGACGTAGCCGTTTTCGTCGATGACGCCGTCCTGGCCGTGGCTGGTGTAGGGGTCAAGGGCCACATCGCACAGGATGCCGAGCTCGGGGAAACGCTTTTTCAGTTCGCCAACCACGCGCGGAATCAGGCCGCGCGGATTGGTCGCTTCGATGCCGTCGGGCGTCTTCAAAGACGGGTCGATGACGGGAAACAGCGCCATCACCGGAATGCCCAATTCCACACATTGCTCAGCCACCGGCAACAGCGTGTCCAGCGAATAGCGGACCACGCCAGGCAGCGACGGCACGGCTTGCTGCACGCCCGTGCCATCGGCGACGAAGACGGGGTAGATCAGGTCATTGACCGTCAGCGCGTTCTCGCGCACCAGGCGGCGGGTGAAGTCGTCGCGGCGCAGGCGGCGAGGGCGGGAAACCGGAAACTCGGGGGTGATGATCTGCGGGTTCATGATTCGACCTTGGGGGAAATCCAATTTTCGATATGGGCGCCGGCCTCTTCCAGACCGATGCGCTCGGGCGCCGAGAAAGGAATGGTGTGCAGGGCGCCGATATCCGCCAGGTCCTTGCGGACCGAGAAGACGGTGCGCATGCGCTGGCCATAAGGCAGTTTGTCGGCCTTGGTCAGCAGCGCCAGCACGGGGCGTCCGGTGGGGGCGATGAAGTTGGCCAGGCGGCGGTCAAGCTCGGTGACGCCGCGGCGGATGTCGATCAGCAGCACGATGCCCGCGAGCGATTCGCGGTCGCGCAGATAGCCGCCGAGAATGTCCGCCCACTTTTCTTTTTCATTGCGGGCGACAGACGCGTAGCCGTAGCCGGGCAAGTCGACGAGAAAACCGATGTGACCTTCCGGGTCCAACGGGTCGGGCAAGCCGAACATATTGATCAAGCGCGTGCGGCCCGGCGTCTTGCTGGAAAACGCAAGACGGCGCTGGTTGCACAGCACGTTGATTGCCGTGGATTTGCCGGCGTTCGAGCGGCCGACAAAGCAGACCTCGGGAGCGCCGGCGGCCGGCAACTGGTCGAGGCGAGCTGCGGAGGTAAGGAAGGAGGCGCGATGTAGGAGGGACACGGATGGGCTTTGGATACGGTTGGTTTCGAGCCCTATTGTATAATCCGGCGTTTGCAACAGTGGTCCCCGTGCGCGGAGCCGTCTTTTTTGCTTACTGTTTAGGTTGTTTTCCGCAACTTGGCAGGCAGAACGGGCAAATGAGGTTCGATACGGTATTCCAGGGTGTGCGGGGCAGGCGTGGGCGCCTTTTTGCGCCTTGATCGATGTGATCGTCGAGGTCTTCATGAAGCGTGTGCTGTCCCGGATGTTGGTTGCGAGCGGGCTGTTGCTCGGCGCCTCCGCCTTCTCTACACCCAGTTTCGCCGCTGACGGCGCTGCGGGCCCGGCCAAGCCAGATGCCGCCAAGGGCGGTCAGCTGTTTGACCAAGGCGACGCCTCAAGAGGCATCATCGCCTGTGCGTCCTGTCATGGCGCGGCGGGCAACAGCACCATCCCGGTGAACCCCAACCTGGCCGCGCAACCCCACGAATACCTGGCCAAGCAATTGGCGGATTTCCAGATCAAGCAGGGTGCGAAGCTGCCGGTACGTAACGGCGCGGGCGGCAACCCCACCCCGATGACGGCCATGGCGCAGAATCTGACGCCGGCCGACATGCAGAACATCGCGCTTTACCTGGCGCAGCAGCCTCTCAAGGAGCCCGCCACGGCAGGCCAGGAGAAACTGGTTGATCTGGGTCAGAAGATCTGGCGCGGCGGTTTGCCTGAACGCAACGTCCCGGCTTGCGCGGCGTGCCACTCTGCGAATGGCGCGGGCATGCCCGCCCAGTACCCCCGCTTGTCGGGGCAGTTCCCCATGTACATCGAAGAGCAGCTCAAGCTGTTCCGCAGCGGCGACCGCAAGAACGACATCATGTTCGCGATCGCGGATCGCATGTCGGACGCCGATATCAAGGCGGTGTCGGACTACGCGGCTGGCCTGCGGTAGGCGAAAGCCCGCAACACGCGCGGCTGGTCCGCGTTCATGCAACTTGGGCGTGACGGAACCTGATTCCGTTGCGCGCTGTCTATGAGGGGGGTAGCCGATTGCGCGGCCCCCCTTTTTTCATGAATTCAACACGAACCCATACCCGACCCTCCCTGCGCAGCCTGCCTCGCGACTTCTTCGAACTGCTGGGTTCGATGCGTTTCGCCGTCAGCCTGCTGATGTTCATCTGCGTGGCGAGCCTGGTCGGGACCGTGTTGCAGCAGAACCGCTCGTCCAACAACTACATCGATCAATTCGGCCCGTTCTGGTACGAAGTGTTCGACAAATTCTCCATCTGGCACGTCTACAACAGCTGGTGGTTCTTGGTGATCATGGGGTTCCTGGTCGTGTCGACCTCGGTCTGCCTGATCCGCAATGCGCCCAAGATGCTGCGCGATGCGCGTTCGTTCCGCGAGCATGTGCGGGCAAGCAGCCTGCGCGCCTTCCCGCATCGCGTGGAAACCCAGGAACCCACCGATGTGCCGCAAACCTCGGCCGGCTTGAAACTGCTGCTGGAACGCTTGGGTTACGCGGTGCGTCAACGGCAGGACAACGACGGCGTGCTGCTGGCGGCCAAGAAAGGCAGCGCCAACCGCCTGGGCTATGTGTTTGCGCACGCAGCCATGGTCATCATCTGTATCGGCGGCTTGCTCGATAGCGAATTGCCGGTGCGTTTGCAGGTGATGTTCGGCGGCAAGCAGCCGATTGTCGACAACATGCTGATTTCCGAAGTACCCGAAAGCGGGCGCCTGTCGGTCAATAACCCGAGCTTTCGCGCCAGCGTGCTGGTGCCTGAAGGCGGCCAGGCCAGCACGGCGGTTGTGATGGTGGGTGATGGCGCGCTGGTGCAGCCGATGCCCTTCACGCTGAAGCTGAAGAAATTCGTTGTCGACTACTACTCCACCGGCATGCCCAGCCGCTTCGCCAGCGAAGTGGAAGTGACCGACCCCGACACCGGCAAGACGTTCGATTCCACCATCGAAGTCAACGAGCCGCTGCGCTTCAAGGGCATGACCGTTTATCAGTCCAGCTTCGATGACGGCGGCAGCACGGTCGTCTTGAAGGGCTACCCGCTGGTAGGTTCCAACGCCGCCACGTTCAACGTCAACGGCACCGTGGGCAAGACCAGCGAAGTCACCGCCAGCACCACGGGCGGCCCGCGCAGCATGGGCGTCGAGATCACGGCCATGCGCCCGATCAACGTTGAAGACCTGACGCGTGGCGACCCCAAGGGCGCCAACCAGAGCTTTGCCGAGCACGTGGCGTCGGTCTCCGGCAGCGCTGCGGGCAAGAAAAACGAGAACCTGCGCAACGTGGGTCCCAGCGTCGAATACAAGCTGATCGACGACGCGGGCCAGGCGCACGAATTCCAGAACTACATGCTGCCCATGCAGCTGGATGGCGCCAGCGTGTTCCTGGCTGGCGTGCGCAACAACGCCGCCGAACCGTTCCGCTACCTGCGTATTCCGGCGGACGACGACAGTTCGATCGCCGAGTTCATGCGCCTGCGCGCCACACTCGCCGACCCGGCAGCACGCCAGGAAGCGGCGCGCCGCTTCGCCGAGCGCAACAGCCCGTCAGGCGCCGACCGCCAGCCCTTGCAGACGGCCGCCGAGCGCGCGCTGGAGACCTTCGCATCGGGTGGCCTGCAAGCCGTGGCGGCTTTCCTGCAAGCCAATACGCCCGCCGCCGACCTGGAGCGCGCGGCTGACGTGGTGATCCGCCTGATCGGCGCCAGCATGAATGAATTGCGCGCCATTGAGCGCGAGCGCGCCGGCCTGCCCGCCGTGGCGGTCGAAGGCCCCGAAGGCGAACGCGCCGCCGTGTGGTCGCGTCTGGCCGTGGCGGCGTTGTCGGACCTGACGGTCTACCCCGCGCCCGTCTTCCTGTCGCTGGCGGATTTCAACCACGTGCAGGCCAGTGTGTTCCAAGTGAGCCGCACGCCGGGCAAGAACACGGTCTACCTGGGCAGCCTGTTGCTGGTCCTGGGGGTGTTCTCGATGTTCTATATTCGAGACCGCCGCGTCTGGATCTGGGTCAAGCCGCAAGGTAACGGCAGCAGCGTCCTGGCGGCCATGACGTCCCAGAAGCGTACACTCGACTTCAATCAAGAGTTCGAACGCTTCAAGCAGGCGCTGCTGCGCCAGAACCGGTCTTAAGGTTTTTTATGTCGACGACGACCACCACGCATCCCTCCTCACCGGACACGCTCGCCGCGTCGCCCGACACGCTCTGGCAAGACAGCTTGTCGGAAACCGGCGACAGCCGCGCCCGGCGCGGCAAGCCCGACTGGACCGATGTCGTTTTCTTCCTGTTGCTGGCAGTGGGCGCGGGTTTCGCGCTGACCCGCTACGGCAACGCGATGGATTACTACGAGAAGATCATTCTCTGCGGCACCGTGCCCGCACTGGCCTGGATGGGCTGGCTGTGGCGTCCGATGCGCCACCTGATGATCGCCTGTGCGATCTCGTCGGGGCTGGCGTTGATGCTGTACGGCAACGACCTTGCCCGCGCCGAGCAGGTGTTCTTCCTGAAGTATCTGTTCTCGTCCCAGTCAGCCATTTTGTGGATGAGCGCGCTCTTCGCGCTGGCCATGGTCTGCTACTGGATCGGCGTGTTCAGCCCCACGGCCGCATGGCTGGGGACGGCGCTGACCTGGGGCGCAGTCTTCGCGGGCGTCA
Organism: Achromobacter sp. 10T422; assembly: GCF_056394065.1. NCBI lineage: Bacteria > Pseudomonadati > Pseudomonadota > Betaproteobacteria > Burkholderiales > Alcaligenaceae > Achromobacter > Achromobacter sp. 10T422. The sequence continues at coordinate 37,690 of NZ_JBFTHD010000007.1, forward strand.
CCGGCCTCTTGGTGCGTTGGCGCGAAGGCCATCTGATGGGCCCGGACCTGGGCCACATCCCGGTCAGCAACCTGTACGAAGTGTTCGTGCTGTTCTCGCTGATCACGGCGCTGTTCTACCTGTACTACGAACGCAAATACGCGACCCGCGCGCTGGGCGGCTTCGTGCTGCTGGTGGTGACGTCCGCCGTCGTGTTCCTGCTCTGGTATTCGTTCACGCGGGATGCGGGGCAGATCCAGCCCTTGGTGCCCGCGCTGAAAAGCTGGTGGATGAAGCTGCACGTACCAGCCAACTTCATCGGCTATGGCACGTTCTCGCTGGCGGCGATGGTGGGTTTCGCGTACCTCGTCAAGCAACATGGTCAGACCACGTCATGGGCCAAGCTGGCGCCGCTGTTCGTGTTGGGCGTGCTGCTGTGCGCCGAACCGATGGTGTTTCGCACCGATGGCCTGTCGGCCACCTGGATGCTGTACTTCGGCGTGGGAGCGGTGATCGTCGGCGCCATCTTGCTGGGCCGCCGCCGCATTGCGGCCGCGCTGCCCTCGCTTGAGGTGCTGGACGACATCATGTATCGCGCCATCGCGATCGGCTTCGCTTTCTTCACCGTCGCAACCATTCTGGGCGCGCTGTGGGCCGCGGATGCCTGGGGCGCGTACTGGCAGTGGGACCCGAAGGAAACCTGGGCGCTGATCGTGTGGCTGAACTACGCGGCATGGCTGCACATGCGTCTGATCAAGGGCTTGCGCGGCACCATGGCGGCCTACTGGGCGCTGATGGGGCTGCTGATCACCGGCTTCGCATTCCTGGGCGTGAACATGTTCCTGTCGGGCCTGCACTCCTACGGGCAGCTGTAATTCCGGATCGCGTCTTGCGGCTTGCCGCAGATGACGGAAAGAGAAAAGAGAAAGGCCCCGCGAGGGGCCTTTTTCATCGGGGCAACACGCACTGCGCCGGTTGCGTTCAAGGCAGTGTGGATTCGCCGCGCAGCAGATCGTCCAGCGTCTCGCGTTGGCGCACCACGTGGTAATTGGCCCCGTCCACCATCACCTCAGCGGCGCGGGCGCGCGTGTTGTAGTTGCTGGCCATCGCCATGCTGTAAGCGCCTGCCGATTCCACCGCCAGCACATCGCCTTGCTGGATGGCCAGTTTGCGCTGCCGGGCCAGCCAGTCGGCGCTTTCGCACACCGGGCCGACGACRTCGTATGCCACCTGATCGCCGGCGCGCGGGCGCAACGGTTGCACGCCATGGAACGCCTCGTAGAGCGCAGGGCGCAGCAGGTCGTTCATGGCGGCGTCGACAATGGCGAAGTTGCGCGCTTCGGCATGCTTCAGATATTGCACCGTAGTCAGCAGCACCCCCGCATTGCCCACCAGCGAACGGCCTGGTTCCAGCACCAGGTGCAGATGCCCCTGGCCGCGCGCGTTCAGGCGTTCAAACACGCGGTCAAGCAGCGCCTGGGGTGACGGGGGCGTCTCATCCGTGTAGCGGATGCCCAGGCCACCGCCCAGGTCCAGATGGGCGATGCGGATGCCTTCCTGATCCAGCGCGTCGATCAGGTCCAGCAACTTTTCCAGCGCATCGAAATAGGGGCTGATGTCGGTCAGCTGTGAACCGATATGGCAATCGACGCCAACGATGTCCAAGCCCGGCAAAGACTGCGCGACGCGATAGACGTCCAGCGCGGATTCAATGGCAATGCCGAACTTGTTTTCTTTCAGGCCGGTGGAAATGTAGGGATGCGTCTGCGCGTCCACATCGGGGTTCACACGCAGCGACACCGGGGCGCGCACGCCCAGTTCTTCAGCCACGTCGGACAAGCGGTGCAGCTCGGCTTCGGACTCGACGTTGAAGCACTTCACCTGGGCCGCCAGCGCAGCGCGCATTTCCCAGGCTTGTTTGCCTACGCCGGAAAACACAATCTTGGAGGGATCGGCGCCCACCGCCAGCGCACGCTTGAGTTCGCCGCCGGACACGATGTCAAAGCCCGCGCCCAGGCGTGCGAATTCCTTCAGCACCGCCAGGTTCGAATTGGCCTTCATGCCGTAGCAGACCAGGACGGGGCGTTGCCCAATGGCGCTGCGGTAGGTTTCCCAGGCGCCTTTGAGCGCCGCGCGGGAATAGATGTAGAGCGGTGTGCCTAGCCCATGCGCCAGATGGTCCAGCGGCACATCCTCGGCGTACAGTACGTTGTTGCGGTACTGGAAGTAAGGGTGGCCGGCCAGCTCTGGCGGCGTGGGGAAGGCGGCGGTCATGGGATCGATGGCGCGGGCGGGATTTGCGATGCCGGCGTTTGCGACCGCGTGGGCGGCTTGCCGTCAGGGGTCGGCATATACAAAGGCCCCTTGTACCCGCAGGCCGCGACCATGCCGGAGGCCACGAGCGTGGCTACAATGCGAAGAGCCATGCGGCTGAATGCCAATTGGAACACTGGGAACTCCGTAATTCTTGCAGGCTCGATTATGACCGAAACCGAATTTCTTGCGTTGATCGACCAGGTGCTGGACAGCATCGAAAGCCAGGCCGATGACTGGGCGGCTTCGCTCGACGTCGACGTTGAAACCAGCCGCAGCGGCAATGTGCTGACGATGGTTTTTGAAGACAATACCCACGTCGTCGTGAACAGCCAGGCTGCCATGCAGGAGCTGTGGGTCGCCGCGCGCAGCGGTGGCTTTCACTACCGCTATGACGGCCAGCACTGGAACGATACCCGAGGCGGCCCGCAGATGCCGGACGCCTTGTCTCAAATCTGTTCCGCCGCGGCGGGCGTGCCCGTTACGCTGAAACTATAAAGCTGGCGTGTCCGGTCAGTAAAAAATAGGCCGGCCGCCATAGTCCGGCTTTTCAGGTGCCAAGAAGCCCCGGGTTTTACCCCCCGGGGCTTTTCGTTATTTTCGCTGGGGCATGGGTCAAGGTGGGTCAGAATTTGAAGACTTCTTCCAGATCCACCGATTCTTCCACCGATTCCAGCTTCACGCTTTGTTCGATGTGCTCCAGATGATGCAGCGTCAGTTCCTCGGCGCGCTGGGCGTCACGCGCAGCGATGGCTTCGGTAATGAGCTCGTGTTCGTCGTCGCGGCAACTGGTGGCGGTGGGCAGGTTGTACAGAAAGATGACCAGGCAGGTCAGCGTGGACAGCTCGCGCATGGTGCGCGCCAGTTCACCGTTGCCCGCCAGCTCGCTCAGCAGAATATGAAATTCGCCCGCCAGCCGGATGATGGCGCGCTTGTCGTCGCGCTTGCGGGCATCGTGTTCCAACAGGACATGCTCGCGCAGGCGCGCCAGCTTCTCGGGCGTAAGGTTCTGCGTCAGGCGCCGCACGACGGCAGGCTCTATCAGCCGGCGCGCCTCGAAGACGTCACGCGCTTTTTCGATGGACGGCTTGGCGACGTAGGCGCCGCGCTGGGGAAATAGTTCGACGATCTGTTCGTGGGCCAGGCGCGCGAGAACCTCGCGGATGCGCGGCCGGCTGACTTCAAAGATTTCGGCCAGACGCTCTTCGACCAGCTTGGTGCCGGGCTTGAGGCGGTTGTCCAGGATGGCGCGGTAGATGCGCTCGTAGATGCCGGTGACCGAGTTTTCGCGTTTGTCTGATGCCATGGGCTCGTTCTTGGTTTGCGCGTGAGAAGCCAGGGCGGGATCGCCGCCGTGGGTAATGAGCAGTCGCTTGCCGCTTGTAGGCCGCATGTTGCCAGCAACATGGCGGATGAACGTGAAGATACCCGATCAGCCGCCGCCGTTGGACAAGGCCCGCCAGCCAGCGCCCAAAATAATGTTAACAATTCAGCCGTGAAATGTATATTTCAGGGTAATCACTAGCGTAATCATTTTTGTATTCGGCCTAGAATCCGCTCACAACATGCCCATCCCGCCACGCCTTCGCGGCAGGGGAAGGGCGGATCAGACGGGCTGACGCATATGACGAAGCAAGGTTTTGATCTGGTGCTGCGTGACGCGGTGCTGGCAACGGCTGGCGATATCTGTCGCGCGGATCTGGGGATCGTGGACGGCCGCATCGTGCAGATCGGCCGCGGCTTGGCGCCGGGCATGTGTGAAATCGATGTGGCCGGACGAGTGGTCACGCCCGGCGGCATCGATGCCCATTGCCACCTGGACCAGCCGATGGCGCCGCCCGTGAAGTTGGCGGATGACTTTTTTACCGGTACGCGCTCGGCCGCCTGCGGGGGCACGACCACCGTGATCCCCTTCGCGGCGCAGCGCAAGGGCGCGACGGTGCAGGCCGCCATCGACGACTACCACCAGCGCGCCGACGGCCGAGCCTGCGTGGACTATGCGTTTCACCTGATCCTGACCGACCCCACGCCGACCGTGCTGGCTGAAGAGCTGCCGCGCCTGATAGAGGCCGGCTACACCTCGTTCAAGCTGTATATGACGTACGACGCGCTGAAGTTGTCCGACGCCCAGATCCTGGACGTGCTGGACGTGGCGCGCGTGCACGGCGGCATGGCGATGATCCATGCCGAGAACTCCGACTGCATCGCCTGGCTGACGCGCCGCCTGGAGGCCTCGGGCCGCACGGCGCCGCGGTTTCATGCCATTTCGCGGCCGATGCTGGTGGAGCGCGAGGGCGCGCATCGCGCGATCGCTCTGTCCGAGCTCATCGACGTGCCCATCCTGCTGGTGCACATCTCGGGCGGCGAAGCGGTTGCGCAAATCCGCGAGGCGCGCGCCAAGGGCCTGAATGTCTATGCCGAAACCTGCCCGCAGTACCTCTTGCTGACCGCTGCGGATCTTGGCACGGACGACAGCTATTTCGGCGCGCGCTGCGTGTGCAGCCCACCGCCGCGCGACAAGTCCAGCCAGGAGCAGATCTGGCAGGGGCTGGCAGACGGCCTTTTCACGGTGTTTTCGTCTGACCACTCGCCATTCAACCTGACGGGCGAGGACGGCAAGATGCCCGGCGGCCAAGAGGTGGCATTCCGTCATATTCCGAATGGCATCCCCGGCATCGAAACGCGCATGCCGTTGCTGTATTCCGAAGGGGTGTTGGCCGGTCGTATCAGCCTGAACCGCTTCGTAGAGCTGACCGCCACCCAGCCGGCGCGCGCCTATGGCCTGTACCCGCGAAAGGGCACGCTGGCCATCGGCAGCGATGCCGACCTGGTGATCTGGGAAGAGCGTGAATTCACGCTCGCCAATGAACACCTGCACCACGCGGTGGACTACACGCCGTACGCGGGCATGACGCTGCGGGCGTGGCCCGCGATGACGCTGCTGCGTGGACAAGTCGTTTGGGACGGCAAGCGCTTTACGGGCGCGCCGGGTCAAGGAGAGTTTTTGCCGCGCGGGCTGCCCAGCCTGGCGCCGCCAAGCGCCCGCAAGGGCACGCGGCCAGACTGGCGCTAACGCAACGCGCCACATGGACACTCGAAAATCATTTCGGAGGAAATTGCGTTGAAGACTACCTTGATCAAGAACGCCGAATTCGTGGTTGCCTGGGACGACACGCGCCAGCAGCACGTCTACATGAAGAACGCCGACGTGGCGTTTGCGGACGGCCGTATCACGCACGTCGGGGCGGGGGCGCAGGCGGCCACGCCCGATGCGCAAATCGTCAGCGGCAGCGGCATGATGGTGATGCCGGGTCTGGTGGACATCYACAGCCATCTGGTGCACGAACCCATCAACAAGGGCTACACAGACGAAACCGGGTCACCAGGCCTGTACAACTCGAATCTGTACGAGTACATGCCCACGATGGAAGGCGACGACGAAGCCGCGCCCGCGCAGCTGACGCTGGCCGCCGCCGAACTGCTGATGTCGGGCGTGACGACCGTCGTGGACATGTCGGTCGCGCACGAGCACTGGATCGACATCATGGTGCAAAGCGGCCTGCGGGCTTATATCGCGCCCATGTTCCGCTCGGCGCGCTGGTACACGCGCAACGGCCATGTGGTGGAGTACGACTGGAACGAGAAGGCCGGCGAGGCGGGCATGGAGCGCGCGCTGGCGCTGATCGACAAGGCTGAGGCACACGAGTGCGGCCGCCTGACGGGCATGCTGGTGCCCGCGCAGATCGACACCTGCACGCCCGAACTGCTGAAGGCCAGTCATCAAGAGGCGAAGCGTCGCGGCATTGGCTGGCAGACACATGCCGCACAGTCGCTTCCGGAATTCCACGAAATCACGCGCCGCCATGGGCTTACACCCGTTCAGTGGCTGCACAGCCTGGGCGTGTTGGACCCCGGCAGCATCGTGGGACACGGCATCTTTGTGGACGACCATCCGAATACGCACTGGGGCACGGCGACCGACCTGTCCATCCTGTCCGAAACGGGCGCCAGCGTGGCGCATTGCCCCACGGTCTTCATGCGCCGGGGCATGGCGCTGCGCGACTTTGGGCGCTATCGACGCGCGGGCATCAACCTGGGTATCGGCACGGACACCTATCCGCACAACATGATCGAGGAAATGCGCCACGTGGGTTACCTGGCTCGCTTGATGGCGCAAACACCGCGCGCGGTCACCACGGGCGAAGTGTTCCACGCCGCGACGGTTGGGGGCGCGAAGGCGCTGGGCCGTGAAGACCTGGGCCGCATCGCGGTGGGTGCGCGCGCCGACCTCGTGATGGTGGACATGACGCATCACTTGATGCGCCCGTCGCGCGATCCGGTGCGCAGTCTGGTTTACGCCGCTGCGGACCGCGCCGTGCACACCGTGTACATCGACGGCCGCCGCGTGCTGCACGAAGGGCAGGTGCATTCGCTGGATTACCGCAAGGCCGCCGAGCAGGTGGACGAGGCCCAGCGCCGCGCCGAGGCGTTGGTGCCTTCGCGCGATCTGGTGGCCGGCCGCAGCGCCCAACAGATGTCGCCGCTGTCATTTGACGTTGTGTGACCTGATCGCAACTCCATCCGAAGGGCCGGCACAGGCCCCGTTCTTCCATAAAAACTTCAAGGGAATGACATGGCTTTTCTGAACGCTCAAAGAGTTGAATCGCGCTACGGCCTGGGCCGCGTCGGCGCCGCGCTGGCTTGCGCCGCTACCCTGGCCTGGGCGCCCGCGCAGGCGGAAACCCTGACTGTGGTGATGGCCAGCAAATTAACGGTGCTGGACCCCGTGCTGACGGCGTCGCACCAGACGCGCAACCACGCCTACATGATCTACGACACGCTGCTGGCGACGGACGCGAACAACAAGATCCAGCCGCAGATGGCGGACAAATGGGAAGTCTCGCCGGACGGCAAGACCTATACGTTCACGCTGCGCGATGGGTTGAAATGGCACGATGGCGCCGCCGTGAAGGCCGAGGACTGCGTGGCTTCGATTCAGCGATGGGCACAGTCGGACAAGACCGGCCGCCAGCTCATGCCCTTGGTTGCATCGATGGACGTCATCGATGACAAGACTTTCAAGATCGTGCTGACGGCGCCGGCGGACGTGCTGTCCGCACTGGGCAAACCCAGCGGCCTGCCCAGCTTCATGATGCCCAAGCGCGTGGCGCAAACGCCGGTGGCGCAAGCCATCAGCGATTACACCGGGTCCGGGCCCTTCAAGTTCGTGCAGAAGGAATTCCAGCCGGGCGTGAAGACGGTCTACGAAAAGAATACCGACTACGTGCCGCGCAAGGAGGCGCCCAGCTGGACGGCCGGCGGCAAGGTGGTCAACGTGGACCGCGTGGAATGGGTGGCCATGGCCGACCCGATGACGACCGTCAATGCCCTGCTGGGCGGAGAGGTCGATTACATCGAGACCGTGCCTTTTGACCTGGTGCCGATGGTCAGAAGTGCACCGGACGTGACGTTGCGCGTGCTGGACAAGATGGGCTACCAGCCCATGTACCGCTTCAACCAACTTAATGCGCCCTTCGACAACAAGCTGGTGCGCCAGGCCGCCATGTATGCGGTCGGGCAGGGCGACATCCTGAAGGCGCAGGTGGGCGATCCGGAGTTCTTCAAGACTTGTGGCGCGGTGTTCGGCTGCGGCCTGCCGTATTCCAGCGATACCCGTGCCGACATGATCGTGCCGTCCAATATCGACAAGGCGAAGGCGCTTCTGAAGGAGGCCAAGTATGACGGCGCGCCCGTCGTGATCCTGCATGCCACCGACATCGCCATGGCGTCCGCCATTCCCGTGGTGATGGCGCAGCAGTTGCGCCAGGCTGGCTTCAACGTTCAATTGCAGGCCATGGACTTCATGACCATGCTGTCGCGCCGCGCCAACCGCGACGTGCCCGCCAAGGGCGGCTGGAGCATTTTCGTGACCACGTGGCACGTCAGCGAAATCATGGACCCGCTGCGCAACTATGGCGTGTCGGCCAACGGCGAGAAGGCCTGGTTCGGCTGGCCGACCGTGCCGAAAGTCGAGGCACTGCGTGATCAGTTCCTGGTGGCGGCGACGGAACCTGAACGCAAGCAGATCGCCGACCAGTTGCAGGACGTGATGCTGGACGAAGGCGTAGCCGTCACACTGGGCCAGATCGAGACCGCCGCCGCCTACAGCAAGAAGCTGTCGGGCGTGTTGGAATCACCCGCGCCGGTGTTCTGGAACATTAAGAAAAGCCGGTAAGCCAGCATGTTCAGCTACCTACTCAGACGCATCCTTGCAACCGTTCCCGTGGTGCTGACGGTGGCCGTGCTGGTGTTTTGCCTGTTGCGTCTGACGCCGGGGGACCCGGCGCTGATGCTGGCAGGCGATGCGGCCACCGAGACGCAGCTGGCCCAGATTCGCGAGCACATGGGGCTGGACCGGTCGCTGGCCACCCAGTTCCTTCTTTGGAGCGGCCAGGTGCTGCAAGGCGATCTGGGCGTGTCGCTGCATTCGGGCACGCCCGTCACTGCGATGATCAGCGCCCGCGTGGGGCCGTCGCTGGCGCTGGCGCTGTCGACCATCCTGCTGTCCACGCTGATCGCGGTGCCGCTGGGTGTGTTCTCGGCGTGGCGGCGCGGCACCCGGACAGACCGGGCGGTGATGGCATTTTCGGTGCTGGGTTTTTCGGTGCCCATCTTTGTCACCGGCTACGCGCTGATCCTGCTGTTTGCCATGAAGCTCGGCTGGCTGCCCGTGCAAGGCTATAAGTCGCCGTCGGCGGGCTTGGTGGCCTTCGGCCTGCACCTGCTGCTGCCCACCATCGCACTGAGCACGGGCTTTGTCGCCTTGATTGCGCGCATTGCACGCAGCAGCGTGCTGGAGGTGATGGGCGAAGACTTCATTCGCACCGCGCGCGCCAAGGGCATCACCGAACGCGCCGTGATGATGGCGCATGCGCTGCGAACCGCGGCCGTTCCCATCATCACCGTGATCGGCGTGAGCATCGCGTTATTGATCAGCGGTGTGGTCGTCACGGAATCGGTGTTCAACCTGCCCGGCCTGGGCCGGCTGGTGGTCGAGTCCGTGCTGGCCCGGGATTATCCGCTGATCCAAGGGCTGATCCTGCTGTTTTCACTGGTCTACATCGGTGTGAACCTGACCATCGACGTTCTGTACTCGGTGTTCGATCCGCGCATCCGTTATTGAAGGAACTTGCATGTCCACTTCCATACACTCGATCGCGGGTGGGGCCGGCGCTGCGCCTGCCATCCGCAAGCGACCCGCGTCCGCGCTGGTTCGCACGCTGTCCACCTGGCCGGTCATGGCGGCGCTGGCGGCGCTTGCGCTTATCGTCCTGGCCGCTGTCTCGGCCAACCTGCTGGGCCTGGCTGACCCGATGGCCATCAATCCCATGCAGCGCCTGAAGGGCTTTTCCGCCGAGCACTGGTTTGGCACCGATGCCTATGGCCGCGATGTGCTGTCACGCGTGGTCCATGGCGCACGCATTTCACTGATGATCGGGGCGGGCACGGCCGTGGCCGCGTTGATACCCGGGCTCGCGCTGGGCGTGATCGCGGGCTACTTTCGCACGGCGGACATGGTCATCATGCGCGTCATGGACGGCATCATGTCCGTGCCGAGCATCCTGCTTGCCATCGCGCTGGTGGCGGTAACCGGCGCCAGCATGTTGACGGTGCTCATCGCCATTGCCGTGCCTGAGTTTCCGCGAGTGGTGCGCCTGGTACGCGGCCTGATCCTGAGCCTGCGTGACGAGCCTTATGTGGAAGCCGCCATTTCGCTGGGCACGCCCACGCACGTGCTGATGCTGCGCCATCTGGTGCCGAACACGGTGGCGCCGCTGATCGTGCAGGGCACCTTCATCTTTGCGTCCGCCATGCTGTCCGAGGCGGTCATGAGCTTCCTGGGCGTCGGTATGCCGCCAGAGTTTCCGTCCTGGGGCAACGTGATCGCCGAAGGCAGGATGTACTTCCAGATCAAGCCGGAGCTGATTCTGCTGCCAGGCGTGTTCCTGGCGCTGACCGTGCTTAGCGTGAACATGCTGGGTGACGCCATGCGCGACGCCCTTGATCCCAAGATGGCGAGAAGGGTCTGACATGAACGATTCCACAATGCCCGTGCTGCAAGTGCAGAATCTGTCGGTGTCGCTCGTAGGCGCGCCGGTGGATGAGCCGCGCCACGTGGTCGAAGGCATCAGCTTCGACATACACGCCGGTGAAACACTGTGTGTGGTCGGGGAGTCCGGATCGGGCAAATCCGTAACGTCATTTTCGGTAATGGGCCTGCTGGCGCCGGATGCGCTGCGGCCCAGTGCGGGTCGCATCCTGCTTGACGGCGAAGACGTGCTGGCGTGCACGCCGGAGCGCCTGCGCGAACTACGCGCGACCCGCATGTCCATGGTCTTCCAGGAGCCCATGACGGCGCTCAATCCGGTGCGCACGGTGGGCTGGCAGATCGACGAGGTACTGCGCACCCATAGCGCCATGGACGCGGCCTCGCGCAAGCGCAAGATCCTGGACATGCTGGAGTCGGTGCGGCTGCCGGACGTGGAACGCATCTACCAGTCCTATCCTCATCAGCTTTCCGGCGGACAACGCCAACGCATCGTCATCTGCATGGCGCTGATTCTGAACCCCAAGCTGCTGATCGCCGACGAGCCCACCACCGCGCTGGACGTGACTACCCAGAAGCAAATCCTGGCGTTGATTCTGGAGTTGCAGAAGTCGCACAACACTGCGGTGCTGTTCATCACGCATGACTTCGGCGTGGTGGCGGAAATTGCCGATCGCATTGCGGTGATGAACCGCGGAAAGCTGGTCGAGGTGGGTACGCGCGACGAGGTGCTGGCGCGTCCGAAAGAGGCTTACACCCGCATGCTGGTGTCATCGGTGCCGGGGCTGGCGCCGTCGGCTCGGCAGGCGCCCAAGGGCGAACCTGTGCTGGTCGTCAACGGTCTGCAAAAGACCTATAGCGAGCGCGGCTTCTTCAAGGCAAAGCGCGCGGTGCACGCGGTGCGCGATGTCAGCTTCACACTGCGCAAGAAAGAGATCGTGGGCATCGTGGGCGAATCCGGTTCGGGCAAGTCCACCCTGGCGCGCTGCATCGCTCGCCTGATCGATCCCAGTTCCGGCAGCGTGCGCCTGGATGGCACCGAAATCGCCACGGCCAGCAAACGGGCATTCCATCCTGTGCGCAAGCGCATCCAGGTGGTGTTCCAGGACCCGTACCGGTCGCTGAATGCGCGCCTTCGCGTCGGCGATTCGATCATCGAGGGCATGCGCAACTTCGGCGTGCCACAAGACGAGGCGCAAGCGCGGGCGATAGAGCTGCTGGATATCGTCGGGCTGGGCGCGGACACCATGGAGCGCTATCCGCATCAGTTCTCGGGCGGGCAGCGCCAGCGCATCTGCATTGCGCGCGCCCTGGCCCTGCGGCCCGACATCCTGATCGCCGACGAGGCGGTCTCCGCGTTGGACGTGTCGGTACAGGCGCAGGTGCTGGAACTGATTGAAGACATACGCACCCGTACCGATACGGCCGTGCTGTTCATCACACACGACCTGCGCGTGGCGGCGCAGATCTGCGATTCGATTGTTGTGATGAAGTCGGGGCAGATCGTCGAAGCGGGGGAGGCGGCCGCGGTGCTGACCCGGCCGCAGGATGGCTACACGCGCCAGTTGCTGGACGCCGCGCCGGGCCGGCATTGGGATTTCAAGCGGTTCAGGCCGGCCGAAGCGGTGCTTCAGTAGAAAGCCGGCTGCCCATCAGCAACTGAAGGCCGGCCATCACAGGCCGGCCTTTTTTCATCAGAACGGGATCTTCTGCGACCACGGGGCCGCGTTTTGCGTTCCCACGCCCGGCGCTACCTTGATCTTCGTATCTTCGTTGCTGCTGCTGCCCAAGCCATGCAGGAACTCACCCAGCGTGTCGGCCTCGGCCAGACCCAGGCGGGCCACGGCCTGCCCAGGCGGGAATTCCGAGAAATAGAACTCGCCGTTTTCCACGATGATGCCGTCGGGGCGCGCACGCGGCTTTTCTTCCGGCACGCCCTTGAGCACTTCTTGCATGTAGTCGACCCAGATCGGCATGGCGACGCCGCCACCCGTTTCGCGCGAGCCCAGCGACTTCGGCTGGTCAAAGCCCAGCCACGACGTCGCAACCAGGTTCGGCGTGTAGCCCGAGAACCAGGCGTCCACGGATTCGTTGGTCGTGCCCGTCTTGCCGGCGATGTCGTTGCGCTTGAGCAGCACGCGAGCACGCGCCGCGGTGCCGTAGGTGGCCACGCCGCGCAGGATGTCGTCCATGACCCAGGCGGTGCGCGGGTCGATCGCGCGGGCAGCGGCGTCGCCCGCCACCACCGGCTTGGATTGCATGATGACCTTGCCGTTGCTGTCGGTCACGCGGTCAATCAGATACGGCGTGACGCGGTAGCCGCCGTTGGCAAACACCGAGAACGCGCCGGCCAGTTGCAGCGGCGTGACGGAGCCTGCGCCCAACGCCAGCGGCAGCACGGCCGGCTGGCGGGCCTTGTCAAAGCCGAAACGGGTCAGGTAGTCCTGCGCGTACTGCGGGCTGATGGCTTGCAGGATGCGGATCGACACCATGTTCTTCGACTTGTACAAGCCCTGGCGCAACGTCAGCATCGGTTCGTACTGGTTGCCGTAGTTCTTGGGGTTCCAGGCCTTGGAGCCGGTTTGCGCGGCAGTCAGTTCGAACGGCTGGTCAGAGATTTGCGTGGCCGGCGTCAGGCCGCGTTCCAGCGAGGCCGCGTAGATGAAGGGCTTGATGTTCGAGCCCGGCTGGCGCCACGCCTGCGTCACGCGGTTGAAGTTGCCGCGATAGAAGTCGAAACCGCCGACCATGGCGCGGATGGCGCCGTCTTGCGGCGACAGGGCCACGAACGCTGCCTGCACCGAAGGCAGGTTGATGATTTCCCAGTTGTCGCCGAACTTGCGGATGTAGACCACCGAGCCGCGCTTGATGCGCTGTTCGGGCTTGGCCTTGTCGTTCAGTGCGCGGGCGACAACGCCCAGCACCTTCTTGTCGGTCACCGTGATGATTTCGCGTGAGCTGCGCGCGAGCTTCACTTCGGTGGGGCTGGCCGACAGGACCAGCGCGGTGAGCAGGTCGCCGCTATCGCTGAACTTGTCGAACACGCCGTCCAGGAATTCGTCCAGCGCCGCCGGATTGTTTTCGGTGCCGGGGGGCAGGTCCAGCTGTTCCTCGGGGCCAGGGTAGGGCGCGCGGCGCGTGTATTCCAGCACGCCTTCACGCACGGCGCGGTATGCCGCTTCCTGGTCCTTCGACTGCACGGTGGTGTAGATGTTGATGCCGCGCGAGTAGACGTTGTCTTGGTAGACGTTGAACAGCAGCTGGCGCGCCAATTCCGCCACGTATTCGCCATGAATGGAATACCCGCCGGCCGGCGTGCCTTCCGCCGACTTCATGACGATCTGTTGCGCCATCGCCTGCTTGTATTCCGGCTCGGTCAGGTAACCCAGCGACTGCATGCGGCCCAGCACATAGCGCTGGCGCAGTTCGGCGCGGGGGCGGTTCGAAATCGGGTTGAAGCGCGAAGGCGCCTTCGGAATGCCGGCCAGCATGGCGGCTTCGGCCGGCGTCACTTCCGCTAGCGGCTTGCCGAAGTACGTGCGCGAGGCGGCTGCGAAACCGTAGGCGCGGTGGCCCAGATAAATTTGGTTCATGTAGAGCTCAAGGATCTGGTCCTTGGTGAGCTCGGACTCGATCTTGAACGTCAGCAGCAGTTCGTAGAACTTGCGCGAATACGTTTTTTCCGACGACAGGTAGAAGTTGCGCGCGACCTGCATCGTGATCGTGCTGGCGCCCTGCGTCTTCGACATGTTGATCAGGTTCGTCAGGCCCGCGCGCGCAACGCCCATCCAGTCGATACCGCCGTGCTGATAGAAGCGGTCGTCTTCGGCCGCCAGCACCGCGGACTTCATGACGTCCGGAATTTCATTGAAACGCAGCACGTTGCGGCGTTCTTCGCCAAATTCGCCGATCAGGACGCGATCCGCCGTATAGACGCGCAGCGGCACCCGCGGGCGATAGTCCGTCATGGCGTTCAGGTCTGGCAGGTTGGGCCAGGCCAGCGCCAGCGCCATTCCCGCCAGCAATACGCCGCACAGGAACAGGCCGGCAAAGAGGATGCCGGTTTTTACGAAGAATCGCAGGATCGGGGAGCCGCTCTTGGCGGGCTTGTCTTTCTTGGAGGAATTCTGGGGCTTGCTCATCGCGGCGATTTTACGGGTAACTCCGGTCCCGGCTCAGCGCTCGGGATCGGTTTCTGTAACAAGATAGTTCTGTGTGGTACGCGGGCAACTGGCGGCAGATGTGATAATGCCGACATGAACTTTTCCGCCCACTCATGTCCGGAGGCTGACCCGGACCCAGCGCCCTCCGACGAGGCGCCTGAAAACTTGCCTTGCGCCATGGAGTGCACAGGCAAGACCGTGTCGTTGCCGCACGACCTGCCCGTCTTCCTGGTCGGGATGATGGGCGCAGGCAAGACCACCATCGGCCGTAGCCTGGCGCGTGCGCTGGGGCGCGAGTTTATGGATTTGGATCATGAGCTCGAGGCGCGTTGCGGCGTGCGGGTGCCGGTTATCTTCGAAATCGAGGGCGAAGCCGGTTTTCGTCGCCGAGAGTCCGCCGCCTTGGAAGAGTGTACCCAACGGCGCAACATTATTCTTGCAACCGGCGGGGGCGCGATCCTGGCGGCCGAAAATCGTCAGCGGCTGCACGAACGCGGAATCGTCGTCTATTTGAGGGCCAGTGTGGACGAATTGTTCCGCCGTACTTGCCGCGACCGTAACCGCCCCTTGCTGGCTACGGCGGACCCCCGCGGCACCCTGCGCGACCTGATGACCCTGCGGGAACCCCTCTACAAGGAAGTCGCCGACCTGGTGGTGGAAACGGGCGCGATGCCCATCCACACCCTGGTCAAGGCGTTGCTGCCGCAATTACAAGCCTTTGAGAAGCGTATATGAACGTTGTTGACGTCGACACCCCGGGCGGAAGCTATCCCATCCACATCGGCCCCGGCCGCATCGATGCCCTGGACCAATGCATCCCCGCCGACGCTACCGCGATTGCGGTCGTCACCAACCCCACGGTGGCGGCGCTGTATGGCGAACGCGCCGAAGCCGCGTTGGCCCGCACCGGTAAACGCGTGCTGCGCATTGAACTGCCTGACGGCGAGGCCTACAAAGACTGGCAGTCGCTGAACCTGATTTTTGACGCCTTGCTGACCCACCGCCTGGACCGCCGCTGCGTGCTGGTGGCCCTGGGTGGCGGCGTCATTGGCGACATGACCGGGTTCGCTGCCGCCGTCTACATGCGTGGCGTGCGCTTCCTGCAAGTGCCCACGACGTTGCTGGCGCAGGTGGATTCATCGGTGGGCGGCAAGACGGCCGTGAACCACCCGCTGGGCAAGAACATGATCGGTGCGTTTTACCAGCCGGTTGCGGTGGAAATTGATACCGATGTGCTGAACACGCTGCCTGCGCGCGAAGTGTCGGCCGGGCTGGCTGAAGTCATCAAGTACGGCCTGATCCTGGACCCCGACTTCTGGACGTGGTGCGAAGACAATGCGCAAAAATTGCGCGCTCTGGACCCGCAGGCCGTCGCCTACGCCATCCGCCGTTCGTGCGAGCTGAAGGCGCAGGTGGTGGGCAAGGACGAGCGCGAGTCCGGCTTGCGCGCCATCCTGAACCTGGGCCACACCTTTGGCCACGCCATCGAGTCCGGGCTGGGCTACGGCGCCTGGCTGCACGGCGAAGCCGTGGGCTGCGGCATGGTGCAGGCGGCCGAGCTGTCCGCCGACGTGGCGGGCTTTGCCCGGGCCGATGTCGAGCGCGTGCGCGCGCTGGTGGCGGCGATTGGCTGCCCGGTCGTGGCGCCCGACCTGGGCGCCGACCGCTGGCTCGACCTGATGCAGGTCGACAAGAAGACCGAAGGCGGCTCAATCCGCTACGTGCTCATGCCCCGCATTGGCGAAGCGTTCATGCGCGCCGCCCCGGACGACGCGGTGCGCGCCGTCCTGGCACGAACCACTCAGTAACCGTGATGGAGACGGTGTTGCAGATGAAAGAACTGGCTTCCTACGCATCCGACCCGTCTCAATCGCGCGGCCGGACTTATTCTGAACCGCCGCCTGAAAACCGCACCGAGTTTCAGCGCGACCGGGACCGCATCGTTCATTCCGGCGCGTTCCGCCGCCTGGAATACAAGACGCAGGTCTTCGTGAACCACGAAGGCGACCTGTTCCGCACCCGCCTTACGCACAGCCTGGAAGTGGCGCAGATTGCGCGTACGCTGGCGCGCAGCCTGGGGCTGTCGGAAGACCTGACCGAAGCCATCTCGCTTGCCCATGACCTTGGCCACACGCCGTTCGGCCATGCCGGGCAAGACGAGCTGAACGCCTGCATGCGCGAGCTTGCGCCCGAGGCGGGCGGCTTCGAGCACAACCTGCAAAGCCTGCGCGTGGTGGACGAGCTTGAAGAACGCTATGCGGACTTCAACGGCTTGAATCTTTGCTTTGAAACGCGTGAAGGCATCCTGAAGCATTGCTCGGTGGCGCACGCGCGTCAGCTGGGTGATGTGGGCGAACGCTTCCTCTCCCGCACGCAGCCGTCGCTGGAAGCCCAGTTGGCCAACCTGGCCGACGAGATCGCCTACAACAATCACGATATTGATGATGGGCTGCGTTCCGGGCTGATCACGCTTGAGCAACTGAAAGACGTGTCGATCTTCGAACGCCATCACGCTGAAGTGCTTAGCCGCTATCCCGGGCTGGCCCAGCGCCGCGCCGTGGCCGAGACGATCCGCCGCATGATCAACACGCTGATCGTTGACCTGACGCACACTTCGCTTGCGCGCATCCGCGACGCGGCACCTGCCAGCGTGGATGATGTGCGCCGCTCACCGCCGTTGGCGGGGTTCTCGGACGAGATCCGCCGCGAAGCCGATGCGTTGAAGAAGTTCTTGTTCGACAACCTGTACCGGCACTATCAGGTGCTGCGCATGACGGCCAAGGCGCGCCGCATCGTGCGCGAACTGTTCGCGGCGTTCCTGGATGATCCGCGGTTGCTGCCGCCGGATTACCGCAGGCCCGCCTTCAATGAGCAGGCACGCGCCATTTCCGATTACATCGCCGGCATGACCGACCGCTACGCCATCCGCGAACATAAACGCCTGTTCGACATGGGTTGATCGCGGCCGGCCTGCCGCCGGCATCGCCGCGGGCTAGCGGTGCTTGCGGTACGGTTCGTCTTCGGGCACGAACGTGGCTTCGGCGCGCGCATCGCGCATCCAGTCCTGCATGGCGGGCAGCGCCAGCACCGCATCCATGTAGTCACGCACGGCACCCGCGGCGGGGATGCCATAGGTGGTGAAGCGCGACACTACTGGCGCAAAGAACGCGTCAGCAATGGAAAACGCACCGAACAGGAACGGGCCGCCCCGGCCGAATTCTGCGCGGGTGTCGTGCCAGATGGCTTGCAGCCGCGACACATCCTGCTGCGCGGCTTCCGGGAACTTGATGCCGGGCAGGTGCGCTTCGATGTTCATCGGCATGGCATTGCGCAATGCGCCGAAGCCGCTGTGCATTTGCGCCGCCAGCGAACGGGCGCGGGCGCGCGCATGCGCGTCCTTTGGCCACAACTGCGCCTCGGGGCGCTGCTCGGCCATGTATTCGCAAATGGCCAGAGAATCCCAGACGGCAAAATCACGGTCCAGCAGCACGGGCACCAGGCCGGCTGGCGACACCGCACCTACCTTGCGTGAAAACTCTTCCGTGAAAAACCCGAGCTTTTGCTCAGTAAAGGCAATGCCGGTTGCGCGCAGGGCCAGCCATGGCCGTAACGACCACGAGGAATAATTCTTATTGCCGATGATCAGGGTGTACATGCCAGTCCTTACGCAGGGATTATCCAAGTCGACGTGCTGAATCACCGTTCGGCAGGTTCACCTTCTGGCAGGTTCACCTTCCGGCAGGGTCATCCTTTGCAGGATGACCTTCCAGAAGGATCATCTTCCAGCAGGATCATCTTCCAGCGTTTCGGCGCAGCAGCTTGCCCAGGTATTGCCCGGTGTGGCTGGCTTGCGTCGCCGCGACGTCTTCCGGGGTGCCTTGCGCCACCACGTAGCCGCCGCCGTCGCCGCCTTCCGGACCCATGTCGATCAGCCAGTCTGCCGTTTTAATGACGTCCAGGTTGTGTTCGATGATGAGCACGGTGTTGCCGCTGTCGACCAATTGATTCAGCACTTGCAACAGTAGCTCGATATCGCGGAAATGCAAGCCGGTGGTGGGCTCGTCCAGGATGTACAGCGTGCGCCCGGTGCTGCGGCGCGACAGCTCTTGCGACAGCTTCACGCGCTGCGCTTCACCGCCCGACAAGGTGGTCGCGCTTTGGCCCAGCCGAATATAGGACAGACCGACATCGATCAACGTGTGCAGCTTGCGCGAAATGGCCGGCACCGACTCGAAATATTCCAGCGCCTGTTCGACCGTCAGCTCCAGCACTTCGCTGATGTTGCGGCCGCGATACCGAATTTCGAGCGTTTCGCGGTTGTAGCGCTTGCCGTGGCAGACGTCGCAAGGCACGTACATGTCGGGCAGGAAGTGCATCTCGACCTTGACCACGCCGTCGCCCTGGCAGGCTTCGCAGCGGCCGCCCTTGACGTTGAAGCTGAAGCGGCCGGGGTCGTAGCCGCGCGTGCGGGCTTCCGGCACGCCCGCGAAGAGTTCGCGGATGGGCGTGAACAGGCCCGTGTAGGTCGCGGGGTTGCTGCGCGGCGTGCGGCCGATGGGGCTTTGGTCCACGCTGATGATCTTGTCGAAATTCTCCAGCCCTTGCATCGACACATAGGGGGCGGGTTCGCTTTGCGCGTGGTGCAGCTGGCGCGACACGGCGACCGCCAGCGTGTCGTTGATGAGCGTGGACTTGCCGGAACCCGACACGCCCGTCACGCACACCAGCCGGCCCCCGGGCAGGCGCAGTTCGACGTCTTTCAGGTTGTTGCCGCTGGCGCCCGTCAGGGTCAGCCAGGGCAATTCGTCGTTGACCGGACGGCGGGCGGGGATGGCGATCTCGCGCGCGCCGCTCAGGTATTGGCCGGTCAGCGAGTTCGGGTCGCGCTGCACCGTTTCGGGATCGCCTTGCGCCACGACTTCGCCACCGTGTTCGCCCGCGCCCGGGCCCATGTCCACCACCCAATCGGCCATGCGGATCATGTCTTCGTCGTGCTCGACGACGATGACGCTGTTGCCCAGGTCTCGCAGGTGCTGGAGGGTGCCGATCAGGCGGTCGTTGTCGCGCTGGTGCAAGCCGATTGAGGGCTCGTCCAGCACGTACATCACGCCCGTCAGGCCTGAGCCAATCTGGCTGGCCAGGCGGATACGCTGGGCCTCGCCGCCCGAAATCGTGTCGGCGCTACGGTCCAGCGACAGGTAATTCAACCCGACGTTGTTCAGGAAGCTGAGCCGTGCTTCGATCTCGCGCACGATGCGCTGCGCGATCTCTTGCTTGGCGCCGGTCAGGTTCAGGTTTCGGAACCAGGCCAGGCAGCTCGACAAGGGCATGGCCTCGACTTCGTAGATGGCCTGGCCGTGGCGCTCGCCGCCGCGCGGGTCGTGGCCGATCAGCACATTGCGCGCTTCGGGGCGCAAGCGCGAACCGGCACAGTCGGGGCAGGTCTTGATATTGCGGTACTTGCCGAGTTCTTCGCGCACCGTGGCCGAATCCGTCTCGCGCCAGCGGCGCTCCAGGTTCGGGATGACGCCTTCGAAGGCGTGGCGCTTGACGGTGCTGCGGCCTTTTTCGTTCAGGTACAGGAACGAGATTTCTTCTTCGCCAGAGCCATAGAGCACCTTGTCGCGCAGCGCTTCGGGCAAGTCTTCGAAGGGCGCTTCGATATCGAATTCGTAATGCGCGGCAAGGCTCGTCAGCAGCGAATGCGTGAAGGCGTTGCGGCGGTCCCAGCCGCGGATTGCGCCGGCGGCCAGGCTCAGTTCCGGGAAAGCCACGACGCGCTTCGGGTCAAAGAAGCCCACTTGTCCGATGCCGTCGCAACTGGGGCAGGCGCCCATCGGGTTGTTGAAGCTGAACAGACGCGGTTCGAGTTCGGGCAGGCTGTGGCTGCATACCGGGCAGGCGTAGCGGCTGGAGAACACCTGTTCCCGTTCGCTATCCATGTCCAGCGCCAGCGCGCGGCCATCTGCCAGCAGCAGGGCGGTCTCGAAGCTTTCCGCCAGACGCTGCTTGCTTTCCGGCTTGATGCGCAGCCGGTCGATGACGACATCGATGTCGTGCTTTTCGGTTTTCTTCAACGGCGGCATGCCGTCGATTTCCACCAGTTGCCCGTCCACCCGCAGCCGCACATAACCCTGGGCTTGCAAGCTGGCGCATTCGTCTTCGAAGCTGCCCTTCTTGCCACGGGCAATCGGCGCCAGCACGGCCAGACGCGTTTCGGGCGTCCAGCCCAGCACCGCGTCGACCATCTGGCTGACGCTTTGCGCTTGCAGGGGCAGGCCGTGATCTGGGCAGTAGGGCGTGCCGACCCGCGCGTACAGCAGGCGCAGGTAGTCGTGGATCTCGGTGATGGTGCCGACCGTGGAGCGCGGGTTGTGCCCCGCGGCTTTCTGCTCGATCGAAATGGCCGGCGACAGCCCTTCGATAAGGTCCACGTCCGGCTTGTCCATCAGTTGGAGGAATTGGCGGGCGTAGGCGGAAAGGCTTTCCACATAACGTCGTTGGCCCTCCGCGTACAGCGTGTCGAACGCCAGCGAAGACTTGCCCGAGCCGGACAAGCCGGTGACGACCACCAGTTTGTGGCGCGGCAGGTCCAGCGAGACGTTCTTAAGGTTGTGGGTGCGTGCACCCCGAATGCGTATCGCGTCCATCGGGCTCTTTTAAGCGGTTTCAAAGGCCAACTTGGTACTATAGCGCGCCGAATCCCTCAGCGTTCGGGGCAGTCCGTCAAGATTGACTGAACCGGGTCCGGCGCCGCACCGCTAGATCAGACCGTGAGCGTGTGACATCCACGCGCGCGCACCGCCCTTGTCATTGTTGAAATTTCCGCATGCCGGCAGACACCAAACTGAAATTGACCCCTTCCGAGCGCCGCGCGAGCGTCGCGCTGGCCGGCTTGTTCGCTGCGCGGATGCTGGGGCTGTTCCTGTTGTTGCCGGTTTTTGCCGTCGCCGCCGCCGGCATGCCGGGCGGGGACGACCCCGCGCGCGTCGGCCTGGCGCTGGGCATGTATGGCCTGACCCAGGCGTTCATGCAGATTCCCTTCGGGCTGGCGTCTGACCGCTGGGGCCGGCGGCCCGTCGTGCTGTTCGGCCTGCTGCTGTTCGTGGCGGGCAGCATCGTCTGTGCGCAGGCCACCGATGTGTACTGGATCACCATTGGCCGCGCCATCCAGGGGGCGGGCGCCATTTCGGCCGCGGTCACCGCGTGGCTGGCCGACGCCACCCGCGACGAAGTGCGCACGCGCGCCATGGCCATGGTGGGCGGATCAATCGGCTTGTCTTTCGCGGTGTCACTCGTCTTGTCGCCCGTGCTGGTGGGGTGGTGGGGGCTGTCCGGCCTGTTCTGGACCATCGCCTGCCTGGGCGTGATCTGCCTGGCCGTGGCGCGCTTTGTCGTGCCGGTGGTGCCACGCACGCAAGCCCGGACGATGCAGTCGGCCAATCCGCGTGAAGTGCTGACCCACCGCGATCTGCTGCGCCTGAACTTCGGCGTGTTCGTACTGCATTTGATCCAGGTGTCGTTGTTTGTCGTGGTGCCTGCCTTGCTGGCCAAGGTCGGCGGGCTGGACGCGCGAGACCTGTGGAAGGTCTATCTGCCCGTCATCCTGGTGTCGTTCGTGCTGATGGTGCCGGTGGTGTTCGTGGCGGAAAAGCGCCGCGCTCATCGCGGCGCCCTGCGCGCAGCAGTCGCCGGGCTGGTGCTGGTCTGCGCCTTGCTGCCGGCGGCCAGCCATGGCTTCTACACGCTGGCCGTGGCGCTGACCGGCTTCTTCGTCGCCTTCAACGTGCTGGAAGCCTTGCAGCCGTCGCTGGTGTCCCGCGTGGCCCCGCAAGCCTACAAAGGCTTGGCGCTGGGCTTCTACAACACCGCCCAGGCGGCTGGCCTGTTTGCGGGCGGCGCGCTGGGCGGCTGGCTGGCGTCGCACTCGGGCGCAAGCGCGGTTTTCATCGGCGCGGCTATCCTGTCGGCCGTCTGGCTGGCCGTGACCTGGGCGTTGCGGCCCCTGGCTTAGGGGTCGCGGGGATGCGTCCCCGAAAGCCTGGGAAAGTCGTTGATCGCGCTGTGAACGGCGCTCAACGGATCGCAATTCGGATCACCACCAGGATCGCTTTGTCACCATTGGCGTTTGGCGCGGCAGGCGCTTTTCGTCGATAATACGTACCAAATTAGGGCTTCAAGAATTCGGGTCCGCCTTCGGGCTCCCAGGCGTCGCCGGTCATTGTCATGATGACCGGCGTGTTTCATGAAGCCGGTCTTCAACATCGCTTTTATGTTGTTGCCGGCGCGCTCGCGGCAACGCACAGGCGCAGGCTGTCAACAACTGAGGGACATCGGCATGGCATCGGTTAACAAAGTCATTCTCGTGGGCAATCTGGGGCGCGACCCGGAAGTCCGCTACAGCCCGGAAGGGGCTGCAATCTGCAATATGTCCATCGCCACGACCTCCACCTGGAAGGACAAGGCTTCCGGCGAGCGCCGCGAAGAAACCGAATGGCACCGCGTCGTCATGTACAACCGCCTGGCTGAAATCGCCGGCGAATACCTGAAGAAGGGCCGCTCGGTCTACATCGAAGGCCGTCTGAAGACGCGCAAGTGGCAAGACAAGGACACCGGCGCTGATCGCTACAGCACCGAAGTCGTCGCCGACCAGATGCAAATGCTGGGCGGCCGTGAAGACGGCGGCGGCGGCGGCGCCAGCTACGGTGGTGGTGGCGGCTACGACGACGCTCCGTCGCGCCCGCAACAGCAACGCGCCCCGGCGCAACGCCCGGCGCCGCAACAGCGCCCGGCCCCCGCAGCGGCCCCGGCCAGCAGCGGCGCGAATCTGGCGGATATGGACGACGATATTCCGTTCTGATATTTCCGAACGAGTAAGTTGTTATTCAAAGCCCCCGCAAATGCGGGGGCTTTTCATTTTTAAGTCATTAAATCAATCAGAGGAATACTAAATAGTCGGCATTAATAATCATTATTTTGCCGCGCAATTTTTAATCGGTATTCGGCTTTATGTGCCGTGCTAGCCTCGTCTCAATCATTTCTAATAATTCAGACGAGGAGAGGGAAATGAACCATCGCCGCCGGGTTTCCGAAAATAAAGCAGAACGACGTGAACGTCGCGCGTTACGGAAATTAATCGTGTTAGGGGGCGTCTCGTCGTGCGCATTGCTGCTTGCCGGTTCAGCCTACGCTCAGAACCTGCCCGTGGGCGGCAAGATCACCAGCGGCCAAGGCAGTATCTCGGAGCCCAACCGCCTATCAAAGAAAATCCAGCAGACCAGCTCCAAGCTGTCCATCGACTGGAACAGTTTCCATATCGCCTCGGGCAGCCGCGTGGATTTTCAGCAGCCCGACGCCAACGCCATTGCCTTGAACCGGGTTGCCGGCACCGAAGGCAGCAAGATCATGGGTCAGCTGAACGCCAACGGGCGTGTCTTCATCATCAACGCGAACGGCGTGCTGTTCGGCAAGACTGCGAAGGTCAACGTAGGCGGCTTGGTGGCGTCCACATTGAATCTGAGCAATGAAGACCTCCAAGAAGGCCGATTCCGATTTGTTGGCGATGGCCGCGCGACGCCGGCAGGCGTTATCAACGAAGGCGTGTTGATTGCCGCAGACGGCGGAACGATTGCGTTGCTGGGCGGACAGGTGGAGAACAAGGGCGTCGTCCGCGCCAAACAGGGCGCCATCGCGTTGGCTTCAGGGCAGCGCATTACGCTTGGCCTTTCCGACGATGGGCTGCTCAACGTAGAGATTGATCAGGCGGCGTTGAATGCGCTGGTCAGCAACCACAATGCGCTGACGGCTCAGGGCGGCCAGGTGACGCTGCACGCCCGAGCCAGTAACGCCGTGGCGCACGCGGTCGTGAACAACCAGGGCTTGATCGAAGCGCAAACGCTGAATGGCCGCTCGGGCAAGATCGTGCTGGATGGCGGCGCGCAAGGCACGGTAGTGGCCGCAGGCACGTTGGACAGCAGCGCGTTCAGCGGTAACGCTGGCGATATCACGGTGCAAGGCCAACGCGTGGACGTGCGCGGCAATCTGTTGGCGATGGCCGGTGGCCAAGGCGACGGTGGCAACGTTCTGGTTCAGGGCCGGCAAGTGCAGATGGAAGGCAGCGCGCAGGCTGATACGCGCGCGGCGCTGGGCAATGGCGGATGGCTGACGCTTGAAGCCGATCAAATCAGCGTCACAACGCAAGAAGTGCCGTTGGTCAGCGGCATCAGCGGCGAGCATCTCAGCGGGCAGCTGTCTAAAAACAATATCGCGCTGACGTCCACGCAAGGAGATCTTCGCGTGCTTGAAGAGATTGCTTGGGATGCGGATACGACGCTGAGCCTGGACGCAAAGAAGTCTGTGCGGCTGAATGCGAATGTCGAGGCAAGCGGGGATAAGGCCGGGTTCGTGATGAACCATGGCGCCGACGCCGACTATATCTTGGGCAAGGACGTCACGGTGACGTTGCCTGGGTCACAAGCCAGCTTGCGCATTAATGGGCAGGATTATCAACTGATCCGAAATGTGCATGAGCTGCAAGCCATCGAGAATAATCTGAGCGGCGCCTATGCACTGGCGAATGCCATTGATGCCCACGGAACGGGTTCGTGGAATGCGCGCGCGGGCTTTCGGCCCATTGGTGGAGATTACTCGAGCTCGACGCAAAAATTCGAAGGCGTATTGACTGGCATGGGGCATGCGGTCGATAGCCTGAAGATTAAGGCCGACTCGTCAAACCCAACGGGGCACGTAGGACTATTCAGCAATTCGCACGGCGTGCTCAGGAACATCGGGTTGYGGCAACTGAGCATTTCCGTTAACCAGCCTGGTCGCCATAATGTCGCGGGTGGATTGGTGGGAGTCAACGGTGGGGTGGTGAAGTATGCCTACGCCTGGGGCGAAATCCGTACGACGCAATCCAATGACTCGTTGGGCGGGTTGGTCGGCGTGAATTATGGCGACGTTTTGAATTCACACTCCCGTGGAGGCGTGCTCGGCGTTGCAGGCGGGGGTGCCTCGGTGGGTGAACTAGGCGGCTTGGTTGGCTCGAACCAGGGGCGTATTGCGCACTCCTACTCGACGACAGTCATTCGCGCAGGCGTTTCAGTTGCCGGAGGATTGGTCGGCAAAAACGAAAAAAACGGGAGCATTGAACATGCCTACGCGACGGGCGGCGCCAACGGCGAGTTCTATACGGGCGGCTTGGTTGGCGCCAACTACGGGTCCATCAGTAATAGCCACGCCACGGGTCTTATCGCCAGCGCCTATCAAACGGGCGGGCTGGTTGGGCTGAATGGCTGGACCGGAACCATTACGGATTCGCGAGCATCAGGGCATGTGGTGGCGCGTTCTTACTTTAGCGGCGTGGGCGGTTTGGTAGGCGAGAACAACGGGCTAATTCTTCGCGGCCACGCGTCGGGTGACATAACGGGCAGTGGGGATAATGCCGTCGGCGGGTTAGTAGGAAGGAACCGCGGGGGGATTATTCGCCAGTCTTCGGCTACCGGCTCGGCGATAGCCGGGAGTCACAGCCCTGGGCATCCGACGGGCAGTGTGGGGGGATTGGTAGGAACGAATGCCAGCGCGAACGGCAGGACTGCCCTGATCATTGATTCCTATGCCAGCGGCAATGCGGTCGGCCGTGACGATCAAGATGCAGTGGGCGGGTTGGTAGGCATGAATACGGGCGTCATTGAACGGTCTGCATCCAGTGGCAGCGCCTACGGCAGGGGCATCCTGGGTAGCCTTGTGGGATGGAATCTTCACCCTGACGCGTACAGAACCGAGAGTGAGATCCGCCAATCCCAGGGTTCCGGCACAGTCAACGGCGATGACGGCCGCCAGGTTGGGCTCGACCAAGGGAAATTCGAATGGTGATTCAACTTGGCCGCTGAAACACCTCAACCAGATAATCAATAAACGCTCGCGCCCGCGCAGTTTGATTTCTGCGTTGCGGGTAATAAACAAAAAGATCCGCGGACGGCAGCGTGTAGTCAGGTAGCACCACACGCAGCCGTCCGCTTTCCAGATACTTGGCCAGATCCCATTCCGAGCGGATCAAAATGCCGTGGCCATCCAGTGCCCAACCCAGCACGATATCGCCGTCATTACTGGACAACGCGCCGTCCACTTTGATGGCCACGCTTTCGCCTGCACGCGTAAACCGCCATACGCCGTGTGCTTCATCGTTTTGCGTGTGCAGGATGCAGCGGTGCGAGGCCAGATCGGCCAGCGTGGCGGGCGTGCCGTGTTTGTCCAGATAACGGGGGGAGGCGCATAGGAAGCGGCCGTTGGACATTACGCGCCGGGCGCTGAGGCGTTTATCGGGCAGTTCGCCGAACCGGATCGCCAGATCGAATCCGCTTTCCACCAGATCAACGGGCCGGTCCGTGACCTCTAGCTGCACCTGCACGTCGGGGTACCGCTTGGTGAAGTCGGACACCAGCGGGGCGATGGTCGTGCGGCCAAAACCCAGTGTGGCGTTCACTTTCAGCACGCCGCGTGGCGTGGCGCCGCTGCTGGAAACCGCGTCTTCCATGTCGCGCAAGTCCGCCAGGATCTTCACCGCGTGGGAAAGATAGGTCTCGCCTTCGCTCGTCAGGCTAAGGGTTCGAGTGCTGCGGTTCACCAGCCGCACGCCCAGGCGGCGTTCCATCAGCGCCAGCCGCTTGGTGGCGGCGGGCGGTGTCAGATCCAGCTCGCGCGCGGCGGCGGACAGGCTGCCTAGCCGGGCCAGGTGGATGAAAAATTCCAGTTCGGACGCAATGTCGGTTTTCACTGAAAGTTAATAATCAAATGAATATGAGTGAATCTTAGTGCGGGTGATCGCCCCTACGCTAGGGGTTCCGCACCCACAACGCCGCTACAGTCGGCGCATCAGGAGACCCCTCATGAAAATCGTCGAGATCCGCGAACAGACCCTTCCCATCAGCTCGCCCATTCGCAACGCGTATATCGATTTCAGCAAGATGACGCTGAGTCTCGTCGCTGTAATCACCGATGTGATCCGCGACGGCAAGCCGGTGGTGGGCTATGGCTTCAATTCGAATGGCCGGTACGGCCAGGGCAAGCTGATGCGCGAGCGTTTCATCCCGCGCATCATGGAAGCCGACCCGGAGTCGTTGCTGGACGCGACGGGCAAGAATCTGGACCCGCACAAGATCTGGAACGCCATGTTCACGAACGAAAAGCCGGGCGGCCATGGCGAGCGTTCGGTGGCGATTGGCACCATCGATATGGCGGTGTGGGATGCGGTGGCGAAGATAGAAGGCAAGCCGTTGTTCCAGCTGCTGGCCGACCGCTACGGCAACGGCCAAGCCGACCGCCGCGTGTTCGTCTATGCGGCTGGCGGCTATTACTACCCGGGCCAGGACCACAGCAAGCTCAAAGACGAAATGCGCAGCTATATCGACCGTGGCTATACGGTGGTGAAGAAGAAGATTGGCGGCGCGTCGCTGGACGAAGATCTGCGCCGCATCGATTCCATCTTGAGCGTGCTGCAAGACGGGCAGAAGCTGGCGGTGGACGCCAATGGCCGCTTCGATCTGGATACGGCCATTCAGTACGCCAAGGCGCTGTCGCAGTACGACCTGTTTTGGTATGAAGAGGCGGGCGATCCGCTGGACTACGAGTTGCAGGCGACCTTGCGCAACTACTACGCGAACCCGATGGCGACGGGCGAAAACCTGTTTTCGATGCAGGATGCGCGCAACCTGATCCGCTACGGCGGCATGCGCCCCGACCGCGATTGGCTGCAATTTGATTGCGCGCTGAGCTATGGGCTGGTGGAGTATTTGCGCACGCTGGACATGCTGCGCGAGCATGGCTGGTCGGCCAGCCGCTGCATTCCGCACGGCGGCCACCAGATGTCGTTGAACATTGCAGCGGGCTTGGGGCTGGGCGGCAATGAAAGCTATCCCGACCTGTTCCAGCCGTTTGGCGGATTCCCCGATGGGGTGAAGGTTGACGGCGGCTACGTCACGATGCCGGACTTGCCCGGCATTGGTTTCGAAGGCAAGTCGGACCTGATCGCCGTCATGCGGGAATTGTCGGCATAGGCCCCGACCGCGCGGGGTTTAGTCGCCATTCACCCGCCCTTCACTCGCCCATCACCCGCCCTTCACCAGCGATACCGCAACGTCGCCATCACCGTGCGTTCCGCGCCCCAGTAGCAACTGACGGCCGTGCCCAGGCAGTTGGCGACGTAGCGTTTGTCGAACAGGTTGGAGACGTTCAGCGCGACTTGCGCGCCGGCAAGCGTGGGGCTGGCGCGGCCCAGATCGTAGCGGATGGCGGCATCCACCAGCGTGACGGCGGGGATGGCGTAGCGGTTGTTCAAGTCGCCGTAGAAGCCCCCGCGATACGTGACGCCTGCGCCCACCCCTACGCCTTGCAGCGGGCCGTCGCGCAAGGTGTAGTCGGCCCACAGCGCGGCCTGATGGCGCGGCACGAAAATCATCTGATTGCCGCGCTGGGCGGCGACATTGGTTTTCGTGACTTCGCTATCACTCAGCGCGTACGACATCGTCAGGTCCAGGCCATTGTCAAAGCTGGCCTTGCCTTCAAGTTCGATGCCCTGCACCTGCGCTTCGCCCGTCTGCACGACAAAGCTGGTGTTGACCGGGTCCGGCGTGCTGACGTTTTTCTGCGTGATCTGGAAGGCCGACAGCGTGACGAAGCTGGCGTAGCCGTCGGGCTGGTACTTCACGCCGGCTTCGTATTGTTCGCCGGTGGTGGGTTTGAGCGGCGAGCCGTCGCGCGTGATGCCCGTCATCGGCTGGAACGATGTGGAGTAGCTGAAGTAAGGCGCGATGCCGTTGTCGAAGCGATAGGTCACACCCGCGCGGCCGGTGAAGCGGTCGGCATCGGCAGTGCGCGATGTCCACGCCCATTGGCCGCCGCTGCCCGCAACGCCGTTGTCGGTGGTGCCTTCGGTCCAGTCGTAGCGGCCGGCGAAGGTGAAGCGCAGACGGTCAAGTTCGATCTGGTCTTGCGCGTACAGGCCCAGCTGGCTGCGCGTCATGTTGATCTTGTTGGCCGTGGCGGGGCGCGTCACGGGCGTGCCGTAGTCCGGGTCGAACACGTTGAACAGCGGCGAGGCCGGCGGCAGCATCAGGCCCAGGCTGCTCTCGTTGTAGCGGGATTTTTCGCGCAGGTAGTCCAGGCCGAAGGTGACGTCATGGCGCGTGGGGCCGGCGTTGAATCTGGCGTTCAACTGGTTGTCGATCTGGAAGGTGTGCGACGTTTCCGGAAAGGCCCAGGCGTAGCGGACGGCTTGAGTGTCCGACAGCATTGCGCCGATCTGCACGCGGCGCGTGTTGGTATCGACATTGGTGTAGCGGGCGCTTTGGCGCAGGCTCCACGTGTCGTTCATGCGGTGGTCCAACGTGTAGCCGACCATCGCTTGTTCGTTGGTGAAGATGTCGTAGCCCGGCTCGCCCACGAAGCGGTCGCGCGGGATGTAGCCCGCGGTGGCGCTCTTTTCCAGCGTGCCGATGACGGGCAGCACGGGCGCGCCGCCGCCGCCGTGGCTGGTGATCTTCTGATACTGCGCGCTGAGGTTCAAGCTGGTGTCAGACGACGGGCGCCACGTGAAGCTGGGTGCGATGAATTGGCGTTCGTCGTCCACGTGCTGGTACTGCGTGTCGCTGTCGCGCAGCGTGCCGGTCAGGCGGTACAGGAATTTGCCTTCTTCGTCGGCCGGGCCAGAGAAGTCGAACGCGCCTTGATAGCGGTTGAAGCTGCCCGCTTGCAACACCACTTCATTGAAGGGCTCGGCCGTGGGGCGCTTGCTGGTCATGTTGACCAGACCGCCGGGCGCGCTTTGTCCATACAGTCCCGACGACGGGCCTTTCAGGATTTCGATGCGCTCAAGGCCATAGGTGTCGATGCGCGGTTGCGAATAGCCGCGCGCGCCAAACGGCAGCAGCAGCCCATCCAGATACCGCGATGGCGTGAAACCGCGCACGGTCAGCCAGTCATAGCGCACGTCGTTGTCGCCGTATTGAGCGAACACGCCGGGGGTGTAGCGGACGGCTTGGGCGACGGAGGTCACGCCGCGCTCGTCCATTTCATTGCGGGTGATGACGTTGATGGTTTGCGGGGTGTCGATCAGCGCCGCGTCCGATTTGGTGCCCGAGCGGCTGCGCGTCGCAACGTAGTCGGCGCCGGACGTGGGCGAGGCGTCACGTGCGCCTTGCACCAGCACGGGGGCGAGCGTGGTCACGCCAGTGGCCGCCGCTGGGGCAGCTTGGCCGGTTTGAGTGGTCTGGGCGGCGGCGGGGACCGACGCGGCAAGGGCAGCCAGCAGCGCCAACGGCAGCGGCTTGACGGAAAAGGACACGGTATTTCCCCTGGGGCAATTTATAATTAACAAGAATCATTCCTGTGCGTCGGCATGATTCCAGAAGTCTCGCCGCCTGTCTGACGTTTTTTCGGCGTCGATTAACGGTTTTGCTGCCCCCCCGTTTTTCTGCGCGGTCTGGGTTGTCTTCGGGGCCGTGTTCTTCAGTGCCTTGGCCTTCGGTTCTTGGCTTTCGCGTTTCGCTTTCTGTCAGTGGTTCCGCCTTTCTCGCCCGCCTCCCCTATGTCCGCCCGCGCCACCGCGCCCTTGTCCCTTCCGTCTCTGCCTGACCCCAACACCACGCGCGCGAAGCCGCATGAATGGTGGCGGGGTACCTTGCCGACGGTGCCTGCCACCGACGAATGGGAAGCCATCATCGAATGCGTGTTGCGCGTCGACGACGGCGTGAGCCTGGTGGTGCTGGACGGCAGCCCCAAGCGTTCCTTGACGATTCCCGCACCGGGGGCGCCCGTCTTTGGCATGCAGGTCTGGCAGGAAGGCGAAGCCACGTTGGCGCTCGAAGGCGGTGAACCCTTGCGAGTGGCCGCAGGCGCGGCGCTGTTGTTCAACCATGAACGGCCGGTGGGCTGGGCCACGCATTTGCCCGCGAATCAGCGGGTGCGGATGGTGGATATCCGCTACACGCCCGAGGCGTTGGCGCGTGCGGGCGACACCGGGCCCGTGACGCTATTGCGGCAGCGGTTCCGGCAGGACGTCAGCGTGCCGGCGCACGGCTCGTTGGTCGCCGCGCTGGACGCGCCCGCCAGCCTGTTGGCGCTGGCCAGCAGCCTGACTCGCGATCCGCCACCCGCCGCCGAGGCGCGGCGGCTTTGGTATCGCGCCAAATCATTGGAGATGCTGTCGGGGTTTGTGCAATTGCTGTCGCTGCCGGATGCGTTGAACGGGCCAGCGGCCGACGAGCTTTCGCGGGTGCATCAGGCCTGCGCGCTGCTGCGCGAACGCTATGCCGAGCATTGGCCGCCCGGGCTGTTGGCGAAAACGGTTGGGCTGTCGGAGAAGCGCTTGCAGCAGTTGATGCGCGACAGCATGGGCCGGTCGGTGCATGCGTACCTGAGCGATATGCGGCTTGAGCGCGCGTCGGACTTGCTTGCCGCCGGCATGAGCGTGACGCAGGCCGCGGGCGACGTCGGGATTTCCAGCCTGAGCCATTTCAGCAAAATCTTCAAAGCGCGGTATGGCGTGTCGCCACGGTCTTGGTAAGGTCGGCCCTGCGTGGCATGCTTGCCGCAGGCATTTGCCAGGAACCGGACCATGACGCAGAACATCTACGACACCCCCGAATTCTTCGAAGGCTATAGCCAGATGGCGCGGTCGGTGCACGGCCTGGCCGGCGCGCCCGAGTGGCCGGCGTTGCGTGCATTGATGCCCGACGTGCGCGGCCGTCGCGTCATCGACCTGGGTTGCGGCTTCGGCTGGTTTTGCCGGTGGGCCGATGAGCAGGGCGCAGCCGAGGTGCGGGGCCTGGATGTGTCGCAGAACATGCTGGACCGGGCGCGGGCCACCACGCAGTCGCCCCGCATTCACTACGAGCGCGCTGATCTTGAGCACCTGCAATTGCCGGTGAGCGGGTATGACCTGGCCTATAGCTCGCTGACGCTGCACTACATCGAGCATCTGGCCGACCTGTTCGCCACCGTTCACCGTGCGTTGACGCCGGGCGGACACTTCGTGTTTTCGGCCGAGCATCCGATCTACACCGCGCCGGCCCAACCGGGGTTTGTGCAGGACGCGTCGGGCAGGCGTATCTGGCCGCTGAACCAATACGCATTGCAAGGACCGCGCACCACAGATTGGCTGGCCAAGGGCGTGGTCAAGCAGCATCGCACATTGGGCGCCTACCTGAACCTGCTGATCCAGACGGGCTTTACGATCCGGCATGTAGAAGAGTGGGCGCCAACGCCTGAGCAACTGGCGGCGCAGCCCGCGCTGGCCGAAGAGCAGGACAGGCCGATGATGGTGCTGGTATCGGCGAGCCGGTCCTAGGCGGACTAGGGCGGGCTGGGGCTGGGGCGGGTAGGGCGTATAGGGGCGTATAGGGGGCGGACGTGTTGCCGCCCCGCATCATGAAATATCTGGTTTCACAAAACCGGCTTGCGCTGTCTATCTAGTAGTAGGTAAGATTCATCCATCGACGCAGCGAACCCAACAACCCGCCGCCGCCGAAACCAGAAATACAGTAGGACCGCTTTTTTATTTCCCTCGTTATCTATCTATAAGTAGATAGCTCAACGAAACCGAAGCTTAAACCTAAATCGAAATTTTTATCGAATCCCTGATCTGGAGATCAACCATGAAGACCCTCGTATCCGCCCTGATTCTGTCCGCTTCCTTCATCGGCGCCGCCCAAGCTGGCGAACTGGACTACCCGCCCGCCCTGAACACCGCAAGCACCGTCACCCGCGCCCAAGTGCAGCAAGAATTGGCCGCCGCTCGCGCCAACGGTGAACTGGTCTCTGGCGAAGAAGGCTACGCCGCCACCGCGTTCGCTTCGACCGGCGCTGACAAGACCCGCGCCCAAGTGAAGCAAGAACTGGCGGCCGCCCGTGCCCAAGGCCTGACGGAAAGCGGTGAACTGGACTACCCGCCCGTTCAAGGCTGAGCATTTTTACCCTGATATCTATCTAGTGATAGATAGCGCAAAAAGTCGAACCCGCAGTATTCAAACCCCTGTTGCCGTACTGATCCTTACTGGAGATCAACCATGAAGACCCTCGTATCCGCCCTGATTTTGTCCGCCTCGTTCATCGGCGCCGCCCAAGCTGGCGAGCTGGACTATCCGCCCGCCCTGAACACCCAAAGCACGGTCACCCGCGCCCAAGTGCAGCAAGAATTGGCCGCCGCCCGCGCCAACGGTGAACTGGTCTCTGGCGAAGAAGGCTACGCCGCCACCGCGTTCGCTTCGACCGGCAGCGACAAGACCCGCGCCCAAGTGACGCAAGAACTGGCCGCCGCCCGCGCACAAGGCCTAACCGAAAGCGGCGAGCTGGATTACCCGCCCGTCCAAGGCTAAGCAGGATGCCGGCACATGCGGACCCCGGGGGGCGGGATGTTTCCCGGCCGGGGTTCGCACGGGCTTTGGACCACAGACTAGGGCGGCTCCCGATGACGGACCAACCTATTAGTAGGTAATATTCAGCCATGGACACTCCGACCCCCAACACCACCCGAGACCTGCTGCTGGCGCACGCCGAGAAGCTCATCCGCACGCGCGGGTGCAATGGTTTCAGCTACCGCGACCTGGCGGAGCATGTGGGCGTAAAGACGTCCAGCATTCACTACTACTTCCCGGGCAAGGACGATCTGCTTTACGAAGCGGTCGAGGCCTATAGCGCCCGCGCGCTGGGTAATGTGCGCGCCATCGACACCACGCAACCCGCGCAAGCGCAGCTGGAGCAATACCTGTCGATGATGGAATCGCGCGCTTGCGGCGCTGGCGAACTCTGTTTGGGCGGCATGTTGGCCGCCGACATCATGACGTTGTCAGATCGCGTGCGTGGCGCATTGCAGGGTTTTTTCCGTGCGCACGAAGCGTGGCTGGCCCGCGTGCTGGCCGAAGGCGCCGCGCAGGGCACGTTGAAATTCAATGGCACCGCCGAGGCCGCCGGCCGCGCGGTGTTCGCCACGGTGCAAGGCTGCCTGCTGGTGGCACGCCTGTTCCAGCAGCCGCCCGCGCTGTGCGAGGCGATCAGCGCCTTGTATGTGGTTTGCGACAAGGCGGGCAAACTTGCGGCGGATGCATAACGCTGGCGCTTGTTTGCTTGCCGCCCTGACATTGCTGCTACAAAAGAAATGGCCGCCTTGCGCAAGCAGGCGGCCATTGTCGTTGGAGAGTCAGGCTTGCAGTGCTCGCGCCATGTCGACGCTGGTGCGTTCTTGCATGCCCAGATCGCGCATGCGTTGAAGAAACGCGGTTTGCGCGTCGGCGAATCCCGCGACGGGGCTCATGCAATCGGTCAGCAGCACAATGCGCGACAGGTTGCCGCCGGGCAGGTGTTCGGCCAGATGTTCCACGGTGGCGCGCACGCAATGGCTGCCGGCTTCGCCGCCGATGATGATCAGGTCCGAGCGGTCCAGCGAGCCCAGCAGGCTGCGGTTCAGTTGGCTGCGAGGGTCATCGGGGTCCGGCACTTCGGCCATCAGCGCGCTGTAGTGTTCGGTCCATGGGTTCGTACCCTTGGGCACCTTGCGCACGATGAACTGGTCGGCATCTTCCCAGCGGCTGTACGCCGCGCGCACGTCCGCATGCACGTTGTGGCCCCATGTGCCGATTTCGCAATGCACGGGCCACACCATCAAGGTGTAGCGTCCGCGCGCTTCCAGCTCGTCCAGATAGGTCAACGTGCGTGGCAGGTCGTCGATGTGGCGCGGATGGAAACGGCCCGCGCGTACGTCTACCGCCGTGATCGGTGTGAAGGGCAAGACCGGCTGGCCGTCGCCCGTGCGCCAGAACGTGGGGTGCGCCACATCCAGCCGGTGGTGCGAATCCAACGTCAAGGTGATGGAAGTCAGCGCGTGCGCGGTGGCGTCGATGAAGCGCGCCAGCCGTTGCATGTCGGCATGCGCGCCCGCCACCGGCAGCGCCGGCTGCATGGAGTGGCCGGTCAAGGGATCGGTGGGCAGGTAAGCCTGGGGCAGGTCGCAGAAATCGTTCTGCGGATCGACGATCAGTAAGTGGACGGAACGCGGCATGGCGGAATTCGAAGGGACTATGCGGAATATAGACCGGGATGCCGGTAGTTCACTAGAACAGCACCAGATGTTCGGCGCAGTCGGGCAGTTGGCGTAGCAGCGCGCGCCATTGGCGCCACAGATGCGCCAGGACGCCGGCGGCGAGGGCTGCGATCAGAATCCACATGGCTTGCTCCAGATAAAATATTCGCACGACCGTGCGAAATTAGCGTCAAGAAACGCCGGCATTAGCCGGCGCGGGTCAGTTATTCAAGGTAGGTGAAGCTGCGGTACGTAGAGATCAGCCGGTCATACGCGGCCCGAACACGGGCGGGGGCGTTGGGGTCCCGCAAGAAGCGAGCGTCGTGCATCAAACCGATCATCAGGCTGTAGACCTCGAACACCAGTTGCTCAGGGTCGGTATCTGGCCGCAGATGGCCGGCTTCCAACGCCTGGTTGACGGTGCGCACCATGGACGCGCGCCAACGCCGCAAGTTGCTTTCCAGCACGGCGCGCAAGGGGGATTCCACATCGTCGTATTCAAACGCCCCGGCCACGTAGATGCAGCCCGTCAGCAGTTCGACGTTGCTGGCGCGGTCTACCCACAGCGACACCAGCGCGTTCAGCCGGGGCAGGCCCCGCGGATACGCCATGGCAGGTGTAAAGACGGCAGCGACGAAGCGGCGGTCGTACTCATCCAGCACGGCCTGCTGCAACGCTTCGAGCGAACCCACACGCGAGAACACGCCGCTTTTGCTGATGCCCAGATGCTTGGCGACCTGGCCGAGCGACAGGCTTTCCATGCCTTGCGCCGCAGCCATGTCCACGGCCGCGTCCACAATGGCCGCAAAGGTCAGTTCGCTTTTCTCGGTTTTGGCAGTCATGCGGGCAAATTTAGCACGGTCGTGCGAAAAGTGCGGGGGTTGTTTCAATTTTCCGGGAGAGGGGTACATCCAAAAAAAACCGGACAGCCAAGCTGTCCGGTTCGGGGTTTGATGCGGTGTCGCCGTTTAGCCTTGCGCGGCCTTGAACTCCAAACGGTACTTGTGCAGCAGCGGCTCGGTGTAGCCGTTGGGCTGCGTCAGGCCTTCAAAGACCAGCGCGCACGCCGCCTTGAATGCCAAAGACGTATCGAAGTTGCCGGCCATGGGCTGATACAGCGCATCGCCTGCGTTTTGGCCATCCACCACCTTGGCCATGCGCTTGAAGGTTTCCATCACCTGGTCTTTATTGGTGACGCCATGGCGCAGCCAGTTGGCGATGTGCTGACTGGAAATGCGCAGCGTGGCGCGGTCTTCCATCAGGCCCACGTTGTGGATGTCGGGCACCTTGGAGCAACCCACGCCCTGGTCGACCCAGCGCACTACGTAACCCAGGATGCCTTGGACGTTGTTGTCCAGTTCTTGCTGGATGTCGGCGGCGGACCACTTGGACGGGTCGCCGACCGGCACGGTCAACAGGCCGCCGAGCAGGTCGTCGCGCACGCTGTCCAGCTTGGTGCGTTCCAGTTCCTTTTGAACCGATTGCACATCGACCTGGTGATAGTGCAGCGCATGCAGCGTGGCGGCGGTGGGCGACGGCACCCACGCGGTGTTGGCGCCGGCCTTGGGGTGCGCGATTTTCTGTTCCAGCATGGCGGCCATCAGGTCGGGCATGGCCCACATGCCCTTGCCGATCTGAGCGCGGCCGCGCAAGCCCGTGTCCAGGCCGACCAGCACGTTGTTGCGTTCGTAGGCGGTGATCCAGGCGGTGGACTTCATGTCGCCCTTGCGCAGCATCGGGCCGGCTTCCATGCTTGAGTGCATTTCGTCGCCGGTGCGGTCCAGAAAGCCCGTGTTGATGAAGGCCACCCGCGAGGCGGCCGCGCCAATGCACGCTTTCAGGTTGATGCTGGTGCGGCGTTCTTCATCCATGATGCCCATTTTCAGGGTGTTGCGCGGCACCTTGATCAGGTCTTCAACGCGATCGAAAAGTTCGCTGGCGAAGGCGGCTTCAACGGGGCCGTGCATCTTGGGCTTCACGATGTACACCGAGCCGGTGCGCGAGTTCAGCTTGTTCTTGCGGTCTTGCAGCGCAGCCAGGCTGGTGACGACGGCATCCAGGATGCCTTCGGGAATTTCCAGGCCGTCGCGGTCCAGGATGGCCGGATTGGTCATCAGGTGGCCCACGTTGCGCACGAACATCAGCGAGCGGCCATGCAGCTTCAACGAGCTGCCGTCCGGGCGCGTGTAGACGCGGTCGGC
Organism: Achromobacter sp. 10T422; assembly: GCF_056394065.1. NCBI lineage: Bacteria > Pseudomonadati > Pseudomonadota > Betaproteobacteria > Burkholderiales > Alcaligenaceae > Achromobacter > Achromobacter sp. 10T422. The sequence goes on from NZ_JBFTHD010000007.1 coordinate 75,523, forward strand.
GTTGAGCTTGCGGGTGAAGGTTTTGCCGCCCTTGGTGACGGCTTCGGTCAGGTCGCCCTTCATCAGGCCGAGCCAGTTGCGGTAGATGTGGACCTTGTCGTCGGCATCCACGGCGGCAACCGAATCTTCGCAGTCCATGATGGTGGTGAGCGCGGCTTCAACCAGCACGTCTTTCACGCCAGCGGCGTCGGTGCTGCCGATGGTGTGGGTGCGGTCGATCTGGATTTCGAAGTGCAGGCCGTTGTTCTTCAGCAAGATGGCCGTGGGGGCGGACGCGTCGCCCTGGTAGCCGGCAAACTGCGAGCCGAACTTCAGGCCGGTGACGCCGTTGGCCAGCGCCACGCGCAGTTGATCGCCTTCAACCGTGTAGCCGCGTGCGTCGGCGTGCGAGCCATTGGCAAGCGGGGCGGCCGTGTCCAGGAAGCTGCGGGCGCGCGCGATGACGGCGGCGCCGCGTTCGGGGTTGTAGCCCTTGCCCGTGTCGCCCGGCGTGGCGGGGATGGCGTCGGTGCCGTAGAGCGCGTCGTACAGGCTGCCCCAGCGCGCGTTGGCGGCGTTCAGGGCATAGCGCGAGTTCGACATCGGCACGACCAATTGCGGGCCGGCTTGCTGCGAGATTTCGGTGTCGACGTTGTCAGTGGTGGCTTGCACGCTGGCCGGCTGCGGCAGCAGGTAGCCGATGCTTTCCAGGAACTTGCGGTACGCAGCCGGATCGGCGATGGGGCCGGGGTTGGCGCGGTGCCAGCCGTCGAGTTCGGCCTGCAGGCGATCGCGATCAGCCAGCAATGCGCGGTTCTTGGGCGCCAGGTCGTGTACCAGGGCCGCAAACCCTTGCCAGAAACCGTCTGCATCCAGGCCGGTGCCGGGCAGGGCTTCCTGTTCGATGAATTGATTGAGATTGGCCGCCACTTGCAGGCCGTGGTGCTGGATGCGTTGAGTCATGCGGGTCTCTAGCGGTAAGAAGGGCTGGCCGGCGCCGGGGCACCGGGCGAATCTGTCCTGACATCATCGTTCGCACCTGCGCCAATGTCCATATCAAAACCCACTGGTCATACCAGTTTATTCAGCCCTGGCCTGACAAGCCTGCATTTTTTATGGTTTTATATCAGCTACTTACGGGGGTAGGCGCTGCGCGGCCGAATTCTGAGCGCGCTTGGTCATACCACTGGTCCGGAGATTGCATGTACGCGGAAACAGAAGAAAAACCCCGCCAGGTGGCGGACGAAGTCGCCGAGCGAATCGAACGTTTGATCCTCGATGGGGTGCTCAAGGCCGGGCAGGCGCTGCCGTCGGAGCGGCGCTTGACGGAAAAGCTGGGCGTGTCGCGCACGGCGCTGCGCGAAGGGCTGAAGCTGCTGCGCGCGCGCGAAATTATTCATACGTCGCAGGGCAAGGGCTCGTTCGTGGCGCATATCTCGAAGGTGGATGCCGGCCCGCTGATGCACCTGTTCAATTCGCAGCCGCGCACGCTGTACGACTTGCTGGAGGTGCGTTCGCTGCTTGAGGCCGAGTCGGCACGGCTGGCGGCCATTCGCGGCACGGAAGCGGATTTCATCATGATTCGCCGCCGCTATGACGAGATGGTGGCGGCGCAAGGCACGGCCACCGATACGGCCACGCATGCGCATCTTGATCATGCGTTTCACCTGGCAATCTGCGAAGCCTCGCACAACCCGGTGCTGGTGCATACGCTGCAATCGCTGACGGATCTGCTGCTGGGGTCGGTGTTCGCGTGCGTCAACAACCTGTATCACCGCGAACCCGAAAAGCGGCAGATCGACCGCCAGCACACGCGTTTGTTCAATGCGGTGACGGGGCGGCAGGCAGAGCTCGCGCGCAAGGCCGCGGCGGACCACGTGGACAGCGTGCGCCAGAGCCTGTCCGACATCGAACAGGAAGAGCAACGTCTGGTGCGCGCGACGCTACGCCTGGAAGGCTGGACGTAGCGCCGCAAAGTCTGCGCGGCGCTACGTGGCCGTCCGGTTACGAAGGCTTGGCGGACGGCCTCAGCGCATTGGTTTAACGGTCAGCCGTGGCGCAGCCAGCCAACGCCAGCGGCTTGCCCGCGTAGACCCGGCCGAAACGGTTGTTCAGCAACGCGTCCAGATCAATGGCTTCCTGGCCGACGAAGCCCTGTTGCGGCAACACACCCTGCGCCACCAGATCCAGCGCGGCGCAGATGCCGGCGGCGGTCGACAGCTGGATGGCGCTTAAGCGGTGGCCATCCACGTCCGCGCCGAACACGCGGATCGGGTAGGACTCTTCTTCCAGGCGGCCGTGGCGATGACCCGATGCCGAGGCCTGGATGACAATGACGTCCTGCTCGGTGGTGGGAATGGCCGATTCGAGAATATCTTTCAGCAGATCGCGGCGATCACGCAGGCGCAGGTCATTGAGCAGCAGCTTCATGATGTTGCAGTGGCCCGGGTAGCGCACCGATTTGTAGTCCACGTTGCGCGCGCGGCCCAGCAGCGTGGTGGGCAGCGTGCCCAAGCCGCCCGAGGTGTTGAAGGCCTCGTATTCGACGCCGTCCAGTGCAAAGGTTTCGTAGCCTTCAAGCGCCGGCACGCTGGTCAGTTGCCCGTCGACAATCGCTTCGCACGGGTTGCAGTATTCGTTGATCAGCCCCTCGGTGCTCCACGTCAGGTTGTAGCGCAGGCTGTTGGAAGGGTAGCGCGGCAGGGCGCCGACGCGCATGCGCAAGTCCAGCAAGGTGTCGAAGCGGCGGGCGAGCGCATTGCCGACGATTCCGATGAAACCCGGCGCCAGGCCGCACTGCGGCATCAGCACGCTGCGCACATCTTGTGCCAGCGCCTGGATGGCGTGGGTGCTGGCCACATCTTCCGTCAGGTCGAAATAGTGCACGCCGGCTTTCGCGCACAAACCCGCCACGGCGGTGGCGCGATGGAACGGCAGGGCGTTGACCACGGCGTAGGCGCCTTCGATGCAACGCGCAACCGATTCGTCGTCACTGATCTGCCGCGTTTCGCAGCCCAGCTCAGCCAGCACGCCCAAGCGCGCGGGGTCCTGGTCGGCGACCAACACGGCATAGTCGCCGCTGCGTTCCAGCATCAGGGCAATGGCGAAACCGATTTTTCCGGCGCCCAGCAAAACGATCGGACGAGGGGTGGTGGACATGGTGCTGCTCCTGCGATGAGGGGGATGGGTTGGCCTCATCCTATGCGTGAGCGCTGTCGATTTGTAGATCTGAAAGTGTCGTAACGGTTTAAGTTAACGTCGTTATGACTTATATAGATGTCGAAACGTCAAAAACAAAGCCCCTCGGCTTGTGGCCGAGGGGCTTTTGAAGGGGCTGTCACGGCCTTTCGGCCGGTGAATCAGCTGGCCTTGGGCGGGTAGTCCATGTTGCCGAAGGTGACCAGGCCTTCTGCCTTGGCTTGCGCCAGTTGCGATTCCACTTGGGCGCGGGTCAGCGACGTGGCGCTTTCAGCAGCGGCGACGGGCGGGTAGTCCAGGTTGCCGAACGTGACTTCGCCGGCGTTCTTGGCTTGAGCCAGTTCAGCTTGCACTTGTTGCGAGGTCAGGCTGGACTTCTGGGGGATGGCGGCGGGGTAGCCTTCTTCGCCAAACGTGTATTGGCCCGAAACTTTGGCTTGTTGCAGTTCGGCTTGGACCTGGGCGCGCGACGGGCCTTGGTCGGCTTCGGCGGCTTGAGCGCCGGCAGCCAGAACGGACATGGACAACATCAATGCGGTTGCAAGGGTTTTCATAGCAGACCTCCGGTGTCTTGTGAGCTTGGGATCCGAACCGTCTGGCGTCATTGCCGGGGGTTCGCTTGCTGTGGTCCCGATGAGATGCATTCTGTGCTCAAACAACCTCGGGATAAACCCTTATTCCCTGAAAACATCTTTCCAAAATCCGTACTAATCGATTTGAATTCTTCCGGTTGGCACCATGGGTGGCGATATTTCCATCTGATGACGCAATAGATGGTGGTCGGGCCGACGCCGCACGCCCGGCGCAAAAACACAACGCCCCGGGACGGGCCCGGGGCGATTGCGATGCGGCGAGGGGAATTCGGGAAGATCAGCGGTTCAGCTCAACCAGCGCGGCGTTGTACTCCGACTGCGCTTCCTCGAGCTTGCGCTGGGCCTTGTCGATTTTGTCTTGCTTGCCCTTGGCGCGCGCTTCCTTCAGCTCTTGTTCGCGTTCAGACACCTTGGTCTGCTTCTCGCGGACATCGGCTTCGCGCTGCGATTGCAGGCGGCTGTCGGTGCAGTGGGCCTTGGCTTCGGCCAGGGCTTTGCGCAAGCCAGCTTCGCGGCGTGTGTTGTTCTGCGCCTTGGCTGCGGCGATGTCGTTTTCGATTTCGCAGAACTTGGCGGCGCAACCGCGCTGGGCTGAGCAGTCGGTGGCGGCCTGAGCGGGCGCGATGCCGAACAGCGCGCATACGGCGGCGGCGGCCGCGAGGGATTTGATCAACGAGGGCATGCGGTGTCTCCGTAAGGCGTGGCGGAACGCCATGATCGCCTGAACCTGCCATGGCTGCAATGCGCAGGATCAATCAGCAACGGCCTGCTGGTTCGACCGGCAACGGTTCAACAGTGAGCGGTCCGCGGGACTACCGCGGACGACCCACAGGTCACCGGATCAGCGTACCCGCCAGCGCGGCGGCCACCAGCAGCGCGCCCAGCCACAGGTTGGCGCGGAACAGCATGAAATTGCGGTCGGGACGCTGGATGTCGAACACCTTCAACTGCCACGCCAGATGCAGCGCCACGGCGGCGATGCCGACCTGATACGCCCACGACAAGCCCATGGCGTAACCGCCCCAGGACCACAGCACGACGGTGGCCAGATAGAAGCCGCCGATCCACAGCTTGCCTTGGTCGCCAAAGCGCATGGCGGTGGAATGCAGGCCCAGGCTGCGGTCGTCGCGCACGTCCACATACGCGTAGATGCTGTCGTAGCCCACCTGCCAGAGCACGGCGCCTGCCCACATGGCAATGGCAGCCAACGGCACGTGATTCTGCGTGTCGGACCAGGCCATGAGCATGCCCCAGTTAAAGCAGATGCCCAGCACCACTTGCGGCCAGTACGTGACGCGCTTGCACAGCGGATAGATGAACACAAACGGCAGCACGGCCACCGCGAGCCAGCGGCTCATGTCGTTCAGGAAGAACAGCAGCGATCCGCAGACAAGCAACTGGCCCAGCAGGAACCAGACGGCGTTCTTCATCGACAACTGGCCGCTGGTCAGCGGACGGAAACGCGTGCGCTCGACGTGCTTGTCGAAGTTGCGGTCGCACATGTCGTTGACGGTGCAGCCGATGCCGCGCATCAACAGCGCGCCCAGCGAGAAGACGATCAGGCGTTGCAGGTCGGGCAGCCCGCCTGCCGTCTGGACCAGCGCGGCGATGGCCGGCAGCAGTGTCAGCCAAGTGCCGATGGGGCGGTCCAGGCGGCACAGGCGGGCGTAGGGCCGCCACGACTTCGGGAGCCAGCGTTCGACCCAGTCGGTGAAGACGATGTCGCTTAGGTCGACGGGAGGTTGTTGCGAGGCGCTCACTGTCACGGTCAGAAAATGGTCGGGAAAGCCGACAGCATAAAACAACGGCCGGGCATTGCGCCCGGCCGTGGAAGGTCAATCGCCGTTCAGGATGCGGTTTTCAGGCCGCATTGTCCTGCTGGCCACGGCTTGCTTAGGCCGTGTATTCCTTGAGCAGCTTGCCCAGGATGGCGATGCCGGTGCGGATCTTGTCTTCCGGCACGGTGGCAAAGCTCAGGCGCAGCGTGTTCGCGCGGCCCGCGCCGCTGTAGAACGGCGCGCCCGGCACGAAGGCCACGTTCTGCGCAATGGCCTTTTCCAGCAGCTTGGTGCTGTCGATGTGCTCGGGCAGAGTCAGCCAGATGAACATGCCGCCTTCCGGCTTGGTCCAGGTGACGGTGGACGGGAATTCCTGCTTGATCGCTTCCAGCATGCAGCTGCCTTGCGCACGATAGATTTCGCGCACGTTGGGCAGGTGCTCTTCCAGGAAGCCGTCTTTGACGATTTCGTAGACGGCCATTTGCGTCAGCGTGGGCGTGTGCAGGTCGGTGGCTTGCTTGGCTTGCACCAGCTTGTTGATCAGCGCGCGGCCGCCAGCGATGTAGCCCAGGCGCAGGCCGGGGGCCAGCACCTTCGAGAACGTGCCCAGGCGCACGACGTTGGCGCCGTATTCGGCGGCCAGCGCGATCAGGCCCGGTTGCGGCTCGCCTGCGTAGCGCAGTTCGCCGTAGGGATCGTCTTCGATGATGGTCAGGTTGAGCTCGGCGGCGCGCTTGACCAGCGCGATGCGGCGTTCCAGGTTCAGCGTGCGGCCGGTGGGGTTCTGGAAGTTGGGCAGCGCGTACAGGAAGCGTGCGCCGTCGGCCAGTTCAGGCGTGATGGCTTCAGGAATCAAGCCGCCTTCGTCGGTGGGCACCGGCACGAACTTCGGCTGGTACAGGCTGAACGATTGCAGCGCGCCCAGGTAGCTCGGGTCTTCAACCAGCACCTTGCTGTCTTTGTCGATCAGCACCTTGCCCAACAGGTCCAGCGCTTGCTGCGAACCCGAGACGATCAGGATTTGATCGGGGGCGACGTTGGCGCCTGCGCGGTTCAGATCGTCGGCAACCCATTGGCGCAGCGGCGCATAGCCTTCGGTCGGGCCGTATTGCAGGGCCGCGCGGCCGTTGGTGGCCAATACCTTGTCGAATGCAGCACGTACCACTTCTACCGGGAAGCCGCCGGGCGCCGGCAGGCCGCCAGCGAACGAAATGACTTCGGGGCGCTCGGTGACCTTGAGGATCTCGCGGATGGCGGAGCTGGTAAGTTGCTGAGCGCGTTCCGAAAAGGAAAACGCAGGTTCGAGAGGCTTGTCCATGGATTGCTTCTTGAAGAAGAAGGGTAAAAGGAAGAGGCGGTAGGGGGGACTGCAACAAAAAAGTATTGTCCCATACGGTAGCAGCCCGGCCCCTTTAACGCGCGGAACCCCTAAAATCACCTGCATCGAAAACCGCCTGTACAGTTACATTTACCGCTATGTTTGAAGCCGCTCCGATCGTCGCCGACTCCAAGGCCGCCCTGTACGCCGAACTGGCCGCGCAAGCGCGCGCCCTGCTCGAAGGCGAGCCCGACCGCATCGCCAACGCCGCCAACCTGAGCGCGCTGGCCTATCAGGCCTTGCCCGATCTGAACTGGGCGGGCTTCTATTTCTTTGATGGCACCGAACTCGTGCTGGGACCCTTCCAGGGCAAGCCGGCCTGCGTGCGCATTCCGCTGAATCGCGGCGTGTGCGGTGCAGCCGCCAGCCAGCGCCAGACGCAGCTGGTGCCGGACGTGCATGCCTTTCCCGGCCATATCGCGTGCGATGCCGCGTCGCGTTCCGAGATCGTTGTGCCGCTCGTGCATCAAGGCGAATTGATCGGCGTGTGGGATGTGGACAGCCCCGTGCCGGATCGTTTCGACGAAGACGACCGCCAGGGTATGGAAGCCCTGTGCGCGGTGTTCCTGGCCAGCCTGCGCTGACGCTGCGCGTGCAGGCGGCTCTGGGCAGCCCTGCGCCGCGAGTGACGGCCCGTGGCGGCCGTTGACACCGCGGCGCGCGCCCGGTAGATTTCCGCATCCGTCGCTTCATCTCGCGTGGGCAATCACGCGTTCGACTCATTCATTCATGAACCTTCAGGCCAACCAAACCGCTTCCTGCCTCCGCGCCCTGTGCGTGGTGCTGGCTGCCGTCGGCCTGAAATCCAAAAAACAGCCGCTCATCTGACCGGAGCATGCTGTTCCGTCAGATGGGCGACGGAACAGCGGCCTCTTGGCGGCGCATCAGCGCCTCTGCGCGCACCCCTGATATCCCGAGCACTTCTGTACGGTCCAACCACGGTCGTTACACCGAAGGAGTGTTCTCTCATGTCGACTCAACAATCTCTTTTCCAGGGCGTCTGGGTGCCGCTGGTGACGCCGTTTTCCGGCGGCGCCGTGGATGGCGGCGCCTTGCGCAGACTGGTGCGCCATTACGCCGCGGCCGGCGTGGACGGGCTGGTCGTGTGCGGCAGCACCGGCGAGGCCGCGTCGCTGGATGACGCCGAGCAACTGGCCGTGCTGGACGCCGTGCTGACCGAAGCCGGCCGGCTGCCCGTGATCATGGGCCTGGCCGGCAACCATCAAGGCCATGTGTTGCAGCGCCTGTCGGCGTTTGCCACGCGCCCGCTGGCCGGCATCCTGGCGCCCGCGCCGTACTACGTGCGTGCCGGGCAAGAGGGCGCCGCCGCCTATTTCCGCTGCCTGGCCGATGCGTCGCGCTTTCCCCTGGTGCTCTACGACATTCCCTATCGCACGGGCACAACGCTGGAGACATCGACCTTGTTGTCGCTGGCCGCGCATCCGAACATCGCCGCCATCAAGGATTGCGGCGGGTCGCTGGAGAAGACGCTGGCGCTGATCGCCGATGGCCAGATGAACGTGCTGGCGGGCGAAGATCTGCAATCGCTGTCCGTGCTGTGCCTGGGCGGCACCGGCATGATCGCCGCGGCGGCCCACATCCGGCCCGATCTGTTCGTGGCGATGCATCAGGCTGTGCGCGCGCAACAGCTCGACCTTGCCCGGCGTTTGTTCCAGGCCTTGGTGCCGGTGATCCGGCTGGCGTTCGAAGAGCCGAATCCCGGCCCGCTGAAGGCGCAACTGGGCCGCCAGGGCTTGCTGTCCGAAGAGCTGCGCATGCCGATGCCCGTTGCCAGCGCCGCGCTGGCCGCGCGCCTGGATGCGGCGGTTGCGGGCTTGAACCGCCAGTTTCCCTGCCAGTAGCCGGAAGTTAAGCCGTGATCAACGTGGCGTCCCACCCTTTGTGTTGCTCGGAATCATTTAGTAATAAATGGCTTACCGGGAAGCTGACGGATTGCTTATGATGCGGCCATTCTTCGGGGTGAAATCAAACGTTCATGGCCCAAGCTTTTGAAGCCTTATCCGCCTGGCAGGTGATGCTGGCGGGGCTGCTGTTCTTCGGCGGCATCTATCTGGTCTTCGGCGCGGCGACGTGGCTGCTGACGCAGCATGTGTTGCCGGCGTTGGGGCTAGGCCGGCCGCTGGACCCGCGCCCCTTGGCGCCGGGTCAGCTGCGGCGCGAGTTTGCGCAGTCGGGGCTGTCCATTCTGTTGTTCGGCACCGGCATGATCTTCCCGTGGGGCCTGTTGAAGCTGGGCTGGGCGCATCTGGACCCGGACCCGAGCTGGCAAAAAGTCGTGGTTGAAATCCTGGTGCTGGTGGCCTGGAACGACGTGCATTTCTGGATCAACCACCGGCTGCTGCACACCAAGCCGCTGCGCCGCTTCCATCTGCCGCATCATCGGTCGGTGGTGACCACGCCGTTCTCCACCTATAGCTTTCACCCCATCGAAGCGCTGATGCTGGGCAACGTGATCATGCTGCCGATGGTGCTGCATGATTTCAGTTTCTGGGCGCTGGCCTCGGTGCCGCTGTTCAGCCTGTTCTTCAATTGCATCGGGCATGCCAACTACGATTTCTTTCCCAAGGTGTCGTACGCGCATTGGTTCGCGGCCAGCCGCCGCCATCACCTGCACCACGCTTGCTACAACGGCAATTACGGCTTCCAGTTCACGTTCATGGACCGCCTGTTCCGCACGCGGCTGAAAGCCGAAGCGGCGGGCCCGCAGCTTGATGCTTTCCAGCGCAGAGAATCGCTTGGCGGACGGGCCTAGCCGCTTCCGGCTGCCGTCGCTGCGCAATCGTCGCGACTGGCAAAGCCTGGCGTATCTGGCCGCGCTGCCTGCGCTGGCGGCCTGGCAATGGGTCTACGGATTCTGGTGGCCGCTGTACGCGTTGATGCTGTTTTTGACACTAGGCATCGGCGTCATTCACCACAACCACACGCACATCAGAATGTGGCGCGGCCGGTGGACCAACCGCGCCACCGACTTCTGGATCACGCTGCTGCAAGGGCATCCCACCTTCGTGTTCTATCCCGCGCATGTGGCGAACCACCATCGTTTCAAGCATGGCGCACGCGATGCCGCGCGCACTTATCGTTTTGGCGGCGATACGAATCATCTGTGGGGCTATGTTTTGCACCCGTTCCAGGCTGGCTGGGTGCTGTATCCGATGTTCTTCGCGTGGCTTGGCCGCTTGCGCCGCCATTGGCCGGGCGCATGGCGCTACTGCATGGCGCAGTACGGCGTGTGGCTGGGATTGTGGGGCGGGCTGATTGCCTTGAACCCCGTGAAGGCGCTGGTGTTCGTGATCGTGCCGCAGTTGCACGGACTGCACTGGCTGCTGGCTACGAATTACCTGCAACACGCGCATGCCGACGGCGGACCCCGCCACGTCGCCGGGCTGAATTACGCGCGCAATTTCGAAGGGCTGGTCAACCCGCTGTTGTTCAACATCGGCCTGCATACCGCGCATCACGAGCATCCGCGCGCGCACTGGTCCGAACTGACCCGTCTGCATCGCGAGCACTACCGCCACCACGTCAATCCGGCGCTGAACGAAGCGGGGCTTACGCCCTACATGTTCCGCGTCTTCGTGCTGGGCGCGGTGGTGCCGCGCTTTCGCAGCCGTTCATGCATGGCGCCCGAGCACATTCGCTAGCGCCGCCATTCACCATCCACTAGAGACCCGCCCATGCCTATCGCGTTCAATCGTGTCTATCTGGAGAGCGCCGGCTACTTCATGCCGGGCGAGCCCGTGTCCAACGACGCCATGGACAGCTACATTGCGCCGCTGAACCGGATGTCCAGCCGCATCAAGAGCCGCATCCTGGCCGAGAACGGCATCAAGCAGCGCTACTACGCCATCGACCCCGAAGGCCAGACGGTGTTCACCAACGCGCAACTGGCCGCCAACGCCATTCGCGATTGCCTGCGCCGCCACGACAGTGACCTGTCTGCCGTGTCGTTGCTGACCAGCGGCTCGTCGGGCGGAGACGCGTTGATGCCCGGGTTTTCGAACATGATCCAGGGCGAGCTTGCCGCGCAGCCGATGGAGACGCTGTCCGTGCATGGCATTTGCGCAGCCGGTGTGTCGGCCATTCAGGTGGCGGCGCAGGGCGTGGAAATGGGCGGACACGCCAGCGCGTTGGCCGTGGCCAGCGAACTGCCGTCGCGCCTGTTCAAGCGTTCGCGCTTTGCGGCGCGTGGCTACGATGCGGACTTCGATGCGCACTTCCTGCGCTGGATGCTTTCCGATGGCGCGGGCGCGCTGCTGCTGGGCAACAGCGGCCGCGCGCTGCCGGGCGCGTCAAGCGGCGTGCGCCTGAAACTGAAGTGGGTGCACCAGCGTTCGTTCTCGGGTGACTACCCGGTGTGCATGCAGCTGGGCCTGTCGGCGGACCGCAACAAGGGGCACCTGGATTACCCGTCGTGGAACGAGGCCGAGGCCGATGGCGCGCTGTCGTTGCGCCAGGACATCCGCCTGCTGCCGCACCTGTTCGACATCGGCATCCACGAGTACGCCAAGCTGGTGCGCGATGGCTGGCTGGACCCGGACAACGTGGACCATTTCCTGTGCCATTACTCGTCGGAAAAATTCATCCCGGTGGTGGAAGACCTGATGGAGAAGGCTGGCCTGGTGATCCCGCGCGAGCGCTGGTTCAGCAACCTGGCGTGGCGCGGCAATACGGGCGCGGCGTCCATCCTGATCATGCTGGCCGAATTCCTGGAAACGCGTGAGGTGAAACCGGGCGAGCAGATCTTCTGCTACATCCCCGAGTCGGGCCGCTTCATGGCGGCGTACATGCTGCTGGAGGCCGAAGCGGTGCACGCGGCGCCGGCGGGGCTTTCTGCGGCGGGGTCGGCGGGGGCTTCGGCTGCAACGTCGGATTCCTCCCCGGCTGCGGCTTACGCGGCGGCCCCGGCCACCCCCTCGCCAAGACTCGACGCGCAAAGCGAAGACGCCGACGCCATCGCGCCGCCGCATGATCCCGACATGGCGCCGCAAGGCCTGGGCCAGTTGCTGACCGAACTTGCGGCGATCTGGCACGACTATCGTTCCCGCGTGTGGCGCACGCCGGTGGTGCGCCGCTTGCGCAACCGCCAGTTCCAGACGGCCGACTACCTGAACTGGATGGAGAACTGGATTCCGCAGGTGCGCGAAGGCAGCAAGTGGATGCGTGAAGGCGCGGCGTCACTGTCCGAGCAATACGCGCCGCTGGCCGGGCTGATCGACATGCATGCCGGTGAAGAGCAGAACGATTTCCAGATCCTGTTCCAGGACTACCGCAACGCGGGCGGCACGGTGGACAGCATCGACGCGCTGCGCCGCAACCCGGGCGGCGAAGCGCTGAACGCCTATCTGCACAGCCTGGCCGCCACGCGTGACCCGATCGGCCTGCTGGGCGCGATCTACATCATCGAAGGCACTGGCCAGCGCATCGTGCCCGCGCTGCTGCCGCTGCTCAAGGCCAGCCTGTCGTTGCCGCCTGACGCCTTCCGCTTCCTGGAATACCACGGCCATAACGACGAGCATCACTTGGCGCGCTGGCTGTCGGCCGTGGAACTGGCGCTGGACTGCGATGAAGACGGCCGCGCCGAACAACGCATCGTCGACACCGCGCGCCGCACGGCTGCGCTGTATCTGATGCAGTTCTACCACGTGATGGAGGGCGATGCGGCATGAGCACGGAACCCGAATTCCTGTCCAAGCCGCACGACCCGGCCGACCCCAGCCCGTGGCTGGCTTTGTACCTGGACCGCAGCACGCCGCTGCCGGACAAGGTGAAAAAAGCCTGGCTGACGGATTCCAGCTGCGCGTCGCGCCAGTACCTGCTGCCGTTCCTGCGGCCGCTGGCGCGCGCTTTCATCATCCTGATCCAGGTGGTGAAGACCTTTTTGCCGCGCCGCTGGTCGCATTCCAAGCTGCTGCATCGCATCCTGGCGTGGGGCCTGAAGCGCTTCGTGTCGCCGGAAGCGAATTGGCTGATCCTGCGCCACTTCCATCTGGGCGCGCAGGCGCTGGCCTTCATCGCTGCGAATTCGCCGGTACCCATCACGACGACGCCGCTTGAGCCGATGGAGATCGACGACCTGAAGGACGAGCTCTTCGTCAAACATGACCTGAACCTGTTCAACTTCGTCATCCGGCTGAATCAGGCGCTGCGCGAAGCGGGCGTGGAAATGCATGCGCCCCAGACGGTGGATTTCTCGATGATCCAGGACCCGCCGCTCAAGCTTGAAGACATGCCGCAGGGCAAGCTGAACTTCCTGGACCTGCAAAGCGCCATCGAACTGTTCACTCCGCTGTATCAGCTGATGCTGACCGATAACGACTTCTGGCGCGCGTGCAATTCCCTGCAACTGGACGAGACCATCGGCATCTACGCGGCCAAGCTGCTGGGCGCGCCGCAGCATCTGATTCTGGTGAACAACAGCCATCCGCTGGTGCCGCTGTCGACCTTGCGCGCGGGTTACCGGCTGGTGCTGCATGGCTTGTCGACGGAAATGCTGCACAGCCTGCTGATGGAGATGAAGGCGGCGCAACAGGGCGCGGAGCCGCCTGCGCCGATTGCATAGCAAAGCGGTCAGGACAGGGCACAACTTGGTGTAGACCCTGCGTTACACGGAAAAAAGCCTGCGTTATATTGCGTCCCTTGTTCGGCGAGCCGCGCCGGGCCGCGTTCGCATCGCGTGATTCTCCGTTGCGTGAGTCTTGATTCCGGAAGTGCCTCTTATGCCTCAGCCTATTGAAGTCATCGCCACCATTTTGTTCGCCGTGGCGGTTCTTCACACGTTCTCGGTGCCATTTTTTGCGCGTCTGGCGCATCGTGGCGGACCGCATGCGGGCTTCTGGCATCTGTTTTCTGAAGTTGAAGCCGTGTTCGGCGTGTGGGCCTTTGCGCTGATCGTGGCCATGGCCGCGCTGTCGGGCCCGGCCAGCGCCGTCAACTACATGGACACGCGCAACTTCACCGAGCCGCTGTTCGTCTTCGTGATCATGGTGGTGGCGGCCAGCCGGCCGATCCTGGAAATGGTGGGGCTGATCGTGCGCATCGTGGCGCGCGGGCTGCCGCTGCCGCGAGAACTGGCCACGTTTTTCGTGGTGATGGCGCTGGTGCCGCTGGGCGGTTCGTTCATCACCGAGCCGGCCGCCATGACGCTGGCCGCCATCCTGCTGCGCGACGCCTACTTTCGCACGAGCGGCCGCGCGGGCTTCAAGTACCTGACGCTGGGTGTGCTGTTTGTGAACGTGTCGATTGGCGGGGTGCTGACGTCCTACGCCGCGCCGCCGGTGCTGATGGTGGCGTCTACCTTCGGCTGGGATTCGACCTTCATGGTGCAGCACTTCGGCTGGCGCGCGGCCATTGCCGTCTGCCTGAATGCCGGTCTTTTGACCTTCATCTGCCGCAAGGCGCTGATGGAGCGCTCGGTGGGTACGGGCGGTGGTGTGGATGCGCCGGAAGGGGCGGATGCGCGCCCGCCAGTGCCGGCCATCGTCATCCTGGTGCACATGGTATTTCTGGTGGCCGTGGTGCTGACCGCGCACCATCCTGCGATCTTCATGGGTCTGCTGATGATGTTCATCGGCTTTTCGGAAGCGTACAAGCGCCATCAGAACCGCCTGCTGATCAAGGAAGGCCTGATGGTGGGCTTCTTTCTGGCCGGTCTTGTGGTGCTGGGCGGCCTGCAGAAGTGGTGGTTGCAGGACTTGCTGGGCGGACTGGAACCCTTCGTGCTGTTCTGGGGCGCCACCGCACTGACGGCCATTACGGACAACGCCGCGCTGACCTACCTGGGGTCGCTGGTCGAAGGCACCAACGAAGCCTGGCGCTACATGCTGGTGGCGGGCGCCGTGACGGGCGGCGGGTTGACCGTGATTGCCAACGCGCCCAACCCGGCGGGTTTCGCCATCCTGAAGAACCACTTCCCGGACGGCAGCATTTCGTCGGGCCGTTTGTTCCTGTCGGCCCTGGGGCCGACGCTGGTGGCGGCGGTGATGTTCCTGCTGCCGGTCTGAGCGGACCCGCCCTGGCGGACCGGGGGGGCGGCGCCCCTCGGATCGGCCCCGGGGCCGCCTCGACGGACACGACACCGACGGTTCATGAAAAACCGCTAAAATTCAAGACTTTCCCGTATTTTTTTCCGGCCTTGCCCGACCGCCGCCCCGGACCCTTGCGCCCGGCGACCGACGGCTTTTGATTTTTCCGGGCCCGCGCCTGGGAGCCCCTGATGCCCATCTACGCTTATAAGTGCAGCGCCTGCGGCCACGCCAAAGACGTCTTGCAGAAGATTTCCGATGCGCCGCTTTCGGTTTGCCCCGAATGCGGTGAAAGCACGTTTTCCAAGCAGGTGACCGCGGCTGGATTCCAGCTCAAGGGTTCCGGCTGGTACGTCACCGATTTCCGCGGTAACGGTTCTGGCGGCGCTGCGCCCGCCAGCACGGCCGCGTCGTCGGACAGCGCCGCGCCCGCCGCGGCGCCGGCGGCTTCGGCTCCTGCGGCAGCCCCCGCCACCCCCGCGCCGGCTGGCGGAACGTCCGCCACCTAGGCCTACGCGATGCGGATGCGCCTGATCAAAAAGTACTTCATCACTGGCCTGCTGATCTGGGTTCCCCTGGTCATCACGGTGTGGGTGCTGGGTTTGCTGGTCGCCACCCTGGAAGGGTTCGTGCCTGGCTTTCTGTCGTCCGAATCGCTGTTCGGCATCGACATCCCCGGCTTCCGCTTCGTCCTGGTCATCGTGGTGGTACTGTTGACGGGCGTCTTCGCGGCCAACCTGATCGGCCGTACGATGGTGGACCAGTGGGAAAACCTGCTGGGCCGCATCCCGCTCGTGCGCTCCATCTACAACTCGGTCAAGCAGGTCAGCGATACCGTGCTTGCCCCGAACGGACAGGCGTTTCGCCGCGCGGTGCTGGTGCAGTATCCGCGCGCGGGTTCCTGGACCATTGCTTTTGTCACCGGCACGCCCAGCGGTGAAGTGGCCAGCCTGATGCCAGGCGACCACATCAGCGTGTATGTGCCGACGACGCCGAACCCCACGTCCGGCTTCTTCCTGATGATGCCTCGCGCTGATGTGATTGATCTTCAGATGAGCGTGGACGCGGCTTTGAAGTACATCGTTTCCATGGGCGTGGTCGCCCCGGCCCAGGCGCTTGCGCCCGAGGACCGGCCGGCCCCGCTCTCTCCGGCGGCTGGCGCGCAAGACGCGCCGCGCGCCGATTCGTAACCCTTACGCTCAAACTAAGCACACAACGGAGTCATCCCGCATGCGTACCTGCTACACCGGCCAGGTTTGCCGTGACCATCTCGGCCAGACCGTCACCCTGTACGGCTGGGTGAACCGCCGCCGCGACCACGGCGGGGTCATCTTCATCGACTTGCGCGACCGCGCGGGCCTGGCTCAGATCGTGTTCGATCCGGACAATGCCGCCTTCGCCACCGCCGAGCGCCTGCGCAACGAATTCTGCGTCCGCGTCACCGGCCTGGTGCGCGAGCGTCCGGCTGGCACCGCCAACAGCGAACTGGCTTCGGGCGAAATCGAAGTGCTGTGCAAGGAAGTCGAAATCCTGAACGCGTCGGTCACGCCGCCGTTCCAGCTGGATGACGACAACCTGTCGGAAACGACCCGTCTGACGCACCGCGTGCTGGACCTGCGCCGCCCGCAGATGCAGCGCAACCTGATGCTGCGCTACCGCGTGTCGATCGAAACGCGCAAGTTCCTGGATCAGTTGGGCTTCATCGATATCGAAACCCCGATGCTGGCCAAGAGCACGCCCGAAGGCGCGCGCGACTATCTCGTGCCCTCGCGTGTGAACGCCGGCCACTTCTTCGCGCTGCCGCAATCGCCGCAGCTGTTCAAGCAGATGCTGATGGTGTCGGGCTTTGACCGCTACTACCAGATCACCAAGTGCTTCCGCGACGAAGACCTGCGCGCTGACCGTCAGCCCGAATTCACCCAGATCGACTGCGAAACCTCGTTCCTGAACGAATTCGAGATCCGTGAAATCTTTGAAAACCTGATCCGCCACGTGTTCAAGGTGGTGCAGGGCGTTGATCTGGCCCAGCCGTTCCCGATCATGCCGTGGACGGAAGCGATGCGCCGTTACGGTTCGGACAAGCCGGACCTGCGCGTGAAGCTCGAATTCACCGACATCACCGACGTGATGCGCGATGTGGACTTCAAGGTGTTTGCCGCCGCCGCCACGGCGCCCGGCAGCCGCGTGGTCGCCTTGCGCGTGCCGGGCGGTGCTGAAATGTCGCGTAGCGAAATCGACGGCTACACGCAATTCGTTGGCATCTACGGCGCCAAGGGCCTGGCCTACATCAAGGTCAACGAAGTGGCCAAGGGCCGCGACGGCCTGCAATCGCCCATCGTCAAGAACCTGCACGACGCTGCCCTGGCCGAACTGGTCAAGCGTACCGGCGCGCAAGACGGCGACATCATTTTCTTCGGCGCGGATCGCGAGAAGGTCGTCAACGACGCCATCGGCGCGCTGCGCGTGAAGATCGGCCACAGCGAATTCGGCAAGAAGACCGGCCTGTTCGAAGCCGGTTGGCAGCCGCTGTGGGTGGTTGACTTCCCGATGTTCGAATACGACGAGGAAGACGGCCGCTACACCGCCGCTCACCACCCGTTCACCAGCCCGAAGGATGGCCACGAAGACTTCCTGGAAACCGATCCCAGCAAGGCGTTCGCCAAGGCTTACGACATGGTGCTGAACGGTTGGGAAATCGGCGGTGGCTCGGTCCGTATTCACCGCGAAGAAGTGCAGAGCAAGGTGTTCCGCGCGCTGAAGATTGGCGCCGAGGAAGCGCAGGAAAAGTTCGGCTACCTGCTGGACGCGCTGCAATACGGCGCGCCTCCGCACGGCGGCATCGCTTTCGGCCTGGACCGCATCGTGACGATGATGACCGGCGCTGAATCGATTCGCGACGTGATCGCGTTCCCGAAGACGCAGCGCGCTCAGGATCTGCTGACGCAAGCGCCGTCGGAAGTCGACGAAAAGCAACTGCGCGAATTGCACATTCGGTTGCGTAACGTCGAGCCGAAATGAAGTAATCTGGCGTAGCGCCGCCGCTTGTCGCGGCGGTGCTCAGCCAGCCAATCCTCTCGGGGGGCACGCCAGAAGTTTGGCGTTTCCCCGATGTCGAAAGGCGCCATATCCTCTATGTCGCTTATCCGTGTCGTCAGCTACAACATTCACAAGGGCCGTTCGGCATTAGGCCGGCGCGACTCCTTGAATGAACTGCGCTTAGGTCTTTACGGCCTGCGCCCTGATCTTGTCTTCCTGCAGGAAGTTCAAGGCCGCAACGAGCAGAAATCCCTGCTCGACGCTCAACACGAATCGCTTGCCGCCGCCCTGCGGCTGGATGTGGCTTATGGCCGCAACGCCATCCGTCATGCGACGGACCACGGCAACGCGCTGCTGTCGCGCTATCCCATTCTTGACCACGAAAACCTGGACATCTCCGACCACCGGCTGGAGCAACGCGGCCTGCTGCATGCGCGCATCGAACTCGATGGCCGCGCGGTGCATTGCTTTGTCGTGCATCTGGGTCTGTTCGCCGGTAGCCGCACCCGCCAGGTGCTGGCGCTGACCGAGCGTATCCGGCGCATGGTGCCGGACGGCGAGCCCATTCTGATCGCAGGGGATTTCAACGATTGGAACGACCGCCTGGCGCCGCTGTTCGTGCAGCAGCTGGGCCTGTATGAAGTGTTTTCCCACGCCCCGCGCAGCCATGGCGGCGAACTGCCGCGCCTGCGCGATTCCGTCAAACGGCTAAGCAACGCGCTGCGCGGGCTGCCCAACGGCGGCTTGTCGGTGATGGAACGCACCAATCAGCTGGGCATGGAAGGCAGCTCGCGCCTGCTGCTGCCGCCGCCGCGCACGTTCCCTGCCGTGTTCCCGTGGTTTCGTCTGGACCGCATCTATCAGCGCGGCTTTGCCGTGCGCAGCGCGCGCGTGTTGCGCGGCCGGGAATGGGCGCGCTTGTCCGATCACTCTCCCTTGCTGGCCGAGCTGGAACTTCCGTGAAGGCCGAGCAGGTCAAGCTTGAATGGACGGACGGCAACAACATCCGCTTGTTGCAGAATGGGTCCGACTTTTTTCCCGCGCTGTGCGCGGCCATCGATGCCGCGCAAGTCAGCGTGCATCTGGAAACCTACATTTTCATGGTGGACCGCACCGGCTCGCAGGTGCTGGAATGCCTGACGGCGGCGGCGCGGCGTGGCGTGAAAGTGCGGGTGGTGCTGGACGGTTTCGGCAGCGCCATGAGCGTTGAGCATGTGCGCGCAATGCTGCTGGACGCAGGCGCCCAATGCCGCATCTTCCGGCCTGAGCCGCGCTGGTTCGCGCGCTTTATTCCGTCGCGCAGCCGGCTGCGACGGCTGCATCGCAAGGTCACGATTGTGGATGGACGCATCGCGTTCATCGGCGGCATCAACATCATCGACGACTACGATGACCTGGACCCCACGGACGGCATCTCCGCGCCGCGCTTTGATTTCGCGGTGCAGGTGGAAGGCCCGCTCGTCACCGAAGCAGCCTATGCGCAGGACTTGCTGTGGGTGCGCTTGAACTGGGCGCGGCTGCGGCGCCATCCGCGCGACTGGAGCCGCATGCGCTTGACCAAGCCGCATCATGCATACGTTGAACCTTGCGGCACATTGCGCGCCGCGCTGGTGCTGCGCGACAACCTGCGGTATCGGCAGACCTTTGAACGCGCGTATCTGTACGGCATCACGCAGGCGCGCCGCGACATCCTGATCGCCAACGCGTATTTCTTCCCGGGGCGTCAGTTCCGCCGCGCCCTGGCAAAAGCCGCGGCGCGCGGCGTGAAGGTGCGCTTGCTCTTGCAAGGCAAGGTCGAATACCGCATGCAATACCACGCCACGCGTTCGCTGTATGACCAGCTGCTGCGTGACGGTATCGAGATCTACGAGTACATGCCGAGCTATCTGCACGCCAAGGTGGCGGTGATTGATAACGTGGCGACGGTGGGCTCGTCCAACCTGGACCCCTTCAGCCTGCTGCTGGCGCGCGAGGCCAATGTGGTCGTGGACGACCAGCCCTTTGCGTGGGACTTGCAAGAGCGCCTGGAGACGGCCATCCGCGAAGGCGGCCGCTTCATCCGCCCGCTGGAATATCACCGCCGCGGATGGGTGCGGCGCTGGGTGGACGCGGTGTCGTACACGCTGCTGCGCATTGGCGTGGCGTTGACGGGGACGTCGGATAAGTACTAAGCGCGTCGGCGCTTGACCAGCCCCAGCGCCAAGGCGGTGCCCACCAGAATGATGGCGGCGCCGATCGCGATGGATGGCGTGATGCTTTCATCCAGGAACCACCCGCCCCATACAACACCGAAGATCGGCACCAGAAACGTGACGCTGACGGCCGCAGTGGGGCCGACGTTGGCGATCAGGCGGAAGAAGATGATGTACGCCGCACCGGTGCAGACGACGGCCAGCAAAATGGTCGAGATCCACGCCGCCATTGATGCCGGGGTGTCTGGCCAGGCCGAAATGGCCAGCGGCAGCAGCACCAGCGACGCCGCAATCATGCTGCCCGTGGCGCTGGCCAGGGCATCCACACCCGTCAGAAAACGCTTCGTCCAGTTTGCGGCGATGCCGTAGAAGACAGGCGCCGATACCGCCGCCAACACGGCGGGGCCAGTGCCACCGGCCTGGAAATTCAGCTTGTCCCACACCAGCACGATGATGCCCAGGAACCCGATCAACAACCCCAGCGACCGCATCCAGGGCAACCGGTCTTTCAGCCACAGCCATCCCACCACGGCGCCCCACACCGGCGTCACGGCATTGGCCACCGACAGGAAGCCCGCGCCCAGCGATTGGGCGGCGTAGGCATAGAGCAGGAACGGGATGGCGGCGTTCAGCGTGCCAACGACCAGCAGCGCCTTCCAGTGCCGCGCGATCACTGGCAGCTTGCCGCGCCACAAGGCGGCGGGCAGCAAGAACAGCGCGGCCAGACCCACGCGCAATTCGATCAGGGCGATGGGGCCGAACTCCTTGACGGCGACCCGCATGAACAGGAAGGAGCCGCCCCAGACCGCTGCCAGCAGCAGCAAGTCCAGCAAATTGCGTTGACGCATGATTGTCTCGATGACCCTTCGGCCGGTTTCTTATTCTTGGCGGTGGCTTATTTGCGGCTGGTGACGAGGTTCTTCATCTTGACCCGATGCGCCAGCAACGCACAGGTCAGCGACAGCACAATACATAGGCCGAGGCCGGTCCGCACTCCGTTTAGTACCGTGCTGTGCGAAATGATGATGCCCACTACCGCCGTACCCAGCGCGCTGCCGATGGCGCGGGTCGTCTGCACCAACGCGGACGCCACGCCCACGTCGCGGCGCTCGCTCAGCATCTGCATGAAGAGCGTCAGGTTGGGTAACAGGAAGCCCAACGCGCAGCCATTGACGAAGAAGGCGGCAAGAATCCACCAGGCCGATGTGCCGGGCGAAATCAGCAGCACCATCAGGCTGCCGCCCGCCAGCAACAGGCCGCCGAACATCATCAGGCGCTGCGGCTCGGTCTGCTTGGGAAACAGCCGGCCGTTGATGATGCTGCCCACGGAAATCGCCGCTACCAGGGGCGTCAGCAGCAGCCCGGCCTCGCTGGGGGTGTAACCCAGTACCTGCTGCAACAACAGCGGGCTGTAGAAGATCAGCACAAACATCACCGCGCCGACCATCATCGCCGACAGATTCAGCAGGCGGGAATCGCGTCCCGACAGCACGCGCAGCGGAAAGATGGGCGACTTCACCCGGCGTTCGGTAGGAATCAGGATGGCGATGGCGGCCACGCCAATCAAGGCCAGCATGCCGCCCAGCAGCGGGTGTGCATGTTCACCGCGGGCGAAGGCCAGCTCCAGCGCGGCCAGCGGCGCGCCCACGGCCAGCACCAGCAGAATGGCGCCCACCCAATCAATCTTGCGGCTGCCGTCATGCATGGGCCGGATGCGGGGAAAGTAGCGCGCCAGCAGAAAGAAGGCGCCGGCGGCTGCGATAGGCGAAATGAAGAATGCCGCGCGCCAGCCCAGCGCCTGCGTCGCCGCGCCGCCCAGCACCGGGCCGATGCCGCTGGCCATGGCAAATGCTGCCGACACCAGCGCCATCCATCGCACCCGCTGCTTGGCGTCGGGGAACAGGTCGGCAGGGGCCGCGAAAGCGGTCGCAATCATCATGCCGCCGCCAACCCCTTGCAGGGTGCGGAACACGATCAATTGGGTCATGGACTGCGCCAGTCCGCAGGCAATGGAACCGAGCGCGATGATCAACACGGACACGAGCATCAGCGGCTTGCGGCCGAACATGTCGCCCAGCCGGCCGAAGATCAGGATAGAGGCCGCGGTGGCCAGCAGATAGCCCGTACCGACCCAGGCATAGAGCGCCATGCCGTCCAGCGCCTCGGCCACGCGCGGAAGCGTAGTGCTGATGATGGTGGAGTCCAGCGCCGCCAGAACCACCGTGGCGGACACCCCCGCCATGGCCTTCAACAGGTCCCGTCGAGAGTGGGCGGGGTCAGTTGATGGCGGGGCTGGTGGCGGTGGCGGAGTCATCCGCCAAGGATATCACCAGCCCACTAGGGTTTTCACTTGTAAAACGAGTGGTATCCCCAGAACACTGCGATGACTAGAACCACTAGCGCCCATGACCAGCGGGAATTGGACAAGCCGCGAGGTTCGGGTTCGGGCGGTGGCGGCGGGGGAGCAAGGCGGGGCTGCACCGCCATGTGGTCGATGAAGGCCGCGAAGAATTTCTGGATGATCTTGTCGCCTGCTTTCAGCAGCAGGCCTTCGCCACACTCAGCCAGCTTGCCGCCGGCCATACCCGCTACCGTATAGGCGACGCGCGTGCCCTGGTCCTTCGTGCTGAGATTCACCTGGGCGGTGCCGATGGCCAGGCAGGCGGCGCGGCCCTTGCCTTCGAACACCAGTGTGCAACTGTCGGGGGCGTTGACGTCAGAGAGCAGAATTTCACCCTCGTAGTCGGTGTCGATCCCCGCGATGTTGGCCCGCAGGGTGACGGCGTATTCGGTCGGGCTGCGCATCGCAACTTCCACGCAGCCCGGAATGCATTTCTGCAAGACTCTCGGGTCGGTCAACGCATCCCATGTCTGGTGCTGCGTAGAAGGAATCCATTGGGCATCGGCAATGCGCATGGCTGTCTCCTTAGAAGAGTTATGTGGTCATTCTCTTCCCAAACCGCGCTTTTGGCTACCGGCGTACCGGTAGCCACGCTTCAGCGTCCCTGCGTCAATACGGAAATCCAGTGTTGCGTCGACAGGTCGTGCGACGCGTCGCTCGATTGTCCGTGCAGCTCCTGCAGAATCCCGCTGGCCATTTTCTTGCCAGCCTCGACGCCCCACTGGTCAAAGGGGTTGATGCCCCAGATCAGTGCCTGCACAAAGATCTTGTGTTCGTAGAGCGCCAGCAGCGCACCCAGCGCGAACGGCGTCAGCCTGGGCAGCACGATCAGCGTCGACGGCCGGCCGCCTTCATGCTTGCGATGGCGCGACAGCCATTCGGCCTTGTCCGCAGCCATGCCTTGGGCCTGCATGCCGGCGCGGTCCGTGTCGGCGGACGTGCCTTGCAACAGCGTCTGGCGCTGGGCCAGGCAGTTGGCCAGCAGCATGGCGTGCTGTTCGGTCCACTGGTGATCCGCTTCGCGGCACATGATGAAATCGACCGCTGCGCCGTCCGTGCCTTGGTGCAGCCACTGAAAGAAGGTGTGCTGGCCGTCGGTGCCCGGCATGCCCCACACGGACGGACCGGTGGGCACGCCTACGGGGTTGCCCGCCATGTCCACCGATTTACCCAGAGACTCCATGTCCAGCTGTTGCAGGTAAGGCGCCAGGTATTGCAGGCGAGCGTCGTACGCGGCAATGCTGAGCGAGCCATAGCCCAGCACGCTGCGATTGGCCACGCCGGCAAGCGCGAGCTGCGCCGGGGCGTTTTCGGTGATCGGCGTTTGGGCGAAGTGCGCATCCATGGCGGCGGCGCCGGCGCGGATGCCCTCAATGACGTCAATGCCCACCGTCATGGCGACGGGCAGGCCCACGGCCGACCACAACGAGTAGCGGCCGCCAACCCAATCCCAGAATTCAAAAATCTGGGCGGCGGGTACGCCAAGCGCACGGGCTGCGTCCGGACGGGCGGTAATCGCAACCACCTGTTCGTAGGGGCTATCGACGCCGGCCTGCTTCAGCCAGTCAATGGCGCGCCGCAGGTTGGCGAGTGTTTCGGTGGTGGTGAAGGACTTGGACGTCACCACAATCAGGGTGTCCTTGGCATCCAGCCCCAGGATGGCGTCTTCCAGTGCGTGCCCATCAATATTGGCGACAAATTTCAGCACCCGGCGCGCGCCGTTGCCGCTGCAGGCATCGGTAGCCAGCCGCACGCCCCAGTCGCTGCCGCCAATCCCAATGTGGATGATCGCCTTCCATTTGCCGTCGGCATCCGCTTGTTGCACGAACTCGCTTACCCGCTGGTGTTCGCGCGCAACGGCGTCGATTGGCTCCGGGGCGCGCAGCATGGTGTGCCAGGCGGCGCGATCTTCCGTTTTGTTGACGTGCTCTCCGTCCAGCAGCGCCTTTCGCGCCTGGTCAAAACCTCGGGCGCGCAGCAGCGCGGCGCCGGCCTCGCGGGCGGCGGGCGAGGTGACTTGGGCGCTCAGGTCAATGGTGAGCCCAGCGGCCTGCACGAGACGGAGCTCGTCGGTACAGAACGCGGCGTTCTCGACAGCGAGACTGAACGCCTGCCATTCCGGAAGTTGCAGCAGGTTGGCGTGGTCAGCGGGTTCTAAAGGCAGCATATTTTGTGAATACGTCTTAATACTGAATAGGGGGCGTCCTGTTCGGCCCGTATGGCGGGGCGATGGAATTTCACGCCTTTCTGCAAAACCGGGAGTTTAGCTGTTCATTTCCTCCTGATGGAGGCCCTTTTTATTTTGCAAGCCACGTTTCCATTCTTTTGCAAACCTGTCCATATTGTTTTCATGCCTTGTCTACGTCTGACGCTACAATCCCGCCCATTCCCCCATCCGGCGCGTGTTTTCCATGTTGTACGTTCTCGTAGCGTTTCTGGTTTCGCTCATCTCCACCTTGCTGATCGTTCGCTACCGCTCTTGGCATGATGGCCTGACGGCTGATCACGATTTGGATGGAGTGCAAAAGTATCATTCCGCGCCGGTACCGCGCATTGGCGGGCTGTCTTTATTGATTGCCAGCGCCGTAACCTGCGCACTGGTTGCGGTACGCGAACCCGACGTGCTGCCCAATATGGTGTTGCTGTTGGCCGCTTCCATGCCAGCTTTCCTGGGCGGATTCGCGGAAGACCTGACCAAGCAAGTACGAGTGCTCGTCAGGCTGGGCTTGGCGATTTTGTCGGGTGCGGCTGCGTATTATTTGTTGGATGCCGCGGTGACGCGTGTCGACATTATCGGGATTGATTGGCTGTTGCAATTTGGCGTGGTGTCGTTGATCTTCACGTCTGTGGCGATCGGCGGCGCGGCCAATGCCATCAATATTATCGACGGGTATAACGGTTTGGCTGCGGTCGTGTCCGCCATGATATTGGCTGGGTTTGCGTATGTGTCCTTTTATCTGGGCGACCGCTTCCTGCTGATCGTTGCGCTAAGCACTCTCGGTGCGGTCATCGGATTTCTGGTTTGGAATTATCCGCACGGGCATATATTCCTGGGTGACGGGGGCGCGTATTTTCTGGGCTTTATCATCGGCGAATTGTCGGTGCTGATGTTGGCCCGGCACCCTGAAGTGTCGGCCTGGTTTCCGTTGTTGCTCTGTATCTACCCAGTATTCGAAACGCTCTTTTCCATTTACCGGAAAAAATGGCTACGCGGTCGCTCCCCGGGGGCCCCGGACGGGGTGCACTTGCATATGCTGATCTATAAGCGCCTGGTGCGCTGGGCCATTGGCTCGCGTGAAATGCGGCATCAGACGCAACGTAATTCCATGACCTCGCCCTATCTTTGGCTGCTGTCGTCATTGGCGGTTATTCCCGCGGTGCTGTTTTGGCAGCAACCCTATCTGCTGATGTTTTTCACAGCAGTATTTTCGACAACGTATATCGTGCTGTATCGCCGTTTGGTGCTGTTCCGCATGCCAAAATGGATGATTGTGAAAAAGAAGAAGAAGCGCCAATGACCCATCCGGGCGCGTCGCTGTAATGGGCAATGTTGTTGTACAGTGCGGGCTGCGTTGAACAGCGCTTGCCACCATCGGGTTGAGGGCGGCGCCAAGCACGAATCCTGACTCATGCCCACACGAATTCTCATTGTTCGCACGTCCTCTTTGGGCGACCTCGTCCACATGCTCCCGGCAATCACCGATATTGCCCGGCATGTGCCTGACGCACAGATCGACTGGGTCGTCGAAGAAGCGTTTGCCGAGATCCCCTCGTGGCACCCGGCTGTCAATGAAATCATCAAAGTCGCGCATCGCCGCTGGCGCAAGTCGTGGTGGTCTTCGCAGGTGCGCGCCGAACGCAAGGCGTTGAAAGAACGCCTGCGCTCTACCCAATACGACATCGTCCTGGACATGCAGGCGCTGCTGAAGTCTGCGTGGCTCGTGCGCCAGGCGCGCGGGGTGCGCCATGGGCTGGACTGGCGGTCGGCGCGAGAGCCGCTCGCCTCGTTGTTCTACAACGTGCGCCATCGCGTGGAATTCTGGCAGCCCGCCGTGATCCGTCAGCGCAAGCTGGCGGGGCTGACCTTTGGCTATCAGCATGCCGGCTTGCCGGATTTCGGTTTGCAGAACTTCGTGCGCCAGGCAGCGCAACCGGCCGAGCCCGTCATCGAAGTCGGCAGCGCCGGCTTGAACGCCACCGAGCTGCCGCGCCTGCATCATCTGGACAACGACCGCGGTTACGCGGTGATCATGCCGTCGGCCAGCCGTGACGACAAACTCTGGCCCGAAGAAGATTGGCGCGCGGTGTTCCGCCGTTTGCGCGAGGCCGGATGCACGCTGAAGCTTCTGGCGGGTAACGAATCCGAAGCCGAACGCGCCAGCCTGCTGGTGGCCGGCATGGACGGGGCGGAAGTGATGCCTCGCATGGACTTGACGGATGTGGCGCGCCTGCTTGCCGGCTCGCGCCTGATGGTGGGCCTGGACAGTGGCCTGACGCACTTGTCGGCCGCGTTGGGCCGACCGACCATCGGCATTTACCGCGCCTCCACGCCAGTCCGCACGCCGCTTGTCGGCTCGAACTACACCGCCAGCCTGGGCGACCGAGGCGCTTCGCCATCGCGCGAAGCGGTCATGGCCTCTGTCGAGCAGGCTCTGGCCGCCCAGTGATATGAACCGCGGCGTCTATACGCTGGCTCTTCGGGCGTTGGCGCCGCTGCTCTGGTTATGGATGGCGCGCCGGGCCAAGCGCGCGGGCGGTCAGTGGGGCGTGTTCTCACGTGAACGTTTCGGCCACCCGGTTGAATCACCACCTTCGGCTTCCGGTTCAGTTCCGGCTGCGGCTTCTGTCTCCGCCTCGGCTCCGGCTCCGGCTCCGGCTCCAACTTCGGCTTCCGTTTCCGTTTCCGCTTCGGCTTCCGCTTCCGCTTCGGCCTCAGCTTCAAGTTCAGCTTCGGTCGGTTTCGCATCCGCTTCTGCCACCATCTCCGCCCATTTCCCTTGGTCAGCCCCCGTCTGGGTGCACGCCGTCAGCCTGGGCGAAACGCGTGCCGCACAGCCGCTGCTGCAAGCCTTGCTTGACCGTGGCCTGCCCGTGCTCTTGACCCATATGACCGCCACGGGCCGTGCCGAGGGCCAGCGTTTGTTCGCCGACGCCATCGGCCTGGGGCAGTTGCGTCAGGCTTGGCTGCCTTATGACTTTCCCGGTGCGACCCGCCGTTTCATGCAAGGCTATCAGCCGCGCTGCGGCTTGCTCATCGAACGCGAGATCTGGCCGAACCTGTTGGCCGCCGCCCGCCGCGCACAAGTTCCCATGGCGCTGGTCAGCGCCCGCTATTCCGCGTCGTCATTGCGGCAGGCGGGGCGCATGGGCAGCGTGATGCGCGAAGCGCTGGCCGGGCTGGATCGGGTGTTGGCGCAGACCGCCGAAGACGCGGCGCGGCTGAAGCAGGCGGGCGCGCCCGAGCCCATCGTCACCGGAAACCTGAAATTCGACTTGGTGTTGCCCGCGGCGCAGGTCCAGGCGGGTAAGGCATGGCGCACCCATCTGGACCGCCAGGTGATCGCGATCGCCAGCACGCGCGAGGGCGAGGACGCGCTCTTCATCGAGGCCATTAAACGCCGTAGCGGCCAGCCGGGCGCCCCGCTGTTCGTGCTGATTCCGCGCCACCCGCAACGTTTTGACGAGGCGGCTCAACAGCTGAGCGACGCGCAATTGCCGTTTGTCCGGCGTAGCAGCGGCAGCGAACCCGAGGCGCAAACGTCGGTGCTGCTTGGCGACACGCTGGGGGAGATGGCCTTCTACTACGCGGCGTCAGACGTGGCCATCGTGGCAGGCAGCTTTGCGCCGCTGGGCGGCCAGAATCTGATCGAAGCGTGTGCGGCGGGAGTGCCCGTCATCGTGGGGCCGCACACGTTTAATTTCCTGCAAGCGGCCGAAGACGCGATTGCGGCGGGCGCAGCGTTGCGGGAACCCGATCCAGCGCAGGCCGTGGATGCTGCGCTGGCCTGGTCGCGGGATGAGGTCAGTCGCGAACGCGCGAGCCGGGCGGCGCGTGCGTGGTTTGAATTGCATGCCGGTGCGACCCGTCGGACGATGGACGCGCTGGCTCCCTGGTTAGGCTGATCACCGTGCCAGTCGTGCGGGATGGGCTGCTCAAGACGGCAAGGGCAAGGGGCCGCAAGCGCGGCGCCCGGGCTCTCGGCTAAGGCCCCGCCCGCGGCACCAGCTTCACCGCATCCGGATTCAGTTCCTGACTGAACCGCCGCGTATCCCGGCCTTCATCTTCCGGGCGCACGCCGATCCAGCCTTGGCCCAGGGCCAGCACCCATAAATTTGCCAGCAGGATCAGGATGAAGAGCACTCGCATGGCGGGCCTTGCTCAGGGGTTGGCGTCCAGGGTGGCGCGCGCGACGGCGGCCAGGCCGTCCAGGACGGGGTGATCCAGGTAGACCGGCACGGGCGCGGCGCCGAATGCGCCGCCGGCGTCTGCCAGCAAGCGTTCAATTTCCTGGTGCACTTCGGGCCATCCGCCGCCCGCCGCATAGATCTGCGGCGTTTGGCCGTAGCGTTGGCGGCCGGCCAGCCATTGGCGCACCACTGCGCCCGCCTGGGCCGCGGCAATGCCCGAGGCAATGGCCTCGTGCGTGTCGACGGGGTAGGCCACGACCTGGCCGTTGGCGATCGGCAGGTTGGCGGTGCCGTGGGCCAGCGCGTTGCGCATCATCGCGGGGCCGGGCAGGATCAGGCCGCCCGCGAACACGTTGTCGGGGCCGACGGTGTCGATGGTGGTCGCGGTGCCGAAACTGGCCAGGACGAAGGGCGGGTGCGCGCCGGGCAGGCGCGACAGCACGCCCAGCAGCGAGGCCCAGCGGTCGGCGCCCAGTTGCGTCGGCACGCGGTAGCTGTTGACCAGCCCCAGCGTTGTCGCCTGCGACGGCGACCAGGTGACGGCGCAACCATGTTTTTGCAGAATGGCGGCGATGGCCGTGCCACGGGCTTCGCCCGCCACGTTCACGCCTAGCGCGCGCAAGGGGCGGCGCGGCAGGGCGGTCAGCCAGCCATCCAGCGCATCCAGATCCAGTCCGTCGAAGGCGACTGCCGCCGGTTCGCGCGGCATGTCGGGGTTGCTGGCGTCCAGCCAACCCACCTTGAGACGGCTGTTGCCGGAGTCGATAAGAATAATCATGCTTGGCGTCGAATCGAAATTTCACCGACCGAGATCGGTGTGGCGCCCTCGGGCGTTTGCACCAGCAGGCGGCCTTGTTCGTCCACGCCACAGGCGGGGCCGCTCAGTAGGATATCGCCTTTTTCCAGCACGTTGACCAGGCGGCCCGCCAGCGCGTCCACCTGATCAAAGCGGTGTCGGAATGCGGCGAACCCCTCGCGTTCCAGTGTTTGAACGGCGTCATGCCAGGCGGTGGCGCTGGCGCAGATCAAGTCGGCAGCGGTGGTTTGGCGGTCGGATAGCGCTTGCACCTGCTGCCAGTCAGCCACGTCGCGGCCCAGCGAGCGGGACAGCTCGGCGGCGTCGGTCAGGTTCACGCCCATGCCGATGACGACGGTATAGCCGGCCTCGCGGCCGCCGGGGTTGCGGGTCGTCTCGACCAGCACGCCCGCCAGCTTGGCGTCGTGCCATTGCACGTCGTTGGGCCATTTCATGCACAGGCCCGCCGCTTGCGGGCCGGCGACGGCGCGCAGCGCCTCGCAGGCGGCCACGCCCGCCAAGGGCGACAGCGCGGGCAGTTGCACGGCGGGCAGATGCACGTCAAACGCGCACGAAAACATCAACGTCGACCCCTCTCTGTTCTGCCAGGGGCGGCCGGCGCGTCCGCGGCCGGTTTCTTGAAGATGGGTGCCCAGCAGCCAGGGTTTGCCGGCCGTGGCGCCCGAGCGGGCACGGGCCAGCAGGTCGGCGTTGGTCGAGCCGGTGCTGCGGGTCCAGGCGATGTCTTGGAAGGCAGGCAGGCGGGAACCTAGCTCCCGGGCCAGGGTTTCCGGCGCGGGCAGGTCGATAGGGCGGACGTGATCGGGCATGGCGGCGATTGTAGGGCACGCGGCCAGACCTCGCGGTCTTTCGGCCCTCAAGCGTTTATCATTGGCGATACATTTTGCATCGGTGTCCCGCCTTCATGCCGCATTCCGCTTCACGCGCGTCCGCCGCCGCCCCGTTCCGTCAGGACGGGAACGTCTGCCATGTGGCGGGCGACTGGAGCGTTCTGGCCCTGGCCGAGGCCGGCGAAGTCGAACGCCGCCGCACGGCGATGGCCCGCGCTGCCCAGGATGGCGCGCGCTGGGACTTGCACGGCATCAGCCGGCTGGACACCATCGGCGCCTTGCTGATCTGGCAAGCCTGGGGCGAAAAGCTGCCCGAGCGCGTGCGTTGGTCGGCCGGCCAGCAAGACGTGTTCAACGCGCTGGCCCTGAACAAGGGCGAGATGCAGGCGGCCCCGCCGAAGCCAGAAACCTTGGGCTGGGTCCGCGCGTTGGGCGGCGCCATCTTGCAGGCCGCCGAAAACGGGCGCGCGCTGCTCATCATGCTGGGCCAGCTGATTCTGGACTTTGCCGGCATGCTGCGCCGGCCGCGTCTGGGGCCGTGGCGCGAGATTTCCGCGCAGGTGTACCGCACCGGCGCGCAGGCGCTAGGCATCACGGCGCTGGTGGGCTTTCTGATTGGCGTGGTGCTGTCTTATCTTTCCGCGCAGCAACTACAGATGATTGGCGCTGACCGCTTCATCGTGCGGCTGCTGGGCGTGTCCATCGTGCGCGAATTGGGCCCGGTTCTGGCCGCCATCCTGGTGGCGGGGCGGTCCGGCTCGGCCATCACTGCGCAGATCGGCGTGATGCGGGTCACGCAGGAATTGGACGCCATGCTCGTCATGGGCATTTCGCATGGGCAACGGCTGATTCTGCCGCGCGTGGTGGCGCTTGCCGTCACCATGCCGCTGCTGGTGTTGTGGACGGACGCCATGGCCATCCTGGGCGGCATGCTGGCCGCGCAGATGCAGCTGGGCGTGTCCGCGCAATGGTTCCTGACGTCGCTGCCCGACGCCATTTCACTGACCAATTACTGGATCGGCATCCTGAAGGGCGTGACCTTCGGCATCCTGATTGCGCTGATCGCGTGCCACTTCGGCTTGCGCATTCAGCCCAATACCGAAAGCCTGGGGCGCGGCACCACCACGTCGGTCGTGACCTCGATTACCGGCGTGATCCTGCTGGACGCGCTGTACGCCATCATCTTCAGCTCGGTGGGCATTTGATGAGCAACGCCGCCCAGAACCGCCTGTTTAACGAAGATAGCGTCACGGTTGAACCCGTGATTTCGGTGCGTGGACTGCGCACGGCGTTCGGCGACCACGTGGTTCACGACAATCTGGACCTGACCGTCTTCCCCGGAGAAATCCTGGTGCTAGTGGGCGGATCGGGCACGGGCAAGACGGTGCTGCTGCGCCAGATCATCGGCCTGGACCGGCCCGCGGCCGGCATGGTGAAGGTGCTGGGGCATTCGCTGTTTGACCTGTCGCCCAGTGAACGCCGGCGCCTGTCGTACCGCTGGGGCATGCTGTTTCAGGCGGGGGCGCTGTTCTCGGCGCTGTCGGTGTTCGACAATGTGGCCTTGCCGCTGCGCGAATTGCGCACGGTGCCTGAAGATTTGGTGTGCGACGTTGTCATGTGCCGGTTGGCCATGGTGGGGCTGACGGCGAAAGATGCCGACAAGCGGCCGTCGGACTTGTCTGGCGGCATGGTCAAGCGTGTGGCGCTGGCGCGCGCGCTGTCGCTGGACCCGGAACTGGTGTTTCTGGACGAGCCCACGGCCGGTCTGGACCCGCTGCGCTCGGATGAATTTGTGGACCTGGTGCGCAGCCTGCACCGGCAGTTGGGATTTACCGTCGTCATGGTGACGCACGATCTGGACACGCTGCTAGCGTTGGCCACGCGTGTTGCCGTGCTGGCGGACAAGCGGGTGATCGTGTGCGACACGGTGCCGGAAGTATTGAAGGTCGACCACCCGTTCATTCACACATTCTTCCTGGGCGAACGCGGTTTGCGCGCGCTTGGGGATCTGGCGCCGAAGGGATTGCATCATGGAAAACCGTAGTCATGCGCTCATGGCCGGTATCTTCACGCTGGTCTTGCTGGCCGCCGCCGCGTTGGTGGCCGTCTGGATCGGACGGGACCGGACCAAGCTGCAACCGTACGAAATCATCTCGGCCACGGCGGTCAGCGGGCTGAACCCGCAGTCGGCCGTGCGCTATCAAGGCGTGCCCGTTGGCAAGGTGCAGTCGCTGGCGCTGAACCCCGACAAGCCGGGCCAGGTGCGCATCCGCATCGGCGTGGCGCCCAATACGCCGATCACCGAATCGACGTGGGCGGAACTTGGCGTGCAGGGCGTGACCGGCATGGCCAACGTGGAACTGCGCGATGATGGCTCGTCGCTCAAGCGGCTGGCGTCGTCGGCCGAGCACCCGGCCGCCATTCCGCTGCGCCCGGGCTTTCTGGACCGTATTGAGCAGCGCGGCGGCAAGCTGATATCTAACGTGGAAGAAGCCACCGAACAACTGCGCCGCGTGTTGAGCGAGCAAAACGTGCAGGCGCTGACGGCCACTCTGCAAAACGCGACTGACATCTCGCAGTCGCTGCGCGAGGCCAGCCGCAATCTGGGGCCCACGCTGGCCAAGCTTGGGCCTTTGGTGGATTCGCTGGGCAGCACGTCGCGCCAGGCCGATCGCGCCGCGCGCGAAATCGCTGACCTGGCGCAGCAGTCGCGGCAAGCGCTGGCGCGGTTGAATGCGCCTGATGGCCCCTTGTCGGTGGCCACGCGCAGCTTGAACGACATCGCGCTGGCCGCGGCCCGGCTCGATGGCGAGACCCTGCCCGCCGTCACCAACATGGCCGCCAACGTCAGCGCAGCCGCGCGCGGCGCCACCAACACCCTGCGCCGTGTGGACAGCACGCCGCAATCGTTCTTGTTCGGCCCGGCGCCCGTTGCGCCCGGACCCGGCGAAGCCGGATTTGCCGGTTTCGGGAGACAGCCCAAATGAAGATGCGCCGCGCCGTACTGATCTTGACCCTGACAATGACCTCGGCCCTGGCGGGCTGCAGCATTGGCCGCGTCAACGCGCCGCCCTCGGTGTTCGACCTGGGGTTGGACGCCAAGCCCGTGCCTGCGTTGCCCGCACGCGCGCCGATCGCCATGAGCCTGCAAGCCGCGCCCGCTCTGTCTGACACCAGCATGATCTGGCGCGTGGGCGACAGCGCCGCGCCCAAGGCGTACGCGACGGTCCGCTGGGCCTCGTCGCCGACGGAGCTGGTGCGCCAGCGCATCACCGACCGTCTGTCGCGCCAGGGGCCGGTACTGGCTGATCGCGTCAACCTTCAGATGCCGCAGTTGCAGCTGTCGTTGATGCAGTTCGAACAGGGGTTTGCCGAAGACGGCCAGTCCAGCGAAGGCCGCGTCGTGTTGCAGGCGGTGCTGCTCAACGGCCGTGCGGTTGTTGACCAGAAGCGCATCCAGGTGCAGGCGCCCGCGCCCACGCAAGACGCGGCCGGCGGCGTTGCAGCGCTGCGGCAAGCCACGGATGAGGCCGCCGATCAGCTGGCGCAATGGCTGGCCGGGGTGGTGCAAGGCGCACCGGAATCCACATCTCGACGCGGATTCGGCCCCCGGCCCGGGCCTTCATACGAGCCGGCGTTCGATATTCCCAACAAATCCTCCGCCGCCCCGCGGTCCGCCAATTAATTTCGATTTCCTTTTTTGCACGTTGAGTCCTGCCATGTCCTCCGCTCGTACTGATACCCACGCCTTTACCGGGGCCGCCGGCCGCATTGATTGCGCTGTCGACTGGCCTGCCGGCACACCGCGAGGCTGGGCCCTGGTCTTGCATCCGCATCCGTTGCAAGGCGGCGCGCGCGAAAACAAGGTCGTCACGACGCTGTCGCGCGCTTGCGTGCAGCATGGCCTGGTGGCGGTTCGCCCCAACTTTCGTGGCGTCGGCCAGTCGGAAGGCGAGTTCGATAAATCGGTAGGCGAAACGCAGGACATGCTGGCGGTTGTCGCGCAAATGCGCGAGCAGCATCCGGAACTGGCCGCGGCCCCGTGGGTGCTGGCGGGCTTTTCGTTCGGTACCGCGGTCGCAGCGCAAACCTATGCGGCGCTGGCAGAGGCGGGCGATGCCGTGTTGCCGTCCGCGCTGATGCTGATGGGTCCGGCGGTGAACCGTTTCCAGTCGCACGAGGTGCAGGTTCCTGACGATACGCTGATGGTGCACGGCGAAGAAGACGAAGTCGTGCCGCTGTCCGAAGCCATGGACTGGGCGCGTCCGCGTTCGATTCCGGTGGTGGTGGTGCCGGGCGCATCCCACTTTTTCCACGGCAAGCTGCTGGTGCTGCGCCAGCTGGTGCAAGCCCGCCTGAAGGTCGCGCTGGACTGAACCCGCGTTGCGGCCAGGCCGCAGGTTGCATCAGGTTGCATGATTTAAATGCGGCAGGAACCCCCGGCGGGCCGGGGCGGTCCAATGGCCTGCCTATAATTGTCAGCCATTAGCCCCGCGCCGGCGGGCGTCTTTCCTGGACCCACGTTGCCGATGAAGAATTTGCCTTACTCCGCTCAATCCCCCGCTGTGTTTGCCCGCCGCCTGTTGTCTGGCGCGGTGCTGTCAGCGATGCTCGCGGCTTCCATGCCGGTCTGGGCGCAAACGGCGCCCGCAGCCGCTCCGGCCGCCGCAGGCGCCACGGCGCCCGCGCCGACGGCCTCGGGGGCGGTGCCGGTGGGTGATGTGTCGGCGGTGCCGGCGCCCACCATTGCAGCCAAGGCGTGGATCGTCATCGACGTGAACAGCGGTCAGACGCTGGCCGCGTCCAACCCCGACATGAAGGTTGAGCCGGCCTCGCTGACCAAGATCATGACGGCCTATGTCGTATTCAACGCGCTGGAAGAAAAGCGCCTGACGCTGGAGCAGACCGTTCCGGTGTCCGAACACGCCTGGCGCACGGGTGGCTCGCGCATGTTCATCGAACCGCGCAAGCCCGTCACGGTGGACGAGCTCAACCAGGGCATGATCGTGCAATCGGGTAACGACGCGTCCGTGGCGTTGGCCGAAGCCGTCGGCGGCAGCGAATCCGCCTTCGCCTCGCTGATGAACCAGGAAGCCGAACGTCTGGGGATGAAGAACACGCACTTCATGAACGCGACCGGCCTGCCAGACCCGCAGCACATGACGTCCACGCGCGATCTGGCCACGCTGTCGTCGCACCTGATCACCGATCACCCGGACTTCTTCCACTACTACAAGCAGAAGAGCTACACGTACAACAAGATCACGCAGCCCAACCGCAACCGCTTGCTGTGGGCTGACCCGTCCGTTGACGGCATGAAGACGGGTCACACCGATTCGGCCGGCTACTGCCTGGTGTCGACCGCCGTGCGCGGCGACCGCCGCATCCTGGTCGTTGTTGTGGGCACCGACAGCGAAGCCACGCGCGCCGAAGAAAGCCTGAAGCTCTTGAACTGGAGCTTCCAGAACTTCGACACCGTGAAGCTGTTCGACAAGAGCCAGCCGGGTATCGACGCACGCGTCTGGGAAGGCACTGCTGAAAACGTCAAGCTGGGTCCGCCGAAGCCGGTGTCGATTGCGGTGCCGCGTGGCAAGGCTGGCGACTTGAAGCCGGTGGCGCAGCGCACTGACCCGCTGATCGCGCCGCTGGCCAAGGGCCAGCAAGTGGGCACGCTGCAATTCACGCTGGATGGCAAGGTGCTGCGCACTGAACCGCTGGTGGTGCAAGACGCCGTCGAACGCGCCGGCTTCTTCGGCCGCATGGTCGACACCGTCAAGCGCTGGTTCCAGTAAGCGGAGCGCGCCACGCGCGCCGCCGCAGGTGTAAGCTAGCAACGGGCGTTTCGTGCGCGAAACGCCCGTTTTCCATTCTGGGGCGGACCGGGCGGTTCGTCCCTTACTTTTGAAAATTCAGGAGTGCCTCATGATTCCGGGCGTACCGGGCGAAAGCCAGGTGTATCTCAATGGTGAGTTCCTGCGTGTAGACGAGGCCAAAGTATCCGTCCTCGACCGCGGCTTCATTTTCGGCGATGGCATTTACGAAGTCGTGCCCGTGTACCAAGGCAATGCGTTCCGCATGGCCGAACACTTGAACCGCCTGGACCGCAGCCTGGCCGCGTTGCGGATCGCGCAGCCGTTTGACCGCGAGGGCTGGATCAACCTGATCGAGCAGTTGCTGGCCCGCACGAATCTCGACACCTGCATCGTGTACCTGCAAGTGACGCGTGGCGTGGCCAAACGCGACCACCAGTTCCCGGCGACGCCGGTCACGCCCACCGTGTTCGGCATGATTTCGGCATGGTCGCCGCCCTCTGCCGAGCAGCGCACGCAAGGTCTTGCCGCCATCAGCATTCCCGATGAACGCTGGCTGCACTGCGAGATCAAATCCGTGTCGCTGCTGGGCAATGTGCTGGCCAAGCAGCAGGCGGTGGATGCCGATGCCGACGAAGTCGTGCAGTTCCGCGATGGCTATCTGACCGAAGGTTCGTCGACCAATATCTGGGTCGTGTCCGGTGGCAAGCTGCTGGCGCCGCCCAAGAACAACCTGATCCTGGAAGGCATCCGCTACGGCTTGATGGGCGAGCTGGCCGCCGAGGCCGGCATCCCGTTCGAGGCGCGCCGCATCACGCAGGCAGAGGTGGAATCCGCCGACGAGCTGATGCTGTCGTCAGCCACCAAGGAAGTGCTGGCGATTGTTTCGCTGGACGGCAAACCCGTCGGTTCCGGCAAGCCCGGCCCTGTTTTTCAGCAATTGCGAGCGGGTTATGATGCCCGGATTGCGGCGCTGTAACCCCTCAGCAACCGATAAGCGACGCTGCCAAGGCGACGCCGTTGTTCGAGTCACCGGGCGGCTGGTATCACCGCCGCCCGTCGTTCCGGCGGCACTTGCCTGAGCGCAGCTTGCCCCCATATAAGAACGTTCAGGGGCAACCACTTCCCTAGGTAAATCTCATGCATATTCCGCCCGAAGAATCGCTTATTGAATATCCCAGCGACTTTCCCATCAAGGTCATGGGCAAGCAGCATCCCGAGTTTGCGCAGACGCTGACTGACGTCGTGCTGCAATTCGACCCCGGCTTTGACGCCGCGACCGTCGAGATGCGCCCCAGCAAGGGTGGCAACTACATGGGCCTGACGTTCATCGTGCGCGCCACCTCGCGCGAGCAGCTGGACAACCTGTACAAGGCCCTGCACGGTCATCCGATGGTGTCCATCGTTCTGTAATCGGAATTGCCGTGATCAAGTGGCTCGCTCGGCCGGCGGACTACCTGCCGGTCTGGCAGGACATGCAGGCTTACACCAACCAGCGTGGCGCCGATACGCCTGATGAAATCTGGCTGTGCGAGCACGCGCCGGTCTATACGCTGGGCCAGGCTGGCTTGCCGCAGCATGTGCTCAACCCCGGCAATATTCCCATCGTTCATTGCGACCGCGGCGGCCAGGTGACGTATCACGGCCCCGGGCAAGTGATGGCGTACGCGCTGTTCGACCTGCGCCGCGTGGATATGTATGTGAAGGAATACGTCACGCTGCTGGAGGACGCGGTCATCGACACCTTGACCCAGCATGGCGTGGCGGGTGCTTGCCGCAAGCCCGGCGCGCCGGGCGTGTATGTGCCGGACCCTGCCGTGGATTGCCCGTCGAACGCCGCGTTGGACCCCACTTCGGACCCCGCCTCGAATCCTCACCGTGGCGAGCTGGCGAAAATCGCCGCGCTGGGCATCAAGATCCGCAACGGCCGCGCCTATCACGGCGTGTCGCTGAACGTGCAGATGGATCTGACGCCTTTTCTGGGCATCAACCCCTGTGGTTACGAAGGGCTGCGCACCGTCGATATGGCGGCCTGTGGCGTCACGCGCACGCCCACCGACGTGGGCGATGCGCTGGCCCGGAATCTGGCGGATGCCTGGCGCCGCAGAGGGAATCAACATGAAAACGTATAGCGCGGTGGACGTCGCCGCGACCTCGCCCGAACAGCTGGCCCGCTTGCGCGAGGGGCCGGCTGAAGACTACGCCGCCTGGATACATGCTGCGGCCGAGCTCGGGCTGGTCGAGGCGCAAACCATTTATGGCCAGATGCTGCTCGACGGCGTGGGCGTTGACCGCCAGCCCGCGGAAGGCCTGGCGTGGTTCAAGCGCGCCGCCAATAAAGACCACGCGATGGCCATCAACATGGTGGGCCGTTGTTATGAAAACGGCTGGGGCGTGCCCGCCGACGATACCGTCGCCGCCTACTGGTTCCGCTTGGCCGCCGACCGCGGCCTGGACTGGGGCATGTACAACTACGCGCACATGCTGCGCAGCGGCCGGGGCGGCGTCACGCAGAACAAGGCCGCCGCGCTGGCGCTGTACCAGCAGGCCGCGCAGATGGGCCACGTGAAGTCCATTGGCGTGGTCGGACGCTTCTACGAAGCGGGCGACGTGGTCGAGCAAGACATGCAACGCGCGTTCGACTGCTACCAGCGCTGTGCCGAAGGCGGCGACTTCCGCGGCATGTTCCATCTGGGGCGGCTGTTGCTGCTGCGCGGCAAGAAGGAAGAAGCCGTGCAGTGGCTGGTTCGAGTCCCGGAAACGTCAACGCCGGCGTTTTTGAACGAGGCGAATAGGATGCTGCAGGATTGCGGCTTTCCGGCCTTGTATGAGGTGTGAGGGGACGGGCGGGTGTGAGGGGGCGGGCGCTCACGCGCCTAGCCGCGTATCAAATTAGGCGCTCAGCCGCGTTCAATTACGTGCTCAGCCGCGTCTCAAACGTGACATCCAGCGTTTGATGCTGGCCGGGCGCCAGTTCGCCCTGCAGGCGGTCCAGCAGCACTTGCGCCGCACGCCGGCCTAGCTCGGCGGCATCCACGCCCAGCGTCGTCAGCCCCTGCGCCCATTGCGCGGCGCTGCCGTCGTCCGTAAACCCCAACACCGCCAGGTCTTGCGGCACGTGCAAGTCGCGGTTGTGCGCCTCTGACACCGCGGCCGCAGCCAGCAGGTCGGATGTGCAAAACACCGCGTCAAAGATCGTATTGGTGGCCAGCAAGCGCAAGAAGGCCATGCGGCCGTCATTCATCTGCAGCACTTCGGGCTGCACGATATCCGCCACCCGATCCAGCCCCAGCCCGGCCGCCGCGCTGATGAAACCCTGGCGCCGCGCGCGTTCCCACGGATTGTCAGCGCTGATGCAAGCCACCATGGCGTGCCGCTTTTCGGCCAGATGGCGCGCAGCGGCCCGGCCCGCCTCTTCGTTGTCGATGACAACCGCGGTGTCCAGCGGATGCGCCGAGGCGTTCCAGGTTTCCACCACCGGTATTTCCAGCGCAGCCAGTCCGGCGCGCAAGGCCGGCTCGTCCAGCGGACCCATGACGAGTGCGGCGGCCGGTTGCAAGGCGGCCAGCTGCGGCAGCATGGCGGGGTCGTGCCAGGGGCCTGCCGCCAGGAAGTAACCCTCGGGCGCCAACCGTTCCGCGCACGCCTGAATGGCCCGGCTCATGGGGCCGGTATCCAGGCGGGGGGCGATCAGGGCGACGAGGCGGGGCGGGGGAAGAAGAGACATCAGATCGGAAAAGAGGGGGGATTTCAGCGGATTGGTCAGGCAAGACGATAACCCAGCCTGCGGGGGACGCCGACGCTGGGTGCACGTCGGGCACCCAGCGCCCCTAGCCCGTCGCGCATCGCTCATCGCTCATCGCCCCAAGCCCCAAGCCCCAAGCCCCAAGTCCCAAGTCCCAAGCTCCAAGCTCCAAGCTCCAAGCTCCGGACCCCACGCCCCACACCTTCGGGCGTACTCGGGCGGTGAAGGGTAAAATGCCTTTTTTGTCTCAGACCGGGCCGCTTTGCGCACCGGTTTTGAAGGTGCCCAATGTCCACGCTCGCCGAGTCCCCTGTCCCCTCGAACGAATCCGCCGCTGCGGCCGCTCCCGCGGAAGCCGTTTACGATCCGACGCAAAAGCAGAAATCGCAGGCCAAGACGGCACGCATCCCCATCAAGATCGTTCCGGCCGAGCGCCTGAAGAAGCCTGAGTGGATTCGCGTGAAGGCCGCCGCGCCCGGCTCGCGCTTCTACGACATCAAGCGCATCCTGCGCGAGCACAACCTGCACACGGTGTGCGAAGAAGCGTCCTGCCCCAACATCGGCGAATGCTTCGGCAAGGGCACTGCCACGTTCATGATCATGGGCGACAAGTGCACCCGCCGCTGCCCGTTCTGTGATGTGGGCCATGGCCGCCCCGACCCGCTGGACACCAAAGAACCCGAGAACCTCGCGCGGACTATCGCCGCGCTGAAGCTGTCGTATGTGGTCATCACCTCGGTTGACCGCGACGACCTGCGCGACGGCGGCGCCGGCCACTTCGTGGACTGCATCACGCACATCCGCGAACTGTCGCCCACGACCCGTATTGAAGTCCTGGTGCCCGACTTCCGCGGCCGCCTGGACCGCGCACTGACCATCCTGAACGCCGGCCCCCCGGACGTCATGAACCACAACCTGGAAACCGTGCCGCGTCTGTACAAGCAGGCACGCCCGGGTTCGGACTACATGCACTCCCTGAAGCTGCTGGCCGAGTTCAAGAAGCTGCATCCCGAAGTCGCCACCAAGTCAGGGCTGATGCTGGGCCTGGGTGAGACGGATGAGGAAATCCTGCAAGTGATGCGGGATATGCGCGAACACAACGTGGATATGCTGACGATCGGCCAGTATCTGCAGCCGTCGGAACATCATTTACCGGTGCTGCGGTATGTGCACCCGGATACATTCGCGATGTTTGAACGTGAGGCGTATGCGATGGGGTTCTCGCATGCGGCGGTGGGGGCGATGGTGCGGTCTTCCTACCATGCGGATGAACAGGCGCATGCGGCTGGGGTGAATTAAGCTGCGGTCGAGTCAGCATGGTATTTCTTAAGGAACCCAGGATTTTTTTCAGGGCACCATGCTGGCGAAGCCATTACCCTTATCCATTTCGGGTAGGGCGTATTACCAACATATGATTTCCTCAGCATATCCTCTCCTCATTGGATAAGGATGTCGAGTGGCCTGTACATCAGGCTGCTTAATATACAAGTCGCGCACCGTGTTTGGGTTGTATTCGTGATTGATCGACAGTACCGTGCGGGTCGCTTGCCGACAAAATGACCAGTACATCTCGGAAACGCTTCTGGGCATTTCAGTCCAGGAATCGATGTTGACAATCAAGTCATACTTTTCATGGTGCTGGGAAAATTCCACACTTGGCAAAATTTTGAATTTTGCCGGTGAATTTTCACCCCCCAATGCAACATTCTCGGCACCGTGTACACGCCCCAAGAAATAGCCTTGAGCGGCGCTTGTCAGCGGTATATCGACGATTGAATAGTGCTTAATTCCAAGCTGGCTGGCAAAGTCGGCTGTTCTGCCCAGTCCTGCACCGATTTCCAATACTCGAAAATCTTTGTTTTTATTGGCCAGCTGTGCAATACGCCACCCTTGGTAGACCGCTTGCAGGGCACGAAAGCCGATCACTCCCCGTTTAGACGGGAGGCCCAATTCGTTGGGAAATGGATTCGGAAAAGCGAGCTGTATTCCCAGCGCCTCGTCAATGTCATTCAGAATGCCGTCGATATCGATTGGAGGCGCTTCGCTGGTTAAGTTAGCGTCCATGTCGATTTCTGGATAGCTGATGCGTCTGGCTCCAACTGCCTCTGCAAGACTGACAAGAGCATCGCATAGCCAGATTGCATACAGATCTTGCCATTTCGCAGACTGATTCAACCGGGCTATGACCAATTGGTGCGGTTCGGGCTCTCCTGCGGGGG
Source organism: Achromobacter sp. 10T422 (assembly GCF_056394065.1). Classification (NCBI taxonomy): domain Bacteria; kingdom Pseudomonadati; phylum Pseudomonadota; class Betaproteobacteria; order Burkholderiales; family Alcaligenaceae; genus Achromobacter; species Achromobacter sp. 10T422. The sequence continues at coordinate 117,949 of NZ_JBFTHD010000007.1, forward strand.
AGCTTGCGACCGCATCGAATCCAAAAAAGAAAGTACTGGAAGCGGGATCTCGGAGTATTTTGGACGCGGCTTCTACGTCGTCACCGACCAAAACTTCGTGGATGGGTTTTTTCAGGTTGAAATGCCAATCGTCCCAACCGCCTCCGGATGACGAAAACTGACGCATTGCAGAGCGATATGCCGTCATGACCCGAATCACGAGCGCCCTGTCGTCCGGTGCGTCGACGCCTGGGTGCGTCGAAAGCTTCGGGGCCAAGGCTACAGGCGGGTGGTTGAGCAGCCAAATAAAGTTCTCGAGCCGGTTGCTGCGCTGCAAATGACGTGCTCGACGCTGTTGGGCGTCAAGCGGCCCTTGGCCAGTTGGTGCGTTCTTCTTGGGTGCGCGCAGTAGAGCCTTGAAGTTGTCGAGAATTGTCATCTTCGCAAGTGTGTGGCAGGGCGTCAGCGGCAAATCGTAGCACGCGTAGGTCCTTCCTACCGTCTGTCGCTACTGCCTCCAGGCGGCTCCTTCCAAGCGTTGGCGCGGAGTCGGCAGAGAGGGTGTCGGTTGTCGTTTATCGGGGCGACAACACCTTATAATTTGGCCCGTCCGTAGTGCCGAAGTCCCGCCCGCCCAGGCATAGTGAGCCGGTGGTCTCATCTCGTCTTACAAAGATGCTTCTCAATAGCAGCTGTCCTTCACATGCACACAAGTTTTTCGCAGTGCCTCGTTCGCACCCGCAATTTTATCGTTGGGGACGGTAACTCCGATCTGGATATGTTGCCGGATCGGATCCCCAAGTTCTACTTCGGATTGTGCATCGCGCTATATGTAGTGTATTTGATCGCCATGCAACCCGCCCTCCTGCTGGGCGGGGAAATGTGGGCGGAAATGGCAACAAATTACTACGTCAATGCCGGGTCGGACTCGTTGTTTGTGCGTCTTTTTGCCACGGATGCTGGCTACGTGCCCCTGCCGCAACGCATCATCGCCCAATTTTTCCAAATACTCGCATTGCCGGCGTCAAGTATTTCATTTGCCTATTCCTGGGCGGCTGTACTTTTTACAGGTGCTTTGGTAGGAAGCTTTTGCCTTCGCCCATTCCGTCGTGTGGTGCAAAGTGATGGCCTGAGATTGGCGACATCTTTGGTAGTTTTGATACTGTCGGACTTTGAAACTCGAACGTTCATAAACTTTTCCTACTTTGCTGCCTTTTTCTTGGCAATTCTGTCGGCATGGGCTATCGCGTCGCCAAAGGATCAGCGGGTGCCGTGGTGGGCGTGGTTTGCGCCGATATTGGTGGTGTCCAAACCCGCAGTGTTGGCCACCGTACCAGGACTGTTGATTGCCGCGTTAATCAGCCGCAACCGTCGGTTTCAATGGCTGGCCGGACTGACCGTAGTGATGTGTGGTGCCCAAGCATTGCAAATGCTGCTCAGCAGGCATCAGGGCACGTTTGCTGCCGCAGTCGCCACAAGTCTCGGTGATCGGGTGTATGCTGGTCTGAAGTATGCGCTCGGTTATTTAAGCAATTATTTGGCAGGGCCATTCATTCCTATCGGGGCTTACGGCCTTATTTTGATGGGCGCTTTGCTGGCAATAATCTTGATCTTGGTCGTAGTTTTTAGAAAAAGGCCCTCAAATTCGTTGATAGTTATAGGCGGTTTGGCAATTGTTTTTAACATGTTGATCAACGCCGTGGCGCTCAGTGACAGCTGGACGTCCAGCATGAATCAGTTACCTGGACCAGGTATATATCGGCATGTGATTGTCGCGGTTTCCGGTGCAATACTGATCATCGCCGGTTTGTCTATGAATATTCTGCAAGCCGACGCGACTATACTGACCGCAAACCGCAGCCGGTTCGCGGTCATCTTGTTTACTGGGTGGTTTGCTGTGGTGGGGTGGGTTGATCAGGCAGGGCGTCTGAATCAGCAACCAGTATTTCCAGCGCTCAACGTGTCGTATTGGAAATCGATGGGTCCCTTGATCCAAAGCGGTGCGCCGGTTTGCGTTCCGATTAATCCTCTAGGGTGGTATTTTGAGCGAGGATGCACCGTATTGAGCTCTGGTTTGTCGTGGGGGACTCCTCTCAATTTTCCGGCCGCGCAGGACGCAATGGGTAGTGTCAAACTTCAGCTTCCCGTGCCTGACCTTCCGGGTCGTAGTGTTCAAGCGATTGGCCTTGCGGTTAAGCCAATGGTTCCTGAAATGGAGGTCGTATCAGGCCGCGTGCTTCTGATATTGAAGGACGGAACTTCCAGGGAATTGATTGGCTCGACTCGCATGTCTGCCGCCGGTGCCTTTCTCATGCTGAACGCCGCGGTACCAATTTCAATGGAGCAGATCGCCTCCGCCGAGATTCTGATCCAAGCTCCTGTGGTCGTGGGTCGTACCGCCGCGTCTGAAGGCGCGCCCCCCGCCCTGGCGTGGCTGGGACGCTGAGGATTCAGAAGAAAAAATCAAGAAGGCCCCGCCTTGAGACTTTGCCACCACGTTGGCGTGGGCCTGGCGGCGGGGCTTGCGGCATCGGTCTTTCTTCGATATGCCGGAGGCGAAAGGCGCGTGGCGGTCCAAGCACTTCTCCACTAAAATTGTGCGCTTCGGTGCTTCGCGGCGCGCTGCGTCAAAGCCTTCAGTGCCCCGCCTCCCTTCCTCCAAAGTCCAGAGTGAGTGTTTCGTGCAGATTGTGATCCCCATGTCCGGTTTCGGTGAACGATTTCGTCGTGCAGGCTATTCGCTCCCCAAACCTCTGATCCCGATCGATGGAAAGCCAATAGTCGCTCATGTCATTGACATGTTCCCTGGCGAGACGGATTTCCTATTCATCTGCAACCAGGAACACCTCGACAACTCGGAATATGCGATGGAGGCGACACTCAAGGCTTATTGCCCCACAGGTCGTATCGTCGGAATTCCTTCCCATAAGTTGGGTCCTATACATGCGGTTCGGCAAGTTGCAGAACTGATAGACGACGGCTTGCCAGTGGTTGTGAATTATTGTGATTTCACGTGCTACTGGGATTGGCATAACTTTCTCCAGTTCGCGAATGAGACAGGCTGCGATGGGATAGTTCCTGCATATAAAGGGTTCCATCCCCATACGCTCGGTAGCACCAACTACGCCTATATGCGTGAAAGAAATGGCTGGGTTTTGGACATCCAGGAGAAACAGCCCTACACGCAAGACCGCATGAATGAGTACGCGTCCAGCGGAACGTATTATTTCCGCAGTGGGGCGCTGATGAAGCAGGCATTCAAGGAAACGATGGATGCGAAGCTCGACGTAAATGGAGAGTTTTATGTGAGTTTGGCTTATAAGCCATTGCTGGATCGCTCATTGCAGATTGCCGTTTATCCGCTTCAGCATTTCATGCAATGGGGTACCCCGCAAGATGTCGCGGAATATAAGAATTGGTCGGCTGCTTTTCGCACGCTAGTTGCGCCGGCTCCCGAGCCTATGATCCCAATTGGCAGTGTTGTGATGCCTATGGCTGGAATGGGCAAGCGATTTTCCGACGAGGGCTATGTAGAAACCAAGCCGCTTATACCAGTGTCCGGAAAGGCGATGGTTCTGCAGGCAGCAAATGACCTGCCACCGTCTGTGCATCAGGTATTCGTGCTGCGACGGGATATGCCAGGCCACACAGGGATCGCAAGAGAATTGTTGGCGGAATACCCTGACGGAATAATCTGCATGTTGGAAGGGATTACTGAAGGACAGGCTTGCACTGCCCAGATCGGTGTGGACGCGCTTTTGGAGGCCGTGGCAGATGTCCAAGGACCCATCACTATCGCTGCGTGCGATAACGGTGTGCTTTATGACGCTCGTGCGCTAGAGCAGTGCATGTCAGATCCCCGGACCGATGTGGTTGTCTGGGCGGCAAGAGGGCACGCAAATGCCGTCCGCCATCCTCAGATGTTCGGATGGATTGACGAATTGGATGGATGTATTCGGGCAATATCCGTGAAACAGCCCCTGGAGTCACCCGATAAGGATCCCATCGTCATCGGGAATTTTACATTTCGGAGAGCCGAGGATCTTCAGGCAGTGGTTGCACGCCTGCAAGCAAGGAATGGCCGAATAAACGGCGAATTCTATCTGGATTCGGCAATCAATGATGCGATCGACCTAGGGCTGAACTGCCGCATGTTCGTGGTGGATAGCTTGCTATCCTGGGGTACCCCGAACGATTTGCGTACCTTCGAATATTGGCAGTCGTGTTTCCACAAATGGAGCTCTCATCCATATCGGCTGGTGGATGATCGCCGGGTTGCTCGGGCTCAGTTGGCGGCCCTTGAAGAGAAATATAAAAACATGGTGCCTGCGCTGCCAGGCCCAAATTCATGATCAAAAAAGAGCTGCCAGTATTTTTGTTAGTGGGATGTTTGACTGTGGTGGTTGACTTTTTGACCTACCGCGCGCTTCTCGTTTGGAGCCCACTGCCCTTAGGTGCTGCCAAAGGCATAGGGTTTGTCGCGGGTACTGTATTTGCATACATCGCAAATCAATTTTGGACATTCAACCACGTTGAGTCTTCAAAAGGCAGTTGGTGGAGGTTCATCCTGCTCTATTCAATGACCTTGGGCGCGAACGTGATTATCAACAGTGTCACACTTGCGCATATGACTCCCAACCCGCACGCCGTCCAAGTTGCCTTTGTCATCGCTACGGGCGTTTCGGCGGCGCTGAACTTCATTGGCATGAAGTTCTTTGTGTTTCGTACTCCGTTTCGCGGCAAATTCAAATGAAGCTCTCTCTCGTAATTCCTTGCTATAACGAGGCGGCCAATATGCCGCTGCTGTTGGAACGTTGTAAGGTGTTGACCTTGCACTCCGATATTGAAGTGATATTGGTAGACAACGGGTCAACGGATGACAGTGCAAGGGTCTTGGAGTCATTGCTGCCTTCGTATCCTGGTTGCCGTAGTGTAAGAGTGGAGAAGAACCAGGGATATGGGTACGGAATCCTGCAAGGGCTGCACGCAGCTCAGGGTGAAATCTTAGCCTGGACGCATGCCGATATGCAGACGGATCCGTGCGATGTATTGCGTGGTCTAGCCTTATTTGAGCTCCACGGTCAGGATATATTTGTGAAGGGAAGCCGCTATGGCCGGCCCATTGCCGACGTGGTCTTTACCGTTGGGATGAGCATATTTGAAACCATGCTGCTGCGGACTCGCCTGTGGGACATAAATGCACAACCCAATATGTTTCACCGTAGTTTCTTCGCAACTTGGCAGCAGCCTCCCCACGATTTTTCATTGGACTTGTTCGCGTTTTATACCGCCAAAGTTCACGGCATGCCAATATATCGATTTCCAGTGAAATTCGGTGAGCGAGCTCATGGGGTGTCTCATTGGAATATAAATTGGGCGGCAAAAATGAAGTTCATTAAGCGAACCGTTACCTTCAGTTTGCAGCTGAAAAAATCGAGAAAGCTATGATTCTAATCGCGCATCGTCGCAATGCCTTACAAGAGTTGAATTCGACTCCAACTGAGTATGGTGTCGAGGTAGATATTCGTTGCCGCGGTGACCAGCTCATAATTCACCATGACGCACTCGTGCCCGGTGCGGATTTTCTGAAGTGGATTGCTGCTTATCGTCACAAGACCCTGATTCTCAACGTCAAAGAAGAGGGACTTGAAGCGCGACTTATCTCTGTAATGCGGGACCATGGGATCGACGATTTCTTTTTTCTCGATCAGTCGTTTCCCTTCTTGGTGAAGTGGGCAAAGGCGGGCGAGCGACGCTGTGCGGTTCGTGTTTCTGAATTTGAATCCATCGATACGGCGCTCAGTTTGGCTGGGAAGGTCGATTGGGTCTGGGTGGATTGCTTCACAAAGTTTCCGCTCTCTGGCGACGATGCAAAAAAACTGCAGGACGCCGGGTTCCGGCTCTGCATCGTTTCACCAGAGTTGCAAGGGCGCGATGCTGAGACCGAGATCCCGGCTTATGCTGTTCTGTTAACGGAAAGAGGCATTGCCGCACAAGCCGTTTGCACCAAACGTCCAGATCTTTGGAAAATCGCATTCGCCAAACAATGAAGACGTTATTTCTCCATCCACTTTTTCTGCTTGGATTGGTATTGAGGCTTGCCGCGGTGGCCTTGGTGGCACCGCGACCGGTGACTGAATGGTATGCGCCATTCCTGTCCTCCAGCATCTCACAATGGAATCTGGATCCTTGGCAACTGTGGCTCTCCGCAGCAGGCGGTGCCGAGGCATTTCCGTATGGCTACGTCATGTGGCTGGTTTTTTTGCCGCTGACGCTTTTGGCCAAACTTGTCAATATCGAGGTGAGCACGGGGTACATGTTGACATTGACGATCGTTGATGTCTCACTGTTGGTAATTCTGCGACGCCTCGTCCCTGGCCGTGATCGGATGCTGTTATTGGTCTATTGGCTTTCGCCGATCACACTGGTGGCGACCTATTGGCTTGGCTATAACGATCTGGTGCCGGTTGCCCTATTGGCCTTGACTCTCTATTGCATGCGTCAGAGGTTGAACTGGGCTGCTGGTGTGGCGTTGGCGGCAGCTATTTCAGCCAAGCTGAGCATGGCAGCTGCGCTCCCCTTCCTTCTCATCTATTTTCTTCACAATCAGCCCCATCGTAAATTCTTACCGGATTTTCTGAAATCGTTCGGCTTGGGTATTTGCCTATTTCTCTTGTCGTTCATACTGGTGTCCAGCGACGGCCTGGCCATGATCTTATCCAATCCGGAAGTTACAAAGATCTATAGGCTGGCAATACCCATGGGTGGAGATGTCACCATCTATGTAGTGCCGTTGGTCTATCTGATTACGCTTTATGCGGCTTGGCGTGTACGGCGTTTCAACTTCGATTTGCTATGTGCAATGCTTTGTATTGCATTTCTAATGACGGTGCTCATGACCCCGGCGGCGCCGGGTTGGTTCGTGTGGGTATTGCCATTTCTCGTCATGTACCAGGCAAGCAGTGATCGAGTCGCTTATGCACTAGTTTGCCTCTTCTCCTGCCTGTATGTCGCGACCAGCTTGCTGGCCGACATAAACGCCAAGGATGTCATTGAGTCCTTGTTCGGGACTCCCGTATTTGCACTATTGCCGCGAGGAATCTCGATAGTGCATACCGCGCTTATTGCCACAGGAGTCGTGTTGGCTGTGAGAATTTGGCGGGAAGGCGTCAGTCGGAACGATTTCTTCCGCTTTAGCCGCCGACCGTTTGTACTTGGCATCGCCGGTGATTCCGGCGCAGGTAAAGATACATACTCTGACGCCATGAAAGGGCTCTTTGGCGTCCACTCTGTCGCAACCCTGTCCGGTGATGATTATCATCTATGGGACCGCCAAAGGCCGATGTGGCAGGTCATGACGCATTTGAACCCAATGGCAAACGATATTGAGGCGTTTGCAAATGATCTTGTAGCCTTGACAGACGGGAAGTCAATCCAGTCGCGGCATTACGATCACAAATCGGGGCGAATGAGCAAGCCGTTCAAAATAGACAGCAATGACTTTATATTTGCGAGCGGACTGCATGCCTTGTACCTGCCAATACTGCGCAGTTGCTACAACCTTAGCGTTTACTTGGATATCGATGAAGAGTTGCGTCGATATTTGAAGTTGAAGCGCGACGTCGAGATCCGCGGGCACACGCGTGAGCGGGTGCTTGCTTCTTTCGAGCGTCGCGAGCCGGATTCGCAACGCTTCATTCGTCCGCAGGCAGCGCATGCGGACTTGCTGTTTTCCCTGAAACCCATTCACCCCAATATGTTGGCTGATGCGTCGGATGGGCAATCGTTGCGTTTGAAATTGGTCGCGCGTTCCAGAATGGGCCTAAGTGAAATTTCATTAGCCCGCGCTCTGATCGGCATCTGTGGCTTGCATGTTGACATGGTTACGAGTTCAGATGGCGCCGAGGTCGTGCTGACTATTGAGGGGGAAACGACTGGCAAAGACATCGAACTTGCGGCCAAAATTATTTGCCCTGATATATTTGAATTCCTCGATACGTCTGCGGAGTGGGTAGACGGTGTGGCGGGCATCATGCAATTGATTACGCTCGCCCACATTCAACAGGCATTGACCAAGCGCTTTATATGATAAAAATCTACAATCGGGAGCGATTTTCTCGTCTTCCCGATGCAATTTTGTTCGATACGGATAACACACTGTACCCGTACGACCCCGCGCACTCAGCGGCACAGCAGGCTGTACGAGAAAAAGTCGTATCGACATTTTCCATTCGTCCGGAGGAGTTTGACGTAGCTTTCAAGCAGGCTCGAGAGGAAATTAAACTCCGCCTCAAGCATACGGCTTCTTCACACAGTCGTCTTCTATATCTTCAGCGTATGCTGGAGATAATGGGTCTTGGCTCCCAGGTGTTGCTCGCCTTGGATTTTGAGCAGACATATTGGCGGACATTTCTCAGCAACGCGATCCTGTTCGACGAGGTCAAGGACTTGCTGGACGATATACGCCTGCTAGGCATACCTACGGCTATCGTTACGGACTTGACTGCTCAGATTCAATTTAGAAAGGTCGTTTATTTTGGCCTGGATCATTATTTCGACTATATAGTCACGAGTGAAGAGGCCGGCTACGACAAGCCGCATGTCGCCCCTTTCAAAATAGCTTTGGAAAAAATGCGCCCTAAGGGTGAGATAGTGTGGATGATTGGTGATAATCCAGTCAATGATATTCAGGGTGGGCGCGAGACAATCAACGCCGTCACTTTACAGAAAGTGCATTCTGGAACGCCCGTTGGCACATCTACGGGTGCACCAGATGCGGCATTTGGAGAATTCGCAGATCTGCGGCGCCTGATAGCTCAACTTGGGAAGATTTGATCATGTATACAACTCGTTCCGACCTTCATGCGGCTATTTTGGCGTTTTGCAGCGCGATAGGGAAAGACCCACTGCTGGTACAAGGAGCGGGAGGAAATGTTTCCTACAAATACGACGACGAATTATGGGTAAAGGCGTCGGGGACCTGGCTGGCCGACGCTAGCACGAAAGATATCTTTGTACCAGCAGATCTGACTGAGCTCAGGGCCGCCATTGCGCAAAACGAGTTCGATGCAGCGCCACGCTTGGCGCGGAATTCCAGCTTGCGACCGTCCATTGAAACGATGTTGCACGCCTTGATGCCCCAGCGAATTGTCGCGCATGTTCATGCCATCGAAGCATTGGTACATCTTGTCAGCGTCGACTGCGAAACGCGACTTCAGGAACTTCTGGGGGATTTTCGAGAATGGGTTCTGGTTGACTATTACAAACCCGGAGCGCCCTTGGCTACGGCCGTTGCTCAGCGTTTGGGCGAGTCTCGCAATATCAGCGTTGTATTTCTTCGAAATCATGGTGTCGTGGTAGGTGGGGAGACCACGGAAGAAGTTAGCGCGTTGCTGGAACTGTTGACTTCGAGGTTGCGGTCGCCAGTCAGGGAAACCAGGGCCGGCCCCGTCGCCGTAGCTCAACGTGGCTTGCAGGAGCTAGGAAACGGTTATAGAAGACTGCGGGACAGCGAATTGGAGCGACTTGTCTTTGACGAGGACTCCTATCGCAGGCTTACTCAGTCGTGGGCCCTGTACCCGGATCACGTCGTGTTTCTAGGGCCTAGGGCATTGGTATACGATCGTCCACCAGCTAGCGGGTTCGGACCTTCGATTGAGGAGGGCAGGGAATATCCGATTTTCATCCAGGGTGTCGGAATATTTGTCGGGCAAAAATTCAATCAGGCCGCACACGAGCAGTTACGATGCTATCACGACGTTATCGTGCGTCTGTCGGCCGAAGCTCAGACATGTACCCTGACTGTGGCCGATATTGCAGGCCTGCTTGACTGGGATGCAGAACGGTATCGCATCGAGAACGCAAAATAATTGACTAGTGATTCTGTCGGGCAATATCGGGTGCCTCGCATCTGGAGAATGAGGATCGCCGCATCCGATGCAAATGGTGGCGATCTTTTCGCATTGCTCAAAATGGGTTATTTATCGGTCAGTGCGCTTATTATTTCTTTGGCGTGCACGTTCCAGCCATAATTCTGTTTTACTTCTCTAAATGCGGTTCGTGCGAGGTCGATGTATCGGTCGGAACCTATCATCGCAATCATCTTGCGGATTTTTTCCGTCCATTGACCTGCGTTGGCAAGGTGGCCGGTTTTATCGTCTGCAATTGCACGAGCGTATGTATAAGTGGGCGTGGCTACAGTAGCTGTGCCAACGATCGCAGCCTCAAAGTACTTGAGTTCGGATTTGCAGTTTGTAAATTCGTTATTCAACAACGGGACGATATTGATGTCAACGCTTCCGATCAGCCGTTGTAGATTCACATAATCTTGCATAGGATGATAATCTATCCTATCGCGAAATGTCTCGAGATGTTCGCCGGGCTGAATGTATCCGACAAGAGTCAGACGTACGTTGTCGTCGCGCTTGAAAATCTCCGCAATCGCCGGTGCCGCCAGAGCGAAGTCGCGGCGATGGCTGGGAGAACCGCTGAAGTATCCTATGGATACCGGCTTGAGTGAGCAAAATCTGGATTGCTCTTTGGTGTGAAATATCTCTTCAGAATAGACTTGTTGGATTTGATTGAGAAAGTTCGGAATGATTCTGGGGATCTTGTCTGGGAATGTGTCTTGCAGGCGATCAGCGAGGTATTGATTGGTCACGATAGCGCCATCACAAAGCCGCAGCATCTCTGCTTGACGCGACACATATGCATACCAATAGTTCAGCGAGTCGTCTTCGCGGTATTCGCCAATAGTGTCAATAAGTACGGGCAGCTTCTGTGTGTCGAACACAAGATCATCAACGTCAAACAAGACGCGCACGCCGTGCATGTTGGCCAATCTGACGAGCTGAACCATTTTTGGAGAATGACGTGTACGGCAGATGACCAGCGTGCTGCAGTCGGGAATCAAACGCATGGCGTCATCCAGCTCATCCTTATAGAACCAGGTGGCTGAGATGTCGCTTTCAGTCGATGCATTGACGCATTCAACCATATTGAAGACGCGATAACGAAACGTACTGTTGTCGCGTCCTTCGTAGATATATATCGCACGTGTACTCTTCGCATAAAACATGCGTACTCGATCAGCCAGGGAAAGATCCCAAGGGTCGCGATAGGCGTAGGGTTTGACTTGTAGCAGACTAAACATGGAGTGCGCGAATTCGTTTGGTCAGAAATTCGATAGGGTGTGCGAGTGAGCTATTCCAATTGCGTTGAATGTTCGCGGTTCGCATGTTTTCACGTCGCTGATCGTGATCGATATTCATTGCTTGAACGATACCCCCCAACAGTGCCTCGACGGTAGGGGCCGTGCAGATTATATTTTTCGAATATCCGGAAAGGTCAGTCTTGATGCCCGATGCATTGGTAACCGCAATTGCACCCGAGCAGGCCAGATCGAGGGGGGGATAACTTGGGTGTGGGGTGTCCATCAATGTCAGGCCTATGTCAATGGTCTGTAGCAACGCGGAATATTCCGACCATTCCATCTGCTGGTGAAAGTAGATGTCGGGATTTCCGGGTAGCGTTCCGTTGGGAAGATCCTTGCCGGCAAAATGGAATTCCCAGTCTTGCGGATCGAGGATGCCCCTGAGCAGCGCCTGTGTAATGACTTCAAGCCCTCGCAGATAGAGATTGCGAAGATTGTTAGGGCGTCCGTAGAAGAAGAAGCGCCGCTTTGCATTGGTCTTTGGCTCAAGGGCCGGATTCATGCTTGGAAACGCTGGTTCAAAATGGGTGGACCTGCCCGCCAGACCAGGTATCGAATTAGGGCCTTGGGTTAGGTGTCGTTCCAGTAATCTCGTATTCAGTACACATACGATACCGTCATCGCTAATGACTTCCTCGCACCGAAGGCGCTCGTCGCCATAGCCATAGAACATCCGCTCGTCCTCTTGCAGTAGATAGATGATCTGCTCTGCAGCGATAGACTTACGCAGGCCGCACGTCGTCCACCAGGACGTTGTGATGAAAACATCGTCGGAGTGGCGTACGGGTACGTAGTAACCGCTGGTGGGTGCGGACTCGATCATGGTCAGTTCACCCGAAAACTCGACCTGATTGAGCTTAAGAAGGCGGTTTACCACCTCTGAGCTACCCTCACCATTTCGGGTGATCAGTCGAAGCTGAGCTCCTTTTTGCTGCGCCAAAGTCGCCGCGAAAACCAGCGCGGTCGCGACGCCTCCAAACAAAGAGGCAGGCCCGATGCTGTCGGTAACTACGTTGATGCGCAGCCCACGAGAAGGGTCATCTTTGATCCGTAACGGTCCCAAGTGGGCCAAACGAGCATCCAATACCTGTTCGAACGATACAGTCACGACCGGAGATGCTACTTCGCCCAGTCTGGATATTTTTCTGCGTTCACGCCGGCCAGCCAATTCAAAATGAACTAGAGGGTTCAAATTTGCGGCAGCCACGTCCGGATGATCCGCAAGATATTGGGCCGAGTCGAAGTCCTTTCCCGGCTGTAACCCTTCGCGCCAGTGTTGGGCGTAATGCGTTGCAGCGGCGTGGGCACTAGCTCCCGGCAGGTACATGGCGGCATACGCTTTAGGATCGAACAACGGCGACTGAACGATTAATTTGATGTCCCGTCTAAGTTTCTTATGAGCACGCGCGCGATGGTACACGCGACGTGCCATTTGCACAGCGATCGCCGATATGCCGGGTGCAGGTGCTGCCATGGCGATGGGTGATTGGTTGCGGGACTCCAGCAGCTGCTCGTGAAGTTCCGCGCAACGCAGATATGCAGCCTCAAGCTCGCGGCGGTACCACGCGTTTTCCGTAGCCGTACCCTCGGCAAATGCAGGGGTATTGTCTTCCGTGTGTTTCGTCGCGCTGGAGTCACTGGCAGCAGCTTGGAATTGAGGAATGATGGGCGTCGAGGGATCAGAGTTCTTTGACATTATTTCTGTGCTGATGACCTGAATATACGGAGGAATGGCTTAAGATTGGCAGCGCGTGCTGTAGGGACGCGCTCCATACCCATAATCTATCTTGAAAATTGCTTGGCTTTGTCGATCAGCCAACGCATCGGCGCGGTGTATCTCCAACTTTTCGACTGTTCCAATGCCGCCATTGCAGTTTCTGCAGTAGCGATTCTTGCTTGAGCCGTAGCCAGCGTTTCTTGAAGACGCTCAATTTCGTCGTCGCGACGTGCGAGCGTTTCCGCTTGTTGCGAGATCGTCTCTTCCGAGGCCTGCAGCGCCAGTTCAGTTTGCAATATGGTCTCGGCCGGAGGCAATAGGCGAGTTGCCCATGGGTTGTCCAATTGCACAGGCACATCATGCTTACGAAACTCCGTGCCATGCAGGGCGGCGTGGCCTTGGACAACTAGTTCCTGCTGACCAGCGACGATACGGCGGCCGAGAGAGTTGCTGGCAGCCGGATGCTTGCGTACAACGCAGATTGAATTTATGAACTCCACCGATCGCACTTCGGCCAATGCTTCCGCAGAGATATCACAGCCGTAATGAGCCAAGATGCCAGCGAGAACGCTCTTGCGATCCGGGGCATCTATCCCCCAATGCTCGAAATTGATGGCATCAGCCAAAAGCTTGAAGAAGGAGATGGATGAGTAGGGATGGTACAAGCCGCCGTCGAAAGCAGACCAATAGCTACAGTGAAGATCCTCAGCTATGAAAGTCCCGCCCTGCACAATGGAAGGAAAGTACAGACAGAACGACTTTATGATATCGCCGGAGAGATGGGATCCATCTTCAATGATGACGTCGAACTCGGAGGATTCACTGATAATAGAGGCGTGTGTTGCTGGGGCATTTGCGTCTCCTACTATCACCGTAATGCATGGATTAGAGTAAGATAATTTGAGGCAATCAGGATTGATGTCGCAACCGATTATTTGTTTCGCGTTGCCGAAGTAGCTGCTCCAAATCTCCAGGGATCCGCCATTTTGAATTCCAATTTCGAGAAGGAGTACAGGTTCGTCACGATACTTATCGAGGATGCGCCCATACTCTTCTAAATAGATTTCCCATTTGTCGGATACTTTTCCGACATGGGTTTGGTAGAGCTTTTTTAAAGCTTCTTGCGACATTTGCCTACCTTGCGAGGGGCGATACCCCTCAAACGAAAATCCACGCGTGATGATGTGTAGATATCGGAGTTTTTCAAAACCGGGGCAATCTGGCAGACTTATTTGAGCTGAAATTACTTTCAGTGACCGAAATATGCCTGGGTCACTATGTCCGGTGGGCCGTCCATTTTTATCTTGCCGTGTTCAAGCCAGATGACACGGTTGCATGTTTCCAAAATTAGTTCGCGTGAATGGCTAGCGATGATCAGGATATGTGTAGACTCAACCAGCTCGTTCATCCGCGCTTCTGCCCGAACCCGAAAGCCCTCATCGCCGACCGATAGCCACTCGTCCATCAACAGAATTTCAGGGCGAATGATGGTTGAAACCGAGAAAGCCAGGCGTAAATGCATACCCGAGGAATAGGTTCGGACAGGCATATCGATGAAGTCTCCAAGCTCGGAGAAATCAATTATCTCGTCTAGCTTTGATTTGATCTCTGATCGTGTGAGTCCGAGCAGGGCCCCTCGCAGGTAAATATTTTCGCGTCCGCTGGCCTCTGGATCAATCCCAAAGCTGACGTCGATCAGCGAGCCGATCTCACCCTTGATTTCGGCTCGGCCGATGGACGGTTCATACACGCCACTCAGCAACCGCAAGAGCGTACTCTTGCCGGCTCCGTTGTGCCCGAGCAGGCCGACTCGCTCCCCATCCTTGATGGTCAGCGTAAGGTCTTCTATTGCACGTATGGTGACTCGCCCACTAGCGTCGGCGCTGATTTGGCCGCCAGTTGCCACTTGGAAGAGCCTTTTTTTGAGTGATCGTGCGCTCGCGTTATAGATTGGAAAATCGACGCAAACCTTGTCGAAAATGATGGAAGCCATAGTCTGTCTATCTTGTAGGGGCGAAGTGCCTTAAAGCCAATAGGCGATACGACGACGGTATCGGCCGAACAGCGCGAGGGTCAGGAGCCAGCCGATGATGGCGATGCCAATCGACACCAGCCAGTTTTCCGATGAAGGTTCTTGATCCAGCAATGGCGCGCGGACGATCTGAATGAAATGATAGAAAGGGTTCAGGTCCAGCATGTAGGTGCCCGCACGCGAAGGCAGTAGGCTAGGAAGCCACATGATCGGGGTGAGGTAGAACACGACTTGCAGAAAGCTTGAAATTATCTGCGGGATGTCGCGGTAGCGTGTACAGATCACGCCGAGAAAGATGGCAATCCAACTCAGATTCAGCAGCAAAAGTAGTAACCCAGGGATAGCCATGAGCACGTCCCACGTTGGCGCCTTTTGGACGGCGATCAGCACCAACGGAAAGATCACGACGTTGTGCGCAAGGATGATGAGATTGCGCCACAGCACGCGGAAAACATGCACGGTCAGGGGGATCGGCAATTGCTTGATGACAGCCTCTCCAGCAATGAATCCGCTACACCCTTCGGTAATGACGGTCGAAATGAAGCCCCACAGGATTAAACCCGCCGAAAGAAATGGCAGGAACTCATCCATGGGTGATTTGAAGATCTGCCCGAAGACGATACCGATCGTCGCGATCATGACCCCCATGCTGATGGTGAGCCAGAAGGCGCCTAACGACGAGCGGCGGTAGCGCTGACGCACATCCTGCCAGCCCAATGTACCGATCAGAGAATAGCGTTTGAGGGCTGACGTAATGTCTTGCACGGCGTCAGCCGCGGTTTGTTTGGACATGAAGAAGGGTCTATCAATAATTAATCGTTGAAAAGCAAGAGCGCCGGATATGTGTTGCCACGGCAGCTCCGTTACGTGGGATCAATCTCTCTTGACCGCCAGTTCCGGCGGCTTCATCAGCACTGGAACCGTATTGCCAAGCGTAGTGACCTCATTGAAATCTCGTCCCGCCAGCGCCAGGCTGGTTACGTTGTAGCCGCTGAATCGAGGCAGCAGGCCGAACAGTCGTTCCAGCGCGTGGGCCAGAGTACCATCTTGCTTGCCGTTCTCAGGCTCGAAATCCAGTAGCGCTACCGGAATATCGTGTAGAGCGGCGATGGCTTTCGGAGCGAACCAGAACATGGTTCCGGCAAAGAAACCCAGCGGTACGTCTTTGTCCTGCAGCCGAACGGTGGTCAGACTCTGTGCCAACCTATGAACGACCGTCTGATTGGCCCCCCAGTAGTGTGGGTGGCTCAGATAGTAGTCATGCGGCCCAACCATGCCAACTCGCCCAGTACGGAGCAAGGCGATGCTTTGGTTTACGGTTCGAGAATCGCGACAAAGTTGAGAAAACAGACTTTGTTGCCAATCTTGCCCCCGATCACTGTAGGTACTTTTCTTGGAGTGCAGCTTTAAGACAGCATCGTAGTTTTCAAGCAATCCGCTACGATGGACTGCCAGAAACGGCCCGACGTCACGGCCTCGATTCTCCGAAAGCGAAACCGTTACGCTGGCGGCGAGATCTGAGAATAGGTCTATGAGGCTGGCTACTGCTCCTTCGTGTGGCGTCGTGATGATCAAGTCGAAAGGTTCGACGATATTCCGGATCAGGGCATAGATTTCTTTCGCCAATTCGGGATAGAAGATATGCACGACCACGGCAACCCGAACACCGGATTGGCCAACTGGGCCCGAGTGGATGATACGCTGCCACGGCAATGGGTCTGTGGTGGTTTCCAACGTCGTCAGGTTGCCACGTTTGAATCGGTAATGGACGCGGGAGCGCTCAACCAACTGTTGAATGGCTTCCAACTCGTGCGGCGAACACACCTTGGGCAACCATGCCAAGCTCAACCGATGAGGGTTGTTTCTGACGAGTTCGGTTTTGATCAGCCCCGCCTGCCGCGCCAGAGCTCTCGCTTGGAAATGCGTGGGATTGAACTGTCCAAGCGTACGCCAGAACGACGGGCGCATTAGATGGGGCAGAGTCCTGAGGGTAAGGCGCTTGTATCCCCAGACTGCCATTGCCCGCCAGCGCTCCAGAGTCGTCGGACGAAAAAGAGGCTCTACCTTCGCCCGATTGGCCATGAAAGCAGCTGACAATCCCAGCTCACCAGACAGGATTGTCTCGATCTTGGAGTTGCGTGGCGATAACGTGGAAAGCCAACCCTGGAACCATGGACTGAGAAGCACCTCGCCGCTTAGCGCGAGTAGATAGGATTGCAGGTGCCATTGCCATTGGCTGGACTGAGTAACGGCAACGACATCGGCTTGGTCCAGCCGGTGCAGCATGTTTGTCACTGCTTGCCGATACTGTGTAAGGTCGGTAATCAGGTAGCTTGAATTGAGCAGCAACAGGCGATCGCTACCCCCTTGCTCCAAGAGGGCGGCAATACCCACACGATAGCTGTAGAAGTCGTAGCCGATGTTTGGCCGAACAATCGTTCTGATCTTTGGGCTCGTCGGAATGTACTCTCGCGCGAGCTCACTGGTCGTGACAAGAATGACGGCATCGCACCTCGCTTCAAGATCGTCCAGGACTGCACGAAATGTCGAATCGAGCAGGTTGTCCGGATCGAAATGGGCAACAACGGCAGCAGTGCGAGACATATCAATGCAAAAGTGCGTGGGCCGCGCGATACAGCTTGCGCGCAATCGTATGCAACACAGGCACCTTGCGTAAGGCGTGAGCGACGCGCTGAACCCGGGAATTCATGGGCTTGTGCTTGCTGAGGTCCGCCGTAATCTTGGTGCCGTCTTGGGAAGCCAGCTTGGCCACCTGCTGGAACGCGGAGTCCCTTGCTTGTTCAAGCGAGATAGGGGCTCGTGCGGATACATACGAAGTGCGGGCGACTTCGTCCAGATAGCCCAAGCCCCACTTGAGGTCTGGCTCAAGGTGGCAACCTTCGCCCCATTCGTTCCATGCGTTCACAAAGATAAATGGATCGGAAGCATCGGGGCGAGTCGCTCGGGTGTAAGTGCGCAGGTACTTGAGCCAGGTGCCGAAAAATGCTGGCGTAGCGTTGACAATGATGGTGCCCGTGTCCTGTCTACGTGCGGTGTTGTCCCAACTGGGGATGATCCCCCGATAAAGCGTGAATGGGGGCTGTGTGCGCAACATACTTTGGGCGATCACCCGCGGATAGTCGATCAAGCCACCTTGGAAGTTGGGGTTGGACATGGCGGGCGTTGACTCTGGGCGATTCTGCGGGCCATTGAATTTGTGCGGGGGGAATTCGACCATCGCATCGGCGCCGACTTCTCGTGGATCACTAATGTCGTAGAAATCCACCACCGACACGTGTAGACCGGGCAACCCCAGCCGTTCAGCCTCTCGACGCCATTTGCGGATCGATAGCGCAGGGTCTGGCAATTCTTTGATGCGGTAAACGACCAGCAATGGTTTGCCGTCCACGCGTATGTAGCGTGGGTCAGCAAGAAATGGATAGATGTCTCGGATAAAGCGCTCTTCATCCCCTTCGGCGTACTTTTGTTCGAGCAATACGCTTTTGGTATCACCGTCCCACGTCCGAGTCCAGTTTTCATTGGCCCAACACAGGCAGAACGACATGTCGATGTCGGACGAGAGAAAGTTATTGAGCGGGCGTTCAAGAATGCGCCGTCCGCTGAACCAATAGTAATAAAAGCAGAACCCGTGAACGCCGTATTCGCGCGCCAGTGCGCTTTGTTCACGCATTGTTTCGACGCGCTCCAAGTCGTAGAAGCCCAGATCGCGAGGTATGTGTGGCTGATAATGCCCCTCGAAATTCGGCTTCCCGCCCGCCACGTTCGTCCATTCCGTAAAGCCCGGCCCCCACCAGAGTGAATTCTCTTCAACCCGGTGATATTGGGGTAGATAGAATGCGATGAGCTTCGACGAGTCTGGCGTGTAGCCGTCGGCGTCGGTCCCAGCGGCACCCCGATGACCGGAAAGAGCGTGGAACGAGGCGGCATCGTTCGGTTTGGTATTGCTTTTCATGAATGATATGAGAAAACCATATGCGGTCGATTGGGAGGCGGTTAAGTCCTGCGGTCAAGGGTCAGTCGTTGGCAGCCTTCAGCGCCGCCTCATTCAAAGTGGTCGGCTTCCTGGAATGGCTTCCCCAACGCATCTTTTGCAGAAACCGTTGGTTCTCCAGTAATGCCCCAATTGATCGCCAACTTTGAATCGTTCCAGGCAATGCAACGCTCGTGCGCGGGCGCGTAGTAGTCAGTCGTTTTGTAGAGAAATTCGGCGGTGTCGGACAGCACGACGAAGCCATGGCCAAATCCTTCAGGAACCCATAGCTGGTGCTTGTTCTCTGCACTAAGCAATGCTCCAACCCATTTACCAAAATGGGGAGAGGACTTACGCAGGTCTACGGCTACGTCGAAGACTTCGCCTTGGACAACACGTACCAACTTGCCCTGCGGCTGCTGAATTTGATAGTGCAAACCTCTCAATACGCCTTTGCTGGAGCGCGAGTGGTTGTCTTGCACAAACTGCACTTCGCGTTGTATGGCGTCTTCGAATACCCGGTGATTAAAGCTTTCAAAGAAGAACCCGCGATCGTCTCCAAAAACCTTGGGTTCGAACAGGATGACCTCAGGGATTGCAAGAGGAGATGCTTTCATCAGTACACCTTTTCGACAAGCAGACGCTGCAGATACTTGCCGTATCCGTTCTTGGCCAGCGGCGCCGCCAAGGTCTCCAGTTGCTCTGGAGTGATCCACTGGTTGCGGAATGCGATTTCTTCCGGACAAGCAACTTTCAATCCTTGGCGGTTTTCCAAGGTCGAAATGAATTGACTGGCCTCGAGCAGGGACTCGTGGGTGCCGGTGTCCAGCCAGGCATAGCCCCGGCCCATGATCTCGACGCCCAACTTGCTCTGCTCCAGATAGACGCGGTTCAAATCGGTGATTTCCAGTTCGCCGCGCGGCGAAGGCTTGATCTGCTTGGCGATCTCGACAACATTTTCGTCGTAAAAGTACAGCCCGGTGACCGCGTAGTTGGATTTCGGCTTGCTTGGCTTTTCTTCCAACGAAAGGACCTTGCCCTTTTCGTCGAATTCTGCCACGCCATAACGTTCGGGATCATGGACGTGATAAGCAAACACGCTGGCACCCTCGACACGTGCATTGGCGTTGGCCAGAAGCTGATGGAAGTCGTGGCCATAGAAAATGTTGTCGCCCAGCACGAGCGCAGACAGATCATTGCCGAGGAAGGATTCACCGATCAGGAATGCCTGTGCCAAGCCATCGGGAGAGGGCTGCACTGCATATTGAAGGTTCAAACCCCATTGCGAACCGTCACCAAGCAGTTGCTGGAACCGCGGCGTATCTTGCGGGGTCGAGATGATCAGGATGTCTTGAATGTCCGAGAGCATCAGCGTGCTCAACGGGTAGTAGATCATCGGCTTATCAAAGACCGGTAGCAATTGCTTGCTGATCGCGAGCGTGGCGGGATGCAGTCGGGTGCCGGAGCCGCCGGCCAGGATAATGCCTTTGCGTTTCATGCGGAAAGTTCCAATGACGTAATTTGATCGACCGTGCGGTCAACATGCACCGTCCAGTCCGGCAGTTGTAGCTTGAGCGGAGCGGTCAGGGCGATCGTATTCAAACGAGAATTTTTCGGTCGGGTCGCGGGCACCGGGTACTGCTCGGTCGTAATGGCAGTGATATTGTCAGGCTCGACTTTGAGGGCCAAGCCATTGCGGCGAGCGCGCGCGACGACATGTGTCGCCAAGCCATGCCATGTAGTGTGGCCGGCGGCAGTCACGTGGTAGATGCCAGTGGCGAGTGTGCCTTGCTGGTAGCCGGCAATAGCCAGGGCGGTGACGTCTGCGATCAATTCGGCCGATGTCGGTGCACCATGTTGGTCAGCCACGATACTCAAGGCATCTCTCTCTTTGGCAAGGCGCAAGATCGTTTTGATGAAATTTCCGCCATGGGCCGAGAACACCCAGCTCGTACGCAGGATGAGCGCCTTGCAGCCGCTGGCGGCAATTGCTGCCTCGCCCGCCAGTTTCGTCGCACCATACACGCTTTGCGGATTTGTCTGGTCGTCGATGTCGTAAGGAGCATTTTTGCTGCCATCGAACACGTAATCGGTGGAGTAATGCACAAACAGGGCGTCATTTTCCTTTGCGTACCGCGCGATTTCCGCAACGGCGTCGGCATTCACTGTCCGGGCGACGTCTTGATTGGTTTCGGCCTTGTCCACTGCGGTATAGGCGGCGGCATTCACGATCATGTCCGGCGCTTGGCGAACGAGCAATTGGCGCAACGTTTCCACATTTTCCAGATTGGCGCCTTGGCGGCCGAAGGCATGCACGTCGCCCAGCGGCAACAGTGTGCGCTTTAATTCGTGTCCGACTTGCCCATCTTTGCCGAGTAGCAGGATTTTCATAATAGTTCTCAAATTCGATTAGTCAACGCGGCGGCCAATAATCCGAGATTGCCCAGCAAGGTCTGACGATAAACCCCGGAACGTTTAATGCCCACTACCCTTGGAAACAGGCTCCGTTGGCGCGCCGAGATAAAGCGGTCGTACATGCGACGATTGTCGGGCGTCAGTTTGGGTAGCAAGGGCGAAAGCGCTTGAATATGCTGGTTGGTCCAGGTTTTTAAGTGTCCTTGGAATAGCATTTTGATCCGTAGCAGGCGCGCGCTTAGGCCGGCATTGGCGCCAATCAGGTTATCTCCATGCTGGCGATAGCGCAGCGAAGGCTCACTGTCGTAATGGACACGACCGCCACAGGCGCTTACAACGATATAAATCCACCAATCGTGGGCGACGACGTCTATGTCTGCACCTGCCTCGACCAACAGGTCGCGGGCGGCATTGTTCATCACCATGGTATTCCCGCCTGCAACGTTTTGCATGAGTGCATTGGCAAATGCTGGTGGGCGATTAAACAATGGTGAGAAGCCGATGGGTTGGCCCGCCCCGTTGATTAGTTCGGTCCGGGTACAGTACAGCGCGGGCTGTTCTTCTGGCACTTCCCGCAGCCACTTTACGGCACGTTCCAGCTTGTTGGGGTGCCAAATATCGTCTTGATCAGACAAGGCGTAATAGTCCGCGTGCAAAGCGGGCTCGCAGATCAACGACATGAAATTCTTGACGAATCCCTTGCGAGGTCCGGCTTGCAGCGTGACTTGCCCGGGCTTGTGGAGCTGGGAAAAAGCCCTCAACTGATCCAGAGTCGCATCGGTCGAGCCGTCATCTGATACCCAGAGTTTCCAACACGGGTAAGTCTGCGCTGCAAACGAGTCCAGTTGCGCAGCCAGGTACTTTTCGCCCTGATATGTGCAAAGGAGGATGGCAACTTGCTGGCTCACTGGGCTACCTGCATAGATACTCGGCTATTTGGCAAAACGGAAACTCGAGGTGGTCGCGGTTGTTTTCTGGGTTCTTGGGGCCCGGAATAGTCTAGGGTAGCTGCCGACAATACGAGATCTTGGCGGGGAACGCGTCGCGATGGTTCAGGCGCTGTATTGAGTGGTAACCCAATCGCGATACGCACCACTGGTGATATTTGCGACCCATTCCTGATTTTGCAGGTACCACTGCACCGTCTTGCGGATGCCGGTATCGAACGTCTCAGCAGGCTTCCAGCCCAGCTCGCGCTCCAGGCGTGAAGCGTCGATGGCATAACGCTGATCGTGGCCGGGGCGATCCTTTACGAACGTTATCTGGTTCTTGTACGGCTGGCCATCCGCCCGGGGGCTGAGTTCGTCAAGCAGCGCGCAAAGCGTGTGGACCACATCCAGGTTGGCCTTTTCGTTCCAGCCGCCCACGTTGTACGTTTCGCCGAGTTGACCGTCGGCCAGCACGCGGCGAATCGCCGAGCAATGGTCCTTCACGTACAGCCAGTCTCGAATCTGTTGCCCATTGCCGTAGATTGGCAGCGGCTTGCCGGCCAGCGCGTTGTGGATAACCAGCGGAATCAGCTTCTCAGGGAAGTGATACGGCCCGTAGTTATTCGAGCAATTGGTCGTCAACACCGGCAGGCCGTACGTATGGTGATACGCACGCACCAAGTGGTCGCTGGCGGCTTTGCTGGCCGAGTAAGGGCTGTTGGGTTCGTAGCGGTTGGTCTCGCTGAAGGCAGGGTCGTCCTTTTCCAGGGAACCATAGACTTCGTCGGTGGAGACATGCAGGAAGCGGAACGCGGCGCGTTCATCGTCCGGCAGCGCGCTCCAATACGCACGCACGGCTTCCAGCAGGTGGAAGGTGCCGACGATGTTGGTCTGGATGAATTCGCCCGGGCCGTGGATCGAGCGGTCCACATGCGACTCGGCGGCGAAGTTGAGGACGGCGCGCGGCTTGTGCTCGGCAAGCAGGCGGCTGACGAGATCAAAGTCACCGATGTCGCCCCGGACGAGCTGATGGGCGGGGTTGTCTTTCAACGACGCCAAGTTTTCGGGATTGCCCGCGTAGGTGAGCTTATCCAATGTCACGACGGGTTCGCTGCTTTCCTGGAACCAGTCGAGTACAAAATTGGAGCCGATAAACCCTGCCCCGCCGGTAACAATAATACTCATTCTTATATAGTCCTTGAGCGTTGAGCGTGCACGCAAACCCGCTGATTAACCCGCAATTATGCCGCAAGTGCTTTAGCACGACCTAATAAATGCAACAAACTGTGGTGTGAAATAAGTACGTTACAAGACTTGCTGCCATACGCTGCCGCTCGGAGCCCTTGCAATTCATCTCACGAGTTACGTGGCCTTACGCGCGTTCGGGCTAGCCCAGAACACATCGCCGGTGCCCGCAGCACTATTTATACATCTCGCCAACACAAACATCAGATCCGACAGCCGGTTCAAATATTGCCGCACCGGCGGGTTCACCGTTTCAACTCCCGCTAACGCCACCACGGCCCGTTCGGCTCTTCGGCAAACCGTCCGCGCAACATGCGCCTGCGCCGCGGCCCGCGTGCCGCCGGGCAGGATGAACTCGCGCAAGGGCGTCAGCGACCCGTTGTAATGCGCCAGGCGCGCATCCAGACGCGCGACCTGGTCGTCGCTGACGGCGGTATGCCCCGGGATGCAGAGTTCCGCGCCCATGTCGAACAGGTCGTGCTGGATCGCCATCAGATCAATCGAGATCTCGGGCGGCAGCGGTTCCGCCAGCAGCACGCCGATGACGCTGTTCAGCTCATCCACATCACCCAACGCAGCGATGCGCGGCGCGTCCTTGGGAGTGCGTGATCCGTCCCCCAGCCCGGTGGTGCCGTCGTCTCCCGTGCGGGTGGCAATGACAGATAAGCGGTTGGCCATGGGAAACGTCCTGAATTGGATAAATGTGGGGGGTTGCGTCCAGCGGTAAGCGGGCGCCCAGGAGAGAGGGGGCCGGTTCGCAATCAACCGTCAGGATTGTTGCGTTCTGCCGCAGGAACTGTTTCATAACGGCGGTATCCTAGCATTGTGGAAAGCGGGAAGGGCGGTGTGTTCCGGCTCTTTGGCTTTCGCTGTCAATGGAGGATGCCTGTATGGCTTTTGACCGCAAATATGCAATGCCCATGGCTGTCGCGACCGCGATGGCCGTTGTGTCGCTGGCGACGCCGCTGGCGTTTGCGCAGCAGGCCGACGCCAGCGGGGAAGTGCGGCGCGTGGACCCTGCTGCGGGCAAGGTGACGATCAAGCACGATGAGATCAAGGCGCTGGACCTGCCGGCCATGACGCTGGTGTACGACGCCGATCCGGCCTTGCTGGCCAAGATCAAGGCGGGCGACAAGGTGCGCTTCACCGCGACGCGCAAGGATGGCAAGTACGTGGTGACGGCGATCACGAACTGAAGATCACAAATTGGGGCTCGCGGTCCTGAAGATATCGGTCTGAAGATTACGACCTGAAAACGGCGACCTGAAAACGGCGACCTGAGAACGGCGACCTGAAAACGGCGACCTGAGAACGGCGACCTGAGAACGGCGACCTGAGAACGGCGACCTAAAAGCGACGACCTAAAAACGACGACCTAAACATCGACGACCTACACATCGACGACCTGAAGACCGCGACCTGACCCCGCTCCCATAAAAAAGCCGCTTACCGCAATCACGCGGCAAGCGGCTTTTTGCCGATGCAGGGTCGGGGCTGATTGAATCGTAAGACCCGGCCCCGTGCCCATCCCGGCTTACAGCACGTAGCGGGCCAGATCCTGGCTGCTGGCGGCTTCGGCCAATTGCGAATTGACGTAGGCCGCGTCGATGGTGACGTGCTTGGCCTGGCTGGAGGTGGCGTCGAACGACAACTCGTCCAGCAGCTTCTCCATCACCGTGTACAGGCGGCGGGCACCGATGTTCTCGGTGGTTTCGTTGACGTCGTAGGCCAGTTCGGCCAGGCGGCGCACGCCTTCATCCGTGAATTCCAGCTGCACGTCTTCGGTGGCCATCAAGGCGGTGTACTGCTTGGTCAGCGACGCGTCCGTGTCGGACAGGATGCGCACGAAGTCTTCGGCGGTCAGCGATTCCAGTTCGACGCGAATCGGGAAGCGGCCCTGCAGTTCCGGGATCAGGTCCGACGGGCGGGCCAGGTGGAAGGCGCCCGACGCGATGAACAGGATGTGGTCCGTGCGGACCATGCCGTAGCGCGTGTTGACCGTCGTGCCTTCAACCAGCGGCAGCAGGTCGCGTTGCACGCCTTGGCGCGACACGTCGGCGCCGCCCGATTCCTGGCGGGCCGCGATCTTGTCGATTTCGTCCAGGAAGACGATGCCGTTCTGTTCAACGTTGTTGATCGCGACGGTGCGCAGGTCTTCTTCGTTGACGCGTTTGGCGGCTTCTTCGTCGACGATCAGTTTGAAGGCTTCACGCACCTTCATCTTCTTGGATTTCTTCTTGTCGCGAGCCATGCCGGCGAACATGCCGCGCAGCTGCTCGGCCATTTCTTCCATGCCGGGGGGCGTCATGACGTCCATTTGCGGCGCGGCTTGGGCGATTTCGATCTCAATTTCCAGATCGTCGATCTTGCCTTCGCGCAGGCGCTTGCGGAAGGTCTGGCGGGCGCTGTTGTCTTCGCCACGTTCCGGTTCGCCAGAGGCGCTGCGGGCGGGCGGGACCAGGGCGTCCAGGATGCGGTCTTCGGCGGCGTCTTCAGCCTGGGTGCGCACGCGGCGCATTTCCAGTTCACGCGTTTGCTTGATCGAGTATTCGGTCAGGTCGCGGATGATGGTGTCGACGTCGCGGCCCACATAGCCCACTTCCGTGAACTTGGTGGCTTCGATCTTGATGAAGGGCGCGTTGGCCAGCTTGGCCAGGCGGCGGGCGATTTCGGTCTTGCCCACGCCGGTGGGGCCGATCATCAGGATGTTCTTGGGGTGGATTTCGTGGCGCAGCGGTTCCGCGACCTGCTGGCGGCGCCAGCGGTTGCGCAGGGCGACCGCCACCGCGCGCTTGGCGCGGTTCTGGCCGACGATGTATTTGTCGAGTTCGGAGACGATCTCTCCGGGCGTCATGTTGGATGCGGACATGAGGGCGAATCCTTGAAGCTAGAGCGGGCTGGGGAAGCGGCCGCGGCGCGAGGGGCGTGCCCCGCGTGCCGCGTGGCGGGCGTCAGTCGCCCAGCGTTTCGATGACGTGGTTCTGATTGGTGTAGATGCAGAGGTCGCCGGCGATTTCCAGCGATTGCTTGACGACGGCCTCGGGCGACAGCTCGGTGTTGCGCAACAGCGCCAGCGCGGCTGACTGGGCATACGCGCCGCCGGAGCCAATGGCGGCCAGGCCGTGTTCGGGTTCCAGGACGTCGCCGTTGCCGGTGAGCACCAGCGTGTGCTCGGTGTCGGCCACGATCAGCATGGCTTCCAGGCGGCGCAGGACGCGGTCGGTGCGCCAGTCGCGGGTGAGTTCAACCGCAGCGCGCATCAGGTTGCCCTGATGCTTTTCAAGTTTGGCTTCGAAGCGTTCCTGCAACGTGAATGCGTCGGCGGTGGCGCCGGCGAAACCGGCCAGGATCTTGTCGTGGTACAGGCGGCGGATTTTGCGGGCCGTGCCCTTGACGACGATGTTGCCCAGGGTGACCTGGCCATCGCCTCCGAGCGCGACGCGGTTGCCGCGGCGCACACACACGATGGTGGTGGCGTGAAATTGTTCCATGCGTTCCTTCCTTTGAAAGGACTAGCTGGGGGCAGATCCAGGGAAATCAAGCGGGCGGGTGACCGCAAGTAAAAAAGGCCATGCTGGAAACCAGCATAGCCTTTCAGGGCATGGCGCGAATAACGGGACGGATCAGTCGCCGTACAGCTTTTGGCGCATTTCACGGCGTTCCTGCGCTTCAAGCGACAGGGTGGCCGTGGGGCGGGCCAACAGGCGGGGTACGCCAATCGGTTCGCCGGTTTCTTCACACCAGCCGTATTCGCCGCTGTCGATGCGGGCGATGGACTGTTGCACCTTTTTCAGCAGCTTGCGCTCGCGGTCACGGGTGCGCAGCTCCAGGGCGTGTTCTTCCTCGATGGTGGCGCGGTCGGCGGGATCGGGCACGAACTGCGTTTCGCGCAGGTGCTCAGTGGTCTCGCCGGCGTTGGCCAGGATGTCCTGTTCGAGTTGTTTGAGCCGTTCCTTGAAGAAAGCCAATTGGCGTTCGTTCATATAGTCGGACTCGGGCATGGCCAGCAATTCCTTCTCGCTGGGCAGATCAATCGCCGTATCGCTCGTCGACTTGCTTGATTTTTTGGTTGCTGCCTTGGTAGCCATGAAAACACTCCACTATGAATCGATCCTGGCGCGGGCGTCCTTTCCCGGTCGTGTTGCTGGTTGCTTACGCTATTCGTACCTCACAGTACTGCCTTCGTCGCATCGCGTCACGTCAGGAAGGGGGATTACCCCGCCAGGCACTGCTCCAAGCCCCGGGTGAAAATCTCCTGGGGCAGCTTACGTCCAATGAACACCATCTTGGTGGACGGTTTTTCGGCCGCGGTCCACGGCTTGCCGGGTTCGGCGCCCATCATCATGTGCACACCCTGGAACAACATGCGGCGGTTGATGCCCTTCATGTACAGGATGCCCTTGTAGCGCATCAGGTCGGGGCCATAGACCTGAACCACGCCGCCCAGGAATTCCTCAAGACGCGCGGGATCGAACGGCTTGTTGGAACGGAACACGAACGCGCCAATTTCGTCGTCGTGCTGGTGGTGGTGATGGTGGGCATGATTGCAATGCGCCCCGCAATCGCCGTCGTGATCATGGTCGTGATCGTGGCCATGGCCGTGATCGTGTCCGTGGTCGTGCCCATGCTCGTGCGAGTGGGCGGCGTCGGGGTGTTCATCGGCCAGGAATTCCGGGTCGATGTCCAAAATGGAATTCAGGTTGAAGCCGCTGATGTCGATGATCGACTTCAGGTCGACTTCGCCGAAATTGACCGGCGTGATCGGCGCGCGCGGGTTCATGTGAACCAGGCGGTGGCGCAGCGCTTCGTAGTCAGCTTCGTTGACCAGATCGCGCTTGGAGATCAGGATGCGGTCGGCGAAACCGACTTGCTTCTGGGCTTCAGGCTGTTCGTCGAGCGTGGACATGCCGTGCTTGGCGTCGACCACGGTCACCACCGCATCCAGGCGGTAGTACTCGGCGATGTCGTCATCCATGAAGAACGTCTGGCAGACGGGGCCAGGGTTGGCCATGCCGGTCGTCTCAAGAATGACGCGTTCGAAATTCAGTTCGCCAGCTTCGCGCTTGACGCGCAGCTCGGACAGGGTGCGCATCAGGTCGCCACGCACCGTGCAGCAGACGCAACCGTTGGACAGTTCGATGATTTCTTCATCGCTGTCTTGCACGAGCAGGTCGTTGTCGATGCTTTCCGGTCCGAATTCGTTTTCGATGACCGCAACGCGGCGGCCGTGGAATTCGGTCAGGATGCGTTTGAGCAGGGTGGTCTTGCCCGCACCGAGAAAGCCGGTGAGGATGGTGACGGGAACCATTTTGTCCAAACTGCGCGGGGTGTTCATGGCGAAGCTGCTAGCGTGAGGTCAAGGCTGAAGTCTAGGCATTCAACCCACAGGCCTGACAGGGGATTTTCCCGTGCAGGATGAGGTTTGCCACAGGCTGCGAAGGCCGCCAATAGCGGCCGGACGCAGGATTACAGCACAGTCGGGGGCAGGGGGCAAACCCCGGGTCAACCCAGGGGCCATAGCCGTCCGGATCGCGGCTGTACGCCGTCAAGTATCGGGCGATATCACTATTTTGGGGCGGTCTGCCGGATTTCAAGAGCGTCATGCGGCGGGGTCAGGCGGGCGCATGACGGCGATGGAATGACGGTTTTGAAATCCGGATGATGCGCCGGCGGACACACCCGTCCGGCGGATCAGGACTTAGTGATGATGGTGCTGATGGCCGGCGTCAGCGGGTTGCTTCTGCTGGCATTGGGGACACAACGCGCGAATTTCGGTTTCGTGCGTGGCCAGGGCGTAACCCGTTTGGGCGACGCGTTCGGCCAATTGGCGGCTCATGGCGGGGTCGGACACTTCGGCCACGGCGCCGCAGCCGGTGCAGACCACCAGCAGATCGTGCGGTGCGCCGCCTGCGTCGTGACAGGCGCTCCAGGCGTTGACGGCGTCCAGGCGGTGGATCAGGCCTTCGTCCATCAGGAAGTCCAGCGCGCGGTACACGGTGGGGGGCGCGGCGCCGGGGTGCACTTCGCGCATGGCGTCCAGCAATTCATAGGCCTTCAGGCTGCGCCCGTGGCGCAGCAGCAGCTCAAGCACCTTGCGGCGGATGGGCGTCAGGCGGCGTCCGCGCTGTTCGCACAACGTCTCGGCGACGCTGAGCTGGGCGCCGACGGTGTCGCTGCGGGGGGAACGGGGCGGAGCGGGCATGGCGGGCTTTATCTGAATGGAAGACGCGCGCGACGCGCGCGAGATGCCTGGAAGGTAGCAGAAAACATGGGTATGCGGGCGAGGACGGCAGATTCAAGCACAATTAGTTATGATATAACATATTAAAACTGCGATTCCGAGCGTCGGCGCCGTCGCATTCCTTCGGGTTTCGGCCTTCGTCTTCGATCTTGGTTTCTTGTCTTCCCCCCTTCGTCCCTCGCCTTTCGTCGTTACGTTTTCCATGTCTCATTTCTCGCTTCTGCCTGCGCGGCCCGGCGCCGCTTCCCGGCAAAGCACCCCGCCTCGCTGCACGGCGCCTCGTCACACCGCGCCCCGTTCCGCTTTTCTGGTTTCCGCCTGGCGCCGCATGGCTTTTGCCCTGGTGGCGGCCGCTACGCTGTGGGCGCTGACCGGCTGGGCCTTGGACTGGTGGCCGCGATGAGCGCGTCGCCAGTCACGATTGAACTGTCGGACGCCTCGTTCGGCTGGCACGGTCACCCCGCACTGAAGTCGGTGTCGGGGCGCTTCGCCGCCGGTGGAATGACGGCCGTGGTGGGGCCCAACGGGGCGGGCAAGTCCACCTTGATCAAAGGCATCATGGGTGTGCTGCGCCCCATGACCGGCAGCGTGCGCATCAGCGGCGCGGGGCGGTCGGAGCTGGCGTGGCTGCCGCAGGCGGCGGAGCTGGACCGGTCGTTTCCCGTTTCGGTGCTGGACCTGGTCGCCATGGGCGCGTGGCGCCGCGTGGGCGGATGGCGCCGCTATCGCAACGATGAACTCGACCGCTGCATGGATGCGCTGGAAACCGTTGGTCTTGCCGATGCCGCCGCGCGCGGCGTGGACACGCTGTCGGGCGGGCAGATGCAGCGCACGTTGTTCGCGCGGATGCTGGTGCAGGATGCGCCCGTGCTGCTGCTGGACGAACCCTTCGCCGCGGTCGACAGCCATACCGCCGACGACTTGATGGCCCTGTTGTGCGGCTTGCACGGCCAGGGCCGCACCGTGATCGCCGTGCTGCACGACCTGGATCTGGTGCGCGATCACTTCCCCGATTGTCTGTTGCTGTCCGGCTCGGTCGTGGCCTGGGGCGGCACGGCCGATACCTTGAACGACGCGCATCTGAAGACCGCGCGGCAATGGCACGCGAGGGCTTACGCATGAGCTTGGCGCAATGGGTGGTCTCGCCCTTTCTGGATTACGGCTTCATGCGGCGCGCGCTGGCGGGCGCGTGCGCCTTGTCGCTGGGCGCCGCGCCGCTGGGCGTGTTTCTGGTGCTTCGGCGCATGAGCCTGATGGGCGACGCGATGTCGCACGCGATCTTGCCGGGGGTGGCGGCGGGGTTCCTGCTGTCGGGCCTGTCGCTGGGCGCGATGATGCTGGGCGGCATCGCCACCGGCCTGGCGGTCGCGCTGCTGGCAGGCTTGGTCGCACGGCTGACGCCGCTGCGTGAAGACGCCAGTTTCGCGGCCTTCTATTTGATCTCGCTGGGGCTGGGCGTGCTGCTGGTGTCGTTGCGCGGCTCGAACATGGATCTGTTGCATGTGCTGTTCGGCACGGTGCTGGGCCTGGATGACGCGTCGCTGCTGCTGGTGACCATCACGGCAAGCGTGACCTTGGTGGTGCTGGCGGCCATCTACCGGCTGCTGGTCGCCGAATGCCTGGACCCGGGCTTCTTGCGCGCAAGCGGCGGCGGGGGCGGGTGGGTGCACATGGGCTTCCTGGTGCTGGTGGTTGTCAATCTGGTGGCGGGCTTCCAGGTGCTGGGCACTTTGATGGTCGTCGGGATCATGATGCTGCCCGCCGCGGCCGCCCGGTTCTGGGTGCGGTCGGCGGCTCGCCAGATTCCGCTGGCGGCCAGTTTCGGCGTGCTGGCGTCCGCGAGCGGGTTGCTTGTGTCCTATCACTTCAACGTGCCGGCCTCGCCGTCGATCATTCTGGCGGCCGGCGTCTGCTATCTGTTTTCCATCGTTGGCGGCCCGCAAGGCGGGCTGCTGCGGGCCCGGCGCGGCATGCGTCCGGCCTGACTTCCCAAGGAGATTCGTTATGCGTTCCAATCTGCCGCTGCGCCGGCGCGCGTTGCTGGCCATGGCTGGCGTGTGCCTGTCGGCCGTGTTCGGCGTGTCGCATGCCGCCGAGCCGCTGAAGGCCGTGGCCAGTTTTTCCATCCTGGGCGACATCGTGCGCGAGGTGGGAGGCAACGACGTGAGCCTGACGACGCTGGTGGGGCCGGACGGCGACGCGCACGAATACGAACCCACGCCGGGCGACGCGAAGAAGCTGTCCGCCGCGCGCGTGCTGTTCGTGAACGGGCTGGAGTTTGAAACCTGGCTGCCCAAGCTGACGAAGGCATCGGGCTTTGCGGGCCAGACCGTGGTGGCGTCGCAAGGCATCACGCCGCGCAAGTTCGCGGGCGATGGGCATGGCGACAAGCACGACGAGCATGACCATGATCACGGCCACGATCATGATCATGATCACAAAGAGGATCACAAAGACGGCCCCAAGGACGGCCACAAGGACGGCCACAAAGACGGTCAGCAAGACGGCCATCATCACCACGGCGACGCGGACCCGCATGCCTGGCAATCGTTGGCCAACGGCGTGATCTACGCGCGCAACGTGGCCGAGGGTCTGGCCGCTGCCGACCCCGCGCACGCCGACGCGTACCGCCAGCGCGCCACCGCCTACATCGCCAAACTTGAAGCGCTGGATGCCCGTGCAAAACAGACGTTCGGCGCCATTCCCGCCGAGCGCCGCAAGGTCGTGACTTCCCACGACGCGTTCGGGTATTTCGGCGATGCGTATGGGGTGACATTCATTTCGGCGATGGGCGTGTCGACGGACGCCGAACCGTCTGCCGGCGAAGTCGCCCGCATCATCGAACAGGTCAAGCGTGACAAGGTGCCGGCGGTGTTCATCGAGAACATCACCAGCCCGAAACTGGTGCAGCAGATTGCACGCGAGACCGGCGCCAAGGTGGGTGGTACGCTTTATTCCGATGCGCTGTCCAAGCCCGGACAGCCCGGCGCTACCTATCTGGAAATGTTTGAATGGAACGTACGTCAGCTCGCCGCGGCCTTGCAGCCCTGACCGCCGCGACGGCACTGCTGGCGGCCGGTGCCGCCAGCGCGCACCCGCATATGTGGATCGACGCCCGCGCGGTTATCGACGTCGATGCGCAGCACCGCATCACGGCCGTGCGCCAGGTCTGGCTGTTTGATGAAATGTTTGGCGCCTACGCCACGCAAGGCCTGAAGAAGAGCAAGGACGGCTCCTTGTCCGCCGATACGCTCAAGGGCATGGCGAACGACTGGATGACGGCGCTGGGTGAACCGATTTCGCATTACTTCACCCGTGTGACGGTCGAAGGCAAGATGGCCGCGTTTGCCGCGCCGCGCGATGCGCGTGTTGACTGGAATCCGAAGACCACGCGCTTGACGCTGTCGTTCACCTTGCCCTTGGCCACGCCCGTGGCGCCGGGCGCGGACGGCGCGCAGGTGGATATCTACGATCCCACCTATTTCGTGGCGTACGCCTTTGATGAAAAGGGTGCGGTGTCGCTGGGCGGCCCGGAGGCCGCCGTGTGCACGTCCGCCTACCGCAAGCCCAAGGAACTGGATTGGAAGACCATGCAGCAACTGGCCGCGATCCCGGCCGACCCGGACGCGTTGCCGGACGAACTCTTTGCCATCACCAAGGGGCTGACGCACCGCATCGAGGTGCGATGCCCGTAGCGCGGCGTCATCCCGCGATGCTGTGGCTGGCGGCTGTGCTGCTGCTGAGCGGCATGGGCGCGGCGGCGGCGCAAGGCGCGCATCCTTTCGGCGTGCCCGAAAGCAGCGCGGGTATGGGTGGCCCGGGCTGGCTGGCCAGCTTCTTCGGGCAAGTGTCGGTCTGGCAAAGCCATTTCTATCGCCAGCTGACGGGCGCGGTGCGTGCCTGGCAAGCGGAAGGTGGCGCGGCGTGGACCTTGATCGGCCTGTCATTCGCGTATGGCGTGTTTCATGCGCTGGGACCCGGGCACGGCAAGGCGGTGATCTCTTCCTACGTGCTGGCCAACCGGCAGACGGCGCGCAACGGTGCGCTGCTGGCCTTGGCGTCCGCGCTGATCCAGGCGCTGGTGGCGATTGCAATGGTGGCGGTGCTGGCGGTGGTGTTCAACGCCACCGCCGCCACGATGAACCAGGCCACGCGTTGGCTGGAGCTGGCGTCCTATGCATTGGTGACGTTGCTGGGTGCGTGGCTGGTGTGGATCAAGGCGATTCGGCCGTTGCTGCGCCGCCGGCGTGAGCTGGTTGCGGCGACGCCCGCCGCAGAGCCGGCGTTGAAGGGCGCCGCGGCGTTGCGTGCGATTGCCGTGCATGCGCCCACGCCGCATGCACATGTTCACCACCACCACGATCAACACGATCACGATCACGATCACGATCACGATTGCGGTTGCGGCCATGCGCATGTGCCCGCACCTGACCAGGTGGCGGGCGCCTTGAACTGGCGGCGCGCCGGCTCGGCCATTCTGGCGGTGGGATTGCGTCCGTGCAGTGGCGCGCTGATCGTGCTGGTGTTCGCCTTGTCGCAAGGCTTTTTTCTGGCGGGCGTTGCGTCGGCGTTGGCGATGGGGCTGGGCACCGGGTTGACGGTGGCGGCGCTGGCTTGTCTGGCGGTGGCCGCGGGCGGCGCGGCCACGCGTATCGGCAACCGCTTGTCCAGCGCGGGCGCGGCGCGCTTGCGTTATGGCGTTGAGGCGCTGGCGGCGTTGGCGGTGCTGTTGTTGGGCGTCATGCTGCTGGGCGGCATGGTGGCCGGGGGCGGCTAGGCGCTCAGGATTTGCGGCCGGCGCGCGGATGCGCCTGGTCGTAGGCCTTGGCCAGATGCTGGAAGTCCAGCCGGGTGTAGACCTGGGTGGTAGAGATATTGGCGTGGCCCAGCATCTCTTGCACCGCGCGCAGATCTTGCGCCGATTGCAGCACATGGCTGGCGAAGCTGTGGCGCAAAACGTGGGGGTGCACGTGGGTGGGCAGCCCCGCCTGTTGCGCGATCTGCGCCAATTGCAGCTGCACCACGCGTGGCGAAATGCGTTTGCCGCGCGCGCCCAGGAACAAGGCGGCGGCATCTTGCGGGCCGGGGTTGGGCGGCGCCAGCTGTGGCCGCACCGCGATCCACTTCTGCAAGGCGGCAATGGCTGCCTGACCCACCGGCACCGAGCGGCGCTTGCCGCCCTTGCCCAGCACTTCGACCTCGGCCTCGTCCAGCTTTAACCAGCCGCGCGATTCATAGTCGGCCGACCGTGTGTAGCGCAAGTCCAGCCCCACCAGTTCCGACAGCCGCAAGCCGCTGGAATACAGCAATTCAAGCATCGCCTGATCGCGCAGCGCGGCGGGTTCGTTGGCGACCTTGGCGGGCGGCCGGTCCAGCAGCGCCTGCGTCTGTTCCACGGACAACGCCTTGGGCAAGCCGCGCGGCGCTTTGGGGGCACGCACGCCTGCCACGGGGTTGCCTGCCAGGTCGATGGATGGCGCCCACCATTGATAGAAGCCGCGCCAGGCGGCCAGCGTTCGGGCCAGGCTGCGCGGGCCGCGGCCCTGCGCGTGCAGGCGCGCCACGAATTGCCGGATGTGGCCGTTGGCGATCTTGTCCAGCGGCAGGCGGGCGCGGTCGGCAAGGTCGCGCAGGAAATGCAGCTCGCGCCGATAGCCGTCCAACGTGTGGGGCGAATAACGGCGGTTGGTTTCCAGATGGCGCAGCCAGGCGTGCATTGGATCAGGCAGCGGCGTGGCGTCTTGAGTAGTGCTGTCCGGTGCCTGGTTCATGTCCGCTCGTCGTTGAGGTAGACCCGTTGGGAGAGATCCGATGCGATAGATGCTGCTGCGTCAGACCTTCGGCGAGGCCGGGTTCAAACGATGCAGCGCTGCGGAGGCCAGTTGGCCGATGGATTCCAGAAACGCCGTGCCCATTTCGGGCGTGAAGCGCTCGGGATCGTCAGAACCCAGCACCAGCAGGCCGACGGCCGCGCCGTCGGCTTCCAGGCGCAACGGCACCAGCGCCAGCGACTTCGGCTTGCTGTCGAGCCAGCCGGCCGCTTCGAAGTCGGTGTCGGTGCCGACGTAAGGCGTCTTCAGGCTGTCGGTGAACGTGCGCACGTCTTGCGAGACGGGTTCGCCGTAGCCGGTGGCGGGCAATTCCGACAAGTCCCACAGGCGCAGCGCCACGTGGTTCAGTTCGAATTGTTCGGCCAGGCCCAGCGCGATTTCGCCCGGCACGCGCTGCGGGTCGTTTTCAGACAGCAGGCGGCTGCACCATTTGGCCACATGCGTGCCGATGCTTTCATTGGCGGTGGCGTTGCGCACGAGTTCTTGCAGGCGCCATTCCAGTTCGCGGTTGCGTTCGCGCAGCGTCAGAATCTGGCGCTCGCCCAGCGAGATGGCGCGCGTGCCGTGCGGATGCGGCACCTGCATGGCGGCGAACACGTCGGCGTGTTCGTCGAAGAAGCCGGGGTGGTCTTGCAGGAAAGCGGCGATGTCCTGGGCGGTGAAGGTGGTATCAGTCATAGGGTCAGCGATTCAGCGCCATGGAGAAGACGAGCTTGTCGATGTCGACCTGCCCCGTGAACACGGATTCGGCCGGGCCGGTCATGCGCAGTTGTTCGCCGTTCCAGGCAATGGTGAGCACGCCGCCGCGCGTTTGCACGCGCACGGGCGATTCCAGCAGGCCGCGGCGGATGCCGGCAGCCACCGCGGCGCAGGCGCCCGTGCCGCAGGCCAGCGTTTCGCCCGCACCGCGTTCGAAGACGCGCAGGCGGATGTTGTGGCGGTCAACGATTTGCATGAAGCCCGCGTTGACGCGGCGCGCAAAGCGCGGATGGGTTTCGATCAGCGGGCCCTGGATGCCGACAGGCGCGGTGTCGACGTTGTCGACGACCTGCACCGCGTGCGGATTGGAAATGGCCACGGCGGACAGCAGCACCTTGTTGGCGACGCCAGCGGGCGCGTCAAGGTCCAGCTCCCAGAGCGTGTCTTCGCCTTCGCGTTGCGAGGCCAGGCCGGTGGTGTCGAATGGCAGCGCGGCGGGGTCGAAGCGGGTGCTGCCCATTTCAACGGTGACCTGTTCGTCGTCGCCTTCGTCCAGGACGAGGATGCCGGTGGCGATTTCGGCGCGCAGCGGGTTGCGGTCGGACAGGCCTTGCTCGTGCACGAAGCGCACGAAGCAGCGCGCGCCGTTGCCGCAGTGTTCGACTTCGCTGCCGTCGGAATTGAAAATGCGATAGCGGAAATCAGCGTCCGGGCGGGTGGCGGGTTCGACCAGCAGGATCTGGTCGGCGCCAATGCCGAAGTGCCGGTCGCCCAAGGCGCGCGCCCGTTCGGGCGTCATGTCGATGGTCTGGCGGACCCCGTCGAGCACGACAAAGTCGTTGCCCGCGCCATGCATTTTGGTGAAGTTCCAGTTCATCCGGCGATTATCGCCCATTATTTGGGCGGCCGGCGGCCGAGCGCCAGGCCTCAATAGAGTTTGGGTTCGCCCGGGGGACGGGTCTTGAAGCGGCGGTGCACCCAGTAGTACTGGCTGGGGCAGCGGCGCACCCAGGATTCCAGCTCGCGGTTCAGACGCGCTGTGGCGTCTTCCAGCGACGCATCGCCCGGGAAGTTCTCAAGCGGCGGCAAGACATCGATATGGTAGCGGCCGGTATCCGGGTTCCAGAAACCCACGATGGGAAGCACGGCGGCGTCCCATTTCTTGGCGAGCTGGGCGGTGGCCAGCAGCGTGGCCGCCTGCACGCCGAAGAACGGCACGAACACCGAACCCTGGCGGCCGAAGTCCATGTCGGGCAGGTAATACACCGGGCGGGGCGCGCGTAGATGGCGGATCAGGTCGCGCACGCCGTCCTTGCGGCTGACCAGGAACACTTCGTTGAAACGGGCGCGTCCGGCCGCCACGACGGCATCAATGTGCGGGTCGCTTTGCGGGGTGTACATGGAGGCGGAGCTGGGCACTTCCATGGTCAGGCGGGTGCCGGCGGCGTCCATCGCGATAAAGTGCGGCGCCAGCAGAATCACCCGGCGGCCCTCGGCGATCAGCGCATTGATGCGGTCGGCCCCGGTCTGCGTGACCATGTCCTTGACGGCCTCGGGGGTGCCGTACCAGAGCACGCCCCGGTCGACGATGGACTGCGCCAGCGCGCGGAAATGGTCCGCTACCCATTTCTCACGCACGGATTCGGGCTGATCGGGAAAGCAGAGTTCAAGATTGCGGCGCACGATGCGCGCGCGGGACTTGGCCAGCCGCGGGGCAAGCCACCCCAGGACGGCGCCGATGCGCAGACGCGTCGACGGCTTGATGCGGCCGAACCATTTCAACAGAGTGACCAGCGTGCGAGTTTTTGAATTGTTCATCGTGTGGGGAAAAAGACCGGGCGGCCGTGGCGTCAGGGGGCCGGGGGCGGTGAAGCCGGGGCGGTGTCGGGCGCCGGAGGCGCGCCGCGCGGGGTCTTGTAGCGGTTGTAGCTCCACAGGTATTGCTCGGGGCAGCGGCGGATCAGCGTTTCCATTGCGGCGTTGATCAGGGCGGCTTGGGCTTCAGGCTCGGCCGGCAGCGGTTCTGGCACCCGGACGTAATGGATGCGCCAGCCCCGGCCCTTGGGCAGGCGTTCGCCGGCGGTCAGGATGATTGGCACATTGGTTTGCGTCGCCAGTTTGCTGGGCAGCGTCATCGTGTAGGCCAGACGGCCGAAAAACGGCGCCCACACGCCGTCGCCCACGCTGGGCGCCTGGTCGGGCAGCATGCCGACTGACTCGCCCCGGCGCAGCGCCCGCACGAATTCGCGTACGCCCTGCATGGTGGCCGGCACGGCGTTGACGGCCGAACTGTTGCGCGCCGTCTCAAGCAGTGGCGCCAGCACGTCCTTGCGCGGGGGGCGGAACATCACCGTCATGGGCATCTGGCGGGCCAGATAGCGGGCGGTGATCTCGAAGCAGCCCAGGTGCGGCGTCAGAAACAGAATGCCGCGGCCTTCGGCCCGGGCGGACGCGACCACGTCGTTATCGTCCGACACCACTTGGGCCAGGCTTTGCTCGTTCTTGAACCAGACGCGCGGGTTCTCAAGAATCATCGCGCCGGTTTCGGCCGCTGCATGGCGGGCGAACGCCGCGCCCGGGTAGCCGGCCTGCGCCGCATTGGCCTGAAGCCTGCGCCGGTACTTGCCCGGCCAGGCGTACACGGCAAGCCCGGCCGCGCGCCCGATGGCGTGCGCAACGGGTAGCGGCAAGGCGGCAAAAAGGCGGAACAGAGCGAGCAGCATGCGGCAAATGGATAAGGACGGGCAGGGTCATGCCGGTGTTCAGGAATATGTTTACACCCCCGGCGCGGGCATAAGACCGGCATTTTCGCTTAAAATCCGCTCAGTCGCCGAGTTAACCGACAACTTGCGGGGCGACGGCAAGGGCACAGCGCTATGCGCGGCCCATGCCAAATCCGCTAAAGCGTCGCACCCAGATAGCGTATGACATGCATTCCGGGGTGCAACGCGCCTCGTGAACCTATGAGCCGGTCAAGCCGGACACTAAGGACGCATCTGTGGCCAATAACGATTTTCTCTTCACCTCCGAATCCGTCTCTGAAGGGCACCCCGACAAGGTTGCCGATCAGATTTCCGACTCGATTCTGGACGCCATCTTCACGCAGGACCCCAACGCGCGTGTCGCAGCCGAAACGCTGTGCAACACGGGCCTGGTTGTTCTGGCCGGTGAAATCACCACTACCGCCAACGTCGACTACATCCAGGTTGCGCGGGACACCATCCGCCGCATCGGGTACGACAACACCGAGTACGGGATCGACTACAAGGGTTGCGCCGTGCTGGTTGCTTATGACAAGCAATCGCCGGACATCGCCCAAGGCGTGGACCGCAGCTCGGAAGACTATCTGAACCAGGGCGCGGGCGACCAAGGCCTGATGTTCGGCTACGCGTGCGATGAAACGCCCGACCTGATGCCGGCTCCGATCTGGTACGCGCACCGCCTGGTGCAGCGCCAGAGCGAACTGCGCAAAGACGGCCGCCTGCCGTGGCTGCGCCCGGACGCCAAGTCGCAAGTGACCTTCCGCTACATCGACGGCCGCCCGGCGGAAGTCGACACCGTGGTGCTGTCGACCCAGCACGCGCCGGAAGTCACGCAGGACACCATCCGCGAAGCGGTGATCGAAGACATCATCAAGCCGAGCTTCCCCGAAGGCCTGATCACGCCGAACACGAAGTTCCTGGTCAACCCGACCGGCCGCTTCGTTATCGGCGGCCCGCAAGGCGATTGCGGCCTGACCGGCCGCAAGATCATCGTCGACACCTACGGCGGCGCATGCCCGCACGGTGGCGGCGCGTTCTCGGGCAAGGACCCGTCCAAGGTTGACCGTTCGGCCGCCTACGCCGCCCGCTACGTGGCCAAGAACATCGTGGCCGCCGGCTTGGCGCGTCAGTGCCAGGTGCAGGTCAGCTACGCCATTGGCGTGGCCGAACCCATCAACATCACCGTGTACACGGAAGGCACCGGCGTCATCCCTGACGACCAGATCGCCAAGCTGGTTCGCGAACACTTCGACCTGCGTCCGAAGGGCATCGTGAACATGCTGGATCTGCTGCGCCCCATCTACGCCAAGACCGCCGCCTACGGCCACTTTGGCCGTTCCGAGCCGGAATTCTCGTGGGAAGCCACGGACAAGGTTCAGGAACTGAAGAAAGCGCTGTAAAGAAGGCGCCGCAAGGCGAGTCTTCACGGCAAAAAGCCCCTGCAAAATCTTTGCAGGGGCTTTTTTTATAGCGCCGGAGTGTTCACAACCCCCAGGACGACAGATCCGGCACGCGCGCCACTGGCGCGAGCACGGGTTCCAGCACCGCCGCGCAATCCAGCAAGGCGGCGTCGCCACCCGCGGGGGCCAGCAGTTGCACCGACATGGGCATGCCTTCGGCGTCGAATCCCGCAGGCAAGGCGATGGCGGCCGCGCCCAGGAAATTGGCCGGGCGCAGCAATTTGCCCAGACCCACATGGCGCACATCGTCTTCGTCCAGCGCTTGCGCAGCCTGGTCGCACGCGGGCATCAGCAAGGCGTCCTGCCCCTGCATGGCGCTGGCGAAGGCGGCCATGTCGGCTGCGCGCCGCAGCAGCGCCGCTTCGTAATCGGCTTGCGCGATCCGGCCGCCCGCCGCGATGCGCGCCCGCACCACTTCCCACAAGGGCGCGGCGGGGTTTTCCGCCAGCGCGCCGTAGTAGCGATAGGCCTCGTAGGCCAGCACCAGCGAGTTGTCGTCGGCCATGCGCGAGAACGACAGGCCGGCGGGCGGGTGCCACGCGGTGGGCGTGAGCCCGGCCGCTGCCAGCTGTTCTTGCGCCTGGTGCCAGGTTTGCAGGCCCGCTTCGGTCAGCGCTGCGGGCCAGGCATCCGGCGCCAGCACGGCGACCGCATTCGGCCGACGGGCGGCAGGATGCCGAAGCGCGGTGAAGCGGGCGGCGGGCAAGGCCAAGGTGGCCGCGTCGTCCACATCGGGGCCAGCCAGCAATTGCGCCAGCAGGCGGGCATCGGCCACGTTGCGGGCAACCGGGCCCAGCACGTCCAGCGTGTCTGACAGCGGCAGGCAGCCCGCGCGGCTGATCAACCCGGACGACGGTTTGTAGCCGACCAATCCGTTCAAGGCCGCCGGCGCGCGTACCGAACCACCGGTGTCGCCGCCCAGCGCAATCGGCGCAAGGCCGGCCGCCACCGCCACGCCCGCGCCGCTGGAAGACCCGCCCGGCGCGCGGGCGACCTTCGCATCCCAGGGATTGCGCGCCGTGCCTTGGGTGGGATTCTGGCCCGACAGCCCGAACGCGAACTCCGTCATGCGCGTCTTGCCCAGAATCACCATGCCCTGGGCCGACAAGGCGCGCACCGCCGTCGACGTTTCACCGCTGATGACGCCGCGCCGGGTCTGCGAGCCGCCGGTGGTGGGCGTGCCTTGCCATTGAATGCTGTCCTTCACCGCCACCGGCACGCCGTGCAACGGCCCCATCAACAGGCCCGCGTCTTGCAGGCGGTCGGCGGCGTCGGCCTGCGCCAGCGCGCGTTCCGCGGTGATCTCGCTGTAGGCGGCAAGCGGGGCCGCACGTTCGATGCGGTCCAGAAAGTGCGTGGTGACCTGGCGCGATGTCAGTTCGCGTTGGCGGATGGCGCGGGCAAGTTCGCGGGCGTCTCGGAAGTGCAGGGCGGTGTGGTCTTGTTCTGGCATGGATCTCATGGAAAAAGAAAAAGCTTCCCGGCCGTGGCGCAGCCGGAAAGCGTTTACACGGGGTGCTTGATCGTTTTACTTCAGCGTCTGGCCCTTCGTTTCGGGCATGCGGATGAAGGTGATCAGCGTGATCACGGCGCCCGCCAGCACGTAGTAGAAGAACCAGCGCTCCATGCCCTTGCTTTGCAGCCAGGTCAGCAGGTAGGGCGTGGTGCCGCCCAGCAGCGCAACAACCAGGTTGTACGGCGTGCCGATACCGACGGCGCGCACGCTGGTGGGGAACTGCTCCGACATGATGGCCGGCGCAATCGCCGTGTACATGGCGTAGAGCACCAGGCCGAACAATTCCACCGCCAGGATCGAACCGAAGGACGGCCCAAGCGTCGTCATCACCGGATAGAAGAACACCAGGTAGCCAGCGGCAAAGAAAATCAGCTGCGGCTTGCGCCCGATGCGGTCGGACAAGATGCCGAACAGCGGCTGCACCACCATGAAGACGATCAGCGCGACGGTGTTGGCGGCGAACGCGGTCTTGGGGTCGGCGCCTACCTGGCGGATGGCGTAGGTGGGCACGTAGGCCACGAAGATGTAGAACGCGAACGTGGTCAGCACCGAGAAGCCCACGATGCGCAGCACTTCACGCGGGTGGTCGCGCAGCAGCGTGCGCAGCGGCTGCTTTTCGACGCCGGCCTTCTTGGCGTGCGAGAACGCTTCGGTTTCCGGGATGGCGCGGCGAATCCACATGCCGGCCAGGCCGCCCAAGGCGCCCAGCAGGAACGGAATGCGCCAGCCCCAGGACGCCATGTCGGCCTTGGTAAGCGTCGACGTCAGAATCCAGCCCACGGCGGACGCGGCCAGAATGCCGACGGCGGCGCTGAAGAACACAAAGCTGGAATAGAAGCCGCGCTTCTCAGGCGGCGCCATTTCCGCCAGAAAGGTCGTGGCCGAGGCATACTCTCCGCCCAGCGACAGGCCTTGCAACAGGCGTGCGCCGGTCAGCAGCAGCGGGGCGGCCAGGCCGATGGTGGCGTAGGTGGGGGTGATGGCGATGATGAGCGAACCGCCCGCCATCATCAGAATCGTCAGGCCCAGCGCGGCTTTGCGGCCGTAGCGGTCAGAGAAAATGCCCAGCACCCAGCCGCCAACCGGCCGCATGAAGAAGCCCACGGCGAAGATGCCGAACGTGGCCAGCAGTGCGGTGGTTTCGTTGCCCGGCGGGAAGAACTGGCTTGAGAAGAAGATGGCGAACGAGGCGTAGATGGTCCAATCGAACCACTCGACCGCATTGCCTACACTACCGGCCAGGATGGTGCGGGCGCGGGATACGGGCGCAGCGCTGCCGGGCGCGGCGCTTGCCCCTTGCTTGCTGCGCAAGGTCGCGGATGGGCTGCTCATGACGTCCTCAAAATAAGAATTTATTTTTGGTCAAAAAGACCGTTTAATTTTGTGTTTTTATCAATGCGCGAACGTTAGATTAATGAATATGGTCACGTCAAGTAAGGGTAAGCCCCTAATGCCAGCGCTCGATGACACCGATCTGGCCTGTCTGATTGCATTGCAGTCGGACCCCCGCGCCTCCTGGCGCGAGCTGGGCGCGGCCACCGGCATTGCCGAGCGGACCGTGGCGCGCCGCATCCGCCGCCTGATGGACGCCGACGCGCTGCGCGTCATTGCCGAACCTGATCCGCTGGCCATGGGCCAGGGCGTGGTGCTGCATGCGTGGGTGCGCTGCCGGTCAGGCCGCGTGCCGGATGTGGCCGATCAACTGGCGCGGCTGGACATCTGCCAACTGGTCGTCACGCTGGCCGGCACCGCCGATCTGATGGCCGAGCTGACCTTGGCGGACGCGGCCGACCTGCCCGACGTCGTGACCCGCGTGCTGCCGTCGATTGATGGGGTCGAGCATGTGGAAGCGCGCCTCGTCTTGCGGCCGTTTCGCCGCGCCGGGCAATGGCGCATTCAGGCGCAACCGGACGCTGTGGTCGAGACGCCATCCGCGTCGCCACCCGTCGCGCTGACCGAGCCCGAGCAACGCATG
Source organism: Achromobacter sp. 10T422 (assembly GCF_056394065.1). Taxonomy (NCBI): domain Bacteria; kingdom Pseudomonadati; phylum Pseudomonadota; class Betaproteobacteria; order Burkholderiales; family Alcaligenaceae; genus Achromobacter; species Achromobacter sp. 10T422. The sequence continues at coordinate 161,953 of NZ_JBFTHD010000007.1, forward strand.
GTCGCGCATCTGATGCGCGATGGGCGCGCCAGCCTCGCGGAATTGGCCGAGCAGGCCAACGTCAGCGAACCGACTGCGCAGCGGCTGTTGCAGCATCTGGTGGAGCGTCGCGCGTTGAGCTTTCGTGTGGAAGTCGAACCCGCGCTGGTCGGCTTTCCCGTGGAAGCCGTGATCTCGGTGCAGGTGCGCCCGCAAGCGGTGGATGCGCTGGCCGCGCATCTGGCGCTGGACCCGCACACGCGCTGCCTGTTCGGCACCAGCGGCGCGTCGCAATTGTTCTGGCACGTGCTGTGCCGCGACAGCCTGCACTTGTGGGAAGTGGTGACGCGCCGTCTGGGCGAGCTGGACGGCGTGCTCAATAGCGAAGTCGGCGTGGTGATGCGCGCCCACAAGCGTTGCGGCATCGTGCGCGCCGGCGCGCGGCTGGGCGCGGACGAGGGCTGATGTGCGCTGATGGGGGCGATGCTTGGGGGGCGATGCTTGGTGCGCAATGCTTAGGGGACAGCGCCCCGATCTCATGCCCCCAGATACGCCCGCGCCAGCGCCCCGTCCTGCGCGATCTCTTCCGCCGTGCCTTGCGCCGCCACACGGCCCGATTCCAGCACATACGCGCGGTCGGCCAGCGACAGCGCCAGCGCGGCCATCTGGTCCACCAGCAAGATCGTCATCGACTCGGCGCGCAAGCGGTCCAGCGCGTCGAACAATTCATCGATGATCTTCGGCGCCAGCCCCAGCGACGGTTCGTCCAGCAGCAGGATTACAGGCTTGGACATCAGCCCGCGCGCAATCGCCAGCATCTGCTGTTCACCCCCCGACAACAAGCCCGCGCGTTGATGCAGCCGTTCGCGCAAACGCGGAAAACGCGTCAGCATTTCTTCGACGCGCGCCTCGCGGTCTTGGGGATGCAGGAAGGCGCCCAGCCGGATGTTGTCCAGCACGCTCAAGCCCGGGAACACCTGCCGGCCTTCCGGCACCAGCACCAGCCCACGCCCCACGATGCGGTCGGCGGCAAGACCATTCAGTTCCAAGCCCTGCAAATGCATGCCGCCTTGCACGGGCCGATGCAGCCCCGCCAGCGTGCGCATCAACGTCGACTTGCCCGCGCCATTGGCGCCCAGCAGCGCCACCATTTCGCCCTGGCGCACTTGCAGGTCGATGCCGTGCAGCACGGGGTTCGCGCCATAGCCGGTCACCAGGTTGCCCACCCCCAGCACCTCGGGTGCGATGGCCGTTCCTGCCGCACGTTGCCGCGCGGCGGGCGCGCGCCGGGCGCTTTCATCGCCCAGATACGCCTGACGCACGGCGGCCGATTGTTGAATCTCGGCGGGGGTGCCTTGCGCCAATTCGCGCCCGGCATCAATGGCGACGATGTGATCCGACACGCCCATCACCAGCGCCATGTCGTGCTCTACCAGCAGCACGCCCGCACCCGCCTCGGCGATGCGCCGCAGCAGGCCGGCCAGGCGCGTCTTGTCTTCGCGCGACAGGCCGGCGGCGGGCTCGTCCATCAGCAGAATGTCGGCGTCGGTGGCCAGCGCGCGCGCAATCTCCACCAGCCGGCGGTCGACGTGGGGCAGGTCGGCGGCAGGCGTGTCCAGCGCGCCTTCATAGCCGCAGAACGCCAGCAGGGCGCGCGCGCGTTCGCGCACGTCCGGCGCCAGAAAGCGGCGCGACGCCAGCAGCCCGCCCAGCCGGCCGCGCACCATGCCCAGCGCCACGTTGTCTTCCACGCTTAGCGTGTCGAACAGTTGCGACGTCTGATAGGTGCGGGCGATGCCGCTGCGCGCAACCCGGTAAGCGGGCAGTGCGGCCAAGGGCGCGTCGCCCAGCGCCACCGCGCCGCTTGTGGGCTGGTAGTAGCCGCTAAGCATGTTGATGACGGTGGACTTGCCCGCACCGTTCGGGCCAATCAACGCTGTCACGGCAGCGGGCGGCACGGTGAACGACACCGACTGCACCGCGCGTACGCCACCAAACGTCATGGTCAAGGCATCGGCGCGCAACACGCCGCGGGGGCGTGCGCCCATGGCCATGCCGCCTTGGCGTGGCGCCAGCGCATGCGTGTCCGAGTTGCGCCGCCACCGCGACAACAAGCCGGCCACGCCATCCGGCGCAGCCCACAGCACCACCAGCAAAAAAGCGCCGAAAAACAGCAGCCGGTATTCCTCCAGGCTGGACAGCATTTCCGGCAGCAGCCCCACCACGACCGCGCCCAGCAAGGGTCCGGCGAGCGATCCCGCGCCGCCCAGCGTCACCGCCAGCACGAACAGGATGGACTGCATGAAGTTGAAGTTGTGCGGCGTGATCATGCCGGCCTGCGGTGCGTAGAGCCCGCCCGCCAAGCCCACCACCGCCGCCGACACCATGAACGCCACGGCCTTGACCGTCAGCGGATTGATGCCGATGGATTCGCTGGCCGTCTCGCTGTCTTTCACGGCGCGCATCGCCGCGCCCCATGTGCCACGCGACAGCAGCGCGTACGCCGCCAGCGCCACGAACACGGCCACGATGGCCAGCATCGCCACGCCGCGATCGCCGCCTATGCCGGCGAATTCTGGCTGCACAATGCCCATCAGCCCGTTCTGTCCGCCGGTGACGTCACCGCCTTCAATCAGCGCGTGCTCGACGATGAAGCCGAATGCGATGGTGATCATCGCCAGGTACGGCCCTTTCACGCGCAGCGCGGGCAGTGCCAGCAGCAAGCCAAACGCGCCCGCCACCAATGCGGCCGCGGGCCAGGCCAGCCAGAAACTCCAGCCCGCCTGCCCCGTCAGAATGGCGACGGTATAGGCGCCGATGGCGTAGAAGCCCGCGTGGCCGAATGACATCTGCCCGGTCAGCCCCAGCAGCACATTCAGCCCGATGCCGGCCAGCGCCAGCAGCGCCACGTTGCCCAGCACGAACACGTAATAGCCGTTGACGGTGGCCGCCAGGGCCAGGCCCGCCACGGCCAGTAGCGCGTAAATCGCCAGCGGCAGCCAGCGTGATGCAAGTCGCTTATTCATCAGACCTTCCTGACATCGGCGCGTCCGAACAGTCCATTCGGACGCACGGCCAACATGACGATCACCAGCGTGAAGCTGATGATCTGGGTGTATCCGGAGCCCAGGGCAACGGTGATCAGCGCTTCGACCACGCCAAACAGCAGGCCCGCGATCATCACGCCCCAGGCGCTGGTGATGCCGCCCAGAATGGCGACCACAAAGGCCTTCAGCCCGAACAGCGTGCCCATGTCCGCCTGCACGTTGAACAGCGGCGCAACCAGCGCACCCGCCACGCCTGCGAACAGCGTGGACACGGCAAAGGCGGCCATGATGGCGTGGCGCACGGGAATGCCCATCAGCCGCGCCGCGTTCGGGTTCTGTACCACTGCCAGCAGCGCCACGCCCCAGCGCGTGCGGCGCGACAAGGTATGCAGCGCCGCCGCCAGCACCAGGCCTACGATCGGAATCAGCAGTTGCAGCGGGTAGATGCCCAGCCCCAGGCCGCCGATTTCAAGCGGCGCTTGCGCAAGCGGCGACGGCAGGCTGCGCGGTTCCTTGCCGAAGGTGAACATCACGACGTTGTCCAGCACGATGCCAAGCGCCACCGTGGACATCAGCCACGCATTGGAGCCACGGCTGGCGAATGGCCGCACGGCCAGCCGCTCAACCACCAGCCCATACACGCCGCACAGCGCCAGCGCCACCAGCAAGGCGGGCGCAAGCGGCCAGCCCAGCGTCTGCGCGAACGTGTAGGTCAGTACGGCGCCCAGCATCATGGAACTGCCCTGGGCAAAGTTCACCGTGCCTGATACGGCGTAGGTCAGGTAAAAGCCCAGGGCCATCAGTCCGTACATGCTTCCCAGACCCAGGCCGCTGACGATGGCGGACATCAACAACATGCGCGTCTCCCGCGTGATTCAGCTGATTTACTGCGCGCCCTTGACGGGCAGGATGCGGTTGTCGATGAACTGCGTCCACACGTAGTCGTTCTCGCGCAGCGCATCGTGCGAGGCCGGCGTGAAGGGCTGCTCATACGTCTTGATCAGGCCGTCGTACTTGCCGATCTTGTAGAAGCCCTGGCGCACCGCGTCGCCATCGGTCGAGCCGGCCTGCGCGATGGCCAGCGCCGCCAGCTGCATGCCGTCATACGCGTTGGCCACGCCGACGGCGGGCGTGATGTCTTGCGGGCCTTTGATGTCCGAATACTTGGTCTTCAGCGCCTGCATCACCTTGTCGCCCACCGGCCCTTGCTTGCCGAAAAAGCTGTAGGTCTGCACGAAGTGCACGTTCTTGGCGTTGGGGCCGGCAAGCTCCGTGAAGCGGCCGCCAGCAGGGCCCCAATGCGACACGATCGGCACCTTCCAGCCCATGCGGTCCAACGACTTCACCACTTGCGCCGACGGGCCCACGTTGCCCACCAGGAACAGCGTGTCCGCACCTGCGGCCTTCAGGCGGCTTAGCTGCGGCACCACGTCCAGGTCGTTGGGCTGGAATTTTTCAACGCCTGCGGGCGTGACCTTGGCGGCTGCAAGCGCGGCGTTCAGGCCTTTCTCGTTGGATTCGCCCCAGGGGTTATTCACCAGAATCATGCCGGGCTTGGCGGTTTGGAACGTCTTTTGCGCGTACTGAACCATGGCGCTGTCGACGATCTCGTCCATGGCCGACACGCGGAACACGAAGTTCGGGTTGCCCTTGTTCTGCGTGATGGCCGTGCCGGCCGCCCACGGACCCATGAACGGCACCTTCTCCTGATTCACGATGGGCACGATGGCCATCGACACTGGCGTGTCCAGGCCGCCAAACAGCACGGCCACTTTTTCCTTGAAGATCAGCTCGCGCGCGGCGGCCATGCCCTTGGCGGGGTTGCCTTCGTCGTCGCGCCGCACCAGCACGATCTGGCGGCCACCCAACAACCCGCCCTTGGCGTTGATTTCGTCGATGGCGATGGTCATGCCGCGCGTCAGCGCTTCGCCCGCGCGGGCCGACTCGCCCGACAGCGCGGTGATCAAGCCGATCTTGATGGGGTCGGCGGCAAGCGCCGGTTGCAGGGCGAGGCCGGCCGTGAAGAGGGCGGCGGCGGTGGCGCGAAGCAGAAAGGAACGGCGGGTCGGGACCATCGGGCACTCCTGGAAAAGTGGAACGGATCTTGCATGGGGTTAAGTGCTGCTTACCTACCCCACGCAAGATCCATGCCACCTGATCCGGCCCGGCCGCAGGTTGCGGCGATCACGGCGTTACCAGGGGGATGCGGCGTGTTTTGCCTGCACTTTGTGTGCGTCAACGCCAAATTTTGTTTTCAAAGCAGCAGGAATTTTGTTAACAATCATGCATCAGGATTTGCACCAAAATGAATCCATCCTTGCTTTCAAGCACTAATCCGGGGCGTGCCGATGCGTCCGGGGCGATGTCCACCTCGATGGCTGGGTCTATGCCCGGGTCGATTCCCGGGTCGATTCCCGGGGCAATGTCCGCACCCGGCTCCGCCTGGACGCCCGAGCCCCTGGCCTGCCATGGCCGCTTCGCCTACCAGCCCATCTCTGGCCGGGCCGACTACACCTGGCCGAACGGCGCGCGTCTGGCCGTGTACCTGGGGTTCAACATCGAACACTTCGCGTTTGGCGAAGGGCTGGGCGCCGAGCTGGGGCCGGCATCCCCGCATCCCGACGTGCTGAACTACGCCTGGCGCGAATACGGCAACCGCGTGGGCGCGTGGCGCTGCCTGGAACTGTTCGACGAATTGCGCCTGCCCGCGGGCGTGCTGATCAACACCGCTTTGTATGACCACTGCCCCGACCTGATGGACGCCTTCCTCGCGCGCGGTGATGAATTGATCGGCCACGGCTACAGCAACGCGCACCGGCAGGGCGGCCTGGCCGAGGCCGAGGAAAGCGCGCTGCTGGCGCATTGCCGCGACCGTATCCGTCAGCACACGGGTGGCGCGCCCGCCGGCTGGCTGTCGCCATGGATTTCGGAGTCCCGCGCCACGCCCGATCTCTTGGCCGAAGCCGGCTACCGCTACACGCTGAATTGGTGCCATGACGACCAGCCGATGCGCATGCGCACCCGCGCGGGCGACCTCTGGGCCATTCCGTATCCGCAAGAGCTCAACGACATCCCGATGATCATGGGGCGCAAGATGGACGCGCGCGACTTTGCCGATATGATTCTTGACCAGTTCGAAGAGATGCGCGTGCAGGCCACCCGCCAGCCGCTGGTCATGGGCATTGCGCTGCATCCGTATATCGTCGGGCAGCCGTACCGCTTGCGGCACCTGCGCCGCGCGCTGGCGCCACTGGCCGCCGCGCGCGACCGGGGCGAGATCTGGTTCACCACGCCGGGTGAGATCTGCCGTCATGTCGATAGCCTGCCAGCGGGCGTGATTGCTGCGCTATGAGGCCTGGCCGCTACCCGCCCGGCTCCGAGCGATCCCTCCGCGGTACCCGGTTAACTGTCTTACCCGTTCAACTGCCTTACCCGTTTAACCGCCGTACCCGTCTCACTGCCGCACCCGTTTAACAGCCGCACCCGTTTAACCTTTTCGAGTTCAGCATGCCCAGCCGAAGCCCCGCCAAACCCCGCGCCAAGCCTGCCCCCCGCAGCAAGATCGCCGTGGAGTCTGCTGTTATGGAACGCGCCAGCGTCGCGTCCGCTGCCCCGCGCGACGCCGGCCCCGCCGACGGCACGCCCGACAGCGACATGGAGCGCCGCATCTGCGAGGCCGTCTACGAAAGCGTGATGAGCCAGCGGCTGACCCCCGGAACAAAGCTGCCCGAGGCCGCCATCTGCGACTTGTTCGGCGTATCGCGATCCGTGGCGCGCAAGGCCTTGCAACGTCTGGCGCACGAGCACGTGGTCGACCTGCATCACAACCGTGGCGCCGTGGTGGCCGAGCCCACGCCCGAAGACACGCGCCAGATCTTCCAGGCGCGCCGCGCGCTGGAAACGGCGCTGCTGCCGCTGGCCGTGGCGCGCGCCACCAAGGCCGACTACGCGTCGCTGCGCAAGCAGTTGCGCGACGAACATGCCTTGCTGCATCGCGCTGGCCAGCCCGCATGGGCGCGTCAGGCCAGCGCCTTCCATGTGCGGCTGGGCGAGCTGTCGGGCAACGCCATTTTGCACGGCTATCTGGCCGAACTGGTGTCGCGCTGCTCGCTCATCGTGGCGCTGTACGAGCCGCCCGGCAACGCCGCCTGCGAACACGGCGAGCACGTGCTGATCGTCGACCTGATGGAACGCGGCGACGTGGCCGAAGCCGTGAAAATCAATGACAACCACCTTGCGGACCTGGAGCGGCGTATCAGCCTTGAACGCCCGCAACCCGCGCAAACCCTTGCCCAGATGCTGGGACTGGCCTGATATGGAAATCGACTTCGACGCAATCACCGAATACCAGCGCTACAAGCTGATGGCCAGCCTGATCGTGCCCCGCCCGATCGCGCTGATCACCACCTTGTCGGAAACCGGCGTGGTCAACGCGGCGCCCTTCAGCATGTTCAACATGCTGGGCGAAGACCCGCCGATTGTCATGGTCAGCATCAACCGGCTGGAAGACGGCGGCCTGAAGGACACGGCGCGCAACATCGCCCGCGACAAGGAATTCGTGGTGCACCTGACCGACGAAGCCATGGCGGAAAAAATGCACCGCTGCGGCGACCGCCTGCCGGCGGACGTCAGCGAACTGGCCCACGCGGGCCTGGACGCCGCGCCCAGCCACCACGTCAAACCGCCGCGCATCGTGCAAGCGCCCGTGGCATTCGAATGCACGCTCTACGAAACCATGGAAACCGCCAGCCGCCAGATCTTCATCGGCCAGGTGCGCTGGCTGCACGCGCGCGACGGCCTGATCGACACGGAAACCTGGCGCGTGCGTCTACAGGATTACTTTCCAGTGGGCCGTTTCGGCGCCAGCTTCTACGTCACCACGCGCGACCGCTACGCGATCGGCGCAGGGGACGCGCCGGCGGGCGCGACGGCGAGTACGGCGATTGATGAGATTTGAGACGCGGGGGGCTATGCGCGTTTTGGCGCGGCTAGCCCTTCAGATCGCCCGATGACTCGCGCAGTATCCAACGGCGCGTCTGCCGCTTCATAGCCGGCGTCGGCAATTGCGATATCGAGTCCACGATATCGCTGGTCGAGCTTGGGACTGCGCAATGCGCACATGCCGTCATTCCAGGCATGCACCATCTGCTTGGCGATCCAACGCCATTGCGGCTCGTTCTTAGCGGCCTCGATAACTTCTTTGCCCACCTCCACGGCGGACTCGCATAGTTGCTCAACCATGGCTTGGTACTGCTTTGAAGGAATGCCAAGTCGGGCCAGCATGAACTTCGCCAGGGTATTTCCAGGCGCCCAAGTCTTGCGTCCGTCAACCGACAGACCAGGCGCGCTATTGGTGAACTGGGGATACGCCTGGGTCGTTACGACGTCAAAGACAGGCGTGTAGGCGACGTCGGCTCGCGACGTGTAATACAGCGCGATGTTCTTGGCATGGCAGTCCGCGTTGCGGACGACGTAGTTCGCCAGCAGATGCCATGCAAAGTGCAGATTCTGCGTGCGCAGCGCGGCGGGCGGGAGGTAGTCGCGAGTGGCTTTGTAAACACGCTCCGTCGTTGCGCTGTACTTTTCATGAGGGGGCAGGCCAAGCAGGCTGCAAGCATCTTCCACGCCGAACGCTGGCTGGCCGGTTGCGTCGACGTCGAAGCGGTCGACGACCAGCACTCGGCCATCCGCAGACATCTGTGCATTGACGACGGGTACGACGTTCAATCGGCGCAGGACGCGAAGGGTGAAGAATTCGTTGAACCCAAGATATGGGGTCTTCTCATCGGAGCCCTTGATGATGTGCCGCGTGGTGCGAAGCGTGGCTTTCACGGTGTCGATCACATTCTGCTCTTGGGCTTCGGGCGCCAGAAATTTCGGCACGACTCCGGAAATGGCGCTGCGTGCGTACTCTCGGACCAACTCCTCGAAGCGCGGCGCTGTGTTTTCCGCCGTCAATAAGTCCTGAATGCTCAGTGGTGGCAACGCCACGCCCGGCGCAGCGCCTTCCGCCGTGACTGCGACCCGACCAATGCCCGATGCGCCCACGACGGCAAGCAGAGACAGGTCCGTGCCATCCATGAGCGGGCCGAACAGTTCGCGGATTACACCCAGCAGGTGGCCTTCCGGCAGGTTCTGACGAAAGAACGGATGCAGATCGCGCGGCCAGCGCCAGGCTTCCTCGCGCACGGGCATGGCCAGACTGACGAAAGCGTCGGCGGGTGTGCCGACCAGATATTTGAGAAGGTACTCGTCACCCGCGCGGTACAGCTTGGCGACATGGCGGCCCAGAACATGCACGTCGAGTTTCATGGGTTATTCCCCGCGCCGCTGTTCAGCCAGGATGTCGTCCAAGGTGCGCTGATGTCCGGCCTTGACGACTTTGAGGTCGTAGCCCGCGGCCTCGAGTAGCCGGACGAGCGCTGACACGCTCATGTCGTTGCGGGCCAGATTCTCCATGCGCGCCAGGGTCGTCCGGGCGACATCTGCGCGCCGGGCCATTTCTTCTTGAGTCAGGCCGCTATCCTTGCGGGCAGATCTCAGCATTTCCGCGACATCACCAAGTGTGGTCATTTTGTGGCCCTTGGGCATCAGTATCTGGTGAGTCTACTATTTTTGTGGCCCGTGGGACTCATTCACGTTGAAATCCAAGACCAAGCGACCCCACCTAGAATCAGTAGCCCCAGGGCTACAAAAAATAGCTAAAGGACTTGTATTGTGGCCTCTGGGCTACAGAAAGTTCACCTCCACCCCTCACCAAACTCCCCCCGTCTCGCCCGGCGCCCTGAGATGCCGCGCGAAGCGTTGGGACAGGAATTCCACGAACGCCACGGTCTTGGCGGGCAGGTTCAAACGTTCGGGGTATAGCGCGTGGATGTCGGCGGGGGGTGTGCGCCAATCGGTCAGCACTTCGCGCAGCCGGCCCTCGCGCAGATACGCCGCGGTTTCCCATTCGGATCGCATGACGATGCCGTGGCCGTCCAGCGCCCATTCCAGTGCGCTTTGGCCGTCGTTGGAACTGACGGGGCCGCGCACCTTGACCGTCTCGGCGCGTTGGCCGGATTCCAGCCGCCAGGTGCCGTAGGCGACGTCGTTCTCGCGCACGACGATGCAGCGATGGCGTTGCAGATCACTGGGCGTGCGCGGTTCGCCATAGGTGTCCAGGTAGCGGGGGGATGCGCACAGCAGCCGCCGGTTGGAGGCGATTTTGCGGGCGGTCAGCCGGGCGTCGGGCAGGTCGCCGAAACGCACGGCCACGTCGAAGCCTTCTTCGATCAGGTTCAGCGGCCGGTCGGTTAAGCGCATCAGCACTTCCACGTCAGGATATTGGCGCGCGAAATCCGAGACGGCCGGCACGATGTGCGCGCGGCCGAAGCCGAAGGTGGCGTTCAGCCGCAGCAGCCCCTGGGGTTGGGCGCGGGCGCTGGAGACCGACCGTTCCAGCGCCTCGAGATCCGCCAGGATGCGTCCGCCCTCAGCCAAGTACAGCTCGCCTTCCTGCGTGACGCTGACGCGGCGCGTGGTGCGGTTCAAGAGGCGCACGCCCAGGCGCTGCTCCAGCCTGGCCAGCCGCGCGCTGATGGCGGGCGGCGTCAGGCCGAGTTCGCGCGCGGTGGCCGACAGGTTGCCGTGTTTGACCACGAGCGCGAAGAAGGCGAGATCGGAAAGGGCATCCATGGCGCAAGCCTGATTGATAAATCTAATTTAATAAAGATTTAGTTTGAACGGGAATTATAAGAATTAAACCCGCTTATACACTGGGTTTACCGATATAGAGCCACATCCACGTGGCCAACCGAGGAGACCCGAAACATGAAGATCAAACCCTTGGCCCGCGCGTTCTGCGCGGCCGTCGCCGCATCCTGTTGGACCGTTCCCGCCACCGCCGCCAATGCCTTTCCCGAACGTGCAGTCACGCTCGTCGTGCCTTTTGCGCCCGGCGGTAGCGTGGACATTGCCGCGCGGCTGATCTCGGAAGCGTGGGGCCGCGCGTTGGGCCAAAGCGTGATCGTCGAGAACCGCGCGGGCGCGTCCGGCAACATCGGCATGGCCGCCGTGGCGCGCGCCCAGCCCAATGGCTACACGCTGGCGATCAACACGATGTCATTGGCGATCAACCCGGCGCTGTTCAAGGACATGCCGTTCGACACGACGAAGGATCTGCGTTCGGTGGGCACGGTCGGCACGTCGCAACACGTGCTGACGGTGACGAACGCGTTGCCCGTCGCCAATGTGAGCGAACTGCTTTCCTATGTGCGCGCGCGGCCCGCCAATGATTTGAGCTTCGGTTCCGCTGGCACGGGCAGCACGTTCCACATGGCCGCGGAATTGTTCAAGTCGGTCTCGAAGACGCAGATTCTGCACGTGCCATACAAGGGCGGCGGCCCCGCCATGGTCGACACCATCAGCGGGCAAGTGCAGATGAGCTTTCCGGTGCTGTCCGCCGCCAAGCCGCAGGTGGATGGCAAGAAGCTGCGGGCGCTGGGTGTAACGGGCACGGCGCGTTCGCCCTTGCTGCCAGACGTGCCGACCATCGCGGAGTCCGGCTTGCCGGGCTACGAGTTCAACACGTGGTTTGTCGTCAGCGCGCCTGCCGGTACGCCGCAAGCGGTGATCGACACGTTGAACACGAAGCTGGCCGAAGCGTTGCAGTCGCCTGCGCTGAAGGCGCGCATGCAGCAGGAAGGTTTCGATCCGCTGATCTCCACCCCCGCCAAAACGGACGACATGGTGGCCGCTGAAATGACGCGCTGGGCGGGCGTCGTGAAGGACGCTGGCATCCAGGCGAACTAAGCGGAGCGGCGGCGCAACCGCGACAGGCAATCGCAAATAAGCGACKGCAACGAGTGATCGCAACAAGCAACCGCACAAAGCAATCGCAATAAGCAACCGCAACAAGCGACGGCAGCAACAGCCGCAACCAGCAACCGAAAGACCGCCCGCCGCCGCCGCGGGCGCCCCATTCAAGGAAGCAAGACATGCCCGGCATGACGCTGTACGACAAACTGGTGGCCAGCCATGAGGTGGCCCGCATCGATGACGAGCACATTCTGCTGTACGTCGATCTGCACATCATGAATGAATACACCAGCCCGCAAGCCTTCAGCGGCCTGGCTGCGCGCGGCAGGAACGTGCTGCGCCCAGGCCAGCAGATGGCGGTGGTGGACCACATCATTCCCACGCATCCGGTGGCGCCGGCGCTGCGCGTGATTGCGGACGATGCCTCATCGCGCCAGGCCGTGAACCTGAAACGCAATTGCGACGCGCAGCACATCGCATTGTTCGATACGACCGACCCGCTGCAAGGCATCGAACATGTGATCGCGCCCGAGCACGGCATGATCTTGCCCGGCATGGTGGTGCTGTGCGGCGACAGCCATACGACGACGTATGGCGCGTTGGGCGCGCTGGGTTTCGGCATCGGCACGTCCGAGGTGGAGCACATCCTGGCCACGCAGACGCTCGTGTATCGCGTGGCGCGCAACATGCGCATCCGCGTGGACGGCGCGTTGGGGGCGGGCATGTCGGCCAAAGACCTCGTCATTTATGTTGTGCATCGAATCGGCGCGCAGGGCGCGCGCGGGCATGCGGTGGAGTTCTGTGGGGACGCCATCGACGCCCTGTCCGCTGAAGGCCGCATGACCCTGTGCAACATGACGGTGGAAGCGGGCGCGCGCGCCGCGCTGATCGCGCCGGACGCGACGACCGACGCCTACGTCACCGCGCACGCGCCGCAGCTGCATGGCGAACTGCTGGCCCAGGCGCGCGCGTATTGGGCCACGCTGCGCACCGATGCGAATTCATCCTTTGATGTGGAATACGTGTTCAACGCCACGGACATCGCGCCGTTCGTCACCTGGGGCACCAGCCCCGATCAGGCCATGCCGGTGACGGGCCACGTGCCGGACCCGCAGGCCGAGCCCGATCAACTGGCCCGGCTGGCGTTGGAAAAGGCGATGGACTATATCGGCCTTGCGCCCGGCGCGCCGATTGCCGGCGTGCCGATTGACCGCGTGTTCATTGGCTCTTGCACCAATGGCCGCATTGAAGACTTGCGCGTGGTGGCGGGGCTGGCGCGCGGCAGGAAGGTGGCGGCGGGCGTGCGCGCGATGATCGTGCCGGGCTCGGGCGCGGTGCGGGCGCAGGCCGAAGCGGAAGGGCTGGCGGCCGTGTTGATGGAAGCGGGCTTCGAATGGCGCCAGCCGGGCTGTTCGATGTGCCTGGCCATGAATGACGATGTGCTGCGTCCCGGCGAACGCTGCGCGTCCACCACCAACCGCAATTTCGAAGGCCGTCAGGGGCGGGCAGGGCGCACGCATTTGATGAGCCCGGCGATGGCCGCCGCCGCCGCGTTGGCCGGCCGCATCGTCGATGTCCGTGAATGGGAGCAAGCCAAATGAATCCGTTGATCGAAGGCATCGCCGCGCCGCTGCCATTTTCCAATCTGGATACTGACCAGATCATGCCCAAGCAGTTTCTGCGCATCATCGACAAGGCGGGGCTGGACCGTGGCCTGCTGTACGACTTGCGCTTTGACGAGCACGGCGCGCCGCGCCCCGGCTTCGTACTGAATCAGGCTGCGTATGCAGGCACGTCCGTGCTGGTGGCGGGGCCTAACTTCGGCTGCGGTTCCAGCCGCGAGCACGCGGTGTGGGGCTTGCAGCAGTTCGGCATCCGCGCCGTGATCGCGCCCAGCTTCGGCGAGATCTTCTACTTCAATGCGGTGAATAATGGCCTGCTGCTGGTGAGCCTGCCCGCCGCCGAGGTCGACGCCTTGCTCGAGCGGGTGTCCAATGTCGGGGTGTCTGATTTTCAACAACCGGCTGGCAACCGCGTGGCCATCGACGTGATGGCAGGGCAGATTCGTGCGGCGGATGGCTGGACGGCAAGCTTTGCGTTGCCCGAGCGCCATCGCCGCATGTTCGCCCAAGGCCAGGACATGGTGGGCGCGTCGCTGCTGCAACTGCCCGAAGTGGAACGCTTCGAAGCCGCCCACTGGGCACGCCACCCGTGGATGAAGGATGTGGCGCGCACGGTGCGCGACCGCCTGAATGCCGCATGACCGTAACGCACAAGGAGACTTCCCCCATGACCGCATTCTTCGACTTGCCCGTGCGCCGCATCCCGGCCAATGGCATGGACATCGCCGCGCGCATCGACGGGTCGGGGCCGCCGTTGCTGTTGTTGCACGGCCATCCGCAAACGCATGCCATCTGGCACCGCGTGTGGCCCGAACTGACGCGGCATCGCACGTGCATCGCGGCGGATCTGCGCGGCTATGGAGACAGCACCAAGCCCGCTGCCTCGCCGGACCACGCGGCGCATTCCAAGCGCGAGATGGCGGCCGACATGGTCGGGCTGATGCGTGCGCTGGGCCACGAACGCTTCGACGTGCTGGCGCATGATCGCGGTGCGCGCGTGGCGCATCGGATGGCGCTGGACCATGCCAGCGCCGTGTCGCGCATGATGCTGCTGGACATCGCGCCCACGCTGGACATGTACGAAGGCACGACGCGCGCATTCGCGCAGGCGTACTTCCATTGGTTCTGGCTGATCCAGCCCGCGCCCGGCCCGGAAACGATGATCGAGCATGATCCGGTGTTCTACCTGCGTTCGGTAATGGGTGGCCGGCCTGGCGGCCTGGCGCATTTTTCCGCCGAGGCGATGGCGGAATATGAACGCGCGGCGCAATTGCCCGGCTGGGCAACCGGCATCTGCGAAGACTACCGCGCGTCCGCCACGCTGGATCTGGAGCATGATCGCGCCGGCCGCGCCGCGGGCGAGCGCCTGCGCATGCCGGTGCGGGTGCTGTGGGGCGAACGGGGCGCCGTGGGCAAGAATTTCGATGTGCTGGGTTTGTGGCGCGCGGTCGCCGATGACGTCTCGGGCGGGCCGCTGCCGGGGGCGCATTACCTGGCCGAAGAGACGCCGGAGGCGCTGATGGCGGACGCGGGCGCGTTCTTTGGATGGCGGTAGCGCGGGCTGTCAATCAAGCCAGGGCGGGTGATAGGGCTATCCAAAAAGGGACACAGCCCGGGTGGTAATCTTCGGCCCATGAATCGTTACTTCGCCGACCTGTCCGAATTGCCTGACCCCGACGACGCGCAACGCGTCTTCAAAGCGACCGACTCCCCCTGCGTGGCCGTTTGCTCGACCCTGTTCGACGATATCTGCCGCGGTTGCGGCCGCACGGCCATGGAAGTCGCCAATTGGGTGTTCATGACGGATGAGGAAAAGCGCGAAGTCTGGGTGCGCATCAAGGCGCAAGGCTATCCCCGCCGCAACAACTAAGCCGCAACAATTCAGTCGCAGCAACTCAGTCGCAGCAATTCAGTCGCAGCAATTCAGCCGCAACAACTAAGCCGCAACAACTAAGCCGCAACAACTCAGGCGCAGCAACAGAGGCACAGCAGGCTAGCGCGCAACAACTCAGGCGCGCGGCCGGCCAGAAATTTTCGGCCGAATTTTCCAGGCGTCTTGGGCATGTCATATCGGCCGGGCTAAATCGCGGTATCGCCCACTTCCGGCCCCCCTCATGCGCATCGTTCTGGTTACGGATGCCTGGCATCCGCAAGTCAACGGCGTCGTCCGCACCTGGACGACCATGCAGCAGATTCTGTCTGAATGGGGCCACGAGCTGATCGTGGTGAACCCGCAGGGCAGCCGGACCATACCGGCCCCGTCCGAGCCAGACCTGCGGCTGTGCCTGCAACCCGGCCGGCAATTGCGCCGCATCCTGGGCGACACCATTCCCGACGCGCTGCACATCGCCACCGAAGGCCCGCTGGGCCTGGCGGCGCGGCGCATGGCGCTCGCACGCGGCTGGCAGTTCACGACCTCGTTTCACACGATGTTCCCCGACTACCTGCAAGCGCGCATGGGCATCCCCGCAGCCTTGCCGTGGCGTTATCTGCGCTGGTTCCATCGGCCGTCGCAATGCGTGCTGGTGCCTACGCCCACGGTGCGCGACGTTCTCGTGCGGCGCGGTCTGGCGAACCTGCGCGTCTGGTCGCGCGGCGTGGACCCCCGCAAATTCCAGCCGGCCGACAGCCAGGCGTTCGCGCATCTGCCGCGCCCGGTCTACTTGAGCGTGGGCCG
The DNA here is from genome assembly GCF_056394065.1 of Achromobacter sp. 10T422. Taxonomy (NCBI): domain Bacteria; kingdom Pseudomonadati; phylum Pseudomonadota; class Betaproteobacteria; order Burkholderiales; family Alcaligenaceae; genus Achromobacter; species Achromobacter sp. 10T422. Next base: position 178,077 of record NZ_JBFTHD010000007.1, read on the forward strand.
CGTGGCGCGTGAAAAGAACCTGGATGCGTTTTTGTCGCTGGACCTGCCGGGCAGCAAGGTGGTGGTGGGGGCGGGGCCGGACGAGGCGCGGTTGAAGAAGCGGTTTCCAGATGCGGTGTTTCTGGGCATGCAGCAAGACGACGCGCTGCCCGGTTTCTATGCTGCGGCCGACGTGTTCGTGTTTCCCAGCCTGACCGATACGTTCGGTCTGGTGATGCTGGAGGCCATGGCAAGCGGCACCCCCGTGGCGGCGTTTCGCAGCGAGGCGCCGCTGGCGGTGGTGACGCCGGGTGTCACGGGCTGCCTGGATGATGACCTTGCCCACGCGTGCCGCGCGGCGCTGCCGCTGGATCGCCACGCCGTGCGCGCGCATGCGCTGACGCGCAGCTGGGATTCGGTGGCCTCCGACCTGCTGGCCTCGCTGGTTCCCTTGGTGCCGGATGCTTCTTCGCGGACAACGTTGGCCGGGGCGGGGTGACCGGAAGAAATCCTGTGGGTTTTATTTCGGGGACGGATTTCCGCGCAGGCGGTCAAACCGGTACAATGCCCGGCAATCCTGAGGAGCGTTGCGACGACCCTGCGGTTTCCGTCTTGCCAAGGCAAGGCGCGCGAACCCCGGCTCGCCAGGCTCAGGAATCCTTGTTCAAGCGCCGCGCCCCGCGCGTCGCTACAGCAACGGCGCTCACCTTTGTCGCATATGGCGGGAAAGGCGAGCACTCGACTGTCGTGGTGTATTCGCGTTGTCCGGCCATATCGTGCGCCGTTCGACATTCACGTGGAGCCTACACACCATGAACGCTGTGACTGATAAATCCTTCTCCGATTACCTGGTTGCCGACCTGTCGCTGGCAGGCTGGGGCCGTCGCGAACTGGCTATTGCCGAAACCGAAATGCCCGGCCTGATGGCCATCCGCGACGAATTCGCCGCCGCGCAGCCGTTGAAGGGCGCGCGCATTGCCGGCAGCCTGCACATGACCATCCAGACTGGCGTGCTGATCGAAACGCTGGTGGCCCTTGGCGCCGAAGTGCGCTGGGCCTCGTGCAACATCTTCTCGACCCAAGACCACGCCGCCGCCGCCATCGCGGCATCGGGCACGCCGGTCTTCGCCGTCAAGGGCGAAACGCTGGAAGAGTACTGGCAGTACACCCACAAGATCTTCGAATGGCCCAATGGCCAGAACGCCAACATGATCCTCGACGACGGCGGCGACGCCACGTTGATGCTGCACCTGGGCACCAAGGCTGAGAAAGACCTCTCGGTGCTGGCCAACCCGGGCAGCGACGAAGAGCGCATCCTGTTTGCCGCCATCAAGGAAACCTTGAAGCGTGATCCGAAGTGGTACTCGACCCGCCTGGCGCTGATCAAAGGCGTGACGGAAGAAACCACCACCGGCGTGCATCGCCTGTACCAGATGTCGCAAAAGGGCGAGCTGGCCTTTGCCGCCATCAACGTCAATGACTCGGTCACCAAGTCCAAGTTCGACAACCTGTACGGCTGCCGCGAATCGCTGGTGGACGGCATCAAGCGCGCCACCGACGTGATGGTTGCCGGCAAGATCGCCGTCGTGGCCGGCTACGGCGACGTGGGCAAGGGCTGCGCCCAGGCGCTGGTCGCCCTGCGCGCGCAAGTCTGGGTCACGGAAATTGATCCGATCTGCGCCCTGCAAGCCGCGATGGAAGGCTTCAAGGTCGTGACGATGGAAGAAGCTGCCGTCCATGGCGACATCTTCGTCACCGCCACCGGCAACTACCACGTCATCACGCGTGAGCACATGAACGCCATGAAGGACCAGGCGATCGTCTGCAACATCGGCCACTTCGACAACGAAATCGACGTCGCCGGTCTGGCCGATTGCCAGTGGGAAGAGATCAAGCCGCAAGTCGATCACGTGATCTTCCCGGACGGCAAGCGCATCATCCTGCTGGCGCAAGGCCGTCTGGTGAACCTGGGCTGCGCCACGGGCCACCCGTCGTTCGTGATGTCGTCGTCGTTCGCCAACCAGACCATCGCTCAGATCGAGCTGTTCACGCGTAACGAAGCCTACAAGTCGGGCGAAGTCTACGTGCTGCCCAAGCACCTGGACGAGAAGGTTGCCCGCCTGCATCTGAAGAAGCTGGGCGTGAAGCTGACCACGCTGCGCAAGGATCAGGCCGACTACATCAACGTGCCGGTCGAAGGCCCCTTCAAGCCCGAGCACTACCGTTATTGATGGGTTGAAAGCACAATAGGAAACTACCGCGCCATGTTGGCGCGGGTTTTCCGAACCGCGGGTTCCCCTGTTTTTGTCTGTTGAAGGCAGGGCCGCGGAGCGTCAATACAGGAGTTCGAACATGGTGACATTGATACTCGTCTGGATTCTGAACGCGGTGGCCCTGCTGGCTGTTGCTTACCTCTTGCCCGGCATTGCCGTGGCCAGTTTCGGTTCGGCGCTGATCGCCGCGCTGGTGCTGGGTCTGGTGAACATGCTGGTCAAGCCCGTGCTTGTGCTGCTGACCTTGCCCATCACGATCGTCACCCTCGGGCTCTTCCTCATTGTCATCAACGCCTTGTTGTTCTGGTTCGTCGGCTCCGTGCTGAAGGGCTTCCAGGTCAACGGGTTCTGGTGGGCCGTGGGCGGTGCCATTCTGTACAGCATCATCTCTGGCCTGCTTACCAAACTGATTCCCTAATGTCTGACTCGACTTCCCCCGCTTTCAGTCTGGAGTTCTTTCCCCCGCGCGACCTGGCCGGCCAAGAGCGGCTGGTCCGCGCGGCCAAGCAGATGCTGGCCATCCAGCCCAAGTACGTCAGCGTGACGTTCGGCGCGGGCGGTTCCACGCGTGCCGGCACGGCGGACGCCGTGCGCACGCTGGGCAACCTGGGCTGCGATGCGGCGCCTCACTTGTCGTGCGTGGGCGCCACGCGCCAGGAATTGCGGGACATCCTCCAGACCTACAAGAACGAAGGCGTGCGGCGCGTGGTTGCTTTGCGCGGCGACCTGCCTTCGGGCATGGGCGGTGATGCGGGCGAACTGCGCTACGCCAATGAGCTGGTCTCGTTCATCCGCGAGGAAACGGGCGACTGGTTTCACATCGAAGTCGCGGCCTATCCCGAAATGCATCCGCAAGCCACGAACCCGTCGGCCGACCTGGACCATTTCGTGGCCAAGGTGAACGCCGGCGCCGATGCGGCCATCACGCAGTATTTCTTCAACGCCGACGCCTACTTCGACTTTGTCGACCGGGCCCAGGCCAAGGGCGTGCGCGTGCCGATTGTGCCGGGCATCATGCCCATCACGAACCACACGCAGCTGCTGCGTTTTTCGGAAATGTGCGGCGCGGAAGTGCCGCGCTGGATTCGCCTGCGGCTGGCGGAGTTTGGCGACGACAAGGCTTCCATCCGCGCGTTCGGCGTGGATGTCGTGACCGAGCTGTGCCAGACCCTGCTGGACAACGGCGCGCCGGGCCTGCACTTCTACACCTTGAACCACGCGGAAGCCCCGCTTGCGGTGTGGAAGGAACTGGCGAAGTAATCGCTGCTTCCAGTGACGACAAAGGCCGGCATCGAAAGATGCCGGCCTTTTTTTTCCTGCGTTGTTGTAGCGGCGTTGTTGCAGCGGCAGTTTTGCAGCGGCAGTTATCGTTGACCTCAGTCCGCGTACACGCCCGCCTTGCGGATCACGCCGCCCCACTTGTCCACCTCGGATTGCAGCCAGGTCTGCAAGCCTTCCGGCGTCTGCTTCGCTTCCGGCACGATTTCTGCGCCCAGCTCGGCCATCTTCTGCGTGAACGCCGGGTCTTTCAGCGCCGCGCGCAACGCCGCATTGAACTTGGCAACGGCTTCCGGCGGCGTGCCCTTGGGCGCGTAGACGCCGTGCCACACCTTGACCTCAAAGCCCTTCAACCCGCCTTCCTGCAAGGTCGGCGCATCGGGCAGCGCCTTGATGCGCTCCAGCGTGGTGACGCCAAACAGCTTCACGCGATCGCCCTTGATCTGCGGAATGGTCTGCGTGGTCTGGTCGCACAACACGTCCACCTGACCGCCCAGCAGCGCCGTCATCGCCGGGGCCGTGCCGGCATATGGCACGGTCGTGAACTGCACGCCCAGCGACTCTTGCAGCAACATGCCGCACAGTTGCGACACCGCGCCCAGCCCGGCGTTGGCCAGGTTGATCTTGTTGCCGTTTTCCTTGGCGTACTTGACGAAGCCCGCCATGCCATCGGCCGGCAGGTCCTTGCGGCCCAGCAACGTCATGGGCACATCCGCCACCTGGCCGACGTAGGCAAAGTCCGTCAGCGGGTTGAACGACAGCTTGCGGTACAGCGCAGGCGCCGTCGCCATGCCGTTGTGATGGATCAGAAAGGTGTAGCCATCCGGCGCCGAACGCGCCACATGCTGCGAGGCCAGCGTGCCGCCCGCGCCCGTGCGGTTTTCAATGATGACGCTTTGCCCCAGCGTCTTGGCCATGGACGCCCCAAGGCTGCGCGCCACCACATCGGTTGGCCCGCCCGCCGCAAACGGCACGACGAGCGAAATGGGATGGTTGGGATAAGCGCCTTGCGCACTGGCGGAACCCCAGGCCATGCAGGACAAGGCCAACATGGGCCAGGCAGCACGCGTGGCCGCGCGCGCGAAAAAAGAGGGCATGTCTCGCTCCTTGTGGTTGTTCTGGTGGCCCGCGAACAGCACGCGGGCAGATACCAGTGTGGCCCGAGGGCCCAAGGATGAGAATTCGCCGTTTCACAAGCCGGGTTTCGGCAAGGGGAAAGGGGCAAGAACACGAAAGCCCGCAGCAATGCATTGCGGCGGGCCTCGGAGGGTGGGCATGTGACTGGCACATGCGTTGAAAGTCTTAACTCGCCTGATCCTTCCCCGGATCTTCGGCCAGCACTTGCGGGGTGGGGTAGTTCGGCTGTGGCGCATTGACCGGTTCGATGCGCAGCGGCTGATGCACGCGGGACAGCGGCACCAGTGAGCCGGGGTCATCGGGGTTGGTCCACAGCGGGTCGGGGATTTCGGCGAAGACCTGGCGCAGGCGTTCGCCCCAGGTGCCGCGGATCATGCGGAAGTATTCGTTGTTTTCGTCGATGCAGGCGAAGTGCGTGACGCGCAGCGCGTCGGTGTCGTAGACCAGCAAGTCCAGCGGCAGCCCTACCGAGATGTTCGAGCGCAGCGTGGAGTCCATTGATATCAGCGCGCACTTGGCGGCTTCGTCCAGAGACGTGTCGGGGCGCAGCACGCGGTCCAGGATGGGCTTGCCGTATTTGGCTTCGCCGATCTGGAAGTATGGGCATTCCTGGCTGGCTTCGATGAAGTTGCCCGCGGAATACACCTGGAACAGGCGGCAGCGTTCGCCGCCAATCTGTCCCCCGAAAATGATGCTGACGTTGAAGTCCACGCCTTGCTCGTGCAGTGCGGGGGCTTCGCGGTGGTAGACCTCGCGCACGGCGGCGCCGACGCAGCGGGTGGCTTCGAAGAGATCGGCGGCGTTCCAGATGGTGTCGCCGCCATCGTCGTGCTGGCGGGCCAGTGCGTGCAGCACAGCCTGGCTGACGGCCAGGTTGCCTGAAGTCATCAGGACCATGACGCGGTCGCCCGGGCGCTCGAAGACGGTCATTTTTCGGAAAACGCTGATCTGGTCGACGCCCGCGTTCGTGCGGGAGTCAGAGAGGAAAACCAGGCCGGCGTCGAGGCGGGCGGCTACACAATAGGTCATGATTGAAAATTCGGAAAAACCACGCCGCATTGTATTGCGGCGCGGGCACCGGCGTGCTGACCGGTGCGGGCAGGGCGTTTACTGCTGGCCGGACGTCTGCACCTGCACGCTGATCTCCATGGATTCTTCGCCGCCGCCGCTGCGCACGCCGCGTATTGGGGACGCCGAGTCGTAGTCGCGCGCCACGGCCAGCCGGCAATGGCTGTCAGAGGCGAATTGGCGGTTGGTGATGTCGACGCTGGTCCAGCCGATGTCGGCCAGCCAGACGTCGGCCCAGGCGTGGCTGGCCGAGTGTTCGGTGGTGGTGTGGACGTAGCCGCTGACGTAGCGGGCCGGCACGCCCAGGCCGCGCACGCAGGCCAGGAACAGGTGGGCGTGGTCTTGGCAGACGCCATGGCCCATCGCCAGCACCTGGTTGGCGGCAGTGGTGACGTCGGTGGTGCCGGGCTCGTAGGCCACCCGGTCGCTGATGGCGTTGGCCAGCGCCAGGATGTCGTCTGGTGTCGTCAGCCCGTTGGGCAACACGTTTCGAACGAAGGCCATGATGGTGTCGTCGGCCTGCGTTAGCGGCGTCTGGACGCAATAGGCGTGTACCGGCAGGCGGCTGTCTTCGCTGCCCAGCACCCCGCGCATCAGCGGCGCAACCTGCACCTGGCCCGTCACGCGCAGTTCGATGTCGGTGTGCGGGTGGTTCAGCGTCAGCGTGTGCGTGATGTTGCCGTACGCATCCACCTGTTTTTCCAGCGCGCCAGGCGCTTCGATGTTCCAGCGCAGCACGCGCTGGTGTTCGTCGTCGCGCGGCGTCAGGCGCAAGGTCTGGATGCTGTAGGTGACCGGCGCGGTGTAGCGGTAATGCGTGACGTGCGTGATGAACTGTTTCATTGCTGTCTCCGTGTTATGCCGACAGCGGGACCAGGAAGTCCTGGCTGATCCGGTTGCCCAGGTCGTTGATGCGGTCCAGGAAGTGGTCCAGGTACTGATGCAGTCCACTGTCCAGGATGTCTTCGACGCGGCCGTATTGCAGTTCGGCGCACAGCATGCCCGCGCGGCGCTCCGTTTCGGTCGAGCGCTGGTTGGACACGCGCGCCAGGTCCTCGGCCACCGCGCGCATCGAGGCCAGCAGCGAACGCGGCATGTCGCCATGCAGGATCAAGAGTTCCGCGACGCGGTCTGGCGTGATGACGTCGCGATACACCTTGCGGTAGATCTCCAGCCCCGACACGGAACTCAGCAGCGCCGACCAGCGATAGAACTCGCTTTGCAGCGCGGCGTTGCCGGTGGGTTCGGCGCGCGCTTCGTGCGACCCGTTGCTGCCGCGTTCATGAAATTTCACGTCCAGCATGCGCGCGGTACTGTCCGCGCGTTCAAGGTGCATGCCGATGCGCAGGAAGTACAGCGCTTCGTCTTCAAGCATCGTGCCGATGGTGACGCCACGCGCCAGATGCGAACGGAACTTCACCCATTCGAAAAACTCGCCCGGGTTGCGTTCAAGCAGGCCGGTGTGCAGGTGCTTCAGCAGTTCCAGCCACGTTGTGTTGTAGGTCTCCCAGACTTCGGTGGTCAGGCTGCCGCGCACAGCGCGCGCGTTCTCGCGGGCGGCGCGCATGCAGGAATAGATGGACGACGGGTTCTCCGGGTCGCGCACCATGTATTGCAGGACATCGTTGGGCGAGATGGATGCGTACTTGCTTTGGTACAGGCCCTGCAGCTCGGAAATGCGCAGCACACCCAGCCACGAGCCTTCGCGCGTTTGCGGGTCTTGCGGCAAGAGCGACATCTGCAGATTCACGTCCAGCATGCGCGCGGTGTTCTCGGCGCGTTCGGTGTATCGGCACATCCAGAACAGGTTGTCGGCGGTACGGCTCAGCATGTTCAGTCCTCCAGAACCCAGGTGTCTTTGGTGCCGCCGCCCTGGCTGCTGTTGACGACCAGCGAGCCTTCGGTCAGCGCCACGCGGCACAGTCCGCCTGGCACCGTGCGGATGTCTTTGCCGCACAGCACGTAGGGGCGCAGATCAACGTGGCGGGGCGCCACGCCGGATTCCACATAGGTGGGGATGGTGGACAGCGCCAGCGTGGGCTGCGCGATGTAGTTGGCCGGGTTGGCGCGCACGCGGTCCTTGAACGCATCGACTTCGGCGCGCGTGGACGAGGGGCCCACCAGCATGCCGTAGCCGCCTGCGCCATGCACTTCCTTCACGACCAGGTCGTGCATGTTGGCCAGCACGTGGGACAGCTCGTCAGGCCGGCCGCAGCGCCAGGTCGGCACGTTCGACAGGATGGGTTCTTCGCTGAGGTAAAACCGGATCATGTCCGGCACGTACAGATAGGTGGACTTGTCGTCGGCGATGCCGGTGCCGATGGCGTTGGCCAGCGTGACGCGGCCGGCGCGATACACCGACAAGAGACCCGGCACGCCCAGCGCGGAGTCGGCGCGAAAGGACAGCGGGTCAAGAAAGTCGTCGTCCAGGCGGCGGTAGATGACGTCCACCTTGCGCGGGCCTTGCGTGGTGCGCATGTAGACGGTGTTCTGTTCCACGAACAGATCCTGCCCTTCAACAAGCTCCACGCCCATCTGCTGCGCCAGGAACGCGTGTTCGAAGTAGGCCGAGTTATACATGCCCGGCGTCAGCACGACGACGGTCGGGTCGTCGCCACCGTGCGGGGCGACTTCACGCAGGTTGTCCAGCAGCAGGTCGGGGTAGTGCGCCACCGGTTCGACCTTGATGCGGCTGAACGCATCGGGCATCAGCCGCATCGACATCTTGCGGTTCTCAAGCATGTAGGACACGCCGGAAGGCACGCGCAGATTGTCTTCCAGCACGTAGAACTCGCCTGCGCCCGCGCGCACGATGTCGACCCCGGCGATGTGGCAGTAGATGTCTTCCGCCACGTCCACGTCCTGCATTTCGGGGCGGTATTGGGCGTTCAGGAACACCTGTTCGGCCGGCACGATGCCGGCGCGCACGATGTCGTGGCCGTGATAGATGTCGTGGATGAACATGTTCAGCGCGCGTACGCGCTGCTTCAAGCCGGCTTCCAGATGCCGCCATTCGTCGGCGGGAATGACCCGGGGAATCAGGTCGAAGGGAATCAGGCGTTCGGTGCCGGCGGCGTCGCCCGCCACCGAAAAGGTGATGCCGACGCGGCGAAAGCTCAGGTCTGCTTCAAGCCGCCGTACGGCCATGGCCTCGGCCGATTGCTCTTGATGCCAGCGCTCGAAGGCCTGGTACTGGGAGCGTATGCCGCCTGCGCTGTCGCGCATTTCGTCAAAAGCGGCTGGACGGGATGGTCTGTCCTTCATGGCTCCTCCGATGCTAGTGCTGGCGGCCGGCTTGCAGGCGGCAGCCTTGCACACGGTCATAACCCGGCCGATATGTGGCCGGTCCCAAACAATAAGCAACCCGCATGCCAGCTTTCAGGGCAGGCGGCGGCCCTGGGCACAATATCCTCTGAAGCGCGCGGAAACGCCATCCCCGCAGTGGCCGAGGGGCTCGGCAAGCCCGCGGGGGAAACGCTGGAAATCTTATTGCACCAGATTGGTGCAAACCGCCGGGGCGGTTCTGGTGCGTCAGTTCATGCGGTAGGTGTGCAGCGTGGTACCGCTGCCCGTCGCGCCTTGCTCAAGCGGGGCGTGCGGCACCCAGCCGTCCTGAGTCAGCACGGCGTCCAGCGGGAAGTCGTGCGGGGCGGGTTCGTAGTCAGCGTCGAGCTCGCCGCAGCTCCAGGCGATGCCGATGGTGATGAACGGGTGGCCGCGCTCGCGCAAGGCGGCCAGCGTGCGGTCGTAGTAGCCGCCGCCGTAGCCCAGGCGGTCGCCTTGCTCGGTATAGCCCAGCGTGGGCACCAGGATCACGTCGGGCAGCACCTCGTCGCCAGCGGCGGGTTCCTGGATGCCGTAGGGGCCGGCGCGCAGTTCGGCCTCGGGCGTCCAGGGCAGGAAGGCCAGTGGGGCGTTGCGCGTGCGGACCACGGGCAGCGCCACGGCCACCCCGTTTTCCACCCATTGCGACAGCAGCGGGCGCAGGTCGGGTTCATCCGCCATGGGCCAGAAGGCCGCGACGGTGGCCGGCGCGSCACGGCCGGCGCGCACCGCTTCGTCACGCGCCACATTCAGCCACGTGAAGAGCCGCGCGCGCATCAGCAAACCGCCACGGCTGCGCTGATCTTCGGGCAATTCGGCACGCAGTTTCCGCAATCGCGTGCGGTGCTGGACTGCGGTATCCTCTGGAGTATTTTGCGTAGTCATGCAGTGGCTGTGATGGGGGATGGACAATGAAGGCGAACGTGCTGGAATCGGGCATGCAGGAAGTCGGCATGCTGGCGGGCAAGGCCGGTGCGTGCATGGCCGGTGTAGGTTGCAGTGTAGGTCGGCAAATGAGGGACACCGCATGACACAGACCCTGCAATCGCGACGGTATCAGAAAACCGCCCGGAAATCCCCGCGCACCCCCTTCACCTCGGACCCTCGCGCCGGCTTGCGCCGCTGGCTGCCGCTGCTGGCATTGTTCACCGCCGCCTGTGCACCGGTCGACGCGCAACAACGCAGCGCCGCCGTCAATACCCAGCCCCAACCCCAGGCCGCTGCCCAAGCGGCTCAGCCCGTTATTTCGGTGCCGCCCGCCGTGCTGGCCGGCCTGCCTCCCACAGCCGACACGCCCGCGCTTGCCGCCGTGGTTGCCGCGCGCGAAGCCATGAACCGCAAGCAGTGGTCGGTGCTGGGCGCGCTGGTGCCCCAGGCTAAATCTGACACGCTGGGCATGTACCCCGAATACTGGCTGCTGCGCTATCAGCTGTGGACGCCGCCCGCCACGGGCCGGCCCACCGCTGACCTGCAACGCTTCATCAGCAGCAATAACGACGCCTACCTGGCTGACCGATTGCGTGGCGACTGGCTGCTGGCCGCCGCCCGCAGCGGCGACTTCGAAACCGTGCGCAAGCTGGCGCCCGTGAAGAACAGCAACGCCCAGATCGAATGCGCCATCCTGGACGCCAAGCACATGACCGGCCAGCGCGCCACGGCCGCGCAGGCACAGGCGGTGTTTGCACCGGGGGGCTCCTGCTGGGCGCTGTATGACCAGCTGGTCGCCGACAACATTCTGGGCTGGGATCAGCTGGAACCGCAGTTGCGCGACGCCATCGAGGCCGACAAGACCACAGACGCCCGCAAGCTCGTGCAGTACATGTTCGAGGCGCGCGACCTGAAGACGTACGACGCCATGATGAAGGACCCCATGAAGTGGCTGACGCGGCAAGACCGCATGCCCGTGGGCCGCAACGAGAAAGAACTGGTGAACATCGCGCTGGCCCGGCTGGCGCGGTCGGATGTCAGCGTGGCGGATTCGTATATGCGCCGCGAATGGGCCAAGTCCATGTCCAAGCCGAATCTGGCCTGGGTGCGCGGCCAGTACGCGCTGATGGCGGCGCTGAAGCTGGATAGCCGCGCCGACGACTGGTACCACGAAGCCGGCCACATCCGCATGACGGAATACAACGCGGGCTGGAAGGTGCGCGCCGCGTTGCGCCAACCCAAGATCGACTGGAAGTGGGTCATCGAGTCCATCGACGAGATGCCCGCCTCGCAGCGCGACGATACGTCGTGGGTGTACTGGAAGGCGCGCGGCCTGGCCGCAACCGGCCGCAAGGAACAAGCCAACGCGCTGTACGCCGGCATTGCCGACCGTTTCGATTTCTACGGCCAGTTGTCGGCCGAAGAACTGGGCCGCCGCATCAACGTGCCGCCGCGCCCCGCGCCCGTCAGCGACCGCGAAATCGCCGAAGCCCGCGCCAACCCGGGCCTGCAACGCGCCGTGCAATTGTTCCGCCTGGGCTGGCGCGCCGAAGCCGTGCCGGAATGGAACTACACGCTGCGCGGCATGAGCGACCGCCAACTGATGGCCGCTGCCGAACTGGCGCGCGCCGAAAATATCTTTGATCGCGTGGTCAATACGTCTGACCGCACCGAAAAGGAATTCGACTTCAGCCAGCGCTTCATCGCGCCGTTTGAAGGGCGCGTCACCGCCAAGGCCAACGCCATCGCACTGGACCCGGCCTGGGTCTACGGCCTGATCCGCCAGGAATCGCGCTTCATCATGGATGCGCGTTCGCACGTGGGCGCTTCCGGCCTGATGCAGCTGATGCCGGCCACTGCCAAGTGGGTCGCAGGCAAGATCGGCATGACCGATTTCACGCCCGCCAGCGTGAATGATTTCGACACCAACACCGAGCTCGGCACGAACTACCTGAACATGGTGCTGCGCGATTTGAACGGCTCGCAAATGTTGGCCAGCGCAGGCTACAACGCCGGGCCGCGCCGCCCGCACAACTGGCGCTCGACGTTTACGCATCCCGTTGAAGGCGCGATCTTCGCCGAGACCATCCCGTTTAACGAAACGCGCACCTACGTGAAGAACGTGATGTCCAACGCCGTCTACTACGCGGCGATGTTCAGCGGGCAGTCGCAGTCCTTGAAGGAACGGCTGGGCAACATCGTGCCGCTGGGCGCCGAAAGCACGTCGATTCCATGACGCCAGATCCGGCCATCGACGGCTTGCAGGTGTATATCGTGGGCGGGGCGGTGCGTGATGCTCTGCTTGGCCTGCGCCCCGGCGATCACGACTGGGTCGTGGTGGGCGCCACGCCCGAAGACATGGCCCGCCGCGGCTTCATCCCGGTGGGCGGTGACTTCCCCGTTTTCCTGCACCCGCGCACCAAAGAGGAATACGCGCTGGCGCGCACCGAGCGCAAGTCCGGCCGCGGCTACAAGGGGTTTACGTTCTACACCGGCAGCGATGTCACGCTGGAAGAAGACCTGCGCCGCCGCGACCTGACCGTCAACGCCATCGCCCAGACGCAAGACGGCGAACTCGTCGACCCCTTGGGCGGCGCGGCCGATGTGCGCGCGCGCGTCTTCCGGCATGTGGGCGACGCGTTCCAGGAAGACCCGGTGCGCATCTTGCGGCTGGGACGTTTCGCCGCGCGCTTTGACGATTTCACCATCGCGCCGGAAACGATGGCGCTGTGCCGCCACATGGTGGACGCCGGCGAGGCCGATGCGCTGGTGGCCGAACGGGTCTGGAAGGAATTGTCGCGCGGGCTGATGGCGAAAAAGCCGTCGCGCATGTTGGGCGTGTTGCAGGATTCCGGCGCGCTGGCGCGCGTGATGCCCGAGCTGCAAGGCGTGGAGGAAGCCGGCGCGGATGTCGATCGTGCGGCGCAGTCGGGCTTGTCGATGGCGGGGCGCTACGCCTTGCTGTGCCGGCTGACGCCTGAACGCGAGGCGCTGGGGCGGCGCATGCGCGTGCCGACCGAATGCAATGATTACGCGCGACTGCTGCCCGAGGTCTTGGCAGGCTTGAACGCCACCGAGCAAGGCGGCCCCGACGCGCAGCTGGCGCTGATGGAACGCGCCGATGCCTTGCGCAAGCCGGAACGCTTTTTTGATCTCTTGAAAACGGCTGCCATCTTGCAGCCCGTGGATACCGACGCGTGGCAATCACGCGTGGATGCTGTGCGCGGTGTGGATGCGGGGGCTATTGCCAAGGCCTGCGCAGGCGACCCAGCCCGCATCAAGGACAGCGTGCGCCAGGCGCGGCTGGAACAACTGGAACGCTTGCAGGCGGGCTGACGCTTGCAGGAACGGGGCGGCGCGGCCAACGTGCCGCGCCCTCCGCCTGACGTCCTTACAGCTTGCCCAGACGGTCGCCGCGCGCAAAGCCCGCCAGCGGTTCCGTCATGCCCCGGCCCACGGCCAGCACCTTGAAGAGTTCGCCCATCTCGGCTTCGGACAGCAGCTTCTGCACGGGCGCGACGGCCTGCGCGTACTGTTGCGCGTCCGACGGGTCCAACTGCGCCAGCAGATCCATCAGCCCCGCATTCATCAGAAAGCGCGCCTGCGACGTATAGCCCAGCACCTGCAAGCCGGCTTCCAGTGCCGCGTCCGCCATGGCCGTGAAATCCACGTGCGCGGTGATGTCCTGCAACCCGGGGGCGGTGAAGGGGTCGCCATGCGCGTGATGGCGCAGATGGCACATCAGCGTGCCGCCCGCGCGCTGCGGATGGTAGTACTCGCTGCGCGGAAAACCGTAGTCGATCAGCAGCGCCGCGCCGCGTTCCAGCCAGGCGCCCATCGCGGCAATCCACGCTTCGCCTTGCAGGTTGATTTCCGACACATAGCCCGGCAGGGCTGGCATGCGCGCCGCGACGGCGGCGGCAAGCGCGGGCGCGGCAGGGCGGTCGGCCCACGCGAAATGCTGATCGGCATCCAGCGACACGCCGCGCTCCAGCACGGCGCCATCTTCGCCCCAGCAAAACAGCGATACCGGCATCGCGTCCAGCACTTCATTGGCCAGCACGCAACCGGCAAAGGTATTGGGCAGCGCGTCCAGCCATTGCACACGGCTGCCGAACGGCGCCAGCCGCTCGGCCTGGCGCGCGCGCAAGTCGGCTGAAACTTCCAGGATGAAGTACTGCGTCTGCTCCAGCCCCAGCGCATGCAGCTCTTGCAGCACGCCTTCGGCCAGCGCGCCGGTGCCGGCGCCAAACTCCAGCACGGCTTGCGTTTGCGTCTGGCGCAGCACCTGCGCCGCCTGACGGGCGATGGTGCGTGCGAAGAGCGGGGTCAATTGCGGGGCGGTGACGAAATCGCCCGCAGGCGTCTTGGCGTCGTCATCCCCGTCCGCCAGCTTGACGTTGCCTGCGGCGTAATAGCCCAGCCCGGGCGCGTACAGCGCTTCGGCCATCCAGTGATCGAACGGCAGCCAGCCGCCATTGGCGATGATCGCGGCGCGCAGGTGCGCGGCGGTGGCGTCGCTATGTTGCTGGGCGGCGGGGGACAGCGGGGGCAGGTTGGCGGGCGCGGGGCGTTGCATGGTCGAGGAAGGCGTGGTCATGGGCGCATTTTCCCAAAAAAAGAACGGCCCCGCTGGGGGCGTGGCCGCATCTGTTGGTGACCCCAAAAAACAAACCCCGCGACGGGCGCGGGGTTTGTTAGGGGATCAAGCGGGCGAATTAGCCGCGGCGATCAGCCGGCTTGGCGAAGCGCTTAGCGGGGCCGCCGGGGCGCTTGTCGAACGAGGGCTTGGCGCCACGGAAACCGCCTTCCGGACGGTCACCGCCGCGGAAGCCGCCTTCGCGCTGGGGACGGTCGCCGAAGCTGGGGCGATCGCCGAAGCTCGGACGGGCGTCACGGTCACCACCGCGGAAACCGCCTTCGCGGGGAGCACGCTCGCTGAACGGGCGGGCATCGCGCTGGGGACGATCACCAAAGCTGGGGCGGTCGCCGCCGAAGCTGGGACGCGCATCGCGGTCACCGCCACGGAAGCCGCCTTCACGCTGGGGGCGGTCGCCGAAGGGGCGATTGCCCTGGTAGCCGCCTTCGCGCTGGGGACGATCACCGAAGCTGGGACGATCGCTGAACGAACGGGCCGGGCGGTCGCCGAAAGGACGATTGCCTTGGTAGCCGCCTTCACGCGGGGCGCCGTCGCGGTTGCCTTGGTAACCACCTTCACGCGGCTTGAACTCGCCACGGGGAGCGCCGCCTTCACGCGGGCCGGCAAAGGAACGGCCTTCGCGGTTGCCTTGGTAGCCGCCTTCATGACGCGAACCACCGAAACCACCGGGGCGCTTGCCAAACGGCTTGCCGCCACGCGGGGCGCCGCTGCCACCGGCCGA
Source organism: Achromobacter sp. 10T422 (assembly GCF_056394065.1). Taxonomy (NCBI): domain Bacteria; kingdom Pseudomonadati; phylum Pseudomonadota; class Betaproteobacteria; order Burkholderiales; family Alcaligenaceae; genus Achromobacter; species Achromobacter sp. 10T422. Next base: position 193,444 of record NZ_JBFTHD010000007.1, read on the forward strand.
CGGACGGGGCGTGCGCTTGGGTTCCAGACCGGCGATGGTTTCCGCCGTAATCGTTTGACCGATGTAGTGCTCGATACGGCGAACCTTGTGGCGCTCGGAGTGCGTCGCCAGCGTGAACGCCAGGCCGCTGCGGCCGGCGCGGCCGGTACGGCCGATACGGTGCACGTAGTCTTCGGCTTGCATCGGCAGGTCGAAGTTCACAGCGTGGCTGATGCCTTGCACGTCGATGCCGCGGGCGGCAACGTCGGTGGCAACCAGAATACGCAGCTGGCCGCGTTGCAGTTGCGACAGGGTACGGGTGCGCTGGCGCTGGTTCATGTCGCCGTGCAGGGCAGCGGCGGCAAAGCCTTGGTCAGCCAGGCGGTCGGCCAGGTCATCGGCGCCACGCTTGGTGGACGTGAAGACAATGGCTTGATCCAGCTTGGCGTCACGCAGCACGTGATCCAGCAATTGCATCTTGTGGCCAGCGTCGTCTGCGTACAGCAGGCTTTGCGTGATGTTGGTGTGCTTTTCCTTGGCGCCAGCCAGCTCGATACGCTGCGGGTCGCGCATCATTTTCGAAGCCAGCTTGGCGATCGTGCCGTCCAGCGTGGCCGAGAACAGCAGCGTTTGGCGATCTTCCGGCAGGCGGCTGACGATGGTTTCGATGTCTTCAATGAAGCCCATGTCCAGCATGCGGTCGGCTTCGTCGAGCACCAGCGTGTGCACGGTGTTCAGCTTGACGCGGCCCGATTGCAGGTGGTCGATCAGGCGGCCGGGGGTGGCGACCAGCACGTCAACGCGGCGCGACAGCGCCTTCAGTTGCGCGCCGTAGGGCATGCCGCCAACAACGGTGGCGGTGCGCAGGTCAGCCAGCTTGCGGCCGTAGGTGGCGGTGGCTTCGGTAACTTGCAGAGCCAGTTCGCGGGTCGGGGTCAGCACCAGCACTTGCACGCCGACGCCCTTGTTGGCGGGCATCTGGGCAATACGGTGCAGGGCCGGCAGCATGAAGGCGGCGGTCTTGCCGCTGCCCGTCTGCGAGGACACCATCAGGTCGTGACCGGCCAGCGCTTGCGGAATGGCAGCAGCTTGGACGGCGGTGGGGGTGTTGAAGCCAGCTTCTTGGACGGCCGACAACAGAGCGGGTGCAAGACCCAGGTTTTCGAAAGACATTACTTTCCCTTGCCGCAATCAATGCGACGCAGTGCTTGGTCGGGCCAGGGGATTAGGCGGCCGGATCCAGGCGACGGTTGATGGAGCATCGTGCCGACCGAATCAACCGTGCGCATGGCGCGTTCTCGTATACAGATTGGAACGCAGGGCGAAAGGAAAGGAGGTCAGGAATCGATGATAGTTCGGCATGGGGCCGGGGCTAGACTGCCCGGCAGACTGCAAAAAATTCCGCTAAATCAAGGCGGTAAATGCCGAACTCGTTTTGTGCAGTGCGGCGATCATAACCCGAATTCGCCTTGCAAGGAAATTATTTTTTTGTCCAGTCCCCAATCAATAGGGTTTTTCCCTTGGTTTACCAGCCACTGGTTTGTGGTCAGGAAGTGGCCGCAGCCCAGAAACGGAACGGGCGGCCGGCGGGCGGATAGCGGGGAGGGGTGGTTGGACATCAGGATCAGATGGCCGCTGTTGTCGGGCAGCAACAAGCGCTTGGCCTGCGCATGCGCGCCCCACAGCATGAAGACCTTGGGCGAGGGGTCGCGGGCCACCAGCGAAATCAATGCATCCGTCACCGTTTCCCACCCGCGTTTGGCGTGCGAGGCGGGCTGGCCGTCTTCCACGGTAAGCGCGGTGTTCAACAGCAGCACACCCTGATCGGCCCAGGGGCTCAGGTCGTTGCCCGCGGGCACGGCCGTGCCGGGAAACTCTGCGGCGATTTCATTGAAGATGTTGCGCAGGCTGGGCGGGCGCTTGCAGTCGTCCGGGACCGAGAACGCCATGCCTTGGGCCTGGCCCGCGCCGTGGTACGGGTCCTGGCCCAGAATCACCACGCGCACGTCTGACGGCGCCATGCCGTGCAGCGCGCGAAACGGCGTGGCGGGATACACGACCGCGCCTTCGGCAAGCCGCTTTTCCACATGCGCGGTGGCGGCGGCCAAGGCGTCGGCCACGGCGCGCGGCGCAAAAGCGGCCGCCCAGGCGGCGGGAAGTTGCGCCGTCTGGGCGGCGAGGGTGTTGGGTAGCAGGCGGTTATCGAGCGGCATGGGCGCAATTTTGGCATAGCGGCGCGGATTGTCCGGCTGCCGCACGCGGACCGATCAGCTACTGCAATCCGCTACTGCATCTACCCGCCCCGCACATGCCAGCCGCGGCTGACCCCAAACCTGCCTACTGCATGTACCAGCCGTGGCAGACCCCAAACTCACCTACTGCATATACCAGCCGCGGCTGACCCCAAACCCGCCTACTGCATGTCCCAGCCGTGGCTGACCCCAAACCCGCCTACTGCATATACCAGCCGTGGCTGACCACGAACGACTGGCCGGTGAACGCCGCGCTGGGGAAGGTGCACAGGAACAGCGCGGTCTGCGCCACGTCTTCAACGGTGGTGAACACGCCGTCCACCGTGTCGCCCAGCATCACCTTTTTCACAACGTCTTCTTCGCTGATGCCCAGCTCTTTGGCTTGCTCGGGAATCTGCTTTTCAACCAGCGGCGTGCGCACGAAGCCCGGGCAGATCACATGCGAGCGCACGTTATGCGCGGCGCCTTCCTTGGCCAGCACGCGGGCCAGGCCCAGCAGCGCGTGCTTGGCGGCCACATAGGCCGACTTCAGCGGCGAAGCTTCGTGGGAATGCACCGAGCCCATGTAGATGACCACGCCGCCGCGATCGCCCTGATACATGTGCTTGAGCGCCGCCTTGGTGGTGAGGAAGGCGCCGTCCACGTGGATGGCCTGCATCTTCTTCCAGTCCGAGAAGGCGAACTTGTCGATCGGGTTGACGATCTGGATGCCGGCGTTCGAGATCAGGATGTCGATGCTGCCGTAGGCGGCCGCCACCTTGTCGATGCCTTGATTCACGGCGTCTTCGCTGGTGACGTCCATGGCCACGCCCATCGCCTTGCCGCCGGCCTGTTCAATTTCTTTGGCCACCGCGTCCGCGCCCGCCTGATTCAGGTCGGCAATCGCGATGGTGGCGCCTGCGCGGGCGAGCGTCAGTGCAATTTCCTTGCCGATACCGCTGGCCGCGCCGGTGACGACGGCGACTTTTCCATTCAACGAGTTCATGCTGCAACCTCCAGGTGGGGAATGCCAAGTCTTGATCGTAGTCCTTCAGCTTGAGCGCAGGCTGAATGCCCGTGTCGTTTTTGTCCCGGAATCGAATCGGATCATTGCGTCCGCCGGGGCGCTGCGCGAGAATCCGCCCCAACCGGCGGCGGGAGCCCTTCCCACGACGCCCTACATTCCTCTAGGCGGTCAGCCCCGTGGCATTTCCATTTATCACTCGCCTTCCCCGGCTGGCGCGCCGCACGGCGCTGTGCATCGCCGCGATGTTTGCCGCACTGCCCGCGCACGCGGCGCATATCGTGGTGGACACCGGCCACACGCCCGCTCGCCCCGGCGCCACCGGCGCGAGCGGGCGTGTGGAGTATCTGTACAACCTGGACATCAGCAACCGCGTGGCGATGGCGTTGCGCGCCATGGGCGACCGTGTGACGCAAGTGGCTGCCGATGGCGCCGAGATAGATCTGGGCAAGCGCTCAAGGATCGCGCCGCGCGCAGATTTTTTTGTCTCGATTCACCACGATTCCATGCAGCAGTGGCTGATCGATGCGGGCCGTCAGCGCGAGTTCTCTGGCTACGCCGTCTTCGTGTCGTCGCGCAATCCCCACTACGAGCAGAGCGTGCGATGCGCCCGGGCAATTGGCGAACAGCTGCTGGCCGCGGGCGAGAAGCCGTCGCTGTATCACGCGGACCCGATCGTGGGCGAAAGCCGGCCCGTGATTGACGCCCGGCTTGGCGTGCAGCGCTTCGATAACCTGGCGGTGCTGAAGACCGCGCCGATGGCCGGTGTGCTGGTCGAGGTGGGGGTGATTGTGAACCCGGACGAAGAGCGCCGCCTGGCCCGGCCCGAGGTCATTGACCGGCTGGCGCGTGCGATTGCCGATGGCGCGCACGCTTGCCAGCAGCCGTAGGCAGTCAGGAGGCGGCTTGGTGCGCCACGTCTTCCGAGGGCGCTGCGGGCTTGATACGCAGCAACAGGAAGCCGATCAAGCCAGAGGCCAGTGAACCCGCCAGCACGCCGATCTTCGTGGCGTCAACGCTCGCGGCATCGGTAAAGGCCAGGGCACCGATGAACAAACTCATTGTGAAGCCGATACCGCACAGCAAGGCGATGCCGTACAGCTGCGTGAACGTGGCATGGCGTGGCAGGCTGGCGACGCCGGCTTTGATGGCCAGCCACGCGAAACCGAACACGCCCAGCTGCTTGCCCAAGAACAGGCCCAACGCCACACCCATCGGCACAGGCTGCGCCAGGCTGGCCAGGCCCATCCCGGCAAACGACACGCCCGCGTTGGCGAAGCCGAAGATCGGCACGATCAGCAAGGCGACCGGCTTGTGCAACGCGTGCTCCAGATCATGCAAGGGGGAATGGGCGCCGGGCTTGCCGGCATTGCGGGGGCTCAGCGGGATGGTCAGCGCCAGCGCCACGCCGGCAAGCGTTGCATGCACGCCGGATTTCAGTACGAAGTACCACAGCACAGCGCCGATCAGCAGATACGGGGTCAGGCGTGTGACGCCCGCGCGGTTCAGGCAGAACAGGCAGACCAGCAGCGCGCCCGCCATGGCCAGCGCCACCACCTTGAGCTGCGCGGTATAGAACAGCGCGATGATGATGATGGCGCCCAGGTCATCCAGGATGGCCAGCGCGGTCAGGAAGATTTTCAGCGATGTCGGCACGCGGCTGCCCAGCAGCGCCAGGATGCCAAGCGCGAACGCGATGTCGGTGGCGGCGGGAATGGCCCAGCCGCGCAACGTTTCCGGGCTGCCGATGTTGATCAGCACGTAGATCAAGGCGGGCGCGACCATGCCGCCCAGCGCGGCGATACCGGGCAAGACGATGCGCGAGACGCCACGCAACTGGCCGTCCAGCACTTCGCGCTTGATTTCCAACCCGACCAGCAGAAAGAACACGGCCATCAGGCCATCATTGATCCAGTGCAGCACCGTCTCGTGCAGCACGATGGGGCCCGCCTGGAAACCCAGTTTGCTACCCAGCACATCAAAGTAGAGCGGCGCTGCCGGACTGTTGGCGATGATCAACGCGGCCAGCGCGGCCGCCATGAGCACGTAGCCGCCGAGCGCCTCGGAGCGCAGAAAGGCCTGTAGAAATGAGGGGCGAGGGTGCGGGGTTGCCACGTGGGTCAAAGGAAATTCCTGGATTCGGGTTGCGGAAAATAGAGCTGAATTTTACCTGAACGATAGGAAAATTCCGGGCATTGTCGGCGAAATGCGTGCCATTTTGCTGTCATCCTGAGGCCCGCTGATGGAGAGCCGGCTGTGGCCGGAAGCGGGTTTTCTAGCAGGGTGTTGCTGCGTCGGGTGGTCTGAGCAGCCGGCCATCACGAGATGTATGGCGACGGGGAATATTACCGACCCGCAATGCCTCCAAGAATAAGAAAGTTCTCGAACATTTTGCACCTCGGGCGGAATGCAATAACGCCTTGTTATGAGTGCAATGCCATGCCCTTCCTGCCTTCCCTTTCCGTTTTAACTCACACGCTTTCGACCGCCAGCGCCATACCTCGCTTGGTGGACATCGGGTTGTCGTTGACGCCACCCGCTGACGCCGCGTCAAACGGGGCCTATCAACTCACGCGCCTGGTACCCAGCGCGCGGGTGCAGACGTGGCGCCGCGACGGCGCAGAGTTTTCGATGTCGCCGATGGGCGCTATCCGCGTCTGGCAAAAGCAACGCTTGGTTGCGTCGGAATGCGTCCATGATCGTCAGGCGCACGGCGCGGCGCCGCTGAACCCGGAAGACTACGCCTACCTTGAAGCCTTCCTGCTCCTTGAGGGGCGCGCGTGGAATGATCTCCATCCGGTGCAGGCCAAGGGGCATGACGATGCGTAATTCCCCTGCGCCGCGCGGCGCCCGGGCCACCGGCGGCCTGCGCATCCTGCACACCGAGGCCGCCACGTCGTTTGGGGGTCAGGAGTTCTGCATCTACAAAGAGATGATCGCCATGCGCAAGCGCGGCCATCATCTGGAACTGGTCTGCCAGCCGGGGGCGGAATTGGGCGATCGTCTGGCGCAAGCCGGTTTCACCGTGCACCACACCGTGATGGACGGCCCCTTCAATTTCTTGCGCAGCGTCGCGGTTATCCACCGCCTGCTGCGGCGCGAACGCTTTGATGTGCTCAACACCCACAGCCGTCGCGATACCGTGCTGGCGGCATTGGCCGCCCGGCTGGCCGGCACGCCGCTGATCGTGCGCACGCGCCATTTGGCCAAGCCCATCCGTTCCCTTTATGCCTATACGTGGCTGGCGCATCGGGTCATTGCCGTCAGCCGGTTCGTGCGCAAGCAGCTGCTGGATGGCGGTGCGCGGCCCGGGTCTGTGGCCACCATTCATTCCCCGGTGGAGTTGCCGCAGCTGCGCGAAGGCGCCTGCGTGCGGCGCGAATTGGGTTTGCCGGACGACGCTCTCGTGGTGGGTTGCGTCGCCGTGATGCGGGCCGACAAGGGCCATGCCGATCTTATCGACGCCTTCCTGCATGTATCCGCCCGCTTCCCGTCGGCGCACCTGGTGTTGGTGGGCGACGGCATGCCGGTGCTGAGCCAATTGCACGCGCTGGTGGCAACCCTGGGCCTAGCCTCGCGGGTGCATTTCCTGGGGCGGCGGGACGATATCGCCAATGTGCTGAAGGCCTTTGACGTGTTCGCGTTGCCGACTCACCGCGAGGCCCTGGGCACCGTGTTCATCGAAGCCGCGGCAATGGGCGTGCCGGTGGTGGGTACGGCCGTGGGCGGCGTGCCTGAAACCATGGTGGAAGGCGTGACCGGCCTGCTGGTGCCGCCGCGCAATCCCGCCGCTCTGGCCAGCGCATTGGACAGGCTGCTGGCCGACCCCGATCTGCGCCGCCGAATGGGGGATGCCGGCCGTCACCTGATCTGTGGCCTGGGGCTGTTCACCGCCGAACGCGCGGCGGATCAGGTCGAGCGTGCATACACGCACTGGCTAGCCGAACGGGGGCGGCCCCGTCGCGCCGCGCTCAGTGCATGAGCAGCGCGTTCATCGCCTCAACGATCCGGTTGCGATAGCGCGGCAGCAGCGCTTGCGTGCGCGCTTGGCGTTCCACCCAATCCGCCGGTTCGGCGCCGGCTGCCACGCGCGGCGCGGCCCAGATCGGATCAGGAAAGTGGCGGTCGCCGCGCCAGCGCGGGATCACGTGCCAGTGCAGATGCGGCACCATGTTTCCCAACGACGCCAGGTTGATCTTGTCCGGCGTCAAGATGGATTGCTGCGCCTCTTCGACGGCGTACACGGCCCGCATCAGCAGGTCTCGCCCATGCGTGGACAGGCTTGTCATCTCGGCCAGATGGCCGTTCCAGATCACGCGGGTGAAGCCGGGATAGTCGGCGTCGTCTACCTCGATCACGCGCAGATGCGGCCCGCGCCACAGCACGGTGCCGCCGTCTTCCTGGCACAGCGGACAGTTCGGGTCGCGAGCGCTCACGCCATCACCTTGCGGTATTGGAGGAAGCCTGAGCGGTCTGCAACGCGGTCGTAAAGCTGCATGGCCGCGGCATTGGTTTCATGGGTCAGCCAATACACACGCGCGGCGTTGGCGGCGGCGGCTTCGGCGTACACGTGTTCGATCAGCTTGCGGCCTGCGCCCGTGCCACGCACGTCGGGGTCCACGTACAGGTCTTGCAGGTAGCAGTAATCGCCCGCGGTCCAGGTAGAACGGTGGAAGATCCAGTGCACCATGCCGATGGCGCGTCCGCTTTCATACGCCAGCGCTGCATGCATGGGTTCGGCGGGGTCCAGGAAGCGGGCCCAGGTGTTGCGGGTTACGGCGTCATCGATGTTGACGCGGTAGAACTCCTGGTAGCCCTTCCACAGCGGCAGCCAGACGTCGAAGTCGGCGGCGACGATGGGGCGGATTTCAGCGGTACTCATGGCGCAAAGCCTCCTGGCGGATGCGGATCAGGGGAGAGGAATTCAGAGCTTTTCTTCCATGGCTTCGACGATGTGTCGCAGCACTTGCAGACGAGCGTAACGCTTGTCGTTGGCGGACACCAGATGCCAGGGCGCGTGGCCCACATCCGTGCGCGTCAGCATCTCGTTGGCCGCCGCCGCATAGTCTTTCCATTTCTCGCGGTTGCGCCAATCGTCAGGCGTGATCTTGAAATTCTTGAAGGGCGATTTCTCGCGCTCTTGAAAGCGCTCGAGCTGCACGTCCGCCGTCACCGCCAGCCAGAACTTCAACACCAGCGCGCCGCTTGCGGCCAGCTGTTGTTCGAAGTCATTGATCTCGGCATAGGCGCGGCGCCAATGGGCCGGCGTGATCAGCTTTTCCACCCGTTCGACCAGCACGCGGCCATACCAGGAGCGGTCAAAAATAGCGACGCGTCCATGGCGCGGCAGGTGCCGCCAGAAGCGCCACAGATAGGGCCGCGACAGTTCGTAGCTATTCGGTGCGGCAACCGGCGTGATGTCGTACTGGCGGGCGTCCAAGGCGTGCGTCACGCGGCGGATCGCGCCACCCTTGCCAGCGGCGTCCTGGCCTTCGAACACCAGAATCAGCGAACGCTCTTGAAATGCCTTTGACCGCGCCGCGCGCGCCAGCCGGCCTTGGAGCAGGCCCAGCTCGGATTCGTAATCGTCCTTGTCGATCTTGGCGTCGTAATCCAGCTTGCCCAGGCGGTCGACGATACGGGCCGGGCGGGAATGCGCCAGGAACGATTGAGGAATGCGCGGCACGCCACGCTGGCGCAGCGCGGTGAGCACCGCTTCGGCCGTGCGAACCGAACGCATGTTCTCGTCGGCGCTGGGAATCACCACCCAGGGCGCGTGGCCGCTGTCGGTATGGTTCACGACGATCTGCCCGCCGTTGCGAATGCGGTCGTATTTCTTGTAGACCTTCAGGTCCACCGGGCTGACCTGCCATGAGGTCTCCGGGCTGGCCAGCAGACGCTGGGCGCGGTCCTTTTGCGCCTTGGCCGACAGGTGAAACCACAGCTTCACAATCTGCACGCCTTCGGCGGCCAGCATCGCTTCAAAGTGCCGGATGGCGGCGGAGTGCGCTTCGATATATTCCTGGTTGGGCTTCTTGCGCGCGGACTCGATGATCAGCGGCGCGTACCACGAGCCGAACACGATGCCCGTGCTGCCCTTGGGCGGCAGATCTTTCCAGTAGCGCCAGAACGGGGGGCGTTCCTGCTCTTCGCCTTCGGGCGGCCCGTAGGCCAGCGTCTTGATGTGGCGCGGGTCCATCCATTCGTTCAGCAGATTGACGGTGGCGCCTTTGCCGGCGCCGTCTATCCCCGCCACCACCACCAACAGGGTTTTTTCCCGCTTCTCAAGGCGTTCGTATTGCGCGTTGAGCAGGGCGACGCGCAGCCGCTCCTCCAGCGGTTTGAATTCGTCCTTGGACAGGCTGGGGTCGGCTTCGGCTTCTGCGAACATGGGCAATCCGTCTGATCGGCAATCGGTTGATCGGGCGATCTTGCGGGATAAGTTTCAGGCGCGCAAGTGCATTGCGCGCCTATTGCGGCCCTAGAGTCCGTCGACGGGAATCTTCAGATAACGCACGCCGTTGTCTTCGGGCGGCGGAAAGTGGCCCGCGCGGATGTTCACCTGTATGGCGGGCAGGATCAGCGTGGGCATGGAGAGCGTGGCGTCGCGCTTGGTGCGCATGGCGACGAATTCCGCTTCGCTGATGCCGTCGCGCACGTGGATGTTGGCGTGGCGCTGCTCGGCCACTGTGGTTTGCCAATGCGCGTCGCGGCCATTGGGCGGGTAGTCGTGGCACATGAAGAGACGCGTGCCGCCGGGCAGGCCAAGCAGGCGTTGGATCGACCGGTACAACTGGTGCGCATCGCCGCCGGGGAAGTCGCAGCGCGCCGTGCCGACATCCGGCATGAACATCGTGTCGCCCACGAAGGCGGCGTCGCCAATCAGGTAGGCCATGTCGGCGGGCGTATGGCCCGGCACGTGGATGGCCGTGGCGGTAAGCGTGCCGATCTTGAAGGTTTCGCCATCGGTGAACAGGCGGCCGAACTGTGAGCCGTCCAGTTGGAATTCGGGCTCCAGGTTGAAGACGCGTTTGAACACGCCTTGCACGGTGCGGATGCTCTGGCCGATGGCGATGACGCCGCCCAGCTGGCGCTGCAAGTACGGCGCGGCGGACAGGTGGTCGGCATGGGCGTGGGTTTCCAGCAGCCACTGAAGCGTCAGCCCTTGTGCGCGGACATACTCGGCCACCTGGTCGGCGCTGCCCGTGTGAGTGCGCCCGGACTTGGGGTCGTAGTCCAGCACCGAATCGATGATGGCGCAGGCGCTGCCGTCGTGCACCACATAGGTGACGGTGGCGGTGACCGGATCAAAAAACGCTTGGATGTGGGGATTCATGGTGGCCGCTGGGAACAATATATATTTTTAAATAATATTGTTTGATAGTTTATTCGTCAATATAATGAAAAATTACTAGCCCGCCGAACCTGCTTGCCATGAATGCCGCCCTGACCGATTGCGAACTTGCCGCCTTGCGCGAATCTGCTGCCCAAGCGTGCACGCTATTGAAGGCGCTGGCCAACGAAGACCGCCTGCTGCTGCTCTGCCAACTGGTGCAGGGGGAACGCAACGTGGGCGAACTGGAATCGCTGACCGGCATCCGCCAACCGACCTTGTCCCAGCAACTGGGCGTGCTGCGCGACGAAGGCCTGGTCACGACGCGCCGCGAGGGCAAGTACGTCTACTACCAGATGGCCAGCTTCGAAGTCAGCCAGGTCATGAAAACGCTTTCCAGTTTGTACTGCGGCCGCGCGATGGAGTCACTCTCATGAATATGGACTGGCCCGCTTTCACGCCAGCGGCAGCGACCGCGGGCGGTTTGCTCATCGGCGCCGCCGCCGTGATGCTGATGGCGGGCGCGGGCCGCATCGCCGGTATCAGCGGCATTCTGGGCGGCTTGCTGCCGATGCAACGCGACAGCGTGTGGCGGTTGGCGTTTTTGCTGGGGTTGTGCGCGGCGCCCTGGCTATACCAATTGGGGGCGGCGCTGCCCGCCATGGTGGTCCAGGCCAGCACCCCGCGTCTGATCGTGGCGGGCTTGCTGGTGGGCATCGGCACGCGCTACGCGTCGGGCTGCACCAGCGGACATGGCGTGTGTGGCTTGTCGCGCGGATCGCGCCGGTCGTTTGTTGCGACCGCGTTGTTCATGGCCGCGGGCTTCGCCATGGTCTACGCGACGCGGCATATGGTGGGAGGCTGACATGGCCTACGCAATGCAATTTCGGGCGGGGGGCTGACATGGTGGCGCTGATCGCTTTCGCATCGGGCCTGGTCTTTGGGCTGGGGTTGATCGTGTCCGGCATGGCCAACCCGGCCAAGGTGCTGGGCTTTCTGGATATCGCGGGCCAGTGGGACCCGTCACTGGCGTTTGTGATGGGAGGCGCGGTGCTGGTCACGGCAGCGGGCTTCGCCTTGCTGCGCCGCCGCCGGGTGAGCCTGTCGGGGGAACCGATGCGCTGGCCCAGCGCCACCGGCATCGACTTGCGCTTGGCGCTGGGCAGCGTGGCGTTTGGCGCGGGTTGGGGGTTGGCGGGCTTTTGCCCTGGGCCCGCGCTCGTGGCGGCCGCAGCCGGCGTGCAGGAAGCGCTGATCTTCGTGGCCGCGATGGTCACCGGCATGGCGATCTACTCGGCGCTTGAATTCCTCAGGCGCAAGTAGCGCCGCTCGCGCGCCGACGTTACCGTGGGCGCCCGTCAAGGCCCGTCAAGGCCCGTCAAGGGGCGGCAGGGGGCGGCAGGCCGCGCGGCGCCTTGGCTCCGCCCGTGCCCGCCCTTTACTACTCTGCCCTTTCCTCTTCCCTTTACTCTGCCCTTTCCTCTGCCCTTTATTCCGACGTCACTCGTATGTGCGCACGTCGTCGATGACCTTGCCGTCGTTCGGCAGGCCGTCGGCGTCCACCCATTCCACGTCAGCGCGCAGCTTCGTCACATCACGCACGGAATCGGCGATGCGCTTGGACAGCTCTTCGCCGCGCACGCGTGATTCCACTTTCAGCACCATGCGGTCCGATCCCGTGCTGCCGCTGATGACCAGCCGCGCGCGCAAAATTTCAGGATGCCTGCGCACCACGTCCGCCACTTGCGACGGGTGCACGAACATACCGCGCACCTTGGTGGTTTGATCCGCGCGGCCCATCCACCCCTTGATGCGTGTGTTGGTGCGGCCGCAAGGTGAGATGCCGGGCATCACCGCCGACAAGTCGCCCGTGCCGAAGCGCACCAGCGGATAGTCGGGGTTCAGCGTGGTGACGACAACTTCGCCGACTTCACCATCTGGCACCGGTTCGCCTGTGCCCGGGCGCACGATCTCGACGATGATGTCTTCGCCCAGCACCAGCCCTTGGCGCGCGGGCGTCTCGAACGCAATCATGCCCAGGTCGGCGCTGCCATACGCCTGATAGCCTTCGATGCCGCGCGCGGCCAGCCAGTCGCGCAGCGACGGCGGGAATGCTTCGCCCGACACCAGCGCGCGCCGCAGCGAATCCAGCTTCACGCCAAGCTCATCGGATTTCTCCAGGATGATCTTCAGGAAACTGGGCGTGCCGGTGTAGCCGCTGGGCGCCAGGTCTTGAATCGCGCGCACCTGTTGTTCGGTCTGGCCAGTGCCGCCCGGAAACACCGTGCAGCCCACCGCGTGCGCCGCCGTTTCCATCATGGAACCGGCGGGCGTGAAGTGATAGGAAAAGCAGTTGTAGGCGAGCTCGCCCGCGCGAAAACCCGCCGCGTACAAGGCGCGGGCAAAGCGCCAGTAATCGGCGCGCGCGCTTTCCGGTTCGTAGATAGGGCCGGGCGACGCAAACACCCGCATCGCTTCGCCCCAGCCGATGGCGGAAAATCCGCCGAACGTTTTGCCCGGCCCGGCGGGGGCGGCGGCATCGTCGCGGCTGTGCTGCTGGCGTTCCAGCAATTCGTGCTTGCGCAAAACGGGCAGGCGGGCCAGCGCCGCCCGCGACGTAATCGTGGCGGGATCAACGCCGCGCAACTGCTCGGCAATTGCCGGGGCGCGGGCCATCGCCCGGGTGATCGCGGCGGGCAAGGCGGCCATCAGCTCGCGCTCACGTTGCTCGGGCGCTCGCGTTTCCAGGACATCGAAAAACTCGGACATGGGATCGCACCCTCTCTCAAGCCAGCCAGCGTTTGCGGCGGCGATAGAACTTGTTGTCGCGGAAGCTCTTGCGCTCGCCGCTGGAAATACCCAGGTAGAACTCTTTCACGTCCTCGTTCTGAGCCAAGTCCGACGCCGCGCCGTCCATCATCACGCGCCCGTTCTCCAGGATGTAGCCGTAGTCGGCATAGCGCAGCGCGATGTTGGTGTTCTGTTCGGCCAGCAGGAAGCTCACGCGTTCGCGCTGGTTCAGGTCGCGCACGATTTCAAAAATTTCTTCCACGATCTGCGGGGCCAGGCCCATCGACGGTTCGTCCAGCAGGATCATGTTGGGGTTGGCCATCAGCGCGCGGCCGATCGCCGTCATCTGCTGTTCACCGCCCGACGTGTAGCCGGACTGGCTGCTGCGGCGCTGTTTCAAGCGCGGGAAATACTGGTAGACGCGTTCCAGGGCGGCGGCGGTATCGCCACGGCTTATGTTGCGCGTGTAGGCGCCTGTCAGCAGGTTTTCTTCGATGGTCAGGTGCGCAAAACAATGCCGGCCTTCCATCACCTGCACGACGCCGCGCTTGACCAGTTCGGCCGGCGACAGCCGTTCGATGCGTTGGCCACGGTATTGGATGTGGCCTTTGGTGACGTCGCCGCGCTCGCCCTTGAGCAGGTTTGATATGGCGCGCAGCGTCGTGGTCTTGCCCGCGCCGTTGGCGCCCAGCAAGGCCACGATCTTGCCTTCCGGCACCTGCAGGGACACGCCCTTGAGCACCAGGATCACGTGGTTGTAGATCACCTCGATGCCATTCACGTCGAGCAGCACGTTCGGCGTGTCGACGGGAGAGGCAGCAAGGGTTGCAGCGGAAGATGCAGCGGTCATGACGATTCCTGCGGCGTGGTGGCGGCGGGCGCCCCGAAGGACGCCCGCCGCCGGTTCACATCAGTTCTCGCAAGTGCGGGGCGTGATGTTCTTTTCCTTGGCGTACTTGGCCGCGGCGTCCTTGACCATCGGGTCCAGGATGGTCTTGTCGGCCTGATACCAGTCGGATGCCACCTTGAACTTGGCGCCGTCCCACTGCACGATGCGAGCCCAGTCGTCGCCCTTGTGGTTGCTGCACGAGGTCTTGACCGGACGCATGATCTGGCCGAAGCCCAGCTTGTCCAGCTTTTCCTGCGTCAGGTTCAGGTTCTCGAAGCCCCAGCGCACTTGCTCAGGCGTCAACGCCTTGCCCTTGCCGAACTTCTCTTGCGCCGTGCGGATCGCTTCCACTTGCAGCATCGAAATCATCATGCCGCGCGTGTGGGCGATGGTGCCCAGCGTGTTCTTGGCCGTCTTGTCCGAACCCTGGCCCTTGTCGTAGACGAACTTCTTCAGGTCGTCATAGACCTTGTCGTGCTCGGCGCCGCTGTTGTGCACGGTGATGGCGTTGTAGCCCTTGGCGACATCGCCCAGGTCTTTGACGTCGCCTTCGGAGCCGGCCCACCAGATGGCGTACATCTTGTCGCGCGGGTAGCCGCTGGCCTGCGCTTCGCGGATGGCGGTGGGCGTCATGATGCCCGCGCTCCACAGCAGCACGTAGTTCGGGCGTGCCTGGCGGATTTGCAGCCAGGTGGATTTTTGCTCAACGCCCGGCGCGGTCACCGGATACAGCACCAGCTCGAAGCCTTCTTTGGCGGCGCGCTTTTGCAGCAGCGGAATCGGTTCCTTGCCATACGGCGAGTCGTGATAGACAAGCGCAATCTTCTTGCCCTTCAACTTGTCCATCCCGCCTTCTTTCTTGGCGATGTCCTGGATCATCACGTCAGCGGCGGTCCAGTACGTGCCCAGCAGCGGGAAGTTCCACTCGAACACGCTGCCATCCACCGATTGCGACAGGCCGTAGCCCATCGTTTCGACGGGCACCTTGTCGACCATGGCCTTGTCGCTGACGGCGAACGTGATGCCGGTGGACTGGGTGTCAAAGCCCGACGCGCCCGTGCCCTTGCCCTTTAGGCGTTCATAGCATTCCACACCGCGGTCGGTGGCGTAGGCGGTTTCACATTCTTCGTACGTGATCTTCACGCCGTTCACGCCGCCATCGCGCTCATTGACGAGCTTCAGGTAGTCGAGCTTGCCATCGGCCCAGGGAATGCCCAGCGGCGCGAACGACCCGGTGCGATACACCAGCAACGGAACGAACTGCTCTTCGGCCGCCATTGCCGGCGTGGCCACGGCGCCGATGGCGCCGGCTGCGGCCACCAGGGCTGCCGCCAACTTCAGGTTAAGACGCTTCATCTCCATTTACCTCCTGCGTGGTGCTTGGGTCAGTAAACCCTGGGACACCGGGATTGGCCCGGTCTTGAGCCGGGTATTCAGGATGTGGATCACGGCACTTTTGCCGCCGCGGTCCGCAGAAATCAATGCGAAATCAGTACGAAATCAATCAGTGCGGGAACGGCCAGATGCGCAGCTTTTCCTTGCCGATGCTCCACAAGCGCGCCAGGCCGTGCGGCTCGGCGATCAGGAAGAACACGATCAGCGCGCCGAACACCATGTGCTCGATGTGCGCGGCCGTATCCACCGACAGCGGAATGCCCAGCGCATGCGGAATGTTCGACAGCGCCACCGGCACCAGCACGATGAAAGCCGCGCCAAAGAAGCTGCCGATAATCGACCCCAGCCCGCCGATGATCACCATGAACAGCAGCTGGAACGAACGCGTCAGGTCAAAGGCCAGCGGCTCCCACGAGCCCAGGTGGATGTAGCCCCACAAGGCGCCGGCCACACCAACGATGAACGAGCTGACCGCAAACGCTGTGAGCTTGGCGTACATCGGGCGAATGCCGATGACGGAAGCCGCCACGTCCATGTCGCGAATTGCCATCCACTGCCGGCCGATGGCGCCGCGCACCAGGTTCTTGGCCAGCAGGCTGAAGACCACCACCAGGATCAGCACGAACAAGTACTTTTCCAGCGCGGTCTGCACCGGCAAGCCGAAGGCGGTCAGCGGCGGCACCGACACGTTGCCCGACGACGAATAGTTGGTGAAGAAGGGGATGCGCAGGAATGCCCAGTCCACAAAGAACTGCGCGGCCAGGGTTGCCACCGCCAGATACAGGCCACGGATGCGCAAGCTGGGAATGCCGAAGATCACGCCCACCAGCGTGGCGAAGCAGCCGCCCAGCAAAATCTGGATGATCAGCGGCATGCCCGGAAAGCGCACGCCGAAGTTCCACGCCGCATACGCGCCCACCGCCATGAAGGCGCCGGTGCCCAGCGAGATCTGGCCGCAGTAGCCCACCAGAATATTCAGGCCGACTGCCGCCAGCGACAGGATCAGGAACGGAATCAGGATGGCGCGCAGCAGGTAGTCGGACGACAGCGCCGGCACCGCAATGAACGCCACCGCCATCAGCAGCCAGATGAAGATGCGGTCCTGGCGGATCGGGAAGATCTGCTGGTCGGCCCGGTACGTGGTCTTGAACTGGCCGTTTTCGCGATAGAACATGTTTTTATCCTAGAGGCCTGGTGGTTTACACGCGGTCGATGATCTTCTCGCCGAACAGCCCTTGCGGACGGAACAGCAGGAACACCAGCGCCAGCACATAGGCAAACCAGATTTCGATACCGCCGCCCACGAGCGACCCCAGGTAGACCTCGGACAGCTTTTCCCCCACGCCGATGATCAGGCCGCCCAGAATGGCGCCCGGCACCGACGTCAAGCCGCCCAGAATCACCACCGGCAACGCGCGCAGCGCTGCGGTGGACAGCGTGAATTGCACGCCAAACTTCGAGCCCCAGATAATGCCGGCCACCAGCGCCACCAGCCCCGCCACGCACCACACGATCACCCAGATGCGGTTCAGCGGAATGCCGATGGACTGCGCGGCCTGGTGGTCATCGGCCACGGCGCGCAGCGCGCGGCCCGTGGACGTGTACTGGAAGAACAGCGCCAGCGTGGCCACCAGCAGCGCCGCAATGACGGCGGCTGTCAGGTCTTCCAGGTTGATCAGCAACCCGCCTTCGAAGACCGTGTCCAGAATCATCAACGGGTCTTTCGGCATGCCCACGTTGATGGAATACACCGAGCTGCCGAACGTGATTTGCCCCAAGCCATCCAGGAAGTAGCTGATGCCCAGCGTTGCCATCAACAGCGTCGTGGCTTCCTGGTTGACCAGGTGGCGCAGCACAAAGCGTTCAATGGCCACTGCCAGCAGGAACATCACCATGGCGCTGACGATAAAGGCCAGCACGTTGGCCAGGATCATGTTGTCAAAGCCAAGCCAGCGCGGAATCCACTCCGAGAAGCGCGCCATCGACAAGGCGGCCACCAGCACCATCGCGCCCTGCGCAAAGTTGAAGACGCCGGATGCCTTGAAGATCAGCACAAAGCCCAGGCCGATCAGCGCATACATCATGCCGCTCATCAAGCCGCCGAATAAGGTCTCTAGAAAAAATCCCATGTCTGTCCGCCTTAGTGCGACACGCCGAGGTAGGCTTTGATGACGTCTTCATTCGCGCGGACTTCGTCCGGGCGGCCGTCGCCGATCTTCTTGCCGTAGTCCAGCACCACCACGCGGTCGGAAATATCCATGACCACGCCCATGTCGTGCTCGATCAGCACGATGGTGGTGCCGAATTCATCATTCACATCCAGGATGAAGCGGCTCATGTCCTGCTTCTCCTCGATATTCATGCCGGCCATGGGTTCGTCCAGCAACAGCAGGCGCGGCTCCATGGCCAGCGCGCGGCCCAGGTCCACGCGCTTTTGCAGGCCGTAGGGCAGGCGGCCCACGGGCGTTTTGCGATAGGCCTGAATTTCCAGGAAGTCGACGATGTTCTCGACGAATTCGCGGTGCTGCGTCTCTTCGCGCTCGGCCGGCCCCAGGCGAAACGCCTGCGACAGCAGCCCGCACTTCATGCGCAGGTTGCGGCCCGTCATGATGTTGTCCAGCACGCTCATGCCTTTGAACAAGGCCAGGTTCTGGAACGTGCGCGCGATGCCCATTTCGGCGGCGCGGCGCGGGTTCATCTTCGAGAAGCGTTCGCCGCGGAATTCGATGCCGCCTTTCTGCGGCGTGTAGACGCCGTTGATGACGTTGAGCATCGAGCTCTTGCCGGCGCCGTTGGGGCCGATGATGGCGCGAATCTCATGCTCGCGCACATTGAAGGAAATGTCCGTCAGCGCCTTCACGCCGCCAAAGGACAAGGAGATGTTCTGCATGTCCAGCATGACGTCGCCGATACGCTGGTCGCGGTCGTTGTTGCTCATGATCTCTACGCGGCTCGGGCTGTGATGGCGGGAAACGTCTTGACGGGGCGGATCTTCAGGTCGGCTGAGATCTTGCCGGTGCGTCCGTCTTCGAACTTCACTTCGGTCTCGATGAACTGCGATTGCTTGCCGCCAAACAACGCGTCGATCAGCACGCCATACTTCTGCGCGATGAACGCGCGGCGCACCTTGCGCGTGCGGGTCAGCTCGTCGTCATCGGGGTCCAGTTCTTTGTGCAGGATCAGGAAGCGGCTGATCTGCGATGCGCACAGCTTGGGGTCCGTGGCCAAGTCGGCATTCACCTGTTCGACGCATTCGGCGATCAGTTGATAGACCTCTTCTTTGGCGGCCAGGTCGGTGTAGCCCGCGTACGCCAGGCCACGGCGTTCGGCCCAGTTGCCCACGGCTTCGAGATCAATATTGATGAAGGCGCAGACGTCATCGCGGTCGGCGCCAAACGCAACGGCTTCCTTGATGTGCTGGAAGAACTTGAGCTTGTTCTCGATGTACTTCGGCGCGAACAGGCTGCCATTGGCCAGCTTGCCCACGTCTTTCGCGCGATCAATGATCTTCAACTGGCCATCGGTGTCCAGGTAGCCCGCGTCGCCCGTGTGGAACCAGCCGTCGGCGCTGCGTGCTTCGGCGGTGGCGGCCGGGTTGCGGTAGTACTCCTTGAACAGCCCCGGGCTCTTCACCAGAATTTCACCGTTGTCCGCGACGCGGATTTCCACGCCAGCCACCGGCGGGCCGACGGTGTCATCGCGCACCTTGCCGTCGGGCTGCACGCAGACGAACACGGACGTTTCAGTGGAACCGTACAACTGCTTCAGGTTGATGCCGATGGACCGGTAGAACACGAACAGGTCGGGGCCAATGGCCTCGCCCGCGGTGTACGCCACGCGCACGCGGCTCATGCCCAGCGCGTTGCGCAAGGGGCCGTAGATCAGCGCGTTGCCCAGCGCGTAACGCAGGCGGTCCCAGGCGTTGACGGATTCGCCGTCCAGAATGCGCGTGCCCACGCGGCGCGCCAGCTTCATGCAGGCGCCGAACAATTTGCGCTTGATGTAGCCCGCGTCTTCCATGCGGATCATCACATGCGTGAGCAGGCCTTCCAGCACGCGCGGCGGCGCGAAGTAATAGGTGGGGCCGATGTCGCGCATGTCGATCGACACGGTGTCGGGCGATTCGGGATGGTTCACGGTAAAGCCCGTGACCAGCAACTGCGTGTACGAGAACATGTTCTGGCCGATCCACGCGGGCGGCAGGTACGCCAGCACGTCTTCCTGGTCGGTCAGCTTTTCCATTTCAGACACGGCGCGCGCGCGGTCGATCAGCGCATGGTGCGTAAGCACCACGCCCTTGGGCTTGCCTGTCGTGCCCGACGTATAGAACATGGCGGCCGGGTCGTGCGGCTGCACGGCGGCGATGGCGCGGTCCAGATAATCGGGATGCTGCGCGGCGTATTGCTGGCCCAGCGTTTCCAGCTGCTCATACGATTGCAGCATCGCGTCGGTGTAATGGCGCAGGCCGCGCGGGTCATCGAACACCACCGCTTTGAGCGCGGGGCATTGCTCGCGCACTTCCAGCATCTTGTCGACCTGTTCCTGGTCTTCCACCACGGCCACGCTGATCTCGGCGTCTTGCAGCACGTAGACCATTTCCTGCGCAACCGCGTCCTGATAAAGCGGCACGGGAATTGCGCCCAGCGACTGCGCGGCCATCATGGCCATATACAGGCGGGGACGGTTTTCGCCGATGACGGCGACGTGCATGCCGGGGCGGATGCCCAGCGCCGCCAGGCCATTGGCCACATGGCGCACATGCGTCGCCACATCGGACCACGTCAGGGTTTGCCAGATCCCCAGATCTTTCTCTCGTATCGCGGGCCGCGACCCACGAACCTTGGCATGCGCGAACAGCAGCGCTGGAAAGGTATCCAGCGCCGCCGGCACCTGTGCAGATGCGGGCGATGAATGTGCCACGTTGTCTCCTCCGGTTTGGGCACATCGCGCCAGGGCCCGCGGGAGCGGTGATGGCGATGAGGGGCTTGACCAGTTGGTTTTAGATTTACGGCAGGAGTTAAGGTATAAGGTTGGGTTGCTACCAACTGTCACCATCGCGACATTCAAGGAACTTTTAGGGTATTCCCGATGCAGCTATCCGACTCCCTGCAACTTGCCGCGGCCTGGTTTCGCGTGCTTAACGCCGAGCAGCAATCGCGCGTCGAGCGGGACCTGTCCGTGCAGCAAGTCGTTGCCGGATCGATCATAGAGCGCAAAGGTGAACTCGCACAGGCTTGGATTGGCGTATTGGCCGGATTGGTGAAGGTGTCGGTCGGCAACGCGGAAGGCAAGGTCGCATCATTGACGGGCGTACCCGCCGGTGGCTGGATCGGCGAGGGCTCGCTCTTGAAACGCGAAGTCCGCAAATATGACATCGTCGCCTTGCGAGATTCGGTCGTGGCGCGCCTGCCGGCTCCTGCTTTTGATTGGCTGCTGGACAACAGCATTCCGTTCAACCGCTACCTGCTCCACCAACTGAATGAGCGCGTGGCGCAGTTCATCGGCAAAGCGGAGTACGACCGTCTGCTGGACCCGGACGCGCGCGTGGCCCGTTGTCTGGCTGAGCTCTTCAACCCCTTGCTGTATCCCGGCATGGGGATGCGCCTGACGATTACACAAGAAGAAGTCGGCTATCTGGCCCGGGTGTCGCGCCAGCGCGCAAACCAGGCGCTGCGCAAGCTGGAAGAAGCGGGCTTGCTGAATGTGGAATACGGCGCGGTGCGTGTGCTGGACCTGGATGGCCTGAAACAATACGGGTCGGATCGCAGCACAGTGGAAGGCGAACACGCGGCCTGACGGGACCAGTGGCCAGGCGGATGAAAAGTAAAAAAACCGCTTGACGTTAAATAGTGCGCTATTTAATATTGCGCAATGAAATCCAGATCCAAACCCAAAGGCGCGTTCAATCCGCTGCTGCTGGACAGCCAGCTGTGCTTCGCCTTGTATTCAACGTCACTGGCGATGAACAAGGTGTACCGCAAGCTCTTGCGCGGTCTGGATCTGACGTATCCGCAGTATCTGGTGATGCTGGTGCTGTGGGAGCGCGATGAAATTACGGTAACGGATATCGGCGACCGCCTGTTCCTGGATTCCGCCACGCTGACGCCGCTGTTAAAGCGCCTGGAAGCGGCAGGTCTGGTGACGCGCAAGCGGGCGGTGGACGACGAGCGCCAGGTGATTGTGACGCTGACCAAGCAAGGCCGCGACTTGCGAGAGCAAGCGGAAAACGTGCCTCACGCGATTGCCGGCGCCGCGCAATGCACGCTGGACGAAGCGCAAGGCATGATGAAGACGCTGCACGCGCTGCGGGAAAAGCTGGTCGATAGTGTTTGAAAGATGGGTGATGGCTGTCATCATCCGGTCTAATAAGTAGCGCACGATTTAGTTGTGTGCGATATTAATGCTGACGCGGGAGGTCCCGCCCGGCAGGCAGTTCAACTTTTCATTCCAACAAGGAAACGCATCATGTCTATCGAAAAAGTCCTCTATTGCGCCAATGCCACCGCCACCGGCGGCCGTGAAGGCCGTGGCGTCAGCGACGACGGCAACCTGGACGTCAAGCTGACGACCCCGCGCGAACTGGGCGGCGCAGGCGCTGCTGGCACGAACCCGGAACAACTGTTCGCAGTGGGCTACTCGGCCTGCTTCCTGGGCGCAATGAAGTTCGTCGGCGGCCGCGACAAAATCGCGATTCCGGCAGACGTATCGGTGAACGGCATCGTGGGTATCGGCGCGATCCCCACCGGTTTCGGCATCGAAGTCGAACTGAAGATCTCGCTGCCGGGCATGGACCGTGAACTGGCGGAAAAGCTGGTCGCCGCCGCCCACATCGTCTGCCCGTACTCGAACGCCACGCGCGGCAACATCGATGTGACCTTGACGATTGTCTGATCGTTAATCGAAGGTTGTGAATCGATTCAGACTGCATTTTTCCATGGACGGCTCCGTGGAAAATGCAGTCTGACTCCGCTGTTTAAAAATGCAGTCTGAATGCGATTTTTAAAAATGCAGTCTCGTCGAAATTGCAGTCTGATTGCGTTTGTCGAGCGACCAACATCGCCCAAAAAGCACCCAAACAAATCAGCCACACGCGAAGCGAAAAGAGCGACGACGCAGCACGATGCGTAAGCTCCAAAAGGCCGCCCGCGCGGCCGGCCTGGAGCGGGCCCCGCAAGATCTTCCACCACCCAAAACCCGTGGTGAGAACCCTAAGAAAGCCATTCGCCCCAGCTGACGTCAGATTGCAACTACCCGAGCCCGTGGCGGCGGTGGCCTGCGGGGCGCGGGGCGTCGATAAGCCCGAGGGAATCTGAAGGAACCCGCCAACGGCGGGGGACGAAGATGACAAGGGGAAGTCCGGAGCGAAGGCTCCGGACCGCAATCGTTGCCCCGCGCCCCGCAGGCCACCGGCGTCACGGGCGTCATTAGAAAACCAACCAACCACAACCCCCCCTTCAATGCCCCCCACCCAAATAAGCCGCCACCACCGCCGGATCCCCCCGTAACTTCTCCGCACTTCCGTGCACAGAAATCCGCCCGTTCTCCAGCACATACCCGTAATCCGCCACCTGCAACGCCGCAGCCGCGAACTGCTCAACCAGCAGCATCGTCACCCCTTCATCCTTCAGCCGCGCAATAATCCTGAACACCTCTTCCACCAGAATCGGCGCCAACCCCATCGACGGTTCGTCCAGCAGCACCAGCTCCGGATTCAGCATCACGGCGCGCGCCATGGCCAGCATCTGCTGTTCACCGCCCGACAACGTGCCGGCCAGTTGATCTCGGCGTTCCTTCAGGCGCGGAAACAGATCCATCGCACGCCCCAGATCCGCCTGCACATCGCCCTTCGGCCGGCTTCCCGTCAAGCGCGGAAACGCGCCCAGCAGCAGGTTGTCCGTCACCGACAGCGTCGGAAACACACGCCGCCCCTCCGGCGAATGCGCCAGCCCCAGCCGCGCAATGCGATGAKACTCCAGGCCATCAATGCGCTTGCCGCCCAACGTGATTTCGCCCGCCGTCGGGCGGATCATGCCGGACACGGCACGCATCGTTGTCGTCTTGCCCGCCCCGTTTGAGCCAATCAGCGTCACGACTTTCGCCTTCGGCACCTCCATGCTGATGCCGTGCAGCACCTTCACCTTGCCGTAACCCGCTTCCAGATTCTTGATCGATAGCATCTTGTTGTCCTCTTGGCGTCAGGCGGGCGCGCCGCCCAGATACGCCTCGATAACCTTGGCGTTGCTTTGCACTTCGTTCGGCAGGCCCTCGGCGATCTTCTGGCCGAAGTCCAGCACCGACACCGTGTCGCACACCCCCATCACCACATCCATGTGGTGCTCGATGAGGATCAGCGTGATGCCGTGATCGCGCACCTTGCGGATGATGGCCAGCAGCTCGACGATGTCGGGCGCGGTCAGGCCGGCCGCGGGTTCGTCCAGCAGCAGCAGTTGCGGGTCCAGCGCCAGCGCGCGGGCGATTTCAAGCAGGCGTTGCTTGCCATAGGGCAGGTTGCGCGCTTCTTCGGTGGCCAGGGATTCCAGGCCCACGAACTCCAGCAGCGCCATCGCGCGGGCCCGTGCGCCTTGCTCTTCGCCCTTCCACTTCGGCGTGCGCAGCGCAATGCCGGCCAAGCCCGTGGTGAACGTGTGATGCAGACCCACCAGCACGTTCTCCAGCGCCGTCATCTCGCCAAACAGCTGCACGTTCTGGAAGGTGCGCGCAATGCCTGCGGCCGCGATGTCCGCGGGCGCCAGGCCGACCAGCGACTTGCCCGAGAACTCCACCGCGCCAGCCGTTGGCACATAGATGCCCGTCAGCACGTTCATCATGGTGCTCTTGCCCGAACCGTTCGGGCCGATCAGGCCGTGGATGGTGCCGCGCTTGATGGTCAGGTCGACTTCGTTCAACGCCTTCAGGCCGCCGAACTGCATCAGCACGCTCTTGGCCGTCAGCAAGGTCTCGCCCTTGCCGGCCACCACGGCGTCCGGCACCGCGTCCTGCTCTTTGACCAGGTCCTTCTTCACCGATAGCGCCGCACGGCGATTCGAGAAGAACAGGTTGCGCACAAAGCCCACGATGCCGTCAGGCAGGTAGTACACAACGAACAGAATCATCGCGCCGAAGATGGTCAGGCGCCAGTCGGTCACGGCTTCCAGCCAGTACGAGAAGATCGCCAGCACGATGGTGCCGACTACCGGCACCACCACGCGGCGCGGTTCGGCGCGGCCCTTGGACACGGCGATGATGCTGCCCACCGTGACCAGGATGGCCACCGCCAGCGCGATCAGCCGGAAGGTGCCGATGTCGTCCAGCATCTTGGGCAGCAGCACGATGATGGACGCGCCCAACAGCGCGCCCGTGCGGCTCTTGCGCCCGCCCATGATGATGGCCAGCAGGAACAGGATGGTCAGTTCGAAGTTGTACGTGTTGGGCGAAATGTACTGCTCGGAATACGAATACAGCGCACCCGCCAGGCCGGCGAAACCGGCGCTGATCACGAACGCGAACACCTTGTGCCGGTAGACCGACACGCCCATGCAGTCGGACGCAATCGGGCTGTCGCGCAACGCTTCGAACGAACGGCCCAGATGCGACTTCAGGATGCGGTGCACGACGATCAGCGAGATCACCAGCAGCGCGCCCACCAGCCAGAAGTACTCGCTTTTGGTCAGGATGTGCCCGCCGATGGACGGCTTGGGAATCTTGATGCCCAACGGGCCTTCGGTCATGAAGGTCATCTCGTTGATCAGGATCTGGATGATGGTGCCAAACGCCAGCGTCACCATCGCCAGGTACGGCCCCGTGACCCGTAGCGCCGGCAACGCCAGCACCGCGCCAAACGCCGCCGCAATCAGGATGGCGGCGGGAAGAATCACCCAGATGGGCATCTGCAAGTGAAAGAACAGCACGCCCGCCACATACGAGCCGATGCCGAAGAGCCCGGCGTGGCCCAGCGAGACCTGGCCCGTGTAGCCCACCACGATATCGAGCCCGAACAGCAGGATCGAATAGATCATGATCGTTTCGATCAAGTGCAGGTAATACGTGTTGGTCACGCCCAGCGGCACGGCCGCCAGGCAGGCGATAGCCACGATGGATAGCAACAGGTGCAAGGGTTTCATCGCTTACACCTTCTTGATCGCGGTCTTGCCGAACAGGCCGGCGGGCTTGAAGGTCAGTACGAGCAGCAGCAACACCAATCCCGGCACGTCTTTGTACCCCGTCGAAAGATAGAAACCGGTGGTCGTTTCGGCGATCCCCAGGATCAGCCCGCCCACCACAACACCCATCCCGCTGGACAGGCCGCCGATAATCGCCACGGCGAACGCCTTCAAGCCCAGCACCGCGCCCATCGTGGCGCCGGTGAGCGTCAGCGGCGCGACCAGCACGCCCGCAAACGCGGCGGTCAGCGATGACAGCGCGTACGAGAACGTGATCACCATGCCGGTGTTGATACCCATCAGGCCAGCCGCGTCGCGGTCGTTGGACGTGGCGACAAACGCTTTGCCGTAGATGGATTTGCGGTTGAAGATTTCCACCAGAATCATCATGCCCAGCGCGCCGAAGACAACCAGCAGCTCCATCGGCAAGACGTTCGCGCCCAGCACCTGGATGGGCGCTTCGGGCAGCGGCGAGGGGAAGCGCAGATCGTCGCGGCCCCAGATGTTTTCGGCCACGTTCTTGAAGATGATCCCCAAGGCGATGGTGGCCATGATCCAGCCGAATTCCGATCGCGTCTTGATGGCTGGCCGCACGCCAACCCGCTCGACCAGCGCGCCTTGCGCGAAGCCGAAGATGCAGACGATGGGGATCATGACCCAGTAGTTCACGCCCAGGCCGACGAGCGTCAGCCCGACCAGTGCGCCCAGCATCAAGGCTTCGCCTTGACCGAAGTTGAGTGTGCCGGATGTGGCGAAGGTGAGCTGGTACCCGAACGCAATCACGGCATAGATCATGCCTAGCGCGATACCGCTATAGATGAGCTGTAGAAGAATCATGGTGTGTGTCTTGAGGCGCTGTGTTCCGTCCCAACCCCCTTGGGCAGAACGCTGTTTTCAGACGGCTGCATGCCCCGCACCCGATCATCGGGGCGCGGGCGGCGGCGGCCGGGAAGCCGCCGCCTTCCTGCTTGTTTCAGGCTTAGTTGGCCTTGATGACGCGGCCGCCCTTGACCTCGCCGATCACCACTTCCTTCGCGGAGATGGCGTCGTGGTTGTCGTGGGTGAACGGCTTGTTGTAGGTCATCACCACGCCTTCGACGGGCGTTTGCAGGTTCTCAAGCGCCTCGCGGACCTTGGGGCCGTCGGTGGAGTTGGCCTGCTTGATGGCCGCGGCCAGCAAGAAGATCGAGTCATAGCCCTGGGCCGCCGACACCGGGGAGTCGATGCGGTTGTTCTTGGGCTTGAACTTGGCCAGGTAGGCGTCGATGAAGGCCTTGCGCTTGGGCGTGTCGGGGTCCTGGATGAAGGTTTGCGGCATGCGCGCGCCTTCGCCGTTGGCGCCGGAGTTGTCGATGTAGTTGGCCATCGACAAGGTCCAGCTGCCGATGATCGGCACCTTCCAGCCCAGCTTGGTCATGCCGTTGGCGATCTGGGCCAGCTCGGGGCCGATGCCGTAGGTCAGCACGGCTTCGGCGCCGGCGGACTTGGCCTTCAACAGCTGGGCCGTCATGTCGACGTCCTTGATGTTGAATTTTTCAACGGCCACGGGCTTGATGCCCTTGGCGTCCAGGGCCTTTTCCAGATCCTCGCGGCCAAGCTGGCCGTAGTTGGTGGAGTCGGCCAGGATGGCGACCTTCTTGAAACCGCGGCGCGTGATCGCTTCTTCCACGATCATCGGGGCCTGGATGCTGTCATGCGCCGCATTGCGGAACACGTAGTTGTCGGGGTATTCCGGCGCCTTGAACTGGTGCGTGATCACGCTGCCTGTTGCCACGTTGTTGAAGACGGGGATCTTGGCGTCCTGGTAGAACCGTTGCGAGGCCAGCGCCACGCCGGTGTTGATGTAGCCGACGGTGGCGGCCACTTGTTCCTTGTTGATCAGTTCCTGGGCGATCTGCACGCCGCGCTCGTTCTTGGCTTCGTCGTCGCGTTCGACGGCAACCAGCTGGCGGCCGAGGACGCCACCGTTCTTATTGATTTCTTCAATGGCCAGACGCACGCCGTCGCGCATGCTGACGCCCATGGATGAGGAGCCGCCGGTGTACGGGCCGGCCACGCCGATCTTGATGGGGTCGGCGGCGTAAGACGCGGCCGATGCGGCAAATGCAAGGGTTCCTGCTAGCAGCTTCAAACGAAAATCCATGGATGTCTCCGTTGTAATTAGATTGACTGCGTGGAAAACCGGTTGCCGGCGCCAGGCGGCGAGAAATCAATGTTGCGGCGCTCTCCTGTGTTGCGTGTTGTGACTGTCTGCTTAATCGCTTACGCGAATCTGACCCGGCGGGGTTTTTCCGCGTAAATACCTAGTACGAGCGCAGGGGTAGCGGAAATTCATTCCGCATCCCACTGGAAATTTATTCCTGACTGGCCGCCAAGCCGCGTGGCCATTGGGAGGCTTGTTCGCAGACGTCTTCGAGCCATAGGGAAAACGCTTGGACCGCGTTGCCGGGCGGCCGCGAGGTTTCGGTGCAAAGGTGATATTGGGATTCGCCAGGAATGTCGATGCCGAGCACGCGCACGAGCTTGCCCTCGTCCAGCCATTCCGCCGCCAGCGAACGGCGGGTCAGCGCCAGGCCCTGGCCCGCGCGCGCCGCCGCCAGCATCATGCCCAGGTCCACCAGCCAGACCCCGCGTGACGGCTCGGGCCAGTCCAGGCCGGCTTCGGCCAGCCACGGGCGCCACGGCTCCATCGGGCAACGCAGCAAGTCAGCGCGGAGCAGATCTTCCGGCCGGTCAAAGGGGCCATGATCGGCCAGGTAGGCGGGCGAGCACACTGCGAATACACGGTCAGACGTTAATTGGCGTGCGGTCAGGCCGGGATACTTGCCGCTGCCAAAGCGCACCCAGACATCGGCGTTGGGCGGCATGATGTCCAGATAGGGAATGGACAGCATGATCTCCAGCTCGACCTCGGGGTGCGCGGCGGTGAAGCCGGGCAGGTAGGGGATCAGCACCTGCCGGGCGAAGGTGGGCGTGGAGACGACGCGCAGCGGTTCGGGCTTGGGCTCACCCCGTTTGTGCAGCGAGGCGTCCGACAGCAGGTCCAGCGCGGTGCGGACCTGGTTCAGGTAGTCGCGCCCGGCGGCGCTGAGCGTGGCGCCACGGCTGCTGCGGATGAACAGGGAAACGTCCAGCAAGGCTTCCAGCGCGGCAATGCGTTTGCCGATGGCGCTGGCGGTCACGAAGAGTTCTTCGCTGGCGCGTTCGAAAGAGCCCAGCCGCGCCGCCGCCTCGAATGCCTGGATGGCGGCGAGCGGAGGCAGGCGCACGTCTTTGGAGAGTGAGGCACTGCGAAGTGAGGAACCGCGCATGATCGTCTGGCGGGCCGGCCGTGCGCCCGACGAAGAGTGGCAACGGGGGGGATTATAAAAGTGATGGCAAAGCGCCGCCCCGGCCATCAGGCGGGGGCGGCGCGGAACCGTCTGCCGAAGGACGGCTGCGAGATGGGGCTTAGACGCCCTTGACTGCCAGGCTGATCGCCAGCCCGATCATGACAACCGCGATAACGCCGTCCAGCACGCGCCACGCTGATGCGCGGGCAAAGAACGGTGCGAACAGGCGCGAACCGATGCCAAGCACAGCCAGCCACAACAAGCTGGCGGTGAACGCGCCGCCGGCAAATGCCATGCGGGCATCGTCAAAGCCGTGCGCCAGTGAGCCAACCACCACCATGTCCAGCCAGAAATGGGGGTTCAGCAGCGAAAAGCCCAGCGCGCCCAACATGGCGGCGCGGCGCGACGGCACTACCTCGCGGGCGGCGGCCAGGCCGCCGGTGGCGGTCCAGGCGCGGCGTGCGGATTGCAGGCCGTACCAGGACAGGAACGCCACGCCGAACCACAGCACGGCAGTCGTCAGCCACGGGAACCAGGCGGTCAGCGCTTGCAGGCCGGACACGCTGGCAAAGATGAAGACGGCGTCGATCAGCGCGCAGATGGCGACCACGCTGAGAAGATGCGCGCGCATCAGGCCCTGGCGCAGGATGAAGGCGCTTTGCGCGCCGACGACGGCGAACAAGCCCAGGCCCGTGGCGGTGCCGCTGGCCCAGGCGGTCAGGAAGAGGGGGGACGAAAGGGTGGCGAACATGATGCGAATACCTGTAACTGCAACGCCTGTGGCGGCGCTTTGATGTTGGTGCCGGACGCATTGCGCGCTCCGGTGATAACGAATTGTCCCTTGCGCACCCTATGAAATACAGCTAATTTTCCTTCACTATATTAAGCAAAACTAATTTATGAAAATCGATCATGGCAACCTGCGGGCGCTGGCCGCCGTGGTGCGGGAAGGCAGTTTCGAGCGGGCCGCTTTGTCGCTTAGCGTGACGCCGTCGGCCGTGTCGCAGCGGATCAAGGCGCTGGAAGACCGCATGGGCCGCTTGCTGGTGCAGCGCACGGTGCCGGCGGCGGCCACGGCGGATGGGCGGGTGCTGGTGCAACTGGCCGAGCAGACGGCGCTGCTGGAGCACGACGCGCTGAACCGCTTGGGCGTGACGGACGACGATGTGCCCCACGCCAGCATCCCCATCGCGGTCAATCACGACAGCCTGGAAACCTGGTTCGTCGATGCGGCCCTGGCGTTCTCGGCCCGCACCCGCGCCACGCTGGACATGCTGTCCGAAGACCAGGACCACACCGCCGCGCTGCTGCGCAACGGTTCGGTGCTGGGGGCGGTGACGACGCTGGCGGACCCGGTGCAGGGCTGCCGCATCCACGCGCTGGGCAGCATGCGCTACGTGGCGACCTGCACGCCCGATTTC
Source organism: Achromobacter sp. 10T422 (assembly GCF_056394065.1). Taxonomy (NCBI): domain Bacteria; kingdom Pseudomonadati; phylum Pseudomonadota; class Betaproteobacteria; order Burkholderiales; family Alcaligenaceae; genus Achromobacter; species Achromobacter sp. 10T422. The sequence goes on from NZ_JBFTHD010000007.1 coordinate 223,998, forward strand.
CACAAGCGCTATTTCGCAAGCGGTGTGAACGCGCAAACTCTGGCGCAGGCCCCGGTGCTGGTGTTCAACCGCAAGGACGCCTTGCAGGCGCGCTTTGCACACAAGATCTCGGACCCCGCGCCGTGGCAGCCGCCGGTCTGGTGGGTGCCGTCCACGCGCGCGTTCGTGCAGGCGACGCTGGGCGGGCTGGGCTGGACGATGAATCCGCTGCCGCTGGTACAGGAACACCTTGATGCCGGTCATCTGATGCTGCTTCGGGGGCGCGCCTGGGAGGATGTGCCCCTTTATTGGCAGCATTGGCGGGTAAACTCCGAGGCGATGGAAGCCTTGACCGATTCGGTTCTGTCAGCCGCCCGCAGCTTGGTCCGGCGGCGTTAACCCACTAGGAGGACACCCCATGAACATCCGCAAGTTCGCAGTCATTGCCGCATTGGGCCTGTGTACGGCCGGCTCGGCTTGGGCGAAGGACTATAAGGTCGGCCAGATCGAAGTTGACGACCTGTGGGTACGGGCGTCGGCGCCGGGGCAGTCGAACGGGGCGGGTTATATGGATATCGACAACGACGCCAAGACCGAAGACCGCTTGCTGTCGGTGTCGTCCGACGCCGCCGAGCGTGTCGAGCTGCACACGGTGCAGACCGAGAACGGCGTGTCGAAGATGCGCCAGGTTGAAGGCGGCATCGTCTTGCCCGCAGACAAAGAGGTCAAGCTCAGCCCGGGCGGCTATCACGTCATGTTCATCAAGCTGAAGGCGCCGTTCACCGATGGCGCAACCGTGCCCGCCACGCTGAAGTTCGAAAAGGCGGGTGAAGTGGCGGTGCAGTTCAAGGTCAAGCCGGCCTCGCACAACCCCGGCATGAGCCACGACCACGGCGCGATGAAGCACTGAATCTGATTCCGCCGTTGGCGGAGGAATAAAAAATGGCGGCCCACTGTTTCAGGGGCCGCCATTTTTTTGTGACGCGTTAGGGTTTTGTGACGCGTCAGGGCTTTGTGACCTGCTTTGAATTTGCGGAGCGCGAAGGGGCGCAATGCCCCGCGCGCATCGGCAGAATCAATACAGGCCTTGCTGGCGCATGGCGTCGGCAACCTTGACGAAGCCGGCGATGTTGGCGCCGTCCAGGTAGTTGACGTATTCGCGTTCGCTGTGGCCGTGGCGCACGCAGTTCTCGTGGATGTCGCGCATGATGGCGTGCAGGCGCGCGTCGACTTCTTCGCGCGTCCAGGCCAGGCGGGCCGAGTTCTGGGCCATTTCCAGGCCCGACACGGCCACGCCGCCGGCGTTGGTGGCCTTGCCCGGGGCGTACAGCACGCGGGCGGCGATGAATGCCTTGGCGGCATCCAGCGTGGCTGGCATGTTGGCGCCTTCCGCCACGCACAGCACGCCGTTCTTGATCAGCGTCTGGGCGTCGGCCAATTCCAGTTCGTTCTGGGTTGCGCACGGCAGCGCCACGTCAACCGGCACGTGCCACGGACGCTTGCCCGCTTCGTACTTCAAACCGAATTGCTGGGCATACGTGTCCAGACGGCCGCGCAGGTCGTTCTTGATGTGCATCAGCGCAACCAGCTTTTCATGCGTGAAGCCGGCTTCGTCAACGACCGTGCCGTTCGAATCCGACACCGTCACCACCTTGGCGCCCAGCGACATGGCTTTTTCGATGGCGTATTGCGCCACGTTGCCCGACCCCGAGACCGAGACACGCAGGCCGTCAAACGACTTGCCCACGCGCTTGAGCATTTCTTCCGCGAAGTAGACGGTGCCGTAGCCGGTGGCTTCGGGGCGGATCAGGCTGCCGCCGAACGTCAGGCCCTTGCCGGTGAAGACGCTGGCCGTGGAGTTCGACAGCTTTTTCATCATGCCGGCCATGAAGCCGACTTCGCGCGCGCCCACGCCGATATCGCCGGCGGGGACGTCGGTGTCCGGACCCAGGTGGCGATACAGCTCGATCATCAGCGCCTGGCAGAAGCGCATGACTTCGGCGTCGGACTTGCCCTTGGGGTCAAAGTCCGAACCACCCTTGCCGCCGCCCATCGGCAGCGTCGTCAGCGAGTTCTTCAGCGTTTGTTCGAACGCCAGGAACTTCAGGATGGACAGGTTCACCGACGGGTGAAAGCGCATGCCGCCCTTGAACGGGCCAATGGCCGAGCTGTGCTGAATGCGGAAAGCGCGGTTGACCTGGGCGCGGCCCTGGTCATCGGTCCAGCACACGCGGAACTGGATCACGCGTTCCGGCTCCACCAGGCGCTCAAGCAGGGCGTGCTCGGCGTAGTGGGGGTGCTTTTCGATGAACGGCCACAAGCTCAGCATCACCTCCTGGACGGCTTGCATGAATTCAGGCTGCTGCGGGTCGCGCGCGGCGACGCCACGCAGGAAGTCGTCCAGACTCTGCACTTTCAACATGATCTCCTCGGGGGTGCTTCGAATAGGTGCGGATTGCGCCATTGTGGGGCGCGAAATATTTATTCTGGTGCATGAACTGCACCGGCTTGGTGCGCAAGTGTAGGGAAAATTGCTGCCCTGCGCAAAGCTGGAAAATGCCGCCAGGCGCTTGATATCAAAAGACTTTTTTCTGATTATTAATGGGGACGCATTGCTGTGTGGCGGAGTTGAAAACAAGCTGAAATTTGGCGTGAAAAACACGCAGCGCTTGAATTTGCAGGGAAATTTAATATGTCCCCATTTTAATGGGTCTGGGATGTCGAGCAGAACGGGGGCGTGTACCCCGTAAACAAAGGCTGGTGCAGGGGGTGGTCTTCTTGGTGGCTGTCCAAATTTCTTTCTATGCGTCCCCAATATTTATTTGATCTAGGGCAGCTCGGGCATCACACCTGAACGACCGCCAATGCGGCGCCCAGCAGCATCAAGACGACGCCCACCACGCGGTCGACCCCCCGCTGGTGCCCCAGCAACAGGCGGCGCAAGCCGTCTGATGAGATCGACCACGCCACCACGCTGAACCACAGCCAATGTGCGAACGACATGAACAGCCCATAGCCGAACTGCTGCGCCAGCGGCGTGCCGGGCGACACCACCTGGGTATAGGTGCTGATCACGAATAGCGTGGTCTTGGGGTTGAGGGCATTCGTCAGAAAACCGCTGGCCACCGCTTGCCAGGCCGTGATCGCGGGCGGCGCAGACAGGTCCTGGCTGACCGGGGTGCGGTTGAAGAAGGTCTTCCACCCCATGTAGACGAGATAGCAGGCGCCAGCCAGTTTGATGCCCTGCAGCACCGGCTGCGCGTAATGGGCCAAGAGGCTGACCCCGAACATCGTATAGAACACATGGACCTGCACGCCCAGCCCGATGCCCAGCGCGCAGACCAGCCCGGTGCGCCGGCCGAACTGATAGCTGTAACGCGTCACCATGGCAAAGTCCGGACCCGGGCTGATGACCGCGAGCAGGGTGATGAGGGCGACGGCAATGAGTTCGGTCATGGCGGGCAGAGGCAGGGATATCGGGAAAGGGCGCCCATTGTGTGACCCTGGCGTGGCGGTGAAAAACGATTTTTAATGCCGGATATCCGTCAGAAAAACTCAACAATTGCCATGAAACTGCCCCCGCTCAATTCGCTGCGCGTCTTCGATGCCGCCGCCCGCCATGAAGCGTTTGGCCGTGCCGCTGAAGAGCTGCATGTCACCCATGGCGCAGTCAGCCGTCAAATCAAGCTGCTGGAAGAGGCGCTGGGATTGACGCTGTTCGAACGCCGGAATCGAGCTGTTTTTCTAACCGATGCAGGGCACCAGCTGCTTGCCGTGACGCAAGGTCTGTTCGAGCAGTTGAGGGCGGGGTTGGCGCAGTTGCAGCAGCCGGACACGGCCGCGCCTCTCGTTGTGTCCTGTGAACCCACGATCGCCATGATGTGGCTGATTCCCCGCCTGCCCGATTTTCAGCGCACCCATCCTGGCGTGCAGGTGCATCTTTACGCGGCGGGTGGCGCGGTCGATTTCGCGGCGCAGGGGGTGGATGTGGCGTTCAGACGCAATGATTTTGAATGGGACGCGGCGCTGCATGCGGAGCGGGTGTGCGATGAATGGACGGGGCCGGTGTGCCGGCCGGGCCGGGAGCGGGCAGCGGATTGGAACGACGGCGTGGCGTTGGGCAGCGCCACGCGCCCGCGCGCGTGGCGGCAATGGGCGCAGGCGGCAGGACGCAAGCCGCCGCGCCGCGCCGGCCTGGTCTATGAGCATTTCTATCTGAGCCTGCAAGCGGCTGCGGCGGGCCTGGGCGTCGCCATCGGTTCGGCGCTGATGGCGCGGGATGCGCTGCGGGATCACCGGTTGGAAGCGCCGTACGGCTTTGTCCGCGATGGGTCCGCGTACTTCCTGCTGTCGCCCCGGCCGTTCGTCAATGATCCACGCGCGGCGGCGTTTCTGGCATGGCTGCGGCAAGAGGCCGAACGGTCGCTGCGTGAGGCGGTGGGCGATACGTCGGCCGGTGCTGCGTCGGGCGTTGCTACGTCGAGCGTCGCTATGTCGGGCGTTGCCACGCCGGACGCAACCCCGCCCGGCGTGGCTTAGAGCGTGGTGTCGTAGTCGATCGTCAACGGCGCGTGGTCCGAGAAGCGCTCGTCCTTGTAGATGGCGACGTTGCGGGCGCGCGCGGCGATGCCGGGCGTGGCGATCTGGTAATCGATACGCCACCCCACGTTCTTCGCCCAGGCCTGGCCGCGGTTGCTCCACCACGTGTACTGGTCGGGCCGGTCGTCGATGGTGCGGAAAACGTCCACAAAGCCGCGCTTGTCGAACACGTCGGTCAGCCACGCGCGTTCTTCGGGCAAGAAGCCCGAATTCTTCAGGTTGCCCTTCCAGTTCTTCAGGTCGATTTCCTTGTGCGCGATGTTCCAATCGCCACAGATAACGAACTCGCGGCCGGTGGTTTTGTGTTCGTGCATCAAGGCGTCGATCCACGGGCCGAAGCGGTCCAGGAAGCGGTACTTGGCTTGCTGGCGTTCGTCGCCGCTGGAGCCCGAGGGCAGGTAGGCGCTGATCACCGAGAGGTTCTTCCAGTCGGCACGGATGATGCGGCCTTCGGGGTCGAATTCATCGCAGCCCAGGCCGATGTTCACGCGTTCGGCCGCGTCGCGCAGGTAGATGCCCACGCCGCTGTAGCCCTTCTTCACCGCGTGATGGAAGTGGCCGGTGTAGCCAGGCGGGTGACGCAGATCGTCAGTCAGATCGGCGTCGGCGATCTTGATTTCCTGAAGGCAAAGGACGTCTGCGGCATGCTTTTCCATCCAGGGTTGCAGGCCCTTGCGAAAGGCGGACCGGATGCCGTTGAGATTGATCGACGTGATGCGCAGCAAAGCGAAACTCCTGTAGAGCGGCCGCCAGGGGCCGGAACAATGCCAGGAATTTAACCGACTCGGCGCGACCGCTCGGGAATAGCCCTGACAACGGATAAAATGCGGGCGTTTGCCATCTTCTACCGGACCTCTCGCATGCCCGCCGCCACCTCTACTGCCACTTCCCTGGATTTTGTCCGCTTTGCCCTGAACGAAGGCGTGCTGCGCTTTGGCAGCTTCAAGGTCAAGTCGGGCCGGATCAGCCCCTATTTCTTCAACGCTGGCCTGTTCAACAGCGGCCGCTCGGTCGGCAAGCTGGCGCAGTTCTACGCCCAGGCGCTGCTGGATTCGGGTGTGGAATTCGACATGTTGTTCGGCCCGGCGTACAAGGGCATCCCGCTGGCCACCGCCACGGCTGTGGCACTGGCCGCGCACCCCGGTATGGACGGCCGTGGCGACGTGCCCTTTGCCTACAACCGCAAGGAAGCCAAGGACCACGGCGAAGGCGGCACGCTGGTCGGCGCACCGCTCAAGGGCAAGGTTGTCATCATTGACGACGTGATCACGGCAGGCACGTCGGTGCGTGAATCGGTGGAAATCATCCGCAACGCGGGTGCAGAACCGGCCGCCGTGCTGATCGCCATGGACCGCATGGAACGCGCCGGCCCCGACGACGCTCTGTCAGCGCACTCGGCCGTGCAGGACGTGGCCAAGACCTACGGCATTCCCGTGGTGGCCATTGCATCGCTGTCGGACATCATGGCGCTGCTGCAAGACGACACGTCGTTCGCGGAAAACCGCGATGCGGTGCAGGCGTACCGCACGAAGTACGGGGTGAAGTAAGGCCGTGAACGACCTGTAGCGGGAGCTTCGAGTAGTCAGACATCGGGGGGGCTCCGATCAAAAATTGGCCATCCCCATTCTTCGCAAAAGAAAAAGCCGCGGCAATGTGCCGCGGCCTTTTATCAGACTGATCCCCGTTGGGGCTGTCAGTTGTCGAGCTTCTGCTTGAGCAGGTCGTTCACTTGCTGCGGGTTGGCCTTGCCGCGAGCGGCCTTCATGATCTGGCCTACCAGCGAATTGAACGCCTTTTGCTTGCCGGCCCGGTACTCTTCCACGATCGCCGGGTTGGCGGCTAGCACCTCATCGATCATGGCGCCGATGGCGCCCGTGTCGCTGATCTGCTTCAAGCCGCGCGCGTCGATGATGGCGTCGGCATCCCCGCCGTTTTCACCCGCCCACATCGCACCGAAAACTTCGCGGGCGATCTTGTTGGAGATCGTGCCGTCGATGATGCGGCTGATCAGGGCAGCCAATGCCGGTGCTTGCACGGGCGAATCGGCGATGCTCTTTTCGTCCTTGTTTAAGGCGGCGGCGACTTCACCCATGACCCAGTTCGCGGCCAGCTTGGCTTGGCCCGCCGGCAGCGCGTGCGCCACGGCTTCGAAGTAAGCGGCCAGATCGCGGCTGACGGTCAGTTGCGCGGCGTCGTAGGCGGGCAGGCCGTATTGCGTTTCGAAGCGGGCGCGCTGGGCGGCCGGCAGTTCGGGCATCGCGGCGCGGACTTCGTCCACCCACGCGCTGGAAATCACCAGCGTGGGCAGGTCGGGGTCCGGGAAGTAGCGGTAGTCGTGCGCGTCTTCCTTGCTGCGCATGCTGCGCGTTTCGTCGCGGTCGGCGTCGTACAGGCGCGTTTCCTGCACAACCGTGCCGCCGTCTTCGATCAGCTCGATCTGGCGGCGCGCTTCGTAAACGATGGCGCGTTCCAGGAAGCGGAACGAGTTGACGTTCTTGATCTCGGTGCGGGTGCCGAATTCCTTCTGGCCCACCGGGCGCACGGAGACGTTGGCGTCACAGCGGAACGAGCCTTCCTGCATGTTGCCGTCGCAGATGCCCAGCCAGACCACCAGGCTGTGCAGCGCGCGGGCGTAGGACACGGCTTCGGCGGCCGAGCGCATTTCGGGCTCGGTCACGATTTCCAGCAGCGGGGTGCCGGCGCGGTTCAGGTCGATGCCGCTGGCAGGCGACCCGTTGGCCAGCGTGAAGTCGTCGTGCAGCGATTTGCCGGCGTCTTCTTCAAGGTGGGCGCGCGTCAGGTTGATGGTCTTTTCTTCTTCGCCGACGAAGAACGACAGCGTGCCGCCGACAACCACCGGCAGCTCGTATTGGCTGATCTGGTAGCCCTTGGGCAGGTCGGGGTAGAAGTAGTTCTTGCGCGCAAAGACCGAGCGCGGCGCGATGGTCGCGCCCACGGCCAGACCGAAGCGGATGGCGCGTTCCGCCGCACCGCGGTTCATGACCGGCAGGCTGCCCGGCAAGGCCAGGTCAACCACGTTGGCATGCGTGTTGGGCGCGGCGCCGAATTGCGTGCTGCTACCCGAAAAAATCTTGGAGTCGGTGGAAAGCTGGGTGTGCGTTTCCAGGCCGATGACGATTTCCCAGTTCATTATCTGTAGTTCCAATCAGTAGTGCCGCAGCGCTGCGGCGCCGGGCCGCCCCAAACGCAGGCAGCCCCCTTTGGGGGCAGCGAGCGAAGTGAGCGTGGGGGCATCATCAGAGCGGAGACCGCTTGTGCCAGTCGGTGACTTGTTGGTAGCGGTCGGCGATGGCCAACAGGCGGCCTTCGTCGAAGTAGTTGCCAATGATCTGCAAACCGACCGGGCGCTTGCCGTTGTCGCCGCCGAAGCCGCACGGGATCGACATCGCGGGCAGGCCGGCCAGGCTCACGCCCAGCGTGTAGATGTCGGCCAGCCAGTCGGCCGTGGGGTCGTCGCGGTTGTCGCCGATGTTCTTGGCGACCGTCGGCGTGACCGGGCCCATGATCACGTCGCACTGGCCGGCGTAGGCGCGCTGGAAGTCTTGCGCGATCAGGCGGCGCAGGCGTTGCGCTTGCAAATAGTAGGCGTCGTAGTAGCCGTGCGACAGCACGTAGGTGCCGATCAGGATGCGGCGCTTGACCTCGTCGCCGAAGCCTTCGGCGCGCGAGCGGCTGATCATCTCGTTCAGGTCGCCGTACTGCTCGGTGCGGTGGCCGTAGCGCACGCCGTCGTAGCGGGCCAGATTGCTGGACGCTTCGGCCGGGGCGATGACGTAGTAGGCCGGGATGGCGAGTTCCGTGCGCGGCAGCGACACGGGCACGCGCACGGCGCCCAGCGCTTCGAATTGGGCCAGCGCGGCTTCCACCGCGGCGGCCACATCGGCGGCCAGACCGGCGCCGAAATATTCTTCCGGCACGCCGATGCGCAGGCCCTTCAGGGGCTGGCTGCCAGCGGCGTCAAACGAGGCCTGAACCGAGTCGAAATCGCGGCGGACGCGGCCCGGTTCATTCACGGCGGCGTCGCACTTTTCCAGGCTGGTGGCATCACGCGGATCGAAGCCGCTGACGACGTCCAGCAGTTCGAGCAGGTCGCGGCTGCTTTGCGCCAGGGGGCCGGCCTGATCCAGGCTGGAACCGAAGGCGACCATGCCAAAGCGCGACACCGTGCCGTAAGTCGGTTTGATGCCACTGACGCCGCACAGGGCGGCGGGCTGGCGCACCGAGCCGCCGGTGTCGGTGCCGGTGGCGGCGGCGACCAGGCGGGCGGCCACGGCTGCTGCCGAACCACCCGACGATCCGCCCGGAACCGCGGCGTGATCCCAGGGGTTCTTCACGACGCCGTAGGCCGAATTCTCGTTGCCGGAACCCATGGCGAATTCGTCGCAGTTCAGCTTGCCGATGGACACGGCGCCGGCCGCGCTCAGGCGCTCGACGACGGTGGCGTCAAACGGGCTGACGTAGCCGTCCAGCATCTTGCTGCCAGCGGTGGTGCGCCAGCCGCGCGTCACGAACGCGTCTTTGTGGGCGATGGGCACACCGGCCAACGGGCCGGCCGAGCCATCGGCCAGCGCGGCGTCGGCGGCGCGGGCCTGGGCCAGCGTCAATTCAGCGTCAATATGTAAAAAGCAATTCAGGCCGCTGGCCGCATCGGCGGCCGCGAGCGCGCTTTGCGCAAGCTCGACGGCGCTGACCTGGCGTTGGGCGAGGGCCGCGCGCAAGGCGGCGATCCCCTCGAATTGGGTATGCAAGGCGGGTTTGGTCATGGCTTAATCCAGCACTTTCGGGACCAGGAACAAGCCTTCCTGGGCGTCGGGGGCGTTGGCCAGAAGTTCCTGGCGGCGGGCTTCCGAGCTGGTCTCGGTCACGGCGTCTTCACGCAGGCGCAGCACAATGTCCTCATGGGCGGACAGGGGGTGAGCCAGGGGTTCGACGCCTTGGGTGTCGACGGACTGAAGCCGTTCGATCAGGTGGAGGATGCCGTTAAGTTCGGCCTGCGCAAGCGTGCGCTGGTCGGGGGTCAGTTCGATTCTGGCCAGCCGGGCAATGCGGGCCACATCTGTGTCATTGAGCGCCATAGGGATTGCAAAATCGATAAGCGAAGGCCGAAGGGCGGGACTGGGCAGTATGTACGCACCAATACCGTTACAAAGCTTGAATAGCCTGCATTTATGCGCTATTTCCGGTGAAATTATAAGTTATGATTCACGGTTTAATCGCCGTGATGACAGGCGGACCCGACCTTTTTCGGGCCAAACGCCCCGCGGCATGAACCCAATTCCCCCCAGAATTTAGCTGAGCTCCCATGTTCGGATTCCTGCGCAGTTATTTTTCCAGCGATATGGCGATTGACCTCGGTACCGCCAATACGCTGATTTACGTCCGCGGCAAGGGCATCGTGCTCGATGAGCCCTCCGTGGTCGCAATCCGTCATGAAGGCGGGCCTCACGGCAAAAAGATCATCCAGGCCGTCGGCCACGAAGCCAAGCAAATGCTTGGCCGAGTTCCCGGCAATATCGAGGCCATTCGGCCCATGAAGGATGGCGTTATCGCCGACTTCACGGTCACCGAACAGATGCTCAAACAGTTCATTCGCATGGTGCACCCCCGCAACATGCTGGCACCCAGTCCGCGCATTATCGTCTGCGTGCCTTGCGGCTCGACCCAGGTCGAACGCCGCGCCATTCGCGAATCCGCGTTGGGCGCGGGCGCGTCCCACGTCTTCCTGATCGAAGAACCCATGGCCGCGGCCATCGGCGCCGGCCTGGCCGTGTCCGATGCCAGCGGCTCCATGGTCGTCGACATCGGCGGCGGCACCACGGAAGTGGCCGTCATCTCGCTGGGCGGCATGGTCTACAAGGGCTCGGTGCGCGTGGGCGGTGACAAGTTCRACGAGGCCATCGTCAACTACATCCGCCGCAACTACGGCATGCTGATCGGCGAACCCACCGCCGAACTGATCAAGAAGGAAATCGGTTCCGCATTCCCGGGTTCCGAAGTCMGCGAAATCGAAGTCAAGGGCCGCAATCTGGCCGAAGGCGTGCCGCGCAGCTTCACGGTCTCTTCCAATGAGATCCTGGAATCGCTGACCGATCCGCTGAACCAGATCGTATCCGCTGTGAAGATCGCCCTTGAGCAAACTCCGCCCGAACTCGGCGCCGACATCACCGACAAGGGCATCGCCCTGACCGGTGGCGGCGCGCTGCTGCGCGATCTCGATCGCCTGCTTCAGGAAGAAACCGGTCTGCCCGTCGTGGTGGCCGATGATCCCCTGACCTGCGTCGTGCGCGGTTGCGGCGAGGCGCTGGAACACCTTGAGAAACTGGGCGCCATCTTCATCAACGACTAATACCGCCCGCCAGCCCGGAGCCCCGCTTTTTTCCGGCTCCGGCCGCTGCGGTGGCTACGGACGCGGGCGTCCGGGCTGAGATTCATGCAACGACAAGGGACTCCTCCCCTATTCAGGCGCGGCCCACCTGCGGAGGTGCGGCTGGTCGTTCTGGTCGTCCTTGCTTTGGCCCTGATCATCATTGATTCGCAATTTCGCATGCTGGAACCAGCACGCCGTGCGATGTCCGTGGCGATTTACCCCTTCCAGCGCGCCGTCATGGCGCCGCGTGACCTTGTGCAACAGGTCAACGAATGGGTCAACGCGGCCAACCTTATCCGCAGTGAAAACGAAGCCTTGCAGCGCCAGCGTATCGAGCTGGCCCAGGTGGCGTCGCATGCTGCCCAATTGGCCGCCGAAAACGCGCAATTGCGCCGTCTGCTGGGTGTGACCGATACCGTGGCGCAATCGGCGGTGGTGGTCGAAGTGATGTACGAACCCACCAACGCGTTCACGCAGCGGCTGGTGTTCAACAAGGGCAGCAAAGCTGGCCTGGCGCCGGGCATGCCCGTCATCGACGAAGGCGGGGTGGTCGGCCAGATCGTTCGCGTGACGCCGATGACGGCCGAAGCCGCGCTGGTCACCGATGAGCAAGTGTCCATCCCTGTGCAACTGCTGCGCAACGGCCTGCGCCTGATTGCCTTTGGCGGCAACTCGCCCGGCAAGATGGAAGTCCGTTACCTTGCCGCCAATGCGGACATCAAGGAAGGGGATACTATCGTTACCAGCGGCGTCGGCGGTTTGTTCCCTGCCGGCCTGCCCGTGGCCAAAGTGACCTCGGTCGAACGCGATACCGCTTCTGGTTTCGCCCGCGCCGTGTGTGAACCGCTGGCCCATCCCGAACGCTATCGCCACTTCCTGGTGCTCCAGGTAGATGTGGCCCGCGCCGAGTCCAACCGTCAGGAGGTCGATTCCGGTGGATCGGACTAATCAATCGCAACCCAGGCGCCGCCTGGGTACGCCCAGCAATGTGCACCCCGACCGCCTGTCTGGTCCGGCGCACGGCGTGTTCGTCTGGGGCACGCTGCTGCTGGTGTGGCTGGTGTCGTTGCTGCCGTGGCGCTTGTGGCAAGGCGCGCCCGATGTGCTGCTGCTGATCATCGCCTTCTGGTGCGTGCACGAGCCGCGCCGCGTCGGCTTGTTCACTGCCTTCTTCTTCGGCTTGCTGATGGATGTGCACGATGCGGGCTTGCTCGGCGAGCACGCGTTGTCCTACACCCTGGTCGCCTATGGCGCCGTGGTGCTGCACCGCCGGCTGCAACGGTTCGACCTCTGGAGCCAGGCGATGCACATGTTGCCTGTCTTCTTCATCGCCCGTTTCCTGACCCAGATCATTCACGCCTGGCTGGCCGGCAAATGGCCGGGCTGGGACTGGACGATCAGCGTGGCCATCACCGCCGCCCTGTGGCCGTTGGCGGGTTGGGTCCTGCACTTGCCGCAGCGCGGTGCCGACGACGCCGAATCTTCCTCCGCCTGATGGCGGCGTCGCCTCATGTTTGAATTCAAGAAAACCGGCCAGCAGCAAAAGCAGCGCTTCCGCCTGCGTGCCTGGGTGGGCGGCGTGTTCGCCCTGGCGTGTTTCGGCGTGCTGGTGGGCCGGTTCTGGTACTTGCAGGTGGACCGCTACGAAGGCCTGTCTGAACGCGCCGACCGCAACCGCATCGCGGTGGTGCCAATTCCGCCGCGCCGCGGCGAGATCCTGGACCGCAATGGCGAAGTGCTGGCGCGCAACTACCGCACCTATACGCTGGAAGTGGTGCCCGCCCACGCCGGCAACATGAACGAGTTGTTCGAACGCCTGACCGAAGTGGTCTATATCAGCCCGTCCGATCAGCGGCGCTTCAAGCGGCGCGCGGCGGAGTCCAGCCGCTACGCCAGCCTGCAACTGCGCAACAACCTGAACGAGACCGAAGCCGCCTGGTTCGCCGCGCACGCGTTCCAGTTTCCGGGCGTTGAGCTGCGCGCGCGCTGGGTGCGCGAATATCCGCAGGGCGTATCTGCCGCGCACGTGGTGGGCTATATCGGCCGCATCGCCGAAGGCGACAACGAAGAGCTGGAACGCGCCGGCCAGCTGGGCAACTATCGCGGCACCGATGTCATCGGCAAGAAGGGCATCGAGAAAACCTGGGAAGAACAACTGCACGGCCGCACCGGCTTGGAAGAAGTCGAAGTCACCGCAGGCGGCCGCCCCATGCGCACGTTGCGCCGCATCGACCCGGTGCCCGGGTCGGACATCATGCTGTCCATCGACCTGGGCTTGCAGAAGGTGGCGGAAGAAGCCTTCGAAGGCCAGCGTGGCGCGCTTGTCGCCATCGACCCGGACACGGGTGAAGTGCTGGCCTTTGTGTCGCAACCGTCGTTTGACCCCAATCTGTTCGTGGACGGCATCGACGTGGACAACTGGCGCATGCTGAATGAATCGCCAGACCACCCGCTGATCAACCGTCCCCTGTACGGCACGTACCCCATCGGCTCCACTTACAAGCCCTTCGTCGGCCTGGCCGCCCTGGAACTGGGCAAGCGCCGCGCGACGGATCGCATTTCGGACCCGGGCTACTACGAATTTGGCGGACAGAAATTCCGCAACGCGGGTGGCGCGGCCTACGGCATGACCGACATGCACAAGGCCATCGTGGTGTCGTCCGACACGTATTTCTATTCGCTCGGCCCCGAGATCGGCGTGAACGCGCTGCACGATTTCACCAAGCAATTCGGCTTTGGCCAGATCACCGGCATCGACCTGGAAGGCGAGAAGCGTGGCGTGCTGCCGTCCACCGACTGGAAGCGTTCGGCCTACAAGGACAAGGACCGCCAGCGCTGGTATGCCGGCGAAACCATTTCGGTTGCCGTGGGCCAGGGCTACAACGCGTTCACGCTGTTGCAGCTGGCGCAAGGCACGTCGACGCTGGCCAACAACGGCCTGTTTCGCCGTCCGCATCTGGTGCACGCGGTGCGCGACCCGCGCTCCGGCGTGGCCAAGCCCACCGAGTCCACCCCTGATTACCGTATTCCGTTGAAGCAGGCGAACGTGGACGTCATCAAGAACGCGATGGCGGACGTGGTGCGTGCGGGCACGGCGCGCCGCGCCTTCGCCAACGCACCATACCAAGCCGCCGGCAAGACCGGCACCGCGCAGGTGTTCAGCCTGCGCGGCGGCCATTACCGCGCCAGCGCCATCGACGAACGCCTGCGCGACCACGCCTTGTTCATGGGCTTCGCACCGCTTGAGCACCCGCGCATCGCGGTGTCGTTGATTGTCGAAAACGCGGGCTGGGGCGCCAGCGTGGCGGCGCCTGTGGCGCGCAAGGTATTCGACTATTGGCTGGCCAAAGACCGGCAGGACAAGATCGTGCGCCCCGACCGCAGTGACCCCCTGGCGTCGGTCGAAACCATTACTTCCGACGTGGTGCGCCAATAATGAAGCGCTTGGGCCTTATCCTGTTACGCGTGTTCACGGCATTTGATTGGCCGCTGCTGGCCATCTTGCTGATGTTCGCCGCGCTGGGCCTGACCGTGATGCATTCCGCCGTGGGCGGCACGGACTGGCGTTTCGCCGAGCAGTCGCGCAATTTCATCATCGCGTTTTTCGCGATGTGGACGATGGCGCTGATCCCGCCAAAGTGGCTGATGAAGCTGGCCTTGCCGTTTTACGTGGTGGGCGTGGTGCTGCTGCTGGGCGTGGAGTTCTTTGGCGAAACCAGCAAGGGCGCGACCCGCTGGCTGAACCTGGGCGTAACGCGCATCCAGCCATCCGAGATGATGAAGATCGCCGTGCCGATGATGCTGGCCTGGTACTTCCAGCGCCACGAGGGCGCGGTGCGCATCCGCGACTTCCTGGCCGCCGCCGCGATGCTTGCCGCCCCATTCGGCCTGATCGTGCTTCAACCCGACCTGGGCACGGCGTTGCTGGTGTTCGGCGCCGGTTTCTTCGTGATCTACTTCGCCGGCCTGTCGTTCAAGCTGCTGGTGCCGGTGATGCTGGCCGGCATCATCGCGATTGGCACGCTGGTTTACTACGAAGACCAGTTGTGCGAACCGGACGTGAATTGGGTGGTGCTGCACGACTACCAAAAACACCGGGTCTGCACGCTGCTGAATCCTAGTTCTGACCCACTGGGTAAGGGCTTCCATACGATCCAATCAATGATCGCGGTGGGTTCGGGCGGCGTGTACGGCAAGGGCTACATGAAGGGCACGCAGACACACCTGGACTTCATCCCCGAGCGCACGACAGACTTCATTTTCGCGGTGTACGCCGAGGAATTCGGCCTGTACGGCGGCATTGCCATCCTGGTGCTGTACGGTCTGATGATGGCCCGCGGCCTGACCATCGCATCGCGCGCAGCGTCGCAGTTCGGACGGCTGTTGTCGGGGGCGCTGACGATGATGCTATTCATCTACGTCTTCGTAAACGTCGGCATGGTGACGGGGATTTTGCCTGTCGTCGGGGTGCCGTTGCCGTTCATGAGTTATGGGGGGACGGCGTTGTTTACGATGGGGATCGCGTTCGGAATCATGATGAGTATTAGCCGGCATCGGTCAGTTAAGGCTTGATTGTTTGGCGGCGGTCGTTGATCTTCGTGGGTCGGTTGTAGGCCTTTCGTAGATTGGCTGGAGAGCTTCGTGGGTCAGTCGTCGAGCTTCGTAGGTCAGTCGTAGAGCTTCGTAGGTCGCCCGTCGTCGCGGTGGCCCTGCCTGCGCGCCCACGATTGCGGTCCGGAGCCTTCGCTCCGGACGTCCCCCTCGTCATCTTCGTCCAGGCCTTTGGCCTTCCCTTCAGATTCCCTCGGGCGCATCGAGGTTGCGCGCAGTCAGGGCCACCGCGCCGACGGGCTGCCGCCGTCTTGGTTCGGGGCGCTGCTACGGTGTGCCTCAGTGACGAGTGCTGCGGGGCCCGCCGAGTGGCGGCCGCGCGGGCGGCCTTACTCGGCATACGCGGTGTTGGGCGTTTGCGCGGTGTTCGCTTTCGCGAATGCGGGGAGTCGTTTTCTAATGGTCCCGCCGCAGATTTTTGGGGGGTAAAGGGTGGCGCGCAGCGCACACCGTCTTGCGCGTGTTGACCCATTGCGCGCCACGCACCGGGGTTCAAGTGGGGGGCATCATTCTTAGGATGGGTGAAGCGCTGCATGTCGCGAATGCGGATTCAATCGCGCGTAACCCATCGGGCATCCGTTAGTAATCCGATACGCGTTACATGCGCTCGCATACACGCTATCCATCCCACGAAGACAATTAACATCGTCACGCCGTAGCACACCGCGATAGCGTCAAAAGGCCGCCTGCGCGGCCGGGTTGACGCAAGCCCCGCAAGGCCAGTGTCTGCAGGCGCGCAGCGGCATCATCAATTGCAAGACGCCGCCAAGTCCCCGAGGCCGCCTGCGCGGCCGACAAGGGACGACCCCGCAAAATCTTCCGAGCGACCAGCATCGCCAAAAAAGATCCCGAACAAAGCAGCCACACGCGAAGCGCAAAGAGCGGCGACGCCCCACCGCGCGTAAGCTCCAAAAGGCCGCCCGCGCGGCCTGGAGCGGGCCCCGCAAGATCTTCCACCACCCAAAACCCGTGGTGAGAACCCTAAGAAAACGACTCGCCCCAGCTGACGTCAGATTGCAACTACCCGAGCCCGTGGCGGCGGTGGCCTGCGGGGCGCGGGGCGTCGATAAGCCCGAGGGAATCTGAAGGGAGCCGAAGGCGGACGAAGATGACGAGGGGGAAGTCCGGAGCGAAGGCTCCGGACCGCAATCGTTGCCCCGCGCCCCGCAGGCCACCGCCGTCACGGGCGTCTTAAGAACCCAACCGACAGCCCATAAAAAAACCCCGATCCATCAAGGCAACGCCTCAGGCACCCCCAGTTCGACAGCCAACTTACTCAACCCATCCCAGATGCGGCTGTCGAACTCTACCGAGTCCGCATTCACCGCCCGGTTCCGAGCTTCGTACTCCCCCGGATACTGCACCGCTTCCACGCCGGGTTGCGGTTTGCACGCGTGCAGGTAGTCAATGAACGCACCCACTTCCATCGACCGCCAATCCGTATTGAAGTCCACTTGCGGGTCCAGCAGCAGCGCGAACATATTGTTCGTCGCCACGCCGATGCGCGGGTGCTCGGGTTGGATCGTGCCGCCGCCAGACAGCACGCCGGCCAGCAGTTCGGCCACCAAACCCAGTGCATAACCCTTGTGGCCACCGAACGGCAGCAACGCGCCGGGCGGGTCCGCGAACAGCGCGCCTGGGTCCGTCGTCGGATTGCCTTCGGCATCGATCAGCGATCCCGGCGGTGCTTGTTCGCCCTTGGCGGCCAACACGCGCGCCTTGTTCACGGCGATCGAACTCGTTGCCATGTCCACAATAAAGGGCGGACGGCCGCCGGGCAGGGGGCCGGCAAAGCACAGCGGGTTCGTGGTCAGGCACGCTTGCGCGCCGCCGAACGGCGCCACGGTGGGCGCGCGGTTGATCACGTTGGTGAAGGCCAGCAGGATCAGGCCCTTGGCCGCCACCATTTCGCCAAAGTGGCCCATGCGGCCCAGGTGATGGCTGTGGCGCAAAGTCAGGATGCACTGGCCATGTTCCTGCGTGCGCTCGATCGCTTTTTCGATCACGACCTTGCCCACGTATTGACCCAGACCGTGGTGGCCGTCATAGGCCAGCATCGCGCCACGGTCGTTCACCAGTTCGGGGCGGCCGTCGGGCTTGGCCAGCCCTTCGGACAGCACACGCCGATAGTTCGTCAGGATCGACAGCCCGTGGCTGGTGTAGCCCACCCGGTCGGACTCGACCAGGTGTTCAGCCACGTCGCGGGCGATGTCTTCTGGCACGCCTTGCGCCATCAGCACCAGGCGGCCGTATTCATTGGCTTGAGCTAAAGAGAGTTTCATGATGCGTGCTCCTTAGATCCAGCCGAGCCAGCGCCAGTAGGTCGCGCCCATCACCAGCATCAGCAGGTAGCCCACGATGGTGACGATGATGCCGACCTTTGCGAACTGCTTGGCGTTAAACGTTTCCGTACCCAGGCACACCATGTTCTGCGGCGCGTTGATCGGCAGGATGAAGCCGTAGCTGACCACGAAGCCCAGCAACATCGTCATGCCCAGGCGGCTGAAGTCGCCCGGCAGCGTGGCCAGCACCGAAATCAGAATGGGCAGCATGGCCGACGTCAGTGCCGTCGCGCTGGCGAAACCCAGGTGGATGACGATCAGGAAGGCGGCAAGAATGGCGAAGATGGCGAGCGGCCCCAGGTGATCCAGCCCGGTGTGCGCCACGACCTGGTTGCCCAGCCATTGGCCCGCTTGCGTCGTCAACAGGGCGGTGCCCAGGCTGATACCCACGCCGAACACAATCACCGTGCCCCATGGGATACGCGATTGCACGTCTTTCCACGTCATCACGCCAAAGCGCGGCAGCATCAGCAGGACCAGACCGAAGTAGGTGGTCGAGGTGGTGTCGAACTTGTGCAGCTTGCCTTCGGTCGACCAGAACAGCAGCAGCATGATCGACACGGCCATCAGGCGCTTTTGCGCGCCCGTCATCGGGCCCAGTTCAAGCAGCGACTTTTCGACCGCTTCCTTGCCCCCGGCGATGCTGTCGCTTTCCGGCGGCAGCAGCTTCAGAACGACGACAATCAGCACGGCCGACATGATCAGCGACCAGGGGGCGCCGGCAATCAGCCAGTCCGACCACGCCACGCGTTCGCCCAACATCTTTTCCATGAAGCCGACCGTCAGCAGGTTCTGCGCGGCGGCGGTTTGGATGCCCACGTTCCAGATGCTGGTGGCTTGCGCCACGATGATCATGATGCCGGCGGCGATATTCGAACGCTTGTCCACGCCGAAGGCCGCGATAACGCCCATCATGATTGGCACGACGGCGGCGCTGCGCGCAGTGGCGCTGGGCACAACCAGGCTCAGCACGATCGTCACGGCGATACATCCGATCAGGATGCGGCGCGTGCTGGTGCCCACCCGGGACAGCGTGACCAGCGCGATGCGACGGTCCAGCCCGGTGAAGGTCATGGCGGCCGCAATGAACAAGGCGCCGGTCACCAGCGCCAGCGCCGAGTTCGCAAAGCCTGTCAGCGCCATGCTGATGGCGGCCGACGTGCCGTACAGCACGTTGGGGTCTTTGATTGTCGGAGCCGTGCCCAACAGGAAAGCCATCAGCGTCGTGATCATGATCGCGCTGGCTTCGTAAGACACGGCTTCGGTAATCCAGACCACCACCGCAAAGGCCAGGATCGCCAACATGCGGTGTCCCGCGACCGGCAGGTCGGCGGGCAAGGGCATCATCAGCACCCCGATCATCACCACGATGCCGGCGACGAGTCCGATTGGAATTTTTGCTTTCTGGGGTGCCTGTGAGGCAGGGACAGCGGCTGGCGCGGTCATATCCATCTCCGGTTGAGGTCAAACTGACGACACACGCCCCGCGAGCACGGGTTTATCTAATTCGATGTGTCGACGCTACAGGACGATCGTGACGGCATTGAGGAAAACCCGCATTGATGTGGATCAAGCTGATGAAAATCTGGGCTTGAGCAAACCCATCCGGGGCATTATGCTCGTCCGCCCTTGATGGTCGCAAGCCGGGACTGTTGCATGAATGCACACGAATTGTGCCAGCGCCCTACGCAGTTGGCACCTGATTTCTACTTGAATTCGTTCGTGTTATGCCGCTAATGCGTGGGGCGTACTTAACCCAGCGCCAGGCGCAGTTGCTCATCCAGATGCAGCGTCGGCGCCACGCGCCAGCCGCTTTGCGCATAACGCAGCCAGCGGCCCAGCACCAGATGCGTCAGCAGGCTGGCGTGCGCGGCCACATTGGCGTCCGAGGGCAAGCCGCCATCCGTGATGGCGATGCGCAGCGATTGCTTCAACGACGTTTCGATGCGGTCGTTGATATGGTTGATGCGTTCTTGCAGCCGGTTGTCTTCCGTGACCAGCGCGTCGCCGGTCAGCACGCGCGTCATGCCCTTGTTGCGTTCGGAAAACGTCAACAGCATGGCCACGGTCTTGTGGGCTTGCGGCACGCCGTAGGGTTCGGCGGCGGCGATCTGGTTCACCAATGTGAAGATGCTGGTTTCGATGAATTCGATCAGCCCTTCGAACATCTGCGCCTTGCTGGCAAAGTGCCGGTACAGCGCGGCTTCGGACACTTCAAGGCGCGCGGCCAGCGCGGCCGTGGTGATGCGAGCCGCATGCGGCTGCTCCAGCATCTCGGCCAGGGTTTGCAGAATTTGGGTCTTGCGCTCGCCGGGTTTGCTCGCCATGGAAGGAACTGCTCTCGCGCAGGCTTGACGGTGTAGGGGGAGGGAGACGCGCGCCGTTATCCCCGCAGGGGACGCCGGCGTAACAACAAATCACTGACGGAGTTTACTCGCAAGTCGACGTAGCCCGGACGGTGGGATTGGCCGCGCGAAAAGGGGGTGCCAGGGTGATAAACGTGCACCGTGCGCACGCCGACGCGCCGCGCGCCGCGCAGGTTGGCCAGCGTGTCTTCCACCAGCACCGCGCGATGAGCCGGCACGCCTTCGCGGGCCAGCACGTAGCGCAGCAGCGCGGGCGACGGCTTGGGGCGGAACTCGCCGTGCAGGCGCATGTGTTCAATGGCCCACAGGCTGTCGAACTGGCGCAGGATGCCCAGCCGCGCCAGCACGGATCGCGCATAGTGCAGCGGCGCATTCGTCAGCAGTACCTTGCGGCCCGGCAGTTGCCGCAGCTTGTAGGCCAGCGCCTTTTCGGCGCGCACCAGCGGGTTGACGTCGAAGTCGTGGCTGCGATGCAGGAACTCGTGCGGGTTCACGCCGTGATGCCGCACCATGCCGATCATCGTGGCCCCGTAGCGCTGCCAGTATTGGCGGCGCAAGTCGTTGGCGGTATCGATATCGACATTCAACGCCTCGGCGACGGCCATGGTCATGCCGTGGTCGATCTTCGGAAAGATGGCGTGAGAGGTGTCGTGGAGCGTGTTGTCCAGGTCAAACAGCCACAGGCGTTCGGAAACGCCCGTGGCTTCGCGGCGCGAGCGGCGCATGCGCACCGCCGGCCGCAACAGCAGACGCTGTGCTCGCATCAATGCGAGCTGATCATCGTGCCAACGCCTTGATCGGTCAGGATTTCAAGCAGCAGGCAGTGCGGCACGCGGCCGTCGACGATGTGGACAGAGTTCACGCCGTTCTTGGCGGCGTCCAGCGCCGACGAGATCTTGGGCAGCATGCCGCCCGAGATGGTGCCATCAGCGAACAGTTCGTCGATGGTCTGCGCCGACAGGCTGCGCAGCAACTTGCCGGCCTTGTCCAGCACGCCCGGGGTGTTGGTCAGCATCAGCAGCTTTTCAGCGCCCAGCACTTCAGCCATCTTGCCGGCGACAACGTCGGCGTTGATGTTGTAGGCCGTGCCGTCTTCGCCGTAACCAATAGGCGAGATGACCGGGATGAACTGGTCGTCTTGCAAGGCCTTCACCACGGCCGGCTCAACCAGCGTGATGTCGCCCACGAAGCCGATGTCGATCGGTTCATTGGGGTTGTCCTTGTTGGCCATCAGCTTTTTCTGGGCCTGGATCAGACCACCGTCTTTGCCGGTCAGGCCAACGGCCTTGCCGCCGACTTCGTTGATCATCATGACGATGTCTTGCTGGACTTGGCCGCCCAGCACCCATTCGACCACTTCCATGGTCTCGGCATCGGTCACGCGCATGCCCTGGATGAAGGTGCCTTGCTTGCCGATGCGGCGCAGCGCGTCGTCGATCTGCGGACCGCCGCCGTGCACCACCACCGGGTTCAGACCCACCAGCTTGAGCAGCACGACATCGTGCGCGAAGCTACGCTGCAAGCGCTCTTCCGTCATGGCGTTGCCGCCGTACTTGACCACGATGGTCTTGCCGTGGAATCGTCGGATATACGGCAGTGCTTCAGACAGCACAGCGGCTTTGACAGCGGGGGACGAAACGGCAGCAGGGTCGGGGGTGTCGGTCATGGCAGCTAAGTCGGCAATATATGTGTAAGTGGTTAGAAAAAATGCCTGCACAAAAACGCGTTTGGCACGCGGTAGCGCAAGCATACGACGGATTGTAGTACCACACGTTTCATATACCCAAAACCCATGTTCATATGCCCGACAAATAACCGTCATTCAGGTAAATTGGGGGCGTTTTCGAGGACGCGGGGCCCCGCAAAAGGGGGCTGATCCGCACTGGTTGGGCATCGGCCCCCAATTTTTATCCTATAAAAGAGGCGACACATGCGTTTGAACTTCGTCCGCTCTGCCCTGATGGCATCGGCCTTCCTGGTGGCAGCCAATGCCGCTCATGCTGAAAAAGTCGTGGTGGGCGCAACCCAGGTGCCGCATGCCGAAATTCTGGAAGTGGTGAAGCCGCAGCTGGCCAAGCAAGGCGTCGAGCTCGACATCAAGGTGTTCAGCGATTACGTGCAGCCCAACCTGCAACTGGTCGACAAGCAGCTGGACGCCAACTTCTTCCAGCACAAGCCCTATCTGGATTCGTTCAACAAAGACCGCAAGGCCACGCTGGTGCCGGTGGCGCTGGTTCACGTCGAGCCGTTTGGCGGTTATTCCAAGAAGATCAAGAGCTTGTCCGAGCTCAAGGACGGCGCCACGGTCGCCATCCCGAACGACCCGTCCAACGGCGGCCGCGCGCTGGCGCTGCTGCAAAAGCAGGGCGTGATCAAGCTGAAGGACCCGTCCAACATCCTGGCTACCGCCGCTGATGTGGTCGAGAACCCCAAGAAGCTGAAGTTCCGCGAACTTGAAGCCGCGATGTTGCCGCGTTCGCTGGACGACGTGGACCTGGCGCTGATCAACACCAACTACGCGCTGGAAGCCGGCCTGGTGCCGACGAAAGACGCACTGTTCATCGAAGGCGCCGATTCGCCCTACGCCAACATCCTGGTCACCCGCACGGACAACAAAGACGCGCCGGGCATCAAGAAGCTGGTCGACGCGCTGCACTCGCCGGACGTGAAGAAATTCATCCAGGAAAAGTACAAGGGCGCCGTAGTTCCGGCGTTCTAAGTTTCAGCCCGCTGTGGTCTCCTGCATGAACCGCCCGCTTGCCGGGCGGTTTTACTTTGGGCGAAACAAAAGGCGGAAAAAGGGCGGAAAAAGGGCGGAAAAACAAAAAACCGCCCAAGCGGGCGGTCTTTGGAGGCGGTGGCGATGACCCGGGCATCAGCCCGCCGCCAGCGCCTTTTCCACGGTGGCGTGGAATTCGGCCACATCGTATTCGCCCAGATAGCGCTTGATGATGTGCCCCTGCTTGTCGATCAAAAAGGCCGTGGGCGTGAGCCGGATGTCGCCAAAGGCGCGGGCGATGTCGCCCTTGGTATCCAGCGCCACGGGGAACGGCAGCTTGCGCTGGTCGGCGAAGTTCAAGACGAAGTTGGGCGGATCGTAATTCATGGCGACCGCCACGGCCTCGTAACCCTTGCCGGCGTATTCCTTATAGGCGGCGATGGTTTCCGGCATCTGCTTCACGCACGTCACGCAGCTGGTTGCCCAGAATTTGACCAGCACGACCTTGCCGCGCAGATCCTGCATTGAGAAGGTTTTGCCTTCCAGGGTGGTGAAGGTGACGTCGGGTGCGGTCTGGGCGGGGCGCCAGACGAACCAGGCGCCGATACCAACCGCCACCAGGACGGCCAGGGCTACGATGGCTTTTTTCATTTGATGGGCATCGCTTCAACGCCATTGCTCGTGCCGGCCGCGTTGTTGTCGCTGGGTGCTGTGCCGGTGCCGCTTTGAATGGGCGCTTTGGTTTCGGTGGAGGCGTCTCGGGTGCTGCTGTTGGACAGCCGGATCGCTTCTTCGCGGCTGATGGTCTCGAACAGTTTAACCACCTTGGCCACGCCGCCCACGTCCGCGGTGGCGTTGGCGGCATACTCGCCTTCAGCCTGCGTGACCTTGCCCATCAGGTAGACGACGCTGTGATCGGTCGTCAGGGCGATGGTGCCGGACGGCACGTACTTGGTGTTGATCAGCGCGGTCTTGACCTTGGACGTGAGCCAGGTGTCGTTCGAACGCGTGCCGAACGAGGCGATGGGGCCCACGTTCAACTGGTTGATGACCTGTTTGACGTTCTCGATGCTTTGCGCGATGGCGGTCGCCTGGGACTTGGCTTCCTCGGTGGGCACGTCGCCCGTCAGCAGCAGGTGGCCGCCGTAAGCCATGGCGTTGACCCGGGCGGTGTCGCCCAGCTTTTGCGAAATCTGGCTTTGCGCCTTGAAGGCCATGTTCTGGTCTTCAAGCTGGATACCGGAGGTGCGGCGGTCGGTGACGACAACCGCCGTGGTGGCGGCGGCGCCGCCTACGATCAGCGGCGCGCAGGCCGACAGCGACAACGCGGCCGTGGACAAGGCCGCGGCAAGCATCAGCGGGCGGACGGCGGTTCTGACGTCAGACATCATTCGGTATCTCCAAGCAGAAGAGCGTCGATGCCGTCGCACAGTGCGTGCAGCAGCAGAATATGGACTTCCTGGATACGCATCGTGCGATCGCTGGGAACACATAGATGGACGTCCATGGGCGTAATGAGTTCCCCCATGACGCCGCCGCCTTTGCCCGTGAGGGCCAGTACGTGCATTTCGCGCGCGCTGGCGGCTTCCATGGCGCGGACCACGTTGGGCGAATTGCCGCTGGTGGAAATGGCCACCAGCACGTCGCCCGCCTGGCCAAATGCATTGACCTGGCGTTCGTAGATCTCGTCAAAGCCATAGTCGTTGCCGACGGCGGTGAGGATCGAGGTATCGGTATTGAGCGCGATGCCCGCCAGCGGTAGGCGCTCGCGTTCGAAGCGGCCCACCAGTTCGGCGATGAAATGCTGCGCATCGGCGGCCGAGCCACCGTTGCCGCAAGCCAGAATCTTGCCGTTGTTCGCCAGGGCGCCGAATAGCACGTCCACCGCCACTGCCAGCGGTTCGGCCAGGACGTTCATACTTTGTTCGCACGCAGCCATGGCGTCGCGAAAGTGCGACGTCATACGAGAGGTCATATCCATGGGCGCGATTATCTCACGGGGCCGCCTCGCTGTTCTGTCCATGCGTAACGACTGTGCGGATGGTCGTTACGGAGGGGCCGCGTGAGAGGCAACGGCGAGCCGGGCCGGCGCGTCGGGGCAGAGAGAGGTGGGCAGCGAGCTGGGCCGGCGCGTCGGGGCAGAGGGAGGCGGGCGGCGAGCCGGGCCGAAGCGTCATGGCAGCGAGAAGGCGTCGCGCAGCCATTGTGGCTGGCCGGCCTCGAAGACGACGGCGTCGAACCGGGCGGCGGGCTGGGAGCCCGCCCAGTGCCGCCGGGCCAGCTCCGGCAGCCATTGCGCCGCAGCGCGGGCCAGCCGGGCCTGCTTGTCGTGGCCGATGCTGGCCGCGGCACCCCCGAAGCGCGTGCGCGCGCGGGCGCGAACTTCGATGAAGACCAAGGTCTCGCCATCACGCATGACAAGGTCGATCTCGCCCATCCGGGTCCATAGATTGCGCGCCAGCAGCACCAGGCCCTGCGCTTCTAGCAGACGCAGCGCGGCGTCTTCGTGGCCATCGCCCCGGCGCTGCATGGGCGAGCGGTGCACTGGCGTGTCGTCGGGTATGGCGTCCGGCGCGATGCGCGGCCGGGCGCGCCGGCGGCGTTTGTTTGCGCGCACGCGTGCGGCCAGCGCCAGTTCGCAGGCCAGTCGCAAAGCGTCATCCGTCATGAAGGCTCCAAGGGGTTGCGGCCGGAAGGCGGCGGGCATTGGCGGCTACACTGACATGGTTTTCCGTGTCAGTAGGCTGCAATGAATCAAAATGTCTCACCCCCGCCTGCCGGCGATGCCTGGAGCCGCGTCGCTGAACGCGTTGCAGGGCAGCATTGGCCCGCGTCGACCTTGTACGTCGTGGCCACGCCGATCGGCAACCTGGGCGACTTGGGGCTGCGTGCCTGGCATGCCCTGCAACGCGCCGACGTGATCGCGGCTGAAGACACGCGCGCCAGCCGCACCTTGCTGGACGCCTGGGGGGTCAATACGCCGTTGATGGCGGCCCACCGCCATAACGAAGCGGCCGCCGCCCAAGCCATCTGTGAACGCCTGGCCCAAGGCCAGCGCGTGGCGCTGGTGTCAGACGCGGGCGCACCCGCCGTCAGCGACCCCGGCGCCCGTGTCGTGCGCGCGGTGCGCGACGCCGGTTTTGCGGTGGTGCCCATCCCCGGCCCCAGCGCCGTTATCGCCGCGTTGATGGGCAGCGGCGTCACCACCGACGAAAATCCCGCCTATGCGTTTGCCGGTTTCCCGCCGCCCAAGGCCGTGGCCCGCCAGCGTTGGCTGCGGTCGTGGTGCGCCTTGCCCGCGCCCGTGGTGATGTTCGAATCGCCGCATCGGCTGGCGGCAACGCTTGCCGATTTGCTGGAAGTCTGTGGCCCTGACCGCCAATTGACCGTGGCCCGCGAACTCACCAAGCGCTTCGAGGAAATCGCAACCATCACGATGGGCGAAGCTGCCGCGTGGCTGGCCGCGGACTCGCACCGCGAGCAGGGCGAATTTGTGCTGATCGCGCACGCCAAGGCCGAACAAGAGATTGACGAAGACGCCGACCCGCGCACAGACGTGCTGCTGGACGCGTTGCTGGAATCCATGTCCGTGCGCGACGCCGCGCGCGTCGCCGCCAAGGTCACGGGGCAGCCGCGTGACGTGTTGTACAACCGCGCGCTATCGCGCAAGAAGTCGGCGGAGTCGGAGTAAAGCATGGCGTACGCAACCCTCGTATCGAACAAGCCTGCCGATCCGCTGGAACCCATTACCTATCGCGACATGGCCACGCCCTTGGGCGAATTGCGCCTGGTCGCCAGCCCCAAGGGCCTGCGCGGCGCCTGGTTCACCGACCAGGAAGGGCTGCCGTCCACCGAGGGCTGGACGCTGTCGCAAACCGATCCCATCCTGGAGCAGGCGCGCCGCGAGCTCGACGATTGGTTCGCGGGCAAGCGCCGGCATTTCGACGTGGCGCTGGACCCTGTCGGCACCACGTTCCAGCACAAGGTCTGGCATGCGTTGTGCGATCTGGGTTTCGGCAAGCTGGCCAGTTATGGCGATCTGGCGCGCACCGTCGGGCGGCCCAAGGGCGCGCAGGCGGTAGGCGGCGCGGTGGGCCGCAATCCGATCATCATCATCATTCCGTGCCACCGCGTGATCGGCGCCGATACATCGTTGACGGGGTTTGGCGGCGGCTTGCCGCGCAAGCAGGCATTGCTGGCGCACGAAGGCAACCGCTACCTGAGCCGCAACGCCCGCGCGCGTCGGGTTTGTGACGGTCAGGCGGAATTGCCCTGGTAAAGGGGGGCGGCCCCGGGAAGACAGACCCGGGAAGACGGACCCGGGAAGACGGCCCCCGCGAAGTCGGGCTGAGCGAAAGCTGGCCGGGTTTGCGGAATCGCACTGATCAGGGCGCTGACCCGACAGGGTTTCCGAGGTGACTGCCGCGCTTATTGCGTGGCGATGCTTGGCAGAATGCCGATCTTGTCGGACACCAGCGGCACGGCGTTCAAGGCGCTTTGCCGGTCGGGGTAGGGCCCGATCTTCACGCGGTACAGGTTGTTCGACTGCTCAACCTGCGCGGGCGGCGCGCCCGCCGTACTCAATTGCGAGTTGATGCGGGCAACCAATGATTGCGCGTTGCCCGGCTGGCTGAACGCGCCCACCTGCAAATAGACATTGCCGATGCCACCCGCAGCAGGCGCCTGACGGACCGGTGCCGAGCCGGAAGCGGGCCCAGCGGCCGCACCCGAAAGCGGTTCGGCCGCCAATGCCACCGGCACGGCCGCAACCGGCGCCATGACTGGCAAGGAACCCGTGGCCGATGCGGGCTCGGGGGAGGGCGCGGCGGGGGCGCCTTGCGAAGCCAGCCGGCGGATCTCGTCTTGCGGAATGCTTTCCACCACGACTTGCCCGCTACCCGGCCCGATGATGCCAAGCTTGTACGCGGCCACGTAGGACAAGTCCATGATGCGGTCGCTATGGAACGGCCCGCGGTCGTTCACCCGCACGACGATCGTCTTGCCGTTGACCAGGCTGGTGACGCGCGCATAGCTGGGAATCGGCAAGGTCGTATGGGCGGCCGTCATGGCGTACATGTCGTAGGACTCGCCGATGGACGTGGAATTGCCATGGAATTTCTTGCCGTACCAGGACGCCGTGCCGCGCTGCTTGTACGGCTGGCCGGTCGTGTCGGGCACATAGCGCTGGCCGAACACCACGTAGGGCCGGTTGGCGCCGCTGGCGTAGGGCTCGATACGCGGCACCGCATCCGGCACTTGGTCCAGGTTTGATGGCGGGTTCGCGTCCGGGCCGTCGTCCTTGTAATACCCGCCGCCCTTCTTGCGACCCCCGGTGGAAGAACAGCCGGCCACGGCAATGGCCAGCAACAGCATCAGGATCAGGTGGAGCGGGCGGGACAGGGTCATGCGGATTCGGCGGGCAGTTGGTTTCGGTGGCGCACCAGCAAGGGGTCGTGGTCAGCGAAGCGCAGCGCCAGCTGTTCGACGACATAGACGGAACGGTGCTGGCCGCCCGTGCAGCCGATCGCCACGGTCAGGTAGTTGCGGGTGTCTTGCGTGTATTGCGGCAGCCAGCGGTTCAGGAAGCCGGCGATGTCGTCGATCATCTGGCCGACCTGTTCGTATCCGGCCAGCCAGGTTGCGACGGGCTCGTCGCGCCCGGTCAGCGGCCGCAGGTTGCGGTCGTAGTGCGGGTTGGGCAGGCAGCGCACATCGAACACCAAGTCGGCGTCGCCCGGTACGCCACGCTTGTAGGCGAAGGATTCGAAGGTCAGCACGAGCGGGGCACGGTCGGCTTTGATCAGGTCGCGAATCCAGGCGCGCAATTGACCCGGCGTCAGGTCAGAGGTGTCGATCACATGTTCTTGCTCGCGCAGCGGAGCCAGCAGTTCGCGCTCAAGCGCGATGCAGTCCGTGAGCGACGGCGTGGACCCGCCATGTTGCAGGCGGTCGGTCAGCGGATGACGGCGGCGGGATTCCGAATAGCGCTGCACCAGCGTGGCGGTGCTGGCGTCCAGGAAGACCACGCGCAGGCTTGTGCCCATGGCGCGCAACGCCGTGACGACATCCGGCAGCTCGGCCAGTTCGCCAGGGGAGCGGACGTCGATGGCCACCGCAACGCGCTCCATGCCGTCGTCGCGCGCGTTGGCGATGAACTCGGTCAGGAAGCGCACGGGCAGGTTGTCGACGCAGGTGTAGCTGGAATCTTCGAGCATGCGCAGGGCAACGGATTTGCCTGAGCCTGAGATGCCGGTGACAAGGACGACTTTCAACATGGTCATGATTGTGGCACGCTTTTCCAGGACGATGCCGGCGGGATAGCATCTGATATGGCCGTAAACTCAGAATCTGCGCCTGTACCCTGGTTCGTCCCGTGGCGTAAGCTGTGGGCCGGATACTCGATCGATTCACTTACGCGCCCCGCCGTCATGCGATTCGGGGGATTGGAATTCGACCTAGATGTTAGCCCTCATTTCCATTAGTAGTGTTTCACTGCCGCGGTTTGGGGCGATTTCTCGCGTGTTGGCGACGGCTGCTGTTGTCTTTATGACAAGTGCCGCGCACGCGCAACAGCCCTCCCAAGACACGCTGCGCCCAGACACCATGGCAGCGCGCGTTGCGGCCTGTACGGCCTGTCATGGCGCGCAGGGCCGGGCCGGCGCCGACGGCTACTACCCGCGCCTGGCCGGCAAGCCGCAGGAATACCTGTATCACCAACTGCTGAACTTCCGCGACGACCGCCGCCAGTACCGGCCCATGTCGCATCTGCTGGCTGGCCTGCCCGACGATTACCTGCGTGACATGGCGGCGTACTTTTCCGAGCAGCATGTGCCGTATCCGCCTCCGTTGCGCGCCGACGTGTCCAGCGCCACGCTGCAAGCCGGCCGCACGCTGGCCCTGCAGGGCGACGCGGCGCGCGGCTTGCCCGCCTGTGCGTCCTGTCATGGCGCCGCGCTTAGCGGCGTAATGCCGGCCATTCCCGGCTTGCTTGGCTTGCCGCGCGACTACATCGGTTCGCAGATCGGCAGCTGGAAAAACGGCCTGCGCCGCGCCGCCGAGCCTGACTGCATGGCGGACATCGCCAACAAACTCACCCCCACCGACATCGGCGCCCTGGCGGCGTGGCTGTCGTCTCAACCTGTCGTCGAGCCTTACGCGCCCGAAGCGGCGGGTTCGCTGAAACTGCCCGCAGAATGCGGCAGCCAGGCGCAACGCTGACCGGGGGCCACGATGACACTGCTCAAACGAATTCTGTCTGTGGTGCTGTTGGCCTTGGTCATTGCCGTGGGCGGCCTGTATTGGCTGGGCACGCGTGATGACGCCAGCACGGGGCCTGCCGCGGTGGCGGCCGACGCGTCCACGCTTGTCGAGCGCGGCCGCTACCTGGCGCTGGCCGGCAACTGCATGGCTTGCCACACCAGCCGGGGCGGCAAGGCCTTGGCGGGGGGCACGCCGATTCCCACGCCGTTCGGCACCGTGTACGGCCCGAACATCACGCCTGACGACAAGACCGGCATCGGCACCTGGAGCGCCGACGATTTCTGGCAGGCGCTGCACAACGGCAAATCCAAAGACGGTTCGCTGCTGTATCCGGCGTTCCCGTACACGGAGTACACGCGGGTTACGCGTGCCGACGCCGATGCCTTGTACGCCTACCTGCGCAGCGTGGCGCCGGTCAGCCAGCCCAACCGGCCGCCTGAGCTGGACTTCCCTTACGATCAGCGCCCCTTGCTGGCCGCGTGGCGCGCGCTGCATTTCAAGCCGGGCGTGCAAGAGGCTGACGCGAGTCAGTCCGTGCAATGGAACCGGGGGCGTTACCTGGTGGAAGGGCTGGGGCATTGCGCCGCTTGCCACACACCGCGCAACCGCCTGGGCGCGACGCGTTCGTCCGAGCCGCTGACAGGCGGCGTCATCCCGGTGCTGGACTGGTACGCGCCGCCGCTCACCAACGACATGCAGACGGGCATGGGCCGCTGGACGGCGGCCGACATCGCCGCGCTGCTCAAGACCGGCATCTCGGCGCATTCAAGCGCCAGCGGCCCAATGGCCGAAGTGGTGCTGGGCAGCACGCAGCACCTGACCGATGACGACGCGCTGGCGATTGGCGTCTACATCAAGTCGCTGCCCGCGACGCCGGCCTCGCTGCCTCGGCAGAGCGTGGCGGTGGCGCCCGCCGCAATGGAGTTGGGCAGCAAGATCTACAGCCAGCAATGCGCGCAATGCCATCAACCGAAGGGCGAGGGCAGCGGCACCGCGTGGCCTGCGTTGGCGGGCAACCCCACGGTGACGGCGCCGTCGCCGGTCAACGCGATCCGCATGGTGCTTGATGGCGGCTACGCGCCCGCCACGGCAGCGAACCCGCGGCCGCACGGCATGCCGCCGTTTGGGCAGATACTGAACGACAGCGATATCGCCATGCTGGTGTCCTACATCCGGAACAGCTGGGGCAACGAGGCCGGTGGCGTGACGGCGCTTGAGGTCAAACGTGCGCGGGCGGCGTCTACGTTGAATTGATGCGCCGCTAGCGCGCGGGCCTTACCGCGCGCGCGCATGCCTCGCGGGCCAGTTCGCCCAGCACGCGGATGGCGGCGTCGTGCGATGCGTCCCAGGGGTGGCCGTAGTTCAGGCGCAGCGCGCTTGCGAACTGGCCGCTGGCCGAGAAGATCGGGCCGGGCGCCACACTGATGCCGCGCGTCAGCGCCTCGCGATGCAAGGCCAACGCGTCCACGGCAGCGGGCAATTCCACCCACAGGAAGAAACCGCCTTGCGGACGCGTCACGCGTGTGCCGGCGGGAAATTCATGCGCAATCGCATCGGCCATGCGCTCTTGCTGCGTTTGCAGCGTGTCACGCAAACGGCGCAAATGACGGTCGTAGCCGCCTTGCTCCAGGTATTCCGCGATTGCGCCTTGCGCGGGGCCCGATGCCGACAGCGTGGACGACAGCTTCAGCCGTTGCACGCGCTGCGTGTACCGGCCGGCAGACGCCCAGCCGATGCGATAACCCGGCGCCAGACATTTCGAAAACGACGAGCAATGCAGCACCAGCCCCTGCTTGTCGTAGGCCTTGGCAGGCACCGGCCGCGCCGCGCCGAAATACAGTTCGCCGTAGACGTCGTCCTCGATCAGCGGGATGTCATGGCGGGCCAGCAATTCCACCAATTGCCGCTTTCTGTCGTCCGGCATCAGGCTGCCCAACGGGTTCTGGAATTGCGTCATCAGCCAGCACGCTTTGGGGGCATGCCGTTTGATGGCCGCTTCCATCGCCGCAAGGTCCATGCCGGTGCGCGGATGCGTCGGCACTT
Organism: Achromobacter sp. 10T422; assembly: GCF_056394065.1. Classification (NCBI taxonomy): domain Bacteria; kingdom Pseudomonadati; phylum Pseudomonadota; class Betaproteobacteria; order Burkholderiales; family Alcaligenaceae; genus Achromobacter; species Achromobacter sp. 10T422. The sequence continues at coordinate 256,305 of NZ_JBFTHD010000007.1, forward strand.
CCAGCGCTTTCAGCCCTTGTCGCTCCAACGCCTGCAATGCGCCGTAGAACGTGGGCGCTTCGACGATGACGGTGTCGCCCGGTTGGGTCACGGCTTGCAGGCACAGGTTCAGCGCTTCCAGCGCGCCATTCGTGATGACGATATCGTTCGCGGGCACGTTCATGCCGCCGATCAGATAGCGCAGCGCGATCTGCCGCCGCAAGTTCGGATTGCCGGGGCTCAGGTCTTCGACGGTGTCCAGCGGGTCCTGGCGTTTCAGATGCGCGGCCATGGCTTGCGCCAGACGGGGCAACGGAAACAGCAAGGGTGAAGGGAAGGCGGACCCCAACGGCGTCACGTCGCGATTGCGCACGGAGCCCAGGATGTCGAAGATGCGTTCGCTGATGGCGAGTTCGGTGGATTCGCCGTCAGGACAAGACGCGCCCGGTTCAGGCGGCAGGGATTCGGCGGGGGCGTGGACGTAATAGCCCGAGCGTGGCTGGGCGCGGATCAGGCCGCGCGCTTCAAGCAGGTAATAGGCCTGGAATACCGTCGACGGGCTGACCCCGCGCGCGGCGCAGGCGTCGCGCACCGAGGGCAGTTTGTCGCCCACGCGCATCACGCCGTCGCGGATCGACTTGGCGATCTCGTCGGCCAGGGTTTCGTAAAGGCTCACGGTGCCGCAAAGCGACGCGCGTTCATTTGCTGCTTTGCAGGATCGCCATGGCCTGGCGTTCCATGAACTCGCCCAGCGTATCGATGCCGCGCAACTTCAGTATCGTGTTGCGCACGGCGGCTTCCACCAGCACGGCCAAGTTGCGGCCAGCGGCTACTTGCAGCATCACCTTGCGCACGGGCAGGCCCAGCATGTCTTGCGTGATGTCTTGCAGCGGCAGGCGTTCGAACTTGTCCTGCGCGGTGGCGCGTACCAGATGCACGATGAGCTTCAAGCGCATCTTCCGGCGCACCGAGGTTTCGCCGAAGATGGTGCGGATGTCGAGCAAACCCAGGCCACGCACTTCCAGCAGATTTTGCAGCAGCTGGGGGCAGTGGCCTTCGATCATGTTGGGCGCGGTGCGCGAGAATTCCACGGCGTCATCGGCCACCAGACCGTGTCCGCGCGAAATCAGTTCGAGTGCCAGTTCGCTTTTGCCCAGGCCCGATTCACCGGTGATCAGCACGCCCAAACCCAGCACGTCCAGAAACACGCCGTGCACGGTGGTGGTGGGTGCGAGCTTCTTGCCCAGATAGATGCGCAGCAGATCAATCAGCTGCGCCGCAGCCACCGGGGTGGACAACAGCGGCACCTGATGCTGATCGCATTGATCCACCAGATCTTGCGGGGGCGTCAGGCCGTCGGCCAGCAAAATGGCGGGTACGCCGCCAATCAGCAGCTCGTCCATGTGGTGCATGCGGCGGCGCAGGTCGAAGCGCGTGTAATACGCCAGCTCTTCCTGCCCGAACACCTGGATGCGCGAGGGGTGGATCAGGTTCAAGTGGCCGACCAGGTCGGCGGCCGCCATGCCGTCATCGGGAATGGCGCGGTCTGCCGCGCCTTGGCCCGAAATCCAGTTAAAGGGGATTTTGTCGGCGTTGTCGTCGACGAGTTCCTGCACCGTGAGCATGGCAGCGTTTCCGCGTGGTCAGAGTTGGCCGGTCGTGAGCATCTTGTGGACGATGGCCGGATCGGCCTCCGTGGCCAGGGCTTCACGCAATGCCTTGTTCGACATGAGCTGCGCGAGTTCGGCCAGGATGTCCAAGTGCTGCTGCGTGGCCGTTTCCGGCACCAGCAGACAGAGCAGCATCGACACGGGTTGCCCGTCGGGCGCGTCAAAGGAAATGGGCTGCGCCAGGCGGATGAACGCCGCCAGCGCCTGCTCAAGTCCCTTTACTCGGCCGTGAGGAACGGCCACGCCCTGCCCAAGAGCAGTGGAGCCAAGACGTTCCCGGGCAAACAGGCTGTCGAACACGAGCGCTCGTGCCAAGCCATGGTTGTTTTCAAAAAGAAGGCCAGCTTGTTCGAACGCCCGTTTCTTGCTCGTTGCGAGCATATCGAGCACGACGTTGCCGGCGGGTAGGATGCGCGACAAATGATTCATCGGATCATTATATGGTTATATGACGCAGTGCAATAAATTGGCCTCGTGCGGCGCCCATTGCGTAGGCGGCCGACGGCATGGCAAGAGCGACAGCATAGACTGATCGCGATGGATTGTGGGCATTCCGGTGCGCGGATACCCCTCAAAACGCGGGATTTGGCCGGAATCAGCGCATAAGTGGGAAAACGAGGACGCAACGCGAATTCGCCGGCAAGACCGGGAATGGAGGGACACAGCTGGGGGGATGGGGTAATACAGGACGGGTAGTGCAGGAGGGGAGTCTTGCCGATGCCCCGGCTGGACTGACGTCTAGCGGGACACCGGGACTTAGGCAGGATTTTTCAATCGCTGTTTAACTCAATCGCTCAGGGCGAGTGATCATGAAGCGCGGTTACTGCTGGGGTGGCGAAAGAATCGCCGCTTGCCGCTTCACGGACTCCGCTGAGTGACTACGTACCTTGTCCTTGTGCTTGATGACCTGACGGTCGACTTTGTCAGCAAGAAGGTCTATGGCTGCATAGAGGTTTTCATCGGTTGCTTCACAATGAATGTCCTTACCGCTTAGACGCATGGTGATTTCGGCTCTATGCCGCAGGGGCTCTACTGAGAGCATGACCTGGGTATCGATGACGTGATCGAAATGCCGCAGCACTCGCGCCAATTTGTTCATGACATATTCCCGGATTGCCGGGGTGACGTCGAGGTGACGACCGCAGATGCTCAGGTTCATAGTGTGCTCTCCTTCTAAAAGAGAAAAAATGGTTGCGCAAAATGCGCGGTGATGTCTTTAGGCGTTCTCCTTGATTGGGTGGGTGCGTTTAGTACTAGTGTATAGACTCGGGCCGATAAAACAAGCTGACCTAGCGCAAGAACATGGCATTTTTATGGCGCAAGCCCTAGGGAGTATTCGCCTTGGCCCGAGAGGGGCCTAGGGGTCTTCCCCAGGGCCTGTTACATGCGGAAGTGCTCGCCCAGATAGACGCGGCGAACGGCCGGATCGCCCACGATTTCGTCGGGGTGGCCATCAGTCAGCACCTTGCCTTCGCTAATGATGTAGGCGCGGTCGCAGATGCCCAGCGTTTCGCGCACGTTGTGGTCGGTGATCAGCACGCCGATGCCGCGGCCCTTCAGGAACCGCACGATGCGCTGGATTTCAATCACGGCGATAGGGTCCACGCCGGCAAACGGTTCATCCAACAGAATGAAGCGCGGGCTGGTGGCCAACGCCCGCGCGATTTCCACGCGGCGGCGTTCACCGCCCGACAGCGAAATAGCGGCGTTGCTGCGGATGTGACCAATCTGAAGCTCTTCCAGCAGCGATTCCATCTGCTCGTTGATCTTCGGCGTGGACAGCGGCCGGCCATCAGGACCCAGCTGCAATTCGAGCACGGCGCGGATGTTCTGTTCGACCGTCAGGCGGCGGAACACGGACGCGTCCTGCGGCAGGTACGACAGGCCCATGCGCGCGCGCTTGTGAATCGGCATCGCGGTGATGACGGAACCGTCGATCTCGATGCGGCCGGCGTCTGCCGGCACCAGGCCCACGATCATGTAGAAGCTGGTGGTCTTGCCGGCGCCGTTGGGGCCCAACAGGCCGACGACTTCGCCGCTGACCACGGACAGGGACACATCCTGCACCACGGTCCGGCCGTTATAGGTCTTGCGCAAACCGGTTGCGCGCAGGCTGCCCTGCTTGACCCCCGAGGGGGAGGAGGTCACGGGTGTCGGCACAGAAGGTTGATTCATCGTGGGTGCGTATGGTGTTGCATGGGGGGCGCTTTAGCGCCCTTTCTTTGCGGCTTGCTGCTTGCGGCATTCAGCCACGGCGGCATCCGACTTGGCGCGCGGTTCGGCCACCGAGCGCACCCGGCCACCCGCCGCAGCGGAGTTGGGGCCGCCCTGAGCTTCGTAGGTGCCGGTTTTTTCGTTGTAGCGTACCCGTTCGCCGCGAATCGTGTCGAACGGTTTGCCACAGACGTAACGGATGACAACGGCCTGGCCGATCAGGTCGAACGTGCTCTTCGTGCCGTCGTATTCGGCGCGCAGGCCCTTGCCTTCGATGAGCTCGAAGGTGTCGGGGCGTTCCTGGCGGATCGTCACGACTTTGCCCTTGTTGGCGGTGGCGGTGCCGTACTGGCCGCCTTGCGCGTCTTCGTGCATTTCCAGCGTGTCGGACGTCAGCGTCATCAAGCCGCGCGTCATGTTCACGTTGCCAGTGAACACGCTTTGTTTCTTCACGTCGTCGTAGTGCAGCGTGTCCGACAGGATCAGCGTGCTGGGCTCTTCAGCGGGGGCCGCCTTGCTGGAGCCGGCGGCGGGCTTCGCAGCCGCGTCCTGCGCGTGCGCCGGCGCAAACACCGAAGCCGTCAGCAGAACGGCGCCAAGCAGGCGAGTCGTCGGGGCAAGGAGAGTCCGAAGGTCGGTCATGGTTTCTTCTGGTCAGAGTTGTTGGCGGGTATCTCGGTCCGGCGTTGTTGCTTGCCTTCGGAACCGGCAATTTCAACATCCGTCGACGCCGACACCTGCAATTGGCGTGTTTTGTTGTTGTAGTGCATGCCCTTGCCGTTCATCCGCGAACGGCCCTTGATCACCTCGGCGGGCAGGTCGGTAAAGACCACATCGTCGTCGGGCAGGATGACCAGTTGCTGGCTGCGCACGTCCAGCACATCATTGTTGGCGTCGGGCTGGCGGTGCACGTGGGCGTCGCCGTTCATGACGATGCGCTTGCCGCCTTGCTCCATCACCGCAGTCTTCGAAACACCTACCGTGATCGGGTTGGCTTCGCGTTGGCCCACCGCGCGCGGCGCGGTGATGTGATACGAGTCATCGTCCGGGAAATGTTCCGCGTAGTCGCCTTCCAGCCGGTTGATGGGGCGTCCGGTGGGGTCGGTGCGCAACATCACGAAGTTGCGCGACCAGGCGTCCATTTCATGCGTGATGCGGCGGGGCGGGTCCACCTGGATGGCGCGCTGCGCGTAATCGGCCGCCCACCACGAGCTGGTGACCAGCACCAGCAGCAGGAACAGCGCGATCAGGGAAGGAAAACGTTCTTTCATCGGGTTCGCCACAAGGGCGGTTGGGGGGTCAGAGCGGTCATTGGATGGCGCCAGGGCCGAGCAGGCCCGGCGCCGCCAGGAACGCGCCCAGGCGTCCCTGCGAAGCCAGCAGCAGATCGCAGCATTCGCGCACCGCGCCGCTGCCGCCCGGTTGCGTGGAAACCCAGTGCGCAGCCTGGCTGACATAGCCCGGCGCGTTTGGCACGCTGGCGGCAAAGCCCGCGCGCTGCATGGCCGGCAGGTCGATGATGTCATCGCCCATATAGCCGGTTTGGTTCAGTTGGACACCCGAGCGCTGCGCAAGTTCGGCCAGCGCCGCACCCTTGTCGCGCACACCCTGCATGACTTCCGCAATGCCCAGTTCGGCGGCGCGGCGCGCCACGATGGGGCCGGATCGGCCTGTCATCAGCGCCACCGTCAGCCCGCCTTCCATCAGCAGGCGCAGGCCGTGGCCGTCCAGGGCGTTGAAGCGCTTTTGCAGTTCGCCGTTTTCGCCGTAGTACAGGCTGCCGTCGGTCAGCACGCCGTCGACATCGAACACCATCAAGCGAACCGTCGCGGCGCGGTCGCGCACGGTGGCGGGAATACGGGCAAGCACCAGCGCTTCGGCCGGGTGAGTCACGGAAGCAGGAAGAGTCATTGTCATACCACTTTAGCGGCCATCAGATCATGCATATGCAAGGCGCCCAGCAGCGCGCCGTCGGAGTCCAGCACCAGCATCTGGTTGAGCCGCAGCTCGTCCATCTGTTGGGCGGCCTCGACGGCCAGCGCGTCGGGGTTGATGCTGCGTGGCGAACGGGTCATGCCCGCCTCCACGGTCAGACTGCGGATATCGCCGTGCCGGGCGATCAGACGGCGCAAGTCGCCGTCGGTGAAGATGCCCAGCGGGCGGTGCTGCGCGTCGGTCACCACCGTCATGCCCATGCCCTTGGCGGACATGACTTCCAGCGCTTGCGACACGGGGGTGCCGGCCAGCACGATCGGCAAGGCGTTGCCCTGGCGCATGACGTCGCGCACGTGCGTCAGCAGGCGGCGGCCGAGCGCGCCACCCGGATGCGACCGGGCGAAGTCCTGCGGGCCGAAGCCGCGCGCTTCCAGGCAGGCCACGGCCAGGGCGTCGCCCAAGGCCAGCGCGGCGGTGGTGCTGGCCGTGGGCGCCAGATTCAGCGGGCAGGCTTCCTGCGCCACGCTGCCGTCCAGGTGCACGTCGGCCAGCAGGGCCAGTTCGGATTGCGGGTTGCCGGTGATCGCCACCAGCTTGGCGCCCATGCGGCGGGCTACGGGCAGGATGGTCAGCAGCTCTTGCCCCGCGCCCGAGTACGACACGGCGATCACCACGTCGTCCTGCGTGATCATGCCCAGGTCGCCATGCACGGCTTCGGCGGCGTGCACGAAGAAGGCGGGCGTGCCGGTCGAGGCGAACGTCGCCGCGATCTTGCGGGCAATATGGCCGGTCTTGCCGATGCCCGTGACCACCACGCGGCCACGGCACGCGAGCAACAGCGCGACCACTTGGGTAAAGGAGTCGTCCAGTCGTGCGGACAGGTCCAACAGGCCCTGGCTTTCGATTTGCAGCGTGCGGCGAGCAGATGCCAGCGCGGTATCGGACGATGTAGAGGGATGATCAGTCATTCAGGGATTTTAATATCAGTGGGCGCGTTTGCCCCCGGCAGGGGGGTATGGCATTCTGGCGGCTCATTTCAACGGCTTTCAATCCTTCACTCCAGGCCCGCTCCATGTCCAGCATTTCCAGCCCCGTCCTTGGCACGCCCTTGTCCCCCTTGGCCACCCGAGTCATGTTGCTCGGATCGGGCGAATTGGGCAAAGAGGTCATCATTGCCCTGCAAAGGCTGGGCGTGGAAGTCATTGCCGTGGATCGGTATGCCGACGCCCCGGGCCATCAGGTGGCGCACCGGGCGCATGTGGTCTCCATGACCGACGCGGACGCCCTGAAGAAGATCATCGAGCAAGAGCGGCCGCACGTTATTGTCCCCGAAATCGAAGCCATTGCCACCAGTTTGCTGGTAGAGCTGGAAGCCGCCGGCGTGGCGCGCGTGACGCCGACCGCCCGCGCAGCCCAGCTGACCATGAACCGCGAGGGCATCCGCCGCCTGGCCGCCGAGACGCTTGGCCTGCCGACGTCCCCGTACCGCTTTGTCGACACCGAAGAAGAATTGYGCGCCGCCATCGACGGCGGCATCGGCTACCCCTGCGTCATCAAGCCCGTCATGTCCTCGTCGGGCAAGGGCCAATCGGTCATCAAGAGCGCCGACGACGTCGCGGCCTCCTGGCGCTATGCCCAGGAAGGCGGCCGGGTGGGCGGCGGCCGCGCCATTGTTGAAGGCTTTATCCGCTTCGACTACGAAATTACCTTGCTGACCGTGCGCGCCCGTGGCGCCGACGGCAAGGTCGAAACCCAGTACTGCGAGCCCATTGGCCACAAGCAGGTCGACGGCGATTACGTCGAAAGCTGGCAGCCGCACCCGATGTCGCCCGCCGCGCTTGAACGCGCACGGGAAATCGCACTGGCCGTCACGTCCGACCTGGGCGGGCTGGGCATCTTCGGCGTGGAACTCTTTGTGGCGGGCGACCAGGTGTGGTTTTCGGAAGTCAGCCCGCGTCCCCACGACACCGGCATGGTCACCATGATCACCCAGGCCCAGAACGAGTTCGAGCTGCACGCCCGCGCGCTGTTGGGCTTGCCGGTGGACACCAGCCTGCGCCAGCCGGGCGCCAGCAGCGTCATCTACGGCGGGGTGGATGCCGCCGCCGTGTCGTTCCACAACGTCGCCGAGGCCCTGACCGAGTCCGGCACCGACATCCGCCTGTTCGGCAAGCCTGAGTCCTTCGTCAAGCGCCGCATGGGCGTGGGCCTGGCCGTGGCCGACGACGTCGCCGCCGCCCGCGCCAAGGCCAAGCGCGTGTCCGCCGCCGTGTCCGTCAAGGCGGGCTGATTCCCCGGGGCAATCGCTGCCCCGTTTGTGGACCCCGCATTAGCCCCTGGCCCTGCTTAGCCACCGGCCCCCCATAGCCCCCGGGCCCTCACAGCCGTCGGCCCTGCATAGCCACCGGCCCCGCATAGCCACCGGCCCCGCATAGCCACCGGCCCCGCATAGCCCCTTGGCCCTCACAGCCACCGGCCCCTCGCAGCCACCCGCCTCACGGCCGGTGGCTGTTTACATGGCGCGCCCGCCACATCGTCCCCATTTGCGATGGCCTGTCACATTCTCAGGCTACGTTGACGCATTCCCATTCGCCCGCCAAGGCTTGCGGCAATACCCCTGCCGGCGATGTGGTTTGCGCTTTCGCACAGTTTGTTCGATAATTTCAGGAATTACTGAAAGCGGTGTAACGGTATCTAACAGCCAAACCGCACTCTTGACCCTGGCGCTGAACACTCATGGAACTCACCCCTCAAAACGAACGTTTCGTCCTGCACTTTGGCGAAATGGGCAGCCGCTGGGGGGTCAACCGCACCGTCGGGCAAATCTACGCCCTGCTGTTTCTTCACCCCGAACCCCTGAACGCTGACGACATCGCCGAGACCCTCGGCTTTTCCCGTTCGAACGTCAGCCTGGGGTTGAAAGAGCTGCAATCGTGGCGCCTGGTCAAGCTGATCCACCAAGTGGGCGACCGCCGCGACTATTTCGAGACGCCCAAAGACGTCTGGGAAATCTTCCGCATCCTGATGGAAGAAAAGCGCAAGCGCGAAATCGAACCCACGCTCACCCTGCTGCGCGACACGCTTCTTGAAGGGCCGTCAGGTCCCGAAGACGCCTACGCCCAGCAGCGCATGACCGAAATGCTGGAGCTCATCGAACTGTCCACGGGATGGTTCGATGAGGTTCAACGCCTGCCGCCAGAGACCCTTCAAACCCTGATGAAAATGGGTTCGAAAGTGCAAAAAGTACTGGGCTTCGCCGGCAAATTGCGGGGCAAGGGCTGAGTCCCATCCGCCCCAATTTTTCAGGAAACCTCTATGAAGTTGTATCCAACGCTCGTAACATGGCGCGAGAGACGGCCTGGGAACCATGCCGGTTGCCGCGGCACCTCAACAGCTTGGGAGCGCCCCAATGATTGATCTCGACGTCGTAAATCTGTCGCGATTCCAGTTTGCCGCGACCGCGCTTTACCACTTCCTGTTTGTCCCCCTCACGCTTGGCCTGTCGTTCATCCTGGCCATTATGGAAAGCGTGTACGTCATGACCGGCCGCCCCATCTGGAAGCGGATGACCATGTTCTGGGGCACGCTCTTCGGCATCAACTTTGCACTCGGCGTCGCCACCGGCGTGGTGATGGAATTCCAGTTCGGGATGAACTGGTCCTACTACAGCCACTATGTAGGCGACATCTTCGGCGCCCCGCTCGCGCTTGAAGGGCTGATGGCCTTCTTCCTGGAAGCCACCTTCGTCGGCCTGTTCTTCTTCGGCTGGAACCGCATGTCGAAGGTCAGTCACCTGATCGTGACCTGGCTGGTGGCGTTCGGCACGAACTTCTCGGCGCTGTGGATTCTGATCGCCAACGGCTGGATGCAGAACCCGGTGGGCGCGATCTTCAACCCCGACACCATGCGCATGGAGATGACCGACTTTGCCGCGGTGATCTTCAACCCTGTCGCGCAAGCCAAGTTCGTGCACACGGTCAGCGCCGGTTATGTGGCGGGCGCGATGTTCGTGATGTCGATCAGCGCCTGGTATCTGCTGAAGGGCCGGCACACCGATCTGGCCAAGCGTTCGATGGCGGTGGCCGCAAGCTTCGGCTTGGCGGGCGCCTTGTCCGTCGTGGTGCTGGGCGATGAAAGCGGCTACCTGACCACCGAACATCAGAAGATGAAGATCGCGGCCATGGAATCCATGTGGCACACGGAACCCGCGCCCGCGTCCTTCAACCTGATCGCGATTCCCAACCAGGCCGAACGCAAGAACGACTTCGCCATCGAGATTCCCTACGTCATGGGCATCATCGGCACGCGTTCGTTGACCACGCCGCTGCTGGGTATCGATGACCTGATCCTGCGCGCCGAAAACCGCATCCGCGATGGCATGGTGGCGTACGACGCCTTGCAGAAGATCCGCGCCAATCCCAAGGATGTGGATGCGCGCATGGTCTTCGACAAGACCTGGCCGGACCTGGGCTACGCCTTGCTGGTCAAGCGCTATCAGGAAGACATGACCAAGGTCACCGAGGCCGACATCAAGCAGGCCGCGATCGACACCGTGCCCAACGTGGCGCCGCTGTTCTGGGCGTTCCGCATCATGGTGGCGGTGGGCATGTACCTGATCCTGTTCTTCGGCGTGGCCTTCTGGCTGGCGTCGCGCGGCCGTCTGGACAGCCGCCGTGGCCTGCTCAAGGTGGCGCTGTGGAGCTTGCCGCTGCCGTGGGTCGCCATTGAAAGCGGCTGGTTCGTGGCCGAATACGGCCGCCAGCCCTGGGTGATTGAAGGCGTGCTGCCGACGTACTACGCCGCATCCGGCCTGACGATCGCCGACCTGGCCATCAGTCTTGCCATCTTCCTGGTGCTGTACACGGTTCTGCTGATCATCGGCGTGAAGGTCATGCTGCACGCGATCAAGGCGGGTCCGAAATCCGATGGGCCGGTGGCGGGCGCCGCCGCCGATCCTGTGCGCGCCGCCGTGCGCGCCTAAGGGGAGAGAAGCAGATGGATACCCTTATTCCTTTTGACTATGGCACCTTGCGCGTGATCTGGTGGGTGCTGCTGGGCGCCTTGCTGATCGGCTTTGCCGTCATGGACGGCTTTGACCTGGGCGTGGCGGCGCTGCTGCCCGTGGTGGCCAAGACCGACGCCGAACGCCGCGTGGTGATCAACGTGGTGGGTCCCGTGTGGGAAGGCAACCAGGTCTGGCTGATCACGGCGGGCGGCGCCATCTTTGCCGCCTGGCCGCTGTTGTATGCCGCGTCGTTCTCCGGCTTCTACCTGGCGATGATGCTGGTGCTGATCGCGCTGATCCTGCGTCCCGTGGGCTTCAAATACCGCAGCAAGATGGAAGGCACGCGCTGGCGCAACAGCTGGGACGGCGTGCTGTGCTTCTCGGGCGTGGTGGCTTCCCTGGTGTTTGGCGTGGCGATGGGCAACATCGTCCTGGGCGTGCCGTTCACGTTCGACGCCGTGACGCTGCGGCCCATCTACGAAGGCCACTTCTATCAGCTGTTTGCGCCCTTCGCCTTGCTGGCCGGCGTGCTCAGCGTGGTGATGCTGGCCATGCACGGCGCGGTGTTGCTGGCGTGGCGCACGGAAGATCCGATTGCTTCGCGGGCTCGCAACTGGGGCCGGCTCGCCGCCTTGCTGACGGCGGCGCTGTTTGCGGCCGGCGGCTTCTGGGTGGCAGGCGGCATCGGCGGCCACACCATCACCAGCGCGGTCAACATGGCGGGTCCATCCGATCCGATGCTGAAGACCGTTTCCGTACAGACCGGCGCGTGGATGGCCAACTATGCCAAGTGGCCGTTGATGTGGATCGCGCCCGTGCTGGGTGTGGCTGGGGCCTTGTTGGTGGTGCTGCTGCTGACCGTACGCGCCAACGTGCTGGCGTTCCTGGCGTCTGCGGTGTCGATCGCCGGTGTGATCCTGACGGTGGGCTTTTCGCTCTTCCCGTTCATCATGCCGTCCTCGACCAAGCCGCAGGCCGGCCTGACCATCTGGGACGGCTCGTCCAGCCATCTGACGCTGTGGATCATGGTGATCGCCGTGGCCGTATTCCTGCCCATCGTCACGCTCTACACCGCCTGGGTGTATCGCGTAATGCGCGGCAAGGTCACCCATGAATCTGTGGGCGACACGCCCAACTCATACTAAAAGGAGCCTCCACCATGTGGTATTTCTCGTGGATACTCGGTCTGGGTTTGGCGTGCGCGTTCGCCATTCTCAATGCAATGTGGTTCGAGCTGCGCGAAGGTCATTCGCATGACCCGCGCGCCAGCCGCGACGACGAGTGAGCGGCGGCGCTAGCAGCCTCGAGCACGACCCTTCGGCCAGTTTGCAGAAACCGCCGCGCGAGCAGTCGCGGTGGTTGATGGCGCTTGCCAAGGCGGCCAGGCTTCCGTTGATGTTGGCAGGCGCCGCACCGCTCGTAAGCGGCGCCTTGCTGGTGGTGCAGGCCTGGCTGTTGGCCAGCGTGCTGGACGCGGCCATCATGCGCGATGTGCCGCGCCAGGAATTGCTGGCCCCCATTCTGGGCATTGCCGCGCTGATGCTGGTGCGTGCCTGTATTACATGGGCCGGCGAGCGTGCGGGCGCGGATGCCGCCGAACGCATCAAGCGTCACGTGCGCCAAGCGCTGTTTTCGCGGATGGTTGCCAAGGGGCCGTACTGGAGCCGTGGCAAGGCGTCCGGCGAATTGGCCAGCGCGGTGGTGGACCAGGTCGAGGCGCTGGATGGTTTCTTCGCCAAGTACCTGCCCGCCATGGCGGCGGCCGCGATGTTGCCGGTGGCGTTTTCGGTCTTGCTGTTGCCGGTGGATGTGGTCGCCGGCCTGGTGCTGCTGATCACCGCGCCGCTCATTCCCTTGTTCATGGCCTTGGTGGGGTGGGGCGCACAAGGCGCCAGCCGCCGCCATCTGCGCGCGTTTGCCCGCTTGTCTGGCTTCTTCGCCGACCGGTTGCGCGGCTTGTCGACGCTGAAACTGTATGGCCGCGCGGACGCCGAAGCGGCGTCGGTTGTGGCCGCCAGCGATGCCCTGCGCCAGCGCACGATGTCGGTGTTGCGCATTGCATTCCTGTCGTCAGCCGTGCTGGAATTTTTTGCCGCTCTTGGCGTGGCGGGCGTGGCCGTTTACATCGGCCTGACGTATCTGGGCTTTCTGGATGTGCGCTGGTCGCCGCTGACGTTGCAGGCGGGCTTGTTCTGCCTGCTGATGGCGCCGGAGGTCTATGCGCCGCTGCGCCAGTTCGCCGCGCATTATCACGACCGCGCCACGGCACTTGCCGCCGTGACGCAAATTGCCGTGTTGTTCGATGGCCTGCCGCAAGATGAAGCCGTGGCGCAAACGCGTATCGGCCGCGCGGCGGCATCGGCATCATCGGGCGCCGCGTTGGCGCTTACCGGGCTGACGGTAACGGCGCCCGGCCGGGGGCTGGCGGTGCTGTCAGACGCCGCGCTGACCCTTGCGCCCGGTGAACATGCGGCGTTGATGGGGCCCAGCGGCATCGGAAAATCTACCCTGATCGAAGCCATTGCGCGGCTGCGCCCCAGCCAGGGTGATATCCGCATCGATGGCATACCGCTGGCCGATTGGGATGAAGCCGACCTGCGCGGCCGCGTGGCGCTGATCGGACAGAAGCCGCAATTGCTGGCCGGTTCCATCGCCGACAACATCCGCCTGGGTTGCCCGGACGCCGCCGATAGCGATGTGCACGAAGCTGCCCGCCGCGCCTGCGTGCTGGAGTTTGCACAAGCGTTGCCGGAAGGGCTGAACACGCCGTTGGGTAGCCGAGGCCACGGCCTGTCGGGCGGGCAGGCGCAGCGCGTGGCGCTGGCCCGTTTGTTCCTGCGCGACCCCGGGCTGATCCTGCTGGACGAACCCACCGCGCATCTGGACGACGCCACGCAGTCGCGCGTGCTGGATGAAATTCTTGCGTTCGCAGCCGGGCGCACCTTGCTGCTGGCAACGCACTCGCCCGCCGTGGCGGCCCGCTTTGGCCGGGTGCTGCGGGTGGCGGACGGAAACGTGGAAGACGCATGAAGAATCTGTTGTTGCTGTTGCCGTTATATGCGCGTCGAAAAGGCGGGCTTTTACTCGCATTGTTCTGTGCGCTGGCCACCGTTGCGGCGGGCGTGGGCTTGCTGGGCGTCTCTGGCTGGTTTTTGACGGGTGCTGCGCTGGCGGGCGCAGGCGGCATGTTCAACCTGTTTGCGCCGTCGGCGCTGGTGCGCGGTTTGTCTTTCCTGCGCATCGTGTCGCGTTACGCCGACCGGGTGGTGGGGCATTCCGCCACCTTGCGCCTGCTGGCCGATTTGCGCGCCACCGTGTTCGGCGCCTTGATCCGGCTGACGCCGCGCCAGTTGGCGCGCTATCGCAGCGGCGATCTGGTGGCGCGCATGACGGGCGACGTCGATGCGCTGGATACCGTCTTTCTATTTGTGCTGGCGCCGTTGGCCACGGCCATCCTGGGTGGCGCCGTGCTCACCGCAGTGCTGGGCATGTGGGTGCCGGCCGCCGCACTGGCGTTTGCGCTGGCGCTCATGACCGCCTGCGTGCTGGTGCCGTGGTGGTTGCTGCGAGCAGCGCGCAAGCCGGGTGTGGCTGCGCAGGAAAGCGCCGCCGGCTTGCGTGCGGCCGCGTTGGATGCGGTGGACGGCCATGCGGACATGGTGGCGCTGCACGCGCAGGCGCAGACCGCGGCGCATTTTGAACGCCTGTGCGAAGCCAGTGCGCAAGCGCGCCGTACCCAGGCGCGCGTAGCGGCGCGCGGGCAGTGGTTTCTGCAAGCCGCAGCGGGCATTTCGGTATTGGCGCTGCTGTGGTTCGGGCTGGCCACGCACGAAGCGGGCGGCATTGAAGGGCCGGTGCTGGTGGGCCTGTTGCTGGCAGTCATCGGTATTTTTGAAGTCGCGGGCCCAATCATGCGCGGGGCGTCCCGCATGGGCTCGGCGATGTCGGCGGCGGCGCGTATCCGCGATGTGACGCAAAGCCAACCCGACATGCAAGACCCCGTCGCGCCGCTCGCCTTGCCGCTCCATGGCGCACTGGAACTGAACGATGTCAGTTTTCGCTACCCGGCGCGTGGGGCGGAACGGGCTGCGGCGGTATTGGATGGCATCGGCTTGCGCGTGGAACCCGGCGAGCGCATCGCGATTGTTGGCGCCAGCGGCGCGGGCAAGTCCACGCTGCTGCACCTGATCCTGCGCCTGGAAGACCCGCTAGCCGGGCAAGTGCGATTCGGCGGTTGCGATGCGCGCGACGCGGCGCAAGCCGATTGGCACCGGCGCATCGCGTTGCTATCGCAAGATGCGCCGGTATTCCTGGGCACCTTGCGCACGAATCTGCTGATCGGCGACCCCGATGCCGACGACGCCACCTTGTGGCGCGCGCTGGACGCCGCCCGGCTGGGGGATTTTGTGCGCGGTTTGCCAGACGGGCTGGACACCTGGGCGGGAGAAACCGGCTCGCAATTGTCGGCAGGGCAGGCGCGGCGCTTGTGTCTGGCGCGGGCATTGTTGTCGCCTGCGGCGGTCATCGTGCTGGACGAGCCCACCGCCGGGCTGGATGCAGCAGCCCAAGCCGACTTCTTCAACGACCTGGAAGGTGCGGTGCGGGGACGCACCGTCATCTTGGCCACGCACGCCGATTTGCCCCCGGGCGCCGTCCACCGTTGCCTGGAACTGCGCAACGGACAATTACATGACTTGTCACAGCAGGCGGCAATCCTGGCTTAAGCGCGGTGGCAAGGTTATAGTTCGCCTTGCTTCAATTCTTCAGGGCCGCCTTCCATGCAGACCGACAACGCCGAGTACATCCGGCGCACCATCCGAAGCGTTCCGGACTGGCCCCAACCCGGCGTCATCTTCCGCGATATCACGCCGGTATTGCAGGACCCGCGTGCCTTCCGGGTGCTGATCGATCTCTTCGTCTACCGCTATATGCGCCAGCGCCTGGATTTGGTGGCGGGCGTGGATGCGCGCGGCTTCATCGTGGGCAGCGTATTGGCCTATGAACTCAACCTTGGGTTCGTGCCCGTGCGCAAGAAGGGCAAGCTGCCGTTTCGCACGGTGGCCGAGGAATATTCGCTGGAATACGGCAATGCCGCGGTCGAGATGCACACGGATTCCGTGCGCACCGGTCAACGCGTACTGCTAGTGGATGACCTGATCGCAACCGGCGGCACCATGCTGGCCGCCATCAAGCTGCTGCAACGCCTGGGCGCCAATGTGGTCGAGGCCGCGGCGATTATCGATCTGCCCGATCTGGGCGGGTCGGCCAAGGTGGCCGAGACGGGCACGCCGCTCTACACGGTCTGTCAGTACGACGCGGGCACGCCGTAATTCACGCCGTTGTTCACGCCGTCGTACACACGTTAGGTCGCGCCTGAATTCACGCCTTAAGTCACGCGGTCGGGCGGGCCGTAAATTCCGACCCGCCTCGCGCTTCGCTGTTCAAGAATCCGACAGCCTGGGCTGAATGAAGTCCAGGAAAGCCTTGGTTTTTGCGGGCAGCATGCGCGAGGGCAGCAGGGCAAAGAGGGGCAGGGGCGTCAAGCTCCAGTCCGGCAGCACGCGCACCAGGCCCGATTGCTCGATGGCGCGTTCCATCGCATCGAACACCAGCAAGGGCGTAATGCCCAGGCCCTGGCTCGCCAGCCGGCCCAGCATGCCCACGTTGTTCGCTGACAGGCGCCCCGACACCTGCACGCGTTCCACCTTATCGCCCGAATGCAGCATCCAGAACGAGGACTCCTCACGCATCGTGGGGCGCAGGCATTCGTGGTGCGTCAGGTCGGCAGGCACGCGCGGTTCGCCATGGCGCGCCAGATAATCGGGTGACGCGTACAACTGATGCGCCATCAGCACGATCTTGCGCGAGATCAGGCTGGAATCCGGCTGCTGGCCGAAGCGCAGAATCAGGTCGAACGGGTTGCTGATGGGGTCGATCGGACGCATGCTCAGATCGAAATCGCATTCGATATCGGGATGCTGTTCGCGGAATTCGCTGATGACGGCGGGCAGAAACAGCTGCGCCAGACTGGTGGGCAGCGAGATGCGCAGGCGGCCTTTAGGCTGCACCGCCATGTCCAGCAACTGGTCGTGCGCAATGCGCGCTTCTTCCACAATGTGCCGGCAACGTTCGAAGTAGATGGCGCCGGCTTCGGTCAGGTCGATCTTGCGCGTGCTGCGGTTCAAGAGCCGCATGCCAACGCTGCGTTCCAATTCACTGACGCGGCGCGAGAGCGTGGATGTTGGAATATTCAAGGCTTCCGCAGCGTGGCTGAAGTTCTTGCGCTTGGCGACTTCGACAAAGAGCGCGATGTCGTTAAGCTGGATATCCATGGGGCCCTCGAGACTCAAAATTCCATTTCTGGCAGGTTTGTATGATAAATGGATTTATTGTCCCGCCAGCAGAAATGTCTATTTCCTTGCCGGGGATAACGCGTTGCGCGAATGGTGAGCTCACGTTCCGTTACTCAACTGGCGGGCAGCTGAACGCTGGCAAGGCTTGTGCTGCCTGCGTCTGCGAGGGGATTGCGCAATAAACGCGCAGATTGCACCGGATACAACGTGCAATTGTCCCATCCGTGCAAATATGTTCACCAAAATAAGGGTTTTTACTAGGCGCGATTCCCCAGATACTTCGTCCCAGCAATCAAACAGTCACATCGCACCTGCCAGCCTGGCAGAAGACGCTGTGCAAGGTTTAGGATGGAGTCATCACAATGAAAGCCCTAGCAACCGCACTCATGGTTACCGCAACCCTAGTGGGTATGTCCGCCGCTCACGCCGATGGCAAGACGCGTGAACAGGTCCAACAAGAACTGCAAGCCGCCAAGGCCGCAGGCCAGGTCACGTTTGGTGAACTGGACTACCCGCCCGCCACCGTGCAACAAACCGGCCTGACGCGCGACCAGGTTCAGCAAGAGCTGCAAAGCGCCAAGGCCGCTGGCCAGGTCACCACTGCTGAACTGGATTACCCGCCCCGCGCCGCCGTGTCGCAATCCGTCGGCAAGACCCGCGAACAAGTCCGCCAGGAATTGGCTGAAGCCAAGGCTCGCGGCGAATACACCTTCGGTGAACTGGACTATCCGCCCAAGGGCAAGTAAGTGCCGGGGCGCACGCCCTGACCCGAGGTCACGAGAAACCCCTTGAGACGCCGAGGGGTTTTTTATTGCCGGCGCATTGTGCCGCGTGGTGAGCAGTGTGGCGTTTTTGCTGCATCACTGTTCGCGCCGGGCAACAAGTTCTGTCGGTGAAAGGGGGGTGGTGATCAGGCTTTCGCCTGCTTGGCGCCTAATTGCGAGCAAAGATTCATATTTGTTTTCAACGCGTTAACGGCGCATTCCCATTGGTTTTCAGACCGGTGCGCGTGTCAGCAGTTCGTCATTATCCCAACCATGGAAAGTAGTTCGTCGAAATCCGTGTTACTTCGGATCGCCGCGCGCCGGACACTAGATTTAGTGCAGACGCCGCTTGCTTGTTCGCAGCGGCACGCCAAGGCGCCGTCAACAGGACGGCGCTTTGGCGGATGCCTTTCATCTCGCCATTTTGGGGACTTATATGAAGAAGACGCTATTGGCCGTCGCGTTGCTGGCAGGCTTTGCCGGCGCCGCGCAAGCCGCCGACTCCGTGACGCTGTACGGCTTGATCGACGCCGGTGTCGGCTACGAGCAAGTGAAGTTCAACGGCGTGTCGCAAAGCCGCGTGGGCGGCGTTCAGGGCGTGAGCAGCGGCTCGCGCTTTGGCCTGCGTGGCACGGAAGATCTGGGCGACGGCCTGCGTGCCGTGTTCACCTTGGAAGGCGGCTTCGGCCCCATGAACGGCAAGTCGGCCCAGAACGGCCGCCTGTTTGGCCGTCAAGCCACCGTGGGCCTGGATAGCGATTCCTGGGGCCGTCTGGAATTCGGCCGTCAAACGAACCTGGCGTCGAAGTACTTCGGTTCGATCGACCCGTTCTCGATCAGCTACAACACCGCCAACATGGGTACGACGTTCGGCAGCGCCAACACGATGCGCCTGGACAACATGGTGCTGTATCAAACCCCGAGCCTGGGCGGCTTCAAGGTGGGCGTGGGCTACTCGTTCAGCGCGGATGACACCGTCAGCGACACCACGCAAACCGGCTTCGCCACGGGCAACAACAACCGTGTGCTGACCGCCGGCGTGCAATACGTCAACGGCCCGCTGAACCTGGCCGCCGCTTACGACCGCTTCGACCCGACGAACAATCGTGTCGGCGGCAAGGATTCGGCGCGCATCCAGGAATACATCATCGGTGGTTCGTACGACTTTGAAGTCGTGAAACTGGCGGCCGCTTTCGGCCAGACGCGTGACGGCTGGTTCGTTGGCCAGAACATGGGCACGACGCCGGAAGGCATGAACAACCTGGGTTCGTTCAAGCTGGCTGATGGCTTTCGCGCCAACTCGTACATGATCGGCGCGACCGTGCCGCTGGGCCGCCACGCCATCTTCGGTTCGTGGCAGCGCGCCACCCCGGGCAACGACAAGCTGACGGGCGACGACGCCACGTTCAACGTGTACAGCCTGGGCTACACCTACGACTTCACCAAGCGCACCAACCTGTACGCGTACGCCTCCTATGGCGACAACTACGCGTTCCAGCACGACGCCCGCGACACCGCGGTTGCCGTGGGTGTGCGTCACCGGTTCTAAGCGACGGCGCGCCTGACTGGACCTTGCTGAATGCGCGGTTTATCTCCGTAAGCCGCCGAGTGACAGCGAACCCCCCCCTACTTGGGTCCAGGCAGGCGCCGCTGATAGTTAGAAGGGAAGGGCCTCCGCAAGGAGGCCCTCTCGCATTGGGGCGGCGCCTGCGCGGTGGGCGGCGCTAATGGAAAAGAACTACAGAAACAGCTTGTAGGCCGGGTTCTCGGTCTCGTTCCAATGCGGATAACCCAGCTCGGCCACAAACGTGCGGAACTGCTTCTTGTCCGCCGGCGGCACCTGAATGCCGATCAGGATGCGCCCATAGTCCGCGCCCTGGTTGCGGTAATGAAACAGGCTGATGTTCCAGTCCGGATTCATCGCATTCAAAAAGCGCATCAGCGCGCCCGGACGCTCGGGGAATTCAAAGCGGTACAGCAGTTCATTTCGCGCTAGCGCCGAATGCCCGCCGACCATGTGGCGCAAGTGCGTCTTGGCCATTTCATCGTGAGTCAGGTCCAGCGTGTCAAAGCCATGACGCCGGAAATTCGCGGCGATCTTGTCGGGCTCAGCGGCGGACGATACCTGGATGCCGACGAACACATGCGCGCGGTCCGCGTCCGAAATGCGGTAGTTGAATTCCGTCACGCTACGTTCCCCGACCAATTCGCAGAAGCGGCGGAAGCTGCCGCGTTGCTCGGGCATGGTGACGGCGAAGACGGCTTCGCGCATTTCGCCGACCTCGGCGCGTTCGGCCACGAAGCGCAGGCGGTCAAAATTCATGTTGGCGCCGCAGGCAATCGCAACCAGTGTCTTGCCTTTCAGATGGTGTTCGGCCGCGTATTGCTTGGCGCCGGCCACCGCCATGGCGCCCGCGGGCTCCAGCACGCTGCGCGTGTCCTGGAACACATCCTTGATGGCGGCGCAGATGGAATCGGTGTTGACGACAACGAAGTCATCCACGTACTGGCGCGTGAGCTTGAAGGTTTCCGCGCCCACCATCTTGACGGCGGTGCCGTCTGAAAACAGCCCGACATCATTCAACTGCACGCGGCGGCCCGCGCGCACGCTGCGCAGCATGGCGTCGGAATCTTCGGTCTGCACGCCAATGATCTTGATATCGGGGCGCAATTGCTTGATATAGACGGCCACGCCCGAGATCAGGCCGCCGCCGCCAATCGCCACGAAGATGGCGTCGATGGGACCCGGGTGCTGGCGCAAGATCTCCATGCCCACGGTGCCTTGGCCGGCGATCACGTCGGGGTCATCGAACGGGTGGACGAAGGTCAGCTTCTCTTTCTTTTCCAGCACTTGCGCGTGCGCAAAGGCGTCGGTGAAGCTCTCGCCCGCCAGCACCACTTCGCCGCCCAGCCGGCGCACGGCGTCAACCTTCACCTGCGGGCTGGTCGTGGGCATAACGATCACGGCGCGGCAGCCCAAGCGGCTGGCCGCCAGCGCCACGCCTTGCGCGTGGTTGCCAGCGGATGCCGCGATCACGCCGCGGTTGAGCGCGGCTTGCGGCAGGTTGGCCATCTTGTTGTACGCCCCGCGCAGCTTGAAGCTGAACACCGCCTGCGTATCTTCGCGCTTAAGCAGGACCGTGTTCCCGATGCGCGCGGATAGCTGGGGCGCCGCTTCCAGCGGCGATTCAACCGCGACGTCGTAAACCTTCGAGGTCAGGATGCGTTTCAGATAATCAGTGGACATGGACCGCGCAGAGAGCAAGAGTGAGGACGTGGGCACGATTATTGCAGGGAAAGCCGCAACGCCTGACAGGTTTATGCCCGCGATGACGCGGCATGGACGCGAACGGCCGGATCAATTCCTGATCGTCATTCTCTTTCGCGCGGCTACACTCGCTCATCATGGAAGAAAGCCTCTTATCCGCTGTTCACTGGCTCCTGGGGATGCTGGCGCTGCCCTCGGTGGGCTTGTCGGCCATCTTTACGGTGTCGCTCGTATCCGCCACTTTGCTGCCGCTGGGCTCAGAACCCGCGGTGTTCGGCTACATCAAGCTGTCGCCCGATATGTTCTGGCCGGCTGTGCTGGTGGCGACGGCCGGGAACACGATCGGTGGCGCAATCAGCTACTGGATGGGCCTGGGCGCCGAAAAGGCCTTTCAGCGCTGGAAAGAAAAACACCCGCACCCCCATCCGGGCGCCACCGAGGGCGGCCGCATGCGCGGCCGCTGGAACGAACGCGCCCACGACTGGCTGCACCGCATGGGCCCGCCGGCTTTGCTGCTGTCCTGGTTGCCCGCCGTGGGCGACCCGCTGTGCGCCGTGGCCGGCTGGCTGCGCCTGTCGTTCTGGCCTTGCGTGCTCTATATGGCCATCGGCAAATTCCTGCGCTACCTGGTGATGACCGCCGGCCTGCTTTGGGCCTTTCCCGGGCAAATCTAGCGCTGACTTCGAACTTAAAACGGGGACGGTTCGTGCCGGTTTCCCGCCGCTTTTGGCCGGCTTCCTAAGGGTATTAGGGGTCAAGTCCGGCCAATGGCATAAAATAATTTTTTATGGGCCCCTCTTGCCGCCATGAACGCCCCACTCGCTAGCCACATTTTGAACGGGGCGATGCCGCCCGCCGCTCCCGCGCGATTGCGCGAAATCCCCTACAACTACACGTCGTTTTCCGACCGCGAAATTGTCGGCCGGCTGTTGGGCGATGACGCCTGGAGCCTGCTCACCGATTTGCGCGGCGAACGCCGTACGGGCCGCTCCGCGCGGATGCTGTACGAAGTGCTGGGTGATATCTGGGTGGTGCGCCGCAACCCGTACCTGCAGGACGACCTGCTTGACAACCCCAAGCGCCGCAAGCAGCTCATCGACGCTTTGCACCATCGCCTGGGCGAGATCGACCGCCGCCGCGAACCGGGTTCGCCCACGGAAGAGGGCCATGATCCGCATCGCGACGAAAAGGTCGTCGGCCTGCTGGCCCGCGCACGCTCCGCCATTGCCGCGTTCGAAGGGGAGTTCGACCAGACGACCATGATGCGCAAGCAGGCGCAGAAGGTGCTGGGCCGCATCACCGCCCGCGACAACATCAAGTTCGATGGCCTGTCGCGCGTGTCGCACGTGACCGACGCCACTGACTGGCGCGTGGAATATCCCTTCGTGGTGCTGACGCCGGACTCGGAAGACGAGATCGCCGCGCTGGTCACCGCCTGTATTGAGCTGGGCCTGACCATCGTCCCGCGTGGCGGCGGCACCGGCTACACGGGCGGCGCCATTCCGCTGACGTGGAAATCGGCCGTCATCAACACCGAAAAATTCGACAAGCTGGGCAAGGTCGAGTCCTGTATTTTGCCGGGGCTCACCGAGCCCGTGGCCGTTATCCATGCCGGCGCCGGTGTCGTCACCAAGCGCGTGTCGGAAGCGGCCGAGGCCGCGGGCTTCGTGTTCGCCGTGGACCCCACATCCGCCGAAGCGTCGTGCGTGGGCGGCAACATCGCCATGAACGCGGGCGGCAAGAAGGCCGTGTTGTGGGGCACCGCGCTCGACAACCTGGCCTGGTGGCGCATGGTGGACCCGGATGGCAACTGGCTTGAAGTCAGCCGCCTGGAACACAACATGGGCAAGATCCATGACGTGGATACGGCGCGCTTCGAACTCAAGTGGTTCGACGGCAAGGGCAAGCCCGGCGAGCGTCTGCTGAAGACCGAACTGCTGGAAATCAAGGGCCGCGTGTTCCGCAAGGAAGGCCTGGGCAAGGACGTTACCGACAAGTTCCTGGCGGGCCTGCCCGGCATCCAGAAAGAAGGTTGCGACGGCCTGATCACGTCGGCGCGCTGGGTGCTGCACCGCATGCCGCGCCATACGCGCACGGTCTGTATGGAATTCTTCGGGCAGGCGCGCGACGCCATCCCGTCGATTGTCGAGGTCAAGGGCTATCTGGACGGCGAGGGCAAAGCCCGCGGCGCCATCCTGGCTGGCCTGGAACACCTGGACGAACGCTATCTGCGCGCGGTGGGCTACGCCACCAAGAGCAAGCGCGGCGTGCTGCCCAAGATGGTGCTGATTGGCGATATCGTCGGCGACGACGATGACGCCGTTGCCGCCGCCGCCAGCGAAGTCGTGCGCCTGGCCAACACGCGCCATGGCGAAGGCTTTGTGGCCGTGAGCCCCGAAGCGCGCAAGAAATTCTGGCTGGACCGCTCGCGCACCGCCGCGATCGCGCGCCACACCAACGCCTTCAAGATCAACGAAGACGTCGTGATTCCGCTGCCCCGCATGGGCGAATACACGGATCACATTGAACGCATCAACATCGAACTGTCGACCAGCAACAAGTTGAAGCTGCTGGGCGCGCTGGACGCGTACCTTTGTACGCCGCTGCCGGTGGGCAAGGCCGATGATGCCGACATCGAGAACACCCGCGCCGAAGTGCTGGCGGATCGCACCCGCCAGGCGCTTGAGCTGCTGGGCGGCGTGCGCCAGCGCTGGCAATGGCTGCTGGACAACCTGGACCTGCCGCTGGCGCAAGCGCTGCCGGAATTGCAGGCGCTGGGGCTGGGCGACGTGTACAACGCGCTGTCCGACCGCCTGGCCGCGCAGTCCACCGCGCGCGTGTTCGACGTGGTGCAAGACCGCACCATTCGCGTGTCCTGGAAGACCGAAGTGCTGGCGGGCTTGCAGCGCACGTTCTCGGGCGCGGCGTACAAGAAGATTGTCGACGAGCTCATCGCCATTCACGGCCGCGTGCTGAAAAGCCGCGTGTTCGTGGCGCTGCACATGCACGCGGGCGACGGCAACGTGCACACGAACATCCCGGTCAACTCGGACGACTACGAGATGCTGCGCGAGGCCCATCAGGCTGTTGACCGCATCATGCAGATTGCCCGCGACCTGGACGGCGTGATTTCCGGTGAGCACGGCATCGGCCTGACCAAGTACGAATTCCTGACCGAAGCCGAACTGGCGCCGTTCCAGGACTACAAGCGCCGCGTTGATCCCAACGGCCACTTCAACGCCGGCAAGCTGATGCCGGGCGCGGACCTGCGCCATGCCTGGACGCCCAGCTTCAACCTGATGGGCCACGAGTCGCTCATCATGCAGCAAAGCGACATCGGCGCCATTTCGGAATCCATCAAGGACTGCCTGCGTTGCGGCAAGTGCAAGCCCGTGTGCGCCACCCACGTGCCGCGCGCGAACCTGCTGTATTCGCCCCGCAACAAGATTCTGGCGACGTCGCTGCTGGTCGAAGCCTTCCTGTATGAAGAGCAGACGCGTCGCGGCGTCAGCCTGAAGCACTGGGAAGAATTCGAAGACGTGGCCGACCACTGCACGGTCTGCCACAAGTGCTACAACCCCTGTCCCGTGGATATTGATTTCGGCGACGTGTCGATGAACATGCGCGCCGTGTTGCGCCGCATGGGCCGCAAGTCGTTCAACCCGGGCACGGCCAGCGCCATGTTCTTCCTGAACGCGAAAGATCCGGCCACCATCAACGCCACGCGTAAAGCGATGGTGGGCGTGGGCTACAAGGTGCAGCGCGCGGCGCATGACCTGTTCTCGGGCCTGGTGAAGAAGCAGACGGCCAAGCCGCCAGCCACGGTCGGGAAACCGCCGCTGCGCGAGCAGATCATTCACTTCGTGAACAAGAAGATGCCGGGCGGGCTGCCCAAGCAGGCCGCACGCAAGCTGCTGGACATCGAAGACGCGAACTACGTGCCGATCATTCGTGACCCCAAAGCCACGACCGCCGACACCGAAGCCGTGTTCTATTTCCCGGGCTGCGGTTCGGAACGTTTGTTCTCGCAAGTGGGTCTGGCGACCCAGGCCATGCTGTGGCATGCGGGCGTGCAGACGGTGCTGCCGCCGGGCTACTTGTGCTGCGGCTATCCCCAGCGCGGCAACGGCATGACGGACAAGGCCGAGCAGATCATTACCGACAACCGGGTGCTGTTCCACCGGGTCGCCAACACGCTGAACTACCTGGACATCAAGACGGTCGTGGTCAGCTGCGGCACGTGCTATGACCAGCTGTCAGGCTATGAGTTCGACAAGATCTTCCCGGGTTGCCGCCTGATCGACATCCACGAATACCTGCTGGAAAAGGGCATCAAGCTGGAAGGCGCCAAGGGCGTGCGCTACATGTACCACGACCCCTGCCACACGCCGATGAAGCTGCAAGAGCCGATGAAGACCGTGCGCGCCCTGGTGGGCGACGAGGCCATCAAGAGCGACCGCTGCTGCGGTGAGTCGGGCACGTTGGCGGTCAGCCGTCCGGACATCTCCACGCAGGTGCGTTTCCGCAAGCAGGAAGAGCTGTTGAAGGGCGACGCCGACTTGCGCAGCGACGGCTTCACCGGCGACGTCAAGGTGCTGACGTCGTGCCCGTCGTGCTTGCAAGGGCTGTCGCGCTATGAAGGCGATACGAAGATGGAAGCGGACTATATCGTCGTCGAAATGGCTCGCCACATCTTGGGCGAAGGCTGGATGGAAGACTACGTGAAACGCGCCAACGCAGGCGGCATCGAACGCGTGCTGGTGTAAGGCTGCGCGCGCGTCGGCTGGCGCTTATCTGACGGCGTCGCGCGCCTGTCGCCATCACCCCAAAAAAAACCCGCGTTCATCGCTGAACGCGGGTTTTTTATCGTCTTGCCGGATCACTCCAGCTTGATGTTCGCCTTCTTGATCACGTCCGCCCAGGCGGCGCGTTCTTGTTCGGCGTAGGCCTTGAAGTCTTGCGCCGACATCGGCATCGGCACGACGCCCATGTCCAGCAGCTTCTGCGACACGGCCGGGGTCTTGAGTGTGGCGTCCAGGTCGGCCGACAGCTTCTTCACCACCGCTTCCGGCACGCCGGCCGGGCCGACCAGGCCTTGCCACGCGTAGGCCGTGAAATTGGCCACGCCTTGCTCGGCCATCGTGGGGGTGTCAGGCAGCGCCGACACGCGCTCCGGCGTGGCGGCGGCCAGCACGCGCAGCTTGCCGGCCTTGACGTTCGGCAGGCCCGAGGCCAGGTCGATGAACATCACGTCCACTTGTCCGCCCAGCAGATCCTGGATGGCGGGGGCGGCGCCCTTGTACGGCACGTGCAGCAGGTTGGCGCCCGTGCGCTGCTTGAAGAGTTCCAGCGCCAGATGGTGCGGCGAACCAGCGCCGGCAGAGGCCGCGGTCAGCTTGCCCGGTTCCTTCTTGGCGGCCGCCAGCACGTCGTCCACCGTCTTGTACGGCGAATTGACGTTCACGGCCAACAGCAGCGGGAACTTGGCGATGCCGCCGATGTAGGTGAACTTGGCCGGGTCGTAAGACAGCTTGGCGTACAACGACGAGTTGAACGCCAGTGTGCCGGAGTCGGCCGTGCCGATCATGTAGCCGGTGGGATCGGCCTGCGCGATGGCGGTGGCGCCGATGATGGTGGCGGCGCCGGGGCGGTTTTCGACCACGATGGTCTGGCCCAGCGGCTTTTCCAGGCCGCTGGCGACGGTGCGCGCAACGACGTCGGTGCCGCCGCCGGCCGGGTAGGGCACGATCCAGCGGATCGGCTGCGTGGGCCAGGATTGGGCGGAAGCCGTGGCGGCGGCCAGCGACAGAGCGGCCAGCGCCAACAGGCGCCGTGCGGGGGTATGCATGAAGTGTCTCCTCGTGCGGGGTCAAGTTCGAGCGCGGTGCGCGCTGCGTCTTGCTGTGCGTTGTCAGGGTGCGCGGCTATTTTTTCGCCGCATTTTTGCGCCGCTATTATGCTCGCCTTCGACGCGAAAAGGGGCCGGTGCGGCCCCCTGTTTTCCCGCATCGGTCAGGCGGATTACTGCGGGTCGGGATACGTGCGCGCGCCGAAGATTGCCGTGCCGATCCGCACTTCGGTCGAGCCTTCCTCAATGGCGAGTTCGAAGTCGCCGCTCATGCCCATCGACAAGCGGTCCAGCGAGACGCCCGCGATGTGCTCGTCTTGCAGGCGGTCGCGCAGCTCGCGCAGCGTGCGAAAGCATGCGCGCACGGCCTCGGGGTCAGGCGAGTTCACGGCCAGCGTCATCAAGCCTTTCACGTGCAGCGTGGGGAAGTCCGCGGCAATCAAGCGCAGGAAGGCGGGCACGTCGTCGGGCGCCATGCCGAATTTGCTGGGTTCGGATGACGTCTTCACCTGAATCAGCACGTCCAGCGTCCGGCCCTCGTTAACGAGCCGGCGGTGCAGGGCTTCGGCCAGGTCGGCGCGGTCCAGTGACTGCACTTCCGTTGCATCGCGGGCGGCATCGCGGGCTTTATTCGTTTGCAGGTGGCCGATCAGCACCCATTGCAGGCCCTGACCGGCCAGCGCGGCAGACTTCTGCCGGATCTCCTGCGTCTTGTTTTCGCCAAAGCGCGTCAGGCCCAGCGCCATGGCTTCCCGGATGGCGTCCACGTCGAAGGTCTTGCTGACGGGCAGCAGGACCACGCTGTCAGGTGCGCGGCCGGCACGCGCGCAGGCGTCGGCAATGCGTTGCTGGATCTGGGCGATACGCCCGGCCATGGTGTCGACAGAGGTCATGCAGCTCTCTTGCAGGAACAGGATGTCCCATAGTGTAGGACTCTGGATGATCGTTTCGCCACACTGCCCGCGTGCGTCGTTGACCCTGTGTAATTGGCAGGCTTAGAATTTGCGGAGATTTGTTTATATTTCAATGTTCTAAGCCCTCCGGCGCCGCCCCAGGGTCGTCCATCTTCCTCCAGTCCCCCGCCATGTCCAGCGCAGCGCCAGAATACGCCTTTGCCACGCCTTTCCTGAATCCCCCCGCGTCCCCCATCCGCTCGCTCATGCCCTACGCCATGCGTCCGGGCACGATTTCGCTGGCCGGTGGCTACCCCGCGCAAGCGCTGTTCGATGTCGAGGGCCTGTCGATTGCGTCGACGCAAGTCATGGCCCGACTGGGCGCGTGCCTGCAGTATTCCAACATCGACGGCCAGGCCAGCCTGCGCCACGAACTGGCCCGCTTGTCGGCCGCGCGCGGCCTGAACTGCAACGCTGATACTGAACTGGTTGTGACGGGTGGCTCGCAGCAGGCGCTGGCGCTGTTGACCCGCGTCATGCTGCAACCGGGTGACCACGCCATCATCGAATCGCCCGCCTTCCCGAATTCCGTGCAAGCGCTGCGCTACACGGGCGCAACCGTACACACGGTGCCTTCGGGCCCGGACGGCATTGATGTGGATACGCTGGATGAATTGGCTGCCCGCATCAAGCCCAAGATGGTGTGCGTGGTGGCGTCGTTCTCGAACCCCTGCGGCGCGACCATCACGCGCCAGCGCCGCCTGCGCTTGCTGGAACTGGCGGTCAAGCACCGCTTCCTGATCGTTGAAGACGACCCCTACAGCGAACTGCGCTTTGCGGGCGAAGCCGTGCCGCCGATTGCGGCGCTGGCCGAAGGCGAAGCCCGCCATTGGGCCGTGTACCTGGCCAGCATGTCCAAGACCATGGCGCCCGCGCTGCGCATCGGCTGGCTGGTGGCCCCGCCCGAAATCCGCCGCCGTTGCGTCAGCGCAAAAGCGGCCGATGACATGGCGTCTTCGGCCTGGATTCAAGAAGTGGTGGCGCAGTACCTGGCTAACGGCCGCTACGAAGAGCACGTGCCGCGCATCCGCGCCGCCTACGGCCTGCGCTGCGACGCCATGGCCGACGCGCTGGCCCGCGAACTGAACGGCCGCGTCACGTTCCGCAAGCCCGAAGGCGGCATGTTCTTCTGGGCGCGCCTGACGGGCGACATCGACGCCACGCGTCTCTTGCCCTACGCCATCGAACACGAAGTGGTCTATGTGCCGGGCAAGGCCTTCTACGCCAACGCGGAAGAGGCGGATCTCTTCGCCATGCGCATGTCGTTTGCCACCATGAACGAAGCCGAAATCGCGCAAGGCATGGTGCGCCTGGGCCGCGCGCTGGATGCTTGCCAAGCCAACGAGCCGGTGTCGATTTCGCTGGCGGCTTGACGGCCTGACATACCTAAATAAGCGCTGGTTATTTGGCGCGGGCGCTTCATGTCTATAAGCTTCTCGCCTCGGCGCGTCCCCGCGCCCGGCTTAACAGGAATCCAGGTCATGAACATTGCAAAAGGGTTGGTGGGTGCGGCGCTCTTGATGGCGGCGGCGCAAGGCGCGCAGGCGGCAACGGTAGACGTCGTGCGCCAGCGCGGCGCCGTGGCTTGCGGCACGACCACGGGCTTCGCCGGTTTCTCGGCGCCCGATGCGCAAGGCAAGTGGCAGGGTCTGGATGTGGACCTGTGCCGCGCCATTGCGGCGGCGGTGTTCGGTGACGCCAACAAGATCAAGGTGGTGCCGCTGAATTCGCAGCAGCGCTTCACCGCGCTGCAATCGGGCGAAGTGGACGTGCTCACGCGCAACACCACTGTCACTCAGCAGCGCGACACCGCGCTGGGCATCATCCACGCGGGCATCAACTTCTACGACGGCCAGGGCTTCCTGGTGCCGAAGTCGCTGGGAGTCAAAAGCGCCAAGGACATCAACGGCGCCACGATCTGCCTGCAAACCGGCACGTCCAACGAGAACACGCTGGCCGACTGGGCGCGCGCCAACAACGTGACGTACAAGCCGGTCGTGATCGAGACCTTCAACGAAGTGGTCAACGCCTTTGCCGCGGGCCGCTGCGATGTGTTCTCGACCGATGCATCGGGCTTGGCCTCGATCCGCATTTCCAAGCTGCAAAACCCGGACGATTACGTCGTGCTGCCGGAAATCATCTCGAAGGAACCGCTGGGCCCCTTCGTGCGCCAGGGCGACGATACGTGGCTGAACATCGTGCGCTGGTCGTTGTCGGCAATGATTGAAGCCGAAGAATACGGCGTTACGTCCAAGAACGTGGACGAGCAACTGAAAAGCGCCAACCCCAACATCAAGCGCATCCTGGGGGTTACGCCGGGCAGCGGCGCGAACCTGGGGCTGGACGAAAAGTGGGCCTACAACATCGTCAAGCAGGTGGGCAACTACGGCGAAAGCTTTGACCGTAATGTGGGCGAGGGTAGCCCGCTGAAGATCAAGCGCGGATTGAATGCGCAGTGGACCCAAGGCGGTTTGATGTACGCGTTGCCGATTCGTTGATGGTCAGGATGGGTTGTGCGCGATGGACTTCCACCGCGCGCAATCCATCATCCCCGCCGGTACAACTCAGCAATCTTCACAAACGCGGTACGCAGTTCCCGCGTGCCGCCTTGAATGATCACGGGCTTGCCCCGATGCGTGAAGATCACCAGCCGCTTTGAAAACAGCATCGGTACGAAGCGCGCGGCGCGCACGTCTTCCCATGCCACTTCGCGGCGCGTGAACCAGGTCTGGCGCAGGCCCTTTTCATCGATCGTGGTGATCGACGTCTGCATGTGCCACGACACAAACAGCAGCCCCACGAAACACAGCACCACCACCACGGCCAGCACGGTATCGAACGGCTGCGCGGGCGCGCGGATGGCGGTGGTGACGACCTGCACGCCCAGCACGGCCAGAATCACCCAGGCCAGGATGCGCACCCAGTCGGGCCAAGCCTGGCCCGACAGCGGCAGCGGGCCGATCTCGCGCAGCAGCGCCGCGCGGTCTTCGGTGGACGGGGCAGGGGCAGGCGTCGTCATGCGGCCCGTTTACGCGGCGCGTTTGGCGGCGATGGCGTTGCCCGCGCGGCTGGAACCCTTGCGGTTCAGATGCGCTGACATCCATTGGCCGATATCAACCACGGCGTCAAAGTCCACGCCCGTGTCGATGTCCAGCCCACGCAGCATGTACAGCACGTCTTCGGTGGCGACGTTGCCTGTGGCGCCCTTGGCGTAGGGGCAACCGCCCAGACCCGCGACCGAGGTGTGGAAAATCGAAATACCCGTTTCCAGCGCGGCCAGGATGTTGGCCAGCGCCTGGCCGTAGGTGTCATGGAAGTGGCCGGACACGTGAGCGGGGTTCACCACGCGCGTCACCGCCGTCATGACGTCGCGCACGCGCTGCGGGGTGCCGACGCCGATGGTGTCGGCAACGTCGATCTCATCAACCTGCATGGCCAGATAGCGCTGCGCCACATCGACCACGGCTTCAACGGGGACTTCGCCTTGGTAGGGACAGCCCAGCGCGCAGCTGATGCTGCCGCGCACGCGCATGCCGGCTTCGCGCGCGGCTTGCACCACGGGTTCGAAGCGGGCGATGGATTCGGCGATGGAGCAGTTGATGTTCTTTTGCGAAAACGCTTCGCTGGCGGCGCCGAAGATCACGATTTCGTCAGCGCCCGCGGCCAGCGCGCCTTCAAACCCCTTCATGTTGGGCGTCAGTACCGAGTAGATCGTGCCGGGGCGGCGCTCGATGCGCGCCATCACGTCGGCGCCGTCGGCCATTTGCGGCACCCACTTGGGCGACACGAACGACGCGGCTTCCACGTTGGGGAAGCCCGCGGCGGACAGCCGATTGATCAGTTCCACCTTGATGTCGGTGGGCACGAATTCCTTTTCATTCTGCAGACCGTCGCGAGGCGACACCTCGACGATCTTCACGCGGGAGGGCAAAGCCATGTCTCTTCCTGGTTCGGTATTGGATGGCGCCGCGGGCAACGCGGCGGCGCTATCGGCAATAGTAGCGCCATCGCATGACGGGCTGCTTGGTCCATCGGACGGAGGCTTCGGATGGATGCCGGCGCAAAAGTCCCTACTTCAGACGCTGGTATCGGCCGTCGTCCAGGCGGGCGATGCGGCCCTGCAATTCCAGCTCGACCAGCTGCGCCTGCAAGTCGCCGATATCCAGCCCCGTGCGCGCCTGGATGGCGTCCAGGTGCAGCGGGTCGTAGCCCAGGGCGTCCAGCACGGGATGATCCGGTAACGCGGCCTCGGCCTCGCGCGTGCGGCGCGCGGCAGGGGTGGGGCCGCCACCCAGTTCGTCGGTAATGTCCGCAGCGGTTTCGACAAGCTTGGCGCCCTGGCGGATCAGCGCATGGCAGCCGCGCGACAGCGGCGAATGAATGGAGCCGGGGATGGCGAACACCTCGCGCCCGCTTTCGCCGGCCAGCCGGGCCGTGATGAGCGAGCCGCTTTGCTTGGCGGCTTCGACCACCAGCACGCCGCGCGCCAAACCCGCCACGATACGGTTGCGCTTGGGGAAGTGGGGCGGCAGCGCGCCCGTGCCTAATGGAAATTCAGAGACCAGCGCGCCGTGCGCCGCGATGCGGTGCGCCAGGTCGCGATGGCGGGCGGGGTAGATGCGGTCAATGCCGGTACCCATGACGGCGACCGTGCCCGCGCCATCGCGGCCGGCGTCCAGCGCGCCTTCGTGCGCGGCGGCGTCAATACCCAGCGCCAAGCCGCTGATGACCCGCCAGCCGTGTGCGGCCAGATGGCGGGCGAAGGCGCGGGCGTTTTCCTGGCCGCCGGGCGTGGCGTTGCGGGCGCCCACCACCGCCAGCGACGGGCCTTGCAGAAACGCCGGGTCGCCCGCCACATACAGCAGGATGGGCGGGTCGGCGATGGTCAGCAGGCTTTGCGGATAGGTCGGGTCAGCCAACGTCACGATGTGGCGGCCGGGGCCGCTGACCCATTCCAGCGCGCTCTCCACCAGCGCCGCCATATCGGCCGGCATCGGGGCGGCCAGTTGCCGCGCCAGCGCTTCCGGAATGTGGCGGGAGAGCGCCGTGGCGCGTTGCGCGTAAATCTGCTCGGGCAGGCCCAGCGCGCTCAACAGCGTACAGGCGGTGGCAGAGCCGATGTTGGGCTCGAGCGATAAGCGCAACCAGGCGGACAGTTCGTCGGAAGAATGCGTAAGCGGCATGAGCAGGGACGGCGGGGTAAGGCGAGTCAGGCGTTAAGGGTCTGGCAGTGTCGCATGCGGGGGCAGCGGGGTGCGGGCCAGGCTGGGACAAAACCGTCACCGCAGCGTCGTTGTAAACGCGTCTGAAAAGCAGGGACACAACCGTGTCGACATCAACGGCGCAATGCCTGACTTAGCCGAAAACTATTAGAAATCAAGACTCTAATGAATTAAACTCTTACTCAAACTTTATTTTGGCGATTCCCCTTCAATGGCTTTACTTCCTATCCTTCGCTACCCGGACCCGCGCTTGCACAAAAAGGCCAAGCCGGTAGCCGAAGTCGACGACCGCATCCGCCAACTGGTGCGCGACATGGCCGAGACCATGTACGACGCGCCCGGCGTGGGCCTGGCCGCAACCCAGGTCGACGTGCATGAGCGCGTGGTCGTGATCGACGTGTCCGAAGACAGCAACGACCTGCTGACGCTGATCAACCCCGAGATCACCTGGCACAGCGACGACTACAAGATCTACGAAGAAGGCTGTCTGTCGGTGCCGGGCATCTACGACGAGGTCGAACGCGCCTCGCGTATTCGCTGCAAGGCGCTGGACATCGACGGCAAGCCCTTCGAGTTCGAAGCCGACGGCCTGCTGGCCGTGTGCGTGCAGCACGAACTGGATCACCTGGAAGGCAAGGTCTTCGTCGAATACCTGTCCAACCTGAAGCAGAACCGCATCAAGACCAAGCTGAAGAAGGCCGAGCGCGAAGCGCTGCGCGACTGATTCCCGGGTTGCTTCCCGCGGGTTGCTTCCCAATTTTCCACTCTTTGGTCCGACACCCCATGCGCCTAGTTTTTGCCGGCACGCCGGAATTCGCCCGTATCGCATTCGACGCTTTGCGGGCCGCAGGTCACGAGATTCCGCTCGTCATGACTCAGCCTGACCGGCCCGCTGGCCGTGGCTTGAAGCTGACGCCCAGCCCGGTCAAACAGGCGGCTTTGGACGCCGGTATTCCAGTCGCCCAGCCGCGCAGCCTGCGTCTGGACGGCCGCTATCCCGACGAGGCCGCCGAGGCTCGCGCGTTGCTGGAGCAGATT
The DNA here is from genome assembly GCF_056394065.1 of Achromobacter sp. 10T422. Classification (NCBI taxonomy): domain Bacteria; kingdom Pseudomonadati; phylum Pseudomonadota; class Betaproteobacteria; order Burkholderiales; family Alcaligenaceae; genus Achromobacter; species Achromobacter sp. 10T422. The sequence continues at coordinate 290,554 of NZ_JBFTHD010000007.1, forward strand.
GCGCCGGACGTCATGGTGGTGGCGGCCTATGGCCTGATTCTGCCGCAATGGGTGCTGGACCTGCCGCGCCTGGGTTGCCTGAATATCCATGCCAGCCTGTTGCCGCGCTGGCGCGGCGCGGCGCCCATCCAGCGCGCCATTGAAGCGGGCGATGCGCAGACGGGTGTGACCATCATGCAGATGGATCAAGGCCTGGACACGGGCGACATGCTGCTGGAACGCGTGGTGCCGATCACCGCTGACACCAACGCCGCGCAACTGCACGACGCGCTGGCCCTGGCCGGTGGCGAAGCCATTGTGCAAGCCCTGAACGCCTTGGCCCAGGGCGGTTTGACGCCAGTGAAGCAACCCGAAGACGGCGTGACGTACGCGGCCAAGCTGGACAAGGCCGAAGCCGCGCTGGACTGCACGCAAGCGGCCGAATTGCTGGAACGCCGCGTGCGCGCCTTCAACCCCGTGCCGGGCGCCAGCATTCGTTTGCCCGGCCTGGCCGACCCGGTGAAGGTGTGGCGCGCGCAGGTGGTTGCGTCTGACGCCACCGGCGAACCCGGCAGCGTGTTGCGTGCCGACGCTTCAGGCATCGATATCGCCACGGGCAGCGGCGTGTTGCGCTTGCTGGAGTTGCAGAAAGCCGGCGGCAAGCGCCAGCCGGTGGATGTGTTCGCGCGCGGCTGGCAACCGGGCTGAACGCTGACGTCTGGCAGTGCGGACCGCTCTGACGGACCCCGACGCTGCCAGCGTGTCTTACGGCTGGCGGCTGGCCAGCAAGTCCAGGTAGGCGCCGGACAGCAGTTGCTTCGCCGACACCCCCAGCCCCTCCATCAAGGTGCGGGCTTCTTCCATGCCATCGCTGGCGCTTTCGCCGTCGCGCAGCACCACTTCCAATTCCAGGAATTCTCCCAGGCCCTCGACGCGGTCCAGGTGGATGCGCGTGCGTCCGGCCATGAACACGACGCGCTGCTTCTTCACGCGGCCGATTGCGCCGTACGCCAGCGTCAGCGCTTCGCGCAAGGTGTCGGGCGAGTCGGTGGGCGAGATCACGTAGAAGCTTTCTTTCGGCCCCTTGTCGTCGGCGCGCTGATAGAAGATAAGCTCGCCCGTGCCATCCGCAAACGCGCGCAGTTTCAGCCGGCCGTGGGTGCAGGCGAAGAAGGTGTCGTCTTGCGCGATGGCAACCGGTTCCTGGCCGGACAAGGCGGCAGCCAAGGGTTCGATGGCGTCCAGGCTATCCACCTGGGCCTTGATTTCCACATTGCGGGCCATGAGCGACACCTCTACGTTGCGATCAGTACAGCGTGCTGGCTACGCGGGCGGGCAAGTCGCGGTCGTAAGTCACGCCATCAAACGTGCCGGCCGTCAGGTCCGACAGCACGCGGCCGACGCTGGGCAAAGCGCTACGCGGCACCTGGGTGGACGCCTCCCACAGCCGCGAACGCAGCAGCGCGCGCGAACACTGGAAGTACACGGTTTGCACATCCACGATCAGCACGGAACGCGGTAGCTTGCCATCCATTTCAAAACGCGCCAGCAAGGCCGGGTCAACGCTGATGCGGGCCGTGCCGTTCACGCGCAGGGTCTCGCCCACGCCGGGTATCAGAAACAACAACGCCACACGCGGATCGGCCAGCACGTTTTGCAGGCTGTCGACGCGGTTGTTGCCGCGGCGGTCGGGCAGCAGCAACGTCTTTTCGTCTTCGACCACCACGAAGCCTGCGGGGTCGCCGCGGGGTGACGCATCCAATCCGCCGGGGCCTGACGTTGCCAGCACGGCAAACGGCGCGGCCTCGATGAAGGCGCGATAGTGCGGGTGCACGTGATCCACTTCTTTCTTCAGCGAGGCTTCGCCGGGCGCGCCGTAGAGCGCCTGCAAGGCATCGGCGTCGGTGATGAGGTGCGCGGGATCAGTGTGCATGGCAAGGTTCCGGTTCAGGCCAGGATGGCGGAAAGGTCGTCGACAGCAAGGAATTGTTCGTCCGGGCCGCGTTCACGCAGCGCGTCCATGTGGTTATAGCCCCAAGCGACGGAACCGACACGCACGCCGGCCTTGCGGGCGGCGTCGATGTCGCGCATCTCATCGCCTACCAGCAAGAAACGTTCCGGCGCGATGGTGTGGCGGCGCATCAGGCGGTCGATCTTGGCGGCCTTGCCGAACAGGTCGGTGCCGCATTCATAGTCGTCAAACAGCGCGGCCGTTTCCGCGCCCAGCACGCGCTGCACATTTTCGATGGAGTTCGAGCTCACCACCGCCAGCCGCATGCCGCTGGCCTTCAACTGCGCGAGCGCGGCAGGAATGCCGTCGAACAGGTGCACGCTGGGGTCGATGTCCTGCATCAGCGTGCGCACGTGCGTCATGATCGACGGCAGCTTCCACAGCGGGATGCCCAGATACTTCAGGATCTCGGAGGCTTCGCGGTGGCGCAGCTGGTCGCGTTCCGACAAGTCGATTTTGCGAAAACCATACTTGTCAGCCACCGTGTTGAGGATGGAATTGAACCAGGGCATGGTGTCCGCCAGGGTTCCGTCGAAATCAAAAGCAGCAAGGTCGTATTTCAAGTAATCAATCCGATAGCCGGCTGGCGGCAAGGCCTACTAGCCGTTGGGGTGAAGCAGATAATGGACGACCGGCGCCAGGCCTTCCAGCGGCGGCGCGCTGGCCACGACGCGGGCAGCGTTGGTCCACGGGTAGTCCAGGCCCAGCAGCCAGCCAAAGACGGCGGGCATGTCGCCGGGCGGCAGCGTCACCATGGTTTCGATGGTGATGGTCAGGTCGGTTGCGCGATACGGTTCGGGCTGGAATTTCCAGTCATAGCGGCCACAGCCCACGCGCACGTTGCCGGTGGCCTTTTCCGTCATGCCGACGATCCAGTCGCATTGGTAATCAGGCAGCCGCTCGCCGGACTCGGGGCGCGACAGGTAGAACGTGTACACGTTCTCGTAGGTTTGGCCGAATTTGCGCACCAACGTGTCGGCAATTGCGGCTGCGCCATGCGATTCGGGCGGGAAGGCAATGGCCTGCGTGCGCAGCGCCATTTTCAGCACGGCGTCGGGGGCGAACGCACGCATCATGAAGTGCGGGCGGTTTTCGTCCTTCGCGTGAAAGTAGTCGCGCAGCACGGATTCGGTGCTGGAAGGGGACAACGAATCAGAGGACATTACGTGGGTTTCCGTCATGGTCTTGATATGGGTGTCAGGCGGCCTTGATGGGATCGAACCATTTCGAGACGTTGGGCGGCTCGTAAATGGCGTAGCGGTCAAGCAGCACGGCCGGGTCTTCTTCCACCACCAGCATGTCGCGATGCTGCGGACGGATGAAGGCTTCGTCGACGGCGTGGTCCACAAACTGGACCAGCGCATCGTAGTACCCCGCAATGTTCAGCAAGCCGCAGGGCTTTTGATGCATGTTCAATTGCGCCCAGGTCCAGACTTCGAAGAATTCCTCAAGCGTGCCGGCACCGCCGGGCAGGGCGATGAAGCCGTCGGCCTTGTCGATCATCATGGCCTTGCGTTCGTGCATGTTCTGCACCAGGTGCAGCTCGGTCAGGCCGCGATGCGCCTGTTCCTTCTTTTGCAGCAACTCGGGAATCACGCCAATCACGCGGCCGCCGCCCGCCAGCACTTCATTGGCGATCACGCCCATGATGCCGACGACCGATCCGCCGTACACCAGGCCCAGATCCCGTTTGACCAGTTCGCGGGCCAGTACGYGGGCTTGCTCGATGTAGTCGGGGCGCGTGCCCGGATTCGAGCCGCAATACACGCAGATGTTCTTCAGAGTCATAAAAGGGTTGCAGATTGCCGGGCCAGTTACAGATTGCGTCACCGGCTTTTCGGGAAGCCGATAGTTTACGCAAGGTTTGACCGAGGGGTTTTCGCCCCTTGGGGGTGACGCAAAACGGGGGCGGGAGCAATGTTTGGACACAGCAAGATCCGCCATGATCGGTAGACTCAATCATTCGGTACGACTGGATATCCAGCGTCGTCGTGCTTTCACTAACCTAGAGGAGCTAACGATATGGAACAAGCAACCCGAAACCCCCGCCCCTTCGACATGGACGTGAAGGCGATACGCGCCAAGGCGCGTCAGGATATTGAATCTGGCGCCGTCACGGACAGCTACCGTGCAGACCGGCAGACCGTGTTGAAACTGCTGAACGAGGCGCTGGCCACCGAGATCGTCTGTGTGCTGCGCTACAAGCGCCACTACTTCATGGCCCGTGGATTGAACGCCGAACCGGTGGCCGCGGAATTCGCCGAACACGCGGCGCAGGAACAGCAGCACGCGGACCAACTGGCCGAACGCATCGTGCAGCTGGGCGGCGAACCGAACCTGTCGCCCAAGGGCATTCTGGACCGCAGTCATTCCGAGTATGTCGAAGGCAATACGCTGGAAGACATGATCAAGGAAAACCTGATCGCTGAGCGCATCGCCATCGACAGCTATCGCCAGATGATCGAATACATCGGCGAACAGGACTCCACCACGCGCCGCATGCTGGAAGAAATCCTGGCGGTGGAAGAGGAACACGCCGACGATATGTCGGACTTTCTGGCCAAGACGTAAGCGAAAGCAGCAATAGGAAGACGGATGCGCGACCGCGCAGACGTAAAAAAACCCGGCCTTGCGAGGCCGGGTTTTGTTTTGGGGTGAAGGCGTTTTTCGCTTTTCGCCTTACCCGCCGTGATCAGATCACGTCGCCCCACAGGTCGTATTCGTCGGAATCCGTGACGCGCACGCGCACCATGTCGCCTGCCTTCAAGGGCTTGTCCGAACTGACGTAGACACAGCCGTCGATCTCGGGCGCGTCGGCGCTGCTGCGGCCCACGGCGCCGTCTTCGTCGACCTCATCAATCAGCACATCGATCTCGCGGCCGACCTTGCGGGCCAGGCGCGCGGTCGAGATGCCTTGCTGCAATTCCATGAAGCGTTCCCAGCGGTCTTGCTTCACGTCGTCCGGCACGGGGTTGTCCAGCAGATTCGCGGGAGCGCCTTCCACCGGCGAATACTGGAAACAGCCCACGCGGTCCAGCTGCGCTTCCTGCATCCAGTCGAGCAGGTACTGGAAGTCTTCCTCGGTTTCGCCGGGAAAGCCCACGATGAAGGTCGAACGAATGGTCAGGTCGGGGCAGATCTCGCGCCAGCGCTTGATGCGCGCCAGCGTCTTGTCTTCAAACGCCGGGCGCTTCATGGCCTTCAGGATGCGCGGGCTGGCGTGCTGGAAGGGAATGTCCAGGTACGGCAGGATCTTGCCTTCCGCCATCAGCGGAATCACTTCGTCCACGTGCGGATACGGGTACACGTAGTGCAGGCGCGTCCAGATGCCCATTTCGGACAAGGCCAGACAGAGCTCGGTCATGCGCGTCTTGACCGGGCGGCCGTTCCAGAACCCGCTGCGGTACTTCACATCCACGCCGTAGGCGCTGGTGTCTTGCGAGATCACCAGCATTTCCTTCACGCCGGCTTTGACCAGGCGCTCGGCTTCGCTCAAGACATCGCCCACCGGACGGCTGACGAGGTCGCCGCGCATCGACGGAATAATGCAGAAGCTGCAACGGTGATTACAGCCTTCCGAGATCTTCAGATACGCGTAGTGGCGCGGCGTGAGCTTCACGCCTTGCGGCGGCACCAGATCCAGATAGGGGTTGTGGTCCTGCTTGGGCGGCGCGGCCTCATGCACGGCGCGCACCACCTCTTCATATTGCTGAGGGCCAGTCACCGCGAGCACGCTGGGGTGCACCTTGCGAATCACCGATTCCTCAACGCCCATACAGCCGGTGACGATCACCTTGCCGTTTTCGGCCAGCGCTTCGCCAATGGCTTCCAGCGACTCCGCCTTGGCGCTGTCGATGAATCCACAGGTGTTGACGACGACGACGTCCGCGTCGTTGTACTCGGGCGTGACTTCGTACCCTTCGGTGCGCAGTTGGGTCAGGATGCGTTCGGAGTCGACCAGGGCTTTAGGACAGCCCAGGCTGACGAAGCCGACTTTGGGGGAAGACATGGAATACCTCGGTGGGCGCGAGCCGGCGCCAATGATCAAAAGCTGCGCAATTTTAGCGCGGGCAGAGCGGGGGCCGTTATTTTAGGGGAAACCGCCGAAAATCAAAGGGTTACTTGCATGGGGCCGGGCGCAATGTGTCCCAGGCGCTGCGGCGCCGTTCCCTGGCAGGGACGGAAAAGTGAAAATCTGAAAATTACTAAAATCCATCAACGTCGCCGAATAGCATTAAAACGTCGTTCAAATATTAGTAAAAATCAGATTTTGACCCATTGCGGCGATTTCTTGTGGTTATTGGCTATCTTGTATCGCAAACTACATCCACATTTAGTTTCATCGAGATAGATGGCGCCCGCGGCTCGCTGCGGCGCCGAACCGTTATGAATTCCCTTTGGTGCCGGCGTGTCGCCGCAAGTATTTTGATCGCGGCGGGCGCTTTTCCCACCGAGCCCATCGCGCAGACTCCGCCGGAAGCGGTGCTGCGACCCGTGGAGGTTGAACGCAGACAAGAGCAAGAACTGGACGCCCAGCGCGCCCGCGCGGCCGAGCGTCCGGACGTCATGTCCTCGGGCGGCGATAGCGATCCGGCCGGGCTGGAGCTGCCCGTTGAGACGCCTTGCTTCGTGATTCGCGATCTGTCCTGGGAGCAAGCCGCGCCGCCCACGGCCATGGCTGAGGCCGCAAGCGGCGTCATCGTCGGCCACTGCGTCGGCGGGCAAGGCTTGCGCCGCTTGCAAGACCATCTGAATGGTTTGCTGATTCAAGGCGGGCAGGTCACCGCGAGGGTCGTCGTGCCTGAACAGTCCCTGGCCGCCGGGGTGCTGACCTTGCGCTACTTGCCGGGCCGCATTTCCGGCGTGCAAGACGAAGGCGCCATCGGCTGGTGGCGCACCGCGATGCCGACTGGCCCCGGCGGCAATTTGAATCAGCGCGATCTGGACCAGGCGTTGGAGAACATTCGCCGGCTTCGCGGCCAGTCCGACGCCGCCATCGATGTCGCTCCGGGCCCGGAACTGGGCGACTCCGACATCATCCTGCGCCCAGGCACCGGCAAACGCTGGCATGGCTATGTGGGCGGCGACAACGGCGGGCTGGATGCCATCGGCAAGTATCAGGTCAACGCCGGGCTGACCCTGGATTCCCCTTTGTTCCTGTACGACCAGCTGTCCGTCGCGTGGAACAGCAACGCGCGCTGGCGCGACGCGGATTCAAACACGCGGGCGGCGTCCATCCACTACAACATTCCGTTTGGCTACTGGGCCGTGTTCGCCAGCGCCAGCAAATCCACCTATCGCCAAGCCGTGGCCGGCTTCGATGAGCCCATCGTCTACGGGGGCACGACCAAGCAGCTGCAAGCGGGCGTGTCGCTGGTGCCTTATCGCGGCGCCGATTACAAGGGCACGGCGACGTTGGCCCTGCTGCGCAAACGCGTTGGCAGCACGTTGAACGATGAGCCCATCGATGTTCAACGGCGCGACGTCACGGGCTACGACTTGAACGTTGCGCACCGCCACTATCTGGGCCGCGCGGTGCTGGACATGGGCGCAGGCGTGCGCGGCACGTTGACCGGCTTGTCCGACCAGCCCGGCTACGTCTACGGCAAGCCCGACTGGAACGGCCGCAGCACCATCGTTGCGGCCAATGCCGGCCTGTACCTGCCGTTCCAGATGGCGGACCAACCCTGGGCCTACCACGTGAACTGGCAAATCCAGCATGCCAAGACGGCTGTGGTGCCCTCGGACTATTTCACCATCGGCAACCGCTATGCGGTGCGTGGTTTCGACGGACAGATGACCTTGGCGGCCGAAGACGGCTGGACGCTGCGCAACGACTTGTCGCTGGGGCTGGACAACATGCTGGGAGCGCCCGGCCATCAACTGTATGCGGGCGTGGACGTGGGGCGCGTGGGCGGCGAATCGGCGCAATGGTTATCGGGGCGCACGTTGGCAGGAGCGGTCACCGGACTGCGCGGGCGCTTATCGGTTCCGTACGTTCAAGCCAGCTACGACCTGTCTGCCGGTTGGCCGCTGAAAAAACCTGAGTCGTTAAAAACCGCCTCTACCGTTTTCGCCGCCGCCTTGATGTTCGAGTTCTGATGCCGCGGCCTTGTGCCGCCGGCTTTCCTGATTGATCTGGTCGACATCGCCCGGGGCTTGTGCCCGGGGCGCGACGGCTTACGCCGATGTCGACCCTTACGTTACCCGGGTTCGCATGATGTCCAAGCTTCGTTCGATGATTGTCTGGTCCGTCGTTTTCTTGCAGGTCTGGTCGCCAGTGCTGGCGCAGACCCTGCCGATCACGGTCGACCGAAGCGTGGCGGGCGCCAAGCCTGCCGTGGGCGTGACCAATGGGGTGCCGGTGATCAACATCGCGCCGCCCAGCGCCGGTGGCGTGTCGAACAACCGCTACACACAGTTCAACGTGGGCCCGTCCGGCGCGGTGCTCAACAACAGCGGCGGCGCCAGCCAGACGGAGCTGGCGGGGCAGGTGGCAGGCAACACCATGCTGGGCAACCAGCGCGCAACCACCATCCTGAACCAGGTCACCGCGCCGAACCCCTCGCAATTGCTGGGCACGTTGGAAGTGGCCGGCAACCGCGCCAACGTCATCGTCGCCAACCCCGCCGGTATCACCTGCAACGGCTGCGGCTTCTTGAACGCCGACCGCGCCACATTGACGACCGGGCGGCCGCAGATCGGTACGGATGGACGTATCGGCTTTGACATTGCATCGGGCAACATCCGCGTCGATGGCGCCGGGCTGAACGGCGCGAACCTTGGCCAGGTGGATTTGCTGGCCCGCACGTTGGAAATCAACGCAGGCGTGTGGGCCGACAGGCTCAACGTCACGGCCGGCGCTGCGCGGGTCGATTACGAAACGGGCGTTGTGTCCGCACGAGCCGGGCAAGGCGTCACGCCCGAGGTGGCGCTGGACACGGCCGCGCTGGGCGGCATGTACGCCAACAGCATCCGGCTGATCGGCACCGAGGCCGGCGTAGGCGTGAACATTGGCGGCAACTTGGTGGCGCTGACGGGCGACCTGCACGTCAACGCGGCGGGAGACGTGCGCATTGCGTCCAGTGGCACCGTACAGGCGGCGGGCGCGCTTCAGGTCGACAGCGGCCGGGACCTTGCCGTGCAGGGAATCGCGCAGGCCGCGGGCGCGGCCACGTTGACCGCGCGCCGCGATGCAACCATCTCGGGCGCGGTCGGGGCTGGCGGACCGTTAAGCGTGCAGGCGGGCAAGAATGTGATYGTCGGCGCGCAAGGCAGTTTGCGGACGCAGGATGCATTGAGCGTGGTCGCCGCCAGGGATCTGGTGCTGTCGGGTCACTTGCTGACGGCGGATCAGAACATCCGCGCGGTGGCCTCACGCAATCTGAGGATGACTGGCGCGCAGGTTCCCGCAGTTCAGCCCGACGCGGGCGTGGCGAATGGCAGCGGCAATAGCAGCGGCAACAGCAACAGCAACAGCAACGGCAATAACCCCGGCAACGGCGGTACCGGCAACGACAACGGCGGCAACGGGGATGCGGACAAGCCTGGAAAGGGCGCATCGGCCAGCATTGCGGCATCCGGCAAGCAGGCAAGCGGGGCGTCGGAAACTCCCGGCGTCGTTTCCGCCAAGGCAGGCGTCTCGCTGCAAGCCGGGCGCGACCTGGTACTGCCGCGACAGGTATACACGTCTGGCACGTTGTTGGCCCAGGCAGGCGCCAACATGGTTTCCGAAGCGGGCGCGCAGGCACAGTCGGCAAACGGCATGACGATGCGCGCGGGCGCAGACGCCAATCTGGCGGGCACGGCCTTGACGGATGGCGCACTGTCGATCGACGCGGCGCGAAATCTGCGCATGGAAGGCAGCGCGCTGGCCTACGGCGCAGGCCTTGACCTTAAGAGTGGAAACGATCTGCGGCTTGGCCAGGCCAGCCGCGCGCAGGGCAAACGCATCGTGGTGGACGCCGGCGGCGATGTCCGCACGGGCGGTGAAATGGTGTCCGAGGGAACCGTCGACCTGAAGGCGGGCGGCAATGCTCTGCTGACGGGCGCGCTGAGCGGCAATCAAGGCGTGGCCGCGCGGGCGGCTGGCACGATGGGTATCACCGGCGCGGCCGGCGCCGCGCAAGGCGCACTGACGCTGACGTCGGGCGGTGACCTGTCCATTGGCGGCAGCGGCAGCGTACAGGCCAGCGGTCCGGTCACATTGCATTCCAAGGGCGCCTTGAATGCGGCCGGCACGGTGTCATCCATGGCGGCGCTGACGGCGCAGGCCGCGCATGACGCCAAGGTCGACGGCAAGCTGTTGGCAGGCGGCTCGTTGCAGCTTCAGGCTGCGGGCCAGATGGCGGCAGGCGCGAATGCACGGCTGCAATCCGAAGGGGCGATGACGCTGCTTGCCGGTCAGGACTTGTCCTTGGCGGGCGAAGCGGAAACCAATGCGGGCCTGAAGTTGGATGCCGGGCGCGACTTGCGCATCGATGGTGCGGCGCGCGCTTACTCCGGCGCGCTCTCGATGAACGCGGGCAATGCAGTGCAGCTGGGCAAGACCAGCCGTGCGCAAGGCGACGGCGTATCCGTGCGAGCGGGCGGCGATCTTATCGCCGATGGCTCGGTGGGTGCGCGCGGCGACATGGCATTGACGGCGGGCGGGGACGCGCGGGTCGGCGGTCAGGCGCAGGCCACGGGCAAACTGAACCTGCAAGGCGCGGGCAATGTCACGGTCAGCCAGGGCGCAAGCATCGACGCTGAACGCAGCGCGGTCGTCAAGGCGGGGCAAAACATCCTGATCGCTGGCGCGCTGCGCAGCAATGACGGCAATCGCGTTGAAGCCAAGGGCGCGTTGCGTCTGGATGGCGAAACGTCTGCCGCACAAGGCGGGCTGGAGATGCTGGCGGGCGGTGACCTGTTGGTCGGCAAGCAGGGCAAGGCCGTGGCGGGCGCCACATTGCGTGGCGAAAGCGGCGGCGTCCTGAGGATGGATGGTGCGCTGTCCAGCAAGGGCGCGCAAACACTGGCGGCGGTGCGCGACATCGCCGTGGGCGGGCAACTGCTATCCGGCGACACGCTGTCGTTACGCGCGGGCCAGGACGTGAGCGTCCGCGCCGCCGCACAGCTGCAATCGGCCACGAACATGGCCTTGAACGCGGGCCGGAATGCGGATATGTCGGGCACGGCTACCAGCGACGGCGCGATTGCGATCGACGCGGTGCGCGACCTGAACTTGGACGGCGCGGCGCAGGCGTACGGTGGCTCGCTTGACTTGAATAGCGGCAATGATCTGCGTTTGGGTGAAAGCAGCCAAGCTCAGGGCGTAGGCGTTACGGTGGCCGCTGCGCGCGACCTTTACACAAACGGCGACGTATCCGCCGTGGGCCCGGCGGTGCTGACGGCGGGCAATCGAGCAATGCTCGGCGGCAAGCTTGGCGCCGATGGTGATCTGACGTTGCGGGCGGCGGGTGCGGCCCACGTCACCGGTGCATTCGAAGCCACCGGCAGCGCGGCCTTGGCAGGCGGTGGCGATGTTGGGCTGGCGGGTAGCCTGCGCAGCAACCTGGGCACGCAAGTGAACGCGCTGGGCAAGCTGGATCTCACCGGCACGGTGGATGCGGCGCAGGGCGCAGTGACCCTGGCGTCGGGCAATGACCTGTCCATTGGCACAAGCGGCCGCGTCAATGCGGCAGGGCCAGTGGCCTTGCTTGCCGGGGGCGCGCTGAATGCGGCGGGCACGGTGTCGTCGTTGGCAGCGCTGACGGCGCAGGCGGCACGTGACGCCACCATCGACGGCACACTGCTGGCGGGCGGAAATCTGCTGCTTCAAGCGACCGGCATGGTCGCGGCAGGTGCCCATGCGCGCCTGCAATCGGAAGGGGCCATGAACGTGCGTGCCGGCCAGAATCTGGCCATGGCGGGCGAAGCGCTGGCCAACGCGGGCATCACCCTGGACGCGGGTAACGATCTGCACATTGATGGCGCGGCGCGAGCCTACGCGGGCGCGCTGACCCTGAACGCGGGCAAGGCGCTGCAACTGGGCGAGTCCAGCCAGACTCAGGGCCAGGGCATATCGGCGCAGGCGGGCAGCGATCTGTACGCGGCAGGCACGATGGGGTCGCGCGGTGCGATCGAATTGGCTGCGGGCCACGATGCGCATGTGGACAGCGCTGCGTCGGCCAGTGGCGACGTGTCGCTTGTCGCCAAGCGCGATCTGGACATGGGCCGGGCGGCGCAATGGGAAACCGAGGGCGCGTCGCGCGCGACAGCGGGCAACGATATAACGCTATCTGGCGCATGGCGGGGCAACGGCGACATCAACGTGGCCGCCATCGGCGCACTGACGGTGGATGGCGAAATGGCTGCCAGCATTGGCGGCCTGGACCTGAGTGCGGGGCGCGACCTGTCGGTTGGCGCCTTGGCGCGCATTGCGGCGGCAGGGCCCGCGCGTGCAAAGACCGACGGCAACCTTCATGTGGCGGGCAAGGTCAGCTCATTGAAGGCGTTGACCTTGCAGGCTGCGCGCAACGCAAGCATCAGCAATCAGCTTTACGCGGGTGGCGCGCTGGACGTGCGGGCGGGCCATGCGTTGACCGCGGCGGGCGGATCACACCTTCAGTCCGATAGCGCACTGGCGCTGCAAGCGGGTCAAGATCTGAACATCGCCGGGACCGCGTTGTCCGAAGGCGGCATGGCGCTGTCGGCCGCGCGCGATCTGCGCGTAGAGGGCAATGCGCTGGCCTACGGCGGCACGCTGGCGTTGAAGAGTGGCGATGATCTGCTGCTGGGCTCGGGCAGCCAGCTGCAAGGGCAGGGCATTCACGCGCAGTCGGGCCGCGACATTGCCGCCAATGGTGTGCTGGTGTCCAAGGGCGATGCGCAATTGCGGGCCGGCCGGGATGTCGGGGTCGACGGCAAGGTGGGCGTGGATGGCTCGCTGAATATGGCTGCAAAGAACGACGTGCGCGTCGGCACGCTGGGGCAGTTGGAAGCCTCCGAGAGCGCGCGAATCCAGGCGACGGGCGCGGCGGCAATCGCAGGCGCCGTTCGCGGCGATCAAGGCGCGTTGATACAGAGCGGCGGCGCAATGGCGCTGACGGGCACGGCGGCGTCGGCGAAGGGTTCATTGCAGTTGATCGCCGGACAAGAGATGGTGCTGTCGTCTGACAGCCGAGCGCTGGCGGGCGGCGCTTTGCTGGCGCGCGCGGACGCTTCGCTCATGGCGGCTGGCACGATGTCATCACTGACCGATCTGGTTCTGGATGCGGCGTCCAACATCACGCTGGCAGGCCAGAATCTGGCGACGGGCTCGATCAGTGCAAAGGCCGGCGCCGGCCTGACTGCCTTGGCGGGCTCGCGGGTGCAGGCGGATGGAGCCGTAGCGATCCACGCAGATAGCGCGGCGTTGTCCGGCGCGCTTGTCGCCGGACAGTCGGCGCAGTTGCGCACGCAGCACGATTTGACGGTGGACGGCACTGTGCTGGCCGATACGGGCACGCTGTCTGTCAGCAGCGGCGGCAACATGACGCTGGGCGGCGCAAGTGAACTGCAAGCGAGCGGAAAACTGATTGCCAAGGCCGACGGGAAGCTGCTTGCAGCGGGTACCGTTTCCAGCGAAACCGACATCGCCCTGACTGCGGGTACGGACGCTGAATTGCAGGGCAAGACGGTCGCCAACGGAACTCTTGAAATCGATGCCGCCGGAAATCTGACGGTAGCCGGCAAGGCCCTGGCGCAAGGCAGCCGCAAGTTGCTGATGGCTGCGGGCCAAGACTTGCGTATCGCTGGCACAGCAGGCACTGCAAACGGCGCGGTCACCCGGGACGCCATGGGTGGCACGCTGCGCGCGCAGGCCGGTGGCGATCTGGTCATTACAGACACGGGCACGGTTACCGCAGGTTCCCCCGTCGCATTGAAGGCGGGCCGCAACATCCACATTGACGGCATCGCGACCGCCCTGGCGGGCGCGCTGCAAGCAGACGCCGGCGCCAAGCTGCAAGTGGGGGCGGCCGGCAGAATGCAAGCTTCCGACGGCCTTGCCGCAAGCGCGGGCGCCGATCTGGATACCGACGGCGTCATTGCCGCTGGCGGCGGCCTCACGCTGGCTGCGGGCGGTAGCGCCCGATTGGGCGGCGTCGTGGCGGCGTTGGGCGAGCGCGCGGCAGGCGATGCGCTGATCTCTGCACAGCATGACGTGGTCGTGAAGCAAGGCGGACAGGTCCAGGCCGCTGGGGCGCTGAGCGCACGTGCAGGTCAAGACCTGAGCGCCCTGGGCGTATTGAGTTCGGTAGCGGACATGGCGTTGGCCGCCGCGCGCGATGTGCGAGTGGACGGCACCGCGGCTTCCGATGCGAACCTGACACTGACCGGACGTGACGTAACCGTCGCCGCGTCGGGTCTTGCGCAAGCAGGCGGCGCACTGGCCGCCACCGCGCAACGCGCCATGTTTGCCGCCGGCCGCATGTTGGCCGGACATACGCAAACCCTGATCGCGGGTGACCACTTGACGGTAGACGGCACGGTTGCCGCGCTGAATGGTGACCTGACGCTGACTTCGCGGCAAGGCGATCTGGTATTCGGCGCGGCATCGACCGTACAGTCCAGCGGCGCGTTGTCGGCCGATGCCGGCGCTGCGTTGCGCACGCAAGGTTCGCTCGCTGCGGGCCAGGGCATGCGCCTGCAAGCGGGCACGGATGCCGCGCTGGGCGGCATCGCCGCAACCCAGGCGGGCGATCTGAACGCGCGCGCGGCGGGCAACCTGGCGGTTGCCGCAGACGGCCGCCTTCAAGCGGCCGGCGCACTGGAATTGGTGGCCGGCGGTACGTTGGCCAACGCGGGCGTTGCGTCCGCACAGCAAGACGCTCGCCTGAACGCGGGCGCAGCATTGTTGAATCAGGGTTCGGTCCTGGCGGGGGGTGACGTGCTCGTCACCACGCCGGGCGTGCTGACCAACGCCGGCCGTTTCGTGGCCGGCATGGACGGCGACGGCGTCCTTAACCAGCCCGGCAGCCTGACGCTGACGGCGGGCGACCTCATCCATCACGGCACCAGTCTTGCTGGCAAAGACCTGACGCTTACCGCAGGCCGCCTGGATCTTGCGCACGGCACGCTGTCCGCATTGGGCAACGTCACGCTTGCCACGCCGGGCGATATCGACACGCGCAATGCCGTCGTGCAAGGCGGCGGCCTGGATATCACTGCCGACAATCTACACAACCAGGCAGGCAAACTGACCTCGACCGGCGCCGCGACCCTGACGTTGGGTGGCAAGCTCGACAACACCGACGGGCTCATCGCTGCGGCGGGCGACTTGAACATCGCCGCCGCCACGGTCGTCAACCGCGCGGGCACGCTGGCTGGTGGCAATTTGGTGCTCAAGGCGGATGGCGCGCTCGACAACCGCGCCACGCTGACAGCGGATCGTGCAACGCCGAAGGGTGTGCTGGGCAAGGTGATTGCCATTGTGGCGGACCGCGTCGACAACCAAGGCGGCTCGATCCAGGCAGGCGAGGACCTGACCCTGACCACGCGGGAACTGGATAACCAGGGAGGCGAGGTGGCCGCGCAGGGCAACGCCCGCATCGTGGCCGACGCGTTGAAAAACGGCCAAGGCAAGCTGCTGGCGGGCAACAGCCTGACCGTCATCGCGCAGGTCTTGCACGGCCT
Organism: Achromobacter sp. 10T422; assembly: GCF_056394065.1. Classification (NCBI taxonomy): domain Bacteria; kingdom Pseudomonadati; phylum Pseudomonadota; class Betaproteobacteria; order Burkholderiales; family Alcaligenaceae; genus Achromobacter; species Achromobacter sp. 10T422. Next base: position 306,200 of record NZ_JBFTHD010000007.1, read on the forward strand.
GGGCACACTGCAATCGGCGGGCGATCTTACCTTTCAATATGCGGGCGCGTTGAATCAGACGGGCGACCTCTCCAGTGGCCGCGACATAAACTTGTCCTTGGGCGGCGCGCTGCACAACAGCGCCACCCTCAGCGCCGGGCGTGACTTGAGCATCAAGGCGGACTCGCTGGTCAACCAGGCCAGCGGTCAGCTTCTGGCCGGAGGCGCCAATACGCTCAACGTCGCGCAGGACTTGACCAATGCAGGGCTGATCGATGGCGCCGCCACGCACATCAACGCCGGCCGCGTGGATAACCTTGCCCGCATCTACGGCGACAAGGTCGCGATTCAGACCCAAACACTCGTCAACAGTGCAGGCGTGGGCGGCGGCGCCGTCATCGCGTCCCGAGGCGCCATGGACCTGGGCGCCGCAACGCTCGTGAATCGCGAGCACGCGCTGATCTATGCCGGTACGGATCTTGCCATCGGCGGCGCGCTGGATGCCGGCGGCAACGCGGCAGGCCAGGCGGGATCGCTGTTGAACACGGGTTCCACCATCGAAGCGGCGGGCGATGCCCGCATTTCGGCGGCGTCGCTGTTGAACCAGAACGCGGGATACACCAGCCAGACCGTGCAGGTTGCGTCGCAGTCAAAGGTGTACTTCACACCGGCCGGCAGTACCGACATGTACGACGCCGAGACGCACTGGTTGTGTGACGAGGTCACGCCCCAGTGCAGCAAGGACCCGGCTTGGCTGGACGACGATCCCGAACGCATGTTCCTGCTGCCGTCCGACAAGTACCCGGCGGCGCGCTACGGCCCGCCGTTCGACTACACACCCGGCGGAAGGCGCCAGGCGGGTGTCAGCGCGCCGATTGCACTGGCCTTTACCCCGGCCGACGTCGCTTGCAGTGGCGGCGACGCCGGAGGCGGATGCTGGGACGTGCCCGAATGGTTCGGCTATGGCACCGACGCGCGCATCTGGTCGGTGTTCGGCGTCACGCCGCCGACGGGCTCTTTGCCTGTGTGGGTTCCCCCGGAAGCTCCCTGCTTTACCAACAGCCCCGCATGCCTTGCGGAAGCCGCGCGCCGCAAAGCCTTTGAAGCGGCCTATGCCGCTTACACGGAGCCATACAAAGCGCTGGACGCGCGCATCCGCGCATTCAACGCCGATTTCAACAACCGGCTGGTTGGCACGCTGACCTATTACCAGGTCAACGAAACGGTCACCGAGACGCGCACGCTGTCCTCGGACCCGGGCAAGATCCTGTCCGGCGGCGCAATGACGTTGGCCGGCTCGGTCACCAACGACAAGAGCCAGATCGCAGCGGGCGGGGCGCTGCATGTAGCGGGCCCGGCCATCAACAACATCGGCGCGGGCGGACAGCGCACCGTGACGCGCCAAGGCACGGCCACGGTTTCGCAGGCGCGCTCCAAGGACCGCAAGGAATACTCCAGCCCGTACACCGCCACTCTGGCGGGGCAGGCCATTGAACTTCCTGTGGGAACCTCGGGCGGATACACCAGCGTCACGCTTGACGGATCGGCGCCCGGCGCCACGGGCGTCGGTAAGCCGGGACCCGTACTGGTCGCCAGCCTGGATCTGCCCGGTGGAACGGTGGTGCGCACCGTTTCGAACCCGGCCAGCATCCCCGACAACCAGCTGTTTGCAGTGGACAAGCGCCCCGACGCGCCTTACATCGTCGCCACCGATTCGCGCTTCATCGGCCAACGCCCCACCGTGTCCAGCGACTATCTGTTCGACCTGCTGCGCCAGCCGGACGCGCTGCCGGGAACCACGGTAGCGGGCAGCGCAGGGGCAGGTGCCGGGCTTGCCGGTCAGCACGCTGACAAGCCTTCCGATCCCAGCCACGTCCAGGCCACCATCGGCAAGGGCGCCGTCACGTCGCAGGGGCCGGCAGGCCCCGCAGTAGGCGCTGGTTCGAGCGTAGACGTGCAGCGTCTTGACGCCCCGACGGCGTCCGCGGCCGGTAACACGGTGCTGGCCAACGGCAGCACCGTAACAGGCAACCCCGTGCAAGACGCCAAGACGCTGTCTGGCGCGCGGCTGGCGGGCTGGGACGCTCTGGTTCCGCCCGGCGCCAAGTTCCTGACGCCTTCGGGTCAACCCAAGCGACTGGGTGACGGATTCTACGAGCAAAAGCTCGTATCCGATCAAATACTCGCCACGACCGGTCAGCGCTTCCTGGGCCGCTTCAGCGACAACGACAGCCAGTACAAGGCCTTGATGGCCGAAGGCGCCAAATTCGCCCGCGACCACAACGTCAAGGTGGGTGTTGCGCTGACTGAAGCCCAACAACGCCAGCTAACCAGCGATCTGGTGTGGCTGGTGGCCGAAACGGTCACCCTGCCTGATGGCAGCACAGAAACCGCATTGGTGCCCAAGGTCTACCTGGTCGTGCGAAAAGACGACTTGAAAGGCGACGGCACGCTGATGGCCGGACGCGACGTCAAGCTGGCGGCGGACGGTGATATCAACAACAGCGGCACGATCGGCGCGCGCCATGCCACCGTCATGAGCGCATCGAACATCGTCAACCAGGCAGGCGGCCTGGTCCAGGGCGCCACCGTGGATCTTTCCGCGCGCACCGACCTGACCAACCTGGTGTCGCTGATCAAGGGAAATTCCGTCGCACTGAAGGCGGGGCGCGATATCGCGCTGACCTCCACATCAGCGTCGGAGAATCACAGCGCGACGTGGGGTTCACACATCTCGGGCGTCTCTCGTGTGGACGCCGGCAACCTCAGCATGCAGGCAGGACGCGACGTCACCTTGACGGCGGCGCAGGTGGCCGCCAAGGACGGCGTGCGGGTGCAAGCGGGCCGGGATATCAATCTGGCCACGCTGGAGGAGAGTCATGGCGAATCGCTGGTTCTGAACAGGAAGAATCGGCATGACCTCGCCACCAGCAAGGAAATCGGTTCGAGCATCGATGCGGGCGGCAACGTCACGTTGATCGCGGGGCAGGACGTCAACGCGCGAGTGGCTGATGTTACGGCCGGAAAACAGTTGGGCGTCGCGGCGGGCCGCGATATCAACCTGACGGCCGGTGTGCAGGGCGGTTCGGCTTACGACGAAACGCACTACAAAACCCGTGGTTTCCTGTCGTCGAAGACCACGCATACCAAAACGGCCAGTGATTGGACCGACGCCAAGGGCTCCAACTTCATGGGCGATACCGTTGCGCTCATGGCCGCACGCGACTTGACCGTGCAGGGTTCCAACGTGGTCGGTGACCACGACGTAATGCTGACGGCCAATCGGGACCTCACGATCGAGGCTGCGGCGGAATCGTACAAAGACTATCAGTACGAGAAAGTCACGAAATCGGGATTGGGCGGCGGCGGCGGATTCAACATCGGCTACAGCAAGCAAGCGCGAACCGATTGGATGAAGGGCGAGAGCGGCGGCTATTCCAGCAGCACCGTGGGCAGTGTCGGTGGCAACGTGGTCATCGATGCGGGCCGCAATGTCGGCGTGTTCGCCAGCAACGTGCTGGCGCAGGACGGCGATATTTCGATCGCAGGCCGCGACGTCGCCATCGTGGCTGGCGTGGGTGAAGCCCGTCAACACGAGTATCACGAGCTCAAGCAATCCGGTCTCACGATCGGAATGGCCGGAGGCGTGCTGGGCGCGGCGCAACAGATTCACGGCACGCTCAAGCAAGCAGGTGAAGCCAAGAGCGGCCGCCTGGCGGCCGTCAAGGTCGGGCAGGCCGCGTATCAGGCGGTGCAGGCTGATCGCATGATGGACGCGGCAAAGGGCCCCGAGGCGACCACAGCACAAAAGGAAGCCGCAAGCGCCCAGATCCAGATCAGTCTGAGTTCCAGCAAATCCGCCAGCGAGACTAAGCGCACGCAAGAGACTGCGTTTGAGTCGTCCATCATGGCGGGGGGGAACGTATCCATTGCGGCGCTGGGCGAGAAGGGAGTCGCCGGGTCTGGGAACCTGTCAATTGTCGGAAGCGACGTCACCGGCAAGAACGTCCTGCTGGCATCAACGAATGATCTCTACCTTTTGAGCCAGGCACAGACCTCAACAGAAACCTCGACCAACAAAAACAGCGGCTGGAAGGTCGGTGTTGGCATCGGCGTCTCCGATAGCGGCAGCGGCGGGGGCATCAATATCTTCGCCAGCGGTTACGCGGGCAAAGGCAACGCCCACGGCAACGGCACGACCTACCAGGAAACCCAGATCAGCGCCCGTGACAACCTGACGCTGATCTCGGGCCGGGACACCGTACTGATGGGCGCGCAAGCGCGCGCCGACAGCATTCGCGCCGACATTGGCCGCAACCTGACTATCGCCAGCCAGCAGGACACGGACCGCTACAACGCCAAGCAAAGCCAGGTCAATGCAGGCGGCAGCTTCAGCTTTGGCTCCATGACCGGCAGCGCGTATATCGGCGCCAGCATCGGCAAGACCAAGTCCAACTACGACAGCGTCATCGAGCAATCGGGCCTATATGCAGGGACCGGCGGCTTTGACATTTACGTCGGCAAGCACACGCAACTGGATGGGGCGGTGATCGCCAGCGACGCGGAAGCGGCGAAGAACAAGCTGTCCACGGAGACGTTCGGCTTTACCGATTTGGAGAACAAGGCCGCATACAAGTCCACGACTGCTGGTGTGAACCTTGGTATGTCGGGCGCATTCGACGTTGCCAATAAGGGCGGTGCGAATGGGATCGGTCCCTCGGGATTGAGCTTTGGTCATACCAGCGGCAGCGATTCCGGCACGACCTACGCCGCCATCGCGCCGGGCGCGATCGAAGTGCGCTCGGAAAAGGAAACCGGCCGCGACAGCACGGCGGGCCTAAGCCGGGACACCGCAGGCGCGAATGGCAGCATCGGACAGATCTTCGACAAGGATAAGGTCCGCGAGCAACTGGAGTTCCAACAGGCGTTTGGCCAGTTGGGGATGCAGATTGCGGGGGACGTGCTGAATGATCTGAAGAAGGATGACCCTGACCTTTGGGGAGAGGGCGAGGCGGGCGCGATTGCCATGCACGCAGCTATTGCGGGTATTGGTGCGGCATTGGGGGGAGGGAATGTCGCAGGGGCGATTGCGGGGACGATCGCGGGGGACTTGGCGAGCAACCTTGTGCAGGATCAGATCGCTCTGGCGGTGGCAGATTTGCCTGTCGAACTTCGCAGCCAAGTCTACAAGGTCATTACGAACGTGGTCGCGAGTGCGGCAGGGGGACTTGCAGGCGGCCTAAGCGGAGCAGGAGGTGCAGCCGCATCGAATATGTTCAACCGCCAATTGCATCCCTCTGAGACTGAATGGATTGAAAAGAATGCCAAGCTCTACGCGTCGAGGAAGGGGATAGCCGAGGAGGATGCGTTAAAGCAATTGGCCGCCCAAGCCTATCGGCAAGTGCAGACGGGGGCAGAGGGAGCTTGGGATGCAGAAGCGCAGGCGTTTTTAAAGCAGGCGCACGGCATGTTGCCCGACGGCGGGTACATGTTTTACGCGCCTCCGTTTCAGCGGAACGATTCAGCAATGTATGCAGAGAATCTGCCTATGCTCGCTGACTTCTACGTGAAAAACGGGCTTCAGTTTCCTGCCGAAGGCAAAGTGGTGGACGCGGCAACCAGGAATGCGCAAAGCCTGAACTTGATGTCTAATTTGACATTCACTGCGGGCGGTGTTTCTGCCGCTTTGGCGTTGGCGGGGCTTCCACCAACATTAATTTCTTGGGCGTTTGCAAATCCCGCTGATGCCGTAACCATTGGCGTCATATCCGCAGAAACGGCCGCGGCTATTCAAAGTGGCGCTGTTCTGCCAACTTCCGTTTTGGCTGGCCCGCGTAATGCGCCGGGGAAGGTGCTTGGTGCAAAAAGCCCTTTGAATACCTTGGGTGGTGTCCCTGGTCGAGTCCAGTCCCGAATTAATTTGGCTAACGAGGGTATGGAACACTTGGTATCACGTCACCTGTCGGGAAAAGTAAATGCAAGCCAGTTTTCTATTGGGGAGCCTGAATTGCGTGGTCTTCTGCAAAGCAAAGCTGTTGTGAGTACTCCGGTCACACGAATTGTAGAAAGTGCTGATGGTGTGCGCTATGTGCGCGAAGTCGATGTTCAACATATTATTGGTACTGATAAATTTAGTGGGGGAGGGGCGACCTCGATAATGACTGTTATGACTGATAGATTTGGGAATTTAGTAACAGCGTTCCCAGGGGTAATGAAATGAGCTCTCGTGATCATGTGCAAGCGGATTTACTTAGCTCTATGACATCGGTGTTTTCAGATGGCACTAATCCTTTGCTATTGGCTGCTCTTAAAACGGCTTTTCCTAGGCTGTCGTTTGCCCTGATCGTAAATTGGATTCCTGAGCAGGCCGAGGATATTTACTGGGTGTTGATCGACTTAAATCGTATTGCGACTGTAGAAATCCCACGGCCAGGTAATGATTTGACAGGCGTATCCGTCGAAGTATTGGATCTAAATATATATAAGGGACGTCGTCTTTCCATTGATAGCCACCGAAAGCTCGAGGCTGCGATTGAACTGATGAGAGAAAATTGCGCTAGCTAGCGGTTTTCCCTAGTGGTTAAAAAGATGGGATTGATAGCCTTCGGTACCGAAAACTTGGCCTTGCATCCAAAGTTGAAGACCTATCTGATTGTGACGCCGCGATCGAGCACACTGTTAATTGTCCGTTGGGGCCAAAGATGGGTGGGTCGAGGCAGTTTCGTCACCCTAAAATAAAGGGCTAGTTGTGATTCATTATAGGACGGCGACATCTACAACAGCGGCACCATCGGCGTACGCGACGCCACCTTCGTGATCGCCGCCAACATCGTCAACCAGGCCGGCGGCCTGATCCAAGGCGCCGTCGTCAGCCTGGCTGCGCGCGATGATCTGACTAACCTTGTGTCGCGTATCAAGGGCGACAACGTCGCGCTGTCGGCCGGCCGTGACATTGCGCTGACGTCCACATCGGCGTCGCAAAGGCGGTAGTGATATTGCGCCCCTCGCTTCTCCGATTTCCAATGTAATTGGTGATTACTTAAAATTGAGGTATGCAAGTTAATATTTTTATGAGATTTATAAAAAAAATAAAAGCGATATTTATCCGTGATGGAAATTTCGCCCCTTCTTTCGAGCTTTTTTTGTAATCGTTGGCGGTGGGGCGGTTTTTCTCGATTTAGACATCTGGCGGACGGGTTGGTTATATATAGTCGGGTTTGTGGTTGGCGGTGTTGGTGGCTATGCCGCCCGGGAAGATCAATTGGGTATTCGCTCGTTTGAACCTTCTCCGTATCCTCGTGGGTGGTTGAAAGGGCGAAAGCCGAATAATGGAAAAGAAAAGTCTGATTCAGATGGATCGAACTGATGATGCTTTGGGATCGATATTGAGCGCCAGCCTGTTTTGCACAGTGGCTATCGGTGCAAAGATAATTTTCTATAAATTTCAAGTGAATGCTGCGGTCCGATAAGTAATCCTGGCTTTGGTGTTTCCGAAATTCATTTGGTTTGATCGTTAATGAAATTGGCGAATATCGGGAGAAACAAATATATGCGCTCACGCAAACCTCTCGCGGTAGCCCTGTTGTTGGCATCTTCCGGTTGCTCGTTCATCATGGGTTCATCACCCAAGGCATTAATGTCGAATCCGGGGCCACAGGAGAAAATCAGTCCGGTTCTGATATTTACCTCCGACTGCGATTTCAAAGAGAAAATCGACGGCATTGGAATTGTGGGTGCGAGAACAGCCTATCCTGCCTCGTACGCCGCCGAAGCGGTATGCAAGGCGTTGAATAGCGAGCTCCCAAATGCTATGGACTCCGCGGGCGTCAAGGCAACTGTTAAAGCCCGCCCTGTGGAGGCCCACACAGCCAGGCCTCCAACGATGAAAGAGGACGCAGCGTCTGCCGGGGCGAGGTACGTGGTGGTCGTCGGTAGGGCCAATGGATTCGCAGGCTATCAACAATATCCTCCCAGCGTGGGCGTCATCATTCGTCTGTATGACGCCGTATCTGGCGAATATCGAGCCATGGCCGAAGAAACGTATCGGATATCTCTGCGCGATTTCTCGAATCGCGGTCCTACAGCAGAAGGGCAGAAAATTGCGGCTAGCATGGCGAATAAGCTCGCGCGTACGATGTTGAAGCGATGCACTGAGAAGTACTCATATCAGTGCGAGAAGTTTGGAGAACTGCGCTTTGCTGAGCCACGAGATTCGTACGGCAAATGATGCAGAACGTGGAGGCTGGCGCTTGTTGAATTCGCCGCGAAGACGTGGATTCGCCCCTGTACTGTCCGTCGGGCGTTCTAGATCTGATGTGAATTCGAAAGGCGGCTCGCAGCTTGAGAGTTACGGGCCGGCCAAGCAACTCCTCGTCAACGGCGTGCAGTTCGCCGTGGACAACGGCGGCAAGCTTGGCGCGGCGCTGACCGAAGCGCAGCCGCGCCAGCTGATCACCCACCTAGTCCGGCCGGTTGTCCATCACGCTGCCCGACGGCACCACCGAGACCGTGCTGGTCCTGCAGGTCTACCTGCTGTTTCGCGAAGGCGACTTGAGGGGCGACGCCACCCTGATGGCAGGCCGCGACATTGTGCTTACTCCCCCATCGGCGTCGCAAAACAACGGCGCGACGTGCAGTTCATACATCTCGGGCGTCTCTCGTGTGGACGCCGGCAGCCTCAACATGCAGGCGGGACGCGACGTCACCTTGACGGCGGCGCAGGTGGCACCGCCAAGGACGGCGTGCGCGTGCAAGCGGGCCGGGGCGAGATACCAAGCGACGTGCAAAAACAGTTGGGGGTGAAACTAAAATGATAGTAGGTGATCCATTCAATTTCTCGCTCCAGTTTGATGTTGTCGATAATTGGAATTTATCTGATGATTCTTGGAGGAATGGGGTTTTTTTCTTATATATAAATGGAGAAAGAGTTTTTAGTGTGGTGGATGTATTTGAGTTAAGAACAATAATTTCTTTCTACTCTAATGCGCCCATTGAAGAGCTGCGTGTTAATGATACGCAGATCGATAGTTCAGAGCTTTATAAAGTTGCGAGCGAGTATTTTTGGGGTGACGGCTCTGAATTGTTGGATGGCTTATTTGACTTAACAGCCACTGCAATGAGTGATAGTGCGTGCTTTCTCTATTTTATAAAGACCAGTGTTGGGGATAGACTTGTTTGGAAGGTGGGTAGTGAGAGGGTAAAAGAGCTATATCTGGAGGTGGGTACTGTGTTGGATGTGATTAAGAGGCTCCGTTCTTATAATTTGTAAGGGCAAAAGGCGGAGTTCGGCAGTGTTCATTGGTGTTCGAAAGAGCCCATGGACTAACGTTTCGGTCAAGGCCAAAGTCCGTTCGGCATATATCATGGCCTGAAGGGTAAGCAGCGAGATGGTCGGCCGGTCTTTCCGGTTGTTGGATTCATAGGCTGGCCTCAGTTTTCGGCTCTCGGCCAATTTGCCGACTAGCCACATCAAGAACGTGGCTAACGCGTGGATCACCAACAAGATCTGCAGACGCGTGGCACCTGCGCTTTGACTATCCTCGAACGCGAACTCGAACTGGTGGGATTTCAAGCTTCGAAAATTTGCCTTTAGGGGAGGCGTCGTCAACGGCGATCGATTCCCTATGTCAGTATTGGAAGTGCTGTAAATTGCAGCGATCAGGTGCGTGCGCACTGATCCATCGGAAGATGCTGCGCTCCGCGCTGGAGATCTGAGTAGGTAATCGCCCAGACGGGCGGCGGCCTGCGTCGGCCACGATTAAGAGCGACTTCAAGTCCGTCATGAAGCAGACAGGCCTGTGGACCTGCCATGCCGGCTATCAGACCGCCCGGTACTACGCCGCATGCATCGCCTAGTGGTGGTTTCGGCTTTGACAACAGCACTTACAGGGGCAACCGCGGAAGTCGCAAAAGCGTTCCCGTTAACTCCTTGCCAGGATTTAACGGCCTCTAATCAAGCGCCTCGAACAAATTCCAGCGCCATCCAATCCGCTTTCCGCCAGTTCCCCGCCACCCACCCGCCCCTCAAGCCCCCCGCCGATACAGCGCCAACGTCCCCGCCAGCCCAATCATCAACCCCCCACAAACCCGATTCAGCCAGCGCAGTCCCGACCCCTGAAACGCCCGCACCAGTTGCGCGCCCAGCGTCGCATAAACCAGCATCGTCAATATATTGATCGTCGCCAGGACGCCCGCCACGATGGCGTATTGCATTAACAGCGGCGCTTGCGGGTTGATGAATTGCGGTAGAAACGCGGACATAAACAACAGCGCCTTGGGATTGGTCAGCGCCACCAGGAAGCTGCGCATGCCCAGCGCCAACCCGACCGGGCGGGCGTCGGCTGCCGAGGCCGATGATGGCAAGACCAGTGCCGAATCCGATCGCAGCATCTTCCAACCCAGATAAGCCAGATACGCCGCGCCCACCCATTTAATAATCTGAAAGGCGACTTCCGACGCCGCCAGCACCACGCCCAGGCCGGACGCCACCGCGCCGACCAACATCAAATCCGCCAGTACCGCACCCGCCATGCCCCAACTGGCGGCGCGCACGCCGTGGCGCGAGCCGTTGCTCATGGCTAGCAGGGTGGTGGGGCCCGGCGTCACGATGGCGACGGCCGAAGCCAGGATGAACAGCAGCAGCGTGGCGGTGGTCATAAAGGGCTCCCGGGGCAGCGGCAAGTTTGACGCGCGGGCCGCCATTCGTCCAGGTGCGGCTACCATATCGGTCTTATCCTTTGAATTCCCACCATGTCCACGCGTTCCGACTCCCCCAATCTTGCCCCCCCGCTTTCCTCCGTTCTTCTTTCCAGCGCGGGGGTGGTCGAGGGCGTGCTGGACGGCCGTTCCTTGACGGACGCGTTGACCGACGTCAGTTCCGCCCTGCGTCCGGCCACCCAGGCCGTGTCTTTCCACGCGATGCGCTATCTGGGTTGGGCTGATGCCGTCGGCCGTGAACTGGTGCAGCGCTATCCCAGCGTGCTGTTTGAATCGCTGTTGCTGGTGTCGCTGACCTTGCTGAAAGAAGAGGGCGAAGCCGCTGCGGCGCTGCCCGGTATGCCGGTGTATGCGGCGCACACGGTGGTGGACCAGGCCGTGACGGCTGCCTCCAATACTCGCAGCCTGTCGTCATTCAAGGGCATGCTGAATGCCTGCCTGCGCCGTTTCCTGCGGGAGCGTGCGGCGCTTGAGGCCGCCGTGGCCGACAGCCCCGAGGCGCAATGGAACCATCCCGGCTGGTGGGTCAAGCAGTTGGGCGTGGCCTATCCCCAGCAATGGCGCGAGATCCTGGAATCTGCCAATGTGCCGGCGCCGTTGACGCTGCGTGTGAACCGCCGCCGCGCGACCCGCGAACAGGTGCTGGCCGCTTTTCAGGCGGCAGGGTTGGCGGCGGAGCCGGTGGGCCAGTCTGGTCTGGTGCTGGGCAGCCCCAAGCCTGTGACCCAGTTGCCGGGTTTTGCGGAAGGGTGGTGGTCGGTGCAGGATGCGGGCGCGCAGTTGGCGGCCGAATTGCTGGCCCCCGCTGACGGCATGCGGGTGCTGGACGCCTGCTCGGCGCCCGGCGGCAAAACGGCGCATCTGCTGGAGCTGGCCGACATTGATCTGGTGGCGTTGGATGCCGACGGTGAACGCCTTGAGCGCGTGGAAGAGAACCTGGGCCGCCTCGGTCTGGCTAGCAACCGTGTGCAGTTGCAAGCCGCCGATGCCGCCGATCTGGACGCCTGGTGGGACGGCAAGCCCTTTGATGCGGTGCTGGCGGACGTGCCCTGCACGGCCTCGGGCATCGTGCGCCGGCATCCCGACATCCGCTGGTTGCGCCGTGAAAACGACGTGCGCCGCACCGCCACGCTGCAAGCCAAGATTCTGGATTCGCTGTGGCAAACCGTCGCGCCCGGCGGCCGGCTGCTGTATGTGACGTGCTCGGTGTTCCCGATCGAGGGCGCCCGCCAGGCGCTGGAATTCATGCAGCGTCATCCGGAAGCCCAGCGGCTGGACGCGCCGGGCCAGTTGCTGCCAGTTGCGCTCAATGCAACACCCGCCGAGCAACATGACGGGTTTTTCTACGCCTTGTTTGCCAAGCAGTCCTGAATCACCAAGAATAGGGGCATGACGGTGTTTCGGTGTCGTATGTCCACTATTTCGCGTTTATTTCTTGGGTTGTTGCTGGTATCTGCCTTGCTTTCGTTAGTGCCGGGCGGCGAAGTTTATGGCGCCGAGCCCAAGGTCACCCGGGTTGAACCGGCCGTGCGTAACGGCAAGCTCGAGATCGACGCGGACATCGAATTTGAATTGAACCAGCAGTTGCGGGACGCGGCTCAGCGCGGCGTCCCGCTTTATTTCACCGCCGACCTCACCATGACGCGCGAGCGCTGGTATTGGTTCGACAAGTCCCTGGTGGACACGTCGCGCACCTGGCGGGTGGTCTACAACGCCCTGACCCGGCAATGGCGCGCGGGCGTGGGCGAGCTGTCTTTCCCCGTGGCCTCGCTGGATGACGCGATGAGCGTCATCCGCCATATCCGCAACTGGCCGGTGGCGGATGCCGCTGATTTTGACCAAGGGGTACTGTATGGCGGCCAATTGCGTTTGCGCCTGGACACCTCGCTCTTGCCCCGGCCGTTCCAGGTCAACGCCTTGAATAGCAGCTCGTGGGCGCAGGGGACTCCCTGGATGGACTTCTCGTTCATGCTGAGCGACAAGGAGAAAGATCCCTCATGAGGCTGTTGCTTCGGCTGGCCCTGATGGTGGGTGCCGTAAGCGGCCTGGCGTTGCTGGGCTTGCTGGCATGGTCCACGGGCAATGCCTCGCGCTTTGCGCGGTATTACGACACGCTGCTGGTGTTGAACGGCATCTTCGCCCTGGCGCTGTTTGTCTGGGTGGTGGCGCTGACGGTGCGGCTGGCCCGGCAGATCCGGCGCCGGCAATTCGGCGCGCGCCTGACCGCGCGCTTTTCACTGGCTTTTGCGCTGATCGGCGTCGTCCCGGGCGCCCTGATCTACACCGTCTCCGTGCAGTTCATGTCGCGATCCATCGAATCCTGGTTCAACGTGCGCGTGGACACGGCGCTGGAAGCCGGCCTGAACCTGGGCCGCGCCGCGCTGGATTCGCTGCTGGCTGACCTGGATGCGCGGGCCCGATCGATGGCGATGGAGCTGAACCGCAGCACCGACAGCGGCATAACCTTGGCCCTGACGCGCTTGCGTGAAGCCAATGGCGTGCAAGAGGCCATGGTGTTCACGGGCAGCGGCCGCATGATCGCGTTTTCGACCAGCCAGTACGGGCAGCTGCTGCCCGCGATGCCGCCGTCGACCGTGATGAACCAGTTGCGTCTGGCGCGCGGCTATTCGGCGGCTGAAGCCGATGACCCCGTCACGCCCGGCGTCGAGGGCGGCCTGCATCTGCGCGTGGTGATTCCGCTGACCGGGCCTGAGCGTTACGACAATCTGTTGGGCGCTGCGTCCGAACCGCGCTGGCTGCAACTGCTGCAACCCGTGCCTGAGCAAATCGCGCACAACGCCAATCTGGTGCAACAAGGTTTCCGTGATTACCAGGAACTTGCGTTGTCGCGGCTGGGCCTGCGCAAGCTCTACGGCATTACGCTGACGCTGGCGCTGCTGCTGGCGGCATTCGGCGCCATCGCCGTGGCGTTGTCGCTGTCCAAGCGGCTGGTGCGTCCGCTGCTCAGCCTGGCGGGCGGTACGCAGGCGGTGGGTGTGGGGGATTACCGGCCGCTGCCGGAACCCCCGGAACGCGACGAAGTCGGCCAGCTGACGCGGTCGTTCAACGCCATGACGCGGCAACTGGATGAGGCGCGGCGGATGGTCGAAAGCAATCGCCAGCAGCTGGAGCGGTCGAACGTTTATCTGGAAAGCGTGCTGTCGAACCTGTCTTCCGGGGTGCTGGTGTTTGACGAGTCGTTCCGCGTGACCACCGTCAACCAGGGCGCCCAGACCATTTTGGGCGCGGACCTGCGTTCGGTGATTGGCCGGCCGCTGGAAACCGTAGACGGCATGCTCGAATTCGCCAACATCGTCCGGCAGGCGTTTTCGACGCACGCGGCGGTGGGTTCCGAGCGTCAGCACTGGCAACAGCAATTTGAAATCGGCCCCGCTCAGGGGGGCGCTCCCACGGCGCCGCATCCGCTGACCTTGCTGACTCGCGGCACCCATCTGCGTGTGGATGGGCGCGGCAACGGGTATCTGGTGGTGTTCGACGACATCACCGAAGTGATCTCCGCCAACCGGACCGTGGCCTGGGGCGAAGTGGCGCGCCGGCTGGCGCACGAGATCAAGAACCCGCTGACGCCGATCCAACTGTCGGCCGAGCGCCTGGCCATGAAGCTGGAAGGCAAGCTGCAACCGGCCGAGGCCCAGATCGTCACGCGGTCCACGAACACCATCGTGAATCAGGTGGCGTCGCTTAAGCAGATGGTGGACGATTTCCGCGAATATGCCCGCACGCCGCCGGCCGTCATGCAGCGCATTGATTTCAACGCGCTGGTGGCCGACGTGCTGTCTCTATATGGCTGGGAGCCCGATGGCGCGGCGTCTCGCCATGTGGGCAAAGCGCTGAACCTGGACGTGAAGCTGGAGCCGGGCCTGCCCGAAATTGAAGGCGACCCCACCCAGTTGCGCCAGGTCATACACAACCTGCTGTCTAATGCCCGCGACGCGATTGCCGAGCTGGGCGGCGAGGGCCGGGTCAGCGTCACGACCCAGTTAATGCGCAGCGAACAGCCCGACCGGGCCGATCAGCAGGCATTGAGATTTACCGTTGCCGACACCGGGCCGGGCTTTCCGGCGCAGGTGATGCAGCGCGCGTTCGAGCCCTACGTAACCACAAAGTCCCACGGGACTGGGTTAGGATTGGCAATCGTACGCAAGATTGTGGAAGAGCATGGCGGACGTATCGACCTTGCCAACCGCAAGGAAGGAGGCGCGCGGATTTCCATCTTGTTGACCCGGTTGGCTCCCGGGACAGACACTATGGACGCGACCGCGCAAGAAAAGGATAATGCGGCTACGCAATAGGTGGATGCTTTATGGCCAGAATTCTGGTGGTTGACGACGAAGTCGGTATACGCGAGCTTTTGTCGGAGATCCTTTACGACGAAGGACACACGGTCGAACTGGCCGAAAACGCGGCGCAAGCGCGCGCCGCACGCCTTCGCATGCGTCCTGATTTGGTGTTGCTGGACATCTGGATGCCCGACACCGATGGCGTGAGTTTGCTGAAGGAGTGGGGCTCGCAAGGCCTGCTCGACATGCCGGTGATCATGATGAGCGGCCACGCCACCATCGATACGGCAGTCGAAGCGACGCGCATCGGCGCCATGGATTTCCTGGAAAAACCGATCACGCTGCAACGTCTCTTGAAGACCGTTGCGGCGGGTTTGGCGCGCGGCCGCGCGCCGCATCCGGCGCCGGTTGCCGCACATCCTGCCGCCGCCAGCGCCACCGTGGCGCTTGAAGACGAGCTTGATCCCCCCGTGCTGACGACGGCGCCCGCCAATGACGCGCCGGTGGCGTCCAACGGGCTGCTGGGCAGCATTTCGCTGGATCAGCCGCTGCGGGAAGCGCGCGACGAGTTCGAACGCATCTATTTCGAATACCACCTGGTCCGCGAAAGCCACAGCATGACGCGTGTGTCGGAACGCACCGGGCTGGAACGTACTCACCTCTACCGCAAGCTCAAGCAATTGGGCATCGAGTCGGCGCGCAAGCGCAGCACATGAAAATCCTGATCATGGGCGCTGGTCGCGTAGGCACCAGCGTGGCCGAAAACCTGGTGTCCGAGGAAAACGACATCACCGTGGTGGATTCTGATCCCACGCAATTGCAGTACCTGCAAGAACACTTCGACTTGCGGGTCGTCCATGGCGACGGCTCGCAAGTGTCGGTGCTGGAAGCCGCTGGCGCCGCTGATACCGACCTGTTCATCGCCTGTGCGGCCTCTGACGCCGCCAACATGGTGGCGTGCAAGATCGCCCGCCAGCTGTTCAACATCCCCCGCCGCATTGCCCGCATCCGCTCCGCGGAATTTCCGGAACACCCGGAATTGATGAGCGAAGACGGTTTCTGCATCGACGCCCTGATCAGCCCCGAACGCAGCGTCACGACCTATCTGCACAGCCTGATCGAATTTCCCGAGGCCTTGCAGGTTGTGGAATTCGCCGAAGGCCGCATCAGCGTTGTCACCGTGCGGGTCGGCCACGGCAGCCCGATGGCGCATTCGTCCGTCGACAAGCTGCGTGATGTCTGGCCGGACGTAAAGGCGCGCGTGATCGACGTCTTGCGCGGCGGACGCCCGCTGCGGGCGGGCAGCGGCACCGTGATCGCCCCGGGTGACGAAGTCGTGCTGGTGGTGGATTCGCGGGATGCGCGCCGTGCCGTGCGTCAGTTGCGCGATGCCGAGCGCGCCGTGCGCCGGGTGATGATCGCGGGCGGCGGCAATATCGGCCTGCGTCTGGCGCGCCAGCTGGCCGAAGAAAAGTACAGCGTCCGCATCATCGAGCGCGACCTGAAGCGTTGCGAATACCTGGCGACCCAGTTGCCCGACAGCGTACTGGTGCTGCATGGCAGCGGCACGGACGAGGCCCTGCTGGAACGCGAAAATATCGAAGACATGGATACCTGGCTGGCCCTGACCAGCGACGACGAAGACAACATCATGTCGTCGTTGCTGGCCAAGCGGCTGGGCGCTCGCAAGGTGATCGCGCTGATCAACCGGCAGGCGTATGGCGAGCTGATGCAAGGCAGCCATATCGACATCGCCGTGTCGCCGTCGCAGGCGACGATGAGCGAACTGCTGCGCCATGTGCGGCGCGGCGACGTGGCGGCCGTGCACCGGCTGCGCCAAGGCGTGGCGGAAGCGTTGGAGGCCATCGCCCACGGCGACCGTTCCACCTCCAAGGTGGTGGGCCGGCCGGTTGGCCAGATCAGCCTGCCCAAGGGCGCCAGCATCGGCGCTCTGGTCCGGGGTGACGAAATCATCATGCCCGACGCCGACACCGTTATCGAAACGGACGACCACGTGATCGTCTTTGTGCCCTCGCGCCGGCAGATGCCGCGCGTGGAAAAGCTGTTCCAAGTCTCGGCGTCCTTCTTCTGATGCGCGCCGTTCCCATGCCCCCTTGCGGGCCACGCGCCGCTGGATAGGCTCCCATGAAGCGCGTCCTGGGCACCCTCTATATCTTGGGTCTGACCATGGTGATGTTCGCCCTCACCATGCTGATTCCGTTGGTGGTCGCGTATGTCGGCGGCGACGCCGCGCGCCAGGCGTTCCTGAATGGCTTCCTGATATCTGTGGGCATCGGGGGCGGGCTGGCCGCGTTGACCCGGCGCAGCCGCTGTGAACTCCGGGCGCGTGACGGCTTTGTGTTGGTCTCGGCCGTGTGGGCCGGGCTGCCGCTGTTGGCCGCGATTCCGCTGATGCTGTACTTCCACGGCGCGGGGCTGCCACTGTCGTTCACGGGCGCCTATTTCGAGGCCATGTCCGGGCTGACGACCACCGGCGCCACGGTGCTGACCAACCTGGACGCCTTGCCTGCGTCGATCAACCTGTGGCGCGCCACGCTGATCTGGATTGGCGGCATGGGCATCCTGGTGCTGGCCGTGGCGATTTTGCCGCTGCTGGGCGTGGGCGGCCATCAGGTCGTGCGGGCCGAAACGCCCGGGCCCATGAAGGACGAGCGCCTGACGCCGCGCATCGCCAGCACGGCCAAGGCGCTGTACGCGGTGTACTTCGTGTTCTCGATCCTGTGCTTCCTGGCCTACCGGGCGGTGGGGCTGTCGTGGTTTGAAGCCTGGTGCCACATGGCCACCACGATGGGCCTGGGCGGTTTTTCCACCTGGGACGATGGGTTCGCCCACTTCGATTCGGTGGCCGTGGAAATGGTGGCCATGGTGTTCATGCTGATCGCCGGCATCAACTTCGCCACCCACTTCAACGCCTTCCGCCAGCGCAGCCCGCGCGCCTACGTGCGGTGTCCGGAAGCCATTCCGTACCTGGTCATCGTGCTGGGGGTGGGGCTGGTCATTTCGGTGTTCCTGTACGTCAAGGGCGTCTACGCCGAGCCGCTGGAAGCGCTGCGCTACGGCATGTTCAACACCATTTCGATGGCCACCACCACCGGTTACGCCAACACGGACTTCGCGCAGTGGCCCCTGTTTGCACCGCTGACGATGCTGCTGCTGTCCGGCTTCGCGACGTCGGCCGGGTCAACCGGGGGCGGCATCAAGATGATTCGCGCGATCCTGCTGGTCAAACAGGCGCGCAACGAGCTGGTAACAATGTTGCACCCGCATGCGGTCAGCCCGGTGCGAATCAACGGCCGGGCCGTTGAGGGCCGCACCATGTCGTCCGTGCTGGCCTTCATGCTGTTCTACGGGCTTTCTATCGCGGTTTTCACAAGCCTGCTGCTGCTCTCTGGGCTGGACCCGATTACGGCGTTCTCGGCCGTTTTCGCCAGCGTCAACAACACCGGCCCGGGCTTGGGCCCGGTGGGCCCCATGGGCAACTTCGCCGTGCTGTCTGATTTCCAGATCTGGGTCTGCACCTTCGCCATGCTGATTGGCCGCTTGGAATTGCTGACCGTGCTGGTGCTGTTCACGCCCATTTTCTGGCGCAAATAAGGGCCACCGGGCTCGAATTTTCACCCGGGATAACCCGATAAAGGGTTATCCCACCCCCTCTCGAAATCCGCTTCCTGACTTGGATTGCCGCCGCCATCGGCCCGCAACCCGCGCCGTTTCTATGTTGTAAGCACTTGCTCACTTATCCTCAGAGGGCAAAACTGGATGCTTCGCGATGTTGCACACAAATGTCACGATTTTCAATCGTTTTGCCACAAACCTGCGGCTATCATGCGTTCACAAGCTGCCGTCTAGTGCCCCCCGGGATGTTGCCGGGCTTCAAGGTCGAACGGCGCATCCCTCATCAAACATTCAAAGGAGTCCGAGATGGAACAGATCCCGTTCATTTCGTCGGCCCCCAACACCTTGGGCATCGAACTCGAGCTGCAACTGATCGACCCCCGTAGTTTTGATTTGACCGCTGCCTCCGATGAACTGTTGGCCCAGATGGCCAACCACCCCATTGCCGATCGCGTTAAACCGGAAATCACGCGGTCAATGATCGAACTGAATTCCTCGGTGCATGAGCTCCCCATGGGCCTGCTGGCCGAAATGCGCGAGATGCGCGACGCCTTGGTCGAAGCCGCCGACGCGGTCGGCGTATCGGTCGCAGGCGGCGGGGCGCATCCGTTCATGCGGTGGCAAGAGCGCTCTATCTCGGACACCCCGCGCTTCCAGTACCTGGCCGAAATGTACGGTTACCTGGCGCGTCAATTTACGGTTTTCGGCCAACACATCCACTTGGGCGTGAAAAGCGGCGACGATTCCATCAAGCTGCTGCGCCGTCTGTCCCCCTATGTGCCGCACTTCATCGCGCTGTCGGCCTCGTCGCCGTACTGCGAGGGCGTGGATACGCTTTTTTCGTGCTCGCGTCTGAACGCGGTGAACAGCTTCCCGCTGGCTGGCCACATGCCGCCTGAAGTAAAGGACTGGTATCAGTTCGAGGCCCATCTGGCCCAGCTGCGTGAATACGGCCTGGCGGAAAGCATCAAGGACTTGTACTGGGATATCCGCCCGAAGCCGGAGTTCGGCACGGTCGAGATCCGCGTCTGCGACACCCCGCTGACGGTTGAACGCGCTTGCCAGATCGCGGCATTCGCTCAGGCCCTGGCGGTGCTGCTGATGCGTGAAGAGGACCCCAGCGACAAGGCGTGGCTGTCCTATCGCAGCAACCACTTCCAGGCTTGCCGTTTTGGCTTGCAGGGCAGTTATGTCACGCCGGACGGCCAGCGACTGCGCCTGATGGACCATCTGCGCGCCTTGTTCCAGCGCCTGATGCCGGTGGCGGAAGAGCTGGGCACGGGCGACATGATCGCCGCGCTGCGCGACGAAGCCATGCGCAGCGGCAACGATGCGCGCTGGCTGCGCAGCCAGTTTCATCGCCTGCGTGACCTGCCGCTGGTGGTTGACGCCATGGCGCATGCCTGGCGTGGCGAGTCGGCGGCTGCCGCTGCCCCGGCGGAACCCACGGCGGTGCTGCGCCGCCGTATCCGGGCGAACTCTGAGCCGATGCAGCCTTTGTCGGCCTCTGAACCGGGGGTCAGCGTGCCCCTGCCGGAACGCCTGCACTAGGTACGCGTTCCGGGGCGCGGACCCTGTTCAGGGGTTTCCGCGCTGCCGGCCGCCGATGGCGCTGACGGACAGCCGGGTTTCTCCGGCCACCGTTCGATGCGCGGCGGCGCGCCAAGCGTGGCCATAGGCCACTTCAATACTCAATGCGATCAGCCCGTCGGGCCGTCGCTGCGCTTCCAGCGCGGCGACGAGGCGGTCGCGCCAGTCGCGGCCGACCAGCCCGCCACGACGGCCTTCAGCCGGGTTGCCGCCTAGCGCGCGCACGTCCGCCAGCAGCTTTTCGGGGCTGCGGTAGGTCAAGGTCAGGATTTCCTGGTCCATGACCGGGTCGGCAAAGCCGTTTTCCACCAGCAGGTCACCAAAGTCGTGCATGTCCACAAAGGACGGCGTGGCGGTGGCCAGGCCGGCGTCGGTCAACGCCTGGCGCAGCTCGCGCAGCGTGGCCGGCCCCAGACAGGAGAACATCGCTAGCCCGCCCACCTTCAGGATGCGCCGCCATTCGGCCAGTACCGCATGCGGGGCGCGGTGCCAGTGCATGGCCAGGTTCGACCAGACCAGTTCCAGCGATTCCGGGGCCAGCCCCGTCTCCGCCAGATCGGCGTTGACGAAGGCCGGGGCAGACGGGCCGCGGCGGGCCAGCTTGCCGATCCAGGCGCCCAGGCCCGCAGGCGCGTGGCGCTTTCTGGCCAGCTCCAGCAGCGGTTCGCAATTGTCCAGCCCGGTGTAGGCGGCATCTGGGTAGCGTTCGCGCAGCAGGGGCAGGTTATCGCCGGCCCCACAGCCCGCATCCAGCATCGCTTGCGGTTGTACGCGTATGTATTGCAGGCGGCCAAGCATGCGGCGGGCCACTTCGCCATACAGAAATTGAGCGTCAGACAAGTCGCCACGGCGGGCAAACTGGCGCGGCACATCGGCGCTGACGATGGGAAGAGTGGGGAGAGGGGCGGATTCTGGCAGGGACATTTCGGTCACGCCCGCGACGTCGCCGCGGGGCGGAACATGATTTCATGGGGGATGGCACCCATTATTGCGCATCCCGGCCGACGTACCCGATTGCCCCTACAGGCCATGGGGCGGTGGTTGGCGGCCCGAATCGGCTGCGACTGCCCGCTGTGCGGCGCGCGTGTGGCGGGGGCGCGGCTATGTGGTGGGTGCCAGGCTGACATCACCTTTGCTCCGCCCGGCAGCCCGCCGCGTTGTCCGCGTTGCGCCTTGCGCTTACCCAATACGGCGTCAACCTGTCCGGCTTGTCTGGGCGCCCCGCGCGCCTACCTGCGCACGATCGTCGCGTTCGACTACCTGCCCCCCGCTGACGCCCTGATTCGCATGCTGAAGACCCAGCTGCGCTTGAGCATGGCGCCGGTGCTGGCGCGCCTGCTGGCTGACGCCGTTCGCAGCGAAGGCGGGCTGCCCGAAGGCATCTTGCTGGCGCCCATTCCCGCCAGCCGAGCGTCGCTGCGCCTGCGCGGCATGAATCCGGCGGCGGAGATCGCGCGCAGTTTGTCGGCGGAACTGCATGTGCCGCTTGTCCGCCACGCGCTGCGCAGGCGGCGCGAAACGCCCCGGCAGACCGCGTTGGGCCGGCGCGCTCGGCAGCAGGTGGCGGCGGGCGTGTTTCTGGGCGCGCCATCGGTGCGGGGCCGGCATGTCGCGGTGGTGGACGACGTCATGACCACGGGCAGCACCGTTGAAGCCGCCGCCGTCGCCTTGCTGGCGGCGGGCGCGGCCGGGGTGACCGTGCTGGTGKTCGCCCGTACGCCGTGACCCCGAACGCCTTGCGCCGCAAATCGGCGACAATTCCGCCAGGCGGCGCGTCGCTGCTCCGCATTCCGTCCGCGTTTTCGCCGTCTTGTATTGGGGGCTCGGCTTTCGGCCTAGCCCCTTCGCCCAGACCCGCCGCCCAGACTTTCCCCTAGCCTTCGCCCTGTAGCCCCACCATGTTCCACGTCATCCTCGTCTGCCCCGAGATTCCCCCCAACACCGGCAACGCCATCCGCCTGTGCGCCAACACCGGTGCCCAATTGCACCTGGTGCGCCCGCTGGGTTTTGAATTGGACGATGCCCGCATGCGGCGCGCCGGCCTGGATTATCACGAGTGGCAGCCCGTGCGTGTGCACGACACGTTGCAGGAAGCGCTGGACGATACGGGGGCGGACGCCTCCAGCATCTACGCGCTGACGACGCAGGCGCAGCGCAGCGTGGCAGACATCGGATTCAAGCCGGGGGATGTGTTCGTATTCGGCCGCGAGACGGCCGGGCTATCCGACGAACATCAGGCGATGTTCGCGCCCCAGCAGCGCTTGCGCTTGCCGATGCGCGCCGGGCAGCGCAGTTTGAACCTGTCAAACGCCGTCGCGGTGACGGTGTTCGAAGCGTGGCGTCAGCAAGGGTTTGAAGGCGGCGTGTAAGCACGCCGCCTGTTCCTGAACGGCGCGCTTAATCCAGCGACAGGTTCAGCTTTTCAATCACCTGGTCCCAACGCGCCTTCTCATTCTTGATGCGGGCGGTCAGGGCTTCCGGTGTGGACGGCGCGGGCGTGAAGTACTGCAACGCCAGTTGCTTGCGCACGGCGTCGCTGTTGATGATGCGGGCCAGCTCGCTATTGAGCCGTTCAACGATCGGGGTGGGTGTGCCTGCGGGGGCCAGCACCGCGTTCCACGAAATGGCTTCGAAGTCGGGGTAGCCTTGCGAGGCCATCGTCGGCACGCCCGGCAGCGCTTCGCTGGGTTGCAGGCTGGTCACGGCCAGCAGCTTGACCTTGCCGTCGCGCGCTTGCGGCACGGCGATGGCGGGCACCATGAACCCGGCTTGCACATCGCCGCCGATGATGGCGGTAATGACCTGCGGGAAGCCGGAATAGGGAATGTGCGCCAGGTCCACACCGGCGCGTTCCTTGAACATTTCCATCGCCAGATGCGCCGAACTGCCCGGGCCGACCGAACCGTAGTTCAGCGAGTTGCCGCGGCCTTTGACGAGTTTGACGAAGTCCTGGACGTTGTCGACCTTCAGGCTGCCCGGCACGACCAGCACGTTGGGGCTGGTGCCTACCAGCGAGATCGGCGCGAGATCGTTGATGGGGTCATAGCCCAGCGTCTTCTTGTACAGCGTGGGGGCCGTGACCAGCGGGCCGTTGATCGTGTAGAGCAACGTGTAGCCGTCGGGTTTGGCCTGCGACACGATGCGCGTGCCGATGTTGCCGCCCGCACCCGGCTTGTTGTCGATGACGATGGGCTGGCCCAGCGCTTGCGACAGCGGCTCGGAAATCGTGCGCGCCAGAATGTCCGGCGACGAGCCGGGCGGGAAGGGCACGACCATATGGATCGGGTGATCGGGCCAGTCGGCATGGGCGGCGGCCGGCAGCACGGCGGCTAGAGCCAGGCACAGGCCGCGCAGAAGCGGGCCGACCCGGAGCTTGCGGGTTTGCGTCATGAAGGATGTCTCCTCGAAAGGGGGCGGGTGTTTTGTTGTTAGGGTGAAATCAGAGGTGACCGCCCAGCGATTCGTCGTCCAGCGGGCCGCTGGCGTCCGCGCTTTCGTCGCGCGGGTCGCGCGCAAGCAGGGCGGACACCGCGGTCATGGGGGCGACGCCGTCAAACAGCACGGCGCAGACGGCTTCGGTGATGGGCAGTTCGACGTTGATGGCGCGGGCGCGGTCGCGCGCGGCGCGGGCGCAGCGCACGCCTTCGGCGGTGATGCCGCTGGCCAGAATGTCGGCCAGCTTGCGGCCGGCGCCGATTTCCAGGCCCACGCGGCGGTTGCGCGACAGTTCGCCCGTGGCGGTCAGCACCAGGTCGCCCAGGCCCGTCAGGCCGGCGAAGGTGCTGGCGCGTGCGCCCAGCGCAACGCCAAAGCGGGTCATTTCGGCCAGGCCGCGGGTGATCAGCGCGGCGCGGGCGTTGGTGCCCAGCGCCAGCCCGTCGCCAATGCCACAGGCGACCGCAATCACGTTTTTCAGCGCGCCGCCCACTTCCACGCCGACCAGATCAGCGCTGGCGTACACGCGCAGCGCCGCGCCGTGAAACGCGGATGTGGTGGCGTCACGCAATGCGGTGCTGGTGCTGGCGACCGTCAGCGCAACCGGCAGGCCTTGAGCGACTTCGCGCGCAAACGACGGGCCCGACAAGGCGCCGCCGATGGCGTCAGGCAGCGCCTGGCGCATGATTTCGTGGGGCAGCCTGGCCGTGTCGGCTTCAAAGCCTTTGCACGTCCAGACGATGGGGGTGTCTTGTAATCCCAACGCGGGCAGCCGGCGCGACAGTTCGCTGCAAATGGCGGTCAGCCCGGCCACAGGTACGCCCAGCACGATCAGGCGGCGTGCGCCCTCGTCTTGCAGGCTGCGCAGCGTGGCGTCGAGATCAGAGGAAAAATTCAGGGACTTGGGCAGAGAGATGCCCGGCAGATAGCGCGCGTTTTCATGCGTGGCGGCCATGGCGGCAGCCTGCGCGGCGTCGCGCGCCCAAAGCGTGGTGGCGTGGCGGCGGCTGGAGGCCGCCGCCAGCGCGGTGCCCCAACTTCCCGCACCCAGAACAGCAACGCGCAAGCGCGGCTCGGTGGGATGGTTCATCGGGGCGTGGCGTGCTTACTGGCGGGTGGCGCTGGCGGGCAGGATGATGCCCGAGTCGCTGCCGTTGCCATTGCCGTTGGCGGCGCCTTGCTGCTGCTGTTGCAACTCGGCCAGGCGCTGTTCGTACAGAGCTTGGAAGTTGACTTCGGTCAGGTGCAGCGGCGGCATCGAGGTGCGGGTGATCGCATCGGCGATGTTGGCGCGCAGGTACGGGTACAGCATCGTCGGGCAAACAATGCCCAGCAGCGGATCGAGCTGCTCTTCGGGGATGTTGGCCGCTTCGAAGATGCCGGCTTGCGTGCCTTCAACCAGGTACACGACCTTGTCGTTGATGCGGGTCGTGACGGTGACGGTGACCGTGGTTTCGAACACGGTTTCGGCCAGGCGCTGGCCGCCCACGGTGATGCTCACTTCAACCTGGGGGGCTTCTTGCTCCAGGAAGACGTGGGGCGCGTTCGGCATTTCCAGCGAAAGGTCTTTCAGGTAGACGCGTTGCAGATTGAACGAGGGCGCGTCGTTGCCGCCTTCTTGCTGGGTGTTTTGGTCTTGATCAGCCATGAGTGTTTCCGTTGGTGGGAGGGGGCAAAGGTAAGGCGATTAGCCGTTCAGCAAGGGGGCAAGGCCACCCGAGCGATCCAGGGCCATCAGGTCGTCGCAACCGCCGACATGGGTATCGCCAATAAAGATTTGCGGCACGGTGCGTCGGCCGGTACGTTCGATCATGACATCGCGCTGGGACGGGTCCCGGTCGATCTGGATGATTTCCAGGTCACTCACGCCGCGTTGCTCAAGCAGAGCCTTGGCGCGTGCGCAATATGGACAATAGTCCTTGCTGTACATGACAACTTTATTCATAGGCGCTCCTGAGGATTCAAGATGAAAAAGGGGGCGAGCCGCGCTCAGCCCTTTTGGGTGACCGGCAGGCTGGCGGCCGACCAGGCGCGCATGCCGCCGTCCAGCGGCACGACGTCCGCGAAACCCTGGGCGCGCAGCTTGGCGGCGGCGCGGGCCGAGTCACGGCCGTTATCGCACACCACAACCAGCGGCTTGTTCTTGGGCAGCGACGCGGCCTTTTGTTCGAGATCGGCGGCCGGCACGTTGCGGGCCTGGGCGATATGGCCGGCCTGGAACTGTTCGGCGGGGCGCACGTCAACCCAGACAGCGTTGCGCTGGTTGACCATCTGAATGGCTTCGCCGGTGCTGACGGCCGAGCCTGAGCGGCCCTTGCGCAAGGCTGGAATCGCCAGCATCACGCCGGAGATCACGGCCACGCCGACGATGAAGACGTTGTTTTTATCGAGCAAGAATTGCAAAAGATCCACGGGGCATCCTGAAGGGTGGCGACGAGCCTGGTAACGGCGAACCCGAGATGAAATCCGGGTCGCCGCGCCAGGGAAATGGACGGGTGCGCCGGGGCTAAATCAAGGGCAAAATCACTCAATTATAAAATGAGCGCATTCTTTAACCATCCTTTAACTTTAACCCGCGCGGAAAGCGTGCCAAACCATGCATAAACTCGTTCTGATGCGCCACGGCGAAAGCCAGTGGAATCTGGAAAACCGTTTCACCGGCTGGACCGACGTCGACCTGACCGAAACCGGCCGCGAACAGGCCCGCAAGGCGGGCGAATTGCTGAAGAAAGAGGGCTACACCTTCGATCTGGCCTATTCGTCGCTGCTCAAGCGCGCCATCCGCACCCTGTGGATCGCGCTGGACGCCATGGACGCCATGTACACCCCGGTCGGCGTGAACTGGCGCCTGAACGAACGCCACTACGGCGCGCTGCAAGGCTTGAACAAGGCCGAGACCGCCGCCAAGTATGGCGACGAGCAGGTCCTGATCTGGCGCCGCGCCTACGCCATCGCCCCGGAACCGCTGGCGCTGGACGACGAACGCCACCCGCGTTTCGACAGCCGCTACGCCAAGATCCCGGCTGACCAGCTGCCCGCCACCGAGTGCCTGAAAGACACCGTGGCCCGCGTGCTGCCGTTCTGGAACGAATCGATCGCCCCGGCCATCCGCGCCGGCCGCAAGGTGCTGGTCGCCGCCCACGGCAACAGCCTGCGCGCCCTGATCAAGCACCTGGACAATGTGTCGGACGACGACATCGTCAACGTGAACATTCCGACTGGCCAGCCGCTGGTCTACGAATTGGATGATGACCTGCGCCCGATCCGCCACTATTATCTGGGCGACGCCGCCGAGATCGAGGCGGCCATGGCTGCGGTCGCAGCCCAAGGCAAGGCTAAGAAGGACTAAAGGACCTGTTCACACCAGATGGAACCTCGCATGATTGCGCAATCACCCTTCGGGCAGGCTGAAAATCGGGCGCCTGGCGTTGTTGTAGCCTCCTTGCGTGGTGCAGGCCACGCGGCGTCGGCCACGCCTAGCCCGGCACCCGATTTTCAGCCTGTGCGAGGCTCCCTCCGGTGAGAGCAGGTCCTACTATGCGTCGCACGGCAGGGGTGTTGTTGGCGGTCATGTTGACCGGCGGAGCGTTGTCGGCTCGGGCCGCGCCCAACGACCTTGCCGGACGCCAGTCCGACGCTGAGCGTCAGCAGGCCGCCTTGCGGGATCGCATCGAAAACCTGCAAAAGGATATCGATGGCCGCGAGGCCGCCCGCAAGGAAGCCGCCGATGCGTTGAAGCAATCGGAATCGGCCATCTCCAAGATCAACCTGCGCCTGCGGGAGCTGGCCGAGGCCAACCGCCAGGCGCAGGCGGACCTGACCGGGCTGGAAAAGCAGATCGGCGTGCAGGAAACCGTGCTGGCCAAACGCCGCACGGAACTGGCCGAACAATTGCGCACCCAGTACACCAGCGGCTTGTCGCCGTGGACGGCGCTGCTGTCTGGTGACGATCCCCAAGTGCTGGGCCGCAACCTGGGTTACCTGGATTACGTGTCGCAAGCCCGCGCCAACGCGGTGCAGGCCTTGCGCGAAGACATCGAACGCCTGGCCGCATTGCAGACGCGTGCCGACGCCCGGCGCGCGGAAATTGAAAAAGTCGTGGCCGAGACCTCGGAGCAGAAGACCGCTCTGGTCGGCCAGCAGAAAGAGCGCGCCACCTTGCTGGCGCAGCTGGAAGGGCAGATTGCCGCCCAGCGCGCCGAGGCCAACAAGCTGGGCCGCGATGATCAGCGCCTGTCGCGCCTGATCACCGATCTGGATGCGGCCATCGCCAAGCAGATCGAAGAGGCCCGCAAGGCCGAGGAAGCGCGCAAGAAGGCGGAAGAGGCCCGTCGTGTGGAAGAAGCCCGCCGCGCCGCCGAAGAGGCCAAAAAACGTGCCGAGGCCGAACGCCGTGCGGACGAAGCCCGCAAGAAGGCCGAGGCCGACCGCAAGCTGGCCGCCGACGCTGCTGCGCGCCGTGATCGCGATTCGCGGGATGCCCGCGATGCCGCGCAGGCGCGTGAACAAGTCGAAGCGGCCTCGCGGCAGAATCGCGGGCCGGTCGCCGTGGCCGACCCGGACGCCGCAGGATTACGTCCGGCTGAACAGAAACACACGCGTTTGACCGATCCGGTTCAAACGCCGCCCGCGGCAGCGGAAAAACCCGCAGAAACGCCTAAAAAAGCGGAACCTAAAGCGGAACCTGCCGAGCCCGAAACCACTCCAACCCGCAGTGCATCGGCTCAGCAGGCCAGCCGCGCCGCGCCTGCGGTCGGCGGCGGCAGCGGTTTGAAGCATGGCCTGGCCATGCCGGTGCGCGGCCAGGTGCAAGGCCGTTTCGGGGTCGACCGCCCGGATGGCGGCGTTTGGCGGGGCGTGGTGCTGCGCGCGCCGGAAGGCACGCCTGTCAAGGTGGTGGCCCCCGGCACCGTGGTCTACGCCGAATGGTTGCGGGGTTTTGGCAACCTCATCATTGTGGATCATGGCCAGCAATACCTGACGGTCTATGCTTACAACCAAAGTCTGCTCAAACGGGTGGGGGATTCGGTGACAGGTGGCGATACTATTGCTACGGTAGGGGCAACCGGCGGCCAAGTGGAATCCGGCCTATACTTTGAAATTCGCCATCGTGGCGCTCCTGTGGACCCGGCCCAGTGGCTGGCCCAATAGGTTGGTAGGTAAAGTCGTTGGTAAATTACCAAACCCCCATCGGCGAAAACAAAATTCGGGAAGTGTGCATGGGCACTCGCAAGTTTCGCGGTTTCGGTCTGATTGCCATCGGTGCGGTGGCTGGCGTATTGCTTAGCGTGGGGGTAACAGCTGTTGCTCAGCGCGGCAGTCCTTTGCCTTTGGACGAGCTCAGGCAACTGAGCAACGTGTTCGCGGCCATCAAGAACAACTACGTCGAAGCGGTCGATGACAAGACCCTGATCGACAATGCCATCTCTGGCATGGTCTCCAACCTTGACCCCCACTCCGCCTATCTGGATGCCGACGCGTTCCGCGAAATGCAGACGGCCACGCAAGGCGAGTTCGGCGGCCTGGGTATCGAGGTCGGCGCGGAAGACGGCTTCGTCAAAGTGATTTCGCCGATCGAAGACACGCCCGCCGCGCGCGCTGGCGTGATGGCCGGTGACCTCATCATCAAAATCGACGACACGCCCACCAAGGGCATGACGCTGAACGACGCCGTGAAGCTCATGCGTGGCGCGCCCAAGTCGCCGATCACGCTGACCATCATGCGCGCCGACCGTCCCCAGCCCATCGTGCTGAAGATCGTTCGCGACGTCATCAAGGTTCGCAGCGTGCGCAGCAAGATGCTGGACAACGGCATTGGCTACGTCCGCGTTGCTCAGTTCCAGGAAAAGACCGGCGCTGATCTGGCCAAGCAACTGAAGGACCTGGGTGCGAAGGAAGCGCCCAAGGGTCTGGTGCTTGACCTGCGCAACGACCCGGGCGGCCTGTTGACCAGCGCCATCGGCGTGTCCGGCGCGTTCCTGCCGCCTGACGCCCTGGTGGTGTCCACCGACGGCCGTACGCCCGACGCCCGCCACAAGTATCTGGCCACGCCGTCGGAATACGCTCGCGGTGAAAGCAACTACCTGTCGGGCCTGCCCGCCTGGACCAAGACCGTGCCGATGGTGGTGCTGGTGAACGTGGGTTCGGCCTCGGCTTCCGAGATCGTGGCCGGCGCGCTGCAAGACCACAAGCGCGCCAAGGTGCTGGGCAACCGCACGTTCGGCAAGGGCTCGGTGCAAGTCATCCTGCCGCTGTCGGAATCGACCGCGGTCAAGCTGACCACCTCGCGCTACTTCACGCCCAGCGGCCGTTCCATTCAGGCCACCGGTATCGAACCCGACTTTGTCGTGGCCGATACGGCAGATGGCGACTTGTTCCGCCTGCCGCGCGAAGCCGACCTGCAACGCCACCTGTCCAACCCCGAGACCGCCAACGAGGTGAAGTCCAACTCGGCGCAAGACAATGTGGACTTGCCGACCAAGGTGTTCGAATTCGGCGGCAAGGACGACTTCCAGCTGCAACAAGCGCTGAACGTGCTGGCCGGCAAGCCGGTGCAGAAGGGTTCGGCGCGCGCTCAGGCCAAGGCTGACGCCAAGCCGGGCGGCGGCACGGCAACGCGCATGAAGATCACGCCGACCGGAGTCGAGCCCAGCAAGGACAAATGAACGACGAGCAACTGCTGCGCTACGCCCGCCACATCCTGCTGGACGAGCTAGGAATCGAAGGGCAGGAAAAACTGCTGGCGGCGCGTGTGCTCATCGTGGGGGCGGGTGGACTCGGTTCACCCGCTGCGCTCTACCTGGCCACGGCCGGCGTGGGCGACATCACGCTCGCTGACGACGACATCGTCGAACTCAGCAACCTGCAACGCCAGATTCTCCACACCACGGCCAGCGTCGGCCGGCCCAAGGCCGAGTCCGGGCGCGACATGCTGGCGGCGTTCAACCCGCAAGCGCAGGTCCACGCCCGTGTCGAGCGCCTGAAAGACCAAGCGCTTTCCGACGCCGTCGCCGCAGCGGACCTGGTGCTGGACTGCACCGACAACTTCACCACCCGCCACGCCATCAACCGCGCCTGCGTGCAACACCGCAAGCCGCTGGTCTCCGGCGCGGCCATCCGTTTTGACGGCCAGGTCAGCGTGTACGACCTGCGCGATGACAACGCGCCTTGTTACCACTGCCTGTTCCCGGAAGCCGACGACGTCGAAGAAGCCAATTGCGCCACGATGGGCGTGTTTGCGCCGGTGGTCGGCATCATCGGCAGCATGCAGGCCGCCGAGGCGCTGAAATTGCTGTCTGGCATTGGGGAAAGCCTGTCGGGCCGCTTGTTGTGGCTGGACGTGCGCACCATGCAATGGCGCAGCGTCAATGTCCAGCGCGACCCGGAATGCGAGGTCTGCGGCCACCGCGGGCAATAGGCAGGCGCGACCCGCCTCGTTTGTTGTTTCCCCTCATCTTGTGGCCGAATTGCCCTGCCGGACAATGTTAAAGCCTTGAAATACCTGCTATAACGCCCTCCAGCCTACAGAATTCGGGTGATGGCTTTGGACGTGACGGTGTGGATACAGGACTGAAATTCAGTTTGCCTAAGTGGCGCCTGACGCGCTGGCTGACGCATGCTGGTCAGGACACGCCTGCTGATATCCGCGCGGCGCTGATCGCCAGCCTGTTCGGCACGCTGCCCATTTTTGCGGGCGGCGTGATCAACACCTTGATGATTTCCGGCGTGGTCGCCTGGCGCCGGCCCGAGCCCCTCTATATTTCGTGGCTGGTGCTGGAAGTGGTGCTGGCCATCATCCGCGTCACCATCCTGCGGTCCGCGTTACGCGCTGCGCCCAAGGGCGGCAACACCCACACCGACATCTACATTCTGCTGGCCCTGCTGTGGGCGTTCAGCGTGGGCTACGGCGTTTTCATCACGTTCATCAACGGCGACTGGCTGGCGGCAACCTTGGCAGGCGTGTCGTGCGGGGCGATGGCCGGCGGTATCTGCTTTCGCAATTACGGTGCGCCACGGCTGGTCGGCGCAATGATCTTCCTGAGCCTGGGGCCGATGTGCCTGGGCGCCTTGTTCACCGGCGAATACGTCACTGCCATCGTCTTCGTGCAGATCCCGTTCTACCTGGTCAGCATGAGCATCGCCTCGCATCGGCTGAACCGCATCCTGGTGTCGACCATGCTGGCCGAGCGCGCCAGCGAACGCCGCGCCAGCGAAGATGCGCTGACGGGCCTGGCCAACCGCACCGGCTTGCAGGCGGCGCTGGAACGGGTCTGCGCCAGCGAGCGCGGGCACGACAGTGACGCCGCGCTGCTGTACATGGACATGGACGACTTCAAGCGCATCAACGATACCTACGGCCATGCCGCGGGCGATCAGGTGCTGACGACCACCGCCCAGCGCATGCGCGCCATGCTGCGCGTGGATGACGTGGCGGCCCGAATCGGCGGCGACGAATTCATCGTGCTGGTGACGGGCATCGACGCCACG
Source organism: Achromobacter sp. 10T422 (assembly GCF_056394065.1). Taxonomy (NCBI): domain Bacteria; kingdom Pseudomonadati; phylum Pseudomonadota; class Betaproteobacteria; order Burkholderiales; family Alcaligenaceae; genus Achromobacter; species Achromobacter sp. 10T422. Next base: position 338,344 of record NZ_JBFTHD010000007.1, read on the forward strand.
GCCGCGTTGCGGCTCGGCGAACACTTGCTGCGCGATGCCTCGCAGCCAATCGCATTGGCGGATGGCACGCGCGTCTGCGTGGGGTTGTCGATCGGCATCTCGATCATTTCGGGCGCCAATCGCAGCCCGCAAGCAGCGTTGGACCTGGCCGACGCGGCGCTGTATCGCGCCAAGGCGCGCGGCGGCCGCTGCTGCGAAATCGTGGGGGGCAGCGAAGCCGAAGACGCTGCGATGGCGCGCGGCAACGGCGAACCCGCGACCGCCTGACGCGATCAAGCAACGTTATTGAATCCGGATTCTCATCAAAAGTTATCAGATAACCTGAAAAGTAGGCCTATAATCCGCCCATGTTGACCAAGAGCCTCACCCTGACCGAACAGGTCGCCCGCCAGATCGCCACGGATATCGCCGATGGCGTGCACGCCGTGGGCGTCAAACTTCCCCCTGGCCGCGTCCTGGCCGAGCAGTACGGCGTCAGCGCCGCCGTGATCCGCGAAGTGACCGAACGCTTGCGCGCCCAAGGGCTGATCCAAAGCCGCCAAGGCTCGGGCAGCACCGTGATATCCCGCACGGGCGCTCAAGGGTTTCAGGTGTCCAGCGGCCTCGCCGTTGACCGCGACAAGCTGGCCGACGTCTACGAATTGCGGATGGAACTTGAAGGCGGCGCGGCGGCGCTCGCCGCCGTGCGGCGCAACGCCGCCGACCTGAGCGCCATGGCGCAGGCGCTGGCAGACCTGGAGGCCCATCTTGAGCACCCCGAGCAGGGCGTGGAACACGACATCGCGTTCCACGTCGCCATTGCCACCGCCACGCACAACCGCACCTACCAAGACCTGTTGCAGTACCTGAACCTGCAGCTGAGGCTGGCCGTCAGCACCGCCCGGTCGAATAGCCGCCTGCAAGACGGCCTGACCGCGGCCGTGCATCAGGAGCACGTCGCAGTCTTTGAAGCGATTCGCGCACGCAATCCCGAACGGGCCCGCCAGGCGGCGGTGCGCCATTTGCAGCAGGCGGCCAGCCGCCTGCAACTTGATTCCCTCTTTCCCGCAGCCACGCAGACATCATGAGCGCATCCGATTTCACGCAACGCCTCACCCAAGCCCTGGGTCCCGACACCGTCTACACCGCCGAGGCGGACATCACGCCGTGGCTGTCCGACTGGCGCGGCCTGTACAACGGCCACGCGCAAGCCGTGGTGCGCCCGCGCAATACCGCAGAAGTCGCCGCTTGCCTGGCCTTGTGCCAGCAAGAGGGCGTGCCGGTGGTGCCGCGCGGTGGCAACACGGGCTTGTGCGGCGGCGCGACACCAGACAGCGGAACGAAGAACGTCGTGCTGAGCCTGGACCGCATGAACGCCGTGCGATCCATCGACACGGTCGCCAACACGATGGTTGCCGAAGCCGGCGCCATCCTTGGCAACCTGCGCCGCGCGGCGCAGGACGCCGGGCGCTTGTTGCCCTTGAGCCTGGCGGCGGAAGACTCCAGCCAGATCGGCGGCAACGTCGCCACGAACGCAGGCGGCGTGAACGTGGTGCGCTACGGCATGGCGCGTGAATTGGTGCTGGGCCTGGAAGCCGTGCTGCCCACGGGCGAAATCTTCAACGGCCTGCGCACGCTGCGCAAGGACAACACGGGCTACGACCTGAAGCAGTTGCTGATCGGCTCCGAAGGCACGCTGGGCGTGATCACCGCCGTGGCGCTGCGCTTGTTCCCGCGCACCGATGTCCGTTCCGTGGTGCTGACGGCCGTCGAGTCACCGGCGCAGGCGTTGCAGCTGTTCGAGATTCTGTTCGAACAATGCGGCGCGCGTCTGCAAGCGTTCGAGTACTTCTCGGGCGATTGCCTGGACCTGGTGCTGACGCATGCCGAGGGTGTGCAGGAGCCGTTTGATCAACGCTATCCCGCGTATGTGTTGGTAGAGCTGGCGGATACGGCGGATGAAGCGGGTCTGACGACGTTGCTGGAGAACGTGATTGGCACGGCGCTGGAACGCGGCCTGTGCCTGGACGCGGCGGTGTCGGCGTCGTTGTCGCAGTTGCAGACGTTGTGGAAGTTGCGCGAAGAAATTTCGGAAGCCCAACGTGCCGACGGCCCGCACCTGAAGCACGATGTGTCGCTGCCGATTGAACGCATTCCGGATTTCATGGTGTCGGCGGAAGCGCGCGTGCGCGCGCTGTACCCAGATATCCGCCCCTTCATCTTCGGTCACTTTGGCGACGGCAACCTGCACTACAACCTGTCCCGCCCGGCAGGCGCGGCACGCGACTGGGTAGCGGTGAACGGCGCGGCGATTACGGATGCGGTGTTGGACGAAGTGAATCGCTATGGCGGGAGTATTTCAGCGGAACACGGGATTGGGCAGCTGAAGCGCGAGCATTTCTTGCATAGCAAGGATGCCGTGGAGTTGAGGTTGATGCGGGAGATCAAGAAGGTGATGGACCCGGCGGGGATTATGAATCCTGGGAAGTTGTTGTAGGCGGGATTTTGTTGAGTGGTCGAGGGGCTTCGTGAGCTTGGTTTCTTGGGGCGGTCGGTTGATCTTCGTAGGTCGCCCATCGTCGCGGTGGCCCTGACTGCGCGCGCCCACGATTGCGGTCCGGAGCCTTCGCTCCGGACGTCCCCTTCGTCATCTTCGTCACCCGCCTTCGGCGGGTTCCTTCAGATTCCCTCGGGCGCATCGAGGTTGCGCGCAGTCAGGGCCACCGCGCCGACGGGCTGCCGTTGTCTTGGGTCGTGGCGATGCTAGGGGGTGCCTTAGTGTCGAGTGCTGCGGGGCCCGCCGAGTGGCGGCCGCGCGGGCGGCCTTACTCGGCATACGCATTGGTGGGCGTTTGCGCGGTAGTCGCTTTCGCGAATGTGCAGAGCGGTTTTCTAATGCTCCCGCCGCAGGATTTTGGGGGGTAAAGGGTGGCGCGCGGCGCGAACTGTCTTGCGCATGCCGACCCATTGCGCGCCACGCACTGGGGTTTAAGTGGCGGTCACCGTTCGTAGGATGGATGAAGCGCATTAATGCAGTCAGACTGCACTTCTTCATGAATGCAGTCTGACTGCATTTTTAAGGGCTTCAAGTCACGAAGAAGAACTCGAACATCGCTGCCACACGCGAAGCGAACAGCGTGACGACGTACCTCTACGCGTAAGCCCCCCAAGGCCGCCTGCGCGGCCGGCCGGGGGCGGGCCCCGCAAGATACTTCTCCACTCCCTCGCCGTGGAGAAGAACCCTAAGCACACCGTTCCCCCCAGCGGCCGAGAGATTGCCGCTGAACGAGTCCGGTGTGGCGGGGGCCTGGGGTGGGCGGGGCGTCGATAAGCCCGAGGGAATCTGAAGGAACCCGCCAACGGCGGGTGACGAAGATGACGACGGGGGGGGGGCGCCTAGGCAAGTCCGGAGCGAAGGCTCCGGACCGCAATCGTTGCCCCGCCCACCCCAGGCCCCCGCCACATCGGACGTCTAAAGAACCCAAGACTCCACGAACCAACACCCTCAACCCTTCACCCAAACCTCAACCACCCCACCCCAAAACCCTCACTGCCGCTGATAAACCTCAGCCCCTTTCCGAACAAACTCCACCGACTTCTCCTGCATGCCCTTTTGCAAGGCTTCCTTCTCACTCACGCCCTGCGCCGCCGCATAGTCCCGCACGTCCTGCGTGATCTTCATGCTGCAGAAATGCGGTCCGCACATCGAGCAGAAATGCGCCACCTTCATCGAGTCCTTCGGCAGGGTCTCGTCGTGGAATTCCTTCGCGGTATCCGGGTCCAGCCCCAGATTGAACTGATCATCCCAGCGGAACTCGAAGCGCGCCTTTGACAGCGCGTTGTCGCGAATCGCCGCGCCCGGATGGCCTTTCGCCAGGTCGGCCGCGTGCGCCGCAATCTTGTACGTGATGATCCCGTCCTTCACGTCCTTCTTGTTCGGCAAGCCCAAGTGCTCTTTCGGCGTCACATAACAGAGCATCGCCGTGCCGTACCAGCCGATCAGCGCGGCGCCGATGCCGGAGGTGATGTGGTCGTAGCCCGGTGCGATATCGGTGGTCAGGGGGCCCAGCGTATAGAACGGCGCCTCGTGGCAATGTTCCAGCTGCAGCTCCATGTTTTCCTTGATCATCTGCATCGGCACATGGCCAGGGCCTTCGATCATGACCTGCACATCATGCTTCCACGCCACCTGCGTCAGCTCGCCCAGCGTCTTCAGTTCAGCGAATTGCGCTTCGTCGTTGGCGTCATAGCCCGAGCCCGGACGCAAGCCGTCACCCAGCGAGAAGCTGACGTCATACGCCTTCATGATTTCGCAGATTTCTTCGAAGCGCTCGTACAGGAAGCTTTCCTTGTGATGCGCCAGGCACCACTTCGCCATGATCGAGCCGCCGCGCGACACGATGCCCGTCATGCGGTCGGCCGTCATCGGGATGAACGGCAGGCGCACGCCGGCATGGATCGTGAAGTAGTCCACGCCCTGTTCGGCCTGTTCGATCAGCGTGTCGCGGAAAATTTCCCACGTCAGGTCTTCGGCCTTGCCGTCCACCTTTTCCAGCGCCTGGTATATCGGCACCGTTCCAATCGGCACGGGTGAGTTGCGGATGATCCATTCGCGCGTCTCGTGGATGTGCTTGCCGGTGGACAAATCCATCACCGTGTCGCCGCCCCAGCGGATCGCCCACGTCATCTTTTCGACTTCTTCCCCAATGCCCGAGCTCACGGCCGAATTACCGATGTTGGCGTTGATCTTCACCAGGAAGTTGCGGCCGATGGCCATCGGTTCCACTTCGGGGTGATTGATGTTGGCGGGGATGATGGCGCGGCCGCGCGCGATTTCGTCGCGCACGAATTCCGGCGTGATGGCGGCGGGGATGGCCGCGCCGAACGATTGGCCGGGGTGCTGGCGCAGCAGGCGCTTCACCATCTTTTCGCCGTCGGGGCCGCTGTCTCGCAGCGTTTGCAGATAGTGCTCGCGGCGCAGGCTTTCGCGGATGGCCACGTATTCCATTTCGGGCGTGATGATGCCGCGGCGCGCATAGTGCATCTGCGACACGTTGGCGCCGGCCTTGGCGCGGCGCGGCGGGCGTTGCAGGTCAAAGCGCATGGCCGTCAGCTTGGGATCGGTCAGGCGTTCTTTGCCGTAGTCACTGGTCGGACCCGACAGCACTTCCGTGTCGCCGCGCTCTTCGATCCAGCCGCGGCGCAGCTCGGGCAGGCCGCGGCGGATGTCGATCTTGGCGTCGGGGTCGGTGTAGGGGCCGCTGCAGTCGTAGACCGTCAGGGGCGGGTTCTTTTCCCCGCCGAACATGGTCGGCGTGTCGTCCTGCTCGATTTCCCGAAACGGCACGCGGATGTCGGGGCGCGAGCCCGTCTCATACACGCGGCGCGATTTGGGCAGCGGTGCGACGGCCGCCGCGTCGACTTCGGCGGTGGCGGCCAGGAATTTGGGATTGGCATTCATGGAAAGCTCCAAGCGATTGGTTGGAGCCGATTGGGAATGGACTTCCGCCACGCGTGCGGGGACACGTGGCGGAAATACGGCTCCCAGCATCGGCATTATCCGTACTGGTACGAAGGGACTCTCTCAACACGTCCAGCCGAAAAGGCGGGACGAGTACCCCTGCGCGAAAGCGAAGTATAGAGCCTAGCGGGCCAGTCGCTTCAACGATGCGATGTTGCGTGGCGCCAGCGATGATCAACCTGCATGAAGCCATTCTTAAAGTGCTCGTCATCCAGAGCTGGTATTACTGCTTTACATTTGGATTCAGACTGCGGCGACACGGTCATGCAGGTTCTGTACACTTTTTCCAACCAAACGCTGGGCGGGCTACCGACTCGCCGGGCATAGCTAACTAAAGAAGAAGGAATCGAGCATGCAACTGACCCTACGCAAATTGGCGCCCGCCTTGGTTGTCGTGACGTTGGCGCTGGCGGGTTGCAAGACCGCCCCGACAAAGGCGCCCGGCGCCGCGGCCACGCCCGATGCCAGCCAGCAATCGACGCAACCGGCCACCGCTTCGTCGGTGGACTTCTATCTGGCGCAACAACAACCGGCCCCCGGCATGCGCGAAATCTCGCTGCCCGATGGCAAGCTCTACATGCAGGAAATGCCCGTGCTGACGCGTGCCGACCTGACCGACGCCGCCGCGCTGGTTGATCGTCAAGGCCAGAACTTCGTGGGTCTGCGTTTCTCGGAATCCGGCGCTCGCAAGCTGACTGAAATCAGCACCAAGAACGTCGGCAAGCGCCTGGCGCTGGTGATTGATCAGGAACTGGTTGCTGCCCCGAGCATCGCCGAACCGCTGAACCGTGGCGTGCTGGCATTTGGTGTGGCCTCGGCTCAAGCCGCTTCTGAAATCGCCGCCAAGATCCGTGGCGATGCCGCACCGGCTCCGGCCAACGGCGCACCGGCCCCCGCGCCGAAGCCCTGATCGCGACACGCTCCGGTTAAATATCCGCGCCCATCGGCGCGGATATTTTTTTGCGCGCGGCCAACGCAAGGCCAATGCAAATCTTCAGGCGGATAGCGGCGTGGCCAAGCCCGCCAGCGACGCCTCCATGACCCGCCGCGCCTGGATCAGCACATCGTGTTTCCAGGCGTCGGTCTCGATATAGAACGCGGCGCGCAGGTCGCGCTTGATGCGATGGCGCAAAGCGGCGGGGGCGTCGGGATGGTTGTGCAGCCATTGTTCGGCGCGCAGCGCATTCAATACCTTCAGGCCAGGCAGCGTGCCGTATTCCAGCGTCAGCCCGTTGTATTCGGCTTGTGGGCATTCTTCCATCGCTGCCATGTCCAACGTGCCGGGGAGTTCGCAGGACGTTGAGCTGCCTTCTTCGGCGCTGGTCACAGCAGGCCCCCACCAGCGCCGTGCTCGCGCCAATGATTCGGGGCCCGCAGGCGTGCCTTGATAGATGCATTCCGCGACGCCTTGCGCGCCCAGGCCGGTGTGCACATCAATCCACGCGATGCGGGCGCAGCGCCGGCCGTGTTCGCGCAAGAGGGCGCGTAGCGTCAGGTGGCTCCAGGTAGGCGCGCGGCCCGCATAGAACAGCCCGTTGGGGTCAACCTGCTGGCCGCCCGATACCGCGGCTTGCAGGGCGCTGCGGCCATGGCGCAGCGCGCGCCACGCCAGGCTCAACTCACTGCCCAGGCCCGGCGGGTGATTCCCATCAGGCACCAGCAGCGAAGCAATCGCAAGGTAGTGGCGGTCGTTTTCCAGGGGCTGCGAGAAGTCGCGAAAGTTGCGGTTCAGGTCTACGTTGTCGTGCGTGGCGCGGCGGTCCCAAGAGAAGCCGTAGGGGTTCAGTGCATGCAGGTAGAGCACGGCCAGATCGTCGCGCGTGCATTGCGCGTGCCAGCGCGCGTCGCGCAGCAGCGCGGTTTGCACGGCGGAGCCGCAATAGCCTTCGATGCCATGGCAGCCGCTGCTGATCACGAGCAGGTTCGGGGCGTCGGGCGCACCCTGCCGGGCGACATCCAGCGCCAGCGTTTCGCCGTCGCGTCCGGGCAGGGGATGGATGTGGTGTTGCACGGCCAGATCGCGTTCGGCGCACGCGTCCAGAAACTTGCGGCGCGCTTCTGCGTACTGGCTTGAAAAACTGCTCAAGTCCATGGCTCACGATTCCTGCAAGTCGCCGCGCGCCAATTGCGCGCGGGTGATCATGAGCTTACTCGCGCGGCAGGAAAAATCAGCCGATCTTGCGGCCGCGCGGTTTGACGGTGCGGCGCGCCTGCGCCGTTTCAATAAAGGTTTGCGTCAATGCTTCGAGCATGGCTCGGTCATCGGGGGTCAAGCCGTCGAATTGCGACGGCGCAATGTTGGGGAACGGCCATGGCGCTTGGGGGCGAGGGCGGCGGGCCACGCGTGGCATGGTCTCGGCAATGCCAGCCGGAGGCAAAGTATCAGACAGGTCGTAGCCTTCCATGGGCAATTCCATGGGACCCTTACCTGTCTCCAGCCATTCAAGCTCAATCTTCAGAATCTGCGCGAGCTTACGGGTTGATCGGCTGGAGTGCCGAAGGCCGTTTTCGTAACTGGCGATTGCACTTTGCGAGATTCGCGCGAGACGAGCGAGCGTCTTCTGCGTGTGACCACGCAGAAGACGGGCTTGCTTCAATCGGTCTGAAAATGTCTTCACGCGTCGATTGAAGCTTGCTCAGGATTTACTTTGGTGGTTATAAGCATTACCTGAGTGATAGTTTTGGGAGGCGCGGTCACATGCTTGAACGGGGCTATGTGTTGGTCGTGCAACTTGATGAAATGGCGAGCAATAATTTTGTCGCGGCCTTGCGAGAATTTCAATGGCAGGTCAGCGCCTGTGAATCGCCGGATGAGCTGCTGGATCGGTTGCGCACGCAAGATGTCGACGCGATGGTGCTGCGTGGGCAGGCAGAAGGGGTGCCGAAGCTGATTGCGGCGTTGCGCCGCGCAGCGCCTGATGCGGCAGTCGTGTGGCAGGCGCCAGCGGCCTCAGCGCGCGAACGGGTCGAGGCCCTGGAGGCGGGCGTGGATGCCTATAGTTCAGCCCGCATGGGGGCGCTGGAGTGGGACGCGTTGCTGCGCAATCTGCGCCGCCGCATGTTGCCGCCCGCCACCGATGGCCCAGCATGGCGTTTGCATGAACGGGTGCTATCCGGCCCCGACGGCGAGCGCCTGCCATTGACGCTGACCGAACGTGCCTTTTTTGTCCGCTTGTTGCGGGCGCCAGGCCATTGCCTGCGTCGTGATCGCTTCTTTCCGCGTAATCCGCAAGAGGGCGCGCGTAGCGTCGATGTGCTGGTCTCGCGGCTGCGCAGCAAGGCGCGCCGCTTTGACATCGAACTGCCGGTGCTGGCCGTGCGGGGGTGGGGCTACATTCTGCTGCAGCACACGCCCGCCGTGGCCAGCGCGGGTTCAGAGAACGACGAGGTTGTCCCGATGCATGAGCTCGGGTTCGGTCATGCTGCCCAGAATGCGGGCGATCTGTGACGACGGCTGACGCAGGATGCGCCGGGTATCCGCAGACGAATAGTTGATCAGGCCGCGGGCGCATTCGCGTCCCTGGCTGTCCACGCAGGCCACGACGTCGCCGCGTCCGAACTCGCCTTCGACATCGGTCACGCCAATGGGCAAGAGGCTCTTGCCCTCGCGCAGCAAGGCCTGCACCGCGCCGTCATCCAGAATCACGCGGCCACGAAGACGCAGGTGGTCGGCCAGCCATTGTTTGCGGGCAGACCATACGGGCAGCACGGCGCGCAGTTCGCTGCCGATGCATTCGCCCTGCGCCAGACGCGTCAGCACATTGCGTTCACGGCCCGAGGCGATGATGGTGTGCGCGCCGCTGTGCGCTGCGCGTTTGGCGGCCAGCACCTTGGTCAGCATGCCGCCGGTGCCAATGCCGCTGCCGGCGCCGCCCGCCATGGCTTCCAGCGCGGGGTCGCCTGCTTGCGCGTGCGACATGAATTTGGCGTCGGGGTTTTTGCGGGGGTCGGCTTCGTACAGGCCGCGCTGGTCGGTCAGGATGATCAGCGTGTCGGCTTCGATCAGGTTGGTGACCAGCGCGCCCAGCGTGTCGTTGTCGCCCAGCCGGATTTCATCGGTGACGACCGTGTCATTTTCATTCACGATCGGCACGACGCCCAAACGCAGCAGCGCAAACAGCGTGCTGCGGGCGTTCAGGTAGCGGTGGCGGTCGGCCAGGTCTTCGTGGGTGAGCAGGATCTGCGCGGTGCGCAGGCCGTATTCAGCGAAAGCCGCTTCATAGGCCTGGCACAGCCCCATCTGGCCCACGGCCGCGGCGGCTTGCAGTTCGTGCATGACGGACGGGCGCTTGCGCCAGCCCAGCCGCGCCATGCCTTCGGCAATGGCGCCGCTTGAGACCAGCACGATCTGCTTGCCCTGCTTGTGCAGGGCGGCGATCTGTGCGGCCCAGTGCGCCACGGCGGCGCGGTCCAGGCCACGGCCTTCGTTGGTGACCAGCGACGAGCCGACTTTGGCGACAAGACGCTGGGCGTTGGTGACGACGGAAACGGCGGGTGTTTCAGCAGACATGTTGGGCGCCGGCTGCGGCGAGAAAAGACGTAATCGTAAGGACTGCGATTATGGCTTATTCGTCGCTTGCGCGCGGCGCGGCGGGCTTGTCGGCATCCGAGCGCGTGTCGTCAAAGCGGGGGTCCGGCGCCACATAGGTGCCTTCGGCCTGGTCGCGCGACAGGTGTTCCTTTTCGCGCTCGGCGTCCAGGTAGTCTTGCAGCGCGTACAGCAGGTCTTGCGTGCCTTCGCCGGTCAGGCCGGAAATGGCGAACACAGGGCCCTTCCAGTCATACAGCTCCAGGAAGCGGCGCTTGGTGTCTTCGGGGTCCGGCACCATGTCCAGCTTGTTCAGCACCAGCCAGCGCGGCTTTTGAGCCAGTTCCGGGTCGTAGCGGCGCAGTTCTTCAACGATGGCGCGCGCGTCGACGACGGCTTGCTCGACCGGATCGGCGTCGGGGTCGGGCGTGGACACGTCAACCAGGTGCAGCAGAACCCGGGTGCGCGCCAGGTGACGCAGGAACAAGTGGCCCAGGCCCGCGCCTTCGGACGCGCCTTCGATCAGGCCGGGAATATCGGCCACGACGAAGCTGCGCGACGGCGACGTGCGCACGACGCCCAGGTTCGGGTGCAGCGTGGTGAACGGGTAGTCGGCGATCTTCGGCTTTGCATTCGAGATGCGGGTGATTAGCGTCGACTTGCCGGCGTTCGGCAGGCCCAGCAGGCCCACGTCCGCCAGCACCTTCAATTCCATGCGCAGGTAGCGGTGTTCGCCTTCCTTGCCGGGCGTCCACTGGCGGGGCGCGCGGTTCAAGCTGGATTTGAAGTGGATGTTGCCCATGCCGCCCTGGCCGCCTGCGGCCAGCACGACTTTCTGGTCGTGCGTGTCCATGTCGAACAGGACTTCGCCGGTTTCGGCGTCATGGATGACCGTGCCCACGGGCACGCGCAAGGTGATGTCGGGGGCGGCTGCGCCGTATTGGTCAGAGCCGCGGCCGTTTTCACCGCCCTTGGCGCGGTGCAGGCGCGCGTAGCGGAAGTCGATCAGCGTGTTGATGTTGCGATCGGCCACCGCATAGATGGTGCCGCCGCGTCCGCCGTCGCCGCCGTCCGGGCCGCCTTTGGGGATGAACTTTTCGCGGCGAAAGCTCGCCACGCCATTGCCGCCTTTACCGGCGACCACTTCAATGGTGGCTTCGTCTACGAATTTCATGGTGTTTGCGCGTGTAGTGGGTAATGGGGCAGGCGCCCAGGGGGCGCCGCCAGGAGGCATTGGAAAGCTTACTCGCCAATTGCCTTAAAACAAAAAAGCCCTGCCGCATGCGACAGGGCTTTTGCCGTTCGGCAACGCGGTACACCGCGTTGCGCTGACCGTGCTTGTCCGATTACTCGGCAGCGACGATCGAAACGGTTTGCTTGTTCAATGCGCCCTTGAAGCCGAATTGAACCTTGCCGTCGATCAGCGCGTACAGGGTGTGGTCCTTGCCCATGCCGACGTTCACGCCAGCGTGGAAGCGAGTACCGCGCTGACGCACGATGATCGAACCAGCGGGAATCAGTTCACCGCCGAAAGTCTTGACGCCCAGACGCTTTGATTCTGAGTCGCGTCCGTTTCGCGTAGAGCCGCCGCCCTTTTTCTGTGCCATGTTTAGCTCCTGCTAAGTGGTACCGAGTCGCGTCTTAAGCCGTGATGGCTTCGATGCGGATTTCGGTGTAGTTCTGACGGTGGCCCTGACGCTTCTGATAGTGCTTGCGACGGCGCATCTTGAAGATCTTGACCTTGTCGTGGCGGCCTTGCGCAAGAACCGTTGCCTTGACCACAGCGCCGGAGACGAGGGGCGTGCCAACTTTCAGTTGGTCGCCTTCGCCCACGGACAGCACTTGGTCCAGGGTGATTTCTTGCCCAATGTCTGCCGGTATCTGTTCTATCTTGAGTTTTTCGCCAGCGGCAACGCGATACTGCTTGCCACCGGTTTTTACGACCGCGTACATGGGGTGTTCCTTAAATAGGTAAATGGGTTTATTTGCGCGGGGTCCCAACCCTGCTGGGCGGGATGTCCGTTTCTGGAAAGATCGCATTCCTGTCTAGTCGCCAGAAGACTGGCAAGAAGGAAAGGACCCTAGCGCTTTACAGCACAGCTTCCAGACGGGTTACGCAAACAACCGACGTAATTCGGGCATTGCTGACCGAATCCGGGATATTAGCGCGAGGCTTTTCAAAAGTCAAAAAGCCGTTGCAGGGTAAGGGCTTAGGTGTGGCGCGCACGCTTCACGCCGGGGGAACCACCCGCCGAGCGATGTCGCGCGCCACCTGGCGGATGCCTTCCATCACGTCGCGGCGGTGGGCGTCGTCCAGCCGGTCGGTGGGGATCGATGTGCTGACCGCCACCCGTTTGCCCAGCGGGGTTAGGCCCACATAGGCGGCGTAGCAGACCAGGCCCGTCGCCACTTCCTCAAGGTCCTGCCCCAGCCCCATCTGCCGGACAAGATCCAGCTCCTGATTCAGCGCCTGGCGGGTGGCGAGCGTGCGGTCGGTGACGCGCGGCAGCTCGTCCGGCACGCAGGCGGCCAACTCGTCCGGTTGCAGGTTGGCCAATAACGCCTTGCCCAGCGCGCAGGCGTGGGCCGGCAGCCGCATGCCCAGTTCAGACACCAGCCGCACCGGGCGGCGCGCGTCTTCGCGGGCGATATAAACCACGTCGAACCCGTCCAGCACGGCCAGTTGCACGACTTCGTTGTGGCGGGCCACGAACTCGCTGGCGGCTTCATGAAACGCGGTTTGCAGGCCGTCATGGCGCAGATAGGCGAAGCCCAGCGCCATCAATTCGATGCCGATGATGTAGCCGCCGTCTTTGCGTTCGATCCAGCGGCGGTGCTCCAGGCAGTCCAGCAGCAGGTACAGCGTACTTTTTGCCAGTTGGCAGGCTTGGCCCAGTTCGGCCGCCTTGACCGGGGTGCGGCGGTTGGCGAGCACGCGCAGGATGTCGTGGGCGCGCCGGATGGCGGGGACGTCGTATTCAGTGGCCATCGATCTCTTGTGTCCAATATATTGGACTTAAATTCATAATGTTGGACATGATAAATGGATTCCCCTAGACTCGTCGCACATCATTTTGAATGCCGCACAGAAGGCATACAGCGAGGAGACAAATGAACGAAGCAAACACTCTGCCTTCCGACTTGACGCGGGCGTTGCTCGTGGGCCGGGTATGGCGTCCGGCGCCGGTCAACGGCCCCAGCGTGGTGGTGGTGCGTAACGGTGAAGTCTTCGACATCACCGCCGCGGCGCCCACCGTGTCCGACCTGCTGGATCGCCCTGATCGCGTGGCGTTCGCGGCAAGCGCCGAAGGAGAATCGCTGGGCGATGTACGGGCCTTGATGGCCGCCACCCTGCAAGGCGGCGGCGGGCTGCGCCTGCTGGCTCCCTGCGATCTGCAACCCATCAAGGCGGCGGGCGTCACGTTCGCCATCAGCCTTCTGGAACGCATGATCGAAGAAGAGGCGGGCGGCGACGCCAGCCGCGCTGACGAGATCCGCGTGCGGATGCAGGCGCTGATCGGGTCGGACCTGTCTCGCCTGCGCCCCGGCTCGCCCGAGGCGGCCAAGCTGAAGACCGAACTGGTTGACCGCGGCCAGTGGTCGCAATACCTGGAAGTGGGCATCGGCCCCGACGCCGAAGTCTTCTCCAAGACGCCCGCTATGGCGTCGGTGGGGTTTGGCGCGCAGATCGGCGTGCTGCCCGAATCCCAGTGGAACAACCCCGAACCCGAAATCGTGTTGGCGGTGGACAGCCGCGGCGAGGTCGTGGGCGCCACCTTGGGCAACGACGTCAACCTGCGCGACATCGAAGGCCGCAGCGCCTTGTTGCTGACCAAGGCCAAGGACAACAACGGCTCTTGCGCCATCGGCCCCTTCATCCGGCTGTTCGACGACGCCTTCACTATGGATAGCGTGCGCCAGGCGGATGTGTCCTTGCGCATCGAAGGCGCCGACGGCTTCGAGCTGGACGGCGTGAGCCATATGCGCGAAATCAGCCGCGACCCGCTCGACCTGGTGCGCCAGGCTTACGGCGCGCACCATCAATATCCCGACGGCTTCATGCTGTTCCTGGGCACGATGTTCTCTCCCAGCCAGGACCGCAAAGGCCCCGGCACCGGCTTCACGCACAAGCTGGGCGACCGCGTCGTCATCGCGTCCGATCGCATCGGCGCGCTGGTGAATGACGTGCAGCTGTCCACCGAGATTGCGCCCTGGACGTTCGGCGTGCGTGCGCTGTACGCCAACCTGGCCGAGCGCGGCGTGTTTCCGAAAGCGCCGGCGGCATAAGTCCAGGCCGCTGGAAGCCGGGCGGGGAACAGGGCGGGGAATAAGGGCGGGGAATAAGGCGGGGGCAGGCAGGCGAAGTGCCGGGGGATGCTAGCGTCCCGCCCCGGCGTCTTGCCCTGCGTCCCGCTTCTGAACACCCCGTATAATCGCTGGTCGAATCCCCCGCCGCTTCCGGCGGCCCAGCGGTAAGAGCCCCCATGCGGCTCGTTTCACTTGTCGGATACGTCTTGAATCTCCCCGCGCTTATTGCCCCCATTGCTGACGATATGAAGGCTGTCGACGCGGTCATCCGCGATCGGCTGAATTCGGATGTGGTTCTGATCCGCACGATTGGCGACTACATCATTGGCGCGGGCGGCAAGCGCATGCGCCCGGCCATGGTGCTGATGGTGGCGCGCGCGCTCGGTTACGAAGGCACGCATCACCAACTGCTGGCCGCCGTCGTGGAATTCATTCACACCGCCACCTTGCTGCACGACGATGTGGTGGACGAATCCGACTTGCGCCGTGGCCGCGAGACCGCCAACGCCGTCTTCGGCAACGCGGCCAGCGTGCTGGTTGGCGACTACCTGTATTCCCGTTCCTTCGAAATGATGGTGGAAGCCGACTCGATGCGCATCATGAGCATCCTGTCCGAAGCCACCACCGTCATCGCCGAAGGCGAAGTGCTGCAACTCCTGAACGTGCACGACCCGGACGTCTCGCAAGAGCGCTACCTGCAAGTCGTG
Source organism: Achromobacter sp. 10T422 (assembly GCF_056394065.1). NCBI lineage: Bacteria > Pseudomonadati > Pseudomonadota > Betaproteobacteria > Burkholderiales > Alcaligenaceae > Achromobacter > Achromobacter sp. 10T422. The sequence continues at coordinate 353,387 of NZ_JBFTHD010000007.1, forward strand.
CGCTACAAGACCGCCAAGCTGTTCGAAGCCGCCGCCCAAGTCGGCGCCGTGCTGGCGGGCGCCACCCCCGAACAGGAAGCCGCCGCCGCTGCCTACGGCCGCCACGTCGGCACCGCCTTCCAATTGGTGGACGACGTGCTGGACTACAGCGGCGACGCCGCCGCACTCGGCAAGAACGTGGGCGATGACCTGCGCGAAGGCAAGCCGACCCTGCCGCTGATCCGCGTGATGGAAGTGGGCACCCCGGAACAACAGCAATTGATCCGCGACGCCATCAAGACCGGCGACGCCGACTTCGCCGCCGTGGCTGCCGCTATCCAGGCAACCGACGCGTTGGAACACGCCCGTCAGGCCGCCGTGGCCGAAGCCGACCGTGCCCGCGAAGCCCTGTCGATCTACCCCGTTTCCCCTTTCCTGAATTCTCTGTTAGAATTCTGCGCTTTCGCGGTGAATAGAGATCGCTAACGCGAACTAGGGCTGAAAAGCCAGAGAGCGCACTGATTCAGGGTTTGGAAGTTCGGTTGAAAAACCCGATTTTCAAAAAAACTGAATTTAGGTTCTAATAGCGGTCGCTGTTGATTGGCAAGTTCATCAACAAAAGTCATCAGCGAAAGATGTTTGGTTGCACTGAGCGTAGCCGAGCAGGTAGTTAGAGTAGAAGTGCTCGGGGTAGCAATATCTCAGCAGTGATACTCCAGTAGTAAGACTCGGGGCGTAGCTCAGCCTGGTAGAGTACTGCGTTCGGGACGCAGGAGTCGGAGGTTCGAATCCTCTCGCCCCGACCACTTGATGTGGTCGAATTCTTGAAAGTGTTTCCCGACACTTTCAGCTGAAAGCCGGTATCGCGCAAGCGGGCCGGCTTTTTTGCGTTTGCGCTTCCATTGTTGAGTGCGGGCAACGTCCCAAAGGGAAGCGCCAAAGGGAAGGAAGCCCTAAACAGAAGCGCTAAACGGCTTCCCGTCTCCTCCCACCCGATCAGCGGCGCAGCTCGATCACTTGCTCGGCACCCACGGCCCGAGCCCGCAACTGGCCACAACCGCCTTCCACGTCCTGCCCCGCGCTGTTCCTTACCTTGGTCAGCACGCCGTGGCGGTGCAGGGTGCTGACAATCTCGCGGATGCGTTCGGTATCGGGTCGCTCGTAGTCATCTCCCTCCAGGCTATTGAAGGGAATGACGTTGAGCACGCCGAACTTGCCCTTGAGCAGGCGCGGGATCGCGTCGAGTTCGTCGTCACCGTCGTTGACGCCCTTGAGCAGCGTCCACTGGTACTGCACCGGGTAGCCGGTATCGCGGGCATAGGCTTCACCCAGCTCGACCAGTTCTTCCGGCGTGATGTGCGGCGCGCGTGGCAGCAGGTGCCGGCGCAGATCGGCCTTGGTCGTATGAAGCGATAGCGCCAGCGCGGGCTTCACGCGTTGCTGTGGCAAGGCCTCGAACACGCGCCGGTCACCGACGGTGGAGAAGACCAGGTTCTTGTGGCCGATGTTGCCTTCCGTGCCAAGCAGGTCGATGGCTTCGAGCACGTTGGCCAGATTGTGCGCCGGTTCGCCCATGCCCATGAAGACCACTTTCTTCACCGCGCGCAGACGCCGCGCCATCACAAACTGGGCAAGGATTTCCATGCTGGTGACCTGGCGGATCAGGCCGCTCTTGCCCGTCATGCAAAAAAGACAGCCCACCGCGCAGCCGACCTGGGTAGACACACAGAGCCCGTCGCGCGGCAGCAGCACGCTTTCCACCATCTGGCTGTCGGCCAGTGAAAGCAGCAGGCGCGAACCATCGTTGCCAGCGTGTTCGGCGTGGATGCGGGCAAGGCCGTCCAGTTCCATCGCCAGCGCGGGCAGCGCGTCACGCACCGCCAGCGGCAGGAAGTTGTCGAAGCGCCGCCGCCATGTGTCGCTGTCGAACGCTTGCCCGCTCAGCCAGGCGCGCACGACCCGGCCGCGATGAGCGGGCTGGGCGCCAAGGGCCGCAAGGCGTAGGTCGAAGTCTGAAAAGCGCATGGGGAGCGGATTTTACTCCGCCCGGTATGGGCGCTCGCGAAGCGGGGCCGGCCACGCACTTTGTGAAACCTAGTTTGGCTTCCAGAAAACGTAATTTGCCTGATACGCCACTTTGACTTGCTCGCCAACGTTCGAATTCGCGCACGGTGTTTGAGGAGGCGCTCCGCCTGCGCTGACGAGTCTTTGAATGTACGTGACGCCTGTCAGTACTCCCACGCCCACGGACGGATTGGCGAGGACCAATTGGTCATATAGCCGGTCGGCGCCGGCGTGCGCGCGCACGATTTCCATTCCCGTCAATGCCGACCCGTCAGCACTTTTCCAGGTTTCTGGCGGGCTGGTGTAGGTGCCACTGAGGCGTTCGCTTGAATTGCCTAGCGTGGCCGAGGCGGATTTGATTATCCAGGCAAGCTTGGCGCCATCCGTGCGGATGGTTTGGCACACATAGGTAATGTGCCCGTTCGCAGGCGCATTCCACGCGATTGAGTTATCTGCCGGCACCTGCATCAGTGCCGGCAAACTGTTATTTGCCACGGCGAGCGGCGCGAGCGTAACGAGCCCGACGGACAAGAGCAAGCCAATTGGCGGCTTGAGGAAGTGCGAATCACGCTTTTGCATGGGTGTCCTTCGATTATCAAACCGCCTGAAAGGGCGAAAAAATCATACACAGTTTAAGTTCATAATTTCGGAACTAAACTATTTGGAACGATTGTATTAAACAGACACAACAATTAGTAAAAATATTATCCAGCTTGCTTAGAATCTCTCTGTAATCTTCCTGTCAGCTCACGTAACTACTTACATTTCAGCTGTCGCGGCGCCCGCGTTGCACCGCCTACAGGATTAATCCCCAGCTCGGATACGGGGGATTGCATGACCGCACACCATCTTCAAATTTTCGGGTAGTTCGCTGCACTGTTTAGTGCTTGTTTCAACGAAGATCGCAAGAGAGGTAGACCATGCAAGATAAGCCGCCCGTTCCGGGCCTGTCCGATTCCCTCGATTCCCGTTTTGGCTCGGAAGTCATGGGGCACGTCGCGGAATCAAAGGTCTTTCCCAAAGGCCAGATGCGGGAAGACGTTGCATACCAGATCATCACCGACGAACTGTATCTTGACGGAAATGCACGTCAGAATCTGGCGACTTTTTGCCAGACTTGGGACGATGAAAACGTCCACAAGCTGATGGATCTGTCGATCAACAAAAACTGGATCGACAAGGAAGAATATCCGCAGTCGGCCGCCATCGATTTGCGCTGCGTGAACATGATGGCGGACCTCTGGAATGCCCCGACGCCCGCGAACGGCCAGGCGGTCGGCACCAACACCATTGGTTCGTCCGAGGCATGCATGCTGGGCGGAATGGCCATGAAGTGGCGCTGGCGCAAGCGTATGCAGGCCGCCGGCAAGCCTACCGACAAGCCCAATTTTGTTTGTGGTCCCGTGCAAGTGTGTTGGCACAAATTTGCGCGCTACTGGGATGTCGAGATCCGCGAAATCCCGATGGAGCCCGGCAAGCTGTTCATGGACCCCGAGCGCATGATCGCCGCCTGCGACGAAAACACCATTGGCGTCGTGCCCACGTTCGGCGTGACGTACACCGGCAACTACGAGTTTCCGCTGGCCCTGCACGAGGCGCTGGACAAGCTGCACAAGGACAAGGGCTGGGACATCGACATGCATATCGACGCCGCAAGCGGCGGCTTTCTTGCACCGTTTGTCGCGCCTGAAATCGTTTGGGACTTCCGCCTGCCCCGCGTGAAATCCATCAGCTCATCGGGTCACAAGTTCGGCCTGGCGCCGCTAGGCTGCGGCTGGGTCATCTGGCGCGACGCCGCGGCGCTGCCCAACGAACTTGTGTTCAACGTGGACTACCTGGGCGGGCAGGTGGGCACCTTCGCCATCAACTTTTCCCGGCCTGCGGGGCAAGTCATTGCCCAGTACTACGAATTTCTGCGCCTGGGCCGTGAAGGCTATACCAAAGTGCAGACCGCGCTTTATCAGGTCGCGTCTTACATCGCGCAAGAAGTCGCCAAGCTGGGGCCTTACGAGATGATCTGCAGCGGCGATCCGAAAGAGGGCATTCCCGCTGTGTGCTTCAAGATCAAGGAAGGCGCAAAGATCGGGTACACGCTGTACGACTTGTCCGAGCGCTTACGGCTTCGGGGATGGCAAGTGCCGGCATTCGCACTGAACGGGAAGATGTCTGACACCGTCGTGATGCGCATCATGTGCCGGCGCGGGTTCGAGATGGATTTCGCAGCGTTGCTGATCGAGGACATGAAGGGCGCACTGGCCTATCTGGCTGAGCACCCGTCCTTGCACGGCGTCGCCAGTGAAGAAGGGTTCAACCACACCTGAACGTGGTCTGACGCTTTCCCATCCGATCGTCAATAGATCTCCATTCTGGGGGAATGATCTATGCCTGACTCGCTTCCAAACAAAGCGGTGAGCAAGCCTTCGCTCAAAAAACTCGGAATCGGCACCGTCGCGATCATGAACATCGTCGCGGTGGTCAGCCTGCGTGGTTTGCCGGCAGAAGCCGAATACGGTTTGAGCTCCATCTTCTACTACCTCTTTGCTGCGGTATTTTTCCTGATTCCCGTCTCGCTGGTTGCAGCTGAACTGGCAACGGGATGGTCCGAGAAAGGCGGGATCTTCCGCTGGGTGGGCGAGGCCTTCGGGCCACGCCTGGCCTTCCTCGCCATGTTCATGTTGTGGGTCGAGGTCACCGTCTGGTTTCCTACCGCGCTCACGTTCGGGGCGGTATCGCTGGCGTTCATCGGGCCCGACCAGCGATGGGATGAAGCACTGTCCGCCAACAAGTACTTCATCCTGGCCATCGTGCTCGGCATCTATTGGCTAGCCACATTCATTGCGTTCCGTGGCGTGGAGACCTTTGCAAAGGTCTCCAAGTGGGGGGGGATAGTCGGCACCATCATTCCGGCGATTATCCTCATCGTGCTGGGGTTCTCGTATCTGTTTGCGGGCAACACGCCGCAAATCAAGTTGTCTTGGGGTGAGGTGATTCCCGACTTCACCAACTTTGACAACATCGTGCTGGCGGCAAGCATCTTCCTGTTCTATGCCGGCATGGAAATGAACGCCATCCACGTCCAGGAAGTCGATAACCCGAAACGCAACTACCCCATCGCCATCATGCTGTCGGCGGTAGGCACGGTGCTGATCTTCGTGTTGGGTACGCTGGCGATTGCGTTTGTCATCCCTCAATCAGACATCAACCTGACACAGAGTCTGCTGGTGGCCTACAACGACATGTTCAAGTGGGCTGGCGTGGCCTGGCTGGGACCCGTCGTCGCCGTGGCCTTGGCCATTGGGGTGCTTGCGGGTGTGGTGACCTGGGTGGCTGGCCCATCGTCCGGCTTGTTGGTGGTGGCCAAGGCGGGCTACTTGCCGCGGTGGTGGCAGCACACCAATGCGCACGGCATGGCCACGCACATCCTGTTGCTTCAAGCGGTCATCGTGAGCCTGTTGGCGACGCTGTTCGTGGTGCTGCCTTCGGTGCAGGCGGTGTACCAGATGCTGAGCCAGCTGACGGTCATCCTCTATCTGGTGATGTACCTGTTGATGTTCTCCGCGGCAATTTATCTGCGCCGCAGCCAGCCCGACCGTCCGCGGCCTTACCGCATACCGGGCGGGGACATGGGCATGTACATCATCGGTGGCGCCGGATTCGTCGGTTCGTTGCTGGCGTTCGTCTTCAGCTTCATTCCGCCCAGTCAGATCTCCGTGGGCAGCCCCTCGACGTACGTTGAAATACTGGTGGGCTTGACCGTCTTCTTCTGCATCATTCCGTTCTTGATCTACATGGTGCGCAAGCCCGGCTGGCGTGATGAGGACAGTGATTTTGCGCCGTTCACCTGGCAGGCAAAACAGGCCGTACCCAGCACAACGGTGACGGGTACGCCCGTGGCTACAAGCAGCGCTTCGCCTGCGGCAAGCGGCTCGGCCACCTCGCCTTCCTCCAGATCCTGATAAGCGAATCCGGGAAATCCGCTCAACGGATTTCCCGGTTATCGCCGGAGATTCTCATGGCTATTGATCTCAATACGCTGAAGGCGGCGGTTGATGCTGCCTACGCTCAACATCATGCGGCGCCGGGTGGCGCCAACGCTGACTACATTCCCTACCTGGCAAAGGTGCCGTCCGACCTGTCAGGCGTTGTGGTCGTGACCGTCGACGGCGACGTCTTCGCCGCTGGCGACACGGACTATCCGTTCGCCATCGAGTCAATTTCCAAAGTCTGCACGCTGGCGCTGGCCTTGGAGGATGTGGGGCCGGACGCGGTACAGGAAAAGATAGGCGCGGACCCTACCGGGCTACCGTTCAATTCAGTCATTGCATTGGAATTGCATGGCGACAAGCCTTTGTCTCCGTTGGTCAACGCCGGCGCGATGTCGACGACTAGCGTCATCAAGGCAAGTTCCGTTGAAGAACGCTGGACGCGCATCCTCGACATGCAGTCGCGGCTTGCCGGCGCAAAGCTCGAGATGTCGCACGACGTCAACCAATCCGAGCAAAGCACGAATTTCCACAATCGCGCGATTGCCTGGCTGCTGTTCTCGGCCGACGCCATGTACTGCGACCCCATGGAGGCGTGCGACGTCTATACGCGTCAGTGCTCAACGCTGGTATCCACCGTGCAGCTGGCGACGATGGGCGCCACGATTGCTGGCAAGGGCGTCAATCCCATCACCAAAGAACGTGTTCTTACGGCGGCCAATGCCCCATTTCTTCTGGCGGAAATGACCATGGAAGGCATGTACGGCAGCTCTGGCGATTGGGCCTATACGGTTGGCCTGCCGGCAAAGAGTGGCGTTGGGGGCGGCATTCTTGCCGTTGTGCCAGGCAAGATGGGAATCGCTGCGTTCTCGCCGCCTTTGGACCCCGTGGGCAACAGCGTCAGGGGGCAACTGATGGTGGCGGCTGTGGCGAAGGCGATGGGATACAACCTGTATGCCGCATGACCTGACCGCCGTGGGTGATCAAGGACGCCGATGACCCAAACGCCGCCCACCCCTCGGTTAAGCGCCAGCGAGAAACTGGTGGTCGCCGGCGCTGCGGCGGCGACGTATGTTGGCGCGTCAATGGGCGGGGCGGTGAGCCTCGCGCTGCCGCATATCGCTGCTGACCTGCACTTCACCGCCGCGCAAGTGCAGTGGATTATCTCGGGCTATCTGTTGGCGCGGATTGCCGGTTTGCGGCCCGGCGGCGCGCTGTGCGACCGCCTTGGCGCACGCCGGATTTTCCTGTTGAGCATGACGGGGTTCGCCGTCACGTCAATCTTTTGTTCGCTGGTCAGCTCGGAAGCGCTACTGATCGGCCTGCGCTTTGTTCAAGGCGCATTCGCCGCGTTATTGTCGCCATCCGCGCTCGTGCTGTTGCGCTCTCACACGCCGCCCAGCAAATTAGCGGCGGCAATGAGTATCTGGTCCGCCGCCGGGATGGCGGGCTTTGGCCTGTCACCCGTGTTGGGCGGCATGCTGTTGGATGCCTGGGGCTGGCGGTCCATCTTCTGGGTGACCGCGCTTGCCACGATTCCCATCGTCTTTGTCGGCTTCCGGATTCGTGAGAAGGCCGCGCCGCAAAGCACGGCACGCAAGCCTTCGATTCTGGGTGAGCTGGCGGTGGCCGCCATGCTTGCGGCGGTTGCGTATTTTGTAGGCCAGTATGACTGGGCCATGCTTTGCTATGCGCTGGCCGCCGCGCTCATCCTCTGGCTGCTTGTCAAACGCGAAGCCGCGTTGCGGCCAGACACGTGGATGCGTGGGTTTGCGATGGCGCCGCAGGTATGCGTGGGCGTGTTCACGTTCGCGGCTATCGTCGGTTCGATGCTGTGGGCATCCTATTTCATTCAGGTCGACTTGCGCCAAAGCGGGTTGGTATTTGGACTGGGCTGCCTGCCGATGGCGGCGGCCGGCTTTCTCGCGTGCTTCATCACGGAGCCGTTGCTCGCCTCCAAAAGATCCAACCTGACCTTCTTGCTCGCCGGACTTTCGATCCTTGGCTTAGGAAGCGTGGCCTACATCGCCGAGCGCAATGCGTCGCTTCCTTGGGCGATATCCGCACTTGCGTTTGCCGGCCTTTGCTACGGCTTTGCCAATGCCTCGGTCACGGCAGTCATCATGAGCATCTTCCCGGCGGAGCGATCCGGGGATGCCTCTTCCATTGCAACGCTATCCAAACAGTTCGGCCAGTTGCTGGGCATTACCGTGGTGGCGAAATTTCGCGACTTGTCAGGAAAAGCGGGGGGATCTGACCCTGCGTTGTTCTATTTCCTGTTGATGTGCGGCGTGGCGGTTGTGGTGTGTGCGGCGTTGCACGCAATGCAGGGGCGTCGATTGGTCATCCGCGCTTAAGCGCACAAAAAAGACCGCAAGAGCGGCCTATGCAGAGAGGTTTGGCCCCACCTGTCACGCAAGTTCCAGGTGAGGCCCGTAGCGATTACTGCTTATTCATGCCGACGAGTGCGTCGCGCAGTTTGATTTTCGGATTTTCAGTGCAGTGCTTAACCAAAAGCGGGGTCTTGGTGGTGATGCCTTCGACATTGAGAACGGCGTCTTCGGGCTTGCCCTTGTGGTTGAGGGCTTCAGCGTAGCTGACGACGATGGGCCGATAGCTTTCTTGGACGCCCAGGAAATCCTGGCAATCCCACAAGGCGAGTGGCTTCTTTGCATCGGCCGCAATGCTGGCCCCCGAAAAGGCCATCGAACCGATAAGGCCAATCATCAAAAGCTGCTTCTTCATGGTCGAGCTCCTAATCGTACTAAGGATGAGGGTAGCTTTGTAAATATAGTGAGCTTTAACTCACATTTGAAGATTACTTAATCGATGGGTGGCGGTCAACGAAGATTATCTTTTTTTAAATCAATTTCGACGAAATTTATTATTTAGAGATTATCTGATTGATATTCAATCGGACTGTTTAATCATGCGCGATTAATACAAAGAAAATGCGAAGGCTACGGGTTAATGGTTCGATGTCAGGTCCAATCTTCCAGACGCAGCCCTGGCACGCGAGCGAACTCACGCGTGTTGTTCGTGACAAGAATCAAACCCCGAGAACGCGCGTGCCCGGCAATCATTGCGTCATAAGGTCCGATAGGAGTCCCTGCTCGGGCCAGCTCTGCGCGTAGTTGCCCCGTGCTGTCTGCTGCGGCCAAGTCATAGTCAAGAACATCCAGTCGCGCCAGAAAGCCCTCAACAACGGCTTGATTGCGTGCAACAGCTGCCGATTTTTCGGCGCCATAGGCGAGTTCCATCGCAGTAATTGCGCTGACGCAGAGTTGCGCGTGTCGTTGGTTGAATGCCTGCCGAACCACGTCTGGCTTGTTCTTGATAGTGAAGATGCAGATGTTCGTGTCGAGCATGAACTTGAGCATTACAAGTCCTCGCGCCTTTGATCTGCGGGTTGATCGCGATCATTAGAAAAGTCCGGCGTCACTGAATCGCCGGCAAACCAGGTGTCCCAGGATTCCCCAGCGGGGACCAAGAGTCGCGCGCGGCCGACCGTCACAATATCCACGCGCGTGACGTCGTCAGGAAAAGCGGCTGCTTTAGGCAGCCGCACGGCCTGGCTGCGATTGCTCTTGAAGATGGAGCCTTGTTCCATGTTGATCTCCTGGGGATATACGTATGGGATATGCCATTGTACCGAATAAGTGCTTACCCCTCATGCCCCCGAGATTCAAAAACGGATCAGCTTTTGTTCGCCTCGAATGTAAATATCTGCATGTCGATCCAAGGCGCCGGCTTTCCGTTTACTCCCCCGGAAACGCAGGTTCGGCGCCTGCCTCTTCCAGAAGATCGGCAAGTTCTTCGGCGCCTTTTTCGGTAGCCCAGGCCCAGGCGTTCCAGCCTTCGTTGTCACGCAGGTCTGCTTGGGCGCCATGGGCGAGCAGCAGTTGCGCGATCTTCAGATTGCCGCGCGCCGCGGCAGCCATCAAGGGCGTGCCCCCGTCATCCATGACGGCGTCGACGTCGGCGCCTGCCTCCAGCAGCAAGGCGACCACGGCTTCGCGGTCCCAGCTTGCCGCTTGATGCAGGGCGGTCAGCCCGTGGCCGGCGCGGCTGGATAGGCTGGCGCCGTGCGCGAGCAGGACGCGGGCGGCATCGGCCGCGCCGTCTGTGGCGGCGCAGAACAGCGCGGTGCCGCCGAAGTCGTTGCGGGTGTTCACGGACGCGCCCAGCGCCAGCGCCTGTTCGATGGCCGCGGTGTCGTTCTTGCTTGCCGCGTGCAGGAGTTGTTGGTCTGGAGTCATAGGGGATGTAGATGTCAGGAAAACGGATAGGCGAACGATACACGGTGGTGCGTTACCACGGTGGCGTGTGACCCCGGCGCCAGGCGGCTGGCCCGGTTCGAATCGCGTGGCACAGATCGCGGCGGATCGCAGCGGAACCCCCGGCGCCGCGTCCAAAGAGAAGCCGCCTTGCGGCGGCTTCTCTTTCTGAACGGTGGCCGTGTGGGTTACACCCCGATCGGCCCGCCATCGGCGCGCTGGATCACCACCGTGGATGAACGCGGGCGAACGGTGCCCGTGCTTGCAACGGTGGCGTCATCCGTGCCGTACGCCGGCCAGTTCACCGGGTGCTGGATGTTCAGGAAGATGCTGGTGTAGTCCGGCGTGAAGGCGAAACCGGTAACTTCGGCTTCGTTGGGGCCAACGAAGAAGCGGCGCAGGTCGGCCTGGTTGGACGCGTTGATGGCCGGGCCGGTGCCGGTGCTGTCGGCCAGCGATCCGGGGATCACGGCCAGCATCTGGTCGTTGGTGGCGCGGGCCACGTCGTTGTTGCGGCCGCCATCAATGCCGTTGTCGGTTTGAATCCACAGGATGCCGCGGGGGTCGAAGCCCAGGCCGTCGGGGCTGGCCAGCTGGTTCAGCGTGGTCAGGCCCGAGCGGTTGGTGTCGGCGTTGGCGGCGGCATTCGAACCGAAGACGAAGATGTCCCACTCGAATTGGGTCGAGCCGGCTTCGTCGTGCCAGCGGATGATGTGGCCGTTGACGTTGTTCAGGCGCGGGTTGGGCGGGTTGGTGCCGCTGGTGGCGTTGCGGCTGCTGTTGTTCGTCAGCGTCAGATAGATGTCGCCGTTGGTCGGGTGCGTGGCCGTCCACTCGGGGCGGTCCATCGGGGTGGCGCCCACGAAGTCGGCGGCGCCGCGCGTGTTGATCAGGATGGCGTCCAGGCTGCCGAATTCATCGGCCAGCGTGCGTCCGCCCGTGCCCTTGGTGGCGCCAATCAACGGCAGCCATTCGCCCGTGCCGTCTTCGTTGAAGCGCGCAACGTAGAGCGTGCCCTTGTCCAGGTACTTGGCGCCCACGGCCAGGCGGTCGGTGCGCTCGGCGTCCTTCGGGTCCCACACGGCTTCGGACACGAAACGGTAGATGTATTCAAAGCGCGAATCGTCGCCGCTGTAGAAGGCCAGCGGCTTGCCGGCTTCGGGCTTGCTGTAGGCGCAGCCTTCGTGGGCGAAGCGGCCCATCGACGTGCGCTTGGTGGCGATGCTGGCGGGGTCGTGGGGGTCGATCTCAACCAGGTAGCCGAAGCCGTTGACTTCATTGCGCCAGTCTTGCGTGGCGCTGGCGCCCGTTTCCGTGACATTGAAACGCGCGAATTCGCCCAGCACTTCCGACGGATCGCCTTGCGCGGTTTCCCATTGGTAGCGGCCGGCGGGGCCTGCGGACACGCCCACGCGGAGCTGGTGCGCAGGGCGCGTGCCGGTGTTCACGAAGCAGGCCGCCCAGTTTTCTTCGGCGGTAATGTAGGTGCCCCATGGCGTGTAGCCGTTGCCGCAGTTGTTGTTGGTGCCGCGCACTTGCGTGCCGTTGGGCGAGAACGGCGTCTTGACCCAGTCGGTGCCGGCGATGGGGCCGGCAATTTTCATGGCGGTGGCCGACGTGAAGCGGCGGTTGAAGCGCGAATTGTTGACGATGTTCCAGCGGCCGTTCTCGCGGCGCACGTGGACGATGGCCACGCCGTGCGCGTTGATTTCCTTGCGCACTTCTTCGGCGGGGCGCTTGCCGGCAACCGCGGTCGGGCCGTTCGGGTGCAGCGCAGCCGGGTCGATGTATTCGTGGTTGATGGCGAGCAGGCCTTCGGTGGAGCTGCCTTCAATCGGGAAGAAGTGCATGCCGTCGTGATGCATGCCCATCGAGTTGAGCAGGTCGTTCGACGAGTTGTTGCCGTTCTGGTCCCAGGGCAGGGCGTTGTCGTTCAGCGGCGTGCCCCAAGGCGCGAACACGTGGGCGACGTAGCCGTTGGGCACGACGCAGCCGTCGGTCATCGAGTTGGGCAGCGATTCGAAACCCAGCTTCAGCGCGGCGGGCGGCTCGGTGCCGCCACCGGGCACTTCAGGCGGTTGCGTCGGCGGCGTGTCGCCGCCCGAGATGTCGTCATCGTCGTCGCTGCTGTTACAGCCCGCCAGGCCCAGTGTCGTCATGGTGGCGAAGGCGGCCGCCAGACCGCCACGCATCACCATGCGGCGCGACATGTTCTTTTCCAGAATGTCGCTGAACGGGCTGTTCTGGCTGGGGTTGCGGACGGTCTTGTCGGAAATGGATTTGCTCATTTGGATTCCTGGCTTGGGGGCTGTGCCTTGAAGGGACGAGCAATGCTAGAAGTCGCAAATGAAAGGTTAATGACAGTCAGCTGAATGCGTGGAAGATTTGACGATTAGATTAAGGGCGAAGGACGCGGCGCGCACGGCGCCAAGCGATGGTGCGCGCCAAGCAAAAGGCCGACACCGTTTGCACGAGCCGGCCTTTTGTTGGGCGCGCGAGCGAAAGGCTACTTCGCAGCCTCTAGCGTTGGGTGCGCGAGCGAAAGGTTACTTCGCAGCCACCAGCGTTGGGCGCGCGAGCGAAAGGTTGCTTCGCAGCCTCTAGCGTTGGGCGCGCGAGTGAAAGGTTACTTCGCAGCCACCAGCGGGCAGCCGCCCTGGTTCAGCGGGCGGAACGCGTTGTCGCCGGGGATGGTGCGCAGAATCTTGTAGTAGTCCCAGCGCGCTTTGGATTCCGACGGCTTCTTCACTTCGACCAGGTACATATCGTGCACCAGCCGGCCATCTTCGCGCAGATAGGCATTACGCGCGAACATGTCGTCGATCTTCATGTCGCGAATCTGCTTCATCACCGCATCGCCTTCCAGCTTGCCGCTTTCCTTCACGCCCTTCAGAAAGGTCAGCACCGACGAATACACGCCGGCTTGCGCCATCGTCGGCACGCGGCCCTTCATGCGTTCGGCGTAGCGCTTGCTCCAGTCGCGCGTGCGGTCGTCCATGTCCCAGTAAAAGCCGGTCGTCAGCACCAAGCCTTGCGCCTGGTCCAGCCCCACGCCATCGACATCCGTAATGAACATCAGCAGGCCGGCCAGCTTCTGGCCGCCTTTGATCAGGCCGAATTCATTGGCTTGCTTGATCGCCATGGTGGTGTCGCCCGACGAATTGGCCAGCGCCACGATCTCGGCTTTTGAGGCCTGGGCTTGCAGCAGGAACGACGAAAAATCGTTCGAGGCGCGGGGGTGTTTGACGGCGCCCAAGGTCTGCCCGCCCGCTTGCTTCACGGCGTTTTCCGTGTCGGCCTGCAAGGCGTGGCCGAACGCGTAGTCGGCCGTCAGGAAGTACCACTTCTTGATGCCGGATTCGGTCAGCGCACGGCCGGTGCCGTTGGCCAGTGCGTAGGTGTCGTAGGTCCATTGCGCGGTTGACGCCGAACACGCCTTGCCCGTCAGGTCCGACGTGCCGGCGGTGGACGCCAGGAACGCGATGTTGGCGGTGCGCGTGATCTCTTGCACGGCCAGCGCGACGGAAGACGTCGGCACATCCACGATGGCCTTCACGTTGTCCTGGTCGATCCAGCGGCGCGCGGTGGCCGAACCCACGTCCGCTTTGTTCTGGTGATCGCTGACGATGACTTCGATCTTGCGGCCCAGTACGGTTGGCCCGAAGTCCTCCACCGCCATGCGGGCGGCTTCCACCGAGCCCGGGCCAGACAGGTCGGCGTTCATGCCGGACAGGTCGGTCAGAACACCGATGCGGATGGGCTTGTCGGATTGCGCGTGCGCAGCCGGCAGCGCGAAGGCGCCGGCCACAAGCAGGGCGCTAAGCAGTGGTTTCATGTCTTTCCTCCAGGATGGGTGCCCGTTTTGATCGGGTCTGAATGGCGTATCTAAAAGTGGGAGCTACAAGGTGGCGCTACACCGCCGCAGCGGGGGACAGCAAATGGCACAACAGGAATTGATCGGTCTGCGCGTGCGCGTGTGGGCTCGCGTCGAATTGCGCGTCGATGGCGCGCTTGGTCAGGCGCAACGCCAGCGTCGGGCAGGCGGCGGCATCCCGCGCCAGTGCCGTCGCGGCGTGAACGACTTCGCCTTTGGGGGCGACGCCGTCAGCCAGGCCCCAGGCTTCAGCCGTGGCGGCATCCAGCTGCAAGTCCGTGAACAGCGCCCGCTTCGCGCGTGCCGGGCCGACCAGGCTGGCCAGGCGCGGCAGCCCGCCCCAGGCTAGCGGCAGCCCCAGGCGCACTTCCGGCAAACGCAGAAACGCATCGGCGCCCAGCACGCGCCAGTCGCACGCCAGCGCCAGCACCGCACCACCGCCCACCGCCGCGCCCTCGATGGCGGCGATGGTCACCTGCGGCAGTTCGCTCCAGGCGCGGCACAGCGCTTCGCCACGCGCCAGCGCGCGTTGCGTGGCCAAGGGGTCGCCCTGCTGCCAGAGCGCAGGGTCTTTCAGGTCGATGCCCGCGCTGAAGATGGCGGGCGTGCCTGTCAGCACCACGGCGCGGATGCGGTCATCGCGCGCCAGTTCGTGCGCGGCGTCGATCAACGCTTCGATAGCCGCCAGATTCAGCGCGTTCGCCTTGCCGCCGCGGTCGTAACGCACCACCGCCACGCCGTCATCGCGCTCGATTGAAACCATGCTCATCCGCTGTCCTTCAGGTTTGTTTCGTGGATATACTACCAAGTATGTTGAAAGTCGCAAGACTCCGCGGGGCGTCTGGCAGGGGGTGTGCGGGTAAGTCCGCATCTGCCCGCGCTGGATGGCGGCGGAAAAGTCATGAAAAATAAGCGAAATAACAAAGCGAGGAGACAGTTGATGAACGACGAGGCTCGGGCGGCCGTTCCCGACCGCCAGGCGTGCGTGTTGCGCTATCTGCTGGAAAGCCAGGCGAAAAAGATACCGGACAGAATCTTTGTCCGTTTCCATGGGGGACCTACTTGGACCTATGCCCAAACGCTGGCGCAGGTTCGCCGCCGCGCGGCCACGCTGCGTCGCGAAGGCGTCAAGCAGGGCGACCGCGTGCTGTGCTGGATGGGCAACGGCCCAGAGCTGCTGACCAACTGGTTCGCCATCAATTACCTGGGCGCGGTGTATGTGCCGCTGAACACCGCTTTGCGCGGCCGGCCGCTGGAACATGTGCTGGACAACGCGCAGGCGCAGCTGATGCTCGCGCACCGCGCGCTGGTCGGGCGTTTGCAGGATCTGTCGCCGGGGGCGCTTAGCCGCGTGCTGCTGACGGGTGAAGGGGAAGCTCCCCCTGCGGCGCCCGCGGGCGTTTCGTTTGCCGCGCTGGTGGATGCATCGGGCGAACCGGGGGCGGACTTGTTGGCCACCGAAACGCCCATCGAACCCTGGGATACCCAATCCATCATGTACACGTCCGGCACCACCGGGCTGTCCAAGGGCGTCGTCACGTCATACGTGCAGATCTACACCATGGGGCCGGACGCGTTTGACTGCATCACGCCGGATGACCGCTGCATGATCGCGGGCCCTATCTTCCATTGCGGCAGCACGCTGTACGTGTATGCGATGCTGGCCTATGGCGGGTCGATCGCCATGGTGCCGGAGTTCCGCACGGCCGAATTCTGGGACGCCATCCGCGACACCGAGAGCACGGTCGTCCTGCTGCTGGGCGTGATGGCGAATTTTTTGCTCAAGCAGCCGCCATCGCCGCGCGACCACGAGCACACCTTGAAGAAGGCGTTCATCGTGCCCTTCGGCGAAGACGCGCCGGCGTTCAAGACGCGCTTTGGCGTGGACTTGTACACGGTCTACAACATGACCGAAATCGCCAGTCCGTTAAGCGCGGGCCCCGGGCTCACCGAAGCCGGGCGCTGCGGCAAGCCCCGCCCCTGGTTTGAACTGCGCGTGGGCGACGCGCAAGACCGCGCGGTGCCAGACGGCCAGGTGGGCGAACTGCTGATCCGCTCGCATCGGCCCTGGGCGCTGTTCTCGGGCTACTACCGCAACCCCGAGGCCACCGCTGCGTCCATGCGCAACGGCTGGTTCCACACGGGCGACGCGTTCCGGCGCGACGAAGACGGCACGTTCTTTTTTGTGGACCGTCTGAAAGACGTCATCCGCCGGCGGGGCGAGAACATCTCGTCGTTCGAGCTGGAAGGAGAAATCTGCGCGCACCCTGCCGTGCGCGAAGCGGTTGCCGTGGCGGTCCCCAGTGAACATAGCGAAGACGAAGTGCTGGCGGTGGTGACGGCGGTGGACGGCGCGGAAATCGAACCTGGCGCGCTGGTGAACTGGCTGGCCGAACGCGTGCCGCATTACATGGTGCCGCGCTACGTGCGGGTGGTGGAAGAACTGCCGAAGACCGCCAGCGGCAAGCTGCAAAAGCATGTGCTGCGCAGCGAGGGGCTGGCCGATGGCACGTGGGACCGTGACGCGGCGGGGATACGGTTGCGTCGTGAGCGGCTGGCCTGAAACCGATGGCAAGCGGCGCGCTTCGACGAGAAGCGCGCCGTGTTGCCCTCAGCCGCGCGTGCCCAAGCCCGCGATGATGGTGTGCACCACCTTGCCCGCCAGGATCTCGCGGTCATCGCGCGTTTCGCCCAGGCGCGGGCGATACCACACGGCCAGCCAGTTGATGGCGCCCAGCGCCGCCTTCACCGCAACGGAAACGTCGTCAATAGCCAACGACCCATCTTCCACGCCTTCGTACGCCACGCGCTTGAACAGCGCTTCGAAGTCATCCCGGATGGTCATCAGTTCGGCCAGCGTCTGGCGCTGGGCCGGGGTGGTCGCGCCCAGGCGATGCATATGCACGCCTTGCACCACAACAGTCTCAAACGCCAGGTTCTCCATCATCGACAGCGCGTGGTGCTTGAGCATCAGCGCCAGCCGGTGGGCGGCCGTGCCTTTTTCCTTCATGACCGGGCGCACGGCTTCGAAGTTGCGCCGCATGCCTTCGCGGTGCACGTCGAAGAACAGATCGGTCTTGGACCGGTAGTAGTGGTAGACGCGGCCCTTGGTAGCCCCCAGCCGGCGGGCGACGTCGTCGATGCTGGATGCGTGGAACCCTTGCTCCATGAAGCATTCAGCCGCCGCGGTCAGCAGTTCAATGTTGCCCATGCCGTCATCGCGTGCAGCCGTCACCGTAGGTTCCCCCTTCATGCGCCTTCCTCCATCCATGCGTTACGGCAAAGCGCCAGTTTAGCCAATTGCCCGCCGATACATGGCCGAACCCCTGGCTTGAACGCGTGGTGGGGGGCGGCCTCGTCCGTGTGGCCGAATGGCTGTACAAATCAGAAAATCGAAGTTTATACTACTCGGTATGTTTTCAGCATTTCAGCCTGCCATCCCTTCGCTTTCGACTCCCAGCAGCCCATGACCACAGACCTTGTTCACGCTACCGCAAGCCCCCAAGCCCTGGCCGATCAGGTGTCGCAGGAAATCGGCGTATCGGAATGGGTGACCATTTCGCAGGCGCAGGTGGATCTGTTTGCCCACGCCACCGATGACCACCAGTTCATCCATGTGGACCCGGCGCGCGCCGCACGCGAAAGCGCCTTTGGCGGGCCCATCGCGCATGGCTTCCTGTCGCTATCGCTGTTGACGGCCTTGAGCCAGAAAGTGCTGCCCGGGTTCGAGGGCGCCATCGGCATCAACTACGGTTTCGACAAAGTCCGCTTCCTGACGCCAGTGCCGGTGGGCGCGCGCGTGCGGGGCCGCTTCGTGTTGAGCGAATTCACGCCGCGCAACGCGCGAGAATTCACGACCCGGTACGCCGTCACCGTCGAGATCGAGGGCGCCCCGCGCCCCGCGCTGGTGGCCGACTGGATCACCATGACCATTCTTCAAGGATGAACTCCATGAGCATTCGCTTCGATGAACGCGTCGCCATCGTGACGGGCGCCGGCCAAGGCCTGGGCCGCAGCCATGCGCTGCAACTGGCCGCGCGCGGCTGCCGGGTTGTGGTCAACGACTTTGGCGGCGCCGCACAAACCGTAGTGGACGAGATCGTGGCCGCAGGTGGCCAGGCCATTGCTGACGACGGCAACGTGTGCGACAGCGCCAACGTGGACGCCATGGTGGCGCGCGCCATGAACGCCTGGGGCCGCGTCGACATCCTGATCAACAACGCCGGCATCCTGCGCGACAAGACCTTCGCGAAGATGAGCGCCGATGACTTCAACGCCGTGATCGACGTGCACCTGCTGGGCTCGGCGAATTGCGCGCGCGCCGTGTGGCCGATCATGCGCGAGCAGCGCTACGGCCGCATCCTGATGACGACCTCCACGTCTGGCATGTACGGCAACTTTGGGCAGTCGAACTACGGTGCGGCGAAGGCGGGCGTTGTGGGCTTGATGAACGTGCTGCACCTGGAAGGGCAAAAGCACGGCATCCACGTCAACGCACTGGTGCCTACCGCCGCCACCCGCATGACGGCCGAGATGTTTGATGCCGATGCGCTGCTGGCGCTGGACCCGGCGTTCGTTACCCCCGCCGCTTTGTTCCTGGTGGGCGAGGGCGCGCCCAGCCGCACGGCGTTGCTGGCGGGCGCGGGCACCTACGCGCGCCTGGCCATCGTCGAAAGCGAGGGCATGTATTTCCCCGAAGGCGAACGCACGCCAGAGAACATCGCTGCGAATTTTGACGAGATCGCCAGCCTGTCCCGCCCCATCGAACCGCCCGAAGGCCTGGCGCATGTGGCGCGCATCTTGAAGCGCGCACAGGAGGCCGCATGAGCGAGCACGCCCAACCCCAACGCGCCGCGCCGCACGTGCGCGCCGACTATTCGCGCTTGCTGCCGATGACCACGCGGCTGCGCGATATCGACGTCTACGGCCACATGAATAACGTGGTCTACAACGAGTACTTTGATACGGCGGTCAACCAGACACTCGTCGAGCTGGGCGTGCTGGACCTGGAAAAGAGCGACGTGATTGGCCTGGTGGTGCACAGCCAGACGTCGTACTTCCGCCCGGTGTCATTCCCCGACCGTGTCGTGCTGGGCCTGCGCGTGGGCCGCCTGGGCCGCACCAGCGTGACGTATGAATTTGCGCTGTTCGGCGGCGACGACGACAGCGCCGCCGCCCAAGGCAGCTACACGCACGCCTATGTCGACCGCGCCAGCAGCCGGCCCGTCGAATTGCCGCCGGCCTTGCGGCGCGCGCTGGAACCGCTGGTGCGCGCCTCGGCCTGAACGCCGCTTCGGGAGCGACTGTGATCGACCACACCCTGCCTCGCGTCACGTACTCGAATATCCACACCGACTTTTCAGCGGTGCACAACGTGCTGGACCAGCGCCTGCCCGATTTCGAATCGCGCATGCTGGGCCTGGATTACCGCCATCGCTTCGATGGCCGCGCGGTGGCGGGCGAGCCGTTGCAGGAATCGTATTCGCCGATAGATCACTGGCTGCTGATCGGCCGCTTTCCCAGCGCGGGCGCAGACACCGTCGACCAGGCCATCGCCTGCGCCCGCCACGCGCAGCCGGCGTGGGCCGGGCAGGGCTGGACGGCGCGCATCGCCGTGTTGCGCCGTTTGGCGATGGTGCTGTCTGAACGCAAGTACGACTTTGCCATGGCGACGATGATCGAGATCGGCAAGTCGCGCATGGAAGCGCTGGGCGAAGCCGAAGAAGCGGTGGACCTGATCCGCTATTACTGCGATCAGGCCGAACGCAGCGACGGCTATCGCCAGCCGCTTGCGCGCGCCTTCGACAATGAAAGCACGCACGATGTGTTGCGCCCTTATGGCGTCTTCGCCGTGATTGCGCCCTTCAATTTTCCCTTGGCCTTGTCGGTGAACATGGTGTGCGCGGCCTTGCTGGCGGGCAATGCGGTCGTCTACAAACCGTCGCCCCGCGCCGCCTTGACGGGCGCGCTGCTGCTCAGCGCCTGCGATGCGGCGGGCGTGCCGCCGGGTTGCGTGAATGGCGTATTCGGTGGCGCACAGACCGGCGCGATGCTGGCGCATCACGCGGATGTGGACGGCTATGCCTTCACCGGCAGCCTGGAAGTGGGCATGGACTTGCTGCAAACCGTGGCCCAAGGCCGCCATGCGCGGCCCGTGATTGCCGAGATGGGCGGCAAGAACCCCACCTATGTCACGGCCAGCGCCGATCTGGATGTGGCCGTGCAAGGCGTTGTGCGATCGGCCTTTGGGCTGCAGGGGCAAAAGTGTTCGGCGGGCTCGAAGGTCTATGCGCACACGTCCGTGCACGACGCCTTCCTGGAACGGCTGTGCGCCGCGACCGAAGCCGTGTCCGTGGGCGACCCGCGCGACCGCAGCGTGTTCATGGGGCCGCTGATCGATGAAGCCGCCTGGCGGCGCTACCGCACGGCGTGCGAAGACGTCAGCGCCGCGGGCCGGCTGCTGGCCGGGGGGCGCCGATTGAGCGCGGGCGAACTGGCCTATGGCCACTACGTGCGTCCTGCGGTGGCGGCCGGGTTGCCCTCTGATCACCGTTTGAATCGCAAGGAACTCTTCCTGCCCTTCGTCTCCGTGCTGCCGTTTACCGATCTGCATGCCGCTATCGACGACGGCAACAACGTCGACTACGGCCTGACGGCGGGCTGCTACGCGCAAAAGCAGGACGAGATCGACCTGTTCCTGCATCGCGCCCAAGCCGGCGCGCTGTACGTGAACCGGGCCAGCGGCGCGACGACCGGCGCGTGGCCGGGCATCCAGACGTTTTGCGGCTGGAAGGGTTCAGGCATGACCGGCAAGGGCGGCCTGGGGCCGTACTACGTCGCCCAATTCGCACGTGAACAAAGCCACACCGTCTGGCATCGCTAAGTCACAGGACCCAATCATGAGAGAAGCCGTCATCGTTTCCACCGCGCGCACGCCGATTGGCCGCGCTTATCGCGGGGCGTTCAACGACACCACCGCGCCTGCCTTGGGCGGCCACGCGATTTCACATGCGGTGGCGCGCGCGGGCATTGCGCCCGGCGAGGTGGAAGATGTGATCCTGGGCGCGGCCCTGCAGCAAGGCACGACCCACATGAACGTGGCGCGCCAGGCGGCATTGCGCGCCGGCTTGCCCGCGCACGTGGCCGCCATGACGCTGGACCGCCAGTGCGCGTCCGGCTTGATGGCCATTGCCACGGCCGCGCGGCAAGTCACGCAGGAAGGTATGGACATCGTGGTGGCGGGCGGCCTGGAATCCATCTCGCTGGTGCAGAACGACACGATGAACCGCCACCGCTGGTTTGATGATGCGTTGATGCGCGAGCAACCCGAAATTTTCATGAGCATGCTGGAAACGGCCGAGATCGTGGCCAGCCGCTATGGCATTCCGCGCGCCGCGCAAGACGCCTACGCGCTGCGTTCGCAACAGCGCACCGCTGCGGCGCAAGCCGCGGGGCGTTTCGATGACGAGATCGTGCCGCTTGCCGCCGTGATGCAAGTGACTGACCGCGCCACGGGCCAGACGTCCACGCAAGCCGTGACCCTGGCGCGTGACGAAGGCAACCGCCCGGACACGTCGCTGGAAAGTCTGGCGAAGCTGCAACCGGTGTTCAAGAACGGCCAGCGGCTTCAGACCGGGGAACACATCACGGCGGGCAATTCGTCGCAGCTGTCCGATGGCGCGTCGGCCTGCGTGATCATGGACGCGGCCGAGGCGCGCCGGCGCGGACTTACGCCGTTGGGCACGTACCGAGGCATGGCGGTCGCCGGTTGCGGCCCCGAGGAAATGGGCATCGGCCCGGTGCTTGCGGTGCCGCGCTTGCTGGCGCGCCATGGCCTGAAGATCGACGATATCGGCTTGTGGGAGTTGAATGAAGCGTTTGCCTGCCAGGTGCTGTACTGCCGCGATCAGCTGGGCATTCCGGACGACCGCTTGAACGTGAACGGCGGCGCCATTGCCATTGGCCACCCCTACGGCATGTCAGGCGCGCGCATGGCAGGGCATGCGCTGATCGAAGGCCGCCGGCGCGGCGTGCGCTACGCGGTCGTCACGATGTGCGTGGGTGGCGGCATGGGCGCGGCGGGCTTGTTCGAAATCACGAACTGAACCCGCTGCCCGCCTGCCAGCGTTGACTGCAAGGGCTACTTGGCCGTGTTCTCGTCGTCCACGGTCAGGCCGCCGTCTTTCATGATGCCTTGCGCGATGTCTTCGGCGCTCTTGCCGGCAAAGCCGTGTTCGCCTGCCGTGATGCGAAAGCTGTCGCCTTCCAGCGGGCTTTGCAAGGTGGCGGACGTAAGCAGCACGCCATTCGAACGCAGCTGAATGCGTTTGCCCACGCGGTTGCGCGTGAAGTCGGCCAGGGCCTTTTGGCTTTCGGGTTTCAAGGCCACATCGACGACGCGGGCGCCGGTGTGCGGGTCGGCGCTGGGCGTGGCGCTGGCGGCTTGCAGGGTGACGGTTTCGGCGTGCGCGGCCAAGGGCAGCGACAGGGCCAGGGCGGCGGCGCAGGCCAGATGTTTCATCAAGGGCATGGCGGTTTCCTTTGGCGGGACAAGTGCTCCATCCTAGCCGAAGTGCGCCGCGCCGACGAATTCAGGGCCGGCCGGGCGCACGCATGACCGGCGCGCGCATCCATGGCATATCCGGCAGCCCCTGTATCTGCGGCATGCCCGGCGTGGGCATGCCCAGGGGGTTGAGCGCGGCGTCTTGCAGCACGGTCATCCATTCGCGCGGGTCCATCGGCTCACCCATGCGCGCGCGTACATCCAGCAGATCCAGCGCGGCGCGGCGGTGGCCGGCTTCCGCGGCTTCGCGGAACAGGCGTTCGGCCACGTTGTAGTTCTTGGGTACGCCCCGGCCCATGCCGGTCAGTTCGCCCAGGTACGTTTGCGCGGGTGCGAAGCCCTGGTCGGCGGCGCGTTGATACCAGCGGGCCGCCGCCTTGTAGTCCTGCTCGACGTGTTCGCCGTTTTCGGCGATGAGGCCCAGCGTGGTCATGGCGACGACGTCACCGGCCTTGGCGCGCGCTTGCAGCGAGGCCAGGCGGGGCTCGTCCAGGTACTTCGCGCCCCGTTCAATCTCGAATTCCCACGCGCTCATGCGCGCCTTGATCAAGTCGCGGCCCAGCGTGGGCGACGGCCCGCGGCCGGCTTGCCCGGGTTTGCCGCCCGGCACAGCGGGCGTCTGCCCGTCGGCCAGCGTCGTGAACGTGACTGTGCCGACGAGGCTGCTGGCGTAGTGCGGAATCTGGCGGTAAGCGGTGGCGACTTGCACGTCGCCCGTCAGCTGCTTGAAGAAGTTCTCGACCGGGGCGGAGGCGGGCAGGTCGTCCAAGCCCTGCGCGAAGTAATACGCGTAGGGGCTATGGCGCGGGCCGTCGTTGCCAAAGCCGTCTTCGGCCGTGGCGCCGGGCTGCGTGGAGAAGGCGATCAGTTCACCCCCCGCCGGCACGGTGTGGACCAGCCCGGCCGAAGACGCGCCACGCGTCAGGTTCGTGCGGCAGGCGTCCAGCACCATCAGACGCGCGCGCACGTTGGCGCGGCGCATCGCTTGCGATACCCGCTTCAGGCTCAGCGAGCTTTGCTGCGCGGTGCGGATGCGGACTTCGCCCAACGGCAACGCCAGGTCCACGCCAAACAGATAGTTCACGTCGTCCACCGCCACCGCATGGCCGGCGAAATACACCAGCGCAAGGTCGGCGCCCGTTGCGCGCGTGGCGAACTCGTCGACGGCGTCTTCCATTTGCGCCGTGGTCAGGTCGGTCAGCAGCGTGACGTCGAATTGCCGCTTGCGCAGCGACTCGGCAATCAAGCGCGCGTCGTTGACCGGGTTGACCAGCGCGTTGGCCGGCACCGCGTAGCGGGCGTTGCCGATGACAAGCGCGTAGCGATGCTTGGCGGCGATGGGTGTCGGCGCGGCTTTGGGAGCGGGTGTGGTCGCGGGTGTGGGCGAGGGTATGGGCGAGGGTTTGGTCGCGGGTATGGGCGAGGGTGTGGCCGCGGGTGTGGGCGAGTCTGCCCCGGCCGGGTTGGCCAATACGCCAGCATGCAGCGGCAACAACCCCGCGCCCAGCATGGCGGCAAGCAGCCGCCGGCGCGTCAAAGGCACAGAGGAAGGCATAGGCAAGGGCATCGCAACCGAAAGCGGATTCGTCTTCATGCCGGACCTCAGGGACGGGGGCAAACGCCGGCCGGGCCGGGGGTGGCGGACAGCACGCCCAGCGCGCGGGCGGCATCTTGCAACGAGGACTCGCGCGCGGCGCTCAGCACGTAGCGGCCATCGGCGTCGGGGCCGTCCACAATCGACACGTCGTACTGGGACAAGGTGTTGCGCAGCTGTTTGGCGCTCAGCGCGTCAGGCAGGTCCACGACAAGCCGTGGGCAGGAGCCGCCACCGCGCGTCAGCACGCCGTCCGGCGCGGCGACGTCAAGCGGAGCTTGTTGCACCACGATGACCGACAACATGATGGCCAGCGCCCAGCCCAACGGCATCAGCGGGCTGGCGGGCGTGGGCCACAGCCATTGCCACAGCCGGCGCGCGCGCGAAGGCGCGGCGGGGGCAGGCTGCGGGCGTTCGGCCAGCGCGCGCAGGAACGCGGAGTCGCGGTCGGCCTGACCGATTTCGTTGTGGGCCAGCTGGCGCGCCTGGGACAGCGTGCGCCATTCTTCGACTTCGGCGTGCAGCGCGGGGTCGCGCGCCATGTCGGCTTCGAAGGCGCGGCGGGCGTCGTCGTCGAGCTCGCCCGACAAATAGGACAGCACTCGGTCTTCAGACATGATCAGTCCATTCCTTTGCGCGTGCACTCGGCCACGAGCTTGCGTGCGGCATGCAGGCGGCTCTTGACGGTAGGCACGTGCAGGTCCTGCTGCTTGGCGATCTGCTCCATCGGGACTTCGTCCAGATACAGGAACATCGTGGCGCGCAGGGTATCGCTGAGTTTGTTCAGGCAGTCGCGCATGCGCTTGACGAGCGACAGATGCTCGTAGGCGTGCGCGGGGTCGGCAAAGGGCGACGGGTCGCCCACGTCTTCCGCGTCGTCGAAGGCAGTGTCGTCGGGCCCGCCGTCACCGTCCGCCCCGGTCCATCGCACTTCGTGCCGGGTGCGCCGATGCATCTGGATCAGCTCGTGCAGCGAACCCCGATACAGGTAGCCGCCGAGCTTGCTGACCGCGAGCTCATGCGCGGCCCAGCCGCCCGGCGGCTGGCCATGCTGGAAGCCTTCGTCCTTGAACGTGCGCGTTTGCAGGAACTTCATCAGCGCATTATTGAAGGCGTCCACCACGCCTTCCGGCGAGGTGTTGAAGAACTTCTTGCGCAGCTTCAGCGTGATGTGCTGCTCGGCTTTGTTGCGGAATTCCAGCGCGTAGCGCGGGTCGGCATGCATGATGCGCAGCAACGCGTCGACGTTGTTGATGACGTAGCGCTTGGGATCGAGCGTGTTCATGGTTCAGATTCTTGGTGTCGAACTGGACGCGGAACGTCAGCCCATCGGCGGAAAATGCCGCAGCCCTCCAGGGCGAGGGCTGCGGCACCTTAGCCGTGCAGGGGCGGAAAATCAAGCGCGGCGCCGAAGCACGGCGACGCCGCGGACGGTAAACGCAATGACGATCGCCAGCGACAGGTAGAAGCCAAAACCGAAGCTCATGCTGTTCCACAGGTTCGACGCCATGTCGCCCGCCAGGTTGCGGCTGGCGCGCGAATTGCCCATGAAACCGGCGAACTGGCGCGTGGCGTTCATCACTTCACGCACTTGCGAGACCACACCGGCCAACGCGATGAGCCACAACACGAGCGGGGCGAAATAGCCCAGACGGCCGGCGCGATGGTTCAACAGCGACGGCAGCAACGGGCCCACAACCGCCAGCAGCCACAGCAGCGCATAGATGCCGGCGCCCGAGCCTTGACCGGCCATTGCGCCCTGCACGTTGCCGCCATTCTGCAAGCGCAGCAGGTCATAGAAGCTCAAGCTGGCGTTCGACCCCATCATGCGCACGGAAATCACCGAGAACATCGTGGTGGCCAGCAGGAACAGGACGGCGCCCACGGCGTCGCCCCGGTTCACGCGCTGGACGAAGAGGGATGCCCAGCGGGCGCCGTGCGCCTTGGCCTGGGTCAGTACGTCGCGCGGCTCTTTCGCTTCTTGCATGGTCTTTCCTTGTTAGTGGTGGCGGGGTGCCTGTACCCCTAGCTATGCATGGCGGCGAAAAAGGTTCGATTTATTTTTCGATAAAAATTTTTCGAACCTTTTCGCGGCTGGCGCGTAGCAGGGGACAAGGGCGCGCAATTCCCGCCGCCAACCATCCACCCGGAGAGTCCAATCATGTCGAACCCCACCCCGCTTGCCGCCCTGTACCAGACCGTCGTGCAAGAAGAACTGGGCCTGGTCGCCCGCGTTGACGACGACGGCGACGTGCAGTTCCGTTATCCCGACCTGGGCACCATGTTCTTCAGCCTGAGCGAGTCGGACCCGGAATTCCTGCGCCTGGTCTACCCGAGCTTTGTCGACGCCGAGGAACTGGGCATGACCCGCGTTCAGCTGCTGGAAGTCATCAACGCGGTGAACAACCGCTGCAAGGCCGTCAAGCTGAGCCTGCAACAAGACCGTGGCGGCAAGGCCGGCCGCGTGTCGGCCTCGCTGGAAAGCTTTGTGGCCGCGCCTGACACCTTGCCCGCCGAAGCGCTGCTGCGCGCCATCGTGGCGCGTTGCGTGTCGGTCATCCGCCACAGCGCTGGCGAGTTGGTGAAAGACGCGCTAGAGCTCAAGCAAGCGGCCTCGCAATAAAGGCCAAACCGGCAAGGCGGAATTGAAACAGCCCTGGCCCTGCGCTGTAACTTTGCGATACATTGCAGGGCTTTGACGGAAATTGCGCCTTGCCGCCGCCGGATTTCCCGCCACCACGATGATGTCGATGCGCCTGCCCTTATCCCGTTCGTCTTTGTCTCCGCAGTTCTTTTCCCGTTCTCTGCTCCTGCGCCTTGCGACCATGCTGCTGTTGCTGGGGACGCTGAGCGCCTGCGCGGTCAAGACCAATTCGCGGGGCGGGCTGGTCTATGGCGTGGATACCGCCGCCTTGTTCGGCACCGAGATCGGCCAGTTCCCCTTGCAGGACGGGGGGCTGGGCACGCTGCGCCGCGAGGGCAAGAACTTCTCGGTCAAGCTGTCGGGCAACCAGCGCGTGGTGCCCTTGAACAATGTGGATTCGGCCCGCATCGCGCGTACAGAGAACGTGGGGCCGCGCACCGTTGTCGTCATCGAAACGCAGCGGCGTAACTGCGACTACCGCTACACCGTGCTGGCGATTGAAGGGTCCGACGTGTTGTCGTGGGACCTGGGCAACTGCCGCGACCGGCCCGCCGTGCTGGTGCAGGACGACCGCAGCGCGTTGACGTTCGACTTCCCGAAGGGCTCGGTCATCGAGCGTTTCGTCTACACGCAGGACGGCCGCATGCGCCGGGGCGACGTCAAGACCGTGGCGGGCATGAACCCGCGCGCAAAGCCCTTTGCCGACGAATCGTTGTATCCGCCGGGGTACATGGATTCGCTGCGCCTGTATGGGGTGTATCCGCCACCGGCCGCGCCCGCCGCGAAATCGGGCCGATCGGGCAAATCGGGAAAGCCTGGCAAGCCGGGAACGTCAACGCCATCTGCCGCGCCGTCGCGTTCGGCCACGCCCGATGCGCCTGCGCCGATGCAGACCAGCGCCCAATCCGCAGGCCGGGTCATTCCGCCGCCACCGCAACGCGTGCCGGGCGGCGACGCGCCAACGGCCGCCGCCACCGGTGCTGCCTCTTCCCGCAGCGCCAGCGCATCGCGCACGCCGGCCAAGCTGGATCTGCCTGACGAGGAAATCACCTCGACTCGCCTTGATCTGAGGGATTGACGTGCGCCAAGCTCAGATTCGCCAGATTCTTTTCCTGATCGTGCTGACGGTGATTTACCTCAGCTTTGAATTGGGATTCAACGCCCGCCTGCTGGACGTGGTGGGCAGCCGCGCCACGCCGCACGACATCGAAGAGCTCGAGTTCTTTGGCCGCACGCTGTCCGGCATCGCGGCCGCCCTGGTCGTGCTGCAACTGCTGCTGACTCGGCGCTTGCGCACAGGTGGCCAGCCGTCGTATCTGAAGATCGCCGTCGCCTGCGCCGTGACCGCGCTGCTGGTGTTCAGCGCCATCAAGCTGATTGTGAATGTGCTGGTCGATACGCGTGATGGCGACTTCCGCCGCATCGCCACGAATTCCGGCTTGCTGCAACGTTCGCTGGTCCAGGGCGATCTGCATCTGGACGGGCTGGTCGACGACGAGGTCTATGCGCGGCCCGAGGGCAAGGCGTTCCTGGCGGTGTTCCAGGTGCTGCTGTCCAACATCGAGAACCTGGACGAGAAGGTCGAGCCCAAGAAGCGCCAGGTCATCCGCACCGATCTGCAACGCCAGATGAAGACCTTCACGTTCGATGACCGCGAAGTCCGCATGACGGCGCCGGGCATTCGGGGCTATCACCAGGTCTACACCAGCGTGATGCAGTCGGTGGCTGACCGCTGGAAGAAATACGCGGGCGTGCCGGTTGCGTCCGATATCGGTCTGGCGCGCGAGCAGGACAGCGCCTGGAGCGATTACCGCCGCAACCTGTCGCGCCGCGGCTGGACGCCGGAAAACGTGCCTGCCCGCTATCAAGGCCGGGTCGTGCAGGACGTGCGCAAGCGCATTCCGGTGCCGGGCGACTGGCAGCCGCATGACCGCGCCACCTTCAATGCCGCGGTTGCGCAGCAGTATTGGAAGACGATGCGCAGCCGCACCGTGCATGTGGAAGGCGACGCCATTCCGCCGGGCCTGTCGTACGAGGATTTCGTGGGGCGCCCCGGCGTGCAGAAACTGTTGCGCCAAACCTTGATGGTGCCGGTCAACATGCCTGTCGCGTCGAACTACACGGATGCCGCCAGCTTCAAACGCCTGTACGACAGCATGCTGGACCGCGCGGTGGACGAAGCGATGCCGCGATTCTCGGCCACGAATGCCGACTTCGCACGCGGCGGCCAGCATTACAAGCTGGGTGAAGACGCGGCGCGCGCGGCCATAGTGCCGCCGGTGGCGTTGTTGTTCTCGCTGTTGGGTGCGGTGGGCCACTTCGCCAAGCTGCTGTACCTGATCGCGAAACTGGTGGTGTGGTGGCGCACGCCGGCCGGCCAGGAGCCGGGCCGCACCGCCACGCGCGCGGCCGGGCTGGCGCTGGTGTTGACGCTCGCCTGCGTGTGGACGGCGTTCTCGTTCATGCAGAACGGGGTGACCAAGAGCGAACTCTTTCAGCAGATGTCGCGGGTGGAATCCGGCCGCGATGATGAATCGATCGGCCAGGCGCTGCGCCGCCGCGTGCTGGCCAATGTGGCGCACGTGGTGGTGGTGGGCCAGGCCTACACCTATCCGTTCAACGAAACGGTGCGCACGCGCGTGTTGGGCGGCATCAAGTACGGATATCACGGCGATGCGAGCTAAGTACTTGCTTGCGGCGGTGCGAGCTAAGCATTGGCTTGCGGCGTTGCGGGCTAAGCGTTTTGCCGCGGCGTCGCGGGCCAAGCGCGTGATCGCGGTGGGGCTTGCCGCTGCGCTGCCGTGGTCGGGCGCAAGCGCCGCCTGCCTGGGCATGCAGGTGCACGCGCACCGTGGCGCGCCCACGCTGCCAGAGAATTCGCTGGCGTCGATCAGCGCGGCGTATGCGGGCGGCTGGGACGGTGTCGAGATCGACATGCAACGGCTGAAGGACGGCCGCTGGGTGCTGCATCACGACATGCTGACGGGCCGCACGGTGGGCGGCGTCGGGCGCAAGGCGGTGCTGCAACTGAGCAGCGCGGATTGGCGCGGGGCCAAACTGTTGGGGCAGGGCGGGGGTTCACCGCCGCCGTTCCTGGATGACGCGTTGCGCGTGGCGGCGGCGCAGCCCGCCAAGACGTTCAATGCGGAACTCAAGGTGGTGTATCGCGACTGCGCGCCAGTGGGGCAACTGGTGGCGGGCATGAAGCAGGCGCTGCCGCATGGCAACTGGATGATCACGTCGGCCTTTCCCGAGGCGCTGCGTTGCGTGCGCGGCACCGATCGCCAGGGCTATCTGGGCCTGATCGTCTTTGACCCGCGCCACGCGGAGTCGGTCAGCGCCAACCCGCTGGGCAAGTACGTGGCGCAACGCGCCACCGCGCCCAAGCTCACGCGGCAATGGCTGGCCAACCTGGCGGCCAATGTGGGCGCGCCCGTGGGCGTGCATGTGGACGCAATGACGCTGGCCGCCAACCCGCAACTGTTGCGCGACGCAGCGGCCCAATCGGTGCGCGTCTTCGTCTACGCGGTGGGCGGGGATGCGGCCTTGGCGCAGCAACTGCGGGCCACGAAGCAGCGCGAAGGCTATCTGCCGTCGGGCGTGATCATCGATGGCGACGCGCAGGCGTTTTGCCGGGCCATGGGTGGCTGAACGCGGCTGAATGCGGTTGAACGCGGTTGAACGCGGTTGAATGGGGTTGAACGCGGCTGAACGCGGTTGAACGGGACTGATCGGGGCTGAACGTCGCGGAATCTCGCCCTCGTGCGCGGCCGCCGTTTCCGCATAAACTGGGCGCCTTCTTCCCGCTACCCATTCGCAAGGAAACGCCCATGACTGCACGCGCCACCTGGTTCCTGTCCTGCATGCTGCTGGCGGGCGTCGCCCACGCCGGCTCCGCGCCGGCCGAACTGTCTTGCGTATCGGAAAGCGGCAACGTCGCGTTGAAAGGCGTCATCCCGTCGCCGTCGTCGGAAGACCTGAACGTGACCCTGCGTTATTTCGACGCGAATCTGGCGTTCACGTCGGACACGAATTCCAACAGCTATGTCGTGTCAGATTTCCCGCAATCGGTGTTCACGCTGTTGGTGCCCGCCGAGGGCGTCGCGCTGACGTTGTACGCGCTGCCGTCCAGCGTGGCGATTGAAAAGAAGGCCGATGGCGAAGTCGCCGGCACGTTCCAGGCCAAGCTGACGGCGCCCCGTCCGCGCTCGGCGGCGGGTGCGCAAACCAACAGCCCGCTCAAGGCGACGCTGACCTGCGAATACCACTACTCGATTTAAAGACCGCCTCCCCGGCCATGCCGGCGCGGCGGTTTTGCGTTGACCGCCCGGCGTCAGTCGCCGGGCTTCAGGCATAAGGAAAGTGCGTCTTGCCTCTATCGCGCAGGGCATGCCTGCTGGCATGATCATGTTGCGATTGAGAATCAAGGAGACAAACGCATGACCTCGACGCCCTCTGGCCTGCCTCAGCAGGAACCGCCCCTTTGCCTTGCGCCGCTGCCCGACATGGACGCGGCCACGTTCGATATTCCCGCAGGCGCTTGCGACACGCACGCGCACGTCATCGCCACCGACGCCACCGCCTATCCGCTGGTGCCAGAACGCAGCTACACGCCGCCGCCGGCTTCCGAATCCGCCTATCTGGCCATGCTGAAGCAAACCGGCATGTCGCGCGGTGTGCTGGTGCAGATCAGCGTTTACGGCACCGATAACCGCTACATGCTTGAGGTGCTGCGCCGTCATCCCGACCAGCTGCGCGGTATCGGCGTGGTCGCGCCCACCGTCACCGACGCCGAGCTTGAAGCCATGCATGCCGCGGGCGTACGCGGCTTGCGCATCAACGTGTTGTTTGGCGGCGGCATTGGCTTTGATGCAATGGAAACGCTGGCGCACCGCATTGCAGACTTTGGCTGGCACATGCAGTTTCTGTTGGACGCGCGCCAACTGCCCGAGCTGCTGCCGCGCATGCGCAAGCTGCCGGTGCCGGGCGTGGTCGACCACATGGGCCACATGCCGGTTGCCGAAGGCATTCACAGCGCCGGGTTCCAGGCCTTGCAGCATCTGGTGCAGGATCACGGCTGGTGGGTGAAGTTGTCGGGCGCGTATCGCATCAGCGAACGCTTCGATGATTTCAGCGATGTCGTGCCGTGGGCGCAAGCGCTGATCGACACCGCACCCGACCGCATGCTTTGGGGCAGCGACTGGCCGCACGTGCATCTGACGCGCATGGTCAACACGGGCCGATTGCGCAACCAGTTGGCGCTGTGGGCGCCCGATGCAGACACCCGCCACCGCATTCTGGTCAGCAATCCGGAACGCTTGTACGGCTTCGCGCCGTCGAAATAAGCCCCTAACAACAACAACGAACGAGGCAAATCATGCAGTGGTACAGAGAATTGAACAAAACCGAACGCCGCACGTTTATTGCGGCGTTTGGCGGATGGGCGATCGACGCGTTGGACTTCATGGTGTTCACCTTCGTGATCGCCACGCTGATGACGCTGTGGGGCATCGACAAGGGCCAGGCGGGCATGCTGGGTACGGTCACGCTGCTGTTCTCCGCCATTGGCGGATGGCTGGCCGGTATTCTGGCCGACCGTTACGGCCGCGTGCGCGTGCTGCAATACACCATCCTGTGGTTCTCGGCGTGCACCGTGGCCATTGGCTTTGCGCAGAGCTTCGAACAGCTGTTCGTGCTGCGCGCGTTGCAAGGCCTGGGCTTTGGCGGTGAATGGGCCGTGGGCTCGGTGCTGATGGGCGAAATCGTGCGCGCGGAGCATCGCGGCAAAGCGGTCGGCACCGTCCAAAGCGGCTGGGCCGTGGGCTGGGGCGCGGCGGCGGTGCTGTACACCGTGGCGTTCTCGGTGCTGCCGTCCGAATGGGCGTGGCGCAGCCTGTTCTGGATTGGCGTGCTGCCCGCCTTCCTGGTGCTGTACATCCGCAAGAACGTGCCTGAACCCGAAGTGTTCCAGCGTGCGCAGGCCAAGGTGCAGGCGGGTGAGGCGCGCGCCTCGTTCTGGACGATCTTCTCGCCCGCGCTGATCAAAACCACGGTCATCACCGCCATCCTGTGCACGGGCGTGCAAGGCGGCTATTACGCCATCACCACCTGGCTGCCGACCTACCTGAAGGTGGAGCGCCAGTTGTCGGTGCTGAACACCGGCGGGTACTTGATGGTCATCATCTTCGGCTCGTTCTGCGGCTACATCGCGGGCGCGTATCTGGCCGACCGCCTGGGCCGCCGTGCAAACCTGTTGATCTTCTCGGTGCTGTCCACCATCAGCGTCTACGCCTACACGCAGCTGCCGCTGACCGATCATCAGATGTTGTTCCTGGGCTTTCCGCTGGGCTTTGCGGCGTCGGGCATCTTCAGCGGCATCGGCGCTTATTTGACCGAGCTGTTCCCGTCCGGCGTGCGCGCATCGGGCCAAGGCTTCGCGTACAACTTCGGGCGCGGCATTGGCGCATTGTTCCCAAGCTTGGTGGGCTTTTTGAGCCAGACGCATGGGCTGGGCTGGGCCATCGGCGCGTTCGCCACGGGCGCGTATGCGGTGGTGATCGTGACCGCGTTGCTGCTGCCTGAAACCAAGGGGCGCGTGCTGGAATAAACGTCGTTCGTCATCTGGAATGCAGGTCAGGCCCGGGCAGCAGTCCGGGCCTTTTTTATGTCTGACTAGGGTTTACCCGGTATGACAGGCAAAGCCAAAATTTGTATGATGACCCGATAACTTTTACTCAAGAGACACATCATCATGCAGGCCGAAAACCGCGTCCGCGAAGAAATCTGCACCGTCGGCGCCAGCCTTTACAACCGCGGCTACACCGTTGGTGCAGCGGGCAATATCAGCGCCCGCCTGGATGACGGCTGGCTCATCACGCCCACCGATGCCTGCCTGGGCCGGCTAGATCCGGCCGAGTTGGCCAAGGTGGATCTGGACGGCAACTGGGTGTCGGGCGCCAAGCCGTCCAAGACGCTCGTGCTGCATCAAGGCATCTACCGCGCCAGCCCCGAGTCGCGCGGCATCATTCACACGCATTCCACGCATCTGGTTGCGTTGACGCTGGCGGGTGTGTGGCGGCCAGATGAAGTGCTGCCGCCCATCACGCCGTATCAGGTGATGAAGGTGGGCCGCATTCCGCTGATCGGCTATCGCCGGCCCGGCGACGCGCAAGCGGCGGCCGACGTGGCCGCGGTCGCAAGCCAGGTGCGCGGCGCGTTGTTCGAGCGGCTGGGCCCGGTGGTATGGGAACGTTCGGTCGCCCACGCCTCGTATGCGTTGGAAGAACTGGAAGAGACCGCGCGCTTGTGGCTGATGTCCAACCCGCGCCCCGCGCCGCTGTCCGCCGAAGCCATCGAAGACCTGCGCGTGACCTTCGGCGCGCGCTACTGATTTCGCCGTACTGACCACCCTCGAATTACTCCCCATACCCGTACAAAGCCGGCAGGCCGCCACGCCAACACGCGCGGACCCGCACGGCGCATCCCTGGAGACTTTTCATGCCCCCGATGGACTTGGCGTCGACCGCCGCACCCGCTGCGGCCTCACAGCCTGAATCCCGCGAGACCGCCCGCGCTTATGCCAAGGTGTTCTGGCGGCTCGTGCCGTTCTTGATGCTCTGCTATGTGATCGCCTATCTGGACCGCGTCAACGTCGGTTTCGCCAAGCTGCAAATGTCGCAAGACCTGGGTTTCAGCGAAACGGTTTTCGGGCTGGGCGCGGGCGTGTTCTTCATCGGCTACTTCCTCTTTGAAGTGCCCAGCAACCTGTTGATGCACCGCCTGGGCGCGCGTATATGGATTGCGCGCATCATGATCACGTGGGGCATCTTGTCGGGCATGTTCATGTTCGTCGAGACGCCCACCGGCTTCTACATCCTGCGCTTCCTGTTGGGTCTGGCTGAAGCGGGCTTCTACCCCGGCGTCATCCTGTACCTGACCTACTGGTATCCGGCGCATCGCCGCGCGAAGATCATTGCGCTATTCATGTCGGCGATTCCGGTGGCCGGCATCTTCGGCAACCCGCTGTCGGGCTGGATCATGGAAGCGTTTCACGGCACGCACGGCCTGCAAGGCTGGCAGTGGATGTTCCTGATTGAAGCCATTCCGGCGCTGCTCATCGGCGTCGTCACCGTCATGTATCTGGACAACGGCATCTCCAGCGCCAAGTGGCTCACCGCCGATGAAAAACAGATCCTGACCCGCGAGATCGAACAAGACCAGAAGCAGACCGGCACGCAAAAGCATTCGCTGCGTGCCGTGTTTGCGGACGCGCGCGTGTGGTGGATGTGCCTGATCTACTTTGCTTTCGTCGCCGGCCAGTACGGCCTGACGTTCTGGATGCCCACGCTGATCAAGTCCACGGGCGTGACCGGTGCATTCAACATCGGCCTGCTTAGCGCCATTCCGTTCCTGTGCGCCATCGTCGTGATGAACCTGCTGGGCCACTCGGCCGACAAGCGCCGCGAACGCCGCTGGCACCTGATCGTGCCGGCGCTGGCGGGCGCCGTGGGCTTTACCGCGGCGGCGTCCTTTGCCGACAACACAGTGATTTCGCTGATCTGCCTGTCGATGGCCGCCGCCGGCGTGCTGACGTGCGCGCCATTGTTCTGGTCCTTGCCCACCGCCTTCCTGTCTGGCACCGCCGCGGCCGCAGGCATCGCCATCGTCAACTCGGTTGGCAACCTGGCCGGCTTCGCCAGCCCCTACATGATCGGCTACCTGAAAGACGTCACCAGCTCTACCGCGTCCGGCATGTACGTGCTGGCCGCCGTGCTGGTGGTGGGCGCCATCGCGGTCTGGTTCACGCCAGCCAAGCTGGTCAACCGCTGAATCGCATTATTCATAAGGAATCGCCATGCCGCGCCTGGCCGCCAACCTCACCATGATGTACGCCGAACACGCCTTTCTGGACCGCTTCAAGGCGGCCGCCAGCGACGGGTTCCAAGGCGTGGAGTTTTTGTTTCCGTATGAGTTCGCGGCCGCGGACCTGAAGGCGCGCTTGCAAGACAACGGTCTGACGCAAGCGCTCTTCAATGCGCCGCCGGGCGACTGGGCGGCTGGCGAACGCGGCATTGCGTCCTTGCCCGGCCGCGAGGCCGAGTTCCAGCGCGGGCTGGATCAAGCGCTGGAATACGCCGCACAGCTGGGCAACCGCAGCCTGCACGTCATGGCGGGGCTGATTCGCGCTGACCAGGACCGCGCGGCGCATCGCGAGGTCTATCTGAAGAACCTGGCGCGCGCCGCCGCTGCCGCGGCATCCGCCGGCATCACCATCGTGATCGAACCCATCAACACGCGTGACATCCCCGGCTTCTTCCTGAACCGCCAAGACGACGCGCAAGCCATTTGCGCAGAGGTCGGCGCCGACAATCTGAAGGTGCAGTTCGACTGCTATCACTGCCAGATCGTCGAAGGCGATATCGCCGTGAAGTTGCAGCGCGACATCGCAGGCATCGGCCATATCCAGATCGCGGGCGTGCCAGACCGGCACGAACCTGATCTTGGCGAATTGCACTATCCGTATCTGTTTGAGCGCATCGACGCGTTGGGCTACACGGGCTGGATCGGCTGCGAATACCGGCCGCGCGCCGGCACCTCCGCCGGCCTGGGCTGGGCCCGTCCTTACCTACACAATCAATGAGCATCCCATCATGAAGATCCTGATCACCGGCGGCGCCGGATTCCTGGGCCAGCGGCTGGCCCGCAAACTGCTGGAGCAAGGCTCGCTGACGCTGGACGCCATCGGGCCGCAACCCATCACGCAGATCGATCTGCTGGATGTGGTCAAGACGGATGCCTTCACCGACCCGCGCGTGCACTCGCTGGTGGGCGATATCGCTGACCCCGCCGTGCTGCGCCAGGCCATCGACAAGAATACGCGCGCCATCTTCCATCTGGCAGCCATTGTCAGCGGGCAAGCCGAGGCGGATTTTGATCTGGGCATGCGCATCAACCTGGACGCCTCGCGCGCCTTGCTGGAAACATGCCGGGCGCTGGGTCACCAGCCGCGCGTCATCTTCACCAGCTCGGTGGCGGTGTACGGCGGCGCGTTGCCGGACACCGTGCAGGACGACACCGCGCTGAATCCGCAGTCGTCCTACGGCACGCAAAAGGCCATTGCCGAATTGCTGCTGGCCGACTACACGCGGCGCGGCTTTGTCGACGGCCGTGTGCTGCGCCTGCCTACCATCAGCGTGCGGCCGGGCCGCCCGAACGCCGCGGCGTCATCGTTTGCCAGCGGCATCATTCGCGAACCGTTGAACGGCGAACCCGCCGTGTGCCCCGTGGGCGCCGACACGCGCTTGTGGCTGTTGTCGCCGCGCGGCGCGATCCAGGCCTTGATTGCCGGTTGCGAATTGCCGGCAGAGGCTGTCGCTGACCGCGCACCGATCAACCTGCCCGGCGTATCCGTTTCTGTTGCCGAGATGGCGCAGGCGCTGCGCGAGGTGGCGGGCGACGCCGTGGCCGACCGCATTACGTGGCAACGCGACGAGCGCGTCGAACGCATCGTTGGCAGTTGGCCGGGCCGCTGGGACACCACGCGCGCGGCGCGTCTGGGCCTGGCGGGCGACAAGGACTTCGCCGACATCATCCGCGCCTACATGGCCGACGACCTGACGCGTTAAGCGCAGCGCTCGCGCCCCGACGATCTACCCGGACGAACCCAACATGAACTCTTCGCAATCGACTTCCCGCCGCGTTGGCGTCATTGGCCTGGGGGCCATGGGCGCGGGCATCGCGCAAAGCCTGCGCCGCGCGGGCCACGACGTACACGTCTACGACATCCGCGCCGAAGCGGCCGCCGCCTTTGCCGCGCAGGGCGGCGTGGCCTGCGCCACGCTGGCCGAACTGGCCGCCGCGTGCGACATCATCATCAGCGTGGTCGTCAACGCGCAGCAGACCGAAGCCGTGCTGTACGGCGATGGCGGCATTGCCGCGGCCCTGCGCCCCGGCGCGGTGTTCGTGATGTGCTCCACCGTGGACCCCAACTGGTCTGTCGCGCTGGAAGCGCGGCTGGCCGAGCAGGGCGTCCTGTATCTGGATGCGCCGATTTCGGGCGGCGCGGCCAAGGCGGCGTCGGGCCAGATGACCATGATGACGGCAGGCAGCGCGGCGGCGTACGACGCCTGCGGCGCGGTGCTGGAATCCATGGCGGGCAAGGTCTACCGCCTGGGCGACCGCGCGGGCGCGGGCAGCAAGGTCAAGATCATCAACCAGCTGCTGGCCGGCGTGCACATTGCGGCCGCCGCCGAGGCCATGGCGCTGGGCCTGCGCGAAGGCGTGGACGCCGACGCCTTGTACGAAGTCATCACGCACAGCGCGGGCAATAGCTGGATGTTCGAAAACCGCATGGCGCACGTGCTGGCGGGCGACTACACGCCGCTGTCCGCCGTGGACATCTTCGTGAAGGACCTGGGGCTGGTGCTGGACACCGCGCGCCACACCAAATTCCCGCTGCCGCTGGCGTCCACCGCGCATCAGATGTTCATGCAGGCGTCCACCGCCGGGCATGGCCGCGAAGACGATAGCGCCGTCATCAAGATATTTCCGGGCATCACGCTGCCGGAGGAAAAATGAGCATCAAACTGGGCTGTATTGCCGACGACTTCACGGGCGCCACCGACTTGGCCAACAACCTGGTGCGCGCGGGCATGCGCACGGTGCAGACCATCGGCATTCCCGGCGCACCGCTGCGCGATGACGCTGACGCGGTGGTCGTCGCGCTGAAGACGCGCACGTTGCCCGCCGACGAGGCCGTCGCGCAGTCGCTGGCGGCGTTGGAATGGCTGCAACAGCAGGGCGCCGAGCAAATCTACTTCAAGTACTGCTCCACGTTCGACAGCACGGCGCAGGGCAATATCGGCCCCGTGACCGATGCGCTGATGACGCGCCTGGGCACGGACTTCACCATCGCCACGCCCGCATTCCCCGACAACAAGCGCACGGTCTTCAAGGGCTATTTGTTCGCGGGCGATGTGCTGTTGAACGAATCGGGCATGCAGCATCATCCGCTGACACCGATGACGGACCCGAACCTGGTGCGCGTCTTGTCTGCGCAGACCTCACGCAAAGTCGGCCTGATCGATTACACCGTGGTGGCGGCGGGCGCTGACGCGATCCGCGCACGCATTCAAGCGTTGAAGGAAGACGGCGTCGAGATCGCCATCGTGGACGCCGTGTCGAACCAGGATTTGCTGACTCTGGGGCCGGCGCTGCGCGGCATGCCGTTGGTGACCGCGGGTTCGGGTGTGGCGATCGGGCTGCCGGGCAACTGGGGGCTGAGCGCCGCGCAGGCCGCGACGCAAACCCGTTCAGCGGGCTTGCAGGCCGTGGTGGCGGGCAGCTGCTCCACCGCGACCAACGGGCAAGTCGCCGCATTCATCGACAGCGGCCGGCCGGCCTACGCGCTGGACCCGATGCGCTTGGCGTCCAGCGATGACGTGGTGGCGGACGTGTTGGCATGGGCCGAGCCGCGCATGCAAGACGGCCCCGTGCTGGTCTATTCCACCGCGCAGCCGGATCAGGTCAAGGCCGCACAAGGGCAGTTGGGCGTGGAACGCGCGGGCGCAATGATCGAAGCGGCCATCGCGCGCATTGCGGTGGGCCTGGTCGAACGCGGCGTGCGCCAGTTGATCGTGGCCGGCGGGGAAACGTCGGGCGCAGTGGTGCAGGCGCTGGGCCTGGAGCAGATCGCCATTGGCGAACAGATCGACCCCGGCGTGCCGTGGTGCGCGGGCTACACGCCGGTGGCGAATGCGGACGTCAGCATCGCGCTGAAGTCGGGCAACTTCGGCACGCAGGACTTCTTCATCAAGGCGTTTCGCTGACGACGCGATTCCGCTATTCAGACAGGCAGGAGACAGGGCATTGTCCAGAAACCAGAACCACCCGACCACCCCGAAAAATACGCTTAAAGGCGGTTTGAAATCGCGCCACCTGACGATGATGTCCATCGCCGGGGTCATCGGGGCGGCGCTGTTCGTCGGCTCGGGCAAGCAGATCGCACTGGCTGGCCCGGCCGTCATCCTGGCCTACCTGGGTGGCGGCATTCTGGTCATTCTGGCGATGCGGATGCTGGGAGAAATGGCCGTTGCGCAGCCCGACACGGGTTCGTTTTCCACCTATGCGGACCGCGCTATCGGGCGGTGGGCGGGCTTCACCATCGGTTGGCTGTACTGGTATTTCTGGGCGTTTCTGATGGGCTGGGAAGCCTATGTGGCCGGGCAGATCCTGCACGGCTGGTTTCCGCAGGTGCCGGACTGGGGCTACGCGCTATTCATCACCGTGTCGCTCATCATCGTCAACTTCATGAACGTTCGAAACTACGGTGAATTTGAATTCTGGTTCGCGCTGATCAAGGTGATCGCCATCGTGGCGTTCCTGGTCATCGGCAGCCTGGCCGTGGTGCATCTGTGGCCTTGGGGTGAAGCGCGCGGCGTGTCGCAATTGACCGCGCAGGGCTTCATGCCCAATGGCGTCAAGTCGGTGGTGGTGGCCATGCTGGGCGTGATGTTCGCGTTCATTGGCGCGGAAATCGTTACGGTGGCCGCGGCCGAATCCGCCGACCCCGCCCGCGAAATCATCAAGACCACGCGGTCGGTGGTGTGGCGGATCTGCCTGTTCTATGTGGGCTCGATCTTCCTGATTGTGTGCCTGGTGCCGTACAACGACCCGTTGCTGTCGCAACCCACCCACGGCAGCTACAACGTGGCGCTGAGCAGGCTGGGCGTGCCGCATGCGCAGGCCATCGTCAACTTCATCGTGTTGACCTCGGTGTGCAGCTGCTTCAATTCCGCGTTGTACACGGCGTCGCGCATGCTGTATTCGCTGTCGCGGCGCGGCGACGCGCACCGCATCATGCAAGTGACGGGGCGGCGCACCGGCACGCCATATGTCGGGGTGCTGGTATCCAGCGTGTTCGCGTTCGTGGCGATCTGGATGATGGCGACGTCGAAGATGGATCTGTACGACGTGCTGATGCAGGCCACGGGCACCATTGCGTTGTTCGTGTATCTGGCGGTTGCGTTGTCGCAGCTGCGCATGCGCTACCGGTTGCAGGCGCAAGGCGTTGAACTGACGTTCAAGATGTGGCTGTTTCCGTGGCTGACCTATGCCGTCATTGTGTGCATCATCGCCGCGCTGATCACCATGGTGGTCGAAGGCACGTACCGCAACGAAGTCGCCTACACGTCATTGCTGGCGGGGGTGATCGTCGTGATGGGTCTGGTCGCGCAGCGCTGGGAAATCGGTACGCGCAGGCGCGGCTTGCAAGTCAGCGGTGCGCCCGGCTAAGCCGCTTGGCCGCATTCACCATGTGGATGCGGGCAGCTTCGCGGGCGCCTTCCATATCTTGGCGGCGGATGGCTTCAACGATGGCATTGTGCTCTTGCAGCACGTCGCGCATCAGGTCCGCGTGGCGCGCTTCGTTGCCGCGCGTCACGCGTGTGGCGGCTTCCAGAAACTGGCTGACAAAGGCCAGCGTCGTCAGAAAGTACGGGTTGCCCGTGGCGCGCGCGATGCTGCGATGAAACGCCACGTCTTCCTTCACGCCGTCGCCGCCATCGGCCACCGCTTGTGAAATCGCGGCGAGCGCCGCGTCGATCTCGGCCATGTCGCGCTTCTTGCGCATGGCGGCCGCCTGGGCGGCGATTTCGGTTTCCAGCGCGCGACGCAGGTCCACGATGTGCAGCACGGCGTCCAGCGAACTCAGGTCGGCGGCGTCGATGCGCAGCGCACGGTTGCCCGTCAAGCCGGTGACATAGACGCCGCTGCCTTGCCGCGCTTCAACGATGCCATCCTGCCGCAGCCGCGACACGGCTTCGCGGATGACGGTGCGGCTGACGCCGAACTGTTCCGCCAGCGCGGCTTCGGTGGGCAGCTTTTCGCCGGGCAGCACGCGGCCCTCGTCAATTTCGGCGAGCAGGCGCTTGGCGACCGTGTCGGTCAAGGTGGGCGGGGAGGGAAGTCGTGGAAACGCCATGGATGAGAACCGCAGAGTGTGGGCGACTGGCCGGAAGGGACGTCATCGGCGTGGCCCGGCGCCAATGATAACCGGTCTGTCGGCGGCCTTTGGACGCTTGCCCGCCGGACTGGAACGCGCCGCCATCAGGCAGTCGATAAAACATTGCGCCGCCGGTGTGGGCGGCGAATCGGCCCGCGTCAGAATCGATACGCGGGCGGCGGGCAGCTCGTGCGAGAGCGGCATCATGCGCAGGGGCCGGGGCATCAGTTGATGGTCGAACAAGGCGCGCACAAAGATGCCCAGCGCATCGCTTTCGGCCATGATGGCCAACGCAATGGCGATGGACTGGCACGGGATGACGTCGCGCGGCGGCGGCAAACCATGCGCGTCGAACGCCAGGCGCAGCAGGTTCGACGGCGCTTGGATATTGCCCGGCAGCAGCCACAGCGCGCCGTGCAGGTCGGCCAGGCTGCGCGCATGGCGCAAGGGGTGGCCGGCGCGTGCGCCAATCGCCATCGGCAGCGTGAACAGGGTGCGGCGCGCGAAGCCGTCTTCGATGTCGCCGTCGTACTCGGTTTGCACGAGCAGGTCGTAGCGGCCCGATTCCAGTTGCTCGTGGCTATAGGGCGGGGCGACTTCGTTGAACGACACGGCCACGCGCGGCATGCGCGCGCGAAACGCCATCAACGCGGCGGGCAGCGCGGTCAGCGCCGACGAACTGATGGCCAGATTCAACGTGCCGCCTTCGCCG
The DNA here is from genome assembly GCF_056394065.1 of Achromobacter sp. 10T422. Taxonomy (NCBI): domain Bacteria; kingdom Pseudomonadati; phylum Pseudomonadota; class Betaproteobacteria; order Burkholderiales; family Alcaligenaceae; genus Achromobacter; species Achromobacter sp. 10T422. The sequence goes on from NZ_JBFTHD010000007.1 coordinate 396,078, forward strand.
TCCAGCATCTGGCCGATCTCTTCCTGCGCGCGCCGCGTCTCTTGCAGGATGATGACGGCGCGTTTGTACAGCGCTTCACCGTAAGTGGTGAGCTCGACCCCGCGTGCGCTGCGGCGCACGAGCTCCGCGCCGACGCTTTGCTCCAGGTCGCGCAGGCTGCGCGTGGCGGCGGGCTGGGTCACGAACAGGGCGCGCGCCGCGGCGCGGATGCTGCGGTGTTCGGCAATCAAGACAAAGGCGCGCAACTGGCGCAGGTTCATGGGCGAGGTCTCAAGACGGGGTCGGACGTAGCCGCAGCCGTGGCTGCGGCCAGAGATAGGGCCGGGTGGTGGACCACGGGTCAGCGAACTGGGGGGATATAAGAAAAAGGTTTCACTGGAACAAAAATACTGTCTTTTCCTTATCGTGCGCCATCCGTATATTCATCCAGTCAGGGCGGCCACAGCGTCCGGTTCACGGACCGGCCGCCCGGAAAAACGGACATCAAGGGGAAAACATGTCTATCGCCATTGCCGCCGCGCCTGGCCGGCAGGATTTGCATTCGAGCGCCATGCGCCGGCGCGTGATCGCCGGCACCACCATTGGCAACGCGCTGGAATTCTTCGACTTCACCGTCTTCACGTTCCTGATGCTGGTGATCGGGCCGCTGTTCTTTCCGGCCGCCTCGGGGTACGGCCAGCTGCTGCTCACCACCGCCACGTTCGGTGTGGGCTTTCTGATGCGCCCGGTGGGCGGCATGCTGATTGGTTCCTATGCTGACCGCCACGGCCGCCGCGCCGCCATGACCTTGACGTTGTGGCTGATGGGGCTGGGCTGTGCGCTGATTGCTGCCGCGCCCACGTACGCCCAGATGGGCGTCGCCGGCCCGGTGCTGATGGTGCTGGCGCGGCTGATTCAGGGCTTTGCCGCAGGCGGCGAAGTCGGTGCGTCCACCACCTTGCTGGTGGAGCACGCGCCCGCGGACAAGCGCGGGTTTTATTCCAGCTGGCAGTTCGGCAGCCAGTCGCTGGGCGTGATGCTGGGCGCGCTGACGGTGGCGCTGCTGACGGCGGCGCTCAGCAAGGAACAGATGCAGGCCTGGGGCTGGCGCGTGCCGTTCGTGATCGGCATTCTGACCGTGCCGGTGGGCGCGTACATCCGCCGCAATCTGGAAGAGACGCTGGAGCCTGCGAAAACCTCCACATCCTCGCAGAACCCGCACACTCCGCGCACCCCGCACCCCTCGGCGCCCTCGCCAGCCACGGCACAACACCAGCCGCTGCGTTTGGTCTTTGCCGAACACAAGGCGCAAATCGTCAAAGGCATTTTGCTGGTGATCGGCGGCATGGTGTGCGCGCAAATCATCGGCTTCTACATGCCGGCCTATGCCAATAAGGAATTGGGCCTGCCCGCCACCTCCACGCTGTTTGCCAGCGTGGTGCTGGGCGCCATCGGCTTTGTCATCGCGCCATTTGTCGGCATGCTGGCCGATCGCGTGGGGCGCAAGAAGGTCATCTTCTGGTCGCGCGCCGCCACGGTGTGCGCCTTGCTGCCGTGCTTTCAATGGCTGGTATCCGCACCCAGCACCGAACGGCTGATGACGGTGATTGCGCTGCTGGCCGTTCTGCTGGCGCTACAGACCGCACCCGTCATCACGATGTTGCCCGAACTCTTTCCCAAGGCCGTGCGCACGACGGGGATGTCGGTCGTGTATGGTCTGGGCATCTCGGTCTTTGGCGGCTTCGCCCAGTTCTTCGTGACCTGGCTGCTGCACGTCACCGGCAATCCCATGGCGCCTGCCTGGTACTTGATGGTGACGGTGACGCTTTCCACCGTGGTGCTGTTCTGGATTCAGGACCGCACCGGCCACGTCATCGATACGCAGGAGCCATGATGCCCAGCAGCACGAGTTACTTCCCCCGCAGCTACGCCGAGTCCCGCGACCGCTTCCTGGCCGACGCTGCGCGTTTGGGCGCCGCCGTCGAGTCCTACCCCATTTCGGACGTGGGCAGCGAGGGCGAAGCCCTGGCCACCGACGTGGCGCTGCTGGGCGCGCCGGACGCGCAACGGCTGCTGATCATGACGTCGGCGACGCACGGCGTGGAAGGGTTCTGCGGCGCGGGCTGCCAGTTTTCGCTGATGGATGACGCCGCGATGATCAAGCGCGCGGCACAAGCCGGCGTGGCTTTGCTGCTGGTGCACGCAGTGAATCCGTATGGCTTCTCGTGGATGGCGCGCACCGATGAAGGCAACGTCGACCTGAACCGCAACGCCCAGCCCTTTGACGGCACGCCGCTGCCCACAAACCCGGGCTATGCCGCGCTGCATCCGCTGCTGTTGCCCGCGGAATGGCCACCTTCCGAAAGCAACCAGCGCGACATCGCGCGCTACGTCGCCGAGCACGGGCAGCCCGCCTTCGCGCAGGCCGTGTCGCGTGGCCAGTACACGCACGCCGACGGGCTGTTCTACGGCGGCGCGCGCCCGGAGGCGTCGCTGTTGAACCTGCGCCGCATCCTGGAAACGCACGCAAGCCGCTACGCGCACATCGGCTGGATCGACGTGCATACCGGCTTGGGTCCGCGCGGCCACGGCGAAAAAATCTACGCAGGGCGGCGCAACGACGCGGAAGTCGCGCGCGCGCGGCAGTGGTGGGGCGCGGATATTGCGGTGCCGTATCAGGGCAGCTCGGCGTCGGTGGACATCACCGGGCATCTGGCCGGCTTGATCTATCAAGCGTGCCCCGATGCCTCGCCCACGCTGATGGCGCTGGAATACGGCACGGTGCCGTTCGATGACATCGTGCTGGCGCTGCGCGGCCGCAACTGGCTGCGGGCGAATCCCGATGCGCCGCCTGCATTGCGGCGCGACATCCTGCAAGCCACGCAAGACGCGTTCTATTGCCACGCGTATGACTGGCACGGCATGGTGCTGGGGCAAAGCCGGGTCGCGGTGCTGCAAGCGTTGTGCGGCTTGGAAGCGGCGAAGTAACGCCCGTGTTTTGATCGCGCAGCAACCCGGTTCAACAACCCGGTTCAACACCCCGGGTTGCACCTATCTAAGGTGCTGCACTGCGGCAGGTTGCACCTGTTTTCGCTTGATTTCAGGGATTACCCGCGAGTTGCAAAGCGCGTGGGTTATCCCTAGTTGAGCCGAGCAGCAACCCATAGATATGCTTCGGTTAACCAAGTGAACCGAAGAGTTCCAGGAGGAGTTTCAAACCGAGCCGGCACCTCGCTGACAAGGAATCTGGATTTGCATAGCGCGCCTCCTTTGGACCCGGCCGTTGCGGCCACCCGGGTTACGCCCATCCGCGTGATCCCGTGGGCAACGTGGCTGCACCGGGTCTTCGTCGTCCTGATGTATGCGTTCATGCTCTGCCCCATCGTGCTGGTGGTTTGGCTGAGCTTCTTCAAGGACGCCATCCTCTACTTCCCCCCGTCCGGCTACACGCTGTCCTGGTACGTGAAAGCGTGGCAGAACCCCGCGTTCGCCAATGGTTTTCTGTTCAGCCTGCAAGTGTCGCTGGTGGCCGCCGCCATTGGCGTCGTGATGGGCGTGCTGGCCGCCGTCGGCATCGCGCGCTACCGCTTCCAGGGCAGCAAGGGCGTCAATACGCTGCTGTTGTCGCCGCTGCTGATTCCCGGCATCGTGGCGGGCGTGGGCATCTACCTGTTCTACCTGCGCGCTGAAGAGGTGCTGGACCAAGACATCATCGGCACCTTTGGCGGGCTCGTCATTGCGCACGTCTGCCTGACGATTCCCTGGACCGTGCGTTTGGTCACGGCCGGCATGGCCGGGCTGGACGGCTCCATCGAGGAAGCCGCGCGCAACCTGGGGGCAAGCGCACCGGTGGCCTTTCTGCGTGTGACCTTGCCCATGCTGCGCCCGTCGATTGTGGCCGCGGCGCTGTTCAGTTTCGTGGTGTCGTTCGAAAACCTGGAGCTGTCGCTGTCGCTGGTGGGGCCGGGCCGCACCACGCTGCCGATCGCCATCATGCAGTACCTGGAATTCAATCTGGACCCGACCATCGCTTCGGTGGCATCGGTGCAAATCTTGCTGTTGGGGATCATCATGCTTGTGACCGACCGCTACGTGAAACTCAGTCAGGTGGTGTAAGAAATGGCGAAGGTCTCAATCGAGAATATCCGCAAGCAATTCGGCTCGGCGGTGGCGGTATCCGACTTTTCCCTGGAGATCGCGGAAGGCGAGCTGGTGACGTTCCTGGGCCCCAGCGGCTGCGGCAAGACCACCACGCTGCGCATGATCGCCGGCTTCATCACCCCCACCGCAGGCCGCATCCGCATTGGCGACACCGACGTCACCCGGCTGCCCGTGCACAAGCGCGATACCGGCATGGTGTTCCAGCGCTATGCGCTGTTTCCCCACATGACGGTGGCCGAGAACGTGGCCTTCGGGCTGGAGATGCACAAGGTGCCCAAGGCCGATCGCGACGCCAAGATCCGCCGCGTGCTGGACATGGTGCGCATGACCGAACTGCGTGACCGCTATCCGCGCCAGCTGTCCGGCGGCCAGCAACAGCGTGTGGCGATTGCGCGCGCGCTGGCAATCGAACCCAAAGTCTTTTTGCTTGACGAGCCCTTGTCCAACCTGGACGCCAAGCTGCGGCTGGAAGTGCGCGAAGAGATCCGATCCTTGCAGCAGCGTCTTGGCCTGACAACCGTGTTCGTCACGCACGACCAGGAAGAAGCGCTGGCCATCGCCGACCGCATGGCCATCATGCATGACGGCATCGTGCAGCAGGTGGGCGCACCCGACACGCTGTACGAGCGCCCCGCCAATCTTTTCGTGGCCGACTTCCTGGGCAAGATGAACGTCTTCACGGGCCGGGGCCAGGCCGACAACCAGTTTCACACCGACGCGGGCCAGCGTATCGCCACGCCGGGCGGCGCGGGGGCAACGCACGTGGGCGTGCGGCCGGAACGCGTGCGGCTGTCCGAGCAGCCTTCGGGCGGCAACGCCTTGGCGGGCGTGGTGGAATCGTCGTTGTATCTGGGATCGGTGCTGGAAGTGCGCGTGCAGCTGGAAGGCGGCAACCGCATGATCAGCCAGGTCGTCAATGGTGGCGCAAGCCGCGCGCAACCGGCGCCGGGCGCGCGCGTGTACGCGTGCTTCGAGCCCGAAGACTGCGTGGCCTTCACGCAATAGGAGCCGCCATGACGACTGCAACACAAGACGGGCGGCCCAGCCGGTGGCTGGGGCCGGGGCTGGCGTTTCCAGCGTCGCTGGTGGTGCTGGTGATCATCCTGGTCCCCATTCTGCAACTGGCGCGCTACAGCTTCAATCATTTCGATCCGGCGGAGCTGATGCAAACCGCCTTCACCTTCGAAAACTACGCCAAGTTTTTCGGCGACCCGTACTACCGCGATATCTTCTTCACGACGCTCTGGGTGGCCGCGCTGTGCACCGTGCTGGCGCTGGTGCTGGGCTTTCCGGTGGCGTACTTCCTGGCGCGCACGCAAAGCAAATACAAGAGCCTGTTCGTGATTCTGCTGGTGTTCCCGCTGATGGTGGGCAACGTGGTGCGTGCGGCGGGCTGGATGGTGGCGCTGGGCAACGCGGGCGTGGTGAACGCGGTGTTGTTGGGGCTGGGGCTGGTGGATAAACCCATCACGCTGATGTACACGCCCACGGCGGTTGTCATCGGCACTACCGCCGTCGTCATGCCCTACCTGATCCTCACCTTGCAAAGCGTGCTGGAAGGCATGGACCTGTCGGTAGAAGAAGCCGCCCGCAACGTCGGCGCGAATTTCTTCACGACGTTTCGCCGCATTGTGCTGCCCATTGCCGCGCCCGGCGTGGCGGCGGGCACGATGCTGGTGTTCATCTTGTGCATGAACGCTTACGCCACGCCAGTGCTGCTGGGCGGCTCCGGCCTGACGATGATGGCGCCCGCGCTCTATGACCAGATCACGCGCGCATCGAACTGGCCGTTTGGCGCGGCGCTGGCCGTCATTCTGGTCTGCGGCACGCTGGTCATTGCACTGATTTCGAATTGGCTGATTCATCGGCGCTACATCAAGACCATGGCGTCTTGACCCGACTCCCCCTCAAGGAATATTCATGGCATCCGTATTGTTCAAGAACGCGAACCTGCTTGATCCCTTGCAGGCCGACCTGCTGGAAGGCCACCACGTGCTGGTCGAGGACGGCGTCATCAAGGAAGTGTCAGACAAGCCCATTACCAGCGCGTCCGCGCAGGTCATCGACGCGGCGGGCCGCACGCTCATGCCCGGCCTGATCGATCTGCACGTACACGTGCTGGCCACGCAGCTGAACCTGAGCACGCAAGGCGTGTTGCCCGACGCGCTGGTGATGATGCGCGCCGTGCCCATCATGGCGGCGATGCTGCGCCGGGGTTTCACCACCGTGCGTGACGCGGGCGGCGCGGGCTGGGGCCTGAAGTGCGCCGTCAACGAAGGCACGGTGAAGGGGCCGCGCCTGTTCATCTCGGGCCGCGCCATCAGCCAGACGGGCGGCCATGGCGACCCGCGTCCCCGTTCCGACCATCTGCGTCCGATGAGCTTCTGCGGCTGCTGCTTCCGCGCGGGCGACATCGGCCGCGTGGCCGACGGCATCGACGACGTGCGCAAAGCCGTGCGCCAGGAACTGCAAATGGGCGCGGACCAGATCAAGATGATGGCCTCGGGTGGCGTCGCATCGCCCACCGACCCCATCGCGTCCTATGGCTATTCGGAAGAAGAAAATCGCGTCATCGTCGAAGAAGCCGCCAGCCGTCAGACTTACGTGATGGCGCACTCTTACACCGCCGACGCCATCGAACGCGCCATCCGCAACGGCGTGCGCACGATTGAACACGGCAATCTGGTGGATGAGCGCGTGGCGCGCTTCATGGCCGAGAAGGGCGCGTTTGTCGTGCCCACGCTGGTGACCTACGAAGCCCTGGCCAACGAAGGCGCCGACTACGGCCTGCCGCCCGACTCGGTCGCAAAGATCGCCACGGTGCGCACCGCGGGCCTGCATTCGCTGGAAATCTACAAGAAGGCGGGCGTGAAGATCGGCTATGGCTCGGACTTGCTCGGCCCGTCGCAACGCCTGCAAAGCGATGAGTTCCGCATTCGCAACGAAGTCTTGTCCGCGCAGGAAGTCATTCAGTGCGCCACAACAACTGCGGCCGAAGTGCTGAACCAGGTCGGCCAGCTGGGCCGCATTCAGCCGGGCGCCTTGGCGGACGTGCTGCTGGTGGACGGCAACCCGTACCGCGACTTGTCCTGCCTGTTGGGGCAGGGCGAACATCTGGCGCTGATCATGAAGGGCGGCGTCATCGAACATAACGGGCTGGGGGTGTAAGCGCCATGAGCGATCCCACGTTTTCACAGTCGGAAGTCGGTGAGGAATCCCGCGACGTCAACGCCGCCAAGGGCTGGCATCCGCCGACGGCGCCGGTGTCGCGCGACCGCGGGCTGGGGCCGTTTCCCCGGCTGATCCTGCGCGGCGCGACGATCATCGATGGCACGGGCGCTCCGCCTTGGGGGCCGGTCGACATCGTGATCGAAAACGAACGCATCACCGCACTGGTCAACGTGGGTACGCCGCACAAGGCCATCGACCCCAAACGCCGCCCGGGTCCGGGCGACCACGAAATCGATTGCCACGGCAAGTTCGTCACCCCCGGTTTTGTGGATGCGCACGCGCACATCGGCACGCCGTATCACGCCATGAGCGGCATCGTGCCGCCCGCCGACTACATCTACAAACTGTGGCTGGCGCACGGCGTGACCACGGTGCGCGAGATGGGCGCGATGGGCGGGCTGGGCTGGACGCTGGAGCAGCGCGAGCTTTCCGCCGCCAACAAGATCGCCGCGCCGCGCATGATCGTGCATAGCGTATTCCCCGCCGTGAACGACCGCGTCAAAACCATCCACACGCCGGAGCAGGGCCGCGAATGGGTGCGCAAGCTGGCCGCGCGCGGCGCCGACGGTATCAAGTTCTTTGGGGCGCCGCCCGCCATCATGGAAGCCGCGCTGGACGAAGCCGCGCAACAGGGCCTGCGCTCGGGCTGCCACCATGCGCAGATGGCCGTCACACGCGTGAACGCGTTGAAGTCCGCGCGCTGGGGGCTGACCAGTTCCGAACACTATTACGGCCTGCCCGAAGCGTTGTTCGAAGACCGCGTGGTGCAGTCCTTTCCCACCGACTACAACTACAGCGACGAGTACTACCGCTTCGCCGTCGCCGGCCAGACCTTCATGCAGGCCGCCCAACCGGGCTCGGCCAAGTGGCGCCAGGTCATGGACCAATTCCTGGAACTCGGCCACACCTTCGTCCCCACCTTCAACATCTACGACGCCAACCGCGACCTGATGCGCGCGCGCCGCGCCGACTGGCACGACGACTACACGTGGAAGGCGGTGTGGAAGTACTTCCAGCCGCAGCGCGGCGGGCACGGCGCGTACTGGTATCGCTGGAGCACCACCAACGAGATCGAGTGGAAGCAGAACTACCGCTTGTGGATGCAATTCATCAACGAATACAAAAACCTGGGCGGCCGCGTATGCGCCGGCAGCGATTCCGGTTTCATCTTCCAGATTTACGGCTTTGGCTTTGTGCGTGAACTGGAACTGCTGCAAGAGGCCGGCTTCCACCCCATTGAAGTGCTGCGCGCGGCCACGTCGCAAAGCGCCGCGTTGCTGGGCATTGATGACGACACCGGCTCCATCGACGTGCAAAAGTGCGCCGACCTGCTGATTCACGATCAAAACCCGCTGACCGATTTCAAGCTGCTGTTCGGCACCGGCGCCATGCGCCTGAACGACGACACGGCCAAGGTTGAATGGCAGCGCTGCCTGCGCACCACCATCAAGTCGGGCGTGGTGTACGACACCGCCGAGCTGCTGGCGGACGTGCGCAAGATGGTCAAGGACAGCTGGGCGGAAGACCCCGATGGCGAGCGTCCTCCCGTTGGTGGGTCACCCGGTGGTTCGCTTGCCGGTTCACCCTGCGACAGCGCCGACGAGGCCGCTTGATATGGCCGTCGACCTGTTCCTCTTGTGCGGTTTTCTGGGCAGCGGCAAGACCACGCTGCTGGTGGATTACCTGCGCGATCCGTCGTCGCGCGATACGGGCGTGATCGTCAACGAGGCGGGTGAGATTGGTGTGGACGGCGCCATCGTCGCCAATGACAGCGACAACGTGCCGATGACGCTGATGGCCAACGGCTGCGTGTGCTGCTCGTTGCGCAGCGACCTGGTCTATACCTTGAGCGCCTTGCTGGACGCGCCGCGCCCCGAAGGCGCGGGGCCATTGCAGCGCGTGATCCTGGAATGCAGCGGCCTATCGCGGCCCGGCCCCATCATTGCGTCGCTGGCCGATCCTGAACTGGCCAGCCGGGGGCTGCGGCTGACGGTCGTCTGCACCGATGATTGCGCGCGCGATCCCGATGCGCTGGCCGAGATGGACGAGGCCATGGCGCAGTTCGGCGCGGCGCATCGCATCGTGCTGACGAAGACCGATCTTTTACCGGCCTTCGCGCTTGAAGGCCGCGCCGCGCGCGCTGCCGCGTTGAACCCGCTGGCGCTTGTCATCGCCGACCCTGACCGCAGCCGTGCCGTGCAAGCCGCTTTCGCGCCGTCGCAAGGCGTGGCGGACCTGGCGGGGCTGGCCGCGCGCATGCTGATCGCGGGTGGCTCCGGCAAAGGCGCTGGCCACACCGCCGCGCACCCCCGCATCCGCGTCATGGCGGCGCGCGCCCGCGAGGGCATCAGCTGGACGGACTTTTCAGAATGGCTGGATAACCTGGCCGGCTTGTGCGGCGAACGCCTCCTGCGGGTGAAAGCCGTGGTACGCGTGACCGAATGCGCCGAGCCCATCCTGATCCAGTCGGTGGGCACCACCTTCAGCGCGCCGCAGCGGTTGACGCGTCAACCCGATGCGCGCGATGCCATCATCGTCATCGCGCGCGATATCGAGGTGCACGACATCCGCGCGTCCGCGCCCGATGCGCCGGTCGAGATGCTGGCCTGAATTTTTTTAGAAACCCGGGCGCGCGGCGGGCACAGCCGCCTGCGCACCCGCACCGTAGCAAGTCGTCAGTCCCCCTTCGATACGAGGTTGTTATGCAAGAGAAAAACCTGACTCGCCGTGGCTTCATCAAGACCGCCTCTGGCCTGGCGCTGGCACCTGCGCTGGGCTGGGTGCCGGGCATGGCGCACGCCGCTGAAAAAGAACTCGTCGTGGGCACGTGGGGCGGCGATTACCAAAACCTGCTGCAACAGATCATCAACCCCATCGTCGAGAAAAAGGGCGTGAAGGTCGTGTACGACACCGGCAACGCGGTGGGCCGCGTCACCAAGCTGCGCGCCGAGAAGAACTCGCGTCGCGGCAGCATGGACGTGGCGCTGCTGGGCGAAGTCGACATGTACGACGCCGAACGCTCCGGCACGCTGGAACCCATCGATGTAAAGAAGTTGCCGAATCTGGCGCACGCCATTGCCGCGCTGAAAACGCCGTACTCGATTCCGCACATCTTCAGCGCGATGACGCTCGTCTACAACACCGAAAAATTCCCCACGCCGCCTGATTCGCTGGAAGTGCTGCTGGACCCGAAGTGGAAGGGCCAGGTGGGCTTCTCCGACATTCTGTACCTGTACAACGCCGTCTTCGTCGGCCTGGGCGCGGGTGGCGACACCAAGACGTTTGATGGCGGCAAGCGCTTCCTGGCGAAGCTAAAGCCCAACGCGCCGCGCATCTATCCGTCCAACGAGGCCGTGGCGTCGGCATTCAAATCCGGCGAAATCGCCATCGCCTGCATGTGGAAAGCCCGCGCCCTGCAATGGAAAGACAGCGGCCTGCCGCTGGGCTTTGTGATCCCGAAGGAAGGCTCGGTGCCGGTGTCGTTCGAAGCGGGTGTGGCCAAGAACAGCCGCAACAAGGACGCGGCCTGGGAATACCTGAACGCCATGCTCGACCCGCAAGGCCAGATCGGCTTCGCCGAAAAAATGGGCTACGCGCCAACCGTGACCAACGCAACGCTGCCGGAAAACCTGAAGCGCGTGGGCTTCACCGAAGCCGAAGTGAAGCTCTTGCATGCCTACGACCTGAAGGGCCTGACCGAAGGCAAAGCCGACATGCTGGAATTCTGGAACAAGGAATTCAAGGCGGGTTGATGAGCTAGGCGGATTGATTCTGGCGGATTGATTCAGGCTGGGCGGATTGATTCAGACTGCATTTTTTTGGGTGTCAGACTGCAATTGTTCGAGAGTTGACTCAGACTGCATTTTTTCCATTTTTTAAGGTGTCAGACTGCAATTCTTATGCACGTATGCTGCGAAATTGCAGTCTGATTCCAATGAAAAATAGCAGTCGAAAAATTGGAGTCAGACTCCAATAAAAAATTGCAGTCTGACTCCAGATAAACGTGTAGCTCCTGCCGCGCGCCGATCAGCCCCGGCGCGCCGCCTCGATCTTCGCGACGTCGATCTTGCCCATCGTCATCATGGCTTCGAAGACGCGCTTGGCGGCCGCGCGGTCAGCGCCCGTGTACGCCTCGGTCAGCACACGCGGCGTGATCTGCCACGACAAGCCCCACTTATCCTTGCACCAGCCACAATCACTTTCCTGGCCGCCGTTCTCGACAATGGCGTTCCACAAGCGGTCGGTCTCTGCTTGATCGTCGGTGGCGACCTGAAATGAAAACGACTCGTTGTGCTGAAACGCCGGACCGCCATTCAGGCCCAGACACGGTATGCCCATCACGGTGAATTGCACCGTCAGCACTTCGCCTTCCTTGCCTGAGGGATAGTCGGACGGCGCTTTGTGAACCGCGTCCACGGAGCTATTGGGGAACGTCTTCGCGTAAAACTGCGCGGCCTCCAGCGCGGTGCCATCGAACCAGAGGCAAATCGTGTTCTTGGGAATCATCGGGGGTCTCCTCGTGAGTTACCCGCCGTCGCCGACGCCCGAACAACCGGCGCAAATCGCGTAAACGGGTTTTCGTATTGACGAGGATACCCGCTTCAATTCGCGATATCTGCGTCGTCAAAGCTCGGTTTCAAATGTCACGCTTTTGCCGAAAGCCCCTTGCGATAATGATGAAATGTTATATCATTCGTCAGCGATTTGTAATGATATAACATCCGAGAGAACGTAGATGAAAGGCAAGAAGCTGGGGTTCAACAAGGGAAGCCGCAACGTGACGGGGGGCCGCAAGCCGCGTGGGGGCAGTCTGAAACCGCTGGTCTGCTCGTTGATGCTGATTGCGCCGGTGGCGCAGGCCGAGACGGAAACCGATCCGCAACGGGCGAAAACGCTGGCGCCCATTACCGTGTCCGCCAATCCCTTGGGGTTGGACTTGAACAGCACCACGCTGCCCGCTTCTGTGTTGGAGGGCGACGCGCTGATTGAGCAGCGCACTGGCACGCTGGGTGAAACCCTGAAGAATCTGCCGGGCGTGAATAGCGACACATTTGGCGGCGGCGCAAGCCGACCGGTGATCCGGGGTCAAAGCGCACCGCGCGTGAAGGTGCTGTCTGATGGGTCCGAAGTGATGGACGCTTCCAGCATTTCCCCTGATCACGCGGTGACGGTGGAACCGCTGCTGGCCGAGCGCATTGAAGTGCTGCGCGGCCCCGCGACCTTGCTCTACGGCGGCGGCGCGATTGGTGGCGTGGTGAACGTGGTGGACAAGAAGATTCCGACCGCGGTGCCGGAAAAGGGCATCGAGGCCGAAGCCGAATTGCGCGGCGCGACGGGCACCAAGGAACGTTCAGGCGCGGTGGGCATCACGGCGGGCGAAGGTCAGTTCGCCGTGCGCGTTGAAGGCATGAAGCGGCGCACCAGCGATTACGACGTGCCCGATTGGCCGGGCGGCAAGCTTGAAGGCTCGTACAGCGAATCCACGCAGGGCTCCGTCGGCATGTCGTGGATCACCCCGCGCGGTTACGTCGGCCTGGCGTTCACGCATCTGGAAAGCAAGTACGGCTTGCCGGGACACAACCACGAATACGAAGGCTGCCACCCGCACGGCACGCACCTGCATTGCGGCGGCCACGACCATGATCACGAAGAAGAAGGCCACGACCACGATCATGATCACGAACACGGCGGCGCGCCGTACGTGAAGCTGCGCAGCAACCGCCTGGATCTGCGCGCCGAATATCAAGACCCGTTCGCCGGCTTTGAAAAGATCCGCGTGCGCGGTGGCCTGACTGACTATCAGCACGACGAGATCGAAGGCGGCGAAGTTGGCACGCGCTTCAAGAACAAGGGCTACGACCTGCGCGTGGAATTGCAGCACAAGCCGATCGCCGGCTGGCGCGGCGTGGTGGGTTTGCAGAACGCCTACAGCGATTTTCGCGCCGAAGGCGAAGAGGCCTTTTTGCCGCGCAGCCGCACGCGTTCGAACGGCTTGTTCGTGCTCGAGGAATATCAGCTGAACGACTGGCGTTTTGAAGTGGGCGCGCGTCAGGACTGGCAGCGCATTTCACCGGAAGGCGGCGCGCCGCGCAGCAGCTTGTCTGGCACGTCCTTGTCGGCCGCAGCCATCTGGGACTTCGCGCCGCAGTACTCGGTGGCGCTGTCGCTGTCGCGTTCGCAACGCCTGCCCAACGCGCAAGAGCTTTACGCTGATGGCGTACACCTGGCCACCAACACCTACGAACTCGGCAACGCCGACCTGGGCCGTGAAACGTCACACAACATTGACCTGACCTTGCGCAAGCATTCGGGCGACACCACGTTCTCGGCCAGCGTGTTCCACAACCGCGTGAAGAACTATATCTACGCCAATACGCTGGACCGCTACGAAGACTTCCGCCTGATCGAATACACGCAACGCGACGCAGAATTCACGGGCGTGGAAGGCGAGCTTCGCCACCAGTTCACCCCGGTGTTCTCGGCCGCCGTGTTCGGCGACTACGTGCGCGGCAAGCTGACGGGCGGCGACGGCAACTTGCCGCGCATTCCGGCAGCGCGCGCGGGTGTGCGCGGGAATGTGAAGTGGGATCAATGGTCGGGCGGTGTGGAATACGCACGCGTGTTCTCGCAAAAAGACATCGCATCGTATGAAGACAGCACGCCGGGCTACAACCTGGTCAACGCCGTGGTCGCTTACCGCGGCCGCTACGGCGAGACGGGCTACGAAGTCTATCTGCGCGGCACCAACCTGCTGAACAAACTGGCCTACAACCACGCGTCGTTTATCTCATCGGTGGCGCCGCTGCCCGGCCGCAGCGTGATGCTGGGCGTGCGACTGACGTACTGACAAGGGTAGGGCGTGGCGGCAAGACGCGACGCCTGCAAGAACCACGCCGGGGCCTTTGTGCCCCGGCGTTTTTATTGTTGCGCCGCGCCATGATCCTGGACCGCGCGGCGGTGTGCTAAGTTGCCGGGATGCCGCCCGGTACGGAGCCCCGCCATGCTGAAATTCGCCGCCAATCTGTCGATGATGTATCAGGAACACGCGTTCCTGGACCGCTATGCCGCCGCCGCCTCTGACGGCTATACCGGTGTGGAATGCATGTTCCCGTATGAAGAACCCGCCGCCTTCGTGCGTGAACGCATGGACGCGGCCGGCGTGTCGCAGGTGCTGTTCAACGCGCCGCCGGGCGTGGCAAGCCAGGGTGATCGCGGGCTGGCCGCATTGCCGGGACGGCAGTCGGAATTTCGCGCGGGCGTTGAGCAGGCGCTGGCGTACGCCACCACGCTGTCCTGCTCGAATGTTCACGTGATGGCGGGCATTGCGCCCGCTGATGCCTCGCGCCAGACCTTGCTGGATTGCTACTACGAGAATCTGGACTGGGCCGCGCGCCAGGCGCGGACGGTGGGCGTCACAGTTCTGATCGAACCCATCAACACCCGCGACATCCCCGGATATTTCCTGAACCGCCAAGACGATGCGCATGCGATCGTGCAGGCGGTGAACGCGTCCAATCTGAAAGTGCAGATGGACCTTTATCATTGCCAGATCGTCGAGGGCGATGTCACCACCAAGCTGCGGGAATATTTGCCGACCGGCCGCGTCGGGCATTTGCAGATTGCGGGTGTGCCGCTGCGTCAGGAACCGGATCGCGGCGAACTCGATTACGGCTGGGTATTCAGCGTGCTGCGCGAGCTGGAATACGCCGGTTGGATCGGCTGCGAATACCGGCCGGCCGGTTCCACCTCGGCCGGTTTGCGATGGCTGAACGCCGCGCGCGCCTGATGCGGTTCATCAAAAAATAAGTCCAGGAAATCTGACATGACCCGAAGTTTGTTGCCGCGCGTTGCGGCGCTTGCGTTGTCCCGTGCCTTGTCTCGCACGGTGTCTCGCGCCTTGATGGCCGTTGCGTTGACGGGCGCCGCCGCGGCCGCCTGCGCGGCGGAATATCCCGATCATCCCATCCGTTGGTTGGTGCCGTTCAGTGCGGGCGGTGGCAGCGATATCGCCACCCGCATCGTCGCCAAGCATGTGGGCGAATCGCTGGGGCAGCCGATCGTCGTTGAAAACCGTCCCGGTGCGGCCACCATCGTCGCGGCCCAAGAGACCGCGCGCGCCGCGCCCGATGGCTACACGCTGATGACGGCGGGCATGAGCACGCTGGCGCTGAACCCGTGGCTGTACAAGCAGCTGCCGTACGCCGCGGGCCGAGATTTCACGCCGGTCTCGACGCTGGTGTCCTTGCCGATCGTGCTGGTGACGTCCCCGGGTTCCGACCTGACTGATCTGCCCGCCGTCATGCACTATCTGCGCAGCGCGCAGCCGGGCAGTTATGCGTCGCTGGGCGTGGGCAGCCCGCATCATCTGGCGATGGAATTGTTCCTGGAATCCATTGGCGGCCGCGCCACCGCGATTCCGTACAAGGGCACGCCGCCCGCGTTGCAGGATGTGGCTTCGGGGGTCGTGCCGCTGATGATGGCCGACTTGGCCGCCGCGCGTCCGCTGATTCAGGCGGGCAAGCTGCGTGCGATTGCGGTGCCCGCCGCAAAGCGCTCCGCGCAGTTACCCGACGTGCCGACGTTCGCCGAAGCGGGCGGGCACACGTTTGAAGCTGCGGCGTGGCAAGCCGTCGTGGCGCCGGCCGGTACGCCCGCACCCATCGTCGACAAGCTCAGCCGTGCGATTGTTGCCGCGTTGAAGTCGCCCGATGTGGTCAAGCAGCTGACCCTGCAAGGCATGGAACCCACGGGCAGCACGCCACGGGAATTCGCGGCGTTCACGCGCGAGGAATACGAGCGCTGGGGCGCGGTGATCCGCCATAAGGGCATTTCGGCGGAGTAACGCCAGGCCTGGTTGGCAAGTGGCGCTGGCGCGATATCCAGACGCGCAACCCCGGCGCCTAGTCCGGCAGTTAAGCCAAGCCGTCAAACCCCGGCGCCTAGTCCGGCAGTTAAGGCAAGCCGTCAAACCCCGGCGCCTGGTCCAGCGATCAAGCCAAGCCGTCAGACCCCGGCGCTTAATCCCGCGCCGTCGCGCCTGCGCGTTTCTTCCCGCGTTGCGCCGACGCCGCGCGCTTTTTTCCACGCTGCGCCGTTGCCGCGCAACCGGCCGATGCAATGACGATGCCGCAGATGGCCAGCCATTGCGTCTGGCTCAGATGTTCGTTCAACACGATGACGCCGGCCAGCGCGCCCATCGCGGGTTCCATGCTGAGCAGCACGCCAAACGTTTTTTGCGGCAAGCGCCGCAACGCCACCATTTCCAGCGAGTACGGCAGCGCGCTGGACAGGATGCCCACGCCGATGCCGGCCAAAATCAGCTTCGGGTCCAGCAAGGCCATGCCCGCATGCGCCGCGCCGACGGGCAGCGCGACCATGGCGGCCGCCAGCAGGCCCAGCGATGTCGCCTGGCCGCCGTGCACATTGCCGGCCATCTTGCCAAAGATGATGTACAGCGCCCAACACACCGCGGCAGCCAAGGCATAGGCAATGCCAGTGGGGTCCAGGTCATGGACGGATTGGCCGGTGGGAATCAGCAGCACCAAGCCGGCCAGCGCACAGGCGATCCACAAGAAGTCGATCGCGCGCCGCGATAGCACCACCGCCAACGTCAGCGGCCCGGTGAATTCGATGGCGATGGCCACCCCCAGCGGCAGCGTTTGCAACGCCATATAGAAGAGCAGGTTCATGCATGCCAGCGTCACCCCGTACAGCGCGATCTTGCCGGCGTTTTGACGGGTCAGCGGGAACCGCCACGGGCGCCAGAACGCAATCAGGATGATGGCGCCGATGACGATGCGATACGCCGTCGTGCCTTGCGCACCCACTTCGGGGAACAGCGACTTGGCAAACGACGTGCCGATGCACAAAGACGCCATCGCGCCGATCAGCGACAGCGTGGGGAGCAGGGTGGAGGCCGAGGCGTTTTGCCCGGAGTTCAAGGTGGCGGCGGTCATGGAAGCGGGGTGAAGCTCAAAACGTTGGGGCGGTGCAACGATCAAATGGGCGTTGCCCAGTGATCAGGGGATGGGGTTCGCGGCCGTGGAGTAAAGCACATACAGCGCTAGGCCGAGCATGATGGCGCCCAGCAGGCCTTGCTGCATCCGCAAAAACCACGGATTGCGCCCGACCCAACCCCGGATGCGCGACGCGCCGTAGGCAAAGCAACTGCCGTACGGCAGGCTCAGCACCTTCATGGTGACGCCCAGCACCAGCATCTGAATCCACACCGGCCCGTTGTCCGGCGTGGTGAACTGCGGCAGGAAGGCGATCATGAACAGCAGCACCTTCGGGTTCAGCAGGTTCGTCATGAAGCCTTGCCAGAAGGCGTCGCGCGCATCGCCGGGGCGGGCCGACAACGACACGTCGGCCGACTGCGCGCAGCGAATGATGGCTTTCACGCCCAGGTAACCCAGGTACAGGCCGCCCGCCGCCTTGATGCCCACGAACAGCGTCGGAAAGGCTTGCAGCACCGACGCCAGCCCCAGCACCACGGCCGGCACCTGGATGAAACCGGCCGCCACGTTGCCGAGCACGCTGTGGAAAGCCGGGCGGAACCCTTGGGTCATGCCCCGCGACAGCGTCAGCGCCATGTCGGGGCCGGGCGTGAGTTTAAGCGCCGCGTCGGCGGCGAGGAAAAGCAGGAACAACTGGAGTGACGGCATTGCGGGATACGGCTGGAAATCCCGCAGCGCGGGGGGTGGGTTCCCAGTGTAAGCAAGCGGCTTGATGAATTCCTGCGTCCGGAGGGGGCGAAATGAAGTTTCCCGTCGAAATGGGGCCGGGTTGCGTCGCGGCCAGGATTAGAATCTGCCGGTGACCGCATTTGCCGGCGTTTCGCCGGAACTTTGCCCCCCATTTGGCTTCGCCTCTGGCCTGATTCCCCTGCGTTCCGAGACCCTCATGGAACTAGACGACTTCGACCTTCAGATCTTGCAAAGCCTGCAAGAAGACAACCAGCGCACCAGCCAGGACGTCGCCCAGCGCGTGAACCTGTCGCCCGTGTCGTGCCTGCGCCGGATGAAGCGGCTGCGTGAAGCCAAGGTGGTGACGGCCGACGTGTCGGTCGTGGACCCCGCCGCGGTGGGGCGCGGAATCATGATGGTGGTGCTGGTGTCGCTGGAGAGCGAGCGCGCCGACAAGCTGGACCTCTTCAAGCGCGCCATGCAGGGCGCGCCGGAAATCATGCAGTGCCTGTCGGTCACGGGCGAAGTCGATTTTGTGCTGACCCTGACCATGGCCGACATGGCGGAATACGAAGTCTTCGCGCAACGCCACTTCTGGGGCAACCCCAACGTCAAACGGTTTTCGACGCTGGTGGTGATGAACCGCGTGAAGAACGGGCTGACCGTTCCGGTGCCGGTTTAACCATTGCAGGGCTACGCGGTCTGGCATTCCCTGCGGGACGCATCGCGTTTGAGCGGATCGACGGCGTTGGCCTGACGAGGCCCCCGCCGATGTTTCGGCAGGGACAGGCCGCGCAGCCGCTACATCGGTTTCAGCCCCAGCGCCTGGATCATTTCCTGATACTTGGCCACCTGCGCCACGGCGTAGGCGTCGGCATCCTGCTGGCTCATCGGTTGCAGCAGCAAGCGCCCTTCGGCCTCCATGCGCGTGCGTAGCTCGGGCTGCTCCAGCGCATAACCGACGGCGCGGCGCAGGGTGTCGACTTCGGGCGCAGGCGTGTCCTGGCGCACGTAGTAGCCGCCCGCAATCGTGTAGACGAAATCGGGAATGGTCTTGCTGCGCGAGATGAGCGGCAGCGTTGCCAACGGGGCGGGCAGGGTGTCGGAGAAGCTGGTCAGGATTTTCAGCTGCCCTTGCGCCGCCATGCCTTCCATGGCTTGCTGGTACGGCAGGACGGCGAAATCCACCTGGCGGCCGATCAGGTCTTGCAGCGCGGGCGCTGCGCCCCGATACGGCACGTGCAAAAATTCTGCGCCGACGCGGCGGCCCAGGTACTCGGTCATGATGTGGTACAGCGAGCCCACGCCCACGCTGCCGAAGGTCAGCGGCTTGGCGCCCGGGCGCTTGGCGTAGGCGATGAACGCGTCGACGTCGTCCACCGGCAGGTCTGCGCGCGCGAGCAGCACGATAGTGGCTTCGCTGATGGGTTGCGTCAGCCGGAAGTCTTCGGGTTTGTAATGCGCCGCCGCATTCAGGAAGGGGCTCAGGATGATTTCATTGGCGGAGCCATGCAGGAACGTGTAGCCGTCAGGCGCGCTGGTCAAGACGCGGCGCGCGCCCAGCATGCCCGCGCCGCCGCCCACGTTTTCCACCACCACTTGTTGCTTGAGCGCATGGGCGATGTGCACGCCGAACTGCCGCGCGGACGCGTCGCTGGCGCCACCGGCGGGATAGGGAACGATCAGGCTCAGCGGCTTCTTTGCGGGGTAGTCCGCGGCCTGCGCCAGCGACGCGGCGCTGAACGCGGAAATGCATAACACGCCTAGCGCGGCGGCCCGGGCGAGGAGGGGCGGTAGGGTCCAACGCATGCTGCTTCTCCCTTGTCATTGCTGTTGTGAAGCAGCCGGATATCGTGACTGCTGCATGCAGTCTAGGCAGCGGCGTTTGCCCGCATCAATGACGCGGCGCAGGTTGGATCATTGTGAAAACCGCAACGATGGAGGCGCAAAACTCGTCCAAACCCGCCCTCAAACCCACCATCAACCTCACCATCAACCTCACCATCAACCTCACCATCAACCCCGCCCTCAAACCCGCCATCCCCCCCCATCAACCCTGATCAGGCCCGCCGGGATTCCAGCGCGGGAAATGTCTTCAGGATATGGCGCAGCATGCTGGCCGTGGCCGGCGGCAGATGGCGGCCCGCCAGGCTGATCACATGCGTGCGGCTGTTGTTAAGAATGGGGTTGGCCAGCGGCAGCGACACCATCTGGCGAAACTGCGCGCCCTTCAACGGCATCGACAACGGGTTCACCACATAGCCTAATCCTTGGCTGGCGAATTCCCACAGGATCTTGAACGAGTTCGTCAGCAGCGCGGGCTTGAGCTTGACGTTCTCATCCAGCTCGGCGGCCTGGATGTGCTGGCGCACGCCGAACGATTCGTCCATCGCGGCCCAGCCGTAAGGCGCCAGGTCCGACAGGCGCAAGGCCCGGCGCGATCGCGCCAGCGGATGGTCTTTGTGTACATGCACGCGCATCGGCGCGGGGCGCGAATAATGCGAACGCAGCCGCACGTCGTTAGGGGGCTGGAACGCCAGGGCGATCTGCGCGCGTTCCTCGACGATGCACCGCACGGTTTCATTGGTGCCGGCCACGTGGATGCTGTAGGTGATGTCCGGGTGCTTGCGCACGAACGTCAGCAGCACGGGTTCCAGCAGCATGTCGACAAAGCCTTCGCCCAGCGCCAGCTCCACATGGCCGCGCGTGGCGCTTTTCAAGTTGTTGACCTCGGCCTGGAAGGACTCGTTCAGATCTTGCTGGCGGCGCGCAAACAGCGCTACCAGCCGCCCCGCATCCGTGGGCACCACGCCGCGGCCACGGCGTTCCAAGAGCGTCAGCCCGGTGTCTGCCTCCAGGCGGGCGATGGCGCGGCTGATGGCGGAGGGGTCGGTGTTCAGCTGATCGGCGGCGGCGCGCAAGGTGCCGGTCTCGATCACTTGCAGCAGGCACAAGGTGCGCTTGAATTCCAGGACATCGTCCATGACGGGGTTCCTTGCCGTGGTCGTGGCGTGGGATTGAATCGTTGCAAAAACCGCATCGATAAGGCGTGATCATTGCTATCGGCTTTGTACCCGCGCCTGTCTATAGTCGATAGGCGTATTTCCCCCAAGCCCGCCCTACGGAGACACCGCCATGGCCATCGTCGAATCGCCCGTCAGCCCGGAATTGCTGCGCCTTATGCGCGAATGGCGCCGCGACCTGCACGCCCATCCCGAGACCGCCTTCTGTGAATTTCGCACCGCCGACGTGGTGGCGCGCGAGCTGGAGCGGGCTGGCGCCACGGTGCATCGCGGCTTGGGGCGCACGGGCGTGGTCGGCACGCTGACGCGCGGCGACGGGCCCGTCATTGGACTGCGCGCGGACATGGACGCACTCGACATGCAGGAATTGGGCGATGCGTCGCACCGCTCAACCATCCCCGGCAAGATGCACGGCTGCGGCCACGACGGCCATACCGCGATGCTGCTGGGCGCGGCCCGCCATCTGGCGGCCGACCCGGCGTGGCGCGGCACCTTGCACCTGATCTTCCAGCCCGCCGAAGAACACGCGGGCGGAGGGCTCGCCATGGTGCAGGACGGGCTGTTTGATCAGTTCCCGTGCGACGCCGTGTTCGCGCTGCATAACTCGCCCAATCTGCCCTTCGGCACGGTGTCCACGCGCGTGGGTACGGTGATGGCCAACTGCGACACCTATGAAATCAACGTCACCGGCAAGGGTTGCCACGCGGCCCAGCCCGAGCATGGCGTGGACCCCATCGTGGCCGCGGCGCAGCTTGTTTCGGCCATGCAGACCATCGTCAGCCGCAACGTAAAACCGACCGATTCGTTGGCGTTGAGCCTGACGCAGATTCACGCGGGCGACACCTGGAACGTGGTGCCTAACAGCGTGATGTTGCGCGGCAGCTGCCGCACGCTGACCGCCGCCACGCGCGACCTGGCCGAGCGCCGCTTGCGTGAGGTGTGCGCGGGGGTGGCGTTGACGTCGGGCGCCGCGATCGACGTGCAGGTGTTTCGCGGCTATCCGGCATGCGTCAACACGGAAGCCGAGGTAGCGCTGGCCGCTCGCGCCGCCGCGCGCGTGGTGGGTGAAGACAAGGTGGATACGGCTTGCACGCCGCGCATGGGGTCGGAAGATTTCGCGTACATGCTGGAGCAGCGTCCGGGCGCGTACGTGTTCATTGGCGCGGCGCGTCCGGGGCAAGACAACCCGCCTGTGCATAACCCGTACTACGACTTCAACGACGATATCTTGCCGTTGGGCGCGCACTACTGGGTGGAACTGGTGAAGGCGGCGATGCCGGTCTAACGCGCGGGGGTGTCGGACTCGGGTGCGTTGGAACCGGGCGCGCCGGTTCTGCGTCCGACGCCTAGCGCGGCGCTGGCTTCATCCGACACCGTGCGCAGATGCAGATCGCGCTGCGGAAATGCGATCTCGATGCCGGCCTGGCGCAGCGCGTCGTACATGCGCGCCATCAAGTCGCTACGGATGTTGATCCAATTGTCGAAGTCGTGGGTCCAGGCGCGAATGCTGAAGTCCATCGTACTGGCGCCAAAGCCCATGAACAGCACCGTGGGCGCCGGTTCGGTGACGACGCCGGCCGTTTCCCGGGCCACGGCATCCAGCACGTCGATCGCCCGGGTGGGCTCGGTGCCGTAGGCCAGGCCGATACTGACTTCGATGCGGCGGCTGCGGTCCAGCAGCGTCCAGTTGGTCAGCTTTTCGGACAGCAGTGTGCCGTTGGGCACGATGACATCGGCGCCTTCGAAGGTCTTGATCCGGGTGGCGCGCATGCCGATGTCGCGAACCTGTCCGGACGTACCGCTGATTTCCACCACGTCGCCAGGCTGTATCGGACGTTCGAACATCAGGATCAAGCCGGACACGAAGTTGTTCACGACGCCTTGCAGGCCGAAACCGATGCCCACGCCCAGCGCGCCGAACACGATGGTTAACTGGCTGGTCTCAAAGCCCGCTGCCGACAGCGCGATGCCCAGGCCCAGCAGCAGCACCAGGTAGTACGAAAGCGACGCGATGCTGTTGCCCACGCCGCGCGGCAGCGCCATGCGCGTGAGCACCTCGTCGCGCAGGATCAGGCGGATGGTGCGTGCGGCCCAGAATGCAATCACCACGGAAATCAGAAAGAGCAGCACGTTGCCCAGGCTGATGGACACTTCGCCCACGGTCAGGGTGTAGGACAGTATCTGGGTGGCGTATGCATAGGTGGCGCGCAGGATGCGGAATCGGTCCATCGCGTAGACCGCCCAGCCGACGACGGCCGCGAAGGTCAGCAGGCGGATCAGCAACTGCACCAGCGGCGGCGCATGTTCGCGCGCCAGCCGAAAACGCGATATGCCTTGGCGCGCCAACAGCACTTGCACCAGGGTGATGATGACGGTGACGCCGGCGTAGAGCACCAACCCGAAGTAGCCGCAACCGATGACGGCGCTGGTCAACATTTCCGCCAACGAGACATTGCCGAACAGGTTGGACGCCAGCGACACGCATAGCAACGCAACCGCGACCCAGGCAATGCCGCGCAGCATACCCGCCAGGCGGGTGGGAGCGGGCGACTGGGGTTGGCGCCGGCCGCGCCGCAGCAACCACAGGATGGCGGCCAGCGACACCGCGGTCAGCGCCACGGTGGACAGGCGGTAGAACAAGGTGTTGGCCAAGAACAAAAAGCCCAGCCGCTCCGCCAGGAACAGGGCGGTGATGGCGTAGGGCCACAGGTCCAGTTGCCGGCGCGCAGAAGGCGGCAGCAAACGCAGCACCGGCGCCGCCGCCAGCACCAGCGCCACTTGCTGCACCATCAGCGGCGCATCGGGTTCCAACGCCAGCACGGCCAGCATCGACAGCAGCAGCCAGGTGGACAACGGGCGGCCCAGGACGCCCGCCGCGGTTTCACTCATGACGCCCGCGCGGATCGCGTCGCGGCTCTTCCGGGCCAGCCATAGCATCAGCACCAGCAGCGCGATCTGAATCACATGCAGCGCGCGTTGGTTGCCACTGCCCGACGCGCTGTATTCGCGCGCGAAGCGGGCTTCGATGTCGACGCCCGTGTGCAGCAAGGCCATGGTGTCTTCGCTTGTATCTTGCGTCTTGCCCAGATCCCAGAGCGGCGGTGAATCCACGCGCATCAGGCGCGCGTCGATGTCGTTGATGGCTTCGGCCACGGAGCGCTGGCCCGCCTTGATGCGTTCTTCGACGGCGTTGGCGCGTTGTTCAAGGTCGGCCTGTCGCGACAGCGGGCCGGACAGCGCCTGCGCGGCGCCCGTCAACTGCGCCAGAACGGCATCTACGCGGTCGGCCAGCGCGGGCGGCAGACTGGCGGCGAAGGCTGAACTTTTGATGGCCTGCCAGGCATCGCGGCGGCGCAGCAGTTCGGCCGCATCGCTGGCGTACCAGGCGGTGGCCTGGCGCAGATCCGCCTGCCAGCGCGCCAGCCGGCGAGCGTCAAAGATCCAATGCCGCTCCAGGCTCTCGACCCGCATGATGGGCAGGGTGCGAAGTTGGGCCGGTTGAAATTCGTAGAGCTTTTCGTCGGCGGACTTGGCGATTGCTTCCAGTAGCGGGCCGAGCTTGGCGTCGGGGTCGGCGGTGGCGACGCGCTGCAACACGCCTTCGGCGTAGCGCGTGTCGCTGTCGGCGCGCAGCGGAATGTCGCCCATCTGAATGGCGGCGAGCGGGGGGGCGGTTGTTGGGGGGGGCGGGTCGGCCAGCGCGAGCCGTGCCTGGGCCAGGCTCAACAAGCCAAGGATCAATCCGAACAGGCAGGCGAAAATTCGTGCTCGGACGCGCATGGGGCGGCTCCGGGGGAATGCTGCGAAGCTGGGGGGCTACCCACTCTAGCGCATCACCAGTCCGCCGTCCACGAACAGGACTTGCCCCGTCATGAAGCTGCTCCAGCCGGACGCCAGGAACAGCACGGGGCCGGCCACGTCTTCCGGCTGGGCGATGCGGCGCAACGGCGTGGCGGCAATCAATTGTTCGCGGAAGGCTTCCTGCGTGCCGCCGCTGGCTTCGGTGGGGTACACCAGACCCGGCGCGACGCAGTTCACCCGGATGCCGAAGGGGCCCAGTTCCGCTGCCAGGTTGCGGCTGAACGCCACCAGCGCGGCCTTCGCGGTGGTGTAGTCGTGATACGGCACGACCGGATGTTCAACCAGGTTGCTGACGATGTTGACGATGCACCCTTGCGCGCGTTGCTTGAAATGCGGCAGCGCCGCGCGGCAGACGTTGAACGCCGCACCGACCGAGCCGTCGAATTGCGACTGGTACTGCTGCCATGACAGATCATCGAACGCCGTGCGCGTGCGCGGATCAAACGCGTAATGGCGCAGGGCGTTGTTGACGACGATATCCAGCCGGCCGGCGTCCTGCACAATGCCGTCAACCAGGGCTTGCACGGCGTCCGCCGACCCCACGTCGGCCTGCACGGCCCAGGCGTCGCCGCCCGCGGCCACGCACTGCGCAACGACGGCGTTGGCGGCTTCGGTGTTGCTCAGGTAGTTGACGACGACGGTCGCGCCTTCCCGCGCAAAGCTGCGCGCGATCTCGGCGCCGATGCCCCGGCTGGCGCCGGTTACCAGCACCACCTTGCCTGCAAACTTCAGGGCGGCGGTCATGTCAGGCTCCGGGCAACAGGCTGGCGTCGACGACGGCGGCGACATCGATGGGGTGCTGAATCAAACCCAGCGCGCGGTAGGCGTCAGCGGCCTTCTGCAACAGATCCAGATCAAACGCGCCCAGCGGCCGGCCGGCAGGCGATATTGACGCGGCATTGCGCAGCCGGATCACGTCCAGGTTGATGCTGCGGTCGGTGCCGTCGATGGCGCGTTTGCCGGCCAGCGTGGCGGCTTCTTCCGGCTGGGCGATCATCCACGCGGCGCTGTCGCGATACGCCTTGAGGAACGCGCGCAGCAGCGGCTGCTTTTGCTGATAAACCGATTCGCGCACCACGAACAGGTCGCTGGATACGTTGAGGGTGTCGCGCACTTCCATCACGTTGACCTCCCCCAGGCCACGGCGGCGGCCGACCAGCAGGCCGGTGTCGGTGGCGGCAGTGGCGTCGACCTGACCCTGCAACAGCGGCGCAAAGTTCAGCACGCCGGTCACGACGATTTCAACGTCGGCTTCGGTCAGGCCGGCTTGATGCAGCATCACCAGCAGATTCTGGCGCGTGCCGCTTGCCAGGCTGTAGACGCCGATGCGTTTGCCTTTCAGGTCCGCGGGCCGCGTGATGTTCGCCGACTTCAGCGACACCACGTTGAAAACGTTCTGCGGATAAATGTCGTAGATGGCGCGCAGCTTCTCGCCCTTGTCCAGCGCCATGAAGAAAGAGCCGGGGTCGGTGAAGGCCACGTCAGCCTGGCCGCTAAGAATATTGCGGATGGCGTCGCCGCCGCCCGCGCCCGGCAGGTAGACGAGGTTCACGCCCTGCGCCTTGAAGAAGCCCTTGTCAGGTTCGATCAGCAGGTTCGTGATTTCGCTGATGGGCTTGCTCCAGCCGGCCAGCGTGACCGTGCCGGTGGCAGGGTCGGCTTGCTTGCTTTGGGCGCGCGCCGCCACGGGCACGAGCGACGTGGCGGCAAGGCCGGCGGCGGCCGTCAACAACGCGCGGCGGGTAGGGGACGGGAGCATGGGTAAGGTCCTGATAGGGGTCATGATTGATCTGCGTAGGGGCGCAGCAGGCGGCGTTCGAGCAGCAGCGTGGCTTGGTAGCCCAGCAGGCCGATGGCGGCAATGGCGGTGAGCGCGGCGAACATCAGCGGCGTGTCCATCATGCCTTGCGCGGCGATGATGACGGCGCCCAGGCCGCGGCTGGCGCCAATGAATTCGCCGACGACGGCGCCCACCAGCGCCAGCACCAACGCCACGCGCAGGCCGGCCAGGATGCCGGGCAGGCCTGCGGGCAGCTTCAGCCGCAGCAAAGTCTGTGCGCGTGATGCGCCCAGCATGCGAAACAGTTGCAGCCGGTTGGGGTCCACCTGGCGCAAACTGGTAAGCGTGTTTTCCATCAACGGAAAGAAGCAGATCAGCGCGGTCATGACGATGGTGGGCGCCATGCCAAAGCCGAACCACAACACAAAAAGCGGCGCGAGGGCCAGCTTGGGAACCACCTGGCTGACGATGACGTAGGGCTTGAACACGCGGTCCAGCAGGGCGGATTCAGCCAGCGCCACCCCCATCGCCAGGCCGGCGGCGCTGCCCAGCGCCAGGCCCAGCAGCATCTCGGCCAGCGTCGCGCCGATGTGCGGCCAGAGGTAGCCGGTGGCAAGACTCGTCCACAGCGTCTTCGCAACGGCCGAGGGGGCGGGCAGCACCAGTGCCGAGATACCGGCCTGCCGCACGGTGACTTCCCATGCGCCCACCAGCAACACCAGCAGCGCCAACGACAGCAGGCGGGAGGAGATGGCGGGCTTCATGCGCGCGCTCCGTTCATGAATTCAAATACCTGCGCGCAATAGGCGTTGAACGCGGCGCCGTGGCGCATCGACTGCGTGCGCGGCGCGGGCAGGCCGATCGGCAGGTCGGCAGCCATGCGGCCTTGGTGCATGACGGCGACGCGGTCGCCCAGATACACGGCTTCGCTGATGTCGTGCGTGACGAACAGCACGGTCGTCTTGCGCAGGCGGCACAGCCGCATCAAGTCGTCTTGCAGCTCGCCGCGCGTAATGGCGTCCAGCGCCGCGAAGGGCTCGTCGAGCAGCAGCAGCGCGGGCTCAAGAATCAGCGCGCGCGCCAGCGCCACGCGGCTTTGCTGGCCGCCAGACAGTTGGCGGGGATAGCGCTGTGCGTAGTCGGACAAGCCCAGCATCGCAAGCAGGGCATGCGCGCGTTCGATGTCTTCAGGCAGGGGCCGGCGTTGCAATGACACGGGCAGCAGCACGTTGTCGATGACGCGGCGCCATTCCAGCAACGTCGGCGCCTGAAACACATAGCCCAGTTGCGGGCCGGGCGTGGCGGGCGTGCCGTCCCACAGCTGGACGCGGCCCGACTGCGGGGCCAGCAGGCCCGCGGCGAGCTTGAGCAGCGTCGTCTTGCCGCAACCGCTGCGCCCCACCAGGCAATGCACACCACCGGCCTCCAGCCGCCAGTCGACGCCATCCACAATGGGCGGCCGGCCGGGGTAGGTGTACACCACCTGTTCAAGGTTCAGAAAAGGCATGGCCCGGTCCGCGCTCATGGCTCGTAGGGGGCGAACGGGTCGGCGGCGGTTTCGGCGGACTGTTCAATTTCCGTCATGCGCACGAGGTCCAGCAGATTGAAGCGGCCGTCGTGATGCCAGCCCGCTTCGGGCATGCTCATCGAGCCGATGGCGCTGATGCGGGTGACGCCCGCTGCGCCCAGTTGCTCGGCCAGCCGGTACAGTTCTTCGGGCGTCGCCGCGACGCCCGCCGTTTGCAGATAGTCGTGATGGGTGGCCACGAGCGGCGCAACATCGTCCAGCGTGTCGATGCCCGCCACCACGATGCTGCGTTGCAGGGCGGTCGGCATCAGAGGCTGCGCCGCGTCGGCATAGGCGACGCTCCACGCCGTGTCGGGGTCGCCGATCAGCGCGTTGGCGCCGTCCGCAGGCAGTTGCCATTCGATCGACTGCCGCCACTTCGCCACGGCAGCGGATTCTTCCAGGTCCATCGCGCGCCGGGGAAAGCGGCGTTGCAGATTCGACAGTTCGCCCGCCAGATAGCT
This sequence comes from Achromobacter sp. 10T422, assembly GCF_056394065.1. Lineage (NCBI taxonomy): Bacteria > Pseudomonadati > Pseudomonadota > Betaproteobacteria > Burkholderiales > Alcaligenaceae > Achromobacter > Achromobacter sp. 10T422. The sequence continues at coordinate 424,829 of NZ_JBFTHD010000007.1, forward strand.
GGCGAATTGGCGCGGCGACACCCGGCCGCCGCGCTGCACGTAAAACACATGCGGGGAATAACAACCCTGCTGGTCATAACGCATGACATCCCACGCCGCGCGGCGCGCCAGCGCAGGGGCTTTCTGTGCATCCAGCGCCATTGCGCTGACAACGCCAAAGCCCAGCTTGTGGCCGTGCGCCAGAAAGCGTGTCGTGACCGGCAGGCGGCGCTGGATGGCGTGCAGCGCGTCGTTGCCGCCATAGGCGACCACGGTATCGGCCTGTGCATACAGCGCCGACGCGTCGTCATCGCCCGCGCCACGCCACCAGACGACCGCCATGCAGTCAGCCAGCGGCGGGTGCACGTCGGCCAGCAAACGCGCGAACCAGCCGGCGAAGAGCGGCTCGGCGCTAGGCAGTTTTCCGATGTTGCCGGCCTTCACCAGTAGGCCGCAGATCAAGCTCCACAACGCGAGTGCGGGCACGTTGCCGGCCCAGCTGTGCACCAGTAGTTGCGGGCCGTATGCGCGCACGGCGCCGCCTTTGATCGCAGGCTGGAAGCTGTCCAGCACCTGGGGGTTGGCGAAGTCTTCGGCCACAAAACGATGCAGCTGCGGGGCGCGGAATGTCTTTAGAAAACCGGTGAGCCCCAGACGAACCATGTCGGCGTCGTAGCCGGTCACGACCGGCAGCAGCGTATCGGCCTGGCGGCGCAGCGGGTCGTTCGGGTCGAGCAGGCGGCCGATGGCGCGGTCGATGATGGTGATGATTTCCGACACCGTCATCGTCTTCAGATGCTGCGCGCTGGCGCGTTTGACGCGCTGGGCAAGCGCTTGCATCTGCGCGGCCGTCAGCACCGGCACGGCGACGTCCACGCGTTGCCCGTCCTGCTCGAACGGCAGCGTATGCCATTGGACATCAGCCGAGGCGAGCCCCGGCAGGTATCCCGCCTCGACCCGTTGCACGTTCATGATCGCGCCGACTGAATGAACTCTTCGACCGCCAGCGAGCAGCCCTTGGCCTGCGCGCCTTCGGCCCGGCCCAGCAGCAGGAAGCCGCCCTCGGCGGGTTCGCCCACGTCTTCCGTCAGGATGGTGTTGACCGAATTGAAGTTGCCCAAGTCGCAATGCGCGAGGATGCCGCGTTCGCCCGCCGGCACGGTGCGGCCCGTGGCGGGGTCCACCAGCCGCGACCGAATCCAGTGCGGCCCCGATTTCACCGACGGCACGGCGGCGTTGCCGTTGTCGTAGAACTGCGTGCTGAGTTCGGTCATGCCGTACATGTTGATGCACAGCGAACGCGGCACGCCCAGCAGCGCAGAGAGCTCCGCATAGAACGTGTCCAGCGGCAGCTCGCGCGACTGGCCCTTGTAGCCGCCCGTATCCAGAATGCGGCTGCCCGGCGGCAGGCGGAACTTGCGGCCTTCGCGGCGCAAGGCGTCAATCACATGCACGAAGCTGAAGCTTGCGCCCAGCAGCGCATAAGGCTCGCCGCTGCGCTCGGCGTCTTCCAGCTGGCGCCACAAACCGTCAAGATCAATGCCCTGCGGCGACATGAAATAGCGGCTGCCTTCGCTGCCAAAGGCGGATTTGGCCAGCGCCAGATAATGCGCCAGCGACGAATTCGGCATCGCCACTTCGTCCGGAAACAAGATGCCCATCGGCAGTCGCGCCGTGCCTTGCATGACGCGGGCCGCGAAGTTGCGCGTCATGGACAGGTCGTAGACGGCCAGATGCGGATGGAAGTGCCGCCCGCGCATGTCGGCGCGCGTCGTGCCGCTGGTCATGAACACGCGCTCGTCGGGCCGCGCGGGTTCACAGCGCAACTCCATCGCCTTGAACGCGTCAATCGGCACGGCCGGAATATCGCTCCACGTCTTCACATTGCGCACGGTTGCGCCACGGCGCTGGCAGAAGCTGCGGTAGGGTGCGCTGGCCCCATATTGATAGGCAAAAAGCCGCAGCGCGAGCTGATCAAACTGCTCGTCGGTGCAGCCGTCCTGGGCGATGAATTCGAGTAGGTCCGCGACCGGCGGTGCGACGTTGTTCATGGGCGTTCGATGATTCCTGTACAGGGAAGCTCCGAAGCCCGCCTGCGCAAGCGGCGCAAAGGCGCGGCAGGTCAAGGCGAATGCTCTTCTTACGCCGGCATGAACCGGGTCAAGTTCGCGGGTCTGATTCTCAGCACTGGCGTGCACCCCGGAGCAGAGGCAATGTTAACCCGCAATGGGGTGGGGGCCACTTACTTCTGTAAAGGTGTGCCGGACGTGTTGAGACGTCGCTCTAAGTCAGCCACTGCCTGGAGCACATCGTTCACCTCGGGAAGCGGCCCAAAGATCATGCCGCCCATCGCCTCGTAATCACGAATGAGCGCATCGCGCATGGTGGCGGATGGCGCCAGTGTGAAGGTGTTGTGCGCTGCGGTGTCCAGGCCCAGGTCCGTGCCGCCGAAGAATAGACGGGCGTGCTGTGCGCAGTCTTGGGCCAGGGAGCGATTGTCTTGCCATGCCGCTGCTTCCGGGTGGTGCAGCAGGCGGTAGACGTCGTAGTAGTGCCGCGATACGCGCTGCCCGCCCTGTCGCAATTGCCCCCGGCGATCTTGCCATTGACGCAGGCCATGCAGGATGATGATTTTGTCCCAGAAGGTCCGTTCGGGGGTAACGGTGGTGATGTTGTTGACGGCCATGTCGAGACCGGGGAGGTCCTCTGCGGCGTAGCAAGTCACGGTGGCGACAACGTGCGGGTCCAGCGCCGATTTGGCGCCGGCTTCGATCTTCACGGCAGCACGGACGTAGTCGTCAGATGCTGCCGTCACGGAGGGATACCAAAACAGCAACGTCTGGTGGTCGGGATCATCGGAATCCAGTTCCAGTCGGAAGCGATGTGGGGGGAGAGTGCGGGCGGCAATCTCGTGCAAGCCCAGGGCCATGTCTTCGGCAATATATCGCTGACACGCCGCGCGGATGCGGTTGAGCGAAATTCGCCGCTGCTTGCCACTGAGGGCGTTCAGGTGCGCCACCTCCGCAGGTTCGCCGATATCTTCGCGGAAGACCGTAATGTCGATGTCCTCGGAAAACCGTGAGATCAGACCGAAAGCCTTGGAGAGCGACGTTCCGCCCTTGAATAACAACCTTGGCCCGCCTGCGGGCAGGCCATTGAACAGGGCATCCAACGCCCAGCACACCCAGAAATCTTTCTCCACATTTTGCACCGCCGTGCCCAGGCGGGCGGCGGTTGTCAGGAACAGGCCACGCCGCTCGTCATCACCGGCCAGGATAACGGCGTTGAAACTCGGATTCATTTCCTCTCCGCTGGATCGGACGCGTCCGTTTGCGGATCGCAACCGGGTAGTTTTCTGACGAGGTTCTGCATCCACGCAGGGAGCACGTGAAACCCCGCCCGTAGATCCTGGCGAATGGAATCGCCCTGTGCCGGGTCGGCGAGCAGTTTCGCCAGCCGATTGACGATGCGCGCTTGATCGCTTTCCAGCGTGTCCTTGAGCCAGTACAGCGCCTGCACGACGCGCATGGCCGGGCGTCCTGCCCAGTACAGGCGGCTCGGAGCTGTCATCTTGAATTTGATTGTCAGGTTTTCCAGCCGGATGGCGCGGCGACGAGCGTCCGTGTGGATCGTGACCAGAGAGGGTACGGCGTCCGTCAGCCCCAGATCGTTGGCGGCTGTGATGCCGTCAACGAGCATGCGTAGTTGATCGCGGCGGGCGAGGGCGGCCACGACTGCACGGTAGTCCGGGGCAGTGACCTTTTTGGTCAGGCTGTTCACCCTCGGCTGGTCGTACAGGCCGCGTTCGAGACGTCGGAGGCGCCCGGCCGTGACGAGACGCTGTAGCGCCTTGTCGACGGCATCGCGACTCCCGAGGTGGGAAAAATCGGTCGGGACCCACACATTGTCGGAAGCGCTTCCTTCGATATGGGCAAGAATCTTCGTCTTCAAATCGTTCATCAAGCACCTCCTGTCCGACGTTTGTAGGCTTGTTTCGGGCAGGGTGTCCAGTATTTGTATGCATTTTTCGGACGGATTTACCGAGAGACGGCATTCGAAGGGGACGGACAAAGCCGGGCTTCAGACGCGCGGAAACATTCGGGATATCAATCAGGGTGTAGAGCGCGGGGGGTATTGCGCATCAAGCCGTGAGTTCTAAATATTTTTGGCTTGTTGCAGGCGTACTGAAGGGGAGGTTGGTGGCCTGGGGCGGAATCGAACCACCGACACAAGGATTTTCAATCCTCTGCTCTACCGACTGAGCTACCAGGCCAACACGTACGCTTTGCAAAAAGCCCAGCGCGGCGGCTGGGCTTTTTTTGGGATTTGATATTGCTACCGCAATCCCAATAATTCTTTTGGTGGCCTGGGGCGGAATCGAACCACCGACACAAGGATTTTCAATCCTCTGCTCTACCGACTGAGCTACCAGGCCAACGAAGTCCGCAACTATACACAATTTTTTCTGCCTGTGCCAGCCAAGTAGAAAAAATCGCGACAATTTCTGGTTAAGGGGCCAGAGCCAAAGTGTTGGGTGAATGGCACGCCAGGGTGCGACGCAGGGTCGCGGACGGGGCGTGAATTGGCCTGGGGATAACCCGCAGGGGTATAATCTTCGACAGTTCGCTGTTACGTTTCCGGAAAATTCCCGGCCTGGGTTCCGCCCCGGTTCCTCAAGGTGGCCCTGACGTAACGCCTTGTTCTTAGTGGCAGTTCTTAACGCTAACTCATGTCGGTAGCTGTCCTTGCCTTCGGTCTGAATCACACGTCCGCGCCGGTTTCGGTTCGCGAACGCGTGTCTATGCCCGTCGATCTGGTCAAGCCCGCGCTGGAAGGTCTGCGTTCGGCATTCGGCGGTTCCGTCCGCGAAGCCGCCATCCTGTCCACCTGTAATCGCACCGAGATCTATTGCGCGGCTGACGGCCATGTCGCTGATCAACTGCCCGCCTGGCTGGCTGAACACAACCGCCTGGACGCCGGCACGCTGCGCCCGCACCTGTACCGCCATCATCAAGACGACGCCGTTCGTCACGCGTTCCGCGTGGCCAGCGGCCTGGATTCCATGGTGCTGGGCGAAACCCAGATCGTGGGCCAGATGAAAGACGCCGTGCGCGCTGCGGGCGAAGCCGGGTCGTTGGGCACCTTGCTGCATCAGATGTTCCAGCGCACGTTCTCGGTCGCCAAGGAAGTGCGGTCGCAAACCGCGATCGGCGCGCAGTCGGTGTCCATGGCCGCCGCCGCCGTGCGCCTGGCCGAACGCGTGTTCGGCAATTTGGACCAGGCCCGCACGCTGTTCATCGGCGCGGGCGAAATGATCGAACTTTGCGCCACGCACTTCGCCGCCCAACGTCCGCGCAGCATGGTCGTGGCCAACCGCACGGCCGAGCGCGCTGAAATTCTGGCCAACCGGTTCTCGGCCAGCACGATGAAACTGTCTGACCTGACAGACCGCCTGTCCGAGTTCGACGTCATCGTTTCCTGTACGGCAAGCTCCTTGCCCATCCTCGGTCTGGGGATGGTGGAAAGGGCCACGCGCCTGCGCCGTCACCGCCCAATGGTCATGATTGATCTGGCCGTGCCGCGCGACATCGAACCCGAAGTCGGCCGCCTGGACGACGTCTATCTGTATTCGGTGGATGATCTGGGCCGCCTGGTGCAGACCGGCACCGACGCGCGCCGCGCGGCCGTGGTGCAAGCCGAAGCCATCATCGAAACCCGCGTCCAGGGCTTCATGCACTGGATGCAATCCCGCGAAGTGGTGCCCGTCATCCGCGACCTGCATCAGGCCGCCGAAGACGTCCGCGCCGCCGAACTCGAACGCGCGCGCCGCATGCTGGCGCGTGGCGAATCGCCCGAAGCCGTGCTGGAACAACTGGCCCACGGCCTGACGCAAAAATATCTGCACGGCCCGCTGGCGGCGTTGAACCGCAGCGAAGGCGACGAGCGCAAGCAGCTGCTTGCGTGGATGCCGCGCCTGTTCCCCGGCCGCGACTCCCGCCGTTAGCGAATCTGTCCCACGTCCCGCCTCCTGGCGGGCGTTCGTCTTGTGGGCGCCCGCTATTCCTGTTTTCTCTTTGGTCATTCCCCCATGAAATCTTCCATGCGTAGCCGGCTGGAGCATCTGTGTCACCGCCTGACCGAGGTGGACGCGTTGCTCGCCCAACCGGAAACCGCGTCCGATATGGACCGTTTCCGCAAGCTCTCGCGCGAACGCGCCGAGCTGGAACCCGTGGTCGAGGCCTTCACCGCGTTTGCCCGAACCGAGGAAGACCTGGCGACGGCGCAGGAAATGCTGTCGGACCCCGACATGAAGGCGATGGCCGAAGACGAGATCAAGTCGGGCCGCGGCAAGCTGGAAAGCCTGGAAAGCGCGTTGCAGCTGTTGCTGCTGCCGCGTGACCCCAACGATGGCCGCAGCGTGTTCCTGGAAATCCGCGCGGGCACGGGCGGCGACGAAAGCGCGCTGTTCTCCGGCGACCTGCTGCGCATGTATTCACGCTATGCGGAAACGCGTGGCTGGCGCGTTGAGCTGATGTCGGAAAGCGCATCGGAACTGGGCGGCTACAAGGAAGTGATTGCGCGTATCGATGGCGATGGCGCCTATGGCCGCCTGAAGTTCGAGTCCGGCGCGCACCGCGTGCAGCGCGTGCCGGCGACCGAAGCGCAGGGCCGCATCCATACGTCGGCCTGCACCGTGGCGATCATGGCGGAAGCCGACGAGATGTCGGAGATCGTCATCAATGCGAATGACCTGCGCATCGACACGTTCCGCGCCAGCGGCGCGGGCGGCCAGCACATCAACAAGACCGATTCGGCCGTGCGTATCACGCACTTGCCGACGGGCCTGGTGGTGGAATGCCAGGACGACCGCTCGCAGCATCGCAACAAGGACAAGGCCATGCAGGTGCTGGCCGCGCGCCTGAAAGACAAAGAAACGCGCGAACGGCAAAGCAAGGAAGCCGCCGAGCGCAAGAGCCTGATCGGCACGGGTGACCGCTCCGAGCGCATTCGCACGTATAACTTCCCGCAGGGCCGCGTGACGGATCACCGCATCAACCTGACGCTGTATAAGCTGCAGCAGATCATGGAAGGCGATCTCGAAGAACTGACCGGCGCGCTGATTGCCGAGCATCAGGCCGAGCAGCTGGCGGCGCTGGGCGACGACATCTGAGCCCCTGCCCATGACCACGCCCCAGCTGAAAAGCCTGCTGCTCGACACGCGCCTGCCGCGTCTGGAAGTGCGCATGCTGCTTGAGCACGTGCTGCAAAAGCCGCGTGCGTGGCTGCTGGCGCACGACACGGACCCGTTGGCGCCTGACGTTGCCGCCGCCTACGAGGCCCTGCTTGCGCGCCGCCTGGCGGGCGAGCCGATGGCGTATCTGTTGGGCCATCGCGAATTCATGGGCCACCCATTTCGCGTGACGCCCGACGTGCTCATCCCGCGTCCCGACACGGAAGTGCTGGTGGAAACCGCGCTGGAATGCGTGGCCGGTATTGCCGGCCCTGCCGTGCTGGACCTGGGTACGGGCAGCGGCGCCATTGCGATCTCGATCGCGCTTGCGCGCCGCGATGCGCGGGTGATGGCCTCCGACATCAGCGCCGCTGCGTTGAAAGTGGCGGCCGCCAACGCGTGGGAGCTCACCGCGTCAGTGCGGTTTGTGGAAGGCAGCTGGTATGACGCCGTGCCGGCCGGCGAAGGCTTTGACCTGATCGTGTCGAACCCGCCCTATGTGGCCAGCGACGACCCCCATCTGGACCAAGGCGACCTGCGTTTCGAGCCGCGCGGCGCGCTGACCGATGGCGCGGGCGGCCTGGAAGACCTGGGCCGCATCGTGGCGGGCGCAAGCCGGCATCTGAAGCCGGGCGGCGCGTTGTGGATGGAGCATGGCTGGGACCAGGCGCAGGCGGTACGGGATTTGCTGACCGCAGCCGGGTTCGATGACGTGCACAGCCGCCAGGACCTGGCGGGTATCGAACGCATTTCCGGCGGACGTTACCCGCGCCGCTAGGCCGGTTGTTACAGAATCCCGCGGCTGAAATCCCGGCAAAGTCCGGCGGCGCGCCCGGGTAATTCGGGCGGTTTTTCCGGCTGTACCTATAATTGCCCTATTCCGTTATGCCTGTCGAAGAGACCACCATGAGCGACGTTCAAGAATTCATCCGCGAAACCGTGACCCAGCACCCCGTCGTGCTGTTCATGAAGGGCACCGCCCAATTCCCGCAATGCGGCTTTTCCGGCAAGGCCATTCAGATCCTGAAGGGCTGTGGCGTGAAGAAGCTGGTCACCGTCAATGTGCTGGAAGACGACGAAGTCCGCCAGGGCATCAAGGAATTCTCCAGCTGGCCGACCATCCCCCAACTGTACGTGGCGGGCGAATTCATCGGCGGCTCGGACATCATGAACGAGATGAATGAATCCGGCGAACTGAAGACGCTGCTGGAGCAATCCGGCGCAACGGCTTAACGCCTCGATGCGTCGGCTTGTTATCGGCATCACCGGCGCCACTGGCGCGCTCTACGCGGTGCGCATGCTGCAAGCATTGCGCGGCGTGGACGATGTGGAGACGCATCTGGTGGTGTCGGCTTCGGGCGTGCTGAACATCAAGCACGAGCTGGACGTTAGCCGCCACGACATCTACGCGCTGGCCGACCACGTGCATTCGGTGCGCGACGTGGGCGCCACGCTGGCCAGCGGCGCGTTCCAGACCGCAGGCATGGTGATCGTGCCGTGTTCGATGCGCACGCTGGCGGCCGTGGCCCATGGCTTGTCGGATAACCTCATCACGCGCGCGGCCGACGTCACCTTGAAGGAACGCCGCCGCCTGGTGCTGATGGTGCGCGAAACGCCCTTCAACCTGGCGCACTTGCGCAACATGACGGCCGTAACCGAAATGGGCGGCATCGTGTTTCCGCCGCTGCCGGCGTTTTATCACCGCCCGGCGTCCATCGAAGAAATGGTGGACCACACGGTCGCACGCGTGTTGGAACTCTTCGACATCGTCGTGCCGGGCCCGCACTGGGAAGGCATGAAGTAGCGCGCCTGGCCAGGCAGTCCAGCCAGTCAGTCAGCTAGGCAGCCAGCTAGGCAGCCAGCTAGGCAGTCAGCCAGCCAGCCCGAAATACAAACAGCCCCGCATGCGGGGCTGTTTGCATGGGCAGGACGTTGGCCTATTCCACCAGCCCCAACCCATTCAATGCCGCCAGGTTTTCCGGCCATTGGCGCGCGCGGGCGTTTTGCAATTCGATGCGCGCCCAGGCCATCCAGCCCGCCCATTCAATGCGCTTGTCCCACGCCGTGCCCCACGCTTGCAACGCGGCAAGCCCGGCGGCGGCGTGCTGTTCTGCGGCGTCGAAATCGCCCGTGGTCAGCGCCAGTTGCGCCAGCAGCAAGCGCGGTTCGCCGACCCAGGGGTTGTGCGCTACGGCGGCTTCCAGCAGATGGCGCGCGCTATCCATTTCCGTCAACGGATGCATGCGCGTGATGACTTGCCAGTACAGCGCGCTGGCCGCCGCTTCGTCACGCGGGCTGAGCGTGGCGCGGCATTGGTCGAACGCGGGCGGGATGGGGATGCCGGTATCGGCCGATATGGGCGACGAAGGCGACAAGGGCGCCAACAGGTGCGACAACATCGACAGGATATTCGACGGCGGTTTCAGCGGCCCCGGCCACAACGACGACGCCCAGTTCGTCTTCAAGTCGCGGCGCTGTTGCTGCGGATACCCCGCGAAGATCTCGTCTTGCCAGCTGTGCCATTGCTCGCCGATGTCGGCGGCGGACACCACGATGAACGCGGCAACCTGGCGCGGCGTCAGCGTGAAGACCTGTCCGTCCGTGCCCTCAAGCGTCATGCCTTCGATGCCCGTGCCTTGCCCCGCCAGCACGGCCTGCACAAACTTCGTGCGCGGCATTGCGCAGAACAGGCTGACCCATTCTTCGGCTTCTTCGCCCAGCACCTCGCGCAAGGTCGAGCGTTCGCGCTCGCGGTCGAACAAGGTCAGGTCCACGTATTCGTTGCCGTAAACGCTGTGGAACAGGCCCAGCAGGCGCACTTCGCGCGGCTGGTTCCACAGCGTCAGCGTGCGGTACACGCCCAGCAGGTGATGCTTGAAGGTGCCGGCCTTGTGCCAGTCTTCTCCGGCGCTGCGGGCGAACAGCAAGTCCAGCAGCGCGGGCAGGTCGGCGTCGACGGCGGCGTAGTGGTCAGCGAGCAGGGCGCGCGCATGCGGATGGAGTTCGGGGGATGTGGACATGGCATGAAGGCGTGTGATTGAAAGCAGCCGCTATTGTGTCCGCATGACGCGGGCTTGTCATGGCGCAGCGCTTATATCGTTTTGCACATATCAATATGAATATTCATCGCTTCCAGTTTTGTAGGGCGGTCAATAGAATCGCGGGTCATTCTTCCTACTCTAGAGATGTCTCATGCGCCTTCGTCATTCCTTGGTTGTTTTCGCCGCCGTGCTCGGATTCGCCAGCACCCAAGCCATGGCGCAGGACGCCGAATTGAAGGTGGGCGTGACCGTCGGCCCGCACGCGCAAATTGGTGAAGTGGTGCAACAGGTTGCCGCCAAGCAGGGCCTGAAAGTGAAGCTGATCGAATTCAGCGATTTCATTCAGCCCAACGCCGCGCTGGACGCCAAGGAACTGGACCTGAACATCTACCAGCACAAGCCTTTCCTGGATTCGCAGAACAAGGCGCGTGGCTACAAGCTGGTGCCGGTGGCGACTGCGGTGGTGCAGCAAATGGGCATCTATTCCAAGCGATTGAAGTCGCTGGATGATTTGCCGCAAGGCGGCAAGGTCGCCATTCCCAATGACCCGACCAACGGCGCCCGCGCGCTGCTGGTGTTGCAGGCGGCCAAGCTGATCAAACTGAAAGACGGCGTGACGGTGACGGCGTCGTTGTTCGATGTGGTCGAGAACCCGAAGAAACTGAAGTTCATCGAAATCGAAGCCGCGCAATTGCCGCATTCGCTGTCGGACGTGGACGCGGCGGCGGTGAATTCGGCCTACGCCATCCCGGCCGGCCTGTCGCCCGCCAAGGACGCGCTGGCGCTGGAAAGCAAGGACGCGCCGTTTGCCGCCGTGGTGATCGCCGCGCGCGAAGACAACAAGAACGACCCGCGCATTGCGCGCTTCATCAAGGCGTATCAGTCGGACGAAGTGAAGGCGTTTGTGGCCAAGCAGTTCCCGGGGGCGTATTCGACGTCTTGGTAAGGCAGTAGCAGCGCCGCCCGCCTTCCAAACGCGGCGCCTGCAACGGGCGCCGCGCGGCAGGTGAGGGCGGTCAGGCGTACTTTCCGGTCAGCCCGCCATCCACGACCAGCTCTGTGCCGGTGATGTAAGACGCATCGTCGGATGCCAGGAACGCCACGGCGCGGGCGACTTCCCACGGCGTGCCCATCCGGCCCATCGGCACTTGCCGGTCGCGCGCGGCCAGCGCCGCCTGCAAATCGTCAGGGTCGAACATGCGCGCCACGTTTTGCGCCACGCGCGGCGTATCAATCAGCCCGGGGATCACGGTATTCACGCGGATGCCATCGGCGGCATATTGCTGCGCCGCCATGCGCGCGAAGTGAATGACGGCGGCCTTGCTGACGCTATAGGCCAGGTGGGGATAACCGGTGTACCGAATGCCCGCGATGGACGACACCGTGACGATGGCGCCGCCGCCCTGTTGACGCATCACGGGCACCAGCAAGCGCGTGGCGATCAGCAGGCTGGTCACGTTCACTTGCTGGATGCGATCCCAATCTTCCAGGGAAATATCTTCCGGCCCGCCCACCTTGCCGATGCCCGCGTTGGCTTGCAGGATGTCGATGCGGCCGTAGCGGCGCAGCGCGGTGTCCACCGCCGCCTGCATGGCTTCCGGGTCGGCCACGTCCGCCTGCACCGGCAAGGCGCTGCCGCCGGCTTGCTCGACTTCGTGAGCCGCATCTTGCGCGGCGGCCAGGTTGGCGTCCAGCGCGACAATCGCCGCGCCTTGTTGCGCCAGTGTCACGCAGCTGGCCTTGCCAATGCTCCACCCGGTGGCCGACGCGCCCGCGCCGGCCACCAGCGCCACCTTGCCCGCCAATCGCGCATCGCTGCCGGCCGCCGTCATGCGGATTCTCCGTCCTCTTGCTGATGCGTTTTGCCCTTGCCGACATAAGGGATGGCGTGGTCGATGGTTTCCCAGATGTAGCGGCCAGACGGGCTCTGCTGTTCTTCCGCCACGTGCGACACCAGGCCGGCGGCGCGCGATATCACGGCAAAGCCGCGCATCAGATTGGTTGGCACGCCGATCTCGCTCAGGAGCGCCGCTACCGCACCTGTGGCGTTGATGGTGATGTGCTTGCCATAGGTTTCATCGACGGCGGCCGCCAGCAGGCGCAACGCTTTCAGGGATGCGCCTTCCAGGTCGGGCTCGGCTTCGGCCAGCGCCAGCAGCTTGATCGAGCGGGGGTCGTCGGGCTTGTGCAAATGGTGGCCGAAGCCGGGCAGGGCCTGCCGCTGTTCGCGGAACTCGCGCGCGATGGCCAGCGCTTCGGCGCGCCCGTCCGGCGCCTGTTTGATGCGGTCGAGCAGGCGTGAGCAATTTTCCATGGTGCCGACAAACTGGCTGCCCACCGCCATCAACCCCGAGGCCACCGCGCCTTGCAGGTTTTCGGGGGCGCTCATGTAGATCAGGCGCGTGGCGATGGCGCTGGGCGTCATGCCGTGTTCCATCAACGTGACCAGCACCGCGTCCACGATGCGCATGTCCACGGGCCGCGCATCGCGCCCAAGGATCTGCATGATCATGACTTCGGTGAAGGTCTTCTTGCCGATCAGGTCATCCACCAGGTCGACGTCGCGGTACGACATACCAGTCAAATGATGGGCGCAGAGGCGGGTCTCGGGGGTGTTCATGGCGTCTCCTTTTGTGCGGCGTCGCGCACGGCATTCTTCAAGACCTTGCCGACGCTTGAGCGCGGCAGGCTGTCATGGATATGAAATTGCTTGGGCGTGGCGACCGGGCCCAGCAGCGCGCGCACGTGGGCTTTCAGTGCATCGGCATCGGCCTGCGCGCCGGGGTGGAACTGCACGGCGGCGTGGACCGCTTCGCCCCATTTGTCATCCGGCAGGCCGAACACCGAGCATTCGTACACGGCGGGGTGTGACGACAGCGCGTTTTCGACATCGACCGGGTAGACGTTGAAGCCGCCGGTGATGATGACGTCGCGCAGCCGGTCCTTCAGAAAGAGATAGCCGCGCGCATCGATCAGGCCCGTGTCGCCGGTGTGCAGCCAGCCGTCGACAAGCGTTTCGGCGGTTTTCTCCGGCAGGCGCCAATAGCCCGTCATCGTCAGGTCGCCCTGCACCACCACTTCGCCGATCTCGCCGCGCGGCAGCAGCGTGCCGTCGGGCGCCATGATGGCCACGTCGGACAGCCACGTTGGACGCCCGACCGACGCGCGGTTGCGCGGGTCGTTCAGGTCTGCCGGGCGCAGCACTGTAGCGATTTGCGGCGCTTCGGTCTGCCCATAGGTCGTGCCCAGCACGGGTCCGAAAAATTCGCGTGCGCGGTCGATTTTTTCAGGCGGCATCGGCGCGCCACCGTAGATCAGGTTGCGCAGCTTGGGAAAGTCGGCGCGCGACACGCCATCCTGCGCCATGATCATGTAAATCAGCGTGGGCGGCATGAAGCTGAGCGTGCCGCCCCGTTCCCGGAAGGCCGCGGTGATGGTGGCTGGAGTGACGCTGTCCAGCAGCAGGTGCGCACCGCCACTGGCCAGCACGGGCAATACATACGTGCCGGTGCCGTGCGTGATGGGCGCGGACACCACATAACGGTCGTCGCGCGTCAGCGCCCAGCTGGATATTTGATTGATGATGCCCGCGTTCCACGCGCGGTAGGGCTGCATCACGCCTTTGGGCAGGCCCGTCGTGCCGCCCGTGAACTTGATGGCTTGCGTGGCATCGCGGGACAGCGCGTGGCGCGTGGGCTCGCGTCCGGCGTACTGCCGCAGCAGCGCGTTCAGGCGCAGGCCGGTGCCTGACCCGCCGTCCCCGTCATCCCCATCATCAAGATGGATGCGCACGCCATCCCCCATGGGCGTCAGCGGGGCGCCGGCCGGGTCGACGATGACGATGGACGGCGTGGTGGCATCCAGGATGCGCCCGATTTCCCGCGCGGTGCTGCGGTAGTTGAGCGGCACCCAGATTTTTCCGCTGGCCAGCACGGCAAGCAGCGCCAGAATGTGCCGCGCGGAATTGCCCGCACAGATGGCCACGCGCGTCTGCGGTTCGGGGTCCAGAGCTTGAAGGGCGGCCGCCAAGGCCCGGGTGCTGGCGGCCAGCTCGGCGTAGGTGATCACGCCTTCCGGGCCGTCCAGCGCAACGCGTTCGGGATACTGCTCCGCCGCGCGGAAAAAGAAATCGATCGGGTACACCTTGTGCTCCTGGAAACTAGTTCGCCTTGATGTCGGCGCGTTTGACGACGGCGGCCCATTTGTCTATTTCGCTGTCGATCTTCTTCGCGAAGGTCTCGGGCGTGTTGGGCGTGGCGGGGGCATAAAAGCCGGCCTGCTGGTACGACGCCTGCAATGCCGGACTGGCAAGCGCCTGGTTCAACGCTTCATTCAGGCGTGCGATGACGGCTTGCGGCGTGCCGGCGGGCGCCACCAGGCCGAACCACGATTCCACGTCAAACCCCGGCAAACCGGATTCGGCCAGCGTGGGCACGTCGGGGGTGGACGGCAGACGCTTCGGCGACGTGACGCCAATGGCGCGCAGCTTGCCGGCCTGCACATGCGGCAACGAAGAAGGCAGGTTGTCGAACATGGAATCGACCTGGCCGCCCAGCAAGTCGGCCACGGCCGGGCCGCTGCCGCGGTAAGGCACGTGCAGGATGTCGGTGCCCGTTTCCATCTTGAACAGCTCGCACGACAGGTGAATGGACGAGCCGCTGCCCGATGACGCGCAGGTCAATTTGCCGGGATGCGCGCGGGCATAGGCGATGTATTCCTGCACGGTTTTGACCGGCAGTTTGGGGTTGACGACCAGAATGTTCGGAATGGTCGCCACCATGCCAACTGGCTTGAAGTCTTTGACGAAGTTGTAGTTCAGCTGGCTGTACAGGCTGCGGTTGATCGTGTTGGCGATGGACCCCATGTACAGCGTGTAGCCGTCAGGCGCCGCGCGCGACACGATCTCGGCGCCGATATTGCTGTTGGCGCCCGTCTTGTTTTCAACGACGAAGGTCTGGCCCAGCGTTTCCGATAGCGATTTGGCCATCAGACGCGCGACGATGTCGGTGGCGCCGCCCGCTGCGTAGCCCACCACCAGGGTCACGGGCCGATCGGGATAGGGTTTGGCGGCCAGTACTGGGGCGCTGGCGGCCAGCGCGCTGCCAAGCGTTACCGCAACGGCGGCCAAGCGCCTTGTCAATGCAGTCTTCATGTTTGTCTCCGTCCTGTTTTGTCTAATATTTGGACAGATCTTTGTCTGCCCGATTTCATATTGGGCTTTGATACAGGCGTCAGCAACGCAGGGTGTCCAAAATATGAACAAACCGGAATCGGAGTCCTCGGGGCCTGTGGTCTTGCGCCGCGGGCTGCGGGTGTTGGGGGTGCTGCGCCAGGCCGGGGCGGGCGGTATGCACGTGGCCGACATTGCGCGCGCCGCGGCCATGCAGCGATCTACCGCGTATCGGTATCTGGAGGTGTTGGTGCAGGAAGGCTATGCGTTGCGCGAGTCCGCGGCGCCTCGGTGGCGGATTGCGGAACTGGGCGTGATGATGGCGGGCGACCCGCATGCGCAAGCGGTGCGCGGCTTGCGTCCGGTGCTGCGCCAGATCAGCGACGTGACCGGGGATTCGGCCTTTCTCATTTGCCGGGCGGCGAACGATTCGCTATGCCTGCATCGCGAAGTGGGCAATTACCCGGTGCAGGTGCTGGCGGTAACGGTGGGGCATCGTCAGCCCTTGGGAGTGGGGGCGGCGGGCTTGGCGCTGTTGGCGGCCTTGCCGCCGGCCGAGGCCGACGAAGTGGTGACCCAGAACGAGCAGGCGTTGCGCGCCTATGGCGGCATGACCGGCGTGCAGATGCGGCGCCTGGTCGAGAACACGCGTGACCGGGGCTGGTCGGTGGTGGGCAACGCCGCGGTGCCCGGGGTGTTGGGCGTGGGCGTTGCCGTGTGCGATGCAAACGGTTATCCGCGCTTGGCGGTCAGCGTATCCAGCCTGATCGACCGGATGCAGGCCCCGCGCCAGCGCAGCATTGCGGAGCTGATCCGCAATCAGCTGGCGCAGGACGAGGTCAAGCCGCAGCCGGCGTCGGCGCGCGGTACGTCTTCTGGTAATGCACCGTGAACGTCTGGAACGCGGCCAGCGCCTTCTTGGGATCGTGGCCGGGCTTCACCAGAAAGCTGTTGAAGCCGACGCGCGCCTGATAGTGGATGGTGTCGATCATCACATCACCCACCGCGCGCAGCTCGCCCGTCCATTGGTACTGCGTGCGCAGCAGCTGCGCCAGCGAGTAGCCACGGCCGTCGGTGTAGACGGGGAAGTCCACGGCGATGAAGGCGATGCCAGCGGGGTTCAGTGTGCCATCGGGCTCGGCCAGATCACGCAGGTCGGCGTCGGCGCCCAGCAGCACGGCCACCGGATGCTGATGGCGGCGCAGCGTGGCGCGAGAGGTTTTCCAGATGGACAGCGGCACAACCCAGCCGGGCTCGTCGCTTGGCACCTGGCCTTCGGCGGCCACTTCGGGTTCAGGCACAAACGGGCGCGAGGTATCGGCTTGCAGTTGGCCGTCGCGAATCAGGTGCGGGCCAGGGGCGTCGTGGGCGTAGAGGTCAGACATGAGCGGGCTCGGCGCTTTGTGCGGGTTTGGCGAAGGCGGGGTCAGCGTAGACGTCTTGTTTGAAGGGGTCGATGCCAACGCGGTCCACCACGTCGATGAAGCGTTCGATTTCGCTGTCGCGCAAACCGAGATAGGTGCGGATCAGGCGGTCGACCACACCCGGGACTTGGTCGCGGGCGAACGACGGGCCGATGATGCGTCCAACGGCCGCGCCGCCACCGCGCGTGGATTCCAGATCGGGCAGGGGCTTCGCGCCACCGTTCTGGCGGCCGCCCAGCGTGACCTGATACCACTCTTCGCCGGCCTTATCGACACCCAGGATGCCGATGTGCCCCACGTGGTGGTGGCCACAGGAGTTGATGCAGCCCGAGATGTTCAGGTCGAGTTCGCCGATTTCGAACAGGTAGTCCAGGTCGTCGAATTGGCGCTGGATGGCTTCGGCCACGGGGATGGAGACGGCGTTGGCCAGCGCGCAGAAGTCTCCGCCCGGACAGGCGATGATGTTGGTCAGCAGGCCGACGTTGGGCGTGGCCAGGTTCAGCGCTTCCAGCTTCTGCCAGAGCTCGTGCAGACGGGCGCGGCGCACGTCGGCCAGAATCAGGTTCTGCTCGTGCGACACGCGCAGCTCGCCGAAACCGTAGGCGTCGGCCAGGTCGGCCACGGCGTCCATCTGGTCGGCGGTGATGTCGCCCGGCGGCACGCCGGTGGGCTTGAGCGAGACGGTGACGGCGGCGTAGCCCGCGACCTTGTGCGCGTGCACGTTGGTGCGCAGCCAGCGCGCAAAGCGCTTGTCATTGGCCGCCAGCGCGTCGGTGTTGTCGGCGTCGGTGGCGGCGGCCGCCTCGTATTGCGGCCAGACGAAGCGGGCCTTGATGCTGTCGACGAATTCCTGGGTGATGGTGTCAGGGCCGCCCTTGATGAGCTGCCACTGTTCATCGACCTGCTGCGCATAGACTTCGGGCGTCAGGTCCTTGACCAGGATCTTGATGCGCGCCTTGTACTTGTTGTCGCGGCGGCCGTGCAGGTTGTAGACGCGCAGCGCGGCCTGCATGTAAGTCAGCAGGTCTTGCCATTCGACAAACGGGTTGATCAGCTTGCCGACGATGGGCGTGCGGCCCATGCCGCCGCCGACCCACACGCGAAAGCCCAGCTTGCCGTCGCGCTCAACGGCTTGCAGGCCGATGTCGTGCACGCCCACGGCCGCGCGGTCTTGCACGGCGCCGCTGACGGCGATCTTGAACTTGCGCGGCAGGAAGGCGAATTCGGGATGCAGTGTGGACCACTGGCGGATGATTTCGCACCACACCAGCGGGTCGACAAGTTCGTCCGGCGCGACGCCAGCGAAGTGGTCGGTGGTGGTGTTGCGGATGCAGTTGCCGCTGGTCTGGATGGCGTGCATCTGAACGGTGGCGAGCTCCGCCAGGATGTCCGGCACGTCTTCCAGGCGGGGCCAATTGAACTGGATGTTCTGGCGCGTGCTGAAGTGGCCATAACCGCGGTCCCACTTGCGCGCAATGTGCGCCAGCGTGCGCAGTTGGCGCGAGGCCAGCATGCCGTAGGGAATGGCCACGCGCAGCATCGGCGCGTGGCGTTGGATGTACAGGCCGTTCTGCAGGCGCAGAACGCGGAATTCATCTTCGGTGAGCTGGCCATCGAGGAAGCGGCGCGTCTGATCGGCAAACTGCGCGACTCGCTGCTCGACAAGCTGCTGGTCGACGGGGTCATACACGTACATGTCTACTGCCCTTGAAGTCTTCTCGGTCTGAGCCCTTTGCGTCCGTCGCGAGGCGGCGGGAAAAGGGGATTCATAACCGTAACAGGCAGCAGATATCAGCGTCTAAGTCATTCTGGTAATAAGGAAATAAGGCCTCGGCGCAGGGGCCGTAGCGTCACAACGCGGCGTTGACCGCCCAGCGTGCGACCAGCACCAGAACAATCACCAACACCGTGGCCATCAGCAGCCCCGTCGCGATCAACGGACCGGGTTTGTTGTTGGCGATGTCGGCGTCATAACCGCGGCCGCGCCGCACGCCGAAAAAGCCCCAGAGCACGGAGCGGACCGTGCGCAGGAAACTAAGCATATGCGCCTCCTGGCGGATGATGGGAACTGGCACTGTAGGCGTTGCTGCGCGACCCAAACAGATGCAGATCCGCGTCAAGCGACCAGATCAGATGCAGGCGCCGCAGGTGTGCCGATGCCGCGCACAATGTGTTCCAGCAATTCCCGCGCGGCGGGCGAAATGTGGCGGCCGGCGCGGCTCAGCACGTGCAGGCTGCCCTGGTTCAGGATCGGGTTGGCCAGCGGCAGGCTGGCCAGACGCTGGGCGCGCATGTCGGCGGTGACGGCGATGGGCGGCGTCAGCGCGTAGCCGATGCCGGTTGCCGCGAATTGCCACAGCGCCTTGAACGACGACGTCGTCAGCACGTTGCGCAGCCGCACTTGTTCGCTGATCTCGGCGGCCTGGATGTGTTGCCGCACGCCAAACCCTTCCTGCATCGACGCGCCGGGATAATCCGCCAGGTCCGTCAGCAGCAGGGGGCGGCCCAGCCGCGTCAGCGGATGGTCCTGGCGCACGATGGCGCGTATGGGTTCCGGGCGGGAATAGTGCGTGCGCAGGCGGGCGTCGGTGGGCGGCTGGAACACCAGTCCTATATAGGCACGGTCATCCACAATGCGCTGCACGATCTCGGACGTGCGGGCGACATCAATGTCCAGCGTGACCTCGGGGTGATTGCGCCAGTACTCGGGCAGCACGCGGTCAAACATCAGTTCGACAAAGCCTTCGCCCAGCACCAGATCAATATGGCCGCGTTCCGCTTTGCGCAGGCTGTCGATTTCCGAGAAAAAGCTTTCCTGGATGTTCTGCTGCCGCTTCACATAGCGCGCCAGGATGTGGCCGGCGTCGGTCGGCACCACGCCGCGTCCGCGCCGTTCGAACAGCGCCATGCCGCAGTCGCGCTCCAGTGCGGCAATGGCGCGGCTGACGGCGGACGGGTCCATGTCCAGCACTTCGGCGGCGCCGCGCACCGAGCCGCGGCTCATGACCTGCATGAAGTAATGGGTGCGGCGAGCGTCGAGTTTTTCGTCCATGGCGGGGCTCTGTCAGTCTGAGTGCGGCGGGAGATCCACAGTGCGTTCCTAGGGTTTACCCGTAAAATACGGCATCTCTTGCAAAATTTTCCCAGGAAAAGGCTGTGCGTTGCATTTTACGCAACGCTAATGCGCAGGTGGTGTCATGGTTGCCCCGAAGGCCCCCAGGCGAAAATCGCGCCTGCTGCCTCGGCGCGGCCGCTCTGCGATGCCGCGCCCTACGAAAACTTATTCACGTTCATCAGGGGAATTCGA
The DNA here is from genome assembly GCF_056394065.1 of Achromobacter sp. 10T422. NCBI lineage: Bacteria > Pseudomonadati > Pseudomonadota > Betaproteobacteria > Burkholderiales > Alcaligenaceae > Achromobacter > Achromobacter sp. 10T422. The sequence goes on from NZ_JBFTHD010000007.1 coordinate 444,981, forward strand.
TGTCTCACGCCAGCATGAGTCTGGCCGCGCCTTCCATGTCGCTAGCCGCGCGCGTCCGCATGCTTGCCGCCATTTTGTTGGTGGTGGTCATTTCGGAAGCGATCGGCAGCGTCACCTTCGCGGTAGGCCCGGGCAAGATCGTTCTGCAACCGATGCTGTGGGCGATCTTCATCGGCGCCATCGTGGCCGCCTTTGGCCAACGGCTGCCGGAAGGCGCGGGCATCGACAAGGCCATGCAGACCCGCATCAGCGGCTATCTGCAATACGCGTTGCTGCCGTTCCTGGCCAAGCTGGGCCTGATGGTGGGCGGCGCGCTGCCGCAGGTGCGTGAAGCCGGCTGGGCGCTGGTGTTCCAGGAATTCGGCCACTTCTTTGGCACGATGGCCATTGGCCTGCCGCTGGCGCTGCTGCTGGGCATCAAGCGCGAAGCGATTGGCGCGACGTTCTCGGTGGGCCGCGAGCCCAGCCTGGCGATCATCGGCGAACGCTATGGCATGAATTCGCCGGAAGGCCGTGGCGTGATGGCCGAGTACATCACCGGCACCGTGATCGGCGCGCTGTTCGTGGCGCTGATGGCCGGCTTCATCACCAGCCTGAACATCTTCGATCCGCGTTCGCTCGCCATGGGCGCCGGCGTGGGCTCGGGCAGCATGATGGCCGCTGGCGTGGGCGCAATTGCGTCCCAGCAGACGCCGGAAATGGCGCACCAGGTGGCCGCGCTGGCCGCCGCCGCCAACCTGCTGACGACGGTGGTTGGCGTGTACTTCACGCTGTTCATCTCGCTGCCGACGACCATCTTCCTGTACGGCAAGCTGGAACCCGTGCTGGGCCGCTTCTCGCGCAGCAAGTCCGACGAAGCCGTGGTCGACAACAGCGTGTCGGAAGACGTGCCGGCGCATAACTCCAAATTGGGTTTTGGCGACCGCCTGACCGCCTATGTCATCTGCGGCCTGTTCGCGCTGGTGGGCAACCGCCTGGGCTACAACGTGCCGTTCATGGACGCGCTGCCGGGCATGGGCATCATCATTTCGCTGGTTGTGCTGACTGATCTGATCCTGCGCGTTGTGCCCAAGCTGCCGGCCGTGTTCGTGCTGTCGCTGATTGCGATGACCGCAGGCTGCCCGGGCGTGCTGCCGTACTCGGACCAGATCATTGCGCTGGTCGGCAAGGTCAACTTCCTGCCGTTCACGACGGTGATCCTGGCCATGGCCGGCCTGTCGATCCTGAAAGACCTGCCTGCCTTCCGCAAGCTGGGCTGGAAGATCGTGGTGGTGTCGCTAGCCGCCAACGCAGGCACGTTCCTGGGCGCTACGATGATCGCGGAATTCTTCCACTGATCCCGTTGCGTGTAAGCACTGCTGAGTAAAAAAGCCGCCTGCAAAATAGGCGGCTTTCTTTTGTGCGGACCGGTTGTGTGAACGGGTTGGGTGCACGGGTTGGGTGCACGGGTTGTGTGAACGGGTTGTGCGAACGGGTTGTGTGCACGGGTTGTGCGAACGGGTTGTGCGAACGGGTTGCGCGACTCGTTTACGCGAACACGTTGCGCGATCTGCGCGGACAAACCCTTTGCAGCGGCCTGCCGCGTTAAGGCGTGAAGCCGGGCCGGTAGCGGGCGTTGTCGGTGACGTTTTCGGTGGGGCCGATGTTGGCGACTGCCGGGACGGCAACGGCGGCCGTCTTCACGGCCACAGCGGTTTGCAGTTCCTGCACTTGCGGGTTGCCCATCGCAACGCGATAGGGCTGCAACGGCGTCAGGCCTTCGATGGTGCCCAGGTCGTTGGCGCTGCCGGCGCGCTGAGCCGCCGGGTCGGGCAGGGCGGTGTAGTTGTCCACCGCGCGGCGCAGGCGCATATCGGCGTATTGGTCACGCAAAGCATCCAGATTGGGCAGTGGCGCCGGGGCAGGCAAATGCGGCGCGGCGGCGCCAGCGCGTGCGTGCTGGGCGATGACGCCAAAGGAGTTCGGCGTATTCCGCGCATCCGCCTCGCGGTTGCGGGCAATGCGCTGGGCTTCCCACGCGGCTTGCGCTTGCGCGCTGCGTTGGGCGTCGCGGACGGCGGCGTTCTTCGCCAGCCGTTCGGCTTCCCAGGTGGGGCGGGTATCGTCCACCAGCGGCACGCGCGCCGGGTAGGGCGCGGTAACGCGGGGGATGGGGGAGATCGCAGTCACGTTCATCCGTGCTCCCTGAGTGAGTGGGCCAGGACCTTTACATTGGTCCGGCCCGGGGCCGACGAGTTCAAAATTTACCGCGTTGCGGGCGCGGCGTCGTGTCAGCCCCTTGCACTAGGCGTCAAGGCGTAACCGGGAGCCAGGCGTGATTGAACGCCAAGGCGTGACCCGGATGCGTCAGACCGGCGGCAGCGTCGACTGCATCGACGCGTCAGACCGGCGGCAGCGTCGATTGCATCGACGGGCGTGCGTTGAAGGTCTTGAACCATGCGGCAACGCCGGGGTGCGTGCTGCGCCAGTCGTAGCTGGCGTAACGGAAGTCCAGATAGCCCAGCGCGCAGCCGATGGCGATGGTGCCGATGTCCACGCGGCCGTCCAGGCGGGCCACGTCTTTTTCCAGCTGCGCCAGGGCGTCGTGCGCCTTGCTCATCTGGCCGTCGACCCAGTCGGCCCAGCGCAGTGCTTCGGGGCGCAGGGCGGTTTCGTAGCGGGCCAGCAGCGCGGCGTCCATGACGCCGTCGCCCAGGGCTTGATCCGCCAGCGCCTGCCAACGGGCGCGGCCGCTGGCGGGGAACAGGCTGCCCCCGCCAATGTCATTCAGGTATTCGCAGATGACGCGGCTGTCGTACAGCACCTGGCCGTCGTCCGTGATCAAGGTGGGCACCTTGCCCAGCGGGTTGCTGGGGATGATGCTCTTGTCGCGGGCGACGGGGCCAGCGGCGCTGGGCAGTTGCTCAAGGCGTTCCGTCAGCCCCAGTTCGTGGGCAATGACCATGCATTTGCGCACGAAGGGTGAAGACGGCGAGAAAAACAATTTCATATCGGTCCTTGTCGGTGGCCAGGCAGTCTGGGAAGAAAGCGAAAAGCAGCCGCAAGCGTACCGGATATGCGCCTTATTCGGTGATGCCGGTTTCCAGGCAGGGATTGAATTCGCCCGTGTCCGGATCGCGCAGGAACAGCACGCCGGTGGCCACGCCGAAGTACGTGCCGTGCAATTCCAGTTCGCCATTTTCGACACGGCGGCGGATGGACGGGAACGTCATCAGGTTGTTCAGGCTGTGTTCGACCACGGCCAGTTCCAGGCGCTTGAGCTTGGTCTGGCGGTCGCCCGTGCCGGGACCCAGGCGTTCGGCCATGGGTTCAATTTGCGACATCCATTTGCCGATGAAGTCGCCCTTGGACAGCGGCTTGGCGTCGTCGAAGAACGAGCGGATGCCGCCGCAGGACGCGTGGCCCAGTACGACGATGTGTTTGACGTTCAGGCCGTTGACCGCGAACTCGATCGCGGCGCTGGTGCCGTGATAGGACGATTCGGAATCCGGCTCACAGGGCGGCACCAGGTTGGCGACGTTACGCACCACAAACATCTCGCCCGGTCCGGCGTCAAAGATCACTTCAGGCGACACGCGAGAATCGCAGCAGCCAATGAGCAGGATTTCCGGGCTTTGCCCGATTTCAGCCAGTTTCTGATAGCGGCTGCTTTCCGAATGGAAACGGCCGCCCAGGAACGATTGATAGCCTTCGGTGAGTCTTTTAGGGAACATGGTCTTCACTTCCTAGTAACGAGGCCAGGCTTGCTGGCACGCCGACAGACGCAATAAGGGGCTTCGTTTGGAAGCCCCTGTTATCGAGTCGGCAAGAAGAATTTTCCCATATTTGTCCCTACAACCCCCTGTCTAAACCCTGCTCGGCAAAGGGTTTTTTTGCCTCATCGGGGCAATCCCCCGGCGCCGGGCCGCCCCAAGGCGGGGGAAGCCCCCTTGGGGGGCAGGCAGCCCGCAGGGCGTGCCGTGGGGGCTCACATTCATTGAGCCCTGACGTCCAGCACGGTCACCTTGGTGAATTGCAGCGGCGTCACCGCCTTGACCAAGCGGATCTGTCCCGGGGGAATCGGGCCGATCACGTCGTCGTTCACCCGGCCCACTTCGCGCCCTTGCGCGTCATAAAGCACGTAGGTCAGCACCGCGCTTGAGACCGGGCGGCCCGACAGGTTGGCCAGCGACCCGGTGATGGTGGACATGTTGATGTTGGTATCGCGCACCGCCTGCACATTGCCTAGCGTGACGCCATAAGTCAGGCTTTGCGCGCTGACGGCGCCGGACATGCCGGCAAGCAAGGCTAGGGAAGCAAGGGCAAGTTTCATGGCGGTCTCCTGTGTGCCGGCGTGGCGGCGCTTGACTGTCTGCGCCGCCGTTTGCGCCGTCCGCGCATCATGCGGACAGGCTTATCTCACTCCTTTCCGCGGCCGCGCACAACGGGGCAAAAGGATGAATCGGTAACAGGTTGCGTGGGTTGTTCCCATATTCGTCGCCTAATGACAAGAATGCGTCGGAATGTCTCTAGATTGAGATTTTTAGGCCCTGTATTTTCTTAACTTTTCGATGCTTGCAGTGCGGGGTGGTTTGTTCGATGATGGCCGGGTCGGCACTGGGCCGACGGCCCGTTTCAGGCACGTTCCCACGCAAGCGGGCGCTTAACGCAAGGGAGAAACTCATGCTTTCCCGTACTAGCCAGTTGGCCTCGGCCATTGTGTTGTCCGCATGTTTTTTCGGGGCATACGCCCAGACCCCCGCCGCGCCTGCGCCCGCCAAGACGCCCACCCCGCAGCAGCAGCGCATGACCGAATGCAATAAGTCGGCCACTGGCAAGACAGGCGACGACCGCAAGGCCTACATGAGCTCCTGTCTGAAAGGCGAAGCGCCCGCGCCGGAAAAGCAGCTGACGCCGCAGCAGCAGAAAATGAAGGACTGCAACGCCAAGGCCGGTGATCAGAAGCTGACGGGCGATGCGCGCAAGACCTTCATGAGCACGTGCCTGAAGGGCTGATCGTTCGGCTTACGCCGTGGCGATCGGCGTGACCGGCGAACCGATCGCATGCGGCAGGCGCAGCGGCGGGGCGGTCAGCATGAAGTGATGGCGGCCATTGGCGTACAGGAAGTCCGCCAGATCCTTCAGATACCAAAGCTCCGCCAGCGGCAGGCCCAGTTTGAACAGGCAATGGTGGTGCAGCGGCAGCATCGCGCGCGGGCCGGGTTTTTCGCGGGCGGGGTAGGCCTCGACCGCGTAGTTGTCGGCGCAGATCGCGGCGATGCCGCTGTCCGTAATCCATTGCAGCAGCGCTGCGTCCGTGCCATCCAGCGCCGCGCCGTACGTGTGCAGCACCTCGGGGTCCGGCGTGCCGTTCATGGCGACGACGGCCTCGGCGTAGCCCGTGCGCAGCACCAGCATGTCGCCGGGTTCAACGCTGATGCCATCCGTTTGCAGCACATGCATCAGCTCGGCGTGGCCGATCAGCGTGCGGCCCGGGCCGTAGTGGCGGAACAGGTCCACCAGCACGCCGCGGCCTTGCATGCCTTTCTGCGCCAGGTTTTCCACCCCCAGCTTCAACGCCGCGGACGGGCCGCCGGTTGAGCAACCGCAGCCGGTGTGTTCACTGTCAGCGGGGCCAACGACATCAACGCCCGCCTGAAAGCCGTTGTAGTAGCGCAGTTCAGGCGTGCCATCCCCATCAGCGTCAAACAGCGCGCCCACGTGCGCCAGCGCGTCCCACTGCGTGGAGTACTGCATCGACAGCAGCACCTGATCATCGCTCAGCACGTCCAACGCATCCGGGTTGACGTTCTTCAACGGAAAGTTCAGGTAGGGCGTGCCGGCCAGTTTCGTCGGGCTCAGTTGCGGCGGATGGCGGCGCGGGTTGAGCACGTTGCCGCCGGGCAGGTCCAGCGGCAGCGACAGGCAGAAGGTCTTGCCCGCGCGAATTTCGCGCGCGCCCTTCAGCACTTGTTCTTCGGTGATGAGGTTCAGGCGGCCGAGTTGGTCGTCAGGCCCGAAGTCGCCCCAGTTGGAGCCTTCAGGCCGGTGTTTCCAGCGCTGCATGCGGTTACTCCGTCAGGAAGTCGACGACCGCGCGGGTGAAGGCTTCCGGTTGCTCCCAGTTCGAAATGTGGGAGGTGTTCAGTTCGACATAGCGCGCGCCGGCAATGGCGGCAGTCAGTTCGCGGCCTTGGGCGGGCGTTGCCGCCAGGTCGTGCGTGCTGCTGATGACGAGTGTGGGCGCGGTGATGGCGGACACTTGCTCGCGGTAGTCGGCGTCGCGCAGCGCGGCGCAGTTGGCCGAGTAGCCGGCGTCCGGCGTGCGGCGCAGCATGTCGATCAGCACTTGCGTCAGGCCCGGTTCGGCGGCGCGGTAGTCATCGGTCAGCCAGCGCTCGACGAGCGTGGGCGCCATCTTTTCCAGCGTCTGATCGGCAACGGCGGCGATGCGGGTGCTCCAGCCTTCGGCCGAGCCGATGCGCGCGGCGGTGTTGCACAGGATCAGCTTGCCGACGCGTTCCGGGTGCGCCAGCGCCAGCGCGATGCCAGTCGGGCCGCCCATGGACAGGCCGCAGAAATGCGCGCGCTTGATGTTCAGATGCGCCAGCAGCTCGGCGACATCGCCAGCCAGTTGCGCAAAGGTGTATTCGCCATCGGGAATCGACGACTTGCCGTGGCCGCGGGTGTCGTAACGCAGCACGCGAAAGTGCTTGGTCAGTTCGGGAATCTGGCGGGCCCACATGTCGGAGCAGGTGCCCAGCGAGTTGGAGAGCACGAGCACCGGCGCGTCGGCGGGGCCATCGATGACGTAGAACAGCCGTGCCTGGCTGAGTTCGGCGTAAGCCATGTGGGAATACCTCGGATAAGACAGCGGCCGCGCAATCGGCGGCCGCTTGGGGATTACAGGTGGCAGGTGCCGTCGACGTAGGCTTTGCGCCAGCGCGTGATGGTCACGCGGTCGAACAGATTGGCTTGCGAGAACGGGTCGGCGTCGATGAACTGTTGCGCGGCTTCGCGCGTGTCCAGGTCAACGATGTACAAACCGCCGCCCGCATCCTTGCCGTCGTCTTGCAGCTTGGCGCCGCACGCCAGCAGCAGCTGCTTGTTGGCGTCCAGGTATTCAAGATGCGCTGCGCGATGTTGCTGGCGCACTTCCTGATGGCGGGGCTTGTCGAAGGTTTCGATGATGTAGGGCATGGAAGGCTCCGGTCAGATCGCCGACGGGTGGCGGGCCAGCGCCGTGACGTTGATGTCCATGTACGGGAACAGCGGCAAGGACGCCAGCAGCGTGTGCAGTTCGTCGTTGCTTTCAACGTCGAAGATGCTGACGTTGGCGTAACGGCCCACCACGCGCCACAGCTCTTTCCACTTGCCGTCGCGTTGCAGTTGCTGCGCCAGGGCCTTTTCGTCGGCCTTCAGTTTGTCGGCGCGTTCGGCCGGCATGTCGACGGGCAGATTGACTTGCATTTGAACCATGAACAACATGAGTGTTTCTCCTGATCAGCGGGAAAATTTCAACGGCAGGCCGGTCAGGGCCAGCAGCTCATCGGCGGTGACGTCGCCGAACATATCAATGACGGTCACGCCGTCGGCGCGAATGTCGAACACCGCCACGTCCGTGTACACGCGCGACACGCAGCGCACGCCGGTCAGCGGATACGTGCACGCCTCGACCAGCTTGCTCTGGCCTTCGCGCGTTTGCAGTTCCATCATCACGAAGACGTCTTTGGCGCCGATGGCCAGGTCCATCGCGCCGCCCACGGCGGGGATGGCGTCGGGCGCGCCGGTGTGCCAGTTGGCCAGGTCGCCGTGTTGCGACACCTGGAAGGCGCCCAGCACGCAGATGTCCAGATGGCCGCCGCGCATCATCGCGAACGAGTCGGCGTGGTGGAAGAACGAGCAGCCGGGCAGTTCGGTCACGGGCTGCTTGCCGGCGTTGATCAGGTCGTAGTCTTCTTCGCCTTTGGCGGGCGCGGGGCCCATGCCGAGCATGCCGTTTTCGGTATGCAGGATGACTTCGCGGTCGGCCGGCAGATGGTTGGCGACGAGCGTGGGCAGGCCGATGCCCAGGTTGACGTAAGCGCCTTCAGGAATGTCCTGGGCGACGCGGGCGGCGATCTGATCGCGGGTCAGTTTGGTGCTCATTGCTGCTCCTTGGCGTCGATCTCGACGACGCGCTGCACGAAGATGCCGGGGGTGACGACGGTTTCGGGGTCCAGCGCGCCCAGCTCAACCACTTCACGCACCTGCGCCACGGCCACGCGCGCGGCGCTGGCCATGATGGGGCCGAAGTTGCGGGCGGTCTTGCGGTAGACCAGGTTGCCCCAGCGGTCGCCGCGTTCGGCCTTGATCAGCGCGTAGTCGGCATGCAGGGGATATTCCAGCACGTAGTGGCGGCCGTTGATTTCGCGGACTTCCTTGCCATCGGCAAGCGGGGTGCCGTAGCCGGTGGGCGAGAAGAACGCGCCGATGCCGGCGCCGGCGGCGCGGATGCGCTCGGCCAGGTTGCCTTGGGGCACCAGTTCCAGTTCCAGCTTGCCGCTGCGGTACAGGCCGTCGAAGATCTGCGAGTCCGCCTGGCGGGGGAACGAGCAGATGATCTTGCGCACGCGGTTGGCGCCCAGCAAGGCGGCAAGGCCTGTGGTGCCATTGCCGGCGTTGTTATTGATGATGACCAGGTCTTTCGCGCCCTGTTCGAGCAGGGCGTCGATCAATTCCATGGGCTGGCCGGCAGTGCCGAAGCCGCCAATCATGACGGTGGCGCCGTCGGGTACGTCCGCCAGGGCGGCCGCCGCGCTTGCAACAAGCTTAGAGATCATGATGTTCGCTCATAGGTGGCGTGTCATAATTTGTTCTTCATTAGAACTTTCGTTCTTCTGAAGAACATCGTTTCATGGGGACCGCATAGCGTCAAGGCAAGCCCGCGAGCTGCCATCCCCACCGTGATTGCGTTGCCTTCCAGGGCAACGGACGGCTCGCCAGCGGCGAGCTTTTTACTCTTGGGACCAGACGGATGGCCGAGCTTGACCCCCAGCAACCCAGCGACAGCTACGTGCAATCTTTCGCACGCGGCCTGTCGGTGATCCGGGCGTTCGGCCCCAACCGTTCGCAGATGACGCTGTCGGAAGTGGCGGCCGTGACGGGGCTGACCCGCGCTGGCGCGCGCCGCATCCTGCTGACGCTGGAACACCTGGGCTACGTCACCGTTGAAGACCGCAAGTTCGCCCTGACGCCGCGCATCCTGGAGCTGGGCTACGCCTATCTGTCGGGCACGCCGTTGTGGAACCTGGCGCTGCCCTACATGGAAGAAGTGGCCGAGCAGACGCGCGAATCCTGCTCCGTGTCCGTGCTGGAAGGCGCGGACATCGTCTACATCCTGCGCCTGTCCACGCACAAGGTCATGACCATCAACCTGGCCGTGGGCAGCCGGCTGCCCGCCTGGGTGACGTCGATGGGCCGCGTGCTGTTGGCCGGTCTGCCGGAAGCGGAGCTGGACCGGGTGCTGGCCATGAGCCAGATTCAGCCCTACACGGCCGACACGGTCACCAACGTGGCAGAGTTGAAGCGCGTGCTGGCCGGCGTGCGCGCCGATGGCTACGCCTGCGTCGCGCAGGAACTCGAACCGGGCTTGCAGTCGGTGGCGGTGCCCATCATTGACCGCAGCGGCCGGGTGATCGCCGCGATGAATGTCAGCGGGCATTCCAACCGCTTTTCGCGCGAGGCCATGCTGGCGGCATTCCTGCCGCCCTTGCGCCATGCCGCCGACCAGATCAACCACGCGCTGCTGCGCCGCTAGGCCACGCGGGCGGCGGGACGCAAGGCGCGTCCGGGCGAGGGGTTGAACGAGGGGCTCGGCGGTCATGGCGGCAGCGCTCAGATCGGGGCGACGCCCAACGTTGTGCCGCCGCACACATACAGCATCTGGCCCGTCACGAAACCGTTATCCGGCGACAGGAAGAACATGGCGGCGCGCGCCACGTCTTCCGGCGTGCCCAGACGCTTGACGACGATGCTGTTGATGATGCGTTCGGTTTGCGGTGCGCCTGCCGGGTTGCTCTTGGTGAAGAGGTCGGTGGCGATGGGGCCCGGGCCGATGGCGTTGACGGTGATGCCGTCGCCGCCCAGCTCCATGGCCAGCGTGCGCGTCAGGCCCACCAGGCCGGCCTTGGTGGCCGAATAGACCACGCGGTCCGGCTTGCCCAGCGCAGCGCGCGACGACATGTTCACGATGCGGCCAAAGCCGGCTTCGCGCATGGCGGGCAGCGCGGCTTGCACCAGGATCAGCGCGGTGCGCAGATGCAGGTTCACCACATAGTCCAGATCCGCCAGGGTGGCCGTGTCGGCCGTGCCAGGGCGGGTGGCGCCGGCGTTGTTCACCAGGCCCACGATGTTGTAGGCGTTGGTGACTTCGCTGGCGACGGCTTTCGTGCGCGCTTCATCGGTCAGGTCGGCCTGATACGAGACCAGTCCCGCCGGCGGGTTCTCGGGCAGCTTGTAGTCAATGTTGACCACCTTGTGGCCCGCATCCAGCAGCATGCGGATGATGGCGGCGCCAATCCCGGCGCTGCCGCCGGTGACGAGATACGCAGTCGGTTTGCTCATATCAGTTCCTGTCTGTTCGATGAAAGCGCGGTGGATCAGTGCGTGGCGTAGCCCCAGGCCAGCACGGCGGTGATGTGGATCACGCCCACCCACAGCATCATGATGACGGTATAGCCCATCACGTCGCGCAGCTTCAGCTTCGACAAGGCCAGCGCCGGCAGAATCCAGAAGGGTTGCACCAGGTCGTTCCAGGCGTTGCCCAGCATGACGGCCATGGTCGTCTGGTTCAGGGCGCTGCCGATTTCCTTCGCGGCGTCGATCATGAACGGACCCTGGATGACCCAGTGGCCGCCGGCGGACGGGGCGAAGAAGTTGATGAAGAACGAGCTGATCAGGCCCCAGAACGGCAGCGTGGCGGGCGTGGCGAAGTCAACGAACACTTGCGAGATCGACGTCACCAGACCGGAGGCGGCCATGATGGCCATGATGCCGGCGTAGAACGGGTATTGCAGGATGATGCCCGAGATCGTCTTGATGCCTTCGGTCAGCTTGGCCACGTAGGCGGCCGGCGTGCCCAGCAGGATGATGCCCAGGAACAGGATGATGAAGTTGATCAGGTTCAGGTCCAGCGAGCCGCCGTCCATGAAGTGGAACGTGACGTAGGCAATGCCCAGCGCGCCGATCAGCATGCTCAGGATGCGGCTGTTGTTCAGCTTCGAGGCAATGGTGCCTTTTTCCAGCATGTCTTCGGTGGCGTTGGAAGCGTTGGCGTCGCGGTCGATGCCCGGGTCCACTTCAACAATCTTCTCGCCCTTCTTCGGGTGCAGCCAGGCGTTAAGCAGCGGCAGCGTGATGATGATGACCAGGCTGGTGATCAGCATGGGCACCGAGAAGATGGTTTCCGACAGCGGGATGGTGCCCATCTGCTTGGCGGTCGGGTGGCCCGGCGTGGCGACCAGCACGGGGATGCTGGCGGACAAGCCCAGGCCGTACATGGTGAAGCCGCTATAGGCTGCGGCGATGATCAGCGGGTAGTGCACGCCCTTGACCTTCAGCGCCAGCTTCTTGGCGACGATGCCGCCGATGACGAGGCCAAAGCCCCAGTTCAGGTAGCTGCCCACGCCGCCGACCAAGGTCGCGACGATGATGGCGGTGTGCGGCTTGTGCACGTGGCTGACGATGCGGTTGAGCAGGCGGTCAGTCAGCGGCGCGGTGGCCAGCACGTAGCCCATGGCCAGAATCACGGCCATCTGGGTCGTGAAGGCCAACAGGCTCCAGAAGCCCTTGCCCCAGGCGCGGGTGACGTCGCCGATGCTCTGGCCTTCGATGCCCATGGCAAGCAGCACGGTGAGCAGCGTCAGCGCAATCGCGAAAACGAAAGGATCGGGCAGATACTTGCGCATCAGCTCGGTAAAGAATGAAGCCAATTTATTCATGGTGCCTCCAACAACTCCGTAGGCGGGTTCTCTTGTGTCGTGTCCGGTCCGGCATCGGGTGGCGAAGCTGGCCGCGGATGGACGTCTGGTTTTCTTTGTGTGGTTGGGCTCGTGGCCCGATGGCGCGGTTGGCGGTTGCCCCCGCGCCTTATCTTTTGGGAATGCTTGGGGGCGCGGTCAGGCGTCGCCGGCTTTGCTGTTCAGCCAGGCGGCCAGCTCGCCGAGCGTGGCGCTTTTTTCGCGCAGCACGCGTTCGCGGCGTTCGGGGCTCCAGGTGTAGAAGCCCTGGCCGCTCTTGGCGCCGATCTGGCCGCTGTCGACTTTGCTTTTCAACAGGTCGGAAGGTTCGGTGCGGTTTTCCAGGTCTTTGTACAGGTAGCTGGCGATGGCGTAGTGCACATCGATGCCGTTCATGTCGCGCTGTTCCAGCGGGCCGGACAGGGCCAGGCGGATGCCGAGGCTCCACTTGACGACTTCGTCGATGTCTTCGGCGCTGGCCACGCCTTTTTCCAGCAGCGAGATGGCTTCGCGGGCCAGGGCGTGCTGGATGCGGTTGGCGATGAAGCCGGGAATGTCCTGGCGCACCAGCACGGGCCGTTTGCCGGCAAAGCGCAGCGTGGCCATGACTTGGGTGACGGTGGCGTCAGAGGTGTCGTCGTTACGGACGACTTCGACCAGCGGGATGACGTCAGCGGGGGTGAAGAAGTGGGTGCCGACAAAACGGTCGCGGCGCGTGACGGCGCTGGCGATGGCGTTGATGGACAGGCCCGATGTATTCGTGGCGAACAGCGTGTGTGCAGGGCACAGGGCGTCAAGTTTGGCGAAGATGCCGCGCTTGAGTTCCAGGTTTTCCGGCACGGCTTCGATGACCAGGTCACAGCTGGCGGCGGCTTCCAGGGCCGGTTCCAGGCGGATGCGCTGGATGGCTTCCTGAACGTTGCCGGGGGCGTAGACGTTCAATTGGCGGTCGATGGTTTTCAAGGCGCGCTCCAGGGCGCCTTCCATCGGATCGATCAGGACAATGTTCAGTCCCTTCGAGGCGAATAATGCGGCGATGCCGCTGCCCATGGCGCCTGCGCCGATGACGGCGAGATTCTTGAGGGGAGTATCCATGTGGTTCGCTCGATGCTGTCTTGCGGGCGGCTGCCAGGCAGTCAGGCACGCGGGGGAACCAGGGTGATCTCTGTCTCTTCCTGAGGTGCCTTTCTGTGCGGCGGGGCCAGAAAAATCGTTTTGTTCTATATACGAACATTTGTGCGTGTATAGAATTTCTGGAAGAGATAGTACTAAAAGTTGCCGGGGGTGGACAAATGGGGAGGTGGGGGTGTTCGTCTGGTGGACGGGGGGCGGTGCGGGGGGGCGGTAGCGTTGCGGGGGGCGGTAGCGGTGGAGGGGGCGCTGGACGTTTGACGGTGGGTCGGGGCCGGGGGGCGGTTTCGGAGGCGGCAGGGGTGTAGCGGGAGCGTGTGGAATGCGGGCGGAGTGGGTTTTTAAGACGCCTGGTGCGGCGGCGGCCCGGGGCGCGCGGGTCAACGATTGCGGTCCGGAGCCTTCGCTCCGGACTCCCCCTTCGTCATCTTCGTTGCCGCCTGCGGCGGCTGCCTTCAGATTCCCTCGGGCTTATCGACTCCCCGCGCACCCCGGGCCGCCGCCGCACCAGGCTCCAGTCGTGGAAACGTGACGTCAGCTGGGGCGGGCGGTGTGCTTGGGGTTCTGCTCACCAGTGGGGGGGTGAGGAATATCTTGCGGGGCCCGCCCCATGCCGGCCGCGCGGGCGGCCTCGTGGGGCTTACGCGGTGTCTTGCGTCGTGGTGATGGCGCTGCGCGTCGCCTGCCGCATCTTCACCCTCGCGATTTTGGTGTCAGACTGCATTTTCCGGAAGAAATGCAGTCTGACACCGGCGCTGAAGTGCCCGTCGCCTGCCGCATCTTCACCCCGAATTGCGTAGTCCCGCTGCGATGCCGTTGATCGTCAAATGAATCGCGCTTTGCACGCGCTTGTCGACTTCCGCGTCCGGGTGCTTTTGTGCCGCGCGGTGGCGGCGGATCAGGTCAATCTGCAAATAATTCAGCGGGTCGATGTACGCAAACCGTTCGCGCAGCGAGTCTTGCAGCATGGGGTTGTCGGCCAGCAGTTCGCGTTGCGTCAACAGCTTCAGCATTTGCAGCGTGCGGCCGTGTTCGGCGCTGATGGAGCCGAACACGCGTTCACGTAGCGCGCGTTGCGGAACGAGTTGGGCGTAGCGTGCGGCGATGGCCAGGTCGGATTTGGCCAGCACCATTTCCATGTTGGACAAGAGTGTGCGGAAGGCGGGCCAGTCGCGGGCCATCTCGCGCAGTTGGGCCAGGCGGCTGCGGCGTGAACGGGGGGCGTCGGGGGCGCCGGTTTCCAGATAGGCCTCGATGGCCGAGCCCATGCCGTACCAGCCGGTCAGCATCAGGCGGCATTGGGCCCACGAAAAGCCCCAGGGAATGGCGCGCAGGTCTTCGATGCGTTGGCCCTTCTTGCGCGAAGCTGGGCGCGAGCCGATGTTCAGACCGGCGATTTCGCTGATGGGGGTGGCGGCGAAGAAGTACTCGGCAAAGCGCGGGGTGTCGTAGACCAGGCCGCGATAGGTGCGCTGCGCGGTGTCTGACATGAATGACATGGCCGGGCCGTGTTGCGCCATGTGTGCGTCTTCGGCGCTGGTGGCTTCGGCGCGCGGGGCCAGGCTGGATTCCAGCGTGGCGGCGACCAGCAGTTCCAGGTGCCAGCGGCCGACTTCGGCGTCCTTGTATTTGCTTTGGATGACTTCGCCTTGTTCGGTCAGGCGGATCTGGCCGGCGACGGTGCCGGGGGGCTGGGCCAGGATGGCGTCAAAGCTGGAGCCGCCGCCGCGTCCCACCGAGCCGCCTCGGCCGTGGAACAGGCGCAGGCGCACGTTGCGGGCCGAGAACACGTCGACCAGCGCGCGTTCGGCCTGATACAGCGACCAGTTCGAGGTGAGGAAGCCGCCGTCCTTGTTGCTGTCGGAATAGCCCAGCATGACTTCCTGCGCGCCGTTTTGCGCCTGCTTTACGCGCTGGCGGACTTCGGGCAGGTCGAGCCAGGCGGCCATGATGTCGGCGCCGCGTTGCAAGTCGGGAATGGTTTCGAAGAGCGGCACGACCATCAAGCCGTCTTCGGCCGCAATGTCCTGGCCGGCGGGGGCGATCAGGCCGGCTTCCTTTTGCAGCACCATCACTTCCAGCAGGTCGCTCAGGGTTTCGGTGTGCGACACGATGGTCTGGCGCACGGCCTGTTTGCCGTAGCGGGCGCGGCCGGCGGCGGCGGCGCGCAGCACGGCCAGTTCGCGGGTGGTGTCTTCGCTGTAGGCGATCCAGGGGGATGCGAGCGGGCGGGCTTGCGCCAGTTCGGTGCGCAACAGGGCCACGCGTTCGTCTTCGTTTAACGCCAGGTAGTCGAGCGCTTTGCCGTCGCGCTGGGTGCCGGCGCGTTCGAAGAGTTCGGCCAGCACGCGTTCGTGTACGTCGGAGCTTTGACGCAGGTCGACGGTGGCCAGGTGGAAGCCGAACACTTCCACGGCTTGTTGAAGCCCTGACAGGCGCAGTTTGGCGATGGGCGCGCCGTGGTGCGCGGCGAGCGATGCTGCGATGGTGGCCAGGTCGGCTGATAGTTCTTGCGGCGCTTGGTACGCGGGCGCGGCGACGGTGCTGCGGCGGGCCAGGTTCTGCCCGGTCAGCGCTTGCGCCGTGGCGGCAAGCCGGGCGTAGACGCCGACCAGCGCGCGGCGGTAGGGTTCGTCGCTGCGGTGGGGGGAGTCGTCGCCGCTGCTGTCGGCCAGCGCCAGCAGTTCGGCGTCGGCTGAGATCAGCAGCGTGGTGATCGACAGTTCCGCACCCAGCGCGTGGACCTCTTGCAGATAGTGTTCGAACAGCACGGTGGCCTGGCGCAGCAGCGCGCGTTCCAGCGTGCTGGCGTCCACGTTCGGGTTGCCATCGCGGTCGCCGCCAATCCAGCTGCCCATGCGCAGAAAGGGTTCCAGCGGCGCGGGCGGGGCGGCAAACGGCTTGGCGGGTTCGCGGTTCAGCAGTTTGGACAGGTCGGCGTAGACGCGCGGGATGACGGTAAGAAAGGTGCTGCGGTAGTACGACAGCGCGTTTTCAATTTCATCGGCCACGGTCAGGCGCGTGTAGCGCAGCATGCGGGTTTGCCACAACGTGGCGACGCGGCCGAGCAGGGCCGCATCCAGATCGGCGAGCTCTTGCGGCGTCAACGGGACGTCGCGCTGGGTCAGCGCGGTGGCGATTTCACGATGCACGTCCAGCGTGCTCTTGCGCTGCACTTCGGTGGGGTGCGCGGTCAGCACCGGCACGACGCAGGCATCGGCCAGCCAGCGGCGGATGCGGGCAACGCTGACGCCCTGGCTGGCCAGGGTCTGCACGGCGTCGCGCAGGCTGCCGCGTGCGGCGGTGTCGTCGATCAGGGCGCGTGCGCGTTGGCGGCGGTTCTGGTCGCGGTCTTCAGCGATGTTGGCCAGGTGCAGGAAGTAGCTGAAGGCGCGCGCAACCGAGTTCGGGTCGGTGCCTTGCAGGCGCTTGACGCGCTGTTCCAGCAGTTTGCTGTCGGCGTCGATGCCTTCGCGCCGGAATTTCACGGCGGTGCGCCGCAGCGTTTCGATGGTGTCGAAAACGCGTTTGCCTTCGCATTCCTCAATGACGGTGCCTAACAGGCGGCCTAGTAGCCGGATATCGTGACGCAAGGGTTCTGCTGAATCGGACTGCGGGCGGATGGCATTCATCGGGCGGGGGTATCCGTCTGGCGGCTGAGGAAAGGTTGGGAAAAGACGATGGGCGTTGCGGGAAAACCGGGGAATAAGACGAATCTGATTTTACGCAGCGTTCCTTACGGGAAAGCGCCTTTGCTCGGTTACAGTCCGTGCTATCCCTTCGTCTTTTTAGAAGCCCCCTTTATGCAAAATCATCAACGTCGCGCGCTCGTCCTCTTTTCGGGCGGTCAAGATTCCACCACTTGTCTCGCCTGGGCGCTGGACCGCTATGCCCATGTGGAAACGGTGGCGTTTGATTACGGTCAGCGTCATCACATCGAATTGTCTGCGCGGCTGAATGTGCTGAGCGAGATTCGGGCGAACTTTCCGGATTGGGCGCCGCGGTTGGGCGAAGACCATCTGCTGGACTTGAAGGTGCTGGGGCAGGTGGGCGATACGGCCATGACGAGCAACCGCGCGATCGAGATGCAGGCCAATGGTTTGCCGAACACGTTTGTGCCGGGGCGCAATCTGCTGTTTCTGACGCTGGCGGCGGCGCTGGGGTATCGGCGTCAGCTGGATGTGCTGGTGGGCGGGATGTGCGAGACGGATTTTTCCGGCTATCCCGATTGCCGGGACGACACGATCAAGGCGCAGCAGGTGGCGCTGGGATTGGGGTTAGGGTCGCGGGTGACGATCGAGACGCCGCTGATGTGGATTGATAAGTCCGAGACGTGGGCGCTGGCGTATCAGTTGGGTGGGGATGCGTTGGTGGAGACGATCGTTGAGGAAAGTCATACGTGCTATTTGGGGGAGCGGGGGGCGCGGCATGACTGGGGGTATGGATGTGGGGAGTGTCCGGCTTGTAAGTTGAGGAAGATTGGGTGGGAGAAGTGGGTGGTGGCTTCTGCTGCTGAGGGGTGATGGGGTGGTCGTTTTGATTGTGGGACTGGTTGATGGATCAGTCGCTGAAAGTCGTTGAAGACCCGGTTTTTTTGACGGCCGATGCGGCGGGGTCACGGGGCGCGCGGGTCAACGATTGCGGTCCGGAGCCTTCGCTCCGGACTGCCCCGTCGTCATCTTCGTCCAGGCCTGCGGCCTTCCCTTCAGATTCCCTCGGGCTTATCGACTCCCCGCGCACCCCGTGACCCCGCCGCACCGGCCTGCGGTGATTGAAACTTGACGTCCGCTGGGGCGATCAGTGTGCTTAGGGTGCTACTCACCGGTGGGTGGGTGATGGAATATCTTGCGGGGCCCGCCCCATGCCGGCCGCGCGGGCGGCCTTGTGGGGCTTACGCGGTGTCTGGCGTCGTGACGGTGGCGCTCGCGCGTCGTCCGAATTCATCCTGCTGCACCCACCCGCCCAATAAACTTCCATCGCAACGTGAACGCGGCCGCCGCAATGGCTGCCGCCAACACGATTGATAGCGCCATCGCGGTCGAAGCGCCGTGGGTATCGATGACGAAGGCATAGGCGACCGGCGCCGTCGCGGTTAGCAGGAAGCTGGGGATCAGTAGGGCGCCTACCAAAGTTCCGTAGCTGCGGAAATCGAACAGTGCCAGCGGCAGCGTGCCGCGGGTGATGGTCAGCAGGCCGTTGCAGGCGCCGTAGAGCAGGGCGTAGGCGGCGGTGGCGTAGAGGTTGCCGCGCGATAGCAGCGCCAGCAAAAAACACAGTGGCAATAGTGCGGCGACGGCGAGGGTCAGTGTCAGCGGGTGCAGTCTTGATCCCAGCGTCACGTCGGCGACGCGGGCGGTGAATTGGCCTACGCCCCATAGCGCGGCGACGCTGACGGCGGCGGCGCTGGCCAGGCCCAGGCCGGACAGTAGCGAGATCAGGTGGGCGGCGTTGCCGGCGGCAAGGAAGTTGGTCAGCATGGCGATCACGGCGTACAGCGTGCCGGCGAGCCGCCGTTCCGTGGATGTGCGGGTGAGGCCGGTGCTGGTCTGTTTCGCGGTGGCGGCGGATGCGGTGTAGCGGTCGCGTGGCAGCGCCAGGTAGAGCGGCACGGTGGCCAGCGCCAGGGCGGCGTAGACGAAGACCGCGCCGCGCCAGCCAAGCGCGTCCGATAGCGCGTGGCCCACCGGCCACATCACCGTGGAGGCCAAGCCGCCGAACAGCGTGATTTGCGACATGGGGCGGCGCGCGGTGGGGCCGGCGGCGCGGGCGAGTGAGGCGAAGGCGGCGTCGTACAGGCAGAGGCGCATGCCAAGGCCCAGCAGCAGCCACGCCAGGAAATACACCGGCACGTGGTGCGCTGCGGCCAGCAGGGCGCAGCCCGCGGCGGCGATCACGGCGCCCACCGGCATGACGCGGTGGCCGCCCCAGCGGTCAACGGCTGCGCCCGCCAGGGGGGATACCAGCGCCATCGTGACGATGGCGGCCGAGAAGCCGCCGTAGACGGTGGCGGCGTTCCAGCCCAGGTCAGCCGTCATGGCGGGGCCCAGCGCGCCGATCAGGTAGAACGTGACGCCCCAGCCGATCAGTTGCGTCAGGCCCAGGCAGACGATGGCGCGTGGGGCAATCACGGCCGTTGCGGCGGTGTGGTGTCGCCTTCTCCCAGGCTGCGTTGCATGAGGACGGTGTCGCGCCATTCGCCGTGCTTGTGGCCGACGGAACGCAGCGTGCCGACCGGATGAAAGCCTTGGGCGGCGTGCAGCGCCAGCGATGCCGCGTTGCGGCTGTCGCCCACCACCGCCAGCATCTGGCGCCAGCCGGCGGCGGTGCAGCGTTCGATCAGCGCGGCCAGCAGCTTGCCGCCGATGCCCAGGCCCGCGCGGCCGGCTTTGACGTAGACGGAATCTTCGACGGTGTGGCGGTAGGCGGGGCGGGGGCGGTACGCCGTGACGTAGCCGTAGCCCACGACTTCGCCATTGATCTCGGCGACCAGATACGGCATTTCCTTTTCCAGCACGCCCGCGCGGCGCGTGCGCATTTCCGAGATGGACGGCGGGTCCAGTTCGAACGAGGCGGTGCCGTGTTCGACGTGGTGCGCGTAGATGGTCTTGATGGCGGGCAGGTCGGCTTCCGCGCTGTCGCGGATGACGATGGTGGGGGTGTTGGGCGACATGAAAAGGGCCGGCGAAGTCGAAGGGGGAAGGGGCAAATCAGCAGCCGCCAGTGTGGGGCAAGTTTTGGCATTAATAAAGCTTTGGTCTGTTATCGTTTTTATAAGAAAAACTTTGGATAGACGCCATGCGAGGCCTGAACCTGGACCACCTGCGCACCTTTGCGCGGGTGGTTGAACTGGGCAGCTTTTCCGCCGCTGCCGAACGGGGCGGCGTGACCCAGCCCGCGGTCAGCTTGCAGATCCGCCAGCTGGAACGGCGCTTCGGTTTGAAGCTGGTTGAGCGCATTGGCCGCCGCGCCGGGCCCACCGCGGCGGGGCTGGAGTTGCTGACGCATATCCGCGTGATCGACGCGGCCCTGGCGCAGGCCGAGCAGGCGATGACGGCGCATGCGTCCCAGGTGTCTGGCCGAATCCGGCTGGGCACGGGCGCCACCGCCTGCACCTATTTGCTGCCGCCCGTGCTGGCGGAGCTGCGCCGCCGCTTTCCTGCGCTGGACGTCGTGGCCAGCACTGGCAACACGGCCGACATGCTGCGCGCCCTGGAGAACAACACGCTGGACATGGGGCTGGTGACTTTGCCCGCGCCCGGCCGTATGTTCCAGGTCACGACGGTGATGGAGGACGAGTTCGTGGCGATCTTTCCCGCCAGTGACCCGGGCGGTATTCCCGCCGTTGTCACTCCGCAGACATTGGCGCTGCGTCCGCTGGTGCTGTTCGAGCCGGGCGCCCGCACGCGCCGGCTGGTGGATGATTGGTTTGAGGCCGCGGGTGTCGCCGCCAAGCCCGTCATGGAGTTGGGCAGCACGGAAGCCATGAAAGAGATCGTGGCGGCGGGCCTGGGTTGCGCGGTGCTGCCCAAGCTGGCCGTGAGCGCTGCGGGCCAGCGCGATGCCCTGGTGGTGCGGTCGTTGACGCCGCGTTTGTCGCGCGATCTGGCTATCGTGCTTCGGCGAGACAAGCCGCTCAGCCATGGCCTGCGCCATTTGCAAGAGGCGTTGTTGGCGCTGCGCGCCTGAACGCATCGCCTCGCCCTGGACGAATCACTGAGAACATTGCATGCCTTCCTCCCCACCGCCAGTCCGCAAGCCACCCAGCTCCTCAGCCAGCTTTCCAGCCAGCACCTCAGCCAGCTCTCCAGCCAGCACCTCAGGCAGCTTTCCAGCCAGCACCTCAGGCAGCTCTCCAGCCAGCACCTCAGGCAGCTCTCCAGTCCGCGCCCCAGCCAGAACCTCAGCCCCCACCTCAGCCCCCACGCCAGTGAGCTCCTCAGCCAGCGCCCCAGCCCCCGCGCGTTCCCCCGCCGGTTTGGACCTGTTCCCGTACGAATCCTCGCGGCCGCCCGTCGCAGGCCTGGCGGTGGATTACGAAGATGGCCACCGCGTGCGCCGGCACCGCCATCGGCGCGGCCAGTTGCTTTACGCGATTTCGGGCGTGATGGTGGTGAATACGGATGCTGGCATCTGGGTCGTGCCGCCCACGCGTGGCGTGTGGGTGCCGGCGTGGGTGCCGCACGGCATCCGCATGAGTGGCGAGCCGCGCATGCGCACGGTCTTCGTCGAGCCGGGGGCCGCAGCCCATCTGCCGGCGCAGTGCTGCGTGCTGTCGATTTCGCCCCTGCTGCGCGAGCTGATGGTGGCGGCCGCCGACGTGCCGCTGGACTGGGCGCCCGACACGCGCGACGGCCGGCTGATGATGCTGTTGCTGGACGAAATGCGTCAGGAACCCGTGCTGCCGCTGCATTTGCCGCAGCCCGCGGAGCCGCGACTGGCGCGCATCTGCCGCGCCATCGTGCGGCATCCCGAGCGGCAGGCGGGGGCGGCGGAATGGGCGCGGGAATTGGGCGTGGACCCGAAGACCGTGCACCGGCTGTTCTTGCGTCACACGGGCATGACCTTCGGCCGCTGGCGCCAGCAGGCGCGCCTGCTGGCCGCCATGGAGCGGCTGGCGCGGGGCGCGCGGGTGCTGGATGTGGCGTTGGACTTGGGGTACGAAAGCCCCAGCGCCTTCGCCGCGATGTTTCGCCGTGCGGTGGGCGAGTCGCCCAGCGCCTTCGCGGCGCGCGGCCAGGCGACTGAATGATGTCCGCCTGACGTTTGCCTGATGTTTGCCTGCCGGTTGCCGGGCATTCGCCAGTCGTTTGCCCGCCGGTTGCCTGCCGTCCGGCCAATGTCCGTCTGATGGCCAATGGCCGCTCTCAGGGCGGCCATTGGTGGGGTCATCGGACAACCCCGGCCCGATCCAGCGTATTATTTACCGTTTTGCCGCCACGCTAACAGCACTCGAGACAAATCATGCCGCACTACCGTTCCCGCACATCGACCCACGGCCGCAACATGGCCGGCGCCCGCGCCTTGTGGCGCGCCACTGGCATGAAGGACGGTGATTTCGGCAAGCCGATTATCGCGGTAGTGAACTCGTTCACGCAGTTCGTGCCGGGCCACGTGCACCTGCGCGACCTGGGCGCGCTGGTCGCCAAAGAGATCGAAGCCGCAGGCGGCGTCGCCAAGGAATTCAACACGATCGCCGTCGATGACGGCATCGCCATGGGCCACGGCGGCATGCTGTATTCGCTGCCGTCGCGCGAACTCATCGCCGACTCGGTGGAATACATGGTCAACGCGCATTGCGCCGACGCCATGGTCTGCATTTCGAACTGCGACAAGATCACCCCGGGGATGCTGATGGCCGCGATGCGCCTGAACATCCCGGTCGTGTTCGTGTCCGGCGGCCCGATGGAAGCGGGCAAGGTCAAGTCGCCGACCGACGGCAAGGTCATCGCCAAGATCGACCTGATCGACGCCATGATCAAGGCCGCCGATCCGAAGGTGTCGGACGCCGAAGTCGCCGAAGTGGAACGCAGCGCGTGCCCGACGTGCGGCTCCTGTTCCGGCATGTTCACCGCCAACTCGATGAACTGCCTGACCGAAGCCATCGGCCTGGCGCTGCCAGGTAACGGCACCATCGTCGCGACCCACGCATGGCGCAAGGGCTTGTTCGAGCAAGCCGGCCGCCTGGTCGTCGACCTGTGCCGCCGCTACTACGTGGAAGAAGACGAATCGGTTCTGCCGCGCAACATCGCCACCAAGAGCGCGTTCCAGAACGCGATGGCGCTGGACGTGGCGATGGGCGGTTCCACCAACACCGTGCTGCACTTGCTGGCCGCGGCGCAGGAAGCGGGTGTGGATTTCACGATGGCCGACATCGACCGCATTTCGCGCAAGGTGCCCTGCCTGTGCAAGGCGGCGCCCGCCACCGACAAGTACCACATCGAAGACGTGCACCGCGCAGGCGGCATCCTGGGCATCCTGGGTGAACTGGCGCGCGCCGACCTGCTGGACCTGTCTTGCGGCAACGTGCACAGCGGCACGCTGGGCAACGCCATCCAGAACTGGGACGTGGCTGGTGGCGGCGCGGGTGAAGACGCGCAGAAGTTCTATCGCGCAGCACCCGGCGGCATTCCGACAACCGTGGCGTTCAGCCAGGACGCCACCTTCCTGACGCTGGACACCGACCGCCAGACGGGCTGCATCCGCAGCAAGGAAAATGCCTACTCGAAGGACGGCGGTCTGGCAGTGCTGTACGGCAACCTGGCCGAGAAGGGCTGCATTGTGAAAACGGCCGGTGTGGACGAATCGCAATGGGTCTTCACGGGCCGCGCCCGCGTGTTCGAAAGCCAGGATGACGCCGTTGAAGGCATCCTGGGCGACAAGATCGTGGCGGGCGACGTGGTCGTCATCCGCTACGAAGGCCCCAAGGGCGGCCCGGGCATGCAAGAAATGCTCTACCCCACGTCGTACCTGAAGTCCAAGGGCTTGGGCAAGACGTGCGCGCTGTTCACCGACGGCCGCTTCTCGGGCGGCTCGTCCGGCCTGGTGATCGGCCACGCCTCGCCGGAAGCGGCCGAAGGCGGCACCATCGGCCTGGTGGAAGAAGGCGACATCATCGAGATCGACATCCCGAACCGCAAGATGCATCTGGCCGTGTCCGACGAAGAACTGGCGCGCCGCCGCGCAGCGATGGACGCGCGTGCGGATGGCTGGGAGCCGGTTGGACGCGAACGCGTCGTGTCGCTGGCCTTGCAGGCGTACGCGGCCCTGGCCACGTCGGCGGACCGCGGCGCGGTGCGTGACCTGTCGCAGCTGAAGCAGAAAGCCAAGCGTTGAGGGTGGCGAACGCGTAGGAAGAACGGCGCCTTTGGGCGCCGTTTTTTTTGTCCGCGAGCACTGCAGTTTCAGCTACAGCTTATAAGCTGTAAAGCAAAAATACAGCTTATTCAGAGTGAATAAACAGCTTATAGAGAGTAAAACTGCTTTACAGCCTATACTGCGTAAATTCGAAATACAGCGTTGAGAACGGGATGAGCGAATTCACCGTCCGTACCTCGGATCAGCTTTCGGGCATGCTCCGAGCCTTCAGGAAACAAGCCGGCCTGACGCAGGGCGAGGTCGCCGAACGCTTGGGCTTGCGCCAGCAGACGTATTCCACCCTGGAGCGCAATGCTGAAACGGTCAGCGCGGGCAGGCTCATGAAGGTATTGGCCGTGCTGGGCGTGGATCTCGTGTTGCATCAGCGCGAACCCACGGACTCAAGCGGCCACGGCATTGCCGATGAACGCGATGCCGGCATGGGCGGCCATCACGCATCCCCGAAGTGGTAGTGATGGGACGCCGCTCATACGTCCGCGCATTGGCACTATGGATGAATGGTGTCTTCGTTGGCACCTGGCGGTTGCACCCGCAGTCGGGTGACGAGCTTGCCTACGACGATGCATGGGTCCAGCGGCCAGAGGGACGGGCGTTGTCGTTGTCCCTGCCTTTTCAGCCGGGCAATGCGCCCCATCGCGGAGAGGCGGTACGCGCGTATTTCGACAATCTGCTGCCCGATAGCCAAGCCATCCGCGAGCGCGTGGCTCGTCGTTTCGGCGCCGATTCAACCGGCGCCTTCGACTTGTTGGCGCAGATCGGCAGAGATTGCATCGGCGCCCTGCAAATCCTGCCTCTTGGCGAGACGCCCGCAGGGGTGCAGACCATTGACGCGGACCCGCTCTCCAGCGCCAAGATGGCGCACCTGATGGCCACGCAAAGAATTTCAGCATTGCGTTGCAGCCACATGGCCAATACCACATGACGCCTTTGTACGATGTGCTGTC
This sequence comes from Achromobacter sp. 10T422, assembly GCF_056394065.1. Classification (NCBI taxonomy): domain Bacteria; kingdom Pseudomonadati; phylum Pseudomonadota; class Betaproteobacteria; order Burkholderiales; family Alcaligenaceae; genus Achromobacter; species Achromobacter sp. 10T422. The sequence goes on from NZ_JBFTHD010000007.1 coordinate 469,909, forward strand.
CGCGTATCCGTTGCTGGGGGCTGGCCCAGGAAAGTTCTCTTCCAAAAAAATAACGTTGGCGATGGCCGTGCGGACCAAGAATACGCATTACCGCGTCAGCGAAATCATGCGGCGTCATTGGGTGCAGCTGGGCCGTCAGTTTGGCGTGATCGCGCCAAACGGCGCCAATGCCGACATCGTGATTGATGATCTGGTAGGCCGCACGCCGGGCGCAATACGCAGCGTGCAGGCCCAACTGCCCGATGCGTTTCCGCAAGACCTGGCCGACAGCATCTTCGCCGGCCTTCAGGCTGCTGCCGACAAGCTCGCCACCTAGCGCGAAAGGACACACCCCACATGGCTTTGAATTCCGATGCATTGCGCGTGTTTTTGGGCGTGGTGGACGCCGGGTCGCTGAGCGCCGCCGCTGAGATGCTGGGCCAGACGGCGTCGGGGGTCAGCCGGGGCTTGTCGCGCTTGGAAGAAGACCTGGGCGTGATCCTGCTGAACCGCACGACGCGCCGCATGGAGCTCACGGAAGAAGGCGCGCACTTTCTGCCGAAGGCGCGTCAGATTATCGCGTCGTTGGAAGAAGCCGAAGAGTGCATGCGGATGGTGCATCAGCGGCCGGCGGGGCGGTTGCGGGTGGATGCGTCGGTGCCGGTGATGCTGCATTGCGTGGTGCCGCAAGTGGCGGAATTTCGGCGCGAGTATCCCGAGATCACGCTGGAACTCACCAGCAATGACCGCATCGTGGATCTCATGGAACATCGCACCGATGTCGCCATCCGCATGGGGCCGCTGACGGATTCCACCTTGCACGCGCGGCCGCTGCGGCCGTCGCCGCGCTGGATGATGGCCAGCCCTGATTACATCGCTCGGCGCGGCGCGCCGGAGACGGTGGAGGACTTGGCCCGCCATGAAGTGCTGGGCTTCACGCAGCCCGAAAGCCTGAACGTGTGGCCGTTGAAGCACGCGGGCGGGTCCAGTTATCTGGCGACACCGACGTTGGCGACCTCAAGCGGAGAGACGCAGCGGCAATTGGCGATCCGCGGCGTGGGCATCGCGTGCCTGTCGGATTTTGTGGTGCGCGAAGATATCGCGGCGGGCAGGCTGGTGAAGGTGATGGAGGGGGTGTACAGCGATCAACTTCAGCCCATGCACGCCGTGTACCACCGCAATACGCAGCTGTCGCGGCGCATTGCGTGCTTTCTGGATTTCTTCGCGGGGCGGGTGTGATGGGGTGCGCGCGCTGAACTGCCGCTCATCCTGGATGATGAGCTCGCGCGTCACCCATCCTACGCGTGCAACGCTCTTCCAAAGGCCGACAACACCGATTCATGCAACGTTTCCGACAACGTCGGATGCGCGAATACGGTGTGCATCAAGTCCTCTTCCGTCGCTTCCAGCGACGCCGCCACGCCATACCCCGTGATCAGCTCGGACGCTTCCGGGTGGATGATGTGTGCGCCCAGCAATTCCCCCGACGTCGCATCGAACACGGTCTTGACCAAGCCTTGGTCTTCGCCCATTGCGATGGCCTTGCCGTTGCCGGCGAAGGTGAATTTGCCGACACGGATCTCGCTGCCGTTTGCCTTCGCGTGCTCGCGTGCGCGGGCTTCGGTCATGCCGATGCTGGCGACTTGCGGGTACGAATAGGTGCAGGCGGGAATGCGCAGCGAGTCGATGGCATGTACGGGTTTGCCGGCAATGGCTTCCACGCACAGCACGCCTTCGTGGCTGGCCTTGTGCGCCAGCCAGGGCGCGCCGGCCACGTCGCCAATGGCGTAAACGCCGGGCTCGGCGGTGCGGCATAAGCCATCGGTGACGATGTGGGTCTTCTCGATCTTCACGCGCGTCTTTTCCAGCCCCAGGTTTTCGACGTTGCCGACGATGCCGGCGGCGACGATGACGCGGTCGATTTCCAGTTCCGACGTCTTGCCCTGTTGGTCCAGCGTCACCTTGACGCCGGTTGCCGTCAACGCCGATGCCGTGACCGCGCATTGCGTCAGCACGCGTATGCCTTGTTTCTCGAACGCCTTGCGCGCCAGCTGCGAAATTTCCGCGTCTTCCTGCGGCAAGATTTCTGGCGTCATGTCGATCAGTGTGACGTCCGATCCGATCGCGCGGTAGAAGCTTGCGAACTCGGCGCCAATGGCGCCTGCCCCCACCACCAGCAACGACTTCGGGATCTCGGTGGGCATCAAGGCCTGGCGGTACGCCCAGATGCGCTCACCCACGGGCAGCGCGGGCAATTCGCGGGCGCGCGCGCCGGTAGCCAGAATGATGTGTTTGGCCGATAGCGTCGTGCCGTTATCCAGCGCCAGCTTGCCCGCGCCCGCCAGCGTGGCGCTGGCCGCGAACACTGTCACGCCGTTCTTCTTCATCAAATGCGCCACGCCTAGTCCCAGGCGGCCCGCCACCTTGCGCGACCGGGCGACCATGGCGGCCAGATCAGGCCGGGCTGCGCCCGCGCCCGTGACGCCGTAGTGCGACGCCTCTTGGCAGGCGCGCAGCACGGTCGCGCTGTGCAGCAGCGCCTTGGTGGGAATGCAGCCCCAGTTCAGGCAGATGCCGCCAAGTTCCGCGCGCTCTACCAACGCTACCGACATGCCCAGCTGCGCGCCGCGAATGGCGGCCACATAGCCGCCAGGGCCGCCGCCGACGACGACCAGATCAAACACGTTCTTCGTCATCGTCGGGCTCACAGCAAAATGCGCACAGGGTTTTCGATCAAAGTGCGGAAGGCGGCGAGCCAGCGCGCGCCGACCGCGCCGTCCACTGCGCGGTGATCGGCCGACAAGGTCACCGTCATGACGGTGGCGGCAACCAGGTCGCCGTTCTCGGCCACGACGGGGCGGCGTTCGGCTGCGCCCACCGCCAAGATGGCGGCCTGCGGCGGGTTGATGATGGCGGCGAACTGGCTGATGCCGTACATGCCCAGGTTGCTGACCGTCAGCGAACCGCCTGTGAACTCTTCGGGCTTCAAGCGGTTGATCTTGGCGCGTCCGGCAAGCTCCACGATTTCGCCTGCGATGGCGGACAGCGACTTCACGTCCGCGTCGCGCACGATGGGGGTGACCAGCCCGCCGTCGGTCGCAACCGCCACCGAGATGTCGGCGCCCGCGTGGTATTCGATCGCGTCTTCGTGCCAGCTGACATTCACTTCCGGCACTTCGCGCAAGGCGAGCGCCGCCGCGCGCACGATGAAGTCATTGACCGACAGCTTCACCGCGCCGCCGTGGTTCGCTTGCGCGCGAAGCGCCAGCAGCGCGTCCATCTTGCAATCCACCGACAGGTAGAAATGCGGCACGTTTTGCTTGCTTTCGGTCAGGCGGCGGGCGATGGCGCGGCGCATGCCGGTGTGCGGCACGCGCCGGGCTGCGGGGCGGCCGGCTGACGACGCCACCGCGGCCACGGGCGCACGGTCGCGTGCGGATTCAACGTCACGGCGCACGATGCGGCCATGCGGTCCGGTGCCGGCGACGCCCAGCAGGTCCACATGCCACTGCGCCGCCAGACGGCGCGCCAGCGGGCTGGCGAACAGGCGTCCGCCGGGAACCGGGGTGTTGGATGCGGGCGTGGTGGCGGATGCCTTGGGGGCGGCGACCGTGGATGTGGCCGAAGACGCAGCCGCAGAGGTGGCCGAAGACAAAGCCGCAGAGGTAGCCGAAGATGCAGCCGAAGGCGCAGCCGCAGATGCTGCCGCAGGCGCAGCCGTCGATGCCGCAGCAGCGGGTGCCGCCGCAGCGGCAACCGCAACCGCCGCGCCGCCATGTTCGGCCAGCACGCGATCAATCGCCGAGGCATCGTCGCCGTCAGCCAACAACACGCCGATAACGGTATTGATCGGCACCGACGCCGCGCCTGCCGGGACGACGATGCGGCCCAGCACGCCCGCATGCTCGGCGTTGATTTCAACAATGGCTTTTTCGGTTTCGATTTCCGCCAGCGCGTCGCCGACGGCGACCGTGTCGCCTTCTTTCTTGAGCCACTGGTGCAGGTTGCCGCCCGACGTGTCGGCGGCAACGGAGGGGAGCTTGATAAGGTGAGCCACGATAGTCGTCCTAGTTTGCGGCGGCGGCCAGGTCGGGCCGGTAGGCGGCGGGGTCGTCGTATTCGACCAGTTCCAGCACGTTGCCTTCGGGGTCGCGGAAGAACGCCAGCCACGTGCCCGGGCGCACTTCCATCGGCGCGGGCGCGCTGTCGAACACCACGCCCTTGGATTCCAGGCCGCGCACCACGCCCGCCAGATCGCGCACGATGAAGGTCAGGTAGGTGGCGCCCTGGCGGTCGAGTATGGTCTTGCCGCGCACCGCGGCGTCAGGCGCCACGCTGGGTTGCAGCAGCTTGATGCGTTCGCCGTACGGCGTCTGCAAGCGCGCCACGTCGTAGCCGTGCACGGTCAGGCCGGTGGCGCGCGCCTTGTCGGCGGGCACCGTCACTCGGTTGACGAGCGCGAGGCCGACGACGTCCGTGTAGAACGCCAGCAGGGCATCCAGGTTCTGGCAGCAGATGCCGACTTCCATCGGCACCGTCATGTGCAGCGCGCTCATGCTTGTTCTCCCAGATCCGCCAGCACATCGGCCAGGCCCGCCAGCACTTCTTCGGTGTCGGCGAACGCTGCGCGTTCCAGCACCTTCGAAATGCTGGGCGACGCCTCGCCGCCAGTCACGCGCTTGATCGGCTGGTCGAGCCAGTCGAAGTAGCGGCGCTGGATTTCATCGGACAGCATCGCGCCATACGACGTGCCGCGCGCGCCTTGCTCCACGATCAGTACGTTGTTGGTCTTCTGGATGCTGGCGCCGATGGTGTCCCAGTCCAGGCTGGCGCGGTCCAGCGTGCGCAGGTCGATGATCTCGGCGTCCACGCCGGCTTCCTCGGCGGCCTTCAATGCGCGGCCCACCATCGCCAGATACGTCAGGATGGTGACCTTGCCGCCCGTGCGGCGCACGCGGGCTTTGCCGAACGGAATGGCGTAATCCAAGTCGCCCTCGGCGACCTCGCCGGACGACCCATACAAGTCCACGTGTTCGATGACCAGCACCGGGTCCTTGGAGGCCAGCGCGGTGTTCATCAAGCCCACGTAGTCGTACGGCGTGGATGGCGCGACGATGCGCCAGCCCGGCGCGGTGGCGAAGATGCCGGCCGGGTCCATCGAGTGCTGCGAGCCGTAGCCCGTGCCCATCGCGACCTTGGTGCGCAGCACGAAGGGCACGTCGATGTCGCCGCCGAACATGTGGCGGGCCTTGCCGATCTGGTTGAAGATCTGGTCGGCCGCCACCCACATGAAGTCGGGGTACATGAATTCAACGATGGGCTTGTAGCGCCCGTCCATCGCCAGCCCGCCGCCCAGGCCGGCGAAGGCGTTTTCAGAGATCGGGGTGCCCAGCACGCGGTCGGGGTACTTGTCTTTCAGGCCACGCGTGGCGCCGTTGGTACCGCCCTTCAAGCGGTGCACGTCTTCGCCCAGCACGACGACGCCACCATCCGTTTCCATGCGGCGGTCCAGCACGTCGGCCACGGCGTCGACGAACTTGCGTTCGACCTTCGTGCCCGTGTAGTCATCGGCGTCCTGGTAGCGCAGGCCGGCCAGTTCCGAACCATCGCTGCGCAAGCCGACGTCGCGGAAGTCGGGGCTGGGCCAGAGGTCGGCGCGCACGCGGCGCTTGCCGCCGTCCGCCGCTTCGGTCAGACGGCCGGCCACGTCTTTCATGACGTCCTTGCAGCGTTGACGCAGCGCGTCCACTTCCGCTTGCGTGATCAGCTGGCGGCCGATCATTTCAGAGGCGATCTTGTCCAAAGGATCGCGGCGGCGCCATTGCGCTTCTTCGTCTTTCGAGCGATAGCCGAAGGCGCTGCCGGGGAAGGGGCCGTTCTGGTGGAAGAAGCGGTACACGTCCACTTCGACGATGGTCGGGCCGTTGCCCGCACGCATGTGCGCCACGGCTTCCGACATGGCCAGATGCACGGCCAGCGGGTCCATGCCGTCAACCTTCCACGACGGAATGTTGAACGCCAGACCACGCGCAGACAGGCGCGGTTCGGCGGTGGACTCTTCCACCGTCGTCGACACCGCGTAGCGGTTGTTTTCGATGAAGAAACACAGCGGCGTTTTCCACGCGGCGGTCAGGTTCATCGTTTCGAGCACCGAGCCGATGTTCACCGCGCCGTCACCAAAGTACGTCACGGCCACGCGGTCGGTGCCGGCGTGCTTGTGCGCCCAGCCCGCGCCCGCCGCCAGCGGCACGCCGCCGCCCACGATGGCATTGGTGCCCAGCGCGCCGGCTTCCAGCCAGCGCAAGTGCATGCTGCCCCCACGGCCCCGGCAATAGCCTTGCGCCAGCCCCATGATTTCAGCCAGCGTTTTTTGCAGGACTTCATCGATGGCGGGCGTGTGCGGGTTGCGCGGGTCCAGGCCCAGCGGGGCCACGTGCTGCAAGGCCTTGGCCAGAAACTGATGGTGGCCGCGATGCGAGCCATTGATCTGATCGCCGGCGCCCAGCGCCAGCACCGAACCGACGGCGCCGCCTTCCTGGCCGACTGACGAGTGCGCGGGGCCGTGCACCAGGCCTTCGGCGGCCAGGTCCAGCACAGCCTCTTCAAAGGCGCGAATCCAGTGCAGCTGGGTCAGCATCGTGCCGAGCAGGGCGGGGTCCGCCTGCTGCCAGTCGCGAGCCTCGACCGTCAGTTGCCGCCAGGGCGCTTGGGGCTCAAGCGGTTGGTAGGTGGCCATGAGTGAATCTCCAGAATGTTTTTAAGCGTCGGTGCGGTTAGAGGTAGCTGTAGCGGCTCCAGCCGCCGTCGGCCACCAGGGTGTGTCCGGTGATGTAGGCGGCCTGGCGCGATGCCAGAAAGACCGCCAGGTCGGCCATTTCTGCCGGCTGCGCCATGCGGCGCAGCGGCGTGCGCTGCTTCAGGCGTTCGGGGTCCAGGCGGCCGCGCGCGGCCAGGTCGCGCACCAGATCGGTCTCGACATAGCCGGGCGCCAGCGCGTTCACGCGCACGCCCATCGGGCCCCATTCCACGGCCAGCGTTTCGGTCAGCAGCACCACCGCGCCCTTCGTGGCGCAGTAGGCGGCGCGGTCGGGCGCGGCCACCACGCCGTACATCGAGGCCAGGTTGATGATGCTGCCCGACCCTGCCGGCACCATGCGGCGGCCGGCGGCCTGTGCGCACAGAAACACGCCGGTCAGGTTGATGTCGACCGCGCGCCGCCATTCGTCCACGGTGACTTCCAGCGTGGGCTTGTTGGCCGAGATGCCGGCGTTGTTGACCAGCACGTCGATGCCGCCCCAGGCCTGTTCGACTTGCGCGAACGCGCGTTCCACGGCGTCGGCATCCGTGACGGATGCCTGCACGGCCAGGGCGTCCCCGCCCGCCGCTTTCAGATCGGCCACGGCGGCGTCCAGCGCCGCAGCGTCCATGTCCAGCAGCGCCACGCGCGCGCCTTGGCGCACGAAGGCCTGCGCGGTGGAAAAGCCGATGCCTTTGGCGCCGCCGGTAATCACGACCGTTTGGCCGCGCAGGTCGCTATGGATGACTTCAGTAGGGTTGTCCAAGAGGGTTACCTGTATAGGGGTTGCGTGATGGCGGGGTCAGACCGCCAGCCATTCCTGGACGACGTCCTGGCGCTCATGCAGCTGCGCGGGCGGTCCTTCGAACACGATGCGGCCGTGGCCCATGACGCTGACCCGCGTGGACACCTTCAGCGCAATCGTCAGCTTTTGCTCCACCAGCACCACCGATACGCCGCGCTTGTGGATATCGCGGATGACGTCGGCAATCACTTCCACGATCTTCGGCGCCAGCCCTTCGGTGGGCTCGTCAATCAGCATCACCTTGGGGTTGCCCAGCAGCGAACGGCACATGGTCAGCATCTGCTGTTCGCCGCCCGACAGGTTGCCGGCCTTGGTGTTGCTGCGTTCTTTCAGGCGCGGGAAGTAGTCGAACATCTGCGCGGCCGTCCAGTAGGGCGCGTCGTCGCGCTTGGGCTGTTCGCCCATGCGCAGGTTTTCGTCCACGGTCAGGTTGGCGAAGACTTCGCGCTCTTCAGGCACAAAGCCCACGCCTGCGCGTGCGATTTCGAAGGGGCGTTTGTTGGTGATGTCGCGCCCTTCGATGGCGATGCGCCCGCCGGTCACGTCCACCAGACCCATGATGCTTTTCATGGTGGTGGAGCGGCCCGCGCCGTTGCGGCCCAGCAGGCTGACGACTTCGCCTTGCCCGATGGACAAGTCGATGCCGTGCAGGATGTGGCTCTTGCCGTAATGGGCGTGCACGCCGTGCAGGCTGAGCAGGGGGGAGTGCGCAGGGGCGTGCGCGGGGGATGTTGTCGTCATACCGTTTCCTCTCCCAGGTAGGCTTCGCGCACGCGGGCGTCGCCGCGAATTTCTGCGGGCGTGCCGGTGGCCAGGATCTCGCCATAGACCAGCACGCTGATGCGGTCGGCCAGCGAGAACACCACCTGCATATCGTGTTCGACGATCAGCAAAGTGCAGTCGCGCGTCACGTCTTTGATGAGTTCTACCGTGTAGTCGACTTCGTGCTGCGACATGCCGGCCATCGGCTCGTCCAGCAAGATGACTTTCGGGCGCGAGGCCAGCGTCATGCCGATTTCCAGCGAGCGCTGTTCGGAGTAGTTCAGGTCGCCGGCGGCGGTGGCTTGCTTGGCCGTCAGGCGCACTTTTTCCAGCAGACGGTCCACGTCTTCGTTGACGGCGCGGTTGCGTGCAATGGGGCGCCAGAAGTTGTAGACCAGCCCGTGCATGCGCAGCACCGCCAGGCGCAGGTTTTCACGCACGGACAGGCGCGGGAACACGTTGGTGATCTGAAACGATCGCGCCAGGCCCAGCCGGTTGATGGCTTCGGGGGCCAGGCCGCCAATGGAGCGCGAACGCAGGCTGATATCACCCGAGGTGGGCGCAAACGAACCCGACATCAGGTGGAACAGCGTGGACTTGCCCGCGCCGTTGGGGCCGATGACGGCATGGCGTTCACCGGCTTCAATCGCCAGGTTCACGCCGCGGATGATCTGCGCTTCGCCAAAGGACTTGCGCACGTCGGTCAGGGTCAGGATCTCGTGGCTCATTTTGCGGGCTCCAGCATAGGGGCGGCATCGCCGTCGTTACGCCACATCGCCATCGCACAGCGGCAAGCCAACAGGCCCGCGGCGAACAGCGCCACCGGAATCAGCCAGGTCGAGACCGCAAGCGGCGCCCAGTCGTGGCCGAAAAGGGGAATGGCGGGCCAGCCGGCGTCGGGGTTCATGGCGAGCAGCGCGCGGTAGTCACGCGCGAACATGCGTTGTAAGAGCTCTACCGAAAACACGGTGGCGGCGGTCAGCAGCAGGCCGCCGGCAACCGACACGATGGCGCGCGGCAGCCAGTTGGCCAGGCCGCGCTCGCGCAGCGACTTGGCGGCGCGTTGCACCAGGCCCACCAGGCCGTCCGGCACGAACAGCATCACCAGCACAAACAGAATGCCTTGATACAGCAGCCACGAACGCGTGATGTCGGCCAGCGTCTGCGACAGGAACGTCAGGATGGACGCGCCCAGCACCGGCCCCAGGAAGGCATTGACGCCGCCGATGTAGGCGAACAGCACGGCATCGGTCGACAGCTTGACCTCGAACAGCACGTAGTTGCCGGCCTCGATGTTCAAGGCCTGCAATCCCCCCGCGATGCCTGCGAACATGGCCGACAACGCAAACACCATCGTCTTCAGCGCATGCGGGCGGTAACCCAGATAGCGCAGGCGGTTGGCGTTTTCACGCAGACCCAGCGTGAGCCGGCCCAGCGGCGTACGGGTCAGGCCATACAGTGCCGCCAGCGAGATCAGCACCCAGGCCAGCACCAGGAAGTACACCTCGATGTCGGAGCCGAAGGTGAAGCCCCATGCCGGCATGCGCATGGCGGACACGCCCGCTTCGCCGCCGAACACGCCTTTCAGGTGCGGCGCCAATGCGTGCAGCAGTTCAGCCAGCGCCAAGGTGATCATCGAAAAGTACACGCCGGAACGCATGGTGGCGAACCAGCCCGCGACCAGGCCGAACAGCAGCCCGGCCACGCCGCCCACCAGCGGCATCAGCGGCGTGGGCAAGAGGCCCGCGCCACCCAATGCGTTCATCGCGTGGATGGTGGCGAACGTGCCTACGCCAAAGTACGCGGCGTGGCCAAAGGACAGCATGCCGCCCTGGCCGGCCAACAGATTGAACGCGCAGGCAAACAGCGCGGCGATCAGCATCTGAACGGCTGCCACCAGCTGGCCCGGAGGCAGCAGCCAGGGCAGCGCGCACAGCGCCGCCACACACGCAATCAACAACAAGGCGCCAGAGGCTTTACGGGTGTGGCTCATGCCTGCTCTCCCTTCAGGCCCGACGGCTTCACCAGCAGCACCACCAGCATCAGCAGGAAGGGCAGGGTGGCGGCCAGGCTGGAAATCTTCACGGTCATCAAACCGCCCACGCTTTCCGCCCACTCGCCCGCGCCGAACAGGCCGAACAGCGACGCCAGGCTGGCGTCGATACCGACCGAGAACGAACTGATCAGGCCGATCAGCAGCGACGCGATCATGGCGCCTTCCAGCGAACCGAGTCCGCCCACGACCACGACCACGAACACCAGTACGCCCAGTTCAAGCGCCATGTTGGGGTTGGTGGTGTAGAAGGCGCCGGCCACCGCACCGGCCAGGCCGGCCATGGCGGCGCCCACGCCGAACACGCTCATGAACACGAGCGGCACGTTGTGGCCCAGCGCTTCGGCCATGCGCGGCCGGTAGATGGCCGAGCGCACGACGATGCCCACGCGGGTGCGCGCCAGCAGCAGGTAGATGACGGCGAACATCGCCAGCGACACGCCGCCCATCAAGAGGCGGTAGAAGGGGTAGTCCGCATCGAACACGCGGAAGGCCGCGAAGTTCAGGAATTGCGGCACGCGGTAGTCCACGGGGAAGTCACCGTAGAACAGCTTGATCAGCTCGGCCACGATGAACGCCAGGCCAAAGGTCACCAGCAGTTCCTGCGCGTGGCCGAACTTGTGGACGCGGCGCAGGAAGAAGCGTTCAACGCCCATGCCCAGCACGCCCGAGATGATCGTCGCCAGCACCAGCGCCACCCAGAAACCGGTGACGGGCGTCAGCGTGTAGGCGGCGTAGGCGCCGATCATGTAGAACGAGGCGTGCGCAAAATTCAGCACGCCCATCATTCCGAAAATCAGTGTCAGGCCTGCCGACACCATGAATAGCAGCAGGCCGTAAATCACGCCGTTCAACAGCGAGACGGTAAAGTATTCCATGTCCGCTCCATAATTCTTGCGCTAAGACGTCACGCGTCTTGCGAGCGATTGCGCACGTTGTTTTTCCGGCCCGCGCCGGGAGTGCGCTTATTGGGGCTGGGTGATGATGGGTTGCGCGCGCGTGGCAAGGTGTCGTTGGCCAGGCGCGCGCAAGCCATCATCCCGTTCTTAATTCGGCCGCTGCATCTTGCAGGTTTCCTGCACCGGCGCCGACACGTCCGCCGCCGCCAACACCTTCACCGGCTCAAAGCCCATGTCCGTGCCGTCGGCCTTGTACTTGGCGTTCTTGCTCACTTTCGACACCACCATCGGCAACTGCACCTGGTGGTCTTCGGCGCGCATCGTGTAGGTGCCCAGCGACGACGTGTACGTGACCTTTTCCAAAGCCTTCGCCAGTTCCGGCACGGACAGCTTGCCGTCCTTGGGCTGCACCTGCTTTAACGCTTCACCCAGAAAGCGCACGCCGATCACGGTTTGCGGTTCGGTGTAGCTGGGGTAGTGGCCGGTCTTGGACTTGTAGTCTTCGGCGAACTTGGCGCCTTCTTCGCCCGCGGCTTCGATGTTGTACGGGTGAGCGATGTAGTGGCCCAGCGCGACGTCGCCGGCGTTGGCCAGGTTGCCCACCTGGTCCAGGAACACGGTGGCGAAACGCACCTTCAGACCGGCGGCCTGCGTGGCCTTCATCAACAGCAGCAGGTCGTTGGACCAGTTGCCGGTGATGACGGTGTCGGGCGTGGCCGAGCGGATGCGCGCAACGTAGGGCGCGAAGTCCTGGATCTTGTTGACTTCGTGCAGCGTCTTGCCCACCACTTCATAGCCGTACTGCTTGGCGAAGCGCTCGGTGGCGCCTTCCATGTCCTGGCCCCAGGAATAGTTCTGGTTGATGGCGTACACGCGCTTGCCCAGCGTGCCGTCGGCCGACATGACCGAGGCCAGCGACTTCACGCGCAGGTCGGCGTTGGTGGTGAAACGGAAGTGGTAGAAGTGGCACTTCTGGCCGGTCAGTTCCAGGGCTTCGCCGCCGACGTTCAGGAATACGACTTCCTTGCCGGGGTTGCGCAGATTGTGTTTGCGCACGTCTTCGGTCAGCTGCCCCGAGATGGCGGACGACGAACCCTGCACCAGCACCTGCACGCCTTCAGCGGCTGCGGCGCGGAAGCGGTCGGACGCGCCGACAGGGCCGCCCTGGTTGTCGAACTCAACGAGTTCCAGCGGCTGGCCATTCCAGCCGCCCGCCGCATTGATGCGGTCCAGCTCGTATTTGACGGCGGCGCGGAACATCAGGCCGGTGGACGCTTGCGGGCCGGACAAGGTTTCGATCAGACCGATCTTGACGGGTGCGGCGTGCGCCGATGCGGCAAAGCCGGCCAGGCACAGCAGGCCGGTGGTGAAAGCCAATTTCATGCGTGTCTCCTCCGTGGGACGGGAGTGGTAAGTGCGTGAGTCGATCAAGCGCGCTTGGTGGCGGCTCTTGTGTGGCTGGGAGTCGTGCAAGGGGGAGGGGATAAACGCGAGATAGGGGCGAATACGGTCGTGCTGCCGGTGATATTCACCCTGTTGTCTCCTGCCTGTTTTGCGGCGCTCGGCCTTGTTTTTGCTGACTGGCTTGCCTGAAAACGTGAGTTGATTTACGCTTTCGGAATAAGTTGTCAGGCAACTTTATTAAGTTGTCCGATAAATCATAGGGCAAGCGATTTTCTCGTGTCAAGCGGCGGATTCAGGAGTTCAATCAAAGATTTCGCGGCGGCCGGGAAGGCAGCAAGGCACGCCCATAACAAGCTTGGAGACAGGATGATCTCGTTTGAAGGACAGGTGGCCGTGATCACCGGCGCGGGCAATGGCATCGGCTTGGCGACGGCGCGGCTGATGGCCGCCCACGGCGCGCGGCTGGTGCTGACTGACATCAACAACGCGCGCCTGGAAGAGGTTGCAGCCGAGCTGGACCCGACCGGGCAGCGCGTCTATACGCATGCGCTGGACGTGTCCGTGTCGCATGATTGCGAACGCGTGTTCGATGCGGCCGCCAAGCATTTCGGCGGGCTGGATCACCTGGTGCATTGCGCCGGCATCTACCCGGAACAACTGGTCAAAGACACCAGCGACGAGGCCTGGCGCACGCTGATGCGCGTGAACCTGGACGGCACCTTCTATACGTGCCGGGCGGCGCAGCGCCACCTGCGTCACAACGGCTCCATCGTGCTGTTGACGTCGCTGGCCGCGCAGCGCGGCAGCTACGCGCACGCCGCCTATTCCGCGTCCAAGGGCGCGGTGCAGAGCTTCACGCGCAGCCTGGCGCTGGAGCTGGCCCCGCAGATCCGCGTGAACGCGGTGGCGCCGGGCATTATTGCGACCTCCATGACGCACGACCTGATTGGCCAGAAAGGCGCGCAGTTGCTGGAAAGCACGCCGCTACGCCGCTTTGGCACGGCCGAAGAGATCGCCGGGTCCATCGCCTTCCTGTGCTCGCCGCTGGCGGGCTTCGTGACCGGGGAAGTCATGCAGGTCAACGGCGGCATCTATATCGCTTAAAGTGCAGGACGCCGCCATTACGAGTTCACGATTTTCCATGTCGACGAATCCAGACCAGGACCCGCCGCGCAACGCGCCCAAGAGTTCGCTTTCCGCGGGCTTGGCCGACACGCTGGCCGAGCAGATACGCCAAGGGGTGCTTGCCCCCGGCGACCGCCTGCCCACCGAAAAGCAGCTGACCGAAACGTATTCGGTCAGCCGCGCCGTCGTGCGCGAGGCGCTGGCCCGGCTGAAGTCCGAAGGGCTCATCACGTCGCAACAGGGCAGCGGCGTGTTCGTGGACCCCAACTTCCAGCGCAACGCGTTTCGTATCGCCGCGCCCACGCCGGGCGACACTCAGGACCTGGAACACATCCTGGAACTGATGCTGTCCATCGAAGTCACCGCCGCGCGCTACGCGGCGCAGCGCCGCACGGATCAGGATTTGAAGAAGATGCGCCAGGCGCTGGTCGGCATGGAGTACGCGCTGATCAACGACAAGCTGGGCGATGAAGAGGACTACCAGTTCCATCAGGCCATCGTGCAGGCCACGCACAACCCGCATCTGGTGTCGCTGAACGATTATCTGGAAGCGAATGTGCGGCGCGTCATTCGCAGCGCGCGCAACAACACGGCGCGCCGGTATGCGGAGCGCATGGCCGCCGTGCAAAGCGAGCATCAGGCGATCTTTGTGGCTATCGAAGGGTCAGACCCGGATGCCGCCGGGCGCGCGGCGGAACAGCATCTGCGCAACGCGGCAGATCGGCTGCGCTTGTTTCAGGCCGAACGCCCCGCGCCGGTGTAGGCGGCGGGGCGGGGTGGCCTGGCCTGGCTTCGCTTCAGGCGAAGGTCTGTTCCATTTCGCGGCGGAATTGCACGGCCGTTGAGCGCTCGTCGTATTCCACGTCGCGCCAGCGGATCGCCTGCGATTGCCGCACGGGGTGTTTCAGTTTGACCTGATGCGACAGCCCCAGCGGCAGATAGCCTTCTTCCACGGAATCAGGCGCGGGCATCAGCCGGCCATACACCGTGTAGCCGCCTTCGCCATCCAGAATCTGGCCGGCCTGCAAATCGCGCTTGGCGGTGGCGACCACGTCGCCGTGCCAGCCGGCGGGCGCGCCAGTGGGTTCACGCCGCAGCCCGACGCTGGCCACGCTGATGCCCAGCTCCAACCCGATCAGGTGATAGGGCTTGTACATGGCGGTGTAGTTGCCGCTGGGGTCCGTTACCAGTCCGTATTCCTGGAAGCAGCGGCGCACGTAATCGCTATCGGCCGCAAGCGTCACATACACGCCCCAGCGCAGGTCGCGAAACACGGGGCGGCCATCGCGTTCCAACGATGAAATCACTTCCACCTGGCCGCGATGGTGCAAGATGCCGCCGTCTTCGCGCGGGCGCAGCACACGGGCCAGATCGTCCACGCCGCAAGGCGGGAAGTGCAGGCCCGACGGCGACGGCAGCAAGCCCGTGGCGTTGGACACCGCCGCCATCTCGATGGCGCTTTTGGTGCCGTCCAGAAAGCTGTTGAACATCTGCGCGTTGAAGTCGCCCGCCGCCACCATTTCCGCGGTGAAGCCGTAGTACGGCCACACGGTGTCGGGCGTGGACGTGTGAAATTCGGGCAGGTATTTCGTGCCCTTGCCGGCCGCCATCACTTCGAAACCGGACGCGCGCGCCCAATCCACCATTTCGCAGATCAGCGCAGGCTGGTCGCCGTAGGCCAGTGAATAGACGATGCCCGCTTCGCGCGCGCGGCGCGCCAACAGCGGGCCGGCCAGCGCGTCGGCTTCAACATTGACCATGATGATGTGCTTGCCGTATTCGCAGCAGGCCAGCACGTGGGTGATGCCGGCGGCGGCCTGGCCGGTGGCGTCGATAACGATGTCGACGTCGGGGCTCGCGATGATGGCCAAGGGGTCATCGCTGAAGAAGACTTTGCCGTTCTTCAGCGCGTCGTTGGTGTTGGCGGCGTTAAGGGCGCTGGCGGGCCAGCCGACGCGGGTCAGGGCGGCGCGGGCGCGGTCGGGCGCCAGATCCGCCACCGCCACCAGCCGCATCCCCGGCGTGCGGGGAGCCTGGCTCATGAACATGGCGCCGAACTTTCCGGCGCCCAACAGTGCAACTCGTAAAGGCTTGTGGTCGGCTTCTCGCTGCTTGAGCAGACGGTACAGATTCATGGTGCGGGCTCCTCCGGGGTGGGGGGGTACAGCCAACACAGAATAGTCCTAATTCATGACCGCTGAACAGGATTCAGGCGAACTCACTCGTCTGCTGTATAGAGCTCGCCCGCCAGCACATTGCGCCACGTCGACCACGTGATGCGGGGCCGGTCGGTAACGTGCCGGTTGTAAGGCGCGTCAAACAGAATGTGTTTCCAGCGCGGCTTCACGGCGCCTTCAATCAGGGGCTTGTCGTCGATCAGCAGATGGCCTTGAACCAGCGTCTTGTCTTTGGTCAGGATCAGCCGGTGCGTGGCGTCGCGGCCCAGGTTCTTTTCCACCCACAGGTATTTTTCGGCCACGCAATTTTCAAACTGCGATAGCGGCGACGTGCAGATGCGCACGTCCATGCCCAGCGCCAGCAATTCGCGCACGGCGTCCAGCGCGCCCGGCACGGGCGGCAGGTTGCGGATGAAGCCGGGCGCGGTGTAGATGGCCTCGGCCATATCGCGTAGTTCGGGGCCGTAATCCTCGCGGATGTAGAACGACTTGCGGTCTTCAAATTCAATGGGCGCGATGTCGGGGTAGCGCGCGCGCCAGGCGTCGATGAACGCGTGTTCGAAATCGGCCAGCACGCCGTCTTGGTCCAGCAGGATGATCATGGCGATCCCAGGGGGTTGTGCAAGCGCCTGATTGTGCCAGAGCCCGGCTAGGGTTCCACGGGGCGCGATTGCGCAACGATGCGGTAGCGGCTGCCGCCCGTCAGCGATTCGGAGGCCACCAGCACCATGCGGTCATAGCGCCAGACGAGCGGTGCAGGGGGCTGCTCAGCAGGGGCCTGCTCAGGGGAGCGATCGGGGGAGCGATCAGAGGCGTGATCGGGGGAGTGAGCTGAGGCGTGATCGGGGGAGTGATCTGAGGCGTGATCTGAGGCGTGATCAGGGGGGAAATCCGGCGTGCCTTCGGCCGGACCCGCACGTTCGATATTGCGCAGCAGCGTGACGTGCGGGCGGAAAGGCTGGGGCGGCGCAGCCAGGCCGTATCCGGCCAGCCAACGCCACAGTTCGTCATGCACGGCTTGCAGCGCGGCAGGGGTGGCGCGCGGCCCGGCCCAGAGGATGCGCTGGCGTTTGAAGACGCCGTAATGATCCAGCGTGACCTCGCCTGGCGGCAGCCGGAGTTCCGGCGTGGCGGCGGCAAGCTTGTCGGCCAGTTGCGCATCCACGGGGCCGAGAAAGGCCAGGGTCAGGTGCAGCGTTTCGGTGCGCATGACGCGCCCGCCGCAGGCAGGCCGGGCGGCTTCCGCCCAGCCGGCAAGCGAGGCGGCAAGCGGGGGCGACGGCCACAGGGCGAAGAAGAGACGGACGGTGGACATGCGCTGATTGTAGGCGCGCAGCGTCCCGTTCCGTCGTCGCTTGCCCTTCAGGTGTCGGTGGTTTCCGACTTGTTGCGCAGGCGCGAGAGCGCGGTGTCAAAGCGTTCGACGCCGGGCCGGGCAGGGCGGTCGAACCGCTCTACGCCAGGGCGGGCCGGTTTGTCGAAACGTTCCACACCGGGGCGCGCAGGCTTGTCGAAGCGTTCTACGCCAGGACGATCAAAGCGTTCCACACCCGGCCGGGTGAAGCGTTCGACACGCTGCGGCGTTTGCGTCTTGGCTTGCACGCTTTGCGCCGCGGCCTGTTCGCGCTTGGCGATGATTTCCTCGGCGCGCTGGTGGTGCGGCGCCATCTTGCGCACCATCACCCGGCCATCGCGCGGGAAGTAATTGATGCGTCGCGCATGCACGTCGCCCAGGTCCTGCCCCTTGACCGGAATGCCTTCCGTGCGCAGGTAGTTCAGGACGAATTCGCCGTTGCGCTCGCCAATGTTCATCTGCTGCATGGCACTTAGCACCGCGCCGCCGCCGAACACCTTGGCTTCCAGGCGGTCGCGCACGGCGCCCGCTTTGAGCAGTTCGTTGATCAGCACTTCCATGGCAAACGCGCCATAGCGCATCGTGGCCGACGCGGGCGACTGCATGTCGCCTTCCGGCAACATGAAATGGTTCATGCCGCCCACGCCCGTGACCGGGTCATGGATACAGGCGGCAACACACGACCCGAGTACGGTCGAGATCATCAGGTCTTCGTCGGTGACGTAGTACTCGTTGGGGAGCACTTTCACCGCCTGACATTGGAACGCGCTATCGAAATAGTGGCGCGTTGCACGGGCTTCAAGACGGGCGACCATGGGACTTAAGGGGCAAGAACAGCGATTGGGACACGAAGGACGTAGCTCGGTAAAACAGCGAATGTTTCAAAAAGTGTAAAAAAATGTCGCTTTATTCTTGCATATCCCAGCGGACAACGGGGGAAATGCTTGTAACGGCTGCGACGTGATACGTCCCTGATTATTAACGCGCTTTCCTCTCCCTGGCGCATCGCCGGCTGATTGCTGGACGCTCGAAGACGTAGTCTCCGTCCGTAAGGACGGCTTGGAATCATCGTACACAGCCATGCATGAAGCCTTTCCCCGGATCACGGGGAGGTTCAGGCTTCATACGTGGCTTTATGGAAGATTTTCCGGGCGTGGCCGCCCTGGCGCGGTGTGAACGTACTGGTATGGGAATACCAGCGCGGGTGCCCGCGCCGCTGCGATCAGAACCGCGTGCTGCGCGTCACCGACCAGCGGGCCGACAAGGCGCCCAAGGCGGCAGAGGCCACCACGGCGAAGATCAGCACGGACGCGCCCGGCAGGTGCAGGGCGAATTCCGCGCCGTAGCTGCGGGCAAGCCCAAGCAGGGCGTCGTTCAGCGGTGACAGCGCAATGGCCGACACGCCAATCGCCAGCAGTGACGCCACGGCGCCCGACAGCGCACCCAGGTACAAAAACGGCCGGCGCACGAAGGATTCCGTGGCGCCCACCAAGCGGGCGACGCCAATTTCTTCACGTTGCGACAGCGCTTGCATGCGCACGGTGTTGAACACCGTGGCCAGCACCACGACGGCGACGCACGCGGCCAGGAAACCCAGGCCGATTCGCGCAAAACGCAGAATGGCTTCCAGGCGCTGCACCCAGGCGCTGTCCAGCTGCACCAGGTCTACGTGATTCCATTGTTTCCAGGCGCCGGCCAGCTTGTCGGCGCGCCCGGCCAGGTTGTCGCCGTCGGCCAGCGTCACGACCACGGCGTCCGGCAGCGGGTTGCCGGGCAACACGGCCAGCGCCTGCTGCCACGCCGGATTGGCGCGCAGATCGGCCAGCGCGGCATCGCGTCCCACCACGCGCACGGCGCGCACGTCTTCCTGATATTCGTCCTTGATGCGTTTAGCCACGTCTGCCGCGGCGCCCGATGGAGCATCCACGCGCATGAACACAGTCACTTCCGGGGTAACGGACATCTGCCGCGCCACGGGTTGGACCGACACCAGAATGGCGCTGCCCAGCAACGGCAGGGCCAATGCCAGCGCCATCACCAGCAGGTTGGCCAGGGATGAGAACGGTTGTTTGGCCAGCCGGCGCAGGGTGACCATCAACGCATAGCGGTGCTGCCGCAGCCAGGCGTTCATGACGAGGCTCCCGGATGGCCCATGCCGGGTTCCGCGCGGCCGCCGCCCGTGCGGGGCGGGGCGGCTTGAGGCGGTGCGGCGTCTGGGGGCGGGGCGGACCCGTTCGAATCGGCGAACTTGCCCGGGTCGATGCGCAAGGTGCGAGTGGCGTAGCGCGCCATGAGGTCCTGGTCGTGCGAGGCGATCAGCGTCGTCACGCCCACGCGGTTGAAGTCGCGGAACACGTTCATGATGCGTTGCGCGTTGTCGTGGTCAAGGTTGGCGGTGGGTTCATCCGCAATCAGGATGGCGGGCCGGTTCACGATGGCGCGCGCAATCGCCAGCCGCTGCTGTTCGCCGCCCGATAGTTCGATGGGATTCAAATCTTCTTTGCCCGACAGCCCCACTTTGTCCAGCGCGGCGCGGGCGCGCGCGGCGGCGGAATCCCAGGGGTGCCCCTGAACCGCCAGCGGCAGCATCACGTTTTCGAACGCGCTTCGATCGAATAACAGATGGGTGTCTTGCAAGATGACGCCTACGGCGCGGCGCAAGTACGGCCGGGCCCGTGCGGGCAGCTTGTCCAGCCGCTGGCCGTTGACCTGGATGGACCCGCGGCTAGCGGGCTCCAGCCCGCCAATCAGCTTGAGCAGTGTGGACTTGCCGGCGCCGGACGGCCCCGAGACGAAAACGAATTCTCCCGCGCTTACGCGGAAGTTGATGTCGGCCAGAATATTTCGGCCGCGACCATATGATTTGAATACGTGTTGGAATTCGATCATGGCGGCTGTCAGATGAAGCCGCAATAGTAACTCGGGGACAGTAAGGAGACCTAAGCCGATTCGTGCCTGCCCTGTGAAAAAGCATTACGCCGTGACCAGGTGGACACCTTTTGATCAGAACGAAATGAACGCGTCTCGGACGGGTTCGAAATAGGTGAAAACGCGTCCCCGTTTTCGTACGAAAACGACGTTTGATTTCGCCAGTGTCCCTATATTTCAAGGGAATTCCCGGATGCGCCGCGTGCTTCGTGGACGCTACCATCCGCCCCATGCGTCGGCCCAACCCGGCTCGCGCAAGGCTCGCTTTATCCCACACGGAGATCACGATGAAAGTACTGAAACTCGCTGCTATTGGCGCGGCATTGTTCGCTGTTTCGGCAGCCGCCAATGCGGGCGCGACCTTCGATAACGTCAAGAAAAAAGGGTTTGTCCAGTGCGGCGTGTCGACGGGCATTCCGGGTTTCTCCATCGCCGACAGCAAGGGCGAGTACAAGGGCATTGACGTGGACATGTGCCGCGCCATCGCGTCGACCATGTTCGGCGATGCCTCCAAGGTGAAGTTCACGCCGCTGAACACGCAGCAACGCTTCACCGCGCTGCAATCCGGCGAAGTCGACGTGCTGACCCGCAACACCACCGTGACGCTGACCCGCGACACGACGCTGGGCCTGATCGGCGTTGGCGTGAACTACTACGACTCGCAAGGCGTCATGGTCTCCAAGGACCTGAACGTCAAGAGCGCAAAGGAACTGAACGGCGCCACGATCTGCGTGCAGCCGGGCACGACCACCGAGCTGAACCTGGCTGACTGGTTCCGCGGCCAGAAGATCGAATTCAAGCCGGTCGTGATCGACAAGTACGACGAAATCATCCGCGCCTTCTCGGCCGGCCGCTGCGACGCCTTCACGACCGACAAGTCGCAACTGGCCTCCACCCGCACCACGCTCGAGAATCCGGACAAGTTCGTCATCCTGCCGGAAGACTTCTCGAAGGAACCGTTGGGCCCCATGGTTCGCCAGGGCGACGAGCAATGGTTCAACATCGTGCGCTGGTCGCTGAACGCCATGCTGGAAGCCGAGGAATACGGCATCACCAAGGCGAACGTGGATGAAATGCTGAAGAGCCCCAACCCCAACATCCAGCGCATCCTGGGCGTGACCCCGGGCATGGGCAAGAACCTGGGCGTGGACGACAAGTGGGCCTACAACATCATCAAGAACGTGGGCAACTACGGTGAAAGCTTCGAAAACACGCTGGGCAAGAACAGCGCGATGAAGCTGGAACGTGGCTTGAACGCGTCGTACAAGCAAGGCGGTTTGATGTACGGCTGGCCGGTGCGCTAACACACGGCTGCCTGGCAAAACGGAGCCCTAGCGCTCCGTTTTGCCTAGCCCGCCACCGAGCGGGCGGCAGGAGTGGGGGGCGTGGCCTTGCCGGCGTTGCCACCCGGTGTACGACTTCTGTAGATTCATCATGACGACTTCCAATAAAAACGCCCCGATTTCGGCACCTCGCCGGCGGCTGAACTGGAATGACCCCGGGGTGCGCTCCGTGGTTTACCAGGTGCTTGCGCTGTCCGCGGTTGCCTGGGCCGTGTGGTTCCTGGTTTCCAACACGCTACACAACCTGTCCGTGCGCAACATCGCCACGGGCTTCGGGTTCCTGAGCCGTGAAGCCGGGTTCGCGATCGGCGAAACGCCCATCGCCTACACCCCCGCCAATGATTACGGCCGCGCCATCCTGGTCGGCCTGCTCAACACGCTACGCGTCGCCGTCATCGGCATCGTGCTGGCCACCATCCTCGGCACCCTGATCGGTATCGGCCGCCTGTCCAAGAACTGGCTGGTTGCGAAGATCACCTCGTTCTACGTCGAGGTCATGCGCAACGTGCCGCTGCTGCTGCAATTGTTCTTCTGGTACGCGCTGATCACGGAAAACATGCCGGGTCCGCGTCAGGCGCACAATCCGCTGCCCGGTGTCTTCATCTCCAACCGCGGCCTGAAAGTGCCGGGGCTGGAAGGCAATTCGCTGGACTGGATGCTGGCCGGCCTGGGCCTGGCCATCGTCGCCATCATCTTCCTGGGCCACTACGGCAAGAAGCGCCACGAAGCCACCGGCCACATGTTCCCGCTGGGCCGTTGGGCCATCGGCCTGTTGATCGGTCTGCCGTTCATCGGCTGGCTGGTCAGCGGCGCGTCGCTGACGCTGGACATGCCGGAACTGAAGGGCTTCAACTTCTCGGGCGGTTTGACCTTGTCGCCCGAATTCGCCGCATTGCTGGCGGGTCTGGTGATCTACACGTCGGCGTTCATCGCTGAAGTGGTGCGCTCGGGTATCCAGGCCGTGAACAACGGCCAATGGGAAGCTGCCGGTTCGCTGGGGCTGCCGCGCGCGAAGGTGCTGCGCCTGGTGATTCTGCCGCAGGCGCTGCGCGTGATCATCCCCCCGATGACCAGCCAGTACCTGAACCTGACGAAGAACAGCTCGCTGGCAGTCGCCATCGGCTACCCCGACATCGTGTCGGTCGTGAACACCACGCTGAACCAGACGGGCCAGGCCATCGAGGGTATTCTCATCATCATGGGCGCGTACCTGACGGTCAGCCTGTCGATCTCGATATTCATGAACTGGTACAACAAGCGCATCGCGCTGGTGGAGCGTTGAGATGAGCAGCACTACGCATACTCCCACCGAAGCCATGCCGCCGCCCAGCACGCACGTGGGCGTGTGGCCCTGGTTCAAGACCCGACTGTTCTCGTCGCCGCTGAACATCCTCATCACGGTACTGCTTGCGTGGTTCCTGTTGATGGCGGTGCCGGCGCTGCTGGAATGGGCTTTCTTCAAAGCGGACTTCAACGCGGCCAACGCGCAGGAATGCCGTGCCTCGGGGGGCGCCTGCTGGGCGTTCATCATCGAGAAGCACCGGCTGATCCTGTTCGGCACGTATCCATTCGACGAGCAATGGCGTCCGCTGATTGCCACCATCATCCTGGTGGGCGTGATCATTTGCAGCGGCATCCGTTACTTCTGGAACTGGAAGCTGGCCGCCATCTGGACCGTGGGCCTGACGGCCGTGGCGCTGCTCATGTGGGGCGGCGTGTTCGGCCTGACCTACGTGGAAAACGCGCGCTGGGGCGGCTTGCCGCTGACGCTCATCCTGTCCACGTTCGGCATTGCCTTTGCCTTCCCGATCGGCGTGCTGCTGGCCCTGGGCCGGCGTTCGAAGATGCCGGCCATCAAGGCGCTGTGCGTCGTGTACATCGAGCTGATCCGCGGCGTGCCGCTGATCAGCCTGCTGTTCATGTCGTCGGTCATGCTGCCCTTGTTCCTGCCCGAAGGCTTCTCCATCGACAAGCTCTTGCGCGCGCAGATCGCCATCATCCTGTTCGCCGCGGCCTATATCGCGGAAACGGTGCGCGGCGGCTTGCAAGCCATTCCGAAGGGCCAGTACGAAGGCGCCGATTCGCTGGGCCTGAACTACTGGCAGCAGATGCGCAAGATCATCCTGCCGCAAGCGCTGAAGATCGTGATCCCGCCGCTGGTCAGCATCTTCATTGCGCTGTTCAAGGACACGTCGCTGGTGGTGATCATCGGTATTTTCGACCTGACACTGGCAGCCAAGGCGGCCTTGTCCGACGCGGCATGGCGCGGGTTCGGCGTAGAGGCGTACCTGTTCATTTCGCTGATCTACTTCGTGTTCTGCTTTTCCATGTCCAAGTACAGTCAGGCGCTTGAAAAACGTCTTGCGACTGATCACAAACGCTAGCCACTGGCGCGCGTCCGCCTTCGGGTGGGCGCGCACAGCGATATTTACGGGAGTACAGGCATGTCGGATGCCATTATTCGTATGCAGGACGTGAACAAGTGGTACGGCCAGTTCCACGTGTTGCGCAACATCAATCTGGACGTGGCGCAGGGCGAGCGCATCGTGGTGTGCGGCCCGTCGGGCTCGGGCAAGTCCACGATGATCCGCTGCATCAACCGTCTTGAAGAGCACCAGAAAGGCCACATCATTGTGGACGGCACGGAGCTCACCAATGACTTGAAGCACATCGAGACGATCCGCAAGGACGTGGGCATGGTGTTTCAGCACTTCAATCTGTTCCCGCACCTGACCGTGCTGGAAAACCTGACGCTGGGCCCCATGTGGGTGCTGAAGAAGCCGCGCGCGGAAGCCGAAGCGACGGCCATGAAGTACCTGGAGCGCGTACGCATTCCGGAACAGGCGAAGAAATTCCCCGGCCAGTTGTCAGGCGGCCAGCAGCAGCGCGTGGCGATTGCGCGTTCGCTGTGCATGAATCCGAAGATCATGCTGTTCGATGAGCCGACCTCGGCGCTTGATCCGGAAATGGTCAAGGAAGTGCTGGACGTGATGGTGTCGTTGGCCCAGGAAAGCGGCATGACGATGATCTGCGTGACCCACGAAATGGGCTTCGCACGCAAGGTCGCCAACCGCGTGATCTTCATGGACCGCGGCGAAATCATCGAGCAGAACAACCCGGACGAGTTCTTCGACAACCCGCAGAACGAACGGACGAAGCTGTTCTTGAGCCAGATCTTGCACTGATCGGCTGAAGACCGCCTGTTCGGCAAACACCCCAAAAGTTGGATTTCGGTCCGGCTTTTGGGGTGTTTTTCATGGGTGCTTTTCTGAATGTACCTTTTGAGCGACAATCCGGTATGTTCAGATTTCGAGAAACCGAGGAATTTTCCCGTTGGCTTGAATCATTGCGAGACGCCCGAGCGCGCGCTCAAATCCTGCGGCGCTTATCCCGTGCAACAAAGGGAAATTTTGGCGATGCTGAACCCGTGGGTGAAGGCATCAGCGAAATGCGTGTGGACGTCGGTGCTGGCTACCGCGTGTACTACGCCCGAGCTGGAAGGGTGGTCTACGTGCTGCTTTGCGGTGGTAATAAGGGCAGCCAAACCAGAGACATCGCCCACGCGAAACGTCTCTGGTCGCAAATAAAACGGAGTACCGATCATGACGAAATACCGTGACTTCGACGCTGCGAATTATCTGAAAGATGATGAAACGATCGCGCATTATCTTGCGGACGCAGCGGCCGAAGATGATCCCGATGCGTTTCTCGAAGCGCTGGGCGATGTGGCACGTGCGCGCGGCATTACCGAAATCTCGCGCGAAACGGGACTCGCAAGGACGAACCTATATCGGGTGCTCGCTCCGGGCGCGAATCCCAGCTATCACACGTTGCGCAAGGTAATGAACGCGCTTGGCGTTTCGTTGACGGCGCTAGTCAAAACCAAACGGGAGCCGACTCCCCAGGGATGAGATCTGCCAGTATCCCTTTGTTACGCCATCCTTCTCCCTGCGGTATGCTACTGACCGCCATCGATCTGGAGTGAGGAGAACAACATCATGACGAAGACCCCCCGTAGCGCGGTTCGCCGCGCGCTGTTGCAAGGCGCTGTGGCGCTTGCCGTGACCCTGCCTTTCGGCGCGCCTGCGCTGGCTCAGGCCACTGATTTTCCGACGAAGCCGATCCGCTTCGTTGTGCCTTACCCGCCTGGCGGCCCGCTGGACACCATGGCCCGCATGCTGGCCGAGAAGGTGCGTGGTTCGCTGGGGCAGCCCGTGATCGTGGAAAACCGGTCGGGCGCGGGCGGCAATATTGGCGCTGACCTGGTGGCCAAGGCGCCGGCTGATGGCTACACGCTGGTGATGGGCGCTGTGGCGACGCACGCCATCAACCCCTGGCTGTTCGCGAATCTGCCGTACGACCCGGTGAAGGATTTTGCGCCGGTGACGATTGTGGCGTCGGTGCCGAATGTGCTGGTGATGAACGTTGAGTTCGCTGAGAAGAACAACATCAAGACCCTGGCGGATCTGATCGAGTACGCGAAGAAGAATCCGGGCAAGCTGAACTACGGTTCGGGCGGCAACGGCAGCGCGGGCCATCTGTCGGGTGAGTTGCTGAAGGCGCGTGCTGGCATCAATGTCGAGCACATTCCTTATCAGGGCGCGGCGCCCGCGCAGTTGGCGTTGCTGTCGGGTCAGTCGGATTTCATGTTCGACAATCTGGCGGCGTCGGCGCCGTTGATCAAGGACGGCAAGGTGAAGGCGCTGGCGGTGACGACGGCGAAGCGTTCGTCGTTGTTGGCGGATGTGCCGACGGTTGAAGAGTCGGGTGTGAAGGGCTTTGATCTGGGTACGTGGTTTGGCGTGTTCACGACGGGCGGCACGCCGGCGCCGGTGGTGGCGAAGTTGAACAAGGCGTATGCGGATGCGATGCAACAGCCGGATGTGAAGCAACGCCTGCTGACCATGGGGTCGGAGACGGGGCCGATGACGGCAGAGGCGTTTGCTGAATTTGTGAAGGGTGAGAAGGCGAAGTATCAGGAGATTGTTAAGATTTCTGGGGCTAGTTTGAATTGATGTTTTTGGGGGTTTGTTGACGCCCGTGGCGCCGGTGGCCTGCGGTGCGCGGGGCAACGATTGCGGTCCGGAGCCTTCGCTCCGGACTGCCCCTGCCTCATCCTCGTTGGCGCCTGCGGCGCCTGCCTTCGGATTCCGTTGGGCTTATCGACGCCCCGCGCACCGCAGGCCACCGGCGCCACGGGCTCCAGCAGTTGCAATCTCACGGTCGCTGGGGAGAGTTTCTTGCTTAGGGTTCTGCTCATCGGCGAGGTGGGTGAGGAAGATCTTGCGGGGCCCGCCCCATGCCGGCCGCGCGGGCGGCCTTGTGGGGCTTACGCGGTGTCTTGCGTCGGCGTAGTGTCGCTTCGCGAGGCTTGTGCGGTGTCTCGCTTCGCGGGATTTGTACGTGGGTTGCGTCGTGGGGTTTGTGCGATGTCTCGCTTCGCGGTTCGTCTACGTGGTGTCGCGTCGCTCGTCTTGTAGGATGGGGGAAGCGCTTGCGGGTGTGGCCTTGAGCGCCGATGCGCGCCGCGCGTAACCCATCAACCCTTGTCCCGTGACTTCATCATGCAATTTTCCCCCGCCATTCCCATCCTTCGTATCTTCTCCGTCGACAAAGCGCGCGAGTTCTATCTGGACTTTCTTGGCTTTGAATGGGATTGGGAACATCGCTTTGAAGCGGGCTTCCCGTTGTACGCGCAGGTGCATCGTGGCGATTTGATTTTGCATCTGTCCGAACATCACGGCGATGCCACGCCCGGGTCCGCTGTGTTTGTGCGGATGCAAGGCGTGGACGCGTATCACGCGGAAGTCTCGGCCAAACAATACGGGTATATGCGGCCGGGCGTCGAAGACTTGCCATGGGGGCGGGTGATGGCGGTTACCGATCCGTTTGGCAACCGCCTGAGCTTTTGCGAAAGTCAGGACTAGATCCTCGCCTTTCTTTGCGCACTACATCTTTGCGCGCTACATCTTGCAGTCGGCGGCGTGCACGTCGGTGTGGTCGCGGGCCAGCACTTTCAGGTTTTTGTACACGAGCTTGCCGTCTGGGCCGGCTTCGATGTGCAGCAGGTACCAGTCCTGAATGGGATGGTTGTTGGGGCCGAATTTGAATTTGCCGCGGACGCTGGCGAAGTCGGCTTTGCGTAGCGCAGCGCGGAAGTCGTCGGGGCGGCCGGTGATGTCGCCGTTGACGGCTTTCAGGGCCGAGGCAATCAGGTTGGCGGTGTCGTAGGCCTGGGCAGCGTAGGCGGTGGGCGGGCGCTTGTAGGCTTGCGTGAAGGCGTCGACGAAGTGTTTGTTTTGCGCGTTGTCCAGGTCGGCGCTCCACAGTGAACTCAGGTAGAAGCCTTTGCTTGCCGTACCGGTTGCGGCGAGCATGCGGTCGTCCATGGAATAGATCGGGGTGATCATTTTGATCTTGTCCGACAGGCCGGAATTGGCGAATTGCTTGGTCAGGTTAATGCCTGCGCCGCCCGGATGGAACTGGAAGATGGCGTCGGGGTTCAGCGAGCGGATGCGGGCGAGTTCTACCGAGAAGTCGGATTGGTCGAGCTTGGTGTAGATCTCTTCGGCAATGTCGCCTTTATAGGCGCGCTTGAAACCGGCGACGGCGTCACGGCCGGCCTGGTAGTTGGGCGCCATGACGACGACGCGTTTGACGCCCAGTTCGTTGGCGGCGATGCCGGCGGTGTCGGCGTAGGAGTCGTTCTGGAAGGCGACGGCGAAGTAGTTCGGGTTGCAGGCTTTGCCGGCGTAGTTGGAGGGGCCGGCGTTCAGGCTGACGTAGAAGCCGCCTGCGTTCAGCACCGTGGGGCCAACGGCCGCCATGACGTTCGAAAAGTTGACGCCTGTGAACAGCCGCACGCCATCCTGCACCATCTTGTCGGCGGTCTGCTTGGCGTTGGCGGGCTTGAGCGCGTCGTCTTCAACGCGCACGTTGACGGGTACGCCACCCAGCTTTCCGCCGCCTTCCTTGACGGCCAGCATGAACGCATCGCGCTCGTCTTCGCCGATGTAGCCGGCGGGCGTGGAGAGCGTGCCGATGAAGCCGATGTCCAGCGGTTTCGCCTGCGCGCCGGCCACGGATGCCACGAGCGCGAGCGCGATGGCGGCGGTGCCGCGTAAGGTGATGCTTGTCATGGTTGTCTCCTCATTTGCGCTTGTTTAGTGCGCCTGTTTAGTGCGCTTGTTTAGCGTGCGGTTCGTTGCGCCTGTTCCGTGCGCTTGTTCCGGGCGCTTGTCTTCTGCGCTGTTATGGTGCCGCGAGGCAGTGCTCTACCTTCCAGCCGTACAGCCACTGCAATGCGTCGTAAAACTGGGACTGGCTGCGGCCGGTCCACAGCATGTTGCGCACGGTGCGTTCAACGCCTCGTGCGTGATAGAGCCTGCCCATTTCGCGTGTTGACCACACCACGCGCGCGCTGCGCGGAATGCGCACCGATTCATACAAGCGGAACGCGGCTTCTAGATCGTGTTCGCATTGGCGGACGGCTTCGCCCAGCGTGACGGCGTCTTCCAGCGCCATGCAGGCGCCTTGGGCCATGTATTGCGTCATCGGATGCGCGGCGTCGCCCAGCAGGGTGACGCGGCCTTCGCCCCAGTGGTCGACGGGTTCGCGGTCGGCGGTGGCCCAGCGTTTCCATGAGGTCGGGCGGTCCAGCATTTGATGCGGGCGCGGGTGTATGCCTTCGAAGTACGACAGCACTTCTTCCTTGCTGCCTTCGCGCACGCCCCATTCTTCTTGTTCGCGGCTGTGGAAGGTGACGACCAGGTTGTATTGCTGGCCGCCGCGCAAGGGGTAATGCACCAGGTGGCAGTGCGGGCCGGCCCACAGCACGGGGGCATTGATGCGCAGTTCGTCGGGCATGTTGTCGCGTTCGACGACGGCGCGGTAGACCACGTGGCCGGTCACGCGCGCGGGGTCGCCCACGGTGCGTTCGCGGATCACGGATTTGACGCCGTCCGCGCCCACCACGGCGTCCGCGCGATAGCGGTTGCCGTCGGTGTCCACCACTTCCACGCCGTGCGCGTCCTGCGACATGCTGGCGATCTGGGTCGACGTGCGAAAGCGGATCAGCGGGTTCTGCTGCACGGCTTCCAGAATGGACAGGTGGATGTCGGCGCGGTGAATCACGGCATACGGCCCGCCAAAGCGCGTGCGGAACGCGTCGCCCGTGTCGATGCGCACGACTTCTTTGGCGTCCACCGCGTCCATCATGATGATGTGGTCGGTGAAGACGGCACGCGTGCGCGCCGTCTGGCCCACGCCCAGCGCGTCCAACGCCGCAAATGCGTTGGGCCCCAATTGAATGCCGGCGCCGATTTCGCCGATGTGCGCGGCTTGCTCCAGCAGTTGCACGGCGATTCCTTGCCTGGTCAGCGCCAGCGCGGCGGCCAGCCCGCCGATGCCGCCGCCCACCACGATGACGGATCGCGCCGCCTGCGTTGCCGTCGTTGCCATTGTTGATGTGTTCATGTTTGCTTCCTGCATGCCATCAGCCTTGCCCGCCAAGGAAGGCGCCCTGTGCTGTCAGCTGCGCCTGCAAGGCGGCAATGGAAATGTCGGCCGGTGTGAGACCTGCGCGCAGCGCCATCGCCGCCGCCGTGCCGGCCGCCTCGCCCATGACAAAGCAGCTGCCGCTGACGCGCGCGGCCGATTGGCCTTCGTGCGTCATGGACGCGCAGCGGCCCGCCACCAGCACGTTGCTGGCGACACCCGGCCCGCGCTTGGGCACCATCATGCGAAAGGGCAGCTGGTTGTAGCCGCGCGATTCGGGAATGGGCGGCCACATCCATTGCACGTCGCCCGCCGTGTGCATTTCCAGCGGCCAGCCGTTCACGCCGATGCTGTCGTCGAAGTTGGCGCAGCCCAATACGTCTTCCTTGGTCAGCACCGCTTCGCCCACGATGCGGCGCGTTTCGCGTATGCCCAGTTGCGGCGCGATGTCCAGCACATAGGCGTTTTCAAAGCCCGGCACCTTGGCGCGCAAGAAGCTCAAGTACTGCACGATTTGGCGGCGGCCTTCGAGTTCGCCTGCGGACAGCGAGCCGGCATCGGTGCCGTCCGCCGCGCTGCCGTCGGCATTGGCCAGCTGCGTAACGTTGACGCGCCATTCGTAGTCGTGCTTTTGCGGACGCACGATGGCGCCCCGGCGCGGAAACGTGAACTCGCCGCTGGCGGCGGCTTCGTCCATCAATAGCGGGATGGTCTTCCAGGCTTCCTGCGCGCGCGCGCCGTCCACGTTGCCGACTTTGAACATCAGCGTGGGGTAGAGCATGTGGCCGTGTTCGTCGCCTTTTTCAAACGGCAGGCCGCCCCATTGCGCGATGTCGGCGTCGCCCGAGCAGTCGATGAAGACCTTTGCGCGCACGGCGCAGCGCCCGGATTTCGTTTCCAGGAACAAGGCGTCGACGCGGCCTTCAGCGTCGCGCGCGAGGCCGGTCGCCAGGGCGTGGAACAGAACGTGTGCGCCGCTGGCTTGCACCAGGCCGTCGGCGGCGCATTTGAATGCCGAGATGTCGTAGGCCTGTGCGTGGATCTTGCCCAGTATCAGGTGCGGCTCGTTCAGCCCGTCCATGGCGCGCATGCGGTCCAGCAGATCGTTGGTCATGCCGTGCACCACTTGCTGGATGCTGCCGTGGATGTTGGCGTGCAGCCCGCAGAAGTTGGACACGCCCGCGGCGGTGCCCATGCCGCCCAGAAAGCCGTAGCGCTCCACGAGCAGCACGCGCGCGCCGTTGCGGGCGGCGCTGGTGGCGGCCAGGATGCCGGCGGGGCCGCCGCCCAGCACCACAACGTCATATTCCCCGTACAGCGGGACTTGGCGGGCGGGTTCGGTAATGACCATCAGATTCTCCTTGCGTGTGATGCGTGTCACTGGCCCTTGATGCCCAGCTTCTTGATCAGGGGTTCCCAGCGCGTGAGCTCGTCATCCATATAGGTGCGGAATTCGGCAGGCGTGCTGGCCACCGGGTCCATGAACTGCGCTTGCAGACGCTTGGCCACTTCCGGGTCGCGGATCGCCTGGATCAGCGCATCGGACAGCTTCTTTTGAATATCGGCCGGCACCTTCGACGACACCACGAAACCGATCCACGCCGAGCCTTCAATGCCCGGCACGCCCACTTCAGCCAAGGTCGGAATCTGGGGCAGCAGCGCCGAACGCTTGGACGACGTGACGGCCAGCGCCTTCAGGCGGCCATCCTTCACCATCGGCATGACGGCAATGGGCGGCAGCGCGGCGAATTGGGTGTCGCCCGACAGCAGTGACGTTAGCGCGGCGGGTGACGACGGATACGGCACATGCGTTGCGCGCGCGCCGATCTGTTGCAGCAGCAGCTCCACCGCCAGATGCGACACGGTGCCGGCGCCTGGTGACGGGAAGTTGTACTTGTCCGGATTCTTCTTCAGCGCTTCCAGCAGTTGGCCCACGTTGTCGATACCGGCCGAAGCGGGCACAACCAGCACGTTGGGCTGGTGCACGGCCAGCGTCAGTGGCGACAGATCGGTGGCGGGCGCATAGGGCAGCTTGTCGAACAGCAGCGTGTTGTTCACCAGCGGGCCGGTGATGGACACGCCAAACGTGTAGCCGTCGGGCTTGGCGTTGGCGATGGCGAAGGTGCCGATGTTGCCGCTTGCGCCCGGCTTGTTTTCGATGACGATGGTCTGGCCCAGGATGGCGCCGGCCTTCTCGCCAACGATACGCGCGACCTGATCGGGGCTGGAGCCGGGGCCAAAAGGCACGATGGCTTTGAGCGGTTGCGCGGGCCAGGTGTCGGCGGCCTGCGCTGCCGTCCAGGGCGTCAGCGCAGCCAGCCCCAGCAGCATGGCGGCAGCCATGGCGGGCGCGATGCGAAAGTGCGTCGGCGGCAAGAACTTAAGCATGCGTGTCTCCCACATCTTTCATGGTGTCGAAATAGGTTTGCTCGTTGGCGATGAAGGCGGCGACCATTGCGCGGTAGGTGGCGTCCACCACCTGTTCCAGGTTCGCAAAGCCGGCGTTGTGGCGCGTGGCCAGCGCGCGGGCCTTGTCGAACACCTGCGCCTGGCGCGCGGGTGCGCTTACCTGGAATGCATCGCGCTTGAAGCGCGCGGCGTCCTTCACATACATGGCGCGTTCAGCGATCAGGCGCACGATCTCGTCGTCGAGCCGGTCGATGTTGGCGCGTACGTCAGCCAGGTTGGGGCACAAGGGGCGATAGGCGGGGTCGGTGTATGCGCGCAGCGGCGCGCCGTGGGTGTCGGGCTCTTGCGGGGGAGTCGGCGTCGTCATGAGGTGTAGTCGGGTTGTTGCGCGGGCGCGGCCTGCTGGAACGCGGGCTGCGCATTGCAGTGTTCAAAAATGCGCAGGATGCGCGGGTAGGCGGACACATCGCAGCCCATGCGCTGCGCGTTGGCCACTTGCGGCACCAGGCAGCAATCAGCCAGCGTGGGCGCATCGCCAAAGCAGTACGCGCCGTGTCCGTGCCGAGCCAGCAGGGCTTCAACCGCCGTCAGCCCTTCCTTGATCCAGTGGTGATACCAGGCCGTCTTTTGTTCATCGCTTGCGCCCAGCACGTCTTGCAGATAGCGCAGGATGCGCATGTTGTTGACGGGGTGGATGTCGCAGGAGATGGCGTCCGACAGTTCCAGCACGCGTGCGCGCGCCAACGTGTCAGCGGGAATCAGGCGCGGTTCGGGGTGCGTTGCGTCCAGGTAGTCGATGATGGCAAGCGACTGCGACAGCTGCACGCCGTCATCAATCAGCAGCGGTACGCCCGCCGACGGATTCTTCGCCACATAATCGGCCGCGCGCTGCTCCTGCTTGCGCAGATTCACGGGCAGATAGTCGTAAGACAAACCCTTGAGCGCCAGCGCGATGCGCACGCGATACGACGTCGAGCTGTTGAAGAAGCTATGAAGTTGCATGGGGGCTTCCTGTAAGGGTCAAACCATCTGCACATTGAGGGTGCCCAGGCCGTCGACGCCGCCTGTCATCTTGTCGCCGCGCACCACGGGGCCGACGCCTTCGGGCGTGCCGGTGTAGATCAGGTCGCCCGCTTCCAGACGGAAGTATTTGGACAGGTAGGCGATGGTTTCGGCGACGGACCAGATCAGCTTGCCGATGTCGCTGCGCTGTTTGTCGGCGCCGTTGACTTGCAGCCAGATGGCGGCCTGGTTGGTGTTGCGCACGGCTTCGGCAGGATGCAGCGGGCCGATGGGCGCGCTTTGGTCGAAGGCTTTGCCCAGTTCCCACGGGCGGCCCGCTTCGCGCATCTTCATCTGCAAGTCGCGCCGCGTCATGTCCAGGCCGACGGCGTAGCCCCACACGTGTTGCAGCGCGTCGCCCACTGCGATGTTGGCGCCGCCTTTGCCGATGGCCGCGACCAGTTCAATTTCGTAATGCAGGTTGGCGGTTTCGGGCGGGTAGGGCAGTTCCAGCGTGTGGCCATCGGCAACCGGCACGACGGCGTCGGCGGGCTTGCAGAAAAAGAACGGCGGTTCGCGGTCAGGGTCGAAGCCCATCTCGCGCGCATGCGCGGCGTAGTTGCGGCCCACGCAGTACACGCGGCGCACCGGGAAGACGTCCTGGCTGCCGGCAACAGGCACGGCGACAGGGGCGGGGGGAGCAAACACAAAAGACATGGATCACCCTTGGAGGGAAACTGCGGGAAGCAATGAGGAAAGCGCGGAGGAAAGCAATGAGGAAAGCGCGGAGGAAAGCGCAGCGCTAAGCGAACGGGGCGGCGTGGATCAGCCGACGCGTTCTTCGCGCCACACGCCCAGTGCGTCTTGCACGGGGCGGTCGGAATAGCTGAACAGGGTGACGTCATCCAGCGCGGCCAATTGCACGGGCAGCCACGACGGCGCCACGAAGACGTCGCGCGGGGCGAAGTGGAATTCCTGGTCGCCGATACGGGCGGTGCCGCGGCCTTCCACCACGCTGTAAACCGTGGAGTCGGTGCTGCGGTACGTCTTGCCTTGAAAGCCCGCTGGCAGCAGCTGCATGAAGGTCGCCATCGTGGGCATGGGGTACCCGCCCGTGGCCGGGTTCAGGTAGCGCAGCTTCACGCCGTCCCAGGGGTCGAGTTCGCCGTGGCGGTACAGCGCGTCCAGCGCTTCGCGGCTGCGTTCGTAGGGGTAGTTGAAGATGGGCGACGTGCCGCTGCTGGTCTGGTGCCGCACCGGCGCCATGTTGTTGCCGTAGCGCGCCATGCTGTCGCCTTCGTGGCGGGTGACGGGTTGGGTCGCCTGCGGATAGTTTTCGGCGAAGCCGGCATCCAGGAAGCGCAACAGCGGGATGTCCAGCCCATCCAGCCAGACGACGGGCTCGCCGCCTTCGGTGGTTTCGGCGTTGCCGTGGTCGTGCCACGTCCAGGACGGCGTGATGATGAAGTCGCCCGGATGCATGGTGGTGCGTTCGCCGTTGACGGCGGTATACGCGCCGCGGCCTTCCACGATGAAGCGCAACGCCGATTGTGTGTGGCGGTGGCTGGGCGCGATTTCGCCGGGCAGGATCAGTTGCAGTCCGGCATACAGGCTTTGCGTGATGCTGGCTTGTCCGGGCAGGCCGGGGTTTTCCAGGATCAGCACGCGGCGCACGGCTTCTTCGGCGGTGATGAGCGAGCCGGACGCCATGACGTCGTCGCGCACGTCGTCGTACTTCCAGAGCGCGGGCACGCAGCGCGGGGCGGGCTGGCGGGGAACCAGGTTGTGCAGGGACTCCCACAGGGGAGCCATGTTTTTCTTGGCGATGCGGGCGTAGTAGGCGGCGCGATCGGCGCTGCGATCCGATGGGCGGTCGGACGCTTGATGGGCGGCGGGGGCGGCGGCAGGAATGGCTGCGCTATCCGCGCGGCCGCTGTGGCTGTCGGGCATGGTTGTCTCCAGTATGTCCGGCTGATGCCGGCTTCTACGGGTGGCCGCCGCGTGGTTCGCGGCTGGTCTCGATATGGAGACGATTATGCGCAGAGCAGCTATGTGTTTTGAAATGAAATTATCTTATTATCCATACGAATAACGATATACATACGAGACAAATCCCCCCAAGACGAGGGCCTGCATGGACTGGACCCACCGCCTGCGGCTGCGCAATCTGAAGATGCTGTTGAGTCTGGCGCAGACCCGCAACATCAGCCATTCCGCCGCAATGCTCAATACGACGCAGCCCGGCTTGTCGAAGTGGCTGAAAGACCTGGAAGACGACATCGGGCTGCCGCTCTTCGAACGCCACGCGCGCGGGCTGCGGCCTACGCCGCATGGCGATGTGTTGATTGCGCATGCGCAGCGCATGGAGGCGCAGCTGGATCGCGCCAGCGCCGACATGGCTGCGCTGCGCGAAGGCGGCGGCGGGCGTGTGGTGATTGGCGCGTCTGGCGCGTCGGCGTCCGACACGGTGCCGTTGGCGGTGATGAAGCTGCTGGAACGCATGCCGCAAGCGCGCGTGAAGCTGGTGGAAGGTACAACGGACCGCTTGCTGGCGCAGTTGGCGCAGGGCGATCTGGACATCGTGGTGGGCCGTTCGGCGCCCGAGCATCACGACCCCGCCATCCGCTTTGAAGCGCTGTACCTGGAACCGATTCATCTGGTGGCGCGTCCACGTCATCCGCTGTTTTCCATTGAGCAACCCAGTTGGCAGGATCTGTTGTCGTACCGATGGATTCTGTGGCCCAAGGGCACGCCGATCCGTAACGCGGTGGACGCGGCGCTGGCAGCGGCGGGGCAGTCGCCGCCCGTGGATCACGTGGAGTCGAATTCGGTGACGATCAACCTTACGCTGATCAACAACAGCGACATGATCGGCGTGGCGTCGCATCGCGCGGCGTTGCGGTTTTCGCAGATGCGGGCGATGCAGATCATTCCGGTGCGGCTGTCAGGCTTCGGGTCCGTGGCGATGTATTGGCGTGAGGACGCGTTCCGGCCGATGGCGGTGCAAGAGGCCATGGCGGCGTTGCGCAATACCGTGGCGGAACATGCGCCGGGTGTGACGAGGTTGTGATGCCATCTTCCCGCTCCGGCCTGAATGCGTTGATTGCGCAGTGCCGCAGGGTGGAGGCTGCGCTGGCGGAAGGCAGGCACCCGGCAGAGTCCGCGGCCATGCATCGGTTCGTGGCGGAAATGGATGCGCGCGATACGCCGCCGGGGATGTGGTCGCCGCTGGCGTTGTCG
The DNA here is from genome assembly GCF_056394065.1 of Achromobacter sp. 10T422. Lineage (NCBI taxonomy): Bacteria > Pseudomonadati > Pseudomonadota > Betaproteobacteria > Burkholderiales > Alcaligenaceae > Achromobacter > Achromobacter sp. 10T422. The sequence continues at coordinate 506,681 of NZ_JBFTHD010000007.1, forward strand.
GTGTTGGTGATGACGGGCGGGCTGGGGGTGGGGATTGAAGTGCTGAGCCTGCTGCTGCGGGTTGCCGGGTCGGCATGGGCGGCGTTTGCGCTGGTGGCGGTGTGCGCCGGAACGGCGCTGGCGTTGTCGATTGGCGTCGTGATGCTGATGGCGGGACGGTCAGCGGGGTTGGTTGTGGTGAAGCGGCTGGCGATTGGGTTGGTGACGGTGGGCGCGTTGGGGGTGATCGCGTGGACGCAGGGCGATGTGAGGGCGGTGGGGCCGGTGGTGGCGTTGCTGGGCGGGTTGGGGGCGTGGTTGGTGGCGAATAGTTCGGGGTTTTATGTGTTTGTGGGGTATCGGGTGGCGCGGAGGTGGTTGGAGGGGGGGAGGTAGGGGGCGGGTTTGGCTGTGGGTGTGGCTGTGGTTGCGGCTGAGGATGAGGTTGCGGTTGCGGTTGCGGTTGCGTGTGGGGGTGGGTGTGCTAGTGACGCCCGTTGCGTCGGCGGCCTGCGGGGCGCGGGGCAACGATTGCGGTCCGGAGCCTTCGCTCCGGACTTGCCTAGGCGGCCCCTCCCATCGTCATCGTCGTTGTCGCCTTCGGCGACTGCCTTCCGATTCCCTCGGGCTTATCGACGCCCCGCGCCCCGCAGGCCGCCGACGCAACGGACTCGGTCAGTTGCAATCTCATAGCAGCGGGGGCGAACGGGTTTCTTAGGGTGCTCACCACGGGGGTTGGGTGATGGAAGATCTTGCGGGGCCCGCTCCATGCCGGCCGAGCAGGCGGCCTTGTGGAGCTTACGCGTGGGGGTGCGGCGTGAGGGTGTGCGCTTCGCGTGTGGGTGCGCTGCTTGGAGGGAGGAGTCAGACTGCGAATTTTATTTTGGAGTCAGACTGCAATTTATTTCTGGAGTCAGACTGCATTTCTTTGCTGGAGTCAGACTGCATTTCTTTGGTGGCCACCGTTTCGTAATTCTGGTGTCAGACTGCAATTTCGTGCTGCTGGAGTCTGCAGCTGGAGTCAGACTGCAATTTCAAAAATGCAGTCTGACTCCAGCACACTCAGCACACTACTCCAATACACGCTATCAACGCACTGGTCCTACTTGGCGGCTACCGTTTCGGGCGGGACCGGGTTTTCCCAGCCGCCGCCGATGGCGCGGATCAGTTCTACGGCTGATCTTGCTTGCTCGCCGCTCAATTGCACGGCTACGCGTTGTTGCAAGAGGACGCTGCGGTCGGCTTCGATGACGTCTAGGTAGCTGATCGAACCTTCGCGATACTGCGTGTGGGACAGCTTGGCGGCGCGGGCCGAGGCGTCGACGGCGGCGTCTTGGGCCTTGGTCTGGTCGGACAGGATGCGCAGGTTGGCCAGGTTGTCTTCGACTTCGCGGAACGCGTTCAGGACGGTTTGGCGGTAGACGGCGACGTCTTCTTCGTAGACGGCGCGGGCGCGGTCCAGGCCGGCTTGGCGGCGGCCGCCGTCGAAGATGGGCATCGACAGCGCGGCGCCGACGAGCGGGCCGAGCAGGAACGTGCGGCTGGACCACTGGAACAAGTTGCCCAGGTCAGACGACTCGTAGCCGAAGGCGCCGGTGATGTCCAGGCGTGGGAAGAACGCGGACTTGGCGGCGCCGACGCGGGCGTTGGCGGCGGCCATGGCGCGTTCGGCGGCGGCGATGTCGGGGCGGCGTTCCAGCAAGGTCGACGGCAAGCCGGCGGGGATCGACAAGGCGACCTTCTGGATGGGCTGCGGCGGCATCGTGAAGTCGGACGGGGCGCGGCCCAGCAGCACGGCCAGCGCGTGTTCAGACGCGGCGCGGCGGCGATCGATGCCTAGTGCTTCCGATTGCGCGGATGCGAGTTCGGCCTTGGCGCGCGCCAGGTCCAGTTCGCTGATGTCGCCGGCGTCGTAGCGGCGCTGGATCAGTTGCAAGGTGTCGGTGCGCAGCTTGACTGTTTGGCGGTAGAGCTGCGATTCGGCGTCTTGTTCGCGGACCAGGAAGTACGTGGTGGCCACGTCTGCCTGCAAGGCCAGCAGCACCGAACGGTACAGCGCTTCGCTTTGCTGGGCGTCAGCGGTGGCGGCGTCTGCGGTGGAGGCCACGCGGCCGAACAGGTCGGCTTCATACGACACCGCGCCTTGCGCGCGCCACGTCGTGACCGGCGAGGTGGAGGTGCCGTCGGGCAGCCCTTGCGATACGGCCGACGGGCGTTGACGGTTGGGGCCGAAGGCGGCGTCCAGCGTGGGGAAGAAGCCGGCGCGGGCTTCGCGTTGCAGCGCGCGGGATTGCGCCAGGCGGGCGGCGGCGGCTTGCAGGTTCTGGTTGGCCTGTTGCGCTTCGTCTTCCAGCTGGTTCAGGCCCTCGTCGCCGAACACCTTCCACCAGGCGCCGCGCAGCGCGTCTTCCGACGGCTCGGCGGGCTTCCAGGTGCCGGCTTCAGCGGCGGGCAGCGCGGCTTCCTTGAATGCCGCGGGCGCGGCGGCAGACGGCTTTTCGTAGGTGGGGCCCACCGCGCAGCCGGCCAGCACGAGCAGGATGGCAAGCAGGGCGGAACCGCGGGTCAGTCTTTGGATCATGATGAATTCTCTTTGGCGCGCGCCCCGCCGGGTGGGGCGGGACGCGCTGGCTTCTCTTTTTGTCTGCCGGCTTTATGCGTGAGTCTGCGTGGCGGGCGGCGCGTTCGTGTCGATGTGCGGGGCGCACTCCGGCGCTTCATGCGGGGCCGCCGAGTGCAGCGGCTTGCCGCCCAGCGAACGCAGCAGCACGTAGAACACCGGCGTCAGGAACAGGCCGAACAAGGTCACGCCCAGCATCCCGAAGAACACGGCAACCCCCATCGCGTGGCGCATTTCCGAACCGGCGCCAGACGACAGCACCAGCGGCACCACACCCATGATGAACGCGATGGACGTCATCAAGATCGGGCGCAGACGCAGGCGGCTGGCTTCGATGGCGGCTTCCAACGGCGTGCGGCCGCTCATCTCCAGCTCTCTTGCGAATTCCACGATCAGAATCGCGTTCTTCGCCGACAAGCCCACCAGCACCATCAAGCCGATCTGCGTGAAGATGTTGTTGTCGTTGCCCGTCAGGTAGACGCCCGTCAGGGCGGCCAGGATGCTCATCGGCACGATCAGGATCACGGCCAACGGCAGGGTCAGGCTTTCGTACAACGCGGCCAGCACCAAGAACACCAGCAGCACGCTGATCGGGAATACCCACAAGCCGGCATTGCCCGCCAGAATTTGCTGATACGTCAGGTCAGTCCATTCGAACTTCACGCCACGCGGCAGCGTCTCGGCGGCGACGCGTTCGGCCGCGGCTTGCGCCTGGTCAGACGAGTAGCCGGGCGCCGGGCCGCCGTTGATGTCGGCGGCGGTGTAGCCGTTGTAGCGCACCACCATTTCGGGGCCGAACGTTTGCTTCACCGTCACCAGCGACGACAACGGCACCATGTCGCCCGCGGCGTTGCGGGTCTTCAGTTGCAGGATGTCGTCGGCGTGGGCGCGGAACGGCGCATCGGCTTGGGCGCGCACCTGGAACACGCGGCCAAAGCGGTTGAAGTCGTTCACGTACATCGAGCCCAGATAGATCTGCATGGTGTCGAACACTTCCGTCACCGGCACACCCAGCTGCTTGGCCTTCACGCGGTCCAGGTCCACATCCAGTTGCGGCACGTTGATTTCGTAGCTGGAGAACGCGGGGCCGAGCTCAGGCGTTTGGCGCGCCTTTTCCAGGAAGGCCTGCTTGGCCTTGTCCAGTTCGGCGTAGCCCAGCGCGGCGCGGTCTTCCAGTTGCAGCTTGAAGCCGCCGAGCGTGCCCAAACCCATCACAGGCGGGGGCGGGAACACGGCAATGAACGACTCCGGGATGGCCGCAAACTTCTGGTTCAGCGATGCGGCAATGGCGTTGCCCGACAGTTCAGCGCCCTTGCGTTCTTCAAAGGGCTTGAGCGTCACGAACACGATGCCGGCGCTGGAGCTGTTGGTAAAGCCGTTGATCGACAGGCCGGGGAAGGCGATGGCGGATTGCACGCCGGGTTCCTTCAGGGCGATGTCGCTCATGCGGCGGATCACGGCTTCCGTGCGGTCCAGCGACGCGCCGTTGGGCAACTGCGTGAAGCCGATCAGGTACTGCTTGTCTTGCGCCGGCACAAAGCCGCCGGGCACCAGGTACGACACACCGATGGTGGCGGCCACCAGCACCGCGTACACGCCCATCGCGCCGGCCTTGCGGCGGATCACGCCGGACACGCCCGTGCCGTAGGACTCGGACGCGCGGCCAAACATGTTGTTGAACCAGTTGAAGAAGCGGCCGAAGACGCGGTTCATGCCACGGGTCAGCCAGTCTTGCTTGTCGTGATGGCTTTTCAGCAGCAGGGCCGACAGCGCGGGCGACAGGGTCAGCGAGTTAAAGGCCGAGATCACCGTCGAGATGGCGATGGTCATGGCGAACTGCTTGTAGAACTGGCCGGTCAGGCCCGTCATGAACGCCAGCGGCACGAACACGGCGCAGAGCGTCAACGCGATGGCGATGATGGGGCCGCTGACTTCGCGCATGGCGCGGTAGGTGGCGTCGCGTGGACTCAAGCCCGCCGCGATATTGCGTTCGACGTTTTCCACCACCACGATGGCGTCGTCCACCACAATCCCGATGGCAAGCACCATCCCGAACAGCGACAAGGCGTTGATCGAATAGCCAAACACCAGCAGCAGCGCGAACGTGCCCACGATGGAGACCGGCACGGCCAAGAGCGGGATGATCGACGCGCGCCACGTTTGCAGGAACAGAATCACCACCAGCACGACCAGCGCGATGGCTTCCAGCAGCGTGTGCACCACGGCTTCGATACTGGAACGCACGAATTGCGTGGGGTCGTATTCGATGCGGTATTCCACGCCCGGCGGGAAGTCTTGCGCCAGCTCGGTCATGGCGGCGCGCACCTTGGACGACACGTCCAACGCGTTTGCGCCCGGCGATTGCATGATGCCCATGCCGACTGCCTGCTTGTTGTCCAGCAGCGAACGCAGGCCGTATTCCTGTGCATCCAATTCCACGCGGGCAACGTCGGACAAGTGCGTCACGGCGCCGTCGGGCGAGGTCTTCAGGATGATGTCGCGGAATTCCTCTTCGCTTTGCAGACGGCCGCGAGCGTTCACGTTCAGCTGCAACGGCACATCGCCTTGCGTGGGCGACGCGCCGATCACGCCGGCGGCCACTTGCACGTTCTGTTCGCGGATGGCGGCGACCACTTCAGACGCGGTCATGCCGCGCTGCGCCACCTTTTGCGGGTCAAGCCACACGCGCATCGAGTAGTTGCCCGACCCCCACACCGTTACTTCGCCCACGCCGGTGATGCGGGCCAGACGATCCTTGACGTTCAGGATGGCGTAGTTGCGCAGGTAGGTGATGTCGTAGCGGTCGTTCGGCGAGATCAAGTGCACGACCAGCGTCAGCGTGGGCGAGCTTTTTGCCGTGGTCACGCCCAGGCGCTGCACGTCCGGCGGCAGGCGCGGCAGCGCTTGCGACACGCGGTTCTGCACCAGCTGCTGCGCCTTGTCCGGGTCCACGCCCAGCTTGAAGTTGACCGTCAGCGTCAGGTTGCCGTCGCTGTTGGCCTGCGACTGCATGTACAGCATGTCTTCGACGCCGTTGATGGATTCTTCCAGCGGCGACGCGACGGTCTCGGCGATGACCTTGGGGTTGGCGCCCGGGTACTGCGCGCGCACCACCACCGATGGCGGCACGACTTCCGGGTATTCGGAAATGGGCAGCTGGAACATGGCCAGAAGGCCCGCCAGCAGCACCAAGATGGACAGCACGCCGGCAAAAATCGGCCGGTCGATGAAGAACTTTGAGATATTCATGGACGTTCTCTGTAGACGCGCGGGCCTTACTTCAGTTGGGCCGCGGCGGTCTGGACCGGGGCGCTCTTGGCGGCGACCATGGGGACGACGGTCGGGGCGACGGCGTCGCCGGGGCGGATGCGCTGCAGGCCGTTGACGACGATGCGTTCACCGGCGGCCAGTCCGGAATCCACGACGCGCAGGCCTTCCTGGTTGGCGCCCAGCTTCACTTGGCGATAGACGGCGTGGTTTTTGTCGTCCAGCACCAGCACGTAGCGCTTGTCCTGGTCGGTGCCGATGGCTTTTTCATCGATCAGCACGGCAGAACGCGGGTCGCTGCCGCCCAGGCGGACGCGGGCGTACAGGCCGGGCAAGAGCGAGCCGTCGGCGTTGTCGAACTCGGCGCGCACGCGGATCGTGCCGGACGTTGCATCCAGGCGGTTGTCCACCGATTGCACGAAGCCCGTGCGAGAGTAGCCGTCTTCGTTCGCCAGACCCAGCTCAACGGGCACCGAGCCAGCCTTGCCATTGCGGGCGGGGTTCACGTAGCGCAGGAAGGTTTGTTCGTCTACGTCGAACGATGCGTACATCTTCGACACCGACACCAGCGTCGTCAGCGGCACCGAACCGGCGCCGGCTGCGACGACGTTGCCCACGGTGACTTCAGCGCGCGAGACGCGGCCGGCCACGGGCGCTTCGATGCGGGTGTAGCCCAGGTTCAGCTTCGCGTAGTCCAGCGCGGCTTGCGCGCCTTGCAGGTTGGCGGCGGCTTCGCGCGCGGCGTTCTGCTTTTCTTCGAAGTCGCGGCGGGCGATGGCGTTGTCCGTCAGCAGGCGCTGGCCGCGGGCCAGGTCCGTGGCGGTGTACGACGCGCGGGCCTTGGCCGCCGTCAGGGCGGCCGCGGCGCGGTCGACTTCGGCCGCGTAGGGGCGCGGGTCGATGGTGAAGAGCACGTCGCCCTTCTTGACGATGGTGCCGTCCTGGAAGTGCACTTGCGTCAGCGTGCCAGAGACCAGCGGGCGGATGTCGACGCGGTCAATCGCTTCCAGGCGGCCGGAATAGCGCTGCCAATCCACGATGGTCTTGGTGACGACTTCGGCCACTTCGACGGGCGTGGCGGCCGGGGCGCCCTGGGCCATGGCGACATTGCCGCCGGCCGGGCCGCGGGTGAGGGCGTAGCCGCCTCCGGCCGCGAGCACGGCGGCAAAGACGACGAACATAGCAATACGATTACGCGAAACCATGATGTTTCCTTGAGGGGTATAGGAGCGAAAGCGCGCTTGTTTGGGCCTGGGGCGGAGGCGGCTGCGGCGGTCCGTGGCATGGCAGTCCTTAGCGTCCGTTTGCATATGCTTATGCTGCGGTGCAACATCAAGCGGAGTTGCGAGTCCTGGTCAGAGCGCTTTGGCGAAGCGGCTCTGCGGGGACGGAAGCTGAGGGTTGACATGCCCTGTGGGGTCGCCGGGAGGCAAGGGCACTTCAAGATGGTTTGCATTCTGAGTGTTTTGTGGGGCCGGATAAACCTGTCTATTCCGGCAACACTGTTCGGCGGAAATGACTAATCAGCGCCGAAATCGGGTTATGCTCCGTTCACCCCGACTTTTTTGCCTAAAGGACACCGCCGCCATGGACCGTTTTCAGGCTATGCAGGTGTTTGTGCGCGTCGTGGACGCCAATAGCTTCACCCGGGCGGCCGACAGCCTCTCGCTTCCGCGCACCACCGTCACCACCATCATTCAGAACCTCGAACGCCTGCTGGGCGTGCGCCTGCTCAATCGCACCACGCGCCGTATCGGCCTGACGCCCGACGGCGCGGGCTATTACCAGCACTGCGTGCGCATTCTTGCCGACGTCGAGGAAACCGAGGCCTGCTTCCAGGAAGCGGCCCTGCGCTTGAAGGGCCGGCTGCGCATCGACGTGCCGACCTGCATCGGGCGCCTGATCCTGATTCCTTCATTGTGTGATTTCCACGACAAATACCCCGACGTCGAGCTGGTGCTGGGCTTGGGCGACCGCCCTGTGGATATGGTGCAAGAGGCCGTCGACTGCGTCATCCGCGGGGGTGAGCTGGAAGATTCCAGCCTGGTCGCGCGCCGAATTGGCACCCTGCAAACCGTGACCTGCGCGTCGCCCACGTATGTGGCGCGCTACGGCATGCCGCAAACCATCGAGTCGTTGCGCGACCACCACGCCGTGCATTACTTCATGAGCCGCACAGGCCGCAACTGCGCCTGGGACTTCAAGGTGGATGGCAAGCACCAGGAAGTGGACATGAAGGGCACGGTCGCCGTGAACGAGGCCGGCGCGTATCTGGATTGCGGGTTGAAGGGCTTTGGCCTGATCCAGGTGGCGCGCTATATGGCATTGCCGCATCTGCAATCGGGCGAGCTGATCGAAATTCTGCCGCAGTGGAAACCCAGTTCAACGCCGATTTCGGTGCTGTACCCGCAAAGCCGGCAGTTGTCGCCCAAGGTGCGTGCGTTTACGGACTGGGTGGCGGAATTGTTCGCCGGTTGCCCGCTGCTGAGCGGCCGCGACGAAACCGATCCGTCGGCGGCAAGCTGCGGCGTGTACCAGCGCCAGCTGGGCATGCCCAGCGCGATGACGATGGCGCAACCGCAACCCGAACCCGCCCTGATCCAGACCGCGCCCCAGCGCCGCCGCAGCCCGCGTGAAGAGGCGGCGGAGTACGCGCTGTAAGAATCGCGCGTGGCGCGTGGCGGGCCTGCGCGTCCGCCACGCCGTCAAAACACGGGAAACCCCGTAGTAAATACAGGGCTTGCGTCCCTCGTATTTTATGAAACGTCTGTATAGTCCGACAGTCAAAGCCTACAACGCCCTTACTGTCGATCCGCTCTATGCAGCCTGTTCTACCCGCTTACCTGATCGCCCGTTGGCTGCTGCTGCTTGTCTTGTTGGCAGGGGTTTACTTCCTTAGCGGCTTCCTCGTTCCCGCCCTGGCGGCGCTCATTATTGGTCTGGCCAGCTGGCCCTTGTACCAGCGCCTGGTCGTGCGCTGCGGCGGCCGCACCGCGATTGCGGCGTCGTTGGCGCTGCTGATGGTCATCGTCGTACTGATCGTGCCGCTCACGCTGGCGCTGTCTTACGCCATCAAGGAAGCCAGCACCTTCTTCGCCTGGGCCATCGCGGCCAACCGCCACGGCGTGGCGGTGCCGAACTGGATCACGTCCATGCCCGCCGTGGGCGAACGGCTGGGGCAGTACTGGGAATCCTATATTGGCCAGCCCCATGCCTTGGGCGCGCTGGTCGAAGCCGTCAGCGGTGAACATCTGGGCAACATCTACCGCATGGTGCTGGCGGCCACGGGCAATGTGTTCCAGCTGCTGCTGACCGTGCTGTTCATGCTGATCACGCTGTTCTTTGTCTATAAGGACGGCATCCGCATGGTGGCGCAGCTGGACGTGCTGGGCGAACGCATTCTGCCGGCGCGCTGGCAGCGCTTTTCGCGCGTGGTGCCGGCCACCATCAATTCCACCGTAACCGGCATGGGCCTGATCGCGCTGGGCGAAGGCTTTGTGCTGGGTGTCGCGTACTGGGTGGCGGGCGTGCCGTCGCCCGTGCTGCTGGGCGTGGTCACGGGTTTCATGGCGCTGATCCCCGGCGGCGCGCCGCTGTCGTTCACGCTGGTGTCGCTGTACCTGGTGGGTTCCGGCCATGTGGTTGCCGGTATCGCGCTGATGGTATGGGGCAGCGTTGAACTCTTCATTGTCGACAAGACCCTGCGCCCGCGCTTGGTGGGCGGCCCTGTCAAACTGCCGTTCCTGCCGACCTTCTTCGGCCTGGTGGGCGGCGTGAAAACCATGGGGATCGTCGGCCTATTCGTCGGCCCGGTGCTGATGGCGTTGCTGGTGGCGGTGTGGCGCGAATGGGTGCACCACGAAGTGACGGAGCGCGATGCGGCGCGCTTGCATCCGCCCGTGCCGGTTCCCGTGCCTGCGCCCATAGAAAAAACACCCTCCGCCTGACGCGGCCACGCCCGGCGCAGACGATGCTTTTGGTAATCTAGCCATCCCCGCGTATACCGGCGCCTGACCGGTACGCGCCTGCCCCGCACGCAGACGCTTCGCAACCGCCGCGGGGTGTGAGGATTGAGATGTCCGGGTTACTGCCTGATGATCAGATAGCGGTCCTGCGCGAGCAGGGGTTTGTGGTGGCGCGCCAGTTCGTGCCCGCAGAACAAGTCGCCGCGCTGCGCGCGCTGGCCGAGCGCCACTTGCAAGAGCACGTGGCGCCCATTGAATACGAAGCTGACCTGCGCTACCCCGGCGCACCCGAGTCCCGCACTGCCGAAGGCGGCCTGACGGTGCGCCGCCTGCTAAGCGCCTACGCCCGCGACCCGCTGTTTGCGCAATGGGCAACCGACCCGCGCATTGCCCAATGGCTGGCCCGCTACTTCGGCGAACCTGCGGTGCTGTCCACCGTTCACCACAACTGCGTGATGACCAAGCACCCCGCCTATGGCAGCCTGACGGGCTGGCACCAGGACATCCGCTACTGGTCGTTTTCAGACACCGACCTGGTGTCCTGTTGGCTGGCCTTGGGGCCGGAAACCCGCAACAACGGCGGCCTGTCGTTCATTCCGGGCTCGCACGCGGCAGCCTTCACGCCCGACCAATTCGACGACAAGAAATTCTTTCGCGACGACGCGCCGCAAAACGCCGAGTGGATTGCCCGCGCGGTCTGCCCTGACCTTGAGGCGGGCGACGTGGTGTTCTTCCATTGCCGCACGCTGCACGCCGCGCAAGGCAACCGCAGCGACCGCGTGAAATTGTCGGTCGTGCACACGTATCACCCGCAGTCCTGCCACCCGATTCCCGATACGCGTTCGGCATCGCAACCCGGGGTGCCATTGGCATAAAGTCATTGTTATTCGATATTAATAATTGAATTACAATTAAATTAAGCGCAATACGCGAGGCCGGGCCGGCAAATCCCGCCTCGCGTTGATTCTTGCGTGGCATCCCTAGAACTCAATAGGCTGGTCTCTGTGCGCAAAACAACTATCGACGACACGGAAAAACCGCAGGCGACGACCGGGACCCGGTCGTCGCTGTTTGTCGGTTCCACTGAAAAAGCCTTTCAGGTGCTGCACGCGTTCGACGGTTCGAAACGCCACATGACGCTGGCCGATATTGCACGCGCCTCAGGCCTGGACCGCAGCGCCACGCAACGCCTGGTCTACACGCTGGAAACGCTGGGCTATCTGCGCCGCATTCCCGACACGCGCAACTACGGCCTGACGCCGAAGGTGCTGCAATTCTCGTACAACTATGTGCGCGCGAATGAGCTGATCGACAAGGCGTCGCCGTATCTGCTGGACATCAGCCGGACGTTGGGTGAGACGACCAATCTGCAAGAACTGGACGGCCACGAGATCGTGTTCGTGGCGCGCTTTCCGGGCCACCATCTGGTGAACGTGGACATCGCGGTAGGCAGCCGCCTGCCGGCGTTCTTCACGGCATCGGGTACGGCAATTCTGTCCCGCCTGTCAGACGAACACCGCCGCGAGATCCTGGCGCAGACGCGCCTGGAAGCAATTACGCCGTACACGGAAGTGAACCCGGAGAAGCTGCTGGACCGCGTGCAGCGCGTGGCGGAAAAGGGCTACGCGATCATCGTGAACGAAACGGTGCTGGGGGATATTTCGGTGGCGGCGCCGGTCACGGATCATCGCGGTTTTGCGGTGGCGGCGATCAATATTTCTGTGCCGACGACGCGGTGGACGGTGGCTAAGGTGGAAGCAGAACTGGCGCCGCATGTGCAGGTGGCAGCTACGTCGATTTCTAAGTCTAAGTTCTCGGCTTATTCGAGGTAGGGGTTTTTGGGGCGGTCGGCTTCGGGGGCGGTTGAGGGTCTTTCCGGAGGCGGGCGTCGGGTTTTTGAGGGCGGTCGTTGATCTTCGTAGGTCGCCCGTCGGCGCGGTGGCCCTGACTGCGCGCGCCCACGATTGCGGTCCGGAGCCTTCGCTCCGGACGTACCCTTCGTCATCTTCGTCACCCGCCTTCGGCGGGTTCCTTCAGATTCCCTCGGGCGCATCGAGGTTGCGCGCAGTCAGGGCC
>NZ_JBFTHD010000008.1:0-474695 GCF_056394065.1 Achromobacter sp. 10T422
AGTGCGAAGCGAGTGCGAAGCGAGTGCGAAGCGAGTGCGAAGCGAGTGCGAAGCGAGTGCGAAGCGAGTGCGAAGCGAGTGCGAAGCGAGTGCGAAGCGAGTGCGAAGCGAGTGCGAAGCGAGTGCGAAGCGAGTGCGAAGCGAGTGCGAAGCGGGTGCCAAGCGGGTGCCAAGCGAAGACCCGGCCGGCCGCCGGGCCGCCCCAAGGCCGGCCAGCCCCCTCGGGGGGCAGCAAGCGAGCGAAGCGAGTGCGGCGTGGGGGTCCACATTTATTTCTTGTTTACACCCCCCTCCCCAACCTATATCCCGTTTTTACCCCCCGCTCCGTAACCTGCCGGTGTCCTGATTGGTCACCTGGCCTGCCCGGCGCGCATCCGCTTTTGCCGCGCAGGCCCGTCGTTCGAAGGGAGCGTGGCTCCCGGGAGGAAAAACGTGGATGCCATCTATATCGCCGTCTTCGCCGTCATGGCCGGGCTGACAGTTGCCCTGCTGCGCTTCTGCGAAGCCCTGTCTTCGGGGGAGCCGTCATGAATTGGCTCTATTGGGTCAGCGGCCTGACCGCCGCCCTGCTGTTCGTCTACCTGCTGGTGGCCCTGTTCAAACCGGAGAAATTCTAATGACCGCCGAATTCGTCGGACTGCTGGTCCTGTACCTGGCGGTCCTGCTTGCGATCGCGCCGCTGCTTGGGCGCTATATCCGTATCGCCATGGAAAACGGGCAATCCCGGCTTACCGCCTTGGGCCGCCCGCTTGAACGTGGCATTTACCGGCTGGCGGGCGTCGACCCGCAGGCCGAGATGGGCTGGAAGCGTTATGCGCTGGCCGTGCTCGCCTTCAACATTCTTGGCGTCGTGGTCGTGTACGCCCTGCAACGGGTCCAAGGCATGTTGCCGCTGAACCCGGCGGGCATGGGCGCCGTCACGTCGGACTCGGCGCTCAACACCGCCATCAGCTTTGTCAGCAACACCAACTGGCAGGGCTACGGCGGCGAAGCCACGATGAGCTACCTGACGCAGATGCTGGCGCTGACGGTGCAGAACTTCGTCTCGGCCGCCACCGGCATCGCCGTGCTGTTCGCGCTGATCCGCGGCCTGGCGCGCCATAGCTCCGCCACCATCGGCAACTTCTGGTCCGACATGGTCCGCTGCACGCTTTACGTGCTGCTGCCCCTGTCGTTCGTGCTGGCGCTGGCGCTTGTCAGCCAAGGCGTGATCCAGAATTTCAGCCCCTACCAGGACGTGCAGACGGTTGAAGCCCTGCACTACGACCAGCCGCGCGTGGATGCGCAAGGCCAGCCGGTGCTGGATGCAAAGGGCCAACCCGTGACCGACCCTGCGGTGACCTCGACGCAAACGCTGGCCATGGGCCCCGTGGCCTCGCAGGAAGCCATCAAGCTGTTGGGCACCAACGGCGGCGGCTTCTTCAACGCCAACTCCGCGCATCCGTTCGAGAACGCCACCCCGCTGGCGAACTTCCTGGAGATGCTGGCCATCCTGATGATTCCCGCCGCGCTGTGCTTCACATTCGGCGAAATGGTGGGCAGCCGGCGTCAGGGCATCGCCATCCTGGCCGCGATGACCGTGCTGTTCGCCGTCTTCGCGCTGGGTACGGCGTACTTCGAACAGCAGGCGAACCCCATGGCCGCGCAGGCCGGCGCCGACAGCGCAATGACCGCGCTCTCGCCCGGCGGCAACATGGAAGGCAAGGAAACCCGCTTTGGCATTGCGGCCACATCGCTGTTCGCCACCATCACCACGGCGGCGTCCTGCGGCGCGGTCAACGGCATGCACGACTCTCTGAACGCCATGGGCGGGCTGCCGCCGATGCTGCTGATGCAGTTGGGTGAAGTCGTTTATGGCGGCGTGGGTTCTGGCCTGTACGGCATGCTGGCCTTCGCCATCCTGGGCGTCTTCATCGCCGGGCTGATGATCGGCCGCACCCCGGAATACCTGGGCAAGAAGATCGAAGCGTACGACATGAAGATGGTGTCCATCGTCATTCTGGCCACGCCGCTGCTGGTGCTGGGCGGTACGGCGCTGGCGGTGTCGGTGTCGGCCGGCCAGGCGGGCGTGCTCAATCCGGGCATCCACGGGTTTTCCGAAATCCTTTATGCGCTGTCTTCCGCCGCCAATAACAACGGCAGCGCGTTCGCCGGCCTGTCCGCCAACACGCCCTTCTACAACGTGCTGCTGGGCATCGCGATGTGGTTCGGCCGCTTTGCCGTGATCGTCGCCGTGCTGGCGATGGCCGGGTCGCTGGCGGCCAAGCGCCGCCTGCCCGCCGGCCCCGGCAGCATGCCCACCACCGGCCCCCTCTTTGTGGTGCTGCTGATTGGCGCCGTACTGCTGGTGGGCGCCCTGACATATGTGCCCGCGCTGGCCTTGGGCCCGGTCGCGGAACACCTGCAACCCTGAATGCAACAGGCTAGGAATCAACATGGCCAAAATTGAAATGCCAACCTCCAGCGCAGGCGGCGGCGCTGCCCGCGCCCCCGCAACTGCCACGCAAGATCGCCCTTTCGGCATGTGGTCGCGCTCGCTTGTCGGGCCGGCCCTGGTGGACAGCCTGCGCAAGCTATCGCCCGCCGCGCAGCTGAAGAACCCCGTGATGTTCGTGGTGTACGTGGGCAGCATCCTCACCACGCTGCTCTGGGTCATGGCCCTGCGCGGCCAGGCCGAAGCCCCGGCGGGCTTCATCCTGGCCATTACCGTGTGGCTGTGGTTCACGGTGCTGTTCGCCAACTTCGCCGAGGCGCTGGCCGAAGGGCGCGGCAAGCAACAGGCGGCGACGTTACGCGGCCTGCGCACCACCATCAACGCCCGCTTGCTGAAAGGCTTTCGCGAGGCAGACGCCCGCGACGCCCAGCCCGCGCAATGGCGCGATCAGGCCATCAGCCAGCCCTCGGGCCTGCTGCGCCGTGACGACGTGGTGCTGGTGGAAGCCGGCGACACCATTCCCGGCGACGGCCAGGTCATTGCCGGCGTGGCGTCGGTGGACGAAAGCGCCATCACCGGTGAATCGGCCCCCGTCATCCGCGAATCGGGCGGCGACTTTTCTTCCGTCACGGGCGGCACGCGAGTGCTGTCCGACTGGATCTTCGTGCGCATCGCGGCCGATCCCGGCGAGAGCTTCCTGGACCGCATGATCGCCATGGTCGAAGGCGCCAAGCGCCAGAAGACGCCAAACGAACTGGCGCTGACGATTCTGCTGGTGGGCCTGACCGTGGTGTTCCTGCTGGTCGTCGTCACGCTGATGCCGTTCTCGATCTACGCGGTCAGTGCGGCCGGTGGCGGCGCGGCCGTCACGGTGACGGTGCTGGTGGCGCTGCTGGTCTGCCTGATCCCCACCACCATCGGCGGCCTGCTGTCGGCCATCGGCGTGGCGGGCATGAGCCGCATGATGAGCGCCAACGTCATCGCGACCTCGGGCCGCGCGGTGGAAGCGGCGGGCGATGTGGATGTGCTGCTGCTGGACAAGACCGGCACCATCACCTTCGGCAACCGTCAGGCGTCGACCTTCCTGCCCGCGCCCGGCGTGTCGCCGCGCGAACTGGCCGACGCCGCCCGCCTGGCGTCGCTGGCCGATGAAACGCCGGAAGGCCGCAGCATCGTGGCGCTGGCCGACAAGTCCCTGCACGCGCCGGCCGCGCGCATGATCGACGTCGAATTCGTGCCCTTCACGGCGCAGTCGCGCATGAGCGGCGTGAATCTGGGCGATCGCATGATCCGCAAGGGTGCGGTCGACGCCATTCAGTCGTGGATTGCCGCGCAAGACAACACGGTGCCTGAACCCGTCTTGCGCCTGGCCGAAGATGTGGCGCGGCGCGGCAGCACGCCGCTGATGGTCAGCGACGGCAACCGCGCGCTGGGTGTCGTGGAACTGAAAGACATCGTCAAGCCCGGCATTCAGTCGCGCTTTGCCGAGCTGCGCCGCATGGGCATCAAGACGGTGATGATCACGGGCGACAACAAGCTCACCGCCGCGTCCATTGCCGCCGAAGCGGGCGTAGACGACTTCCTGGCCGAAGCCACGCCCGAAGCCAAGCTGAAGCTGATTCGCGCCTATCAATCGGAAGGCCGGCTGGTGGCGATGACGGGCGACGGCACCAACGACGCGCCCGCACTGGCGCAGGCCGACGTGGCGGTGGCAATGAACTCGGGCACGCAGGCCGCCAAAGAGGCCGGCAACATGGTGGACCTGGACTCCAACCCCACCAAGCTCATCGAAATCGTCGAGATCGGCAAGCAGATGCTGATGACGCGCGGCGCGCTGACCACGTTCAGCGTGGCCAACGACGTGGCCAAGTACTTCGCCATCATTCCGGCCGCCTTCGCCACCGTGTACCCGCAACTGAACGTGCTGAACATCATGGCGCTGACGACGCCGGCGTCCGCCATCTTGTCGGCCGTGATCTTCAACGCGCTGATCATCGTCGTGCTGATCCCGCTGGCGCTCAAGGGTGTGCGCTACCGGCCGCTGGGCGCGTCTGTGCTGCTGCGCCGCAACCTGCTCATTTATGGCCTGGGCGGCCTGCTGGTGCCGTTTGCCGGCATCAAGCTGGTTGACATGGTGCTGGCCGCGCTGGGCTGGGTGTAAGCCAGCTCCCGCCCCGAAACCCGAAAGGAATTCATCATGAAACACACAGCCTCATCCCCCGCCCCCCTGCCTCGCCCGGGCGGCATCCTGCGCCCCGCGCTGGTCGTCTTCGCCGCCCTGTCGCTGGTGACGGGCCTGGCCTACCCCTTCCTGACGCGCGGCGTCGCGGCCGTGGTATTCCCGCACGAGGCGGCCGGCTCGCTCATCAAACAAGGCGACAAGGTCGTGGGGTCGGCGCTGATTGGCCAGTCGTTCACGTCGCCCCAGTATTTCTGGAGCCGGCCGTCCGCCACCGCGCCCATGCCGTATAACGGCGCGGCCTCGGGCGGGTCGAACCTGGGCCCGCGCAACCCCGCGCTGGCCGAAGCCATCCAGGCCCGCATCGCCGCGTTGAAAGCGGCGGACCCCGACAACCCCACGCCCGTGCCGGTGGACCTGATCACGGCGTCCGGCAGCGGGCTGGACCCGCACATCAGCCCGGCAGCGGCCGCCTACCAGGCCGCGCGCGTGGCCCGCGCCCGAAACTTGCCGCGCGCGCAGGTCGATGCGCTGATCCAGGCCAACACCGAGCAGCCCTGGCTGGGCGTGCTGGGGGACCCGGTCGTCAATGTGCTGATGCTGAATCTGGCGCTGGACAACTTGCGCCCGGCCCCATGAGCCCCGAGCGTATAGTATTGCCAGCTTTCCCCACCCCACTCTTGCGCGTTCATGGCTGATATTGCTGGCGAGCGTCCCGATCCCGACGCGCTCTTGAAGACCCTGGACGAGGCCGCGCGCCAAGCCGTGCGCGGCAAGCTGCGCGTGTACTTCGGATCGTCGGCCGGCGTGGGCAAGACCTACGCCATGCTGGTCGCGGCCCGGGCGCAAGCCGCGCAAGGGGTCAACGTGCTGGCGGGCATCGTCGAAACCCACGGCCGCCGCGAAACCGCGTCGCTGCTGGAAGGCTTGGCGGTGCTGCCGCTGAAAGACGTCGCGTATCGCGGCCACGTCCTGAAGGAATTCGATCTGGACGGCGCGCTGGCCGCCCGCCCCGGCCTGGTGCTGGTGGACGAACTGGCGCATTCCAACGCGCCGGGTTCGCGCCACGCCAAGCGCTGGCAAGACATTCAGGAATTGCTGGCGGCTGGCATCGACGTCTGGACCACGCTGAACGTGCAGCATCTGGACAGCCTGAACGAAGCCGTGGGCAGCATCACCGGCGTGCGCGTCTGGGAGACCGTGCCAGACGAGGTCTTCGACGCAGCCGACGAAGTCATGCTGGTGGACTTGTCGGCCGACGAGCTGCTGCGGCGCTTAAAGGAAGGCAAAGTCTATCTGCCCGAACAGGCCCGCCACGCCACGCGCAATTTCTTTCGCAAGGGCAACCTGATTGCACTGCGCGAATTGGCGCTGCGCCGCACGGCGGATCACGTCGATGACGACGTGCAGGCCTACCGGCGCGACCGCGCCATTGAACCCGTGTGGCGCACGCGCGAAGCGGTCGTCGCCTGCATCGGGCCGGACATCGATGCCGAATACGTCATCCGCAGCGCGCACCGCCTGAGCCAGCAGCTGGAGTGCGACTTGCACGTGGTCACCATCGACACCCCACGCGCCGCGCCCACGCCGCAAGCTGAGCAGGACCGTATGCAGCGCACGCTGGCGTTCGCGGATTCGCTGGGCGCACGCACTGAAACGCTGGCGGGCGGCGACATGGTCGACGCGGTGGTGCGTTACGTGCGCCGGCACAACATCACCAAGGCCATCGTCGGCCGCACGCGCGCCACCGGTTTGCAGCGGCTGCGCCTGTCGGTGTCCGCGCTGCTGACGGCCGCCATCACGCCCGGCTGGTTGTGGCGGCGGCACAGCTTCGCCGACATGCTGGCCGCGGGCTGCCCCGAGATCGACATCATCCGGCTGGGCGCGCCACCGCTGCCCGCCAGCGCCGCGCCCGGGCGCGACCCGCTCACGCTGGGCCGCCGCGCGAGTCTGGGCGCCGACGAGCGCACCGCCCGTTCCTGGGCCGGCTATGCCTGGGCGCTGTGCTATTGCGCGGCTGCCACGGGCTTGTCGATGCTGGCATTCCCCGTGCTGCACCAGACCAATATCGTCATGCTGTTTCTGCTGGCGGTGGTGGGCGTGGCGCTACGCCATGGACGCGGGCCGGCGGCGCTGGCATCCGTCGTCAGTGTGGCGCTGTTCGACTTTTTCTTCGTGCAGCCGCTGGCCTCGTTCGCCGTGTCCGACGTGCAGTACCTGCTGACCTTCGGCGTGCTGTTATCCGTGGGGTTACTGATCGGGCAACTGACGGCCGGCCTGCGCCTGCAAGCCCAGGCCTCGGTCAAGCGCGAAGCCGACGCGCGCAGCCTGTATGAATTTGCGCGTGAACTGTCATCGGCGCTGCTGCCCGAGCAGATCGTGGCGTCGGCCGGCGCCTTCGTGCACGCCACCTTCGGCTCGCGCTGCGCGCTGTATATCCTGGGGCTGGACGACCGGTTGAAACTCGCCTCGCCGGCATCCGACGACATGCCGCCGTTGGAGTCGGCGCTGGCCCAATGGGTCTACGATCACGGCCAGCCCGCAGGCGCTGGCACCGCAACCTTGTCCAACAGCGAGCTGCTGTACCTGCCGTTGAAAGCACCCATGCGCACGCGTGGCGTGCTGGCGCTGGCCGCCCCCCGCCGCAGCCTGTTCTCGCACCCGGATTCGCGCCGCCAGATCGAGGCCTACGCCACCCTGATCGCCATTGCGCTGGAACGGCTGCACTACGTGGAAGTGGCGCAGCAGGCACTGGTCAGCATGGAATCGGAGCGGCTGCGCAACTCGCTGCTGGCCGCCGTGTCGCACGATTTGCGCACCCCGCTGACCAGCCTGATCGGCATGACCGACACCTTGACGCGCCAACAGGCAACGCTTGCGCCCGACGTGCAGGACACCGTGCGCGCCATGCGCGACCAGGCGCAGCGCATGCACGCGCTGGTTGTCAACCTGCTGGACATGGCGCGCCTGCAAAGCCGCGACACGCCGCTGCGCCGGGAATGGCAATCGATTGAAGAGCTGGTGGGCGCATCGCTTGCCGCCATGCGCGAACCGCTGGCTGCGCATCACGTCACGGTCGCCAGCCTGTCGCAGCTGCCGCTGGTGGAATGCGATGGCGTGCTGATCGAACGCGTGCTGTGCAACCTGCTGGAGAACGCGGCCAAGTACACGCCCGCAGGCAGCACGCTGCATCTGCACGCGGCCGTCGTCGATGACGAACTGCGTGTAGCCGTCAGCGACAATGGCCCCGGTGTCGCCCCCGGCGCCGAACGCCGCATCTTCGAAAAATTCACGCGCGGCGAACGCGAATCCGCCACCCCCGGCGTTGGTCTGGGCCTGGCGGTGTGCGAAGCCATCATCTCGGCCCACCACGGCCGCATCTGGGTCGAACACACGCCGGGGCAGGCCTCTGGCGCGCAATTCGTCTTCAGCCTGCCGCTGGGCACGCCGCCCGCAATTCCTCCTGAAACCCATTGATTCCCCCAAAGCATGTTCGACTATCAGCCCACCGTCCTGATCATTGAAGACGACGCCAACATCCGGCGCTTCGTCCGCCAGGCCCTGGAAAGCGAAGGCTGCGTCGTGCACGAAGCCGACACCGTCAAGCGCGGCCTGATCGAAGCCGGCACCCGCCAACCCGACGCCATCGTGCTGGACCTGGGCTTGCCCGACGAAGACGGCATGACGCTCATCCGCGAATTGCGCGCGTGGACGGAAGTGCCGGTGCTGGTGCTGTCCGCCCGCAGCGCCGAGGCCGACAAGGTGGCCGCGCTGGACGCGGGCGCCGACGACTATCTGACCAAGCCCTTCGGTGTCAGCGAGCTGCTGGTCCGGCTGCGCGTGCTGCTGCGCCGGCATGCACGGGGCGGCGCGGGCAGCGCCGCCGAAATCACGTTTGGCGAGGTGCGCGTGGACTTCGCCAAACGCGTTGTCGAACGCAATGGCCAGCACGTGCACCTGACGGCCATGGAATACCGGCTGCTGGCCGCGCTATTGGCGCATCGCGGCAAGGTCATGACGCACCGTGAACTGCTGCGCGAGGTCTGGGGCCCATCGCATGTGGAAAGCAATCACTACCTGCGCATCTATATGGGTCATCTGCGCCAGAAGCTGGAAGCCGATCCTGCGCAGCCGGTATTCCTGATGACGGAAATCGGTGTGGGCTATCGCTTCGCGGGGTGAATGCCGGGTGGTGGGGATGGCGCCGCGTTGATGCGGTCTTGTTGATGCGGTGTTGTTAACGCGGCCTGGTTGACGCGGCACTCTTGATGCCGCCTTTATGCGGACCACGCGAGTCTTGTCTCGCGCTTTATGCCGATCCTCCTATTGTTGCGATCCTCATCCAACATCAGGAGCCTTCCATGTCCCGCAACACCCTGGCCGCGCTTGCGCTGCTTGCGCTTACCACCACCTCGCAGGCCAGCGAAGCCCCCGTCGCGACGACAACGCCCGCCGCCAGCGACTTCTCTTTATCGGCCAACCTCACGCTGGCCAGCCAGTACCGCTATCGCGGCCTGATGCAGTCGAACAACCAGCCCGCCATCCAAGGCGGCTTCGATCTGGCTCACGCGAGCGGCTTTTATCTGGGCAACTGGAATTCCAGCATCAGCTGGCTGGGCGACAGCAACAGCGCCGTGTCAGCCCCCGTCGAAATGGATTTCTACGGCGGCTACAAGGGCAATCTGACAGAAGGCGTGCCGGTTGACCTGGGCGTCTTGCAGTACTACTACCCCGGCGACTACCCGTCCGGATTCACCAGCCCCGACACCACCGAGCTCTATGCCGGCATCGGTTACGGCCCGGTGATGTTCAAGTATTCCATCGCCATGACCAACCTGTTCGGCTTTGCCGACAGCAAGTACAGCCAGTACTTTGACGTGACGGGCAACGTGGAAACGGGGCTGTGGGGCTTGACCCTGAACGCCCATGTCGGCCGCCAGATCGTGCGCAACGTCGACCACGGCTCCTATACCGATTGGAAGCTGGGGCTGACGAAAGACTTTGGAGCGGGCTTGTCGGTGTCGCTGGCGTACCTGGACACCAATGCCGACCGCGCGGTCTACACCAACACGCGCGGGCGCGACATGGGCCGCGCAACCGGCCTGCTGTCCGTGACCAAAACGTTTTGATCCGGCGCGGCGTTGACGCGTTTTTTATGCGCCGCGCCCGCTTTTATCGGCAGGATTTACGGTGCGATTTCTATAGTGGAATCGTCATCAACCAACCGGAATTACGGATCGCCGCAAGTGGCGAATCCGTCCCGCCCCCCGCCATGACTCCCCGACTGGATCGCCGCCCCCTGCTTTCGCCCGCTTCCTCTCCCGCGCTGCCCCTGCCGCAATCCGAGCGGGTGGCGCTGACGGTCAGGGTCGATACGCTGGATGCCCTGAAGGTGCGGCTGGCGCTGCACCGCGAGCTGGGCGACCGTATCGGCGTCTATGTGCTGTCGGTAGACCACGCCCATGCGCAAAGCACGCTGCAACTGCAGTGCGCCCGCCACGAACTCGGCGACCTGATGCACGCCGTCATGTGCGGCCTGCCCCAAGCGGAATTCGGCGCGGTGCGCCCGGCGTCGGCCATCACGGTGCAATAAGCCATGGACATGCCCGTTACGACCGCATTCGAAGGCATCTGGCTGCCGATGATCACGCCGCTGCGTGGCGGCTATGTCGACCTGGACGCCGCCCAGGCGCTGGCCCGCTACTACCGCAACGCCGGCATCGCCGGGCTGGTGCTGTTCGGCTCCACCGGCGAAGGCAACCTGCTGAGCCTGTCCGAAAAAATCGACATGGCAGAAGCCATCGCCAGCGATCCGCACGCACTGCCGCTGGTGTTTGGCGCAGGCGGCGTCGACACGCGCGGCGTCGCCACCGCCATCCGCCGCCTGGACAAACTGGCCCCCGCCGGCTATCTGGTGCCGCCGCCCTACTATTTGGGCCCATCGCAAGCCGGCATCCTGTGGCATTACCGCCAGATCGCCTGGGCAACCGAACGCCCCATCATTCTGTACAACATCCCCAAGCGGACTGGCGTGACGATGACAGTGGAGACCATGGAGAAGCTGGCGCTATTGCCCAACTTCAGCGCGGTCAAGGAATGCAATCCGTCGGTGCTGTCCGCCTTGAATGCGCGCGGACGCCTGGCCGCGCTGTGCGGCGAAGATCTGTCGCTGCTGGATCATTGGCTGGCGGGCGGACGCGGCGCCATCCCGGCCGCGGCGCACGTGTACCCGGAGCGCTATGTTGAAGTCATGCGCCTGGCGCAGGCGGGCCACGCCGAGGCCGCACGCGAACTCTTCGAGCCCTTGCGCGGCATGATCCGCCTGCTGTTCGCCGAACCCAACCCCGCGCCCATCAAGCGCGCCCTGGCGATGCAAGGGCTGATCACCGACGAGCTGCGCATGCCCATGACGCCGGCCAGCCGAGAGCTGAGCATCCGGCTGCAACGCGCCATGGGCGCGCTGCACAGCCTGCCTAGCCGGCTGCAGACAGCTTGAACACCGACACGGCGCGCGCCAGGTCGTCGGCCTGCTCGTGCAAGGTGGCGGCAGACGCGGCAAACTCCTCGACCAGCGCGGCGTTCTGCTGCGTCACGCTGTCCAGGTGCGTCACAGCCTGATTGATCTGTTCGATCCCCACGCTTTGCTCAGCCGACGCGGTGGCGATTTCGCCCATCAGGGGCGCGCTGGTGGCGGCGGATTCCAACACGCTGCCCATCGTGGCGCTGGCCTGTTCCACGCGCTGGCTGCCGCGCGCCACCGATTCGGACGAGGTTTCGATCAGCCCCTTGATCTCTTTGGCCGCAGTGGCCGAACGCTGCGCCAAGGCGCGAACCTCGCCCGCCACAACCGCAAAGCCACGCCCCTGCTCGCCGGCTCTTGCAGCTTCCACGGCCGCGTTCAGCGCCAGGATATTGGTCTGAAACGCAATGCCGTCGATCACGCTGATGATTTCGCCAATGCGCTGCGAACTGTGCGAGATCTCGTGCATGGCGTCGATGGCGTGTTGGGTCTCTTCACTGCCCTGGCGCGCCAGTTGCGCCGCCTGCCCCGCCAGCGAACTGACTTCGCGCACATGCTCGGCGCTTTGCTTGGCCGTGGCGGTGATTTCTTCCACGCTGGCCGCCGTCTGTTCCAGGGCGGCCGCCTGCTTTTCGGTGCGATCCGACAAGTCCATGCTGCCCGCGGCAATCTGGCGCGAGGCCGCCGCGATGGAGCTGGTGGAATGCACGATGGTGCGCACGGCAACGTCCAGGCGTTGCTGCATTCTTCCCATGCCCTCGAACAAACGGCCGATCTCGCCCCGATGGTGGCGCGACACCGCGGAAGACAAATCGCCATTAGCCACGCGCTCGCACAAGGCCACGGCTTCATCCAGCGGGTTGATCACATGGGTGCGGAAAAAGCGCAGGGCGGCGATCAGCACCAGGGCCAGCAAGCCCAGCGTCACACCGCCCTGCCGCCACAAGGTGCCGTAAAACGCGTCATCGACATCATCCACGTACAGCCCGGTGAAGATCAGCCAGCCCCACTCCGCGTCATAGGCGGCATAGCTGATCTTGGGCAGCGCCTCGTCGGCGCCCGGCCGGGGATAGCGGTACTCCACATAGCCGCCGCCCGCCTTACCTTCGGCATAAAGGTTTTCAAAGATCGGCAGGCCGTCCACATCCTTGATGGCGCGCACGTTCGTGCCCACCAGCTTGGCGTCAGGGTGCGCCAGCAAGGCGTAGTCGTCACCGAACACCCCCACATAACCATCAGCGCCGTAGCGCAGTTGCGTCAGGCGCCGCGCCACATTGCGCTTGGCCTCCGCCAGCGGCATGCCTTCACTGACGCTTTGCTTGCCGTTGCGCAAGATGCCCGCGGACAGATCCAGTACGTGGCGCAACTCCGTCTTCCGTTCGGCCACCATCTCTATGCGCCGCTGCCATGCGTCCCAGGTGCCTAGCGCCAGAACGGCAACGCCAATGGCGAACACGAACCACAACAGCTCCCTGCGCAGACTGGAATTTTTCACAGCCTCTCCTCGTAGTGCCCATTCTTATGCCTGAAACCTTTCGCGGCAGAATGTGACGGTTTATGTATTGCGTTCCGTCAGAATACGGTGACACAGCAGGGTTTTCACTAGGTCGACCTCGTCGACTTGATCTAACGCAAGGCCCATAAAAAAAACGCAAGGCGAGTGCGCCTTGCGTCAGGTAATGCTTGCACTGCGCGGGAATTTACCCGCCCGTCTTCAGCGCCGCAGCGCGCGGTTGGCGGCCTCGGCTACGCGAGGCGTCGTCAACGCAATCAGCGTCACGACGATGAGCGAATAATTGGGCACGCTGCGCATATTGCGGAACATCATTTCCGTCAGGCTGAATGCGCAGTAGCTCAGGCAGAACAGCAGGCCCAGTTGCGCCCCCACTCGGATCACCCGGTCGTCGCTCGCCATGCGGCGGAAAAACACCGCGGCTGGCAACAGATACAGGGTCAGGATGCTCAACAAGCCCAGCAGCCCATAACCGGACAACGCGGCCAGCATGTCGTTGTGCGGTTCGCCAAACCCTTCAACGACCTCGGCGGTCACGATCCCCTGGGTTTCCAGCTGGCGCAGTTCCTCGCGGAACTTGCTGGGCCCGATTCCCACGATGGGACTTTTCTGGAACATGAGGATGGACGCGTGCCACAGCTGCAAGCGGATACCGAAAGACGTATCGCGATTGGCCGAGGTGGAATAGCCCTGCACGTCTTTCGAGATCTCGTGCATGCGCGTGCTGAACGTCCAGATGGCGGCGGCGCTGGCCACCAGCGCCACACAGACGGCCAATGCGCAATACACCTTGTGGCGGCGCTTCCAGTTGCGCAGGCCCAGCAAGAACACCACCCCCAGAATGGGCAGCAACATCCAGCTGCTGCGCGTCTCGGACTCCCATGTGGCGTAGACGGACAGCGCCACGGCCACCAGCTTTACCGTAGTCTCGGCGCGCGGCCAGCGCGTACAGGGGCCAAAGCCCAGGGACAACAGCGTCATCGCGCCAAACAGCAGCGTCATGTTTGCAAACGCCACGGCGTTATAGCGCCCGCCGACATCAACCATGGCGCCACGCCCTTGCGTTTCCATGGTGACGATCAGCAGCACCGAACCGGCAATGGCGCCCGCCAAAATGCTCCACTGCACCAGCTTCAGCCATCGCTGCGGCGCGCGCAGCAGCAGCCAGAGCACCGGCAGCGCCAGCGCAAAGCGCAGCAGCTTCTCCAGCTCTGAATTGCTCCACACGCCTCGCACCGCGGACGTGATGAACATACAGGCCAGCGGCAGCAGCAACACCAGCGACATCGGCCACAACTCGCCAAACGCCATGGGCTCGTAACGCTTGATGGCGTTCACCGCCAGCGCCGTCAGCGCGACCAGGCCGGCCAGGTAAAGCACGGCGGGGCCACCCACCGGGCTGGTCAGCGCCAGGGCAGGAACCAGCAATACCAGCCAAGTGGCCAGGGAAACATACATTCGGGGCACAGCGATCAACCTGAAAAGAACGATGCAAGCGCAGCGCGCTTCATGCGAGTAAGGGTAGATAAACCCGGTAGACAAAACCCGCCCGCCATGACGGCGGGCGGGTTCTACGGAGCAATGCGGAGCGAACCGCGAATTACATGTTTTCGATCATGACCTGACCGAAGCCCGAGCACGACACTTGCGTCGCGCCTTCGAGCAGGCGGGCGAAGTCGTACGTGACCTTCTTGGACAGAATGGATTTTTCCATGCTGGAGATGATCAGGTCGGCGGCTTCGGTCCAGCCCATGTGGCGCAGCATCATTTCGGCCGACAGGATTTCGGAACCGGGGTTCACGTAGTCTTTGCCTGCGTACTTGGGCGCCGTGCCGTGGGTGGCTTCAAACATGGCCACCGAGTCCGACAGGTTGGCCCCCGGCGCAATGCCGATGCCGCCCACTTGCGCGGCCAGCGCGTCAGAGATGTAGTCGCCGTTCAGGTTCAGCGTGGCGATGACGTCGTACTCGGCCGGGCGCAGCAGAATCTGCTGCAGGAAGGCGTCGGCGATCACGTCCTTGACGATGATCTCGCGCCCGGTCTTCGGGTTCTTGAACTTGCACCACGGGCCGCCGTCGATCAGCTGCGCACCGAATTCCTTTTGCAGCAGCTCGTAGCCCCAGTCGCGGAAGCCACCTTCCGTGAACTTCATGATGTTGCCCTTGTGCACCAGGGTCAGCGACGTGCGGTCATTGTCGATGACATACTGCGCGGCTTTGCGCACCAGGCGCTCGGTGCCTTCGCGCGACACGGGCTTGATGCCGATGGACGAGGTGTTCGGGAAGCGGATCTTCTTCACGCCGAGCTTGGTTTGCAGGAACTGGATCAGCTCCTTGGCCTGCTCGCTTTCGGCCATGTATTCAATACCCGCGTAGATGTCTTCCGAGTTCTCGCGGAAAATCACCATATTGGTCTTTTCGGGTTCACGCACCGGCGAGGGCACGCCCTTGAAGTACGCCACCGGACGCAGGCAGACGTACAGGTCCAGTTGCTGGCGCAGCGCGACGTTCAACGAACGGATGCCGCCGCCGACCGGGGTGGTCAGCGGGCCCTTGATGGACACCACGTAGTCTTTGACGACTTCCAGGGTTTCATCGGGCAGCCACACGTCGGGGCCGTAGACCTTGGTGGCCTTCTCGCCCGCGTAGACTTCCATCCAGTGGATCTTGCGCTTGCCGCCGTAGGCCTTTTGCACCGCGGCGTCGACAACCTTGATCATCACCGGGGTGATATCGGCGCCCGTGCCGTCGCCTTCGATGAAGGGAACGATGGGCTGTTCAGGCACATTCAGCGAGAAATCAGCGTTGACCGTGATCTTCTGGCCGCCAGCGGGAACCTTGATATGTTGGTAGGTCATGAATGCTCCATTTGCTCCGGGTGGTTTTTCTGCATGCGCCGCATCGGAAAGCGTCCGATTCCGCAGGGGAAAATCACCCTCGCGAACCGCACTCCGGATGGCGTATAGCAACCAATTCTATATCGCAAAGACGCTACAGAAACCTGACCGCGCCCCGGGGGCGGTAAAATAGTGCATCTCCATCCCGCATTTCTGCCCCGACCCGATGTTCAATCCCTCACGCGACCAAGTCCGCGAATTCTTTATCGACACTTGGCGCAAGCACCGCGCCAACGAGGTGCTGACCCCGCTTGAGGCCATCGCGCTGGACTGGATCATCGAGCATCCGGAATATCACGGCGACCTTGAAAGCCCCGACGCCATGACCGCGGAATACGCGGTGGAAAAGGGCCGCACGAATCCTTTTCTGCATTTGTCCATGCACCTGGCCATTGCAGAGCAGCTGTCAATCGACCATCCGCCCGGCATCCGCCTCGCCTATCAGCAACTGACGGCGCGCTCGGACGCCCACCACGCGGCGCACGAGATCATGGAATGCCTGGGACAGGTGGTGTGGGAAGCGCAGCGGCTGGGCACGCCGCTGGACAGCGACAGCTATATCGATCTGATCCGCCGCCGCGCCAGCCTTTGAACCCGCTAGCGGGTTATTTGCGTACGCCCAGGTCGCTGGGCAAGGACGCCAGCCACGCCGATACGTTGGAGATGTCCTGGTCGGACAGTTGCGTGGCGAACGCGCCCATGATGGGGTTCTTGCGCACATTGGCCGTGGCCGCGCTGCCGGAGGCGCCGCGTTTGTAGGCTTTCAGTGCATGGGACAGGTAATCGGCGTGCTGGCCGGCCAGCGTCGGGTAGGCCGGGTCCACCGCCGTTTTGGCGTCGGCGCCATGGCACGACGCGCAATTGAATTTGTCGAAGACGGCCTTGCCAGCCGCCAGATCCTGCGCGTGGGCGGCAGAGCCTGCGATAGCGAGGGTCGCGCCCAGAAGGGCAAGCATCGTGCGATTCATGGTTTGCCCCTTATTTGAGATTCGAGTAGTACGCGGCCAGATCGGCGATGTCCTGGTCGGACAAACTGCCGGCAATGGCGTCCATCGTGGGATGGCTGCGCGCGCCTTTCTTGTACTCGTTAAGGGCGGTTTCGATGTACTTGGCGTTCTGGCCAGCAATCATCGGCACGTGATAGAGCTCGGGAAACGTCGCCTTGTAGCCTTCGATGCCATGGCATCCGATGCACATGGAAACCTTGTCGCGGGCGTTTTGGATATTACCGACAGGCGCTGCGTCAGCAGCAACAGCCTGGCCGGCGATCGCACAGGATGCCATCGCGGCCAACACGGAAACCGTGCACTTCAGAGAGGTTCGCAACTTCATTGGAATGGCTCTTCTTGGTATGGCTTAAGGACTAGGGCCTGCTCACACGTTGGCCCCCTGCAAACACGTTGCGGGTCGAACCCAGCTGCAAATCCAACTGCAAAACCGCCTGATTGTACGATAATTGCCCAGGATTAATACCTTACGATGGGTTTGATCCCCGTCAATTCTCGGAAGCCATCAGACAATGTCAGCAGCCCAGTCCGCCACCTCCGCGTCGCCTGCCCGCTTTAACGGCACCGACAGTTATGTCGCCACCGATGACCTGAAACTCGCCGTCAACGCCGCCCTGACCTTGCAGCGCCCCTTGCTTATCAAGGGCGAGCCCGGCACCGGCAAGACCATGCTGGCCGAAGAGGTCGCACGCGCGCTGGGCCGGCCGCTGCTGCAATGGCATATCAAGTCCACCACGAAGGCGCATCAGGGCTTGTACGAATACGATGCCGTGTCGCGGCTGCGCGACTCGCAGCTGGGTGATGAAAAAGTCCGCGATATCCGCAACTACATCGTGCAAGGCACCTTGTGGCAAGCGTTCCAGGCGGATGAGCCGGTGGTGTTGCTGATCGACGAAATCGACAAGGCCGACATCGAATTCCCCAACGACCTGCTGCGCGAACTGGACCGCATGGAATTCCATGTGTACGAAACGCGCGAGACCATTTCCGCGCGCCATCGCCCGCTGGTCATCATCACGTCCAACAACGAGAAGGACCTGCCCGACGCCTTCTTGCGCCGCTGCTTTTTCCATTACATCCGCTTCCCCGACCGCGACACCATGCGCGACATCGTGGCCGTGCACTACCCGCATTTGAAGCAGGACGTGCTGCGTGCGGCGCTGGACACGTTCTTTGCGCTGCGCGATGCGCCGGGCCTGAAGAAAAAGCCGTCAACGTCGGAACTGCTGGACTGGCTGCGCCTGTTGCTGGCTGAAAACGCCACGGCCGCCGAAATCGACGCACACACCGCCACCGCCGTGCCCCTGATGGCCGGCGCCTTGTTGAAGAATGAGCAAGACGTGCATCTGCTGGAACGCCTCGCGGCCATGACGCGCGGCGGCCAGCGCCGCTGATCTTGCCGCCACGCGCAGCCCGCTCATGCTGATCGACTTTTTCTACCACCTCCGGGCACACAAGCTGCCCGTCTCGGTCAAGGAATACCTGACGCTCGTGGACGCGCTGCGCCACGACCTGATGGCGCCCACGCTGGACGAGTTCTACTTCCTGGCGCGCGCCACGCTGGTCAAGGACGAGTCGCTTTACGACCGCTACGACAAGGCCTTCGGCGCCTACTACAAAGGCATCGAAGCCGCCCTGCCCGCCGGCAAGGAGATCCCGCTGGACTGGCTGATCAAGCAGTTCGAAAAGAACCTGTCGCCCGAAGACAAAGCCGCCATCGAAAAGCACGGCTGGGACAAGCTGATGGAGCTCTTCAAGGAACGCATGGAAGAGCAGAAGGAACGCCACGCGGGCGGCAGCAAATGGATCGGCACGGGTGGCACCTCGCCGTTCGGCAACGGCGGCTATCACCCCGAAGGCATCCGCGTGGGCGGCGCATCGGCCGGCAACCGCACGGCCGTGAAGGTCTGGGACATGCGCCAGTTCAAGGACTACGACGATCAGGTCGAACTTGGCACGCGCAACTTCAAGGTTGCGTTGCGCCGGCTGCGGCGTTTCGCGCGCGCCGGCGCCGAGATGGAGCTGGACCTGGACGACACCATCGCCAGCACCGCCCGCAATGCCGGCCACCTGGACTTACGCATGGTTCCCGAACGGCACAACACGGTAAAGGTGCTGATGCTGCTGGACGTGGGCGGCAGCATGGACGACCACATCGGCCGCGTCGAGGAACTGTTCTCGGCCGCGCGCAGTGAATTTCGCAACCTGGAAGTCTATTACTTCCACAATTGCCCCTACGAAAGCCTGTGGCAAAGCAATCGGCGGCGTCAGAACGAACGCTTCGACACCTGGGACGTGCTGCGCAAGTACAACCCGGACTGGCGGCTGATCATCGTCGGTGACGCCACCATGAGCCCTTACGAAATCCTGCAACCGGGCGGGTCGGTTGAGCACTACAACAAGGAGCCCGGCGCGCAATGGATGCGGCGGCTGCTGGATGCCTGGCCGAAATCCGTCTGGCTGAATCCGGAGCCCACGGCGTCCTGGCAGTACCGTCAATCCATCGCGCTGATGCGCGACATCATGCAAGACCGCATGTACCCAGTCACGGTTGCCGGTCTGGAACAAGCCATGCGGGTGCTGTCGAAATAACGCGCGGCCGGTAAGGGATCAGCCATCCACCGGCTGTTCAGGCGTATCCAGAATCCGCTGATAAAACGCCAGGTCCAGCCACCGGCCAAACTTGAATCCCGCTTGCTTGACCGTGCCGGCGTGCGTGAAGCCCAGCTTTTCATGCAGGCGGATGCTGCCGTCGTTGGACGCATCAATGCCGCCCACCAGCACGTGCACCTGATTCTGGCGCGCCCGCTCAATCAGCACGCGCATCATCGCTTCGCCCAGGCCCTTGCCGCGAAAACGTCCGTCGACATACACGGAATGCTCGACGGAATACTTGAACGCGGGCCACGCGCGGAAAGTGCCGTAGCTGGCGAACGCCATCAGCTCACCGTCTGCGTTCTCGAAACCGACCACCGGAAAGCCGCCCTGCTGCTTGGTCTGGAACCAGCCCTGCATCGCCTCGCGCGGACGTGGCTTGTAGTCATACAGCGCGGTCGAGTTGACGATCGCGTCATTGAAGATGGCCAGAATCTGGTCTGCATGGCGTTCATGCGTGCAGTCGACAAGGATTGCGCCGTCGGGCGCGACGATTTCAGCGGGCGTTTTCATGGGCAAAAGTGTACCGGGCGGCTCTGGAACCCGTCACGCGCCACGCATAAAAAAAACCGGCAATCTGCCGGTTCAGTAAGGTGTTGCCGCTTCTGGCCACTCTCAGGCGGCGCGGCTCTCCACTGATCGGTTGGCGGCGGACGCACTGCGCAAGCCGGGGCATTGGCGCCAGGACAGTTCGTCTGCATCCATGTCCAGGTCGAATAGGTCGTTCGCGGCCGGCCAAGGATGGCTGCGCGCGGCGGCGCCTTCCATCTCCAGCACATGTCCGGCGAACCCGCGGGGCGAACCGCCGCACTCCTCGAAATACCGCTGGGTGCTCAAGTCCACCACATAGGTGGTCATGTCATGGGTCAGTATGGCCACGAATTGGCCGTCATCACTGGCATAGGCGTACTGAAATTGCCCTTTGATCCCGTCGCCGTTCAAGGCGTTGCCGGTCAGTTGGGACAAGGCACGCGTGACGATCTCGGTCAGCATGGGTCGTTCCTCCGAAAAATGCGCCGGCAGGATGCCGGCAGCGAAGGCGCGAACGACAAGCACCGGCGCCGCACTCAAAGCGGCGTCTGGCGTTGGACGGGAAGCCGGTAGACGGCTGTCGCGCATCCCGTCGGCAACAGCTACTACGTCTTCAAAAGCTTACACCCGCGAACCTGCCGACCTCAAATTTGCCTTGTGCACTAAGGATATTGCAATGCAACACCCTATGACGACGCGGTTTTCGGGCCGTTATGCGGCTGCGACCGGCATGCCGCCTAGGTCGGCGTCACCATTTTTTGTTCGCATCCAATGCTCCCGCGGCAGGCGATAAAGCACATGTTGTTGCAACGGGTGCCCCTTCGCCACAGCGGGATGATCGAACAGGTCGGCATCCGCAAGCATGCCCAGCTTCTCCATCACCGCCCTTGAACGCTGGTTGCCCACCGCCGTGAAGGCCACGATTTCGTGCAGGCCCACCTGCTCGAAACCCACGCGCAGCGCGGCCTCGGCCGCTTCTCTGGCGTAGCCCCGGCCCCAGTACGGCTGCGCCAGACGCCAGCCGATTTCTACGCCCGGCGCAAACGGCAGCGTCGGCGGCATCGGCTTGATGCCCACGAAACCGACAAACGGCGCCACGCCGGGCGCCTCAACCGCCCAAAAACCCCAGCCATGTTCATCAATGCCCGCCGCCAGGCGGCCAGCCAATGCATCGCTTTCGGACTCGGACAGCGGCAGCAGGAACTCGGTGACGCGCGGGTCTGCGTTCATTGCCGCGAACGGCTTGCGATCATCGGCGCGCCATTGGCGCAGCACAAGCCGCGGCGTTTCAACTTCCAGAGATAGAGACATGTTGCACTTCCTTGCCTTGCGCTACGGGGTGGCAGCCCCTGAACCATTGCCAACGTATACACTCCAACGGATTCTGCCATGCCAAAGGAATTGTCTGCCATGCGCCTGTCCCTGTCGAAGCTGCCGCGCCCGTTGGGTGTGCTGCTGTTCTCATCCTTCCTGGCCTTTCAGGCCGGCGCCGCGCCCCTCCCGGCGGGTGTCTCGGAGGCCGCCTCGATTGAAGGCATTACCGAATACCGCCTGGCCAACGGCTTGAGAGTGCTGCTGGTTCCCGATGAATCCAAGCCGTCCACCACCGTCAACATGACGTACCTGGTGGGCTCGCGCAACGAGAACTACGGCCAGACCGGCATGGCGCACCTGCTTGAACACATGCTGTTCAAAGGCACGTCCACCACCCGCAACGCCATGGGTGAATTCTCGCGCCGCGGCTTGCAAGCCAACGGCTCGACCTCCAGCGACCGCACCAATTACTTCGCCAGCTTCGCCGCCAACCCCGACACCTTGAAGTGGTATCTGGGCTGGCAGGCCGACGCCATGGTCAATTCCCTGATCGCCAAGGAAGACCTGGACTCGGAAATGACCGTCGTCCGCAACGAAATGGAAAGCGGCGAAAACAGCCCGTCCCGCATCCTGATGCAGAAGATGCAGGCCGCCGCCTTTCAGTGGCACAGCTACGGCAAGAACACCATCGGCGCGCGCTCCGACGTTGAAAACGTCGACATCGCCCAACTGCGCGCCTTCTATCACGAGTACTACCAGCCCGATAACGCCGTGCTGATCGTGGCCGGCAAGTTCGACCCGCAAGCTACGCTGGCGGATATTCAGGAAACGCTAGGCAAACTGCCCAAGCCCGAGCGCAAGCTGCCGCCCGAATACACGGTGGAACCCACGCAAGACGGCGAACGCTCGGTGACCTTGCGTCGCACGGGCGGCACCCCGCTGGTGGCCGCGATGTACCACATCCCTGCGGCCGGCAGCGCAGACTTCGTGCCGCTGGACCTGGCCACCGTCATTCTGTCCGACACGCCGTCGGGCCGCCTGTATCACGCGCTGGTCGCCACCAAGCTGGCTTCGGGCGTGTTTGGCTTCACCATGGAAAACCGCGACCCGGGCCTGGCGATGTTCGGCGCGCAGCTGCCCCCCGGCAAGAACCTGGTCACCGCCATGACGGCGCTGACCAGCACGCTGGAAACGCTGGCGAAGAAGCCCTTCACGCAACAGGAGCTGGACCGCGCGCGCAGCAAATGGCTGACCGCGTGGGAACAGACCTATAGCGATCCCGAGCAGGTGGGCGTGGCGCTGTCTGAAGCGATCGCCGCGGGCGACTGGCGCTTGTTCTTCCTGCAACGCGACCGCGCACGCAAGGCCTCGCTGGCCGACGTGCAACAGGCCGCTGTCACGTATCTGGTGCAAAGCAACCGCATTGAAGGCCGCTACATCCCCACCGAAAAGCCGGTGCGCGCCCCGCAATTGCAGCGTGAAGACCTGACTGCCGTTTTCAAGGACTACAAGGGCGACCCCGACTTCAAGGCCGCATCCGCCTTTGATCCCACGCCGGAAAATATCGACAAGCTCACCCAGCGCAAGAAGCTGGACCTGCCCAACGGCCCGGTCCAACTGGCGCTCTTGCCCAAGGCCACGCGCGGCAACCGCGTGCAGGCGCAGATGCTGATCCAGTTCGGCAATGAAAAAGACCTGCGTGGCCAACGCGTGAACGCCAGCGCCGTCGCCGACCTGCTGACCCGCGGTACGGCCAAGCTGTCGCGCCAGGACATCCAGGACCGTCTGGACAAGCTGCAAGCCGAGCTTGGCTTCAGCGGCGGCGGCACCACGCTCAAAGTCGCGATGTCGACCAAGAGCGAAAACTTGCCCGAACTGACCGCGCTGGCGCTCGAGATCGTGCGCACCGCGAACTTCCCGAAGGAACAGCTCGAGGAATACCAACGCCAGATCGAGACCTCGATCCAGAACGCCATGACCGAGCCCTCGGCGCTGGCCGGCCGCGCCCTGGCTCGCCAGGACAACCCGTGGCCTGCCGATGACCTGCGCTATGTGCCCACGTTTGACGAAGCGCTGGCCAGCGTGCGCGGCCTGAACCGCGACGCCCTGGTCAAGTTCCACACCAAGTTCTATGGCGCGGGCAAGATCGAGTATTCGGCCGTTGGCGATTTCGAGCCGGAAGCCGTGGAAAAGGCCATCAAGACCGGTTTGGCCGGCTGGAAGAAGGCGCCCGCCTACACCCGCGTGCCCAACCCCTACCGCGACATTCCCGCCAAGCAGTTCGACATCGACACGCCCGACAAGGCCAACGCCTTCTATATCTCGCGCATGCCGCTGAAGCTGCAAGACACGGACGCCGACTATGCGGCCCTGTACCTGGCCAACTACCTGTTCGGCGCGTCGGAAACGTCACGCTTGTGGAACCGCGTGCGTGAAACCGAAGGGCTGTCGTACAACGTGCGCAGCTCGCTGTCGGTCTCGTCGTTCGAACCCAGCGCCAGCTGGACCATGTACGCCATCTACGCGCCRCAAAACCGCGAGCGCCTGGAGAAGGCCATCAACGAGGAATTGGCCCGCGTGCTGAAAGAAGGCTTCTCGGACAAGGAAATTTCCGACGGCATCAATGCGCTGCTGAACTACCGCAACCTGGCCCGCGCGCAGGACGACATCCTGGCCAGCACGTGGCTGGACTATCTGCAACGCGGCCGCACATTCGAATGGTCGGCCGAGATGGACAAAAAGATCTCGGCGCTGAAACCCGAAGCGGTCAACGCCGCCCTGCGCAAGTACCTGCGGCCGGACGGCTTCAGCACCGCCGTGGCAGGCGACTTCAAAAAGAAGGCAACGCCTTGATCCGCTGAGCGCTTCTCGCAACACCGGCCCCTGCCTTGTGCAGGGGCTTTTTTTTGCACGATGAAATCCGGGTTCCCAGGCAGCCAGCCCTTTGAATCCGCATAACCATGCCATAGGTGGGGAATTTTTTTCACAAATAACTTATTACTCGGTTATTTGGAAAGATGTTTTCAAGGAATACGGGTTTATCCCAGGTGGGATGACGCGCACAATTCAGTCATCGGGAACAAACAACGAACCACGACGGAGGGCCGCCGGATTCGGTCCCCACTAAAAACGAATTGGAGGTCTCACCATGAAAACCCTAACCACCACCCTGCTTCTGTCCCTAGCCCTGGTTGGCGTTGGCGCCCAAGCCGCCGGCCTTGAACAAGCCAAGACAAGCGCACAAGTCGCGACCGAATTGCAGCAAGCCAAGGCCAGCGGTCAATACACCTTCGGCGAACTGGACTATCCGCCCGCCCAACCCCAAGCGGCCAGCCTGACCTCGCAAGACGTGCAAGCGCAGTTGCAACAAGCCAAGATCAGCGGCGAATACACGTTCGGTGAACTGCAATACCCGCCCGTCGTTGCGGCTCCGGCCAGCGTGAAGACCCGCGCCGAAGTCCAGCAGGAACTGGCTCAAGCCAAGGCCAGCGGCCAATACACGTTCGGCGAACTCGAATACCCGCCGATCACCCGGTGAGCTGCTTGCTGTAGCCCGGCCGGCCTCAGGCGGCACCATGGCTTGAGGCCGGTTTCTTCCGGTACAGCGGCAACCGCAGTAGCAGTACCCAGTAGTAGCAGTACCCAGAAGTAGCAGTACGAGGTAGTAGCAGTACGAAGCACTAGCAGTACGAAGTAGTAGCAGTACGAAGTAGTAGCGGTACGAAGTAGCAGCAGTACGAAGTAGTAGCGGTACGTAGCACTAGCAGTACGTAGCACTAGCAGTACGAAGTAGTAGCAGTACGAAGCACTAGCAGTACGTAGCACTAGCAGTACGAAGCAGTAGCAGTACCAAGGCCGCGGCGTAAAGCTGCGGCCTTTTTATTACGTAAGATGGGCAAAGCGCCCAATGAAAGCCCAACGAATCCCCAAAAGAAAAAGCCGCGATCTCGTCGCGGCTTTTCCACAGGCCCTTCAGCCCTTTCAGCTGAAGAATTCCTTCACTCGGTCCGTCCAGGACTTGCTTTGCGGCGAGTGGCGATCGCCACCGTCGTTCAGCGAGGCCTCGAACTGGCGCAGGATGCTCTTCTGGTCTTCGCTCAAGCGCACGGGCGTTTCCACGACGACGTGGCAATACAGGTCGCCCGGATAGCTGCCGCGCACGCCGCGAATACCCTTGCCGCGCAGCCGGAAAGTCTTGCCCGACTGGGTGCCTTCGGGAATCGAGATCTCGGCCTTGCCGCCCAGCGTGGGCACCTGAAGCTCGCCGCCCAATGCCGCCGTGGTGAACGGGATGGTCAGCTCGCAGTGCAGATCGTCGCCATCGCGCTGGAAGATCTTGTGCTGCTTGATGTGGATTTCCACATACAAGTCGCCCGGGGGGCCGCCGTTGATGCCCGGCTCGCCATTGCCGCTGGAGCGGATGCGCATGCCGTCATCGATACCGGCCGGAATCTTGACCTGCAGGGTCTTGTTGCGGCGGATACGGCCCACGCCGTCGCAAGACGGGCACGGGTCGGTGATTTCCTTGCCATTGCCGTGGCAGGTCGGGCAGGTTTGCTGCACGCTGAAGAAGCCTTGCTGCATCCGCACGGCGCCCGAGCCACCGCAGGTGCGGCAGGTCTTGGGCGACGTGCCAGCCTTGGCGCCAGAGCCGTGGCAGGTATCGCAGTTTTCCCAGCTGGGGACGCGGATTTCGGTATCGAAACCGGCCGCGGCCTGTTCCAAGGTGATTTCCAGCGCGTACTTCAGGTCGGCGCCGCGGTACACCTGCGGGCCGCCGCCGCGACGGCCACCGCCGCCGCCACCGCCAAAGATCTCGCCGAAAATGTCGCCAAAGGCGTCGGCAAAACCGCCGCCCATGCCCGCCCCGCCCATGCCGGCGGAGTTGGGGTCGACGCCCGCATGGCCATAGCGGTCATACGCGGCGCGCTTCTGTTCATCACCCAGGACCTCGTAGGCTTCCTTGGCTTCCTTGAACTTCTCTTCGGCTTCTTTGCTGTCCGGATTGCGATCCGGGTGGTACTTCATGGCCAGCTTTCGATAGGCCTTCTTGAGTTCGTCGTCCGCGGCGTTTTTTGCTACGCCCAAGACTTCGTAATAGTCGCGTTTTGCCATGATCCGTGGGCTCAAAAACGAGCCATCTTTTCAGTGCTACAGAATGAGTACGCCCGGTAGGCGGATTTCTCCGGCTACCGGGCGGCAGAGGCTGGTCAGCGCCCGGCCATTATTGGTCGCGCTTGACTTCCTTGAAGTCGGCGTCGACGACGTTGTCGTCTACCGGCTTCGCGTTATCGGCCGCTTGTTGCTGGCCGGCGGCTTGTTGAGCCTGCATGTCGGCGTACATCTTTTCGCCCAGCTTCTGCGATGCGGTCGACAAGGTTTCCACCTTGGCGTCGATCGCGGCCTTGTCGCCTTCCTTCAGCGTGTCTTCCAGGTCCTTGATGGCGGCTTCGATGCTTTCCTTTTCGGAAGCTTCGAGCTTGTCGCCGTACTCGGTCAACGACTTGCGGGTGGCGTGCACCAGCGCGTCGGCCTGGTTGCGCGACTGAGCCAGCTCGGCAACACGGTGATCTTCCTCGGCGTTGGCCTCGGCATCCTTGACCATGCGCTGGATCTCGTCTTCCGACAGACCCGAGTTGGCCTTGATGGTGATCTTGTTTTCCTTGCCGGTGCCCTTGTCTTTCGCGGACACGTGCAGGATGCCGTTAGCGTCGATGTCGAACGTGACTTCGATCTGCGGCATGCCGCGCGGCGACGGCGGAATCCCTTCAAGGTTGAACTCGCCCAGGGCCTTGTTGCCCGCGGCAATTTCGCGCTCGCCCTGGAACACCTTGATCGTCACGGCCGGCTGATTGTCGTCAGCGGTCGAGAAGGTCTGCGAGAACCGGGTCGGGATCGTCGTGTTCTTCTGGATCATCTTCGTCATCACGCCGCCCAGGGTTTCGATACCCAGCGACAGAGGCGTCACGTCCAGCAGCAGCACGTCCTTGCGGTCGCCCGACAGCACGGAACCTTGAATGGCGGCGCCAGCGGCAACAGCTTCATCCGGGTTCACGTCCTTGCGCGGATCTTGGCCGAAGAATTCCTTCACCTTTTCCTGAACCTTGGGCATGCGGGTCATGCCGCCGACCAGGATCACGTCGTCGATGTCGGAAACCTTCACGCCAGCGTCCTTGATGGCGACGCGGCAGGGTTCGATCGTGCGTTCGATCAGCTCTTCAACCAGCGCTTCCAGCTTGGCGCGCGTGATCTTCAGGTTCAAGTGCTTCGGACCCGAGGCATCCGCCGTGATGTACGGCAGGTTGATTTCGGTCTGCTGAGCCGACGAGAGTTCGATCTTCGCCTTTTCAGCCGCTTCCTTCAGGCGTTGCAGCGCCAGCACGTCTTTCGACAGATCAACGCCTTGTTCCTTCTTGAACTCGGCAATGATGTAGTCAATGATGCGTTGGTCGAAGTCTTCGCCGCCCAGGAAGGTGTCGCCGTTGGTCGACAGCACTTCGAACTGCTTTTCACCGTCAACGTCAGCGATTTCGATGATGGACACGTCGAACGTGCCGCCACCCAAGTCATAGACGGCGATCTTGCGGTCGCCCTTTTCGGTCTTGTCCAGGCCGAACGCCAGCGCGGCTGCGGTGGGTTCGTTGATGATGCGCTTGACTTCCAGACCGGCGATGCGGCCGGCGTCTTTGGTGGCTTGGCGCTGGCTGTCGTTGAAGTAAGCGGGCACCGTGATGACGGCCTCGGTCACTTCTTCGCCCAGGTAGTCCTCGGCGGTCTTCTTCATCTTGCGCAGCACGTCGGCCGACACTTGGGGAGGCGCCATCTTCTTGCCGCGCACTTCCACCCAGGCGTCGCCGTTGTCGGCGCGAGCGATGGTGTAGGGCATCAGGTTGATGTCCTTTTGCACCGCCTTTTCTTCGAACTTACGGCCGATCAGGCGCTTCACCGCGTACAGGGTGTTGCGCGGGTTGGTCACAGCCTGGCGCTTGGCGGGTGCGCCAACCAGGGTCTCGCCGTCGTCCATGTAGGCAACGATCGAGGGGGTGGTGCGAGCGCCTTCCGCGTTTTCAATGATTTTGACCTGCCCGCCGTCCATGACAGCTACGCAGCTGTTGGTCGTGCCCAGGTCAATGCCAATAATCTTGCTCATGGTGGGTTACCTTGAATTGAATCTATGAAAATAGAGAGAAACTTCTTGTCCCCACATAACTGGGGCTACTCGCAGGGTTTTTCAAGACGCCTTGCTGGAATTTTCCGCATTCGGGTCTTGCAACCGATGAATTGCCGCCGTGAACTGGGGCAATCCGGGCCAACCGGTGATACGACCGAGCCGTTTGCCGGCCCGGTACAGCACAAAAGTGGGGACACCATGCAGGGAAAAGCGGCGGCCCAGGGGCTCGTCGGCATAGACATCGGCCTCGAACCACGTCAGGCCCAGCTCAAGCAAGGTGGCTTGATGCAGCAGCGCCGCCTGCTTGAAAAGATTGCAGTTATAGCAATCCTGCCCCCACAAAAACACGCAACGCAAGTCCGACCCCGGCGCCTGGACCACGGCGGCATCGAATCCCGCGGTGTCGACATGACGCATGCCGAACACCTGGAAAACCTGAGCCGGATCGAAACGGGGATCGGTCATGGTGCGCGCGAGGCGGTTCAGCCCTGACCGGCAGACACCACCACCAGCGCCGGACGCAGCGTCCGGTCAGCGATGACGTAGCCTTTTTGCAGCAGCTGCACCACGGTATTGGCGGGCTGCTCATGGGGAATCGACGAAATCGCCTGATGCAGGTGCGGGTCGAACTTGTCACCTTGCGCCGGAGCGATGTCTTTCAGCAGATTGCGCTCAAAGGCGGCGCTCAGCTGCTTCAAGGTCACTTCGACGCCTTCGCGCAGCGTCGCGACGGTCTGGTCAGGCTGGGCCAGTGCGGCCTCCAGGCTGTCCTTGACCGGAACCAGGCTTTCGGCGAACGACTCGATGCCGAACTTGCGCGCCTTGGACACTTCTTCCTGGGCGCGGCGGCGCACGTTCTCAGCTTCGGCGTGCACACGCAGAAGCTGGTCGTGCTGCTCATTGACGGTAGCCTGGGCGGCGTCCAGTTGGGCGCGCAACTCGTTCAGCTCGGCCTGTGCGGCGTCCTGGGCGGCGGGGGCCGCGCCGGCGTTCTGGCCGGCTTCGGGCGTCTGATCTACAGGCTCGTGGGGTGCCGTCATGGGGAATCCTCCAAAAAGAATGGCTTTCGCAGACATGAATGGGGGCCAATACCCCTATTTCAAGCCCGGGAAAGCGAAATATTCCCTGACGGCATCCGCCCGGGCGGCGGCGTGGCCGGAGGCGTTTACTTCTTGTGGGGCGTGGCGGGCGCGACGGGGTCGCTGGCCGGGAAGCTCTCTTTCAGAGCACGGTCCACGCGCGCATCGTCTTCGTCGGGTTCTGACCGGATCGCGATGGGATCGCTGGCAGGAAAGGTCTCGGCCAGCGCTTCATCCAGATCGTGCTCGACCTGATCCTCATCTACCGGGGTGGAAACCGTCCCCTTTTTTACAACCTTGTCGCTCTTGGGATCATGGTGCATGCGCCTTCTCCTTCAAGTCCGTGATGGGCTGGGCAGTCAGAGGCCACCCCTGCAAGTTCCGTTCCACCAACCTGGCCAAGCCGGCGATCCAGTCGGGATCGTCGTTCAGCGCCGGGATATAGCGGAACTGCTTGCCGCCCGCCTCGATAAAGGCGTCGCGGCATTCAAGGCTGATCTCTTCCAGCGTTTCCAGACAGTCTGCCACAAATCCCGGGCACACCACATCCACCTCGGTAATGCCCGAGGCAGCCAGCGCCTTAAGCGTAGGTTCGGTGTACGGCTCCAGCCAGCGCGCAGTGCCGAAGCGGCTTTGGAAGGTGACTTCGATCTGGTCACGCGGCAGCGACAGGCGTTGCGACAACAACCGCGCCGACTCCATGCAATCGCGGTAATACGGGTCGCCCAATTCGATCGAATAGCGCGGCAGGCCGTGAAAGCTCATTACCAACTTCTGCGGTTTGCCACGTTCGCGCCAAAAGGACTCGATGCTGGCCGCCAATGGGTCCAGCCAGGCCGGGTCTTCATGGAAACGCTTGGTGAAGCGCAGTTCTGGCTGATCGCGCAGCCGCCCCGCATGGCGGGTAACCGCATCCACGACGGTGGCCGTGGTGCTCGCGGCGTATTGCGGATACAGCGGCACGGTCAAGATGCGTTCGCAGCCAGCGGCGCGCAATCGTGTCATCGCATCGGGGATCGACGGATTGCCATAGCGCATCCCCAATTCCACGACGGCATTAATGCCAGACTGTTGCAAGGCCGCGCGCACGCCTTCCGCCTGGCGCTGGCTGTAGACCATCAGCGGCGAACCCTCTTTGAGCCACACTCCGGCGTAGCGCGGCGCGAGCTTCTTCGGGCGCAGCGTCAGCACCAGACCGTGCAGGATGGGTTTCCACAAATAACGGGGAATTTCGATGACGCGCGGGTCGGACAGGAATTCGCCCAGGTACTTCTTGATGTCCTTCTTGCTGGGGGTGTCCGGTGTGCCCAGGTTCACCAGCAGCACACCGATCTTGTCCAGGCCGCGCGGCGGCGGATCTTCGTTGAAGGGGTCGTCCTGCTCGGTTTCCGGCAGATAGCGTTCAGGCCATAGATACTTGAACAGGCGAAGAAACACAAAAACTCCCCTTCCTCCGCAAGGAGGATGTAGCTTTGAATGGAACTACTGGTTGTGGCTGAGGGCGTTGGACAACAAGCGCGCCGTGATATCCACGATGGGAATGACGCGCTCGTAAGCCATGCGGGTGGGGCC
The DNA here is from genome assembly GCF_056394065.1 of Achromobacter sp. 10T422. Classification (NCBI taxonomy): domain Bacteria; kingdom Pseudomonadati; phylum Pseudomonadota; class Betaproteobacteria; order Burkholderiales; family Alcaligenaceae; genus Achromobacter; species Achromobacter sp. 10T422. Next base: position 30,872 of record NZ_JBFTHD010000008.1, read on the forward strand.
GATCACGCCCAGCGTGCCCACCACCTTGCCGTCCACGCCGTAAGGCGCGGTGATGACCGACACTTCTTCCATCGGCACCAGCTGCGAGTCGCCGCCGATGTAGATCTGCACGCCCTGCGCGCGGCTGGACACGTCCAGCAGTTGCAGCAGGTCGGTCTTCTTTTCGAACAGCGAAAACATTTTGCGCAGGCGGTCCATGTCGGACGCGATGTCCGTGACGTCAAGCAGCTTGCGTTCGCCGGAAATGATCATGGCGTCGCCATCTTCCGCCGCTTCCGCGCTGGCTTCCACCGCCGCCTGCATCAGGCGTGAGATGTCTTCGCGCAGTTGGGCGAGCTCGGTCGACAGCGTTTGCCGAACCGCATTGAAGGACTTGCCGGCGAAATGCATGTTGAAGAAATTGCCGGCTTCCAGCAATTCAGCTTCGACGTAATCGCGCTGCACAAAGAGAATGCGGTTCTGGACGTCGCCATCGGGCGTGACGATGATCAGCAGCACCCGCTTGTCGGACAGGCGGATGAATTCAATCTGGCGGAACACCTGGGCGCGCTTGGGCGTCAGCACCACGCCTGCGAATTGCGTCAGGTTCGACAGCAAGGCGGCGGCCGCGTTGACGGCGCGCGTGGGTTCGGCGGCCGACAGCATTTCGCCCATGTTGTGGGGTTGCAGCTGATAGGACTGCACCGCAAGCAGGGAATCGACGAACATGCGATAGCCCCGCGGCGTGGGAACCCGGCCGGCGGAGGTGTGCGGACTGTGGATCAGCCCCAGCTCTTCAAGATCCGCCATGACATTGCGGATGGTGGCTGGGGACAAATCGAAGACTTTCGATAGCGTCCGCGAGCCGACGGGCTGCCCATCGGCGATGTAGCGTTCTATCAACGCTTTCAGTAGTGCGCGTGCGCGGTCATCCATAGCAGGTATTTTAGGGAATCTTTTCCAATTAAGGCGATTTTTGTCCCGCAAGCAGATATGCGGCCCCATATAATCGGCTAAACCGCCCATTCCGGGCACGTTTTGGCTTTCGGATTCCGCCTTTTTGATACGCACGCAGCCATGCACTTTCCTACCGTCGCCCTGATCGGCAGATACCAGGACACCGGCCTGGACACACCGCTGAGAGCACTTGCGCACGCGCTGACGCAAGCGGGCAGGCACGTGCTTATCGATGCGGACACCGCGCGCAACACCGGCCTGACCGAATACCCCGTCGCTACCCTCGAAGAGATTGGCCAGAATGCCTCGCTGGCCGTCGTGATGGGCGGCGATGGCACCGTGCTAGGCGCGGGCCGGCATCTGGCCCCCTATGGCGTGCCGCTGGTCGGCATCAACCACGGCCGATTGGGCTTCATCACCGACATTCCGCTGCAAGACGCGCACGGCGCGCTGGCGCGTGTGCTGGAAGGCAGCTTCCAGATCGAAGAACGCATGCTGCTGGAAGGCAGCGTGTGGCGCGGCGATCAAAAAATGTATTCCGCGTCGGCGCTGAACGACGTCGTGCTGAACCGCGCCGGCCGCGGCGGCATGATCGAAGTGCGCGTCGAGCTGGACGGCGCCTTCATGTACACGCAGCGCGCAGACGGCCTGATCATCGCCACGCCCACCGGCTCAACCGCGTATGCGCTGTCTGCCAACGGCCCCATCCTGCATCCCGGCATGAACGCCATGGTGCTGGTGCCCGTGGCCCCGCAAACGCTGTCAAACCGCCCTATCGTGATACCTGACACGGGCGTACTGAACATGACACTGACGGCCATGGGCCGCGTGGAAGTGGGCGCCAGCGTGCATTTCGACATGCAAACCTGGTCCGACCTGCAACCCGGCGACCGCATCGTCGTGCAGCGCGCGCCGTACACCATCCGCTTCGTGCACCCTGAAGGCTACAGCTTCTTTTCCACCCTGCGCCGCAAGCTGCACTGGAACCTGATGCCCCAGGCCACCGACAACGTAGAGTAGTAAGCGCCCCCACATGCTGCGCACCCTGCATATCCGCGACTTCGTCATCGTCGAACAAACGGAAATCCATTTTGGCCCCGGCTTTACCGTCTTTTCTGGTGAAACCGGCGCGGGCAAATCCATCCTGGTGGACGCGCTGGCACTGACGCTGGGCGAACGCGGCGACGCCAGCATGCTGCGCGAAGGTGCTGCGCGCGCCGACATCACCGCCGTCTTCGACACGCCCAAATCCCTGCATGCCTGGCTGGCCGAACGCGAGATCGATGCGGACGACGAACTGTCGCTGCGCCGCGTGATCGATGCGCAAGGCCGCAGCCGCGCCTACATCAATGGCACGCCGGCCACCGTCGCACAACTGCGCGAACTGGGCGATAGCCTGGTCGACATCCACGGCCAGCACGCCCATCAAAGCCTGATGCGCCCCGATGCCCAACGCGACTTGCTCGACGCCCACGGCGGCCATGGCGATCTGCGCCAAGCCGTCGGCCAGGCATGGAAGCAGTGGCGCGCGCTGGCGCGGCAATTGGAAGCGGCCGAAAAAGATGCGGCCAGCCTGGCCACCGAACGCGACCGCCTGCAATGGCAAGTCGACGAGCTGGACCAATTGGCATTAGGCCCGGACGAATGGGAATCGCTGCAATCCGAGCACACGCGGCTGTCGCATTCGCAATCGCTGCTGGACGGCGCCTCGCAAATTCTTGAGGCACTGGACGGCGAAGGCGATTCCGCGCATCACCGCGTGACCTCCGCCAACTCCCGCATCCAGCAGTTGCTTCGGCACGACCCCGGCCTGCAAGGCGTGTATGACGAACTGGAATCGGCTCGCATCGCCATCAGCGAAGCCGTGTCTGACCTGAACAACTACGTCAGCCGCGTCGATCTCGACCCGAAGCGGCTGGCCGACGTGGAAGCGCGGCTAGGCCTGGTGTTCGAAACCGCCCGCAAATTCCGCACCGAACCCAATGGCTTGTGCGAGTTGCGCGATGCGCTGCACGCCGAACTGGCCGCGTTGCAGGCCGCAGGCGACATCGACGCGCTGCGCGCCCAAGCCGTCACGGCGCAGGCCCAATACGACACGGCCGCGGCGAAACTCACCACGGCCCGCCGCAAGGTCGCAAAAGACCTCGGCAAACAAGTCACGCTGGCCATGCAGACGCTGGCCATGCAAGGCGGCAAGTTTGAGCCCACGCTGGCCGCTTCCGCGCCGTCCGCGCATGGCAATGAACAAGTGGAATTCCTGGTGGCCGGCCATGCTGGCACCACGCCCCGCCCCCTGGCCAAGGTGGCCTCGGGCGGCGAACTATCGCGTATTTCGCTGGCGCTGTCCGTCATCGCCAGCCGCGCGGCTCGCGTGCCCACGCTGATATTCGACGAAGTCGATAGCGGTGTTGGCGGCGCGGTAGCCGAAGCGGTTGGCAAACTCTTGCGCGAACTCGGCGAACGCCATCAGGTGCTGTGCGTCACGCACTTGCCGCAAGTGGCCGCCTGCGCCAACAACCAGTTCCTGGTCAGCAAGACCGAATCACGCGGCACCACGCGCTCCAGCATCGAAGAGCTGGACGCAGCCGACCGCGTCGAAGAGATCGCCCGGATGCTGGGTGGCATCAAGCTCACCGCCACCACGCGAGAACACGCGCGCGAGATGCTTGAAGGATTCCGCCACCCCGCGGGTGAATGACGCCTTCGGTGCGTCACCGGCTAGAAAAACAGACCGCCCCCGCGCTCAGGCCCGGGGGCTTTTTTATAGATGGCGCCCATAAAAAAAGCCCCTACTAGTATGAGGGGCTTTTGATCTCACTGGCCCGCAGTGAGCGCGGCCACGGACCGTGGGGCGGACGCTAGCGGATTAGCGGCCTTTCATGCAGCTGCCGCAGATGCCGTAAAGCACCATGGCATGGCTTTCCAGCGCAAAGCCGTTGTCTTTGGCAATCTTCTGCTGGCGCTTTTCGATGTCCGGGTCTGAGAACTCGACCACCGTGCCGCAATTCGTACAAATCAGGTGATCGTGGTGATCGCCGTCGTTGAGCTCGAACACGGCCTTGCCGCTGTCGAACTGGCTGCGGGCAAGAATGCCGGCTTGTTCGAACTGCGTCAGCACGCGATAGACCGTTGCCAGGCCAATTTCGACGTTTTCGCCAATCAGGGCGCGGTAAACGTCTTCGGCGCTAAGGTGCCGCTGGTCGGATTTGCGGAAAATATCAAGAATTTTCAGGCGCGGAAACGTCGCCTTCAAACCCATGTTCTTCAGTTCGCTTTGGTCGCTCATGGTGTAATCGCTCTCCGTCCGCGTTGGCATGGGCAAGGATTGGGGTGCGCCGCGAGCCGGCTCACCTGAATTCATGCCGCCCCGCGGAACTATCCTTATGAAACCTTTATGATAACGGTTTTGTCTGCTTCCAAATAATAGGGGCGCGTAGTGTCCATGATTGCACGAATTCCCTCCCGCTCACTGAAGACCGGATTGGCCGTTGCCGCCCTGGCCGTCGCCCTTGCCGGTTGCTCGGGGGACAAGTGGGGCTTCCCCTACAAAGCCGGTGTCCAGCAGGGCAACTGGATCACCCAGGAGCAAGTCTCCCTGTTGCAGCCGGGCATGACGCGCGAGCAAGTGCGCTTCGCATTGGGCAGCCCCACGCTGACCAGCGTTCTGCACGCCAACCGCTGGGACTACCCCTACTACTACAAGCCCGGCTACGGCGAAGCCCGTGAACGCAAGTTCACCGTCTGGTTCGAGAACGACCGCCTGACCCGCTGGGAAGGCGACAAGCAACCCGACCTGCAGCCGTATCAACTGAATACGCCCAGCAGCACGGCGGACGAAAAGGCCGACACGCGCCTGGACCGGGACATGGAGCGGATCAAGGAAGACGAAGCGCTGCAAAAGCGTGACTCCGCCGCCCCCGTCAGCCCGCTGAACCAGTACCCCGGCCAGCCCGGCAACGCGCCCGAGCCGCTCCGGTAACCCCAAGGATTTTTTTCATGCGTATTGCAATTGCCGGCGCCAGCGGCCGTATGGGCCAAATGCTGATCGACGCCATCCTCAAGTCCACCGACCTGCAACTGACGGTTGCGCTGGACCGCAAGGGTTCAACCGCCCTGGGCCAGGATGCCGGCGCACCGTTGGGCAAACAGACGGGCGTCCTCATCACCGATGATCTCGACGCCCTGGCCAACGCTGATTGCCTGATCGACTTCACGCGCCCCGAAGGCACGCTGGAACACCTGCAAGCTTGCGTCAAGCACGGCACGCGCGCCGTCATCGGCACGACTGGGTTCGACGACAACGGCCGCGCCGCGATTGAAGTCGCCGCGCAAAAGATCGCCATCGTGTTCGCGCCCAACATGAGCGTGGGCGTGAACGCCACGCTGAAGTTGCTGGACATGGCCGCCCGTATCCTGAATTCCGGCTACGACGTCGAAGTGTTTGAAGCGCACCACCGCAACAAGGTTGATGCGCCCTCTGGCACGGCCTTGAAGATGGGCGAAACCATTGCGTCGGCCTGGGATGTGGCGCTGCCTGATGTCGCCACCTGGAGCCGCCACGGCGACACCGGCGTGCGCAAGCCCGGCACCATCGGCTTCTCGGTGCTGCGCGGCGGCGATATCGTGGGCGATCACACGGTGTCGTTCTGCGGCATCGGCGAACGCATCGAAATCACGCACCGCTCGGGCAGCCGCGCGACCTACGCGGAAGGCGCGCTGCGCGCCACGCGATTCCTGGAAGACAAGCACAACGGCCTGTACGACATGCAGTCGGTGCTGGGGCTCTAAGCCTGGATCTGGCTCTGGCTCTGGCTCGGACTCTGGCTCGGACTCTGGCTCTGGCTCTGGCTCTGGCTCTGGCTCGCGCCCATCAAAAAGGACCCCTGAGGGTCCTTTTTTTCGTCTGCCAGGCGCCGTTCACACCACGACGGGTTCGGGTTCCAGATTGACGCCGTAACGCGCCTGCACCGCCGCCTGGATGGCGTGGGCCAGGCCCATGATGTCGGCCGCCGTGGCGCCGCCGCGGTTTACCAGCACCAGCGCTTGCCGGTCATGCACACCGGCCGCACCCAGCGCTTGCCCCTTCCAGCCGCACTGATCGATCAGCCAGCCTGCCGCCAGCTTGTAGCGGCCGTCGGGCTGCGCATACGAGACCAGCCCCGGAAAGCGCTCCGCCAAGCCATCGCGCACATTGGCTGCAACGATGGGGTTCTTGAAGAAGCTGCCGGCATTACCGGTCACGGCGGGGTCGGGCAGTTTCGCGCGGCGAATCTCGCAGACCGCGTCGAAAATGCCACGCGCGGTGGGCGCCTCTTCGGCCAGCGCGGCATGGCGCTGCAGGTCGGGATATCCCAATACCGGCTGCCACGGGCGCGGCAGCGCGAACCGCACACTGACGATGATCCAGCGCCCGGGCGCATCGTGCTTGAAAGCGCTGTCACGGTAGGAAAAACGGCAATCGGCCGCGCTCATCTCGACCAGGCTTGCGGCCGGCACATCCCACGCCGTGAGGCTGTGAAAGCGTTCTTCGAACTCCACGCCATAGGCGCCGATGTTCTGCACTGGGGCCGCACCTACGGTACCGGGAATCAGCGCCAGATTTTCCAGGCCATCCCATCCGTTGTTCACGCAGGTTTCGACGAAGCCATGCCAGCTCTCGCCCCCAGCGGCCTCGATGATCCAGGCATCCGGCCGGGATTCCAGCAAACGCACGCCCTTGAACGCAACCTTGGCCACCAGACCCGGCACTCGCTCGGGCAGCACCACATTGCTGCCCCCGCCTAACACCAGCAACGATTCTGCTTCGCGCGCCAAAGCCGACAAGGCGGGCAATTGCGCCACATCGTCCAGCGACACGAACGCCTGGGCTTGAGAGGCCAGCCCCAGCGTATTGAGCCGGCTCAGGTCTTGCGTGATGGGAATCAGCGCGCTTGGCGCCGGGTTGATAGCAGAAGGATTTGACATGGGTGCTACGGGTTGTGCTATAGTTTCTGTCTTCGCTCATATTACTTGATTGAGTGTTTGGGTCTGAATTCACTGCCTTTTTCAACAGCCGCTCTGCAAAGAGATCTCGGCGAAAAAAGCAAAAAGACATCAGGCTCATGACAAACTCAAAAAAATCATGTAAGATGCGCGCCTTCTGATCGATAACCAAGTTGATCAGAGTGAATAAGAAAACAGGTTCTGAGCAGTGCTAAGTCGGAACCCATGCGGGAGTAGCTCAGTTGGTAGAGCGCAACCTTGCCAAGGTTGAGGTCGCGAGTTCGAGACTCGTCTCCCGCTCCAAATTCAGATTTGCAGCGTTTCTTCAGAAGTTCTGCAAATCATTAAAAAGGGCCTACGGGCCCTTTTTTCATGCCTGTCTTTTTCGTGCCCGTGCATACGTGGGCATAGCCTCCGAGGCCACGCCGACACGAAAGCGATCCAGCAACGCGCACAGACGCGGGTCGCTCGAATAGCCGATATTGAAGCGCATATGCCGCTCGAAATCGCCTCGGACCGAAAACAGCGTCCCTCTCAGCAGAAAGATCCCATCGCGAAATGCGGCATCAATAAGCCCGTCGATATCGACCTGCGCGCCCAGCCTTCCCCAAAGAAACAGCCCATCGTTGGGCGGCCCGTCGAATGCCACCCCCACCTCGGACAAGGCCAATCGCGCAGCCGAATGCGCCTTCAGAATGCGCCCGCGCAAGGCGCTCAGATGCGCCTGATAGCGTCCCGAGCGCAACACATGCGCCACGATTGTTTCTTGCAATGACGAACTGTGCTGCACCGACAGAATCTTCGCCTCGATGATGGGTTCGCAGAATGCCGGCGGACACGCGACGAAACCGACGCGCAAGGCGGGGCTCAGCACTTTGGTGAAGCTGCTGATGTAGAAGACGCGGCTCAAGCCATCCAGCGAACTCAGGCGCAGATTGCGTTCGGTGCACAGGCTGCCAAATACGTCGTCTTCGATGACATAAAAGCCATAGCGTTCGGCAAGCATCAGCAGGCGATACGCGCACGCGGGCGACAGTGTGAGGCCCGTCGGGTTGTGCAATACGGGCTGAATCACGAACGCCTTGGGGCGGTACTGTTTGGCCACCGCTTCCAGCATGTCCAGATCCGGCCCGTCGGCCATGCGCGGCACCGACACGATGGCCGCTCCCGTTTTCACGAGCTGCGCCTTATGCATCATGTAGCCCGGCTCTTCGACCACCACGGTGTCGCCCGGCCCCAGCAGCATCCCGCTGACCAGTGAAAACGCATGCGTTGCGCCGCAGGTCGTCACAATCTGCGTGGGCTGAGCATTGATCCTGATGTCGGCCAGGCGTGATGCGATCTGCTCACGCAACAGCGGCAAGCCCATCACTGAGACCGGTGTCGAAATGGACACTTCCTGGCGCATCAAGCGGCCAACCACCGCCGGCGGAATGGCGTCTTCCAGCCAATCTTCCGGCAGGAATCCAGACCCCGCAGGCACGGCATATCTGCCGAGATCAACCGCGTTCAACACAACATTTGCCGCGCAGTCGGGCCGCTGCACGGCGCCCTGGTGTTCCGCGTTCAGGATTTCCGGCTTGGGCAGCGCCACGAAAAAACCGGCGCCCACGCGCGAAAACAGCACACCATCCGAGACCAGCCGCGAATAGGCCGATGACACGGTGAAGATACTGACATCAAGATCGCTGGCCAATCGCCGCACTGACGGAAGCCTTGCGCCCACGGGCCAGTGGCCGGCATGGATCAGCCCTTGCACGCCCTCATAAATCTGATCGACGAGCGTGCCTCGTCCCTGTCTATCGAGTGTGAACATACGCTGCGCGTCGAACCTCCCTCGCCTACACGTGTTGAACGCTGCACCAGAGCGGCTCGGCCGAGCATACCCCAAACTGTATGGTCAAACGCCCATAACAGTTTGCGCAGCAACATCAGAAAGGTCATCTGTTCGAATGCGGGCGCCGCACCTACTCTGGACATTTGAGTCCTTGCGCACCCCCCTCTTCAGGCGACTTCCCATGATGACGCTCCCTGTTCCTGTTTCGACCCCCGACTTCCGCGCCGAAATCGATGCCTTGCTTGAACGCCGGCTGACGCGCTTCTACCAGACGGTCAAGGGCGCCGATCATCTGCTCACCAGCAACGCCATTGACCCGGAATACTACAAACGGCATGTCATCGAGATCATCCTGCGCCTGCGCATGAAGCGCGTGATTGACGCCCTGACGGTCCACTACTTCACGAAGACCGATCCGGTGCTGGCCAAGAAATGGGCGGGATACACCGAAGACGAAATGCTTCACGACAGCCTGTTCGCCAACGACCTGGAACGCATCGGGGTGACCAAGGAAGAGATCTATTCCACCGACCCGCTGCTGTCGACGAAGCTGCTCCAAGGGTATTTCTATTACGGACTGGAGCATGAAGGCCGCCCGCTGGCCTCGCTGTGCAGCGCTTACCTGATCGAATCGCTGGCGAACAAGACACAGCCGAAGTGGATCAGCAATATCGAACGTAACTTTGGCGATGGCGCAGCAAGGGGCCAATCCGCCCACGTCAGCCACGACATCGCCGACGAGCACATCGATTTCGTCTGGAGCGTGTTGTCGACCTTTGCCAACACCGAAGCGGACAGACGGCGTATCCGCGAGCACTTCGTCAATATCGCCGTGCTGTTCGAGGCCTTCTATACCGAAATGGCCAGCAAGTTCCTGGAGCGCCAGGAAAACCACGAACCGATTGTCGACGCCATTGCCGCCAATTAGCCTGCCCCATGATAAGCATCAGCCGGTCCGTGTTGCTGCACCGCTTGAAAACCGCGGGCTACGCCATCAGCTCCGTCGTACTGATCAGCTGGGTGACGGATGCATTGAACGAAGGGTTGATGTTCAAGCCGCTGCTGCGATACCTGTACCCGCAGGCCGTCGAGAACTACCAGCATCCGTTCACCGACCACCCCAGCCTGATGATCTGGCTTGTGCCGCTGCTGGCCGCGTTGTTCCTGATGTTCGCCACGTCCACGCTGGCCGTGCACCACTTCAAGCGCCGCCATCTATATCGCTTGAGCCAGCCCGTCGCGGCGCCTGCCATGGCGCATCTGGTGACGCGCGCCACAGGCGGCCAGGCACTGCTGGATGCGCTGCCGATGATCGGGCGCCCGCCCTTGCATACGCTGCACGCCCTATATCTGCAGCCCAACGAACTCACACCGCTTGAGGCGCCCTGCGCGGCGATCGGCATTCGGCTGCGCGCGCGCGCTCTGCCGGACACCCCCGACATCCATCAGCAATACACACGGCTAGGCCACATCCTCGAACAAATCCGCCGCGAGGCCGGACCCGACGAACGCATTGCGTTTGACCTTTCCCACTTGCCGCCGGAGCTGGCTAGCGCCGCCACGCTGGCCTGCCTGGAAAACGATGTGATGCTCTGCTATCTGGACGCCAAGCAGGTGTTGCGCACGCACCGGGTCATCTGCGAAATGCGCGAATAATTCCCACCCCGCAATCCCCAACCCGTAATCCCCAACCCGTAATCCCCAACCCATAATCCCCCACCCGCGCACCCATGAAAAAGCCCCTGCCGGGAGAACCCGGCAGGGGCTGGAACATCAGACGATAGCCTTCTGACGCTTAGCGCAGAATCCAGGCGTCACGCCAGTGCGAACCCGTCCCCGGCGCGTAGTGCGACGGCGAGGCGCTGCACCAGCCTTCATACGGCCAGAGCTTGCACTCGTAGGTCTTGCCGCCATTCTGGACCTTATCGCCCGCCTTGTAGGTCGTGCCAACCTGGTACTGCGGCACGCCGCCCACCACGGGCTTGCCCGCCACGGTCACGCTATGGCTGGCCTGCGCCTCACCACGAGCATTACTGACCGTCAACGTGAAGCGGTACGACGTATCCTTGGTCGGGGTGGGTGCCACGAAGGACAGCTCCGCCTTATCCAAGGCACTGGCCGAAATGCCGGCGGGAACCGTCCAGCGGTAGCGCAAATCGGTACCGACCGACGCCTTGCCCGACAACGTCACGCGATCACCCGCGCCGACCTTGGCCGGGCCGCTCAGCTTGGCTTGGGGCGCGATCACTTCAGGAATCTGCACCTTGGCCTTGACCTTCACAACGTGGCTGGCCGTCGCCGTCCGGCCACGCTCGTCCGTCACGGCAAGCTTGAACGAGAAAGTCCGATCTTCACCGAGAGGCGGCGCGGTGAAGGACGCCGTGTTGCCCGACGCTTCAATCGGCATGCCGTCCACGCTGGTCCAGGCGAACTTCAGGCCTTGGCCCGTCGAACCACTGCCAGACATGACCACGCGTTCCATTGCCTTCGCTTCGACCGGCCCGCTGATCTTGGCAACAGGCAGCGGAATCGGTGCAGGCGTCACATCGCAATCTTCCGGCGACTTCCAGGGCTTGCCCCACGGCGCCGAGTTCACATCCGGCGCTGCATCCACGTTCCAGTAGTTCTGGTGATACAGCTTGCCCTTGTAGGAAACGGCTTCGTTCGGGACGTTGTAGATCTTCTTTGCCTCCCACGCAGGCGCCTTCGCGCACACGCCGACCGCGGCCTTCGCCTTGACCTGAACGCCATGATGCGTGGTCGCGGTGCGGCCTTGCGCGTCGGTCACCTTCACCGAGATGCGATAGGAGACGTCCTGCGTGCTTTCCGGGGCGACGAAGCTGGCTTCGGCGCCTTGCTTGACGAACGTCAGCGCCGGCTGGCTGCTCCACGCATACGACAGTTCCTTGCCGCTGGACTTGGCTGCTGACAAGACAACCTTGTCACCTGCCTGTGCGGTGGCGGGTCCGGTCAAGTAGGCTTGCGGAGGTTCCCCACCCATGGCGTCGCCGCCCAGCAGTTCTGCCGCACGCATCAGGTCCGGTTGCACGCCGATGTTTCTGACCGGGTCCACGACGGGCAACGGGTTGCCGCTGTCCACCAGAATCTGGCGCATGGTCTTGGGGGGAATGTTGCCCAGGCCGCGTTCGCGAGCCAGGCTCTGCAACCACGCCACGCTACCCGCAATGATGGGGTTGGCAGACGATGTGCCGGAGTACTTTAACGTGTACAAATCGTGCTTACCGTCCGCCCACGTCGTGGTGGTCACCTGCCCGCCCCAACTGAACACGTCGACCCGGCTACCGTACTCAGAAAATCCCGCGCGAGCTCCGGTGCCCGGATTGGCCGCTCCGACATAAATCGAACCGGAATCCCGCACCCGGCGGTCATATCGCCCCTTGAACCACGGGTCATCCAGGTTGGCGTTGCCATTCGCGGCCGCCAGGATAACGTGCACGCCCTTTTCCTTCACCAGATACGAGATCGCATCAAAGACGGCGTCAACGTTCTCGACCGGCAGGTAGCAAGTGATGTTGGGACCGCAGCCATTACCCCAGCCGTAGTGCACGCCAATCTGCAGCACGTCTCCGGCGCGCAGCACGTGGCGCAAGTCGATCATTCCCGCAACGCTGTATTTCGTGTAGCCCGCCTGCGCATTCGGCACAATTCCAGTGACACCAAAGCCGTTGCTCTGGCCGAACATGATCCCGGCTGACATGGTGTCGTGAGACCCGGTCACTCCCGAGCCGAGGTTATGCACCATGAAGGGTTTGGGCAGGTCGATGTGATCAAAGTCCCAATGGTCGATTTCGTTCGAGAACAGGCGAACGTTATCGCCGTAGTGGCCTGTCATGCGCTGGGCTTCAAACGCATTGACGCCGCCCAGCTTCCAAACCGCCGACTGTCCAGGCGGCCCCATGTGGGCTTGGCAACGAGACAAATAGGCGCCCGTACAATCGGTGTAGTCGGGAATGCCCGAGATGCTGCTGGCGGGTTCAGCCCCAAATTGCGCATCTTGCGCGATTGGCACCGGAACGGGCTCGATTTGCGCGCTCTCGACCAGCGGATTGGACAGCAGCTGCGCGACCAGGGCCTCGGCGTCAACGCCTTGCAAGGCTTCAGCAGGAATCTGGTAATAGCGCAGCAGGTTATGGCGTTCCAGCGCCTCGACGTCTTCCACGCTGCGCGTCATCGGCGACAGCGCTACCAAGGGATGCATGGCGGGCGTCAGGCGCTTGAGGTCGTCCATGGCCTGCTGACTCTCGGGGCTCGCCGCGCGTCGCAGCGCCGGGTCTGGCGCTTCCGCCTTCAGTCGAACAAAAATGGGACGGGGTTCGTCGCCTTGCGCGGCGTGCGTAACCGGGGTGAAGCCCGCGCTAAACAACAGCGCGAGCAGTGACAAGTGCATAGTCTTTTTCATAAGTCTTCCGCGATCCGGCTAACCGCCAGATAAAAAGGCGCGATAAGAAAAAGCCCCCTCCTGAATCGAAAGGGGGCTCGCGTCAATCAGGAACCGCTGCGCAATGCGCAACGGTTCCCTTCAACGCCCGTGATTTACTTGATCAGGTTCCAGGCCTGGCTCCAGTACAGGCCCTTGCCGGGCTCGTAGTGGAACGGCGACTGGCCGCACCAGTTGGTGTAGGGCCACGGCTTGCACTCGTAGACCTTGCCCAGGTTCGTCACGCGCTCCAGCGGCTTGTAGGCGGTGCCAGCCTTGTAGGCCTGCACGGAACCATCAGTGACGCCGTCGTTGCCGCCGTTGTTGCCGCCTTCGTTACCACCGTTGTTGCCACCATCCACGACCGGCTTGGCCTTGACCGTGACCACGTGGGTAGCGTCAGAGGCGCCCTTGCTGTTGCTGGTCGTCAGCTTGAAGGAGTACTGCTGGTCCTTCGTCAGCGTCGGGGCGACAAAGCTCAGCGTGGGCTGGTTCTTCACGGCGGCGCTGATGCCGGCCGGAACGGTCCACGAGAACTTCAGGTCGCTGCCCGTCGACGCCGCGCCGGACAACTGCACCTTCTGGTCGGCCTGCGCAATGGCGGGGCCAGCGATGGCCGATTGCGGCGCGATCACTTCGGGAGGCGGCGGCTCAACCTGCGCCGATTCCTTGGTCACGGCGAAGTGGTACTTGTTGCCGTCGATCGAGTAGACGTGCGACTTGTCCAGACCTTCAGTGGCGGTCACGGTCTTGCCGTCAGCGCCCAGCAGGCCAACACGAACGCGTTGTGACGTGCTGTTGACCGCATCGCCCAAGGCCTTCGTCCAGCGCTCACCCTGGATGGCGTTCGCGTCCAGCGGCACGCGCAACTGTTCCAGGTATTCGCCATTGCGCTTGGGGTCAGCCAGGCGCCACACCAGCGAATCGCCCGCCACGGGTTGGCCGATCTTGTACAGCGCGCCGATGTCGGTCGGCAGGTTGATGTTGGCTGTGCCTTCGATGTTCACGTCGCCGCACGCGCGATAGGACTCACCCGAGGTAACGCCGTCGCCCACGTGGTTCGTGTTCCACACGCTAACGATCAGGTGGCGGCCCGTCTTGCCCGGGGGCAACGTGCAGCTGTATTCCTGCTCACGGTTTTCGCCCGCGATCGCCGGCGTGAAGTCGCGCTGTTCGCAGAACTTTTCCAGGTCTGAGAATTGCAGCGGCTTGGTGGAGTCGTACGGCATCTTCGTCACGAAGAACTGAATCGACTTCGTGCGGTGAGCCACGGTGTGGTTCCACTTCAGCGTGACCTTGCCATTGGCGTCCGGCTTGAGCGTCGTCACGGGCCATTGGGCCAGTGCGTTCAGGCCGCGATGCGAAGCCTTGGTGCCGCCGTCGCACAGCCGATCCCCCGGCGTGGTCGGGAACGTGGCTTCGCCACCCGGCTTCTGCCAGATCTCGCGCCAGTCGTACACACTGCCGCCTTGCGCCTTGTAGGCTTGGCAGCCTTCGCTCTGACTACCCGCGTAGCAGTGCAGAACGCGCGCCTTCGGAAAAGACATGGTGCCGTGCGCCAAAGCCGTACCGGACATTGCAGCCAGTACCACGCCACCGAGCAACGTAAGTTTGAAAGATCTCATTGGTATCTATTTATAAGAAGAGAGTTGAAGAATCACTGCATGAACGAGCCTGTTCCGCGCAGTGAGACCATTCTCGGCCGCAAGCTGACTCGCACTCAAAGTTGTTGAATGCTTTCTCAAAGCGCTTTAACCACACTTGCATCGCCCTGTTTGAATCGCTTGAAGCACTCCCAAAAAAAATCCCCCGCACTTTCGTGCGAGGGATGAATTACTGCTTGGCGCCGCCTTATTACCCACGGCTTTTTTACGATTTTCGATAACCGCTATGACTTGCGATCAAGCAGAATTACTTGATCAGGTCCCAAGCCTGGTCCCAGTTCAGGCCCTTGCCGGGCGCGTAGTGGAACGGCGAGGTGCTGCACCATGCGGTGTAGGGCCAGATCTTGCACTGGTAGTTCTTGCCACCGTTCGAGACCTTGTCGCCCGCGGCGTACGTCGTGCCTTCCTTGTAGGCCGGGTACGTGCCGGCGCCGCCGGTGTTGCCGCCATCGGTGCCACCGCCGGTGTTGCCACCGTCAGTGCCGCCGCCAGTGCCGCCGCCGGTTTGTTCCTGCTTCTTGACCAGCACGGAATGCGACTTGCTCGACGAACCCTTTTCGTTCGTGACCTTGACGGTGAACGAGTAGGACTTGTCTTGCGCCTGGGCCGGAGCGGTGAAGCTCAGGTCAGCCTGGTTCAGCGCCGAAGCGGTGATGCCAGCCGGAGCGGTCCATTGGTACGTCAGCTTGCCGCCACCGTTGTTCGAACCCTTGGCCGACAGCGAAACGCGCTCGCCAGCCTTGGCCGTTGCCGGGCCAGTCAGTTCAGCCTTGGGCGGGTTGATGACGACGGGCGGGGGATCGACCGGCTCGGGAGCCTTCTGGTCAATCGCAAAACCCACCTTCTTGTTCAGGCCATAGACCTGGTTTTCGGTGTCGCTTTGCTGCGGCGCGACCTGGCCGTTCGTCCCCATCTTGCCAACCCGGATCACGGACGACTTGCTGTTGACTTCCTTGGCCAGCGCGTACATCCACTGGGCAGCCTTTTCTTCACCGGCCTTGACCATGATCGAATGGCTTTCCAGATCGCCCGTGCGGCTCAGATCGAACACACGCAGGGTCATCTTCGAACCGGTATCCACCTGGCCGCCTTGCAGCGCGCCGCTGGCTTGCCATTGCACGTTGGCGGGCATCACTTCCACGTTCGAGCAAGCGTAGAAACCTTCAGCGTTGTCGCTGGGGTCACGTTGCCACACGCTGTAGATCACGCGCTTGCCAGTGAAGTGGGCGGGGATCTTGACGTCGAGCGGGGTGATCGAGTTGTTGGCCGGACGCGGCAGGAAGCCGGTGTCGCCAATCAGTTCCAGATCGTCCCAACGCAGGCCGCGCTTGGGATCGTAGCTGTCCTTGCTGATGTAGGTCTTGAAGTACGTGCTGACGTGAGCTGCGGTCTGCATGTACTTGAACTGCACATTGCCGTTGGCGTCAGGCGTGACAACCGTGGTGGGCCATTCGTGGTTGGCGTCCAGTTCCTTCCAGCTTTCCTTGCCACCGGCGCACAGCAGACCGTCGCGGATGTGGTCTTTGTGGTTGCTCTTCACACCGAGAATGGCGTTGGACTGCCAACTGCCCGCCAGATTGGCGATCTTGCCGCAACCCGAATGCTTGGGGCTGTTCCAAGGCGTGTCGTGCGTGTTGCAACCGTATTCACGGCTGGGAGGATCGATCATCGAACCGTGGGCCGACACCGTGGTCGGCGCCATGGCCATCAACACAGCCTGGGTCAGGGCGGCAACCGGCAATGCCAGCTTGCCGGCTGCGCCGTGCAGGGAAGTTTTCTTCATCAAATATCCTTATTTTTGGGATGTGTTTATGCACGCGACTGGCATCGGAAAAATGCACGAAACCCGCGAAGCGATGCCATTATTCCGCGCCGCTTTCATCACCAAAACCATTCTCAACACAGTCTAAAAAAAAGCGCCGTAAAGGCGCTTTTTCATGAGGCAGGATGCAGGCTTGCACTGAATTTCTCGCGCCTTGCCGCACATTTTTTTTCGTTCGATTCTTTGTGCATCAATGGAAATGTCAGCGAAAAAATGCTGCCTGCTTCCGGCCGCGATTCGACCGACAGATTTCCACTGTGCGCATCGGCCACCGCCATGACGAGCGACAGCCCAAGGCCTACGCCGTCGCCGCGCCGTCCATCGGATTCAATCTGGTAGAACGCCTGGCAAAGCTTCGGCACATCAACGTCCTGAATGCCGATGCCCTGATCCGCTACGCAGATGCGGCCCATGTCACCTTGCCGCTGCACCGTCAACGTGATCCGTGAAGACGGGCCCGAATACTTGATCGCGTTATCCAGCACATTCACGACCGCGCGCAACAACATGCAGTAGTCGCCCGCCACCCACATCGTTTCCGAGCATTCGCGGACACGGATGTCGATGCGCTTTCGTTCGGCCCGAAGTTCAGTTTGATCCACCGCTTCGCGCCCCAGATCTTGCAACGACACGGGCAAAAATTTTGCCTTGTCCAAGCGTTCAGCGCGCGACACGTACATGCAGTCTTGCGCCACCGACAAGCTGTACTGCACCAGGTCACGCACCGAGTCCACGAACTCGTCTTGCTGCGGGTCATTGCTTTGCGCGCTTTGCTTTTCCAGCATCACCAACACCGTCGACAAAGGGCTGCGCAGGTCGTGCATCATTTGTAGCATCACTTCGCGGTCACGCGCGGTGTCTTTCTGACAGGCTGCGGGCGACTGCGCGGCAGCATCCGCCGCTGCCACCGCCTGCTTCAAAACACGCTTGCGGCGCGCCGATCGCGCCGCTTCAAAACGCCACCGCGCCACACAGCAATAGGCCAGCACGCCACCCCATACCGGTGCGAACATCGGCGTCCAGGTGCGCGCGGTGATCACCACCACGGCCGCCACAATCCAAAAGCCGACCAGCCACGCCAAGGCGCGAAGACGCAGCCGCGATTGGCCCGACATGACGAACACCAGCGCCAGACAAGCCAGAATGCCAAGATCCACCCACACGCCCGGCGCGGCCGAGGTGATGGGGTGATCACCCGTGGGCATGGCGAAGCACAGCAAGATGATGCCCAGGTTGCAAAACAGCAGCGCATCGTTCTTTTTCGCGCCCAAGCGCAGGAAAGGCTGAAGTAGCAGTTTCATAGTCGATTCGGGAACAGGGAGACGCGAGCGCAATCGCGGCGGAAATCAGCCGGCGGCGCGAAAGCGGCAAGTCAGAAGGGGGGGGGGAAACACAGATGCCACGGCCACCGTGGCAGAACACTCGGCAAAGCCGTGAAGACGGCCCGCGAATCAATGCATGCGTTCCAAGCGATAGCCGTAGTTGTATACGGTGGCGATCACGTAGCCATTACGCGAGCGCAGGCCAAGCGACGAGCGCAGATTGCTGACGTAAGTCGCCAAGCTGGCGTCGTACTTGCGATCAGCCGTGCCCCAGATGTGTTTGCTGAGCGCATCTTTGGTGATGATGCGTCCGGGGTTCCTGAACAACAGCGTGGCCAAATCAAATTCACGCGTCGGCAAGTTAACGGGACGCCCATCGACGGTGACGGTTTTGGCTTCCAGGTTGAAAGCGAAGTGCCCCACCTGGAATAGCGCGCTATTGGCTTCGTCCCGTTGCGACTTGCGCAACTGCGCAGTCATGCGCGCCAGCAGTTCGCGTTCACGCACGGGCTTTTGCAGGTAGTCATCAGCGCCCTGGTTCAACGCCTGAACGATGCTTTCTTCGTCGTCGCGCTGGGTCACCATCAGGATGGGCAGCTTGGGCGACATATTGCTGCGCGCCCACTTCAGCACGGCCATGCCGGAGGCGCCCGGCACTTCCCAGTCCAACAGCACGACGTCAGCCGGCTGCGTTTTCAGCAAGGCGATAAAGCTGTCGCCATCGCCTCGTGTGTAGACCTGATGGCCATGGCGTTGCAGCAGCTTGGTAACCCACTCAACCTGAGCGGGAGAGTCTTCGAGAATCGCGACGATCATTCAGTAGATTTCCTATTGGCGGCAATTCCCGAATGACTATTTTTCTATTCCGGCAATCACATTTGATACCCCGGAAGAATGATTTCATGCGGGGATAGCAGCAACAATAAGAACTTTCTCAAAGAAAATAGGCGCAAGACAATTATCAAAATCTGACGAAAATTCGCAATCTTTTGACTATCTGTGTTCTGGCCATCTGTTCACGCGAACCGGGATGCTTGACCCCCAGGTGCTTGATTCCCTAGCGCTTGATTCCCTGGCCCTTGATTTCCTGACGCTTGATTTCCTGACGCTTTATCAAGATCTCCCTCTCCGCATGGAGTTCCCCCCACGATCACATTGCGTCGAAGAAAACAAACTTCCAGTCCTGATAACTGGACTTGCCCGACAAGTCCCCAAGTTCCGCATCAAAGCCATCCTGCTTGAGCGGCGCGCGTTCCGACAGGCTGTACACGCCCATGATTCCTCCGTCTGGCGATTTGACGATGCCCCATTCCTGGCTGCCCGTGATCGGGTCCGTGTACACACGGCGCAAATGCCGTCGCGTGAACGACACCCGGTCGTCCTTGAGCAGCGCCTCCATCGTCTTCGGATAGGCGGGCGCCGTGCCTGACCGGTAGTAAGACGCCAAGGCCCGCTGAAACTGTTTGCCGATGAACAGCAATTCCGCCTCTTGTTCGCGCAGCTTCTTGGTATGCCAGGGCTGCGCCACCGCGGCCAGGCCGGTGGACACGGCCAGCACCAGCATCAAGATTGCCAGGTACGCCGAGCCTTCCTCACGCGCGCCGCCGCGCCTACCAGCTTGCATAATCAAGCCCATCCAGGCCGGTGCCCTTGGCGCCGCTGATCACGTCATTCACCCCGCTCTCTTCCCCACGCTGCGGCTGCCAGCTATCACGCCGACCCGTAACCGGGTCCATCGGCAACTCGCGCAGATAGCGGGCAGAGACCAGCGCTTCCAGCGTGTCGGGGTTACCGCCATGATCCGCGCGGTAGTCGTCCAGCGCATGCCGGATCGCTTGCAGGTTGTGCCGCAGCACGGTTTCGCGTGCGCGGTCGTTGCTTTTCAGGAATGACGGCGCAACCAGCGACATCAACGCGCCGATGATGGCCATGACGGCCAGCAGCTCGATCAGTGTGAAGCCGGCGCATGCGCGCCTACCACGCCGTGTATGGAATGCCATTGATACCCTCTCGGCGGTTCTTGGACCGCACATCAAATACATCTCGGCCCGACGAAAAAGATTCCGCCGAACTGTCATAACTGCGCGTGTCCCAGGTGTCGGCCGCCGCGCGTCCCTCGCAGTGTTCGCACATGGGGTCCGCGGGCAGGCGGCGCAGGAAGTAAATGTTGCCGCCATTGGGGTCTGTCTTGTCCTGCACCCCTTTGACCAGGCTGTCGAGATCAGGCGGGTAACCACTGCGGTCCACCGACTTCTCGATCTTGCCTTCGCGGCTGGCCTGGTAATAGGCGTCAATTGCGTTTCGGATGACTTGCAGGCTGTGGCGCAGTTCGGTCTCCTTGGCGCGCTGCTTCACCAGCGCCGAGAACGGCACCGCCACGCTCAGCAGCAAGGCCAGCAACGTCATTGCCGCCAGCATCTCGATCAACGTGAACCCGGATTGCTTACGCATGCTGGCGCCTTAGAACGGCGGCTTCGCCAGCGCCGCATCCAGCGCCGGGGACGCTTCACCCGCCGCCACAGCCGGCGCCGCCGGTGCGGGCGCCGGGGCTTGCGTCGTCATCGGAACCACCGTAACGCGCGACTCCGTGCCCGACGGGAAGTAGCTGTCGGAGGCCGACGGCAGCGCCATCGAACGTTCGATGTGGGGCGTCAGCAGCAAGACGATCTCGGTGGTTTGATCCGTCTTCTTCTGGCCGCCGAACAGGCTGCCCAGCCATCCCATCACGCTCAGGCCTGGCAAGCCGCTGCTGCTGCGCGTCTGCTGCTGGTTCACCAGGCCGGCCAGCACCTGGGTTTCACCATCGCGTGCGGTCATCACCGTTTCAGCGTTACGGGTGCTCATCGGGTAGACGATGCCGCCGCCCGCCGTCTTGACCTCGCCTTTGAGGTTGCTGACTTCCATGCTGACCTTGACGCTGACTTCGTTGCTCAGGCTGATGCGCGGTTCCACTTGCAGGATCAACCCCACATCCTGATAGTTCACCGATTCCGTCACCACGCCGTTGGCGTTCGTCGTCGTCACCACCGGCACCTTTTCGCCGATCTTGATGCTGGCCTTCTCCATGTTGCGCACCCGGATCTTCGGATTGGCCAGCACCTTCGTCTTGCCCCGCTTTTGCAGCATGTTCAGCGCCACAGAAAGATCATTGCGGCTGCCCACGCCGACCTTGCCCTGGTTCAGGTTCAGCAGGTCGCGCACGGTGACCCTGCCGCTTTCGCCTTGGGGCAGAATCGAAAAGCGTAGATCGCTGGGGTAGTCAACGCCGACTTCCAGCTCGTCATTGGCGTTCACTTCCAGGACTTGCACGTCCATCGTCACTTCCGACTGCGCGATGTCCAGCGCCGCCACCACCCGCTCCACCACCGCCATGACTTCTGGCGTGTCGCGCACCAGCACCGCGTTGGTGCGCTCATCCAGATGCACATTCTTCGGCGCGCTGATCTGCCGCAAGGCCGCCAGCACATGCGTCGCGTTTGCCTGATCCAGGTAGAACACGCGCACCATGAGCTCGCGGTATTCCTTTTCCTTGTCCGCGCGCGCCGGGTAGATCAAGAGGCTGTGCTGGTCCAGCACCTTCTTTTCCAGCTGATTGGTGCGCAACAACAGGTTGATCGCGTCTTCCGCCGTGGTCTGCCGGGCCATGATGCTGGCCGGCATGGTCGTCTGCACGTCCGGGTCCAGCACAAAGTCCACGCCGGCCGCCAGCGAGATCGCGTCCAGGATCTGCACAATGGGCTGCGACTTGAAGTTCAGCGACACCGGCTTGCGCATGGCGTCAGCCAGCCTGGGCCGGGCCGCGTTGCGCCCCGCATCACGGCGCTGCATCTGGTTGCGCAACGCTTCGGCCTGCGCATAGCCCGGCTGCTCTTGCAGAATTCGGTTGACCTTGTACAGCGCTTCGGCCGGACGGTCGTGCTGCATGGCGGCGGCCTCGGCCAGCTCTTCTTTCAGATGGATACGCTGCTCCAGCTGCGCCTTCAACTGTTGCCCGCGCATGTTGCCCGGGTTCATCGCCAGCAGTTCGTGCACCTCTTCCAACGCTTCCTGCTCGTCGCCCGCTTCCATCTTCACGCGCACACGTTGCAGGATCTCGCGCGCCACGGCGATGTCGTCGCGGACCACGTTCTTGTTCGCTTCGATGTCGTTGGGATTGTTGGCCAGTTGTGCGCGGCCAGCGGCCAGACGCTCGGAGGCGGTCGGGGGAGGCGATGCGCCCAGCGCCCGCTTGAATGACTCGGGCGCCGCGCAACCGCTAAGCGCGACGGTCAGTGAAACCGCCAGTGCGGCAGGTTTGAAGCTCATCATTTTCTTTCCTAATTTGACGTGACGCCAGCCATCGGCGGCGTGCGCCCGCAGGCGCTGGGTCTACTGCGCCAAGGGCGCCAGGTCGACGTGTTGTTCTCGCCCTTTCGGGTCGATCAGCACCGCGCGCGAGGGCTCCAATGCCTTGAATTGGTACTGCTGCGCAACCGTGTCGCCCGGCCGCAAGGCATCGGCGATGCTGCAACGCTGGCAGAGCAGATAGGTTTGCCCCTGACTCTCCAGCACGACAATGCGGTGCGCGTCATCGATCCACTCACCGACGGCATGAATGGGAACCCGCACAAGCTCCGGCTCACCCTTGGCCTGTTCCGGCGCCAAGGCGTCTGGTTCCGCCGCCGGCGACGTGTCCGAACCGGCCGCGCCGTTCGGCGCTTGCGGCGTATTGCCGCCCACTAGCGACGCCCAAGGCTGCGACGGAAACAGGTCGACTTCTTGCGGGATCGCGGGTTCCTCAACGCGGGCGTCCTCGGACCCGACGGGAGCATCCGCGGGTGCTTCATTGGCGGGTGCTTCATTGGCGGGTGCTTCATTGGCGGTTGCTTCATCGCCGGCTGCTTCCTCGGCGGCTGCGTCATTCGCGGCTGCGTCACTGCCGGTTGCTTCATTGACGGTTGCGTCACCGCCGGCTGCTTCATTGACGACTGCGTCA
Source organism: Achromobacter sp. 10T422 (assembly GCF_056394065.1). NCBI lineage: Bacteria > Pseudomonadati > Pseudomonadota > Betaproteobacteria > Burkholderiales > Alcaligenaceae > Achromobacter > Achromobacter sp. 10T422. The sequence goes on from NZ_JBFTHD010000008.1 coordinate 53,848, forward strand.
ATCACAGCAGCTTCGTTCACCACGTCTTCATTGCTGGCCGCGTCATTGCTGGCTGCCGACGTCGCGGCGGCCAGTAGCATCGCTCCCAGCGTGACTCTCATCAGGCGCTTCATTACACGACTCCCAACATGCTCAAGCGCATCTTTATGTTGACCAGCATGTTTTCCGGCCTCTGCCTGTCCAGCGCCAGCGACTCCAGGCGCAGCAGCGGATGCTCGGCCAGCTTGCGCAGCCCCGTGGAAACGTCCTGGTACGAACCGATGGCCGTAATATCCAGCGACGTGCGGCGCAGCCGGCCCTGAATGGTGTCTTCGCCCTGATACTGAATATCCACCAGCAGCAGGCCCGCGCGCAGCAGCTCACCCATGATTTCCAGCTTGCGCTGGTCGGGGTCCAGCCGCATCTGCACGCGCAGCGCAGTCATGTCATTGCCAGGCGGCTCGATCGACGGGCTGCACGCGTGCAGTTCCCCATACATTTCCATGGCCCGGTTCTGCAGTTCGTTCTTCTCTGGCCAAAGCACCACAATGAAGTGGGCGAGCAAGACAAGCGCAGCGACCAGGGCCAACATGCCGCCGCGGCCCAGGCGCTCCGCACAGCGCTGCCCATGCCAGCGCAGCCATGCCAGTCCGTTGCCCTGCCGCATGGCGGCAACACGCAACTTGAGTGATCGAAAGGCATTCATCGCAGCTCCACCCGTACGGTGGCCATCGTGGCCAGGTTAGGATCGCCCGACTTGATGCCATGGCGCATCACCGTGGCGCGCATGCCCGATTCGGGTTCGTTCATGCGCGCGGCGAACGCAAAGATCTCGCTCAGATCCGCGGTCATGAGTTCCAACGACGCGGCCTTTCCCGCCAATTCAATCTTCAGGTTCATGACCGCAATCCGCGGCGCCCAGGCCGCCTCAATCGCGCGCAACAACTTCGGCCGCAGCCGGTCTTCGGCGCTTTGCGCCGACAACAAGGCATCCACCTTTCGTTCTTCGGGTGACTGCGCCTGCATGCGGCGCAGTTCGCGCTCATGCAGCATGCGTTGGTTGGCAAGCCGGTCATCCAGCTGGGTCACTTCGCTGCGCAGCGCCGCCACATCCCATTCGCGCCAGGCACTCAGCAAGCCGACGGCCAAGAGCAGCAGCACCGCCGCGATCGCGAGCGGATTCGCGGTCTTGCGCTTGCGGAAGTCGGGCGTGTTTCTATTCAAGCCGGCCATGTCCGCTCCGCTAACATTGCATGCGGAAAGCCCAGCCAGCGCGCTTGCGCCGCGGGAGGAAGCTGCTGCGGGCCAAGGGTCGACACCCAGCCGTATTGCGCCGGGGTCGTGCGGGCGCAAAGCGCTTGCGCGGCGGCAATGCCCGCATCGGCGGATTGCCCAGGCGACATCTGCAACGTGATCATGTCTTGCCAACCCTGCTCGGACTGCCACAGGCAGGTCATCGCCGTACGCTCGGCCAGCACCAGGCATTGGCCGGCATGGCTGAGCGCGCCGCGAAAGCGTTGCACGCTGGCAGACAGCACGTCGCGGCATCCCGCTACCGTCCAGCCCTGTTCGCCCACTTTGCGCTCCAGCGCATCCAGCATCGTGGCGTCGGCCGCGAAGGCCAGGCGAGCCTGACCGTAACGCGCGGCCCCCAGGCGCACGCGCAGCGAGCCCGTAATACCGCGCTCACGCAGCAACGCCTGCGCATAGTTGCACCAGTGGCTGTCGCCTCCCTTCAAACCCGGCTGCCAGGCCAGCAACTGGCCATGAAACCAGGGGTACCCCAGCCACACGTTCAAACGATTGCGCCAGCGCGGCCCGCGCCGCTCGACGGCACCCAGCAGCGACGCCACGGCGGTCGCGGGGTCCCCGGCGTGCAGGACTTTCATCCGGTCATCAGACGCGACGCCCGGCGCGAGCAGGCTCGCGTGTTCGGCGTCGATCAGCACGGTTTGTTCATTCCATAGCGACAGCACGGCAAACCTCCTGATAAGTGGTGAGTCCACGCGCCACCGCCTCGTGGGCAGCGTCACGCATCGATTGATAGTCAGCGCAGTGCGCCAGCGCTTCCAGCCGCCGCTCGGGCGAGCGGTCCAGCAGCGCACTTTTCATGCGGCTATCCAGCCGCAGCACTTCAGCCAGCGCAATGCGGCCAAGAAAGCCGGTGTGACGGCAGGCCTCGCAGCCCGGCCCCGCACGCGCCTCATCCTTGGGTGCGCAATGGGGGCACAAGCGCCGCACCAGCCGCTGCGACACCACGCCGTTCAGCGATTCCAGAAACGTGGCCGGCTCCACATCCATGTACAGAAAGCGGTCGATCACGCTGAACGCGTCGTTGGCGTGCACGGACGACAGCACCCGGTGGCCCGTCAGCGCCGACTGCACCGCAATGGCGGCCGTTTCGGCATCGCGAATTTCGCCGACCAGGATCGTGTCCGGGTCGTGACGCAGGATCGATCGCAGGCCGCGCGCGAAGGTCAGGCCTTTTTTCTCATTGACCGGAATTTGCAGAATGCCGGCCATCTCGTATTCCACCGGGTCTTCGATGGTGATCAGCTTTTCGTCGCCACTGTTCAGCTCGGACAGCGCGCCATACAGCGTGGTGGACTTGCCGCTGCCGGTCGGGCCGGTGATCAGCGTCAGCCCATACGGCAATTGCGCCAGCGCACGAATGCGCCGCGCCGTCTCCGCCGGAAACCCAAGGGTGTCCAGGCTGAGCTTGTCACCCCGTTGCGAGCGATCCAGCAGACGCAACACGGCGTTCTCGCCGTGGTTGCCCGGCATGATCGACACGCGAAAATCCACTTCCCGCCCCTGCAGCACAACTTTGAAACGGCCGTCTTGCGGCACGCGCTTTTCAGCGATGTCCAGGCTGGACAACACCTTCAGGCGCGACATCACCTGGTTGGCGGTCACCTGCCCCGGCACCTGACGGATGCGCAGCATCACGCCATCGATGCGGTAGCGGATCAACAAGCCTTCTTCATCCGACTCCAGATGGATATCGCTGGCACGGCTTTGCAGCCCGTCGTAGAGCGTCATGTTGACTAGGCGGATCACGGGGCTTTCGTCTTTCGCCAGCGACGCCAGGGAAATCGACTCAACCGCCTTGGCGAGCGAATCGTCTTCCATGTCGACGGCCACGCCGTCCATCACCCGCTCGCTGGCTTCAGCCTGCTTCAGCCACGCGTCCACCACGCCCGCCGGGCACAGCGCAAAGCGCAGCACGCGGCCAGAGAACATCGACTGCAGCTTCAAACGCGCCGCGCGCGAGAACGGATCGGCCAACGCCAGCAGCAGCTCGCCATCAACATCCAAGGGCGCGGCGCGGCAATTCAGCGCCTCGGTCAACGACAACGCATCAAAGCGCGGTGAAGCCTGGCGGCACTGCTCGGCGCTTAGCGCCTGCATGCCCAGCGCTTGCGCAAGCGGCGACAGAAATTCCGGGCGGCGCGCCAGCTCTTCATTCAGGTATTCCGACAGCGCCACGCTGCGTTCAGCGGCCTGCTCTTGCCACAGCCACCAGGCCTCGCCAGCCGCCGCCGCGTTCGTGTCGTCGTGATTGAATTCGATTGTTTGACTGCCACTCATCCCAGACTCCCCGCCATCTCGAAGATGGGCATGTACAGCAAGATGACGATGGCGCCGACCAGGCCGCCCACCACCAGCATCAACAATGGTTCGAACACTTTTCCAAAGACTTCGATGGCATGGTCCAGCGTGCCGTCGTGAAACTGAGCGATGCGTTCGCACATGCCGCCCAGGTCTCCGCTTTGCTCTCCTACGCGCAGCAGCCGTTCCGCCACCGCCGTCGTCAACCCGTGCCGCGTCAAGGTCTCGGCCACCGGGCGCCCTGCCCGCAACTCCTGCAACGCCAGCTCCAGGCGCTGCGCATAGGCGGCGGGCAAGATCCGCTCGGATAATTCAAAGGCCTGCAGGGCAGGCGTTCCGCCCTCGATCAGCAGTCCGACCGTGCGATAAAAACGCGCCAGCACGAACAGGTTGCCCACATCACGCAGCTTGGGCATACGCCAGAACAGATTCATCAACGCCGCCTTCATGCGTTGCGTGCGCAGCACCAGCGCGGTGACCAGCAGGGTCGCGCCGATGCCGGCGCCCAACCATTCGCCGTCGGACTGCACGAGCCTTGCCCACCACAGCATCGCTTCCGCCGTGGCCGGCAGTTCGCGCATGCTTTCGAAGACAACGGCAAAGCGCGGCACCACGAAAAACAGCATGAACAGCAAAATGCCGAAGCCCACCGCAATCACCACCAGCGGGTACACGAGCGCACCCACCACTTTCTTGCGGATGTTCTCGATGCGCAGCTCGTAGTACTGATAGCGCTTGAGCACCGTCGGCAACTGCCCGCTGCCTTCCGCTGAGGCCACCGTCGCCACCAGCAAGGCCGGAAACACCGAAGGCTGCGCCTGCATGGCCTTAGACAACGGCAAGCCCTGATACAGCGACCGCAGCACGCCGGTCAGCGTGGCTTGCAGCGCCTTGTTGCCCTGGCCCGCCTTGTCGCTCAAGGCCTCCAGCGCTTCGATCAACGCCAGGCCGGCCTCAAGCAAGGTTGAGAGTTCCTGAAGCAGCAAGCCCAACGAGAAGCCCTGCTTGCGCTGCGCGGCATGACGCCGGCCGGCGGGCGCGCGCTTGACTTCCAGCACCATGCCGTCGGCTTCGCCGACCTGCGCACGCGCTTCGCTTTCGTTGGCGGCGCGCACGGTCTGCACGCGCACCTCTCCCTGCCTGAGCAGGCTGATTCGGAACTCATTCATGTCATTGCCGCGCCAGTTGCGCCTGGCGGACCTTGTCGTCACGCGCCTGCGCCAGAACCAGGTAGTGTTGCCACACGCGCTTCACATACCGCTTGCGCGCCTCTTCGCGGGAATCCGCGCCACCGGCGTTGTAGGCGCCCACTGCCCGCCACGTGTAGCCATAGCGCTTAATGAAGTCGGCCAGAATTTCGGCGCCCACATCAATGGACAGGCACGGCTCGTCCAGCAGCTGCTGGCGCGTGATGCCACGCTTGGCCAGCCACGTCAGATGGATGCTGTTGATCTGCATCAGCCCGACGTCTTGCGTGCCGTTGGTGTTTTGATTGACGGCGCGCGGGTTCAGCGACGACTCCACCTTGGCGATCGAATACAGCAACAGCGGATCAACGCCGTGGCGGTCGCCCGATTCCTGCCAGCAGTTGGCGGCGGCGCCCGTGCTGAACGTCAGCGCGGCCAGCGCGGCAAGCGCCGTCGATTTAGAGGCCGTAGACCAACTCACCGTTGCCTCCCGCCCGGCCTTCTTCGCCATAAGACACCACCTCGGCATCGCTGCTGCGACCCGGCACGTTCAAGATATACGGACGGCCCCAGGCGTCCGCCGGCACGTCCTTCGCCAGATACGGGCCGTGCCAGTTGGGCGTGCCTTGAGGTTGTTTATTCAATGCTTGCAATCCCTGCTCGGTCGTCGGATAACTGCCGACGTCCAGGCGATATTGCGTCAGGGCGTCGCCCAGCGTTTTCATCTGCGCCTGCGTCGCCTTCACCTTGGCCCGGTCGACCTGGGAGAACAGCTTGGGGCCGACATAGCCGGCCAGCAACGCGATGATCAACAGCACGACCAGCAGCTCCAGCAAGGTAAAGCCTTGCTGCAAGCCGAGACGGCGTCGGAAGTTAAGTGTCTTCATGTGTCCGCTTTTCTGAATGGAGGAATGCCGCGTGGCGGCAACTCATGGTGGAAGGCAAGAAGAGGCCAGCACCGTGAAGAACGATGGTGGTTCCATGCGCCGGCGTTGCCGGACCGCATCAATGACGGGAAATCTCTTCGCAGGACCGCATATTTCCATGCGCACCCCAGTGCCTCAACGTTTCTAAAAAGAACTTCAACCGGTTTGAAGAAGCGTTGAGGAAGGTGGTGCGGCGGGGCATGGGGCGCTTCAATCACGCCTCTTTGGCCCTGCCTCGCCCTTCGCGTGCGCAGCCCGGCCCCGCTAGAAGGAAGATCCATGAATCCCGGCGTTGCCCGCCCCCTCGACCCCGTGGCCGCACAGGCCTATACCCGGGCGCAGATCGCCCTGCATTGGCTGAGCGTCAGCCTGATGACCGTGCTCGCGCTCAGCGGGGAAATTCGCCATTTGCTGGTGAGCCACACCGCCATCCCGATGCGATGGGTGATGATCTTGCACATCGGCTGCGGCATGGCGCTATTGCTGGTCACGCTGGCGCGCGCGCTTGTGCGCATGACGCGCCGCCGCGCCGCAGCGGCCGGATTCTGCATGCAGGACGCTTGCGCCCATGCCGTGCACTTGGCGATCTATGCGTTCATCCTGGCGGAATGCCTGCTGGGCTGGATCATCGTCAACGCCAAGGGCTTTGCGATCCCGTTGCCGCTGACCAGCCTGGAGTTCCCGCGTCTGGTGGCAGCCGACCCCGCGCTGGTCATTACCGCGATCTGGGCGCACGACGTGCTGGCCTGGATGTTGTATGGCCTGCTGGCGCTGCATATCGGCGCGGCGCTGTGGCACCACTACGTCAGCCGGGATGACACGCTGGCGCGCATGCGCTTGCGGGTGCGCAAGCAACGCCAGGTTCAGGCTCAGATCCCGGATCAGGCTCGGGCTCACACTCAGGCGCAGACAGGCGTCGGCGCGCCCTTGGCGAAACCGGGCCGTCCCCTGGCGTCATGACGCATTTTTTTATTCGGCGTGCATTTTTCTAAAAATTGGGTATACTTCTGCCTCGCTTGCAAAATAAGCAGCGTACGCGGGAGTAGCTCAGTTGGTAGAGCGCAACCTTGCCAAGGTTGAGGTCGCGAGTTCGAGACTCGTCTCCCGCTCCATATTTGGATTGGCAGCATCCGGTTTACCGCCTTGCTGCGAATCATTGAAAAAGGGCCTCCGGGCCCTTTTTTCATGCGCGCTCGGAATGTCACGGAATGCCTTGGGAAGATCCCGCAGGCATGTTCACGGCAGATATTCCCGGGCGGCGTCCAGCAGCATTCGGCCCACATAGTMCGCAAAACTGCGGCGCACCACGGCCTCTACGCCGCCATCGTTTAATGCACGCACCATGACGCCGGCCTTGAAGTAATGGCTTTGCGCGCATTGCCCGGCGCCGAACACACGAGGATGCAAATCCAGCGGGCACCCCTTTTCAAGCACGTCGCGCACATGTTCGCCGCGCAGTTCCAACACCGTGTACCCGCTGCTGACGTCCACCACGCACGCGGATTGCCCAAGCAACGACGGGCGTAGCGTCGGCTCCAGTGCGGGCCGTGCGGGCATCAACGATTGCACCCACCATTCATCCGGCCCCATCCAGGCCATCAAATACCGATGGCCATGCGCCACCGTGTTGGGCGCCACGGGCGGAGCGGTGCCCAGCGTGCGTTCAATCGTCTGCACGAACGCAGGCGACCGCGCATTACCCCGCAATACCGCCAAATCCAAAAATGGCCGCTCGACGATGCGCAGACGCCGGGCGTCTTCCGAATCAGCGGGCGAGCGCAAGGGCGCTAGGCTGTGCAGGGGCGATTCCTGATGCGATTCAGTCCACATGCTGACGCCCTCCTTCGGGGTCGTAGAAAACCGGGCTGCCAATGGTGGCCGGCATGAATCCACCGGTGGGCAACGCCACTTCAACGAGCTGCCCCATTCTTGTGTGGCCATCCTGCACCAACGCCAGCGCGATCGAGCGATTCAGCGTGGGGCTCATGTAGCTGGACGTCACGTGGCCGATCATCGGCGCAATCGGCGCGCGGCTGGGCTGGTTCATGATCTGGCTGCCTTCGGGAAGCACCAGGGACGCGTCTCGTGCCAGCAGGCCAACCAGCTGTTTGCGCTTGCCGCCTGCCGTGTGCGTGCGCGCGAGCGAACGCTTGCCCAGGCAATCCTTGGACTTGGCGACCAGCCCGCCCATGCCGAGATCCTGCGGCGTGACGGAGCCATCGGTATCCTGGCCGACGATGATGAAGCCCTTTTCCGCGCGCAGCACGTGCATGGCTTCGGTGCCGTAAGGCGTGATGCCGTATTCGCGGCCGGCCTCCATCAAGGCGTTCCAGACGCGCCGCCCCAGATTGGCCGGCACGTTCACCTCGTAGGACAATTCACCGGAAAAGCTGATCCGCATGATGCGCGCCGGACTCGACCAGCCCACGCCGGCCAAGGTGCCTTCGCGGAACGTCATGAAGGGGAAAGCTTCGTTCGAGAAATCGATATCGTGGCAAACCTTGCCGAGCACTTTTCGCGCGAGCGGCCCGGCTACCGCAAACGTGGCGAAGTGATCGGTGACCGTGGTCAGGTGTACGTCCAGATGGGGCCATTCCGTCTGCAACCAGCGCTCCATCCAGGCCAGCACGGGGGCTGCGCCGCCGGTGGTGGTGCTCATCAGGAAATGCTGCTCGCCCAGGCGCATGGTGACGCCGTCGTCGAACACCATGCCGTTTTCATCCAGCATCAAGCCATAGCGGCCCTTGCCCACCTCGAGCTTGGTCCACAGATTGGTGTAGACCCAGTTCAACAAGGTGGCGGCGTCCGGCCCTTGCACGTCGATCTTGCCCAGCGTGGAGGCATCCAGCATGCCGACGCCATTGCGCACGGCCAGACACTCACGCGCGACCGCAGCGTGCATGTTTTCCCCGGGCAGCGGGAAATACCAAGGGCGCTTCCAGTTGCCGACGTCTTCGAATACCGCGCCCCGCGCCACATGCCATTCGTGCACGCAGGTCTTGCGGATGGGGTCGAAGAAGTCGCCCAACTCACGGCCCGCCAGCACCCCGAACGTGACCGGGGTGTAGTTCGGACGATAGGTGGTGGTGCCCGTCTGCGCGATGGTTTGGCCCAAGGCGTCGGCCAGCACCGCCGCGCCGTTGATGTTTCCCAATTTGCCCTGGTCGGTGCCGAAGCCCATGGCGGTATAGCGTTTGACGTGCTCGACCGAGTGATAGCCTTCGCGCACGGCCAGATGGATGTCGGCCACCGTCACGTCATTTTGGTAGTCGACGAACTGTGTCGCGCTGCGCCGCAAGCCGCGCCGCGCCGCAAGCGCCGGCCCGGCCACCTGCCAAAGCGGCAACAGCGGGTCTTGATAGATGTCGACCGTGCGCCAGGACAACTGGCTAACCGTATCGAAGCCCGCCCGCATGGCCGCTTGCGCACCCGCCACGCCGCCTCCATGCAGCGCCTGCGAGAGCCGGAATTCGCCATTCGCTGCGCCGGCGCTGGTCTGCGCCTGCGTGGCCCCATCCGGCACAAAGCACGCCAGCGCCTCGTCCCAACGCGTCTTTCCCCCGGACTGCGCGTGCAGATGCAATACCGGATTCCACCCGCCCGACACCGCGATCAGGTCACAAGCCAGCTTTTCGTTGCCCGGACCGGCACGCCCTTGCGCGAAGGCGGCGACAACGACGCCCTTCACATGGCGTTTACCGCGCGCCTGCAGCACGACCGTTTCGTTGCGGACCTCGATGCCGGCGCTGCGCACGGCATCGGGCCAGGCGCCCCGCCCCGCTGGCCGGGGGTCGATCACCGTGATGTTGGCCCCGTGCTCGCGCAAGTCCAGCGCCGTGCGGTAAGCGCCATCGTTATTGGTGTAGAGCACCACGAGCTGGCCGGGCAAGACACAGTAGCGGCGCACGTACGTCGATACCGCCGACGCCAGCATGACGCCGGGCAGGTCATTGTTGCCAAACAGCAGGGGCCGCTCATGCGCCCCGGTGGCCAGCACCACCTGTTTGGCGCGTACCTTCCATAAGCGCTGGCGCACGCCCTGCCGTTGCTCGGGCGGCAGGTGGTCGGTCAGTTGCTCACAGACCGTCAGCAGGTTCTGGTCGTGATAGCCGAACGCCGTGCTGCGCGTCAGAATCCTGACTTCCTTCATGCCCTGGAGTTCGGCATGCATCCGTTGAATCCATTCGGAGTTGGCTGCGCCATTGATCAATGACGGCAGGGCCAGCAGGCTGCCGCCGAGCTCGGGCTGGTTGTCGACCAGGATCACGCGCGAGCCGGTCAGTCCGGCCGCCATGGCGGCGGCCAAGCCCGCCGGGCCGCCGCCCACCACCAGCACATCGCAATGGGCGTAGCGCTTGTCGTAGTGATCGGAGTCTGGCAGCGCCGGCGCCTGGCCCAACCCGCCGGCCTTGCGTATCCACCGTTCATAACGGGGCCACCAGCGTTGCGGCCACATGAACGTCTTGTAGTAGAACCCTGCGGGGATGAAGCGCCCCAGACGCTGGAAGACGGCCATGCGGTCGCGTTCAAGGTCGGGTGCGGCATTGACGCTGCTGGCGCGCAAGCCTTCATAGAGTTCGACGGTGGTCGCGCAGGGGTTCGGCACCGTGTGCGCGCCGGTCTCGAGTTGCACCAGCGCGTTCGGCTCGTCAACACCGGCCGTCATGATGCCGCGCGGCCGGTGGTACTTCCAGCTGCGCGCCACGAAATGTTCACCATTGGCCAGCAGCGCCGAGGCCAGGGTGTCGCCCTGGCAACCAAAATAGGTGCGTCCATTGAACGTGAATTCGACCGATTTGGACGGGTCAATCCGCCCGCGGTTCGACAGCCGATGCGTCTGCGTCATCTGCGCTCTCCCGCCGCCTGCTCAAACGTATGGAACCCGTGGAACTCGTGGCTGACGGTGTCGCGCTCGGCCAGGAACCAACGGCGGCAGCCGTGGGCGTGCTGCCATTGCTCGCGCGCACGGCCGCGCACGTTCTTGCGCATGAACGCGTAGTCGGCCCATTGGGCGTCGGTCAGGGTGTCGCAATCTTGTGGGCGGACGATGTCGGCTTCGCCGCCGCAGGTGAATTCCGTTTCGGCCCGGGGGCCGCAATACGGACAAGTCAGCATCAGCATGCTCAAGCTCCGTCGTCAGTGCGCCACAGCGGCAGCGCCGTGTTCGTCGATCAAATGGCCGGTTTCGAAGCGGCTAAGGGAAAACGGGGCGTTCAGCCGGTGCGGCGCGTTGTTGGCCACGGTGTAGGCGAAGACCCAGCCCGAGCCGGGCGTGGCCTTGAAACCGCCCGTGCCCCATCCGCAGTTGAAGTACAGCCCCTTGATGGGCGTGGTGGAAATGATCGGACAGGCGTCGGGAGACACGTCCACAATGCCGCCCCACTGCCGGTTCATCCGCACCCGGCTGAAGATGGGGAACATTTCGACGATCGCCTGCAAGGTGCTTTCGATCAGATGAAAGCTGCCCCGCTGCGCGTAGCCCACGTACTGGTCGATGCCCGCGCCAATAACAAGGTCGCCCTTGTCGGACTGGCTGATATACGCGTGGACGGCGTTCGACATCACGACGGTGTCCAGGACCGGTTTCAGCGGTTCAGAGACCAGCGCTTGCAGCGGATGACTTTCCAGCGGCAAGCGGATGCCCGCCATGTCGGCGATGACGCTGGAGTGGCCCGCGGCCACCACCGCCACCTTGGCCGCCTTGATATAGCCCTTGCCGGTTTCCACGCCCAGCACCTGGCCGTCTTCGCGGCGGATGCCGGTCACCGGACAGTTTTCGATGATGTCCACGCCCAGCCGGTCGGCCGCGCGCGCGTATCCCCAGGCGACGGCGTCATGCCGGGCCACGCCGCCGCGCCGTTGGAACGACGCGCCCAGCACCGGATAGCGGCAATCCAGATTGATGTAGGGGACGATTTCCTTGACCTGTGCGGGGGTGAGCCATTCGCCGTCGACGCCGTTATAGCGGTTGGCGCTGATGCGGCGTTGTGTGTCGCGCACGTCTTGCAGCGTGTGCGCCAGATTCATGACGCCGCGCTGGCTGAACATGACGTTGTAGTTCAACGCCTGCGACAACCCTTCCCACAGCTGCATCGCCTTTTCATAGAGCTGCGAGGACTCGTCCCACAGATAGTTTGAGCGAACGATGGTGGTGTTGCGCGCGGTGTTGCCGCCACCCACCCAGCCCTTTTCCAACACGGCCACGCGTTTCACGCCGTGTTCCTTCGCCAGGTAATACGCCGTGGCCAGCCCATGCCCGCCGCCGCCGACCACCACCACGTCATATTCCGGTTGGGGCTCGGGGCTGCGCCACGCGCGCGGCCAGCGTTCATGGTTCGACAGCCCGTTGCGGATCAGGCTGAAGAGGGAATAGCGGCTCATGGTGGTTCCTTGAGAAAACGAGGAGATCCGGCGCCAGCAACAACCGATGCGCGACGCATCCATTTTTCTCTGAAGGCGCGGGGCGCTCCTTGCCGCGCCGGACGGTAACTTGCCTGATTGCGACACCGGCTGGCTCCTGGCATGCGCTGTCGCCTACCCGCCGCTTCGTGTCGCCTGCAGACAGGTTGTGCGCCCGCCTGCTTGCCAAAATCGAACATTGACGGGCACCCGCCCGCATTGAACCGGCCAGGCAAGGAGACGCAGACATGGCAGCGAACAGGGGCGTGGTTTACGTTGGCGACGGGCGCGTCGAGGTGCAGTCGATCAGCTTTCCCAAGCTGGTGGACCCGCGCGGCCGCAACATCGAGCACGGCGTGATATTGAAGGTGGTGTCCACCAACATCTGCGGGTCAGATCAGCACATGGTGCGCGGCCGCACCACGGCTCAGAAGGGGCTGGTGCTGGGCCATGAAATCACGGGCGAAGTCATCGAAGTGGGCCGCGATGTCGAAACCCTGAGGTCGGGTGATCTGGTGTCCGTGCCGTTCAACGTGGCCTGCGGACGCTGCCGCACCTGCAAGGAACAGGACACGGGCGTGTGCCTGACGGTGAACCCGGCGCGCGCCGGCGGAGCCTATGGCTACGTCGACATGGGCGACTGGATCGGCGGGCAGGCGGAATATGTCATGGTGCCCTACGCCGATTTCAACCTGCTGCGCTTTCCTGACCGCGACCAGGCCCTGGCAAAGATCCGCGACCTGACCTGTCTGTCAGACATTCTGCCCACGGGCTATCACGGCGCGGTCAGCGCGGGCGTTGGCCCCGGCAGCACCGTCTATGTCGCAGGCGCGGGGCCGGTCGGCATGGCGGCGGCGGCGTCGGCCCGGCTGCTGGGCGCGGCGGTGGTCATCGTCGGCGATATGAATCCCTTGCGGCTGGCGCATGCGCGCAAGGTCGGCTTCGAGACGGCCGACTTGTCGTTGGACGCCACGTTGGGCGAGCAGATCGCGGCATTGCTCGGCACGCCCGAAGTCGATTGCGCAATCGATGCCGTCGGCTTCGAAGCGCGCGGCCACGGCGCCGCCGGTTCGCAGGCCGAAGCGCCCGCCGCCGTCTTGAACGCATTGATGGAAGTGACGCGCGTGGCGGGCCGCATCGGCATCCCGGGGCTGTATGTCACCGACGACCCCGGCGCGGCCGACGCCGCCGCCCAGCGCGGCAGCTTGTCGGTTCGCTTCGGGCTGGGCTGGGCGAAAGCGCACAGCTTCCATACCGGCCAGACGCCGGTCATCAAGTACAACCGCGCACTGATGCAGGCCATTCTGTGGGACCGCATCAACATCGCCGAAGTGGTGGGCGTTCAAGTCATTTCACTGGATGCCGCGCCCGAAGGCTATGCGGCGTTCGATGCGGGCGCGCCCAAGAAGTTCGTGATTGATCCGCACGCCATGCTCGCCCGCTKACCCGCCCCGCGCCGCCGGCACCGGCCGGCGGTTACCCGCGCATCAGCCGCCGTTCGCTGGTGGGTGAATGCCCAAAGCGCGCGCGATACGCCTTGCTGAAGTGGCAGGGGGACTGAAACCCGCACGCCACCGTTACCCCCATGATGGACATCCGGGTCTGCAGCAGCAGTTCGCGTGCGCGCAGCAGCCTTAACCACAGGTAGTACCGCATCGGCGACATGCCCAGGTAGTACTTGAACATGCGCTGCAACTGGCGCTGCGACAACCCAACCTGGCTGGCAATGTCCTCGAACGGCAGCGGGTCTTCAATATGCGCTTCCATCAACTGCCCGACCTTGACCAGCCCCTGGCGGTTAAAGCCCACGCGGGCCGCCATTGGTATGTGCTGCCGCTCGGTCGCCAGCCGGATTCGATCCAAAATGAACTGCTCCGACACCGCGTCAGCCAGCTCCGCCCCGAACCGCTTCGTGGTGATGCGCAGCATCAGGTCGATGGGTGCGGTGCCGCCCGAACTGGTCATGCGGTCGCGGTCAATGACGTAGAGGGCTTCGGTCAGCTCAGCGGCGGGAAACTCTTCTCGGACGGCGAACAGATTTTCCCAGTGCACCGCACAGCGATAGCCCGACATCAGCCCCGCCTTCACCAGCGCATAACTACCGGTGCAAAGCCCGCCCAGCGCGACACCCCGCCGCGCCCAGCTATTAAGCAGTTTGATCAAGGCATCGGACACGTAGTCCTGCACCTGCAGACCGCCGCAGACGAAGACGGCATCAAAGGCGCTATCGGGCGCCGGGGTCGCCACGGGCGATATCCGCAGGTTATTGCTTGCCTGCACCACCGTGCCGTCCAGTGTCATCACAGACCACCGGTAGAGTTCACGCCGGCTGACGTAGTTGGCCATGCGCAGCGTTTCCACGGCGCCGGCAAACGCGATCATCGAGAACTTCGGCAGCAGCAGAAAACAGAAGTGCAGCGCGCAGGAGTCCGTGGCAGGCGAACCGAACGGCGGGCAGGTATCAGAAGGCAGAGGGGCTAGGGCATGTTGCATAGGCATGAGTATCGGCCAACATCATTTGTCGATGCGCAAATCGCTCAAGGGCACACTGCAACATAGCAACACCATGCCTTGGTCAATTTCGCGCTGGCGTATCCCGCCCTGGTGGCGCATGTCGACTTTGCCATCTAGCAGGCGCACCTTGCATGTGCCGCACATGCCCTGCGTACACGACGCGGGCAGGCGCAAGCCCGCATCCCGCGCGGCGTCCAGCAGGGCTTGAGCCGCGCCGCATTCAATGGTGCGCTGGCTTTTCTGGAAAACAACGCTGAACGCGGTGGCAGGTGCGGCGTTGGCATTCGGGTTGGCATTCGGCTTTGAATCCGGCTTTGAATCCGGCTTTGAATCCGGCTTTGAATCCGGCTGTGAATCCGGGCTGGAATCCGGGTTGGAATCCGGGTTAGCTGCTCGCGCGGACCATTCCGGCACGCCCGGCGCTGGTTGCGCCGCGGGCAAGGCGCCGAACGAGAAGCTCTCTTCATGATGCCGCGCCATGTCGAAGCCGGCTTCGTGCAGCATCGCTCTGACTGCCTGCATATACGGTGCCGGCCCGCAGACAAAGATTTCGCGCGTCATGAAGTCAGGCGCCATCAACTGCAACAGCGGCAGCGTGATGCGGCCCGTCAGGCCATGCCAGCCCCCCTGCTCACCCAGCCCTTCGCAAATGAAATGCGCCCGAAACCGCTGCTGGCTGGCCGCCAGCAAGGCCAGTTCGCGTCCGAAGATGATGTCGTCTGGCGTTCGGGCGCTATGCACGAATACGGTATCGCGGTCATCGCATAAGTCCCGGTGCGTGCGCGCCATCGACATCAACGGCGTAACGCCGGAACCCGCCGACAAAAATAGATAGCGCTCGGCCGGATGCAGCGCCGACGAAAAAGCCCCGGCCGGTCCCAGCACGCGCACCGAATCGCCGACTTCCAGATGGTCATGCAGCCAGTTCGACACCGTGCCGCCCGGCACACGCTTGACCGTGATCGACAGAGTGTGAGGCCGGGTCGGCGGTGACGAGATCGTGTAGCAACGGTTCACGCGCTGGCCATCGACTTCCAGCTCCAAGGTCAGGAACTGGCCGGGTGAAAACTGAAACGCATGCCCGGCCAACGACCGGAAGAAGAAGCTCTTCACATCGTGCGTCTCTTGCCGGACCTGGCAGCATTGCAGGGATTCCTCGACATCGCTGTCCCAAAGCGATGGCAAGCGCTGCCAGAACTCGGGTTGATGGATGCGTCGAAGCGCGTGCGGCATGGCGAGACCTCAATCCAGATAGCGCGCCGACAGGCGGCCGATGTACCAGTTGCAGAACTTTTCCACCAGCGCCTCCGTATGCGGCGAATAGGGTCCGGGCTGATAGGCCGCGCTGCGCACCCCTTGCTGCGAAAGTTCCACCAGCGTACGGTCTTGCGCATTGGTCGCCCGCCACACGGCAGTCAGGTGATCAATGTCGTAGTCCCGGTGTTCTTCCGCGTCCTTGTGCACGAGCCAGCGGGTGCGAACCAGCGTTTTCTCAGGCCCCAGCGGCAGCACTGAGAACGCCACGATGTGGTCGCTCATGAAATGGAACCAGCCGTTGGGCTGCGTCCACAGCGACAACCCGCCCAGGTCGGGGCGCGCCAGATCGCCCAGCAACTTGCGCGATGCGGCATTGCCGTCCAGCGTTTGGGATTCCCCGCTCAGGTCCAAAGGCAAACGCCGCACGCGATAGCCGGTGACGCGGTCATCCAGTGCGTCGCGTTCTTCGGAGGGCAGGCCGGCCGCTTCCCACTCCAGGCAGCGTTGCGCCGATATTTGCGCAAAGTGTTCCAGCTGCCGGGCATTGGCGGGGGACGGCTGGTAGCCGAAGCCGAATTCGAAGACCGACACGGTCAGCTCAGGGTGGTTGGCGGCGCAGTGATAGCACTCGCGGTTGTTCTCCATCGTGAGCTTCCAGTTGCAGTCTTCCACGATGTCCACCTGCGCCGCGACCTTGCAGTCCCGAATTCGATGCGGGCGCAGATAGGGTTCGACCTGCTCGCGAAAGGCTTGAAAGTCTTCGGGTGCGTCGGGGTCCAGGCAGATGAAGATCAAACCGCTCAAGCTCTCGATACGCACGGGCTTCAAGCTGTGCTGGCTTTTGTCAAAGTCTTCACCCATGTGCTCGGCATAGGCCAGATTGCCGTTCAGGCGGTACGTCCATTGGTGATAGGGGCACACCAGGTTGCCCACCGACCCCTGGGCCTGCGAACACAAGCGCGACCCCCGGTGACGGCACACGTTATGAAAGGCGCGCAACTGATCATCGTCGTCACGCAAGATCACCACCGGCTGCCGGCCGACATCCACTGTGATGTAGTCGCCCGGCTCGCGGATGTCGGGTTCGACCGCCACAAAGATCCAATGGCGGCCGAAGATTTCTTCCATGTCGAGATCGAAGACGGCCGGACTCAGATAGAAATCGGCATCCAGGCTGTAGCCCGGCCGCCGATTGGCGATCAGGGCGCGGATGGCATCGTCCGCCCGCGCAGGAACGACGGGAATCTGTTTGAAGGCATTCATCGTCCACCTCAATAGTCGATCAGGCTGTGACGGCGCAGATAGGCAATGACTGCCTGCGCCTTTTCAGCGGGGGTGCCCTGGGTGATCACCGCGCCGCCGCGGCTTTGCATGGTGGTGGCGGCCAGCAGCCGCGTCCGCCCCGACCGTGACTCCCGCGCGGCCAGCTTGACGGGCGGCACCACGGCCGGTTCAACCCGCGCTGGCGGCAAGGGCGCGCCCACCACGCGCGCGACGCGTGCGGCAACGTGGCCAGCGCGTTGGCGGGCATAGACATGGCGTGCGTCGAACGGCGCCAGCGGATGCACCGCCAGCACGGCCGGCAATGACGAGGCGACTTCGCGCCGCCTGCCTTTAGGCAGGAACTGCTGCGTGACGACGCTGTCCGCGTGCAACTGCGCGGTCAGCACCGCCGGCAACAACGGGACATGCAAGGTCTGCGCCAATAAATACGGCAGCAGGCCACTGCCTTCACCGCCTTCCGCCCGCGTCCCGCACAGCACGACGCTGTAGCCGCGCACGCGGTCGACCAGCGCGCCCAATACGTCGCGCCCGCACGGCACCTCGATGGCGTCGACGCAGGCCGCGCCCAGCGCCAGATAGTCGCGCAATGCGGGCTCGGCGGGATCGCCGGCATGGATGACATCGATGGTGGCGGCCGCAGACGTTCCTGTCACAGGTTCGCCTGCCGCAGGACCGCCTGCCGCAGGGTCGCCTGCCGCAGGTTCGCCTGCCGCAGGTTCGCCTGCCGCAGGATCGCCTGCCGCAGGTTCGCCTGCCGCCCTCCTCACCATCTCCTGCGCCAGGGATAGCGCGAGCGCGTCATTACGGCTCCAGCGCGCCGCGCCGCTGACCGGGTGGACACCGACGGAAACGAGCACGGCGATGCGCAGCTTAGTCATGAGTCACCTGCTGGGCGGGGGTGCGCGGCCCGCGCACGCTGAACCTCGGCCAGCAGCGCCTGGGCCACGCTTTGCGTGTCATCGATGATGCTCAGGTCGGCGCGTCTGACAAGCGGCGCGCTGGCGTCCAGATTCACGGCGATCACGTGACGGCAGTCCTTGATGCCCTGCAAATGCTGCACCGCCCCCGAAATGCCGAATGCCAGATAGGCGCTGGCGCTGACCGTCTTTCCCGTGGCGCCGATTTGCTGGCTGCGCGGAAAGCGGCCGTCATCGACCGCCACGCGGCTGGCGCCGACGGCCGCCCCCAGCGCGTCAGCCAAGTCCTGAAAGCCCGCCAGATCCCGCACGCCGTTGCCAGCCGAGACGATCAGGTCAGCTTCTTGAAGGTCGACTTCCGTGGCCGGTAACGAACGGGTGCCGTGATCCCGATAGGCGGAGCTGGCTCGCAGCGGCGTGAGCTGCGCCCGCTTGCCATGCCCGATGAACGGCAAGCGCTCGTCGACGACATCGGGCGCCAGCAGCACAATGCGCGGCAAGCCCCGAGACAGCGCCCGCCATTGCATGCGAGTGTTGCCTGAGTAAGCACTTGCCGCGCCCTCGTGGCTCAAGGCCACGACGTGCGTGGCGACCGTGTCGCGGGTCGCTGCCGCCAGACGACGGCCAAGGTCGCCATCCGGCAGCCCGTTGTCGGGCAGGAAGATGTGCATGGGACGAATGCGGTCGATCAGGGTCAGCAAGATGGCCAGTTCGACGTCAGGCGCATAGGCCGGCGGAGCCAAGGTAGCCGTGATGGCCGGGGTGGACGGGGTGGCCGAGGTAGCTGAGGTAGCAGTGGTGGACGAGGTAGCCGAGGTAACCGTGTTGGACGGCACGAGTGTCAGCGCGTCCACGCCCAAGTGCGCGGCGTCCGCGTCCAGCTCGCCGAACACAAGCAGATGGACGGCGGTGTCCGCTTGCGCCAGCAAAGCGGCGGCGGCGATGGCCTGGCGCGCGTGTGCATCCAGCTGGCCACGATCGCTATGGGCAACGGCCAACACGGCGCGCAACGCAAACCCGTCCGTGCGCAAGGGCTTGTTCGCGGCCGCGGGCTTGGCGCGCATGCCGTCAGGCTGAGCGCGTTCCAGCACAATGCGCTTGATGCCAGCCGCGGTCAGCGTATGCGGCCGGCGGGCGGGAAGTCTGCGGATGGCGTTCATCATGGCTCCAAGGCGTCGGCGACAAGTTCGGCGATATCCCGCACATCTGGCCGCGGGCCTACCACCCCTTCCAGCATGACCGTGCAGTTTGGGCAGGCGACCGCCACGGTCTCGGCGCCCGCATCGCGCGCATCCTGAATGCGCAGATCGGGAATGCGCTGCTTGCCGGGGATGTCCGTCAACGCCGCGCCGCCTCCGCCACCGCAGCAACGCCCGTTCAGCCCGTGGCGCGTCATCTCTTTGATGGGAAACCCCAAATGACGCAATAGCTCGCGCGGCGCCTCGGTTTCGCCGTTGTAGCGGGCCAGATAGCAAGGGTCGTGATAGGTCAGCGCCCGAGGCGGGTCGGCCAGCTTGACTCTGAGACGGCCCGCCTTGAACAGCGCCGACAGCAGACTGGTGTGGTGCAACACCCGATAGTGCCCGCCGAGCGCGGGATATTCGTTGCGCAGGCTGTGCAAAATGTGGGGGTCTGCCGTGACGATGCGGTCGAACGTCAACGCCGACAGCGTCCGGATCAGGCGATGGGCCAAGGTCTGGAAGGTGGCCTCGTCGCCCAGCCGCCGGGCGACGTCGCCGGTATCCGTTTCCAGAACGCCCAGCACCGCGAAGTCGACCCCGCCCGCTTGCATCGCTTTCACCAGCGCCCGCAGGCTACGTTGGTACCGCATGCCGAATGCGCCCTCGCCCACGATCAGCAACACATCCACGGACTTGCCGGGTTGAATTTGGGCCACGCCCAGATCGGCCGCCCAGTGAAAGCGCGCGCTCAGGTCGAAGCCGCCTGCGCTTGCGGTCTCGCGCAGATTGTCCAGCACGGCAGGCGCCTTGCCCGGCGCGGCGCCATGTTCAAGCGTTTGCTGGCGGCGCATGTCGATCACGGCGTCGACGTGTTCGATCAGCATGGGGCATTCGTGCACACACGCCCGGCAGGTGGTGCAGGCCCATAGCGAATCTGGTGCGATCAAGCCGGGAACGATGGGTTGCGTGGCCGCGCCCGCCATCCCCGTGACCAGATCCTGGATCAGTCTTTTAGGATTCAGCGGCTGGCCGGCCGCATAGGCGGGACAGGCGGCTTCACACTTGCCGCACTGCACGCAGGCGTCAAAGCTCAGCAGCTGGTTCCAGGCAAAGGCAGAAGGCTGGCCCGCGCCCAGCCGTTCAGCGCCGGGTTCTCCGCCCAGCGCCAAGGGACGTAGCGCCGCCTTTTGCCCGGCCGAGGTTCGGCCGAAACGTTCGGGGCGTGGATGGAACGCCAGATGCAGCAAGCCCGCGAACGCATGCTTCATCGGGCCGCCACGCGCCATGCCCGCCGTCAATTCCCACGCGCCCACCGCCAGCAGCGCGACGGTGGTCAGCCCCGCCGCCCCCGACAACAACGGCGTGGGAATGCCGCCCAGCAGCAACAAGCCCAGCGCCAACGCGCCCAGCATCCATGGCAGCCTGTCCCACATGCCGCGTGACAATCTGGCGGGCGGGGTGCGGCGGCGGTGCCAGACAAAACCTACCCCGCCCAGCATGATCAGCGCCGCCAACGCAATGGCCAGATCCAGCGCGGGCGAATAGAGCGCCAATCCGTAGTTCACGGCCACCAGCGCCATGGCCGCCACGGCGGCGCCCGCCGTCGCAATGTGCGTGCGTGCGATGTAGGGGTCGCGCGCCACCACCCGATGCAGGTCTACGAAGTAGCGCTTGGGTGCGGCAAGCAGATCCCGCCAGCGCACGGGCGCCGTGCGCCCGGTGCGCCATAGCGCCGCGCGGCGTAGCCCGCCCGCGGCGACGCCCAACACCGACAACCAGAACAGGCCCGTAATGACGGCGGCGAAGGGTGCCATGATCAGAAGTCCTTACACAGGCGCAAGGCGTCGTAGATGGACGCATGGATGTTGTGCATCGAAATGCAATCTCCAACGCGGAACAGCAGATAGCGGCCGTCGCCGAGCGTTTCGGAAAGCGCCGGCTGCGGTTCGGCGGCGTATAGCGCCTGCACATCGGTTTGCCCCAAGTTGACCGATTGGGGCTTGAGCATCCAGTACAGCGCGTCGTTAGGCACGATGCCGTTTTCGATCACCACCTGATCCACCACGCGTTCTTCGCGCGCATCGGTGTATTCATTGCGCAGCAAGGCGATGGTCTTGTCGCCTTCGGTACTGACGCGTTCCAGCCAGTAGTTGGGCGTGAACACGACGTCTTGTGCAGTCAGGCGGCGGTAGAAAATCGGGAACGTGGTGCCGCCCACATCGTCGGCCACCTTGGGGTCGGGGGTGACGACTTCAACCAATGAACCCCGGCTTGCCATGAAATCCGCCACACCAGCGCCCGCGTGCGTACCGATGCCGTCGTAGACCAGCACATTACGCGCGGGCTGTTTCTTGCCTGAAAGAATGTCCCAGGCGCTCACGGCCAGCCCGCTTGCAACGCCCCATGACACCTGCTCGTACACGTGGCTCAGGCCGCCCGTTGCCAGCACCACGATGTCGGGCTGTTCCGCCATGATGCCTTCCTGAGTGGCGAGCACGCCCATCCGGCAGTCGACCCGCAGCCGTTTGAGCTCCAGGTCAAACCAGCGGACGATGCCATCCATCTGCTCGCGCTGGGGCGCTTTGGCGGCCAGCAATATCTGGCCTCCGATAGCGGCGTTGCGTTCGAACAGGACGACATCGTGCCCACGTTCGGCACAGACGCGCGCGGCCTCCATGCCCGCGGGGCCGGCGCCCACCACCACCACCTTTCGCCTTGGCCCGCGCGACCGGGGAACGATATGCGGCATGGACACTTCCCGGGCCGTCGCCGCGTTTTGGATGCACAGCACATCAAGGCCGTCGTACTGCCGGTCGATGCAGTAGTTGGCGCCCACGCACTGCTTGATCTCGTCCTCGCGGTCATCGCGGATCTTCATGACCAGATGCGGGTCAGCAATGTGCGCGCGAGTCATGCCGACCAGGTCCGCATGGCCCGCGGCCAGCAGGCGCTCGGCCTGAACGGCGTCGCGGATGCTCTGCGCGTGCATCACGGGAATATGCACGGCCGACTTGATGCTGGCCGCCAGATACGCAAAGGGTTCGGGCGGCAGCGCCATCGGCGGCATACAGTTGGCCAGCGTGTTGTGCGTGTCGGCCCCTGACCCGATCACGCCCAGGTAATCGATCAAGCCCGTCTCGGCCATGGCTTGCGCAATCTMGCGTAGCGCGTCGTGATCGAGCCCATCTTCGTGGAACTCATCCCCGCACATGCGCAGCCCCACACAGAAGTCCGGCCCTACGGCCTCGCGCACCGCTTTCAAGACGTCGATGCCAAAACGCAGGCGGTTCTCAAGGCTGCCGCCATAGGCATCGTCGCGAAAGTTCGTGCGGGGGCTCCAGAACTGGTCAATCAGGTGCTGGTGCGCGGCCGATATTTCGATGCCGTCCATGCCCGCCTGCTGCACGCGTCTGGCCGCCGCGGCAAAGTCGCGGATGATGCGTGCGATGTCTTCCACCTCGATCGTCTTGGCGTTGCCCCGGTGAACGGGTTCGCGCACGCCGGACGGCGTCAGCAGGTGCGGCCAATGCTCGCCATGCCAGGCCGAGCGCCTGCCCATGTGCGTGGCCTGAATCATGACCTTGGCGCCATGGCGGTGCATGGCTTCGCTGAGCCGGGCCAGTGGTTCGATGACGCGGTCGGTCGTCAGGTTGACCGACCGCCACCACCCTTGCGGGCTATCCAGCGACACGGGGCTGGAACCGCCACAGATGGCCAGCCCCAGCCCGCCCTTGGCCTTTTCTTCGTAGTAGGCGATGTAGCGGTCGCCCGGCAGGCCGCCGGGCTCGGCGTGGACCTCGGCATGCGCCGTGCTGACGATACGGTTGCGCAGCACCACGCGGTTCAGCGTCATGGGCGCAAACAAGTGGGGATAGCGCATGGCCGGCCTCAGGCAGCGACAGGGCGAACGGTGAATTCGCAGTGGGCGTGCCCCTCTCCTGCGCAGCGGCTTTCCACGCACTGCGCGCGTGTGACGCCCCCGTGCTGGTCAGCCACCCAGTCCATCGCGCCCGCGAACCAGCCCGAGAACATATGGCACAGCTTCCCGCTGGCCTGGGGTTGGGCAAGGACGAACGCGGAATGGCGCAATTCAATACGCGCCGTCATCGCCGCCGGGTCGGCGTCGGTCAGCCGGAACAAGCCCCATCCGCGCTGAGACAGCCGCATCAGGTAGTGCTCGTACACGGCAAGGCCGGCGAGCCGGTGTTCCTGGGATTCCTTGTCGCACCAGTAGTAGGCGGATTGATGGCCCGCGTCGTACAGGACGCGCGCGTATGTGTCGCCGCCCAGCGCGCGTTCGGCCGCCAGATGGTTGTTGATGAAGAAGTGGCGCGGCACATACAGCATCGGCAGCCCGTCGGTGCTCCAGACGCCGGTCTGTTCGTTGACGTCGATAGGCAGCTGGGGATTCATCGCAGGCTCCTTATTTTGATGCTGCCTGGTCCGGCCAGACTTCGCCGAACACGCGCAGCCAGTTCTCACCCAGAATTTTCCGAATGTGCACCTCGCTCCAGCCGGCCCGCTGCATCGCGGCGGTCAGGTTGGGGAATTCACCGATAGTCTGGATGCCTTCGGGATTTCGGATGGCGCCGAACTCGGTCAGGCGGCGATAGCGGCCCTTGTCGTGCGTCAGCCAATCGAAGAATGGCTGGCCATAGCCTTGGGTGAAATCGGTGCCGATACCCACGGCGTCTTCGCCGGCCAGGTTGACGACGTAGGCAATGGCTTCGACGTAGTCGTCCACGGTGGCCTGCACGCCGCGCTTGAGGAAGGGCGGGAACATCGTCACGCCGATGAAGCCGCCGCGTTCGGCAATGAAGCGCAGCTGGGCGTCGGTCTTGTTGCGCGGGTGGTCCTTCAGCCCCGACGGCAGGCAGTGCGAATAGCAAACGGGTTTGGTGGACGCCAGGATGGCTTCTTCGGACGTCTTCGCGCCCACGTGCGACAGGTCAACCATGATGCCGACCCGATTCATCTCGGCCACGACTTCATGGCCGTAGCCGGACAGGCCGCCATCGTGCTCGTAGCAGCCGGTGCCAATCAGGTTCTGCGTGTTGTAGCAAAGCTGAACCACGCGCACGCCCATGTCGGCAAAGGCTTCGACCGCGCCCAGATTGTCTTCAAACGCGTGGCCATTCTGGAAGCCCAGGATGACGCCGGTGCGGCCGTCGCGCTTGGCTTGGCGGATGTCGTCGGTGCTGCGGACCAGCGTGAGCAAGTCGGCGTTGTCGCGAATCAGGCGTTTCATTTCAGCGATGTTCGCGACGGTTTGATCAAACCCTTCCCAGACAGACACCGTGCAATTGGCGGCGGTCAGCCCGCCGCGTTGCATGTCTTCGAAAACGGCCCGGTCCCACTTGGAGATGATCAGGCCGTCAATGACCGTGCTTTTCTGATGCAGCGTGTTCATGGGATGCCTCGGTGCAAGATCAATCAATAGATGGGATGGCGCTGGCACAAGGCCAATACTTCGCCGCGGATGCGGCGTTCAACGGCTTCGTGCTCGTCGGGGCTGGTCGACAACATGTCGATGACCTGGACGATCATGTCGCCCACGGCGCGGAAGTCGTCTTCGGTAAAGCCGCGCGAGGTGCAGGCTGGTGTGCCCAAGCGGATGCCCGAGGTCACGGAAGGCTTTTCCATATCGAAGGGAATGCCGTTCTTGTTGCAGGTAATGCCCGCCAGTTCCAGCGTGCGTTCCACGTGCGCGCCGGTCAGGCCCTTGGAGCGCAGGTCGAGCAACAGCAGGTGGTTGTCGGTGCCGCCGGACACCAGGTCGACGCCGCCGCTTGCCAGCACATTGCCCAGCGCTTCGGCGTTATCCAGCACCCGGCCGATATAGCGTTTGAAATCGGCTTGCAACGCTTCGCCGAACGCCACGGCCTTGGCCGCGACCACATGCATCAGCGGCCCGCCCTGCAAACCGGGAAAGACGGCGGAATTGATTTTCTTGGCGATGGCGCCGTCGTTGGTCAGGATGAACCCGCCACGCGGGCCGCGCAGCGTCTTGTGCGTGGTTGACGTCACGACATGAGCGTGCGGCACGGGACTGGGGTGCTTGCCGGCTGCCACCAGCCCCGCAATGTGCGCCATGTCCACCATCAGCATCGCGCCGACCTCGTCGGCGATGTCGCGAAAGCGGGCGAAATCCAGCTTGCGGGGATAGGCCGAGTAGCCCGCGATGATCAGCTTGGGCTTGTGTTCCCGCGCCAGGTCGCGAACCTCGTCGTAATCGATCAGGTAGGTGTCAGGGCGCACGCCGTATTGCACGGCATTGAACCATTTGCCGGACATCGCCGGCCGGGCGCCATGCGTCAGGTGGCCGCCCGCGTCCAGTGACATGCCGAGCACGGTGTCGCCCGGTTGCAGCAACGCCAGCATCACGGCGCCGTTGGCCTGCGCGCCAGAGTGCGGTTGAACGTTGGCGTAGTCGGCCTGGAACAATTCGCGCACACGCAAAATCGCAAGCGACTCGACCTCGTCCACATGCTCGCAGCCCCCGTAGTAACGGCGGCCGACGTAGCCTTCGGCGTACTTGTTGGTCAGCACCGAGCCTTGTGCGTCCATCACCGCGCGCGACACCAGATTTTCAGACGCGATCAGCTCAATTTGCGACTGCTGCCGGCGCAGTTCGCGGTCTTGCATGGCCATCACAATGGGATCGCGCTTGGCGAGCGGCGCAGCGAAGAACGGAGATGAACTCTGGAACATGAAACCCTTCCTGCTTGAGCGATGACATTTGAAAATCCGGCACGCGCCGAGCCTGTGAAGCATTCTTTCCCAATCGGCTCAGAGGCAGTTATCCCAAGCGGACCAGATCTTGTCCGATTGCGACAAGGCGATGGCGTCATCGGCCGCAAACCCGCATGCAGACTGGCTCTGCGCGTTTTAGTAATTGTCTTAAGGGTTTAAACGTATGGCCGCTCCACCACGCAACCTTTAAAAGCCGAAGCAGCTGAACCAGACATCGGTTCATCGGAATTCCGAACAAGGAGCGTGGTCATGATTACCCGTCCGACGGGCCCGGATCGTCAGCGTCTCAGGCATTTCGGCTTCCTGCCTTTGCCGCACTTCACCATGCTGTCTTTCTCGACCGCGATCGAAGTGCTGCGCATGGCCAATCACCTGTTGGGCGTGCCGTATTACCGCTGGTCGGTCGTCAGTCCGGCAGGCGGACCGGCAATGGCCAGCAATGGGCTGTCGGTGCACGCCACGCCGCTTGATGACACGGATTTGCCCGATGCGGTCTTTGTGTGCGGCGGCACACGCTTGAACCCGCAGACCGATCAGGCCATCTTGAATTGGCTGCGTGATGTGGCTGCGCGGCACATCACGCTTGGCAGCTTGTGCACAGGCACCTATACGCTAATGAAGGCGGGCTTGCTGGATGGCTACCTCTGCGCAAGTCATTGGGAAGATATGGAAACGCTGCGCCGCGAATTTCCCGGCTGCCGGCTGTCCGAAGACCTGTTCGTGATCGACCGAGATCGCATCACCTGCACGGGCGGCACCGCGCCGCTGGACATGATGCTGAACCTGGTGGGAGAGTCCGCCGGGCCCGCCATCGTGGCCTCCATCGCCAACCAGTTCACCATCGAACATGTGCGCGACCACAAAGACAAGCAGCGCCTGCCGATGTCGATCCGCATGCCGGCGGCGCATCCGGCCTTGGCCGAAGTGATCGCGCTGATGGAGGTGAACTTGAAAGAACCGCTGTCGCTGGATGAACTGGCGAACCTGTCGGGCGCGTCCCAGCGCCAGTTGCAACGGCTGTTTCGCGAGCACCTGGACACCACCCCCAAGCAGCATTACCTGAGCTTGCGGCTGCGGCACGCCCGCGCGCTATTGCGGCAGACGCCCATGTCGATCATGAGCATCACGTCGGCCTGCGGGTTTCAATCAGCCTGCCACTTCAGCAAGTCGTATCGTGCGGTCTATGGCGCGGCGCCCAGTTCAGAGCGGCGCAATCCGCAGCCCATGGAACATTTTCACTACGGGGCAAGCCCGCCATAAGGCGATGGGCGCGTCACGCTGATCCATGGGCGTGGCTTTTTTCAACACGCTTTTCGCCCCCTCTACACAAGCCCAAAATTCTGTGTATAATCGCTGTCTTTGGTGGAGACGGCCTAGCGGGAAATGTCCCGAAGTCCTCATCAAAAAAAGCAGAAATAGCGTGCAGAGATGCATGCAGTACTAGATAACACCAAGCCTAGTACGACGGTAGTACCCTGCGGGAGTAGCTCAGTTGGTAGAGCGCAACCTTGCCAAGGTTGAGGTCGCGAGTTCGAGACTCGTCTCCCGCTCCAAATACAAAAAGGAAGCAACGGCCAACACCGCGCTTCCTTTTTTCTTGCAAGTGCTGGCGCAATGGCAGAGTGGTTATGCAGCGGATTGCAAATCCGTGTACGTCGGTTCGATTCCGGCTTGCGCCTCCAGCATCTTTTCCCCCTCCCCCCGTATTTCCCGCGCATCTGGTTACGCATCCCTACGCGCTGTCAATCGAATGATTGCTATGGTGACGCCGTTTTCAATTAACGTCGATCCTATGCACCGCATTCTGAAATCCCGTGCCTGTTCCCCGTTGCTTGCCCTGTCGACCGCGGCATTGATGTCGCTTGCGCCGATGGCGGCCGAGGCTGATTCCGACCGGCACCATCACCGCCACGGACGCGAGTACAAAGAGAAGTACTGGGACGGCGCGTGCAAGGTCGAACGCAAGTGGAAGCGCAACGGCGAATACACGGAAAAGCGCAAATGCCGCGATGACTATCGCGGCGGCTACTACGCGCCGCCGCAGGTCGTGATGCCCATGGCGGCGCCGGCCATCATCATCAACCCTCCCCCCATCATCATTCGCCCCTGACATGGATCAATCGGTGAAGGACGCAATCGCCCGCTGGCCCAATGTGCCGGCCGTGTATGGCTGGCTGTCGCTGGACGGGCGCGGCCGGTGGCGCCTGCACCCCCAGGGCCAGGCGGCACAAGGCGGCGCGGGCGAGTCCATCACCAATACCCAGATCCTGGATTTCATCAATCGCAATTACGAACACGATGAGACGGGCCGCTGGTATTTTCAGAATGGGCCGCAGCGGGTATTTGTGCGGCTGGATGGCGCGCCGTATGTGCTGCGCCTGAGCGACAACAACCAAGGCCTGCTGACGCACACGGATGTGACGGTGGCCGGGGTCGGCCACTGGTGGCTGGACGACGCGGGCCAGTTGTACGCAACAACGCCCGCCGGTGCGGGCATCGTGATGGACCGCGACCTGCCCGCGCTGCTGGAACGGCTGGTGACGGAAAGCGGCGCGCCATTGCTGGACACCTTGGCCGATCTGGCGCCCGCGCAACGCATCACCGTGTCGTGGCCGGGCGTGTATGCCGCCGCCCCTTTAGAGGCAATCACCAGGCAGGACGTTGCGCAGCGCCTGGAGTTCGACGCCAACCCCAGCGCCAACCCCAGCGCCACGCCAGACTAGGCCCGCCTTAGAACATGCCGTTGGTATTGGCGGATTGCTCGGGGATGGGCTGCACGGCATCCCAGTGTTCGACGATCTTGCCTTGCTCCAGACGGAAGATGTCGATGATGGCATTGCCCCGCGTGCCGGGTTCACGCACCGCATGCACATGCAGGATCACGTAGTCGCCATCAGTAAAAACTCGCTTGATCTCGCTGTGCGACTTCGGAAATTTGTCGCGCAAATAGGCGACGAACTTGCGAAAGCCCTCGGGGCCGTCGGCCGCGTTCGGGTTGTGCTGCACATAGCGTTCGCCCACGTATTTCAGTGCGGCGTCGGCATCCTTCTGATTCAACCCCTTCTCATAGAACGCCAGCACGGCTGCCTTGTTGGCGGCTTCTTGCTCGGGCGAGGCCTGTGCAGCGGGCGACAGGGCCGCGGCGAACAACAGCGCGCCCACGGCGCGCTTGGCGAAGGTCATCGGAAACAGCATGGGAACTCCTGAATGAATAAGGGCGGGCGGGTCATTCTATGACCCGCCCGCCCCGGCAACCACGACCGCAACGGTTAACAGTCTGGTGCGCGCGGCGCTCAGCCGCGGCCGCTCTTGACCAGGGCGAACTTGCCGTCACCCAGCAGCACCAGCACGGCGGCGGCCACGGTCAGGAAAATGGGATATTCCCAGCCACCGCCGGCATTGCCAAAACCCCAGCCGTTGCCAAAGTGAACGGTCGACGCCACGAACAATTGCACCACGGCGATCGCGGCTACCCAACGCGGCACGATACCCAGAATCAGCAACACGCCTGCGCCCACTTCAAAAAACGTGACCGGGTAAGCCAGCCAGCCGGCAAAGCCGATCTTGGCGAAGAACTGCGCGGTGCCGGGCAGCGTGAAGACCAACAGCTTGGTCAGGCCGTGGGCCAGGAACATGACGCCCAGCGCCACACGCAACAGCAGCGCGGCATAAGGCGCGGTACGGGTATCGATCATTGCACTCTCCTTCGAGCGAGTTTCGGGAATCGCCCAAAACGGGAAGATTCTTCATGGCCGCTATTCTTGCGATTCCAAAAACAAAGATAAACATGCAGAATTGCAAATTATTGTTCCCCGATAGGAAACAATCTTGGATACGCACACCGCCATGCAGACCTACGCAAAGGTCGTAGAACTGGGCTCATTCGCGGCCGCGGCCGACAAGATGGGCCACGCCCGATCCGTGGTGACGCGTCAGATCGCCTACCTGGAACAGAAGTACGGCGTGCGCCTGCTGAACCGCACAACACGCAAGCTCAGCATGACCGACGCCGGCCGTGCGTTCTATGAACGGGTGCGGCCGATCCTGGCGGAAGTGGCGGATCTGGAACTGTCGCTACAAGCCGAAGGCCAGCGCCCCAGCGGCCGCCTGCGGGTCAGCGCGCCGGTGTCGTTCGGCATCCTGCACCTGGGCCCGGCCATTGCCGAATACCTGCAGCGTTACCCGGACGTCATCATCGACCTGGACCTGAACGACCGGGTGGTCGATCTGGTGGAAGACGGGTACGACGTCGCGGTGCGCATCGGCCCGCTGCTGGATTCGTCTCTGGTGGCGCGCCCGTTGGCGGCGCAGCAACTGCTGGTTTGCGCCGCGCCCGCCTACCTGAAGCGCCACGGCACGCCACAAACCCCCGAAGACTTGAAGCAGCACCGCTGCCTGCATTACGCCTACGCCAGTACTGGCAATGAATGGCATTTCGAGAAGGATGGGGTGACGCATTTGGTGCGTGTGAACGCGGCCCTGCGCGCGAACAATGGCGACGTGCTGCGCACCGCCTCGCTGGCCGGACACGGCATCATCCTGCAGCCCGAATTCCTGGTGGGCGACGACATCCGCGCGGGCCGGCTGATCGCCCTGCTGACCGACTACGCACACACCCCGATCTCGATGTACGCCATTTACCCCCACCGGCGGTTCCTGTCGCCCAAGGTGAGGTCGTTTGTTGAACACCTGGAAGAGCGCTTCGGCAGCCCGGCCCCGGCGTCGCCAGCCAGACGCGCCAGTCCCCGCCGCAGCCGTTAGAATCGTACCCATGACCGCCAAACCGTCCATCGAATACTTCCCCGTTCCCCGCCGTTCGCTGTTTTGCACTCAGTGCGGCACCCCCCTGAACCGCCGGGTGCCGGAAGGCGACAACCGTGAACGCGACATCTGTGATCACTGCGGCGCCATTCACTATCAGAACCCGCGATTGGTGGTCGGCACGGTGCCGGTTTGGGAAAACCGCGTGCTGCTGTGCCGGCGTGCCATCGAGCCGCGCTACAACACCTGGACGCTGCCAGCGGGTTTCATGGAGCTGGGTGAAAGCACGGCGCAGGGCGCGGCCCGCGAAACGCTGGAAGAATCCGGCGCGCGCATTCAGCTGGGCGAGCTCTATACCTTGATCGACCTGCCGCAGATTGATCAGGTGCATGTGTTCTATCTGGCCCAGGCGCTGGGGCCCGAACTGGACCCCGGCCCTGAAAGCCTGGAGGCCCGCTGGTACGAAGAGTCTGAAATTCCCTGGGATGATCTGGCGTTCCGCACGGTGACAACCACGCTGCGCCACTACTTCGACGACCGCAAGCAAGGCGTCTTCGTCCCCCATCACTACACCCTAGAATCGCACCGTTGAAGCTGCCCTGGCTTGCCGCCGACACCCCGTTTCCGCCAGCGGAATTCGCGCTGACGGAACCTGACGGCCTGCTCGCCGCGGGCGCGGACCTGTCCCCGGAACGCTTGATCCAGGCGTACTCGAACGGCATCTTCCCCTGGTATTCCGAGGGCGAACCGGTGCTGTGGTGGAGCCCCGATCCGCGTATGGTTCTGGCCATTGAAGACTTTTCGCCATCCCATTCGCTGCGCAAGCTGCTGCGCCAGATCGCCAGCCAGGAATATATGGCGTCGCCCCGCGTGCAGGTGCGCGTTGACACCGTGTTCCCGCAGGTGATGGCGCAATGCGCCGCCCCGCGCGACGGCCAGCCCGGCACGTGGATCACGTCCGCCATGCAGCAGGCGTATGCCGAATGGCATCGGGCGGGCTATGTGCACAGCATTGAAACCTGGATCGACGGCGAGCTTGCGGGCGGACTTTACGGCATCAGCCTGGGCCGCATGTTTTTCGGGGAATCCATGTTCACCCGCGCGCCAAACGCCTCGAAGATCGCGCTGGCCTACCTGGTGCGCTATCTGGCCACCCACGGCGTGGAACGTATCGATTGCCAGCAGCAGACGCGCCATCTGGCCAGCCTGGGCGCGCGTCCGATCTCGCGAGCGCGTTTTTTACAGCATGTGCGCCAGGTCACGTCGCAACCCCCCATTCCCTGGGCGCGCGGCGTGCTGGACAGCACGGGCCGGCTGTTACCCGACGCCACATTTGACGCCGACTTCGGCGTTAATATGTAGCATCCATCGCCGACGTACCCGCGCGATGCGCAACTCCCCATGAGCCAGCTCAAAGAACTTCCCTTCTCCACGCTGCAGTTCTACGCAACCGCCCCCTACCCTTGCAGCTATCTGCCAGGTCGCCAGGCTCGGTCGCAGGTGGCCGCGCCCGGCCATCTGATCAACGCGGGCACGTATTCACAGCTGGTCGAACAAGGTTTTCGCCGTAGCGGGCTGTTCACCTACCGTCCCCATTGCGATAACTGCCGCGCCTGTGTGCCCGTGCGTGTGGATACGGCAGGCTTCGCGCCCAACCGCAGCCAGCGTCGCGCCTGGCGCGACCATCAACATCTGCAGTCCTTCGTGGCCGAACTGGCCTGGTCGCCCGAGCACTACCGGCTCTATACGCGCTATCAGCAGGGCCGGCATCCGGGCGGCGGCATGGACGAAGACAGCCGCACGCAGTACGCGCAGTTCCTGCTGACCAGCCGCGTGAACACCCGGCTGGTGGAATTCCGCGATGCCGAAGGCGTGCTGATGATGGTGTCCATCATCGATGTGCTGGATGACGGGCTGTCGTCCGTCTACACCTTCTACGATCCCGATGTGGAGGGCAGTCTTGGCACCTACAGCATCCKGTGGCAGATCGAACAATGCCGCACGCTGAACCTGCCCTGGCTGTATCTGGGCTACTGGATCGCAGACAGCCGCAAGATGTCCTATAAGTCCAGCTTTCACCCCGCGCAATTCCTCGTCGACGGCGAATGGCGCGACCAGCACGATCCGTCCCTCTGATTTATCCCCCGTTGCGTTCCCGCGCGCCTGCGACTGCCCGCTAGGCCGGCGAAATTCGCTCTACAATTCCGCCCCATGTCTATCCTCTTCCACGCCTATCCCCTGGCCCGCCCGGCGTTGTTCGCCATGGACGCGGAAACCGCCCACGAAGTTACGCTCTCGGGCCTGCAACGCGCTTATGAATGCGGCGCCACGCGCAAGCTCATGCATGCGCAGCCCAAAGCGCCTTGCACGCTGATGGGCATGCAACTGGCCAACCCCATCGGGCTGGCGGCGGGGCTGGACAAGAACGGCGCGTATATCGACGCGCTGGGCAATCTGGGTTTTGGTTTCATTGAAGTCGGCACGGTGACGCCGCGTGCGCAGCCCGGCAACCCGAAGCCGCGCATGTTCCGCCTGCCGCGCGCCAATGCGCTGATCAACCGGCTGGGGTTCAACAATCAGGGCCTGGATGCCTTTCTGGCGAACGTGCAGCGCAGCCAGTGGCGCAAGCAAGGCGGGATTCTGGGTTTGAATATCGGCAAGAACGCCGATACGCCGATTGAACGCGCCGCCGATGATTACCTGATAGGCCTGGAAGGCGTGTATCCCCATGCCGACTACGTGACGGTGAATATTTCGTCGCCCAACACCAAGAACCTGCGGGCCTTGCAAAGCGGCGATGAATTGTCGGCGCTGCTGGCGCAGTTGGCCGACAAGCGCCGTGCGCTGGAAGATCAGCACCAGCGCCGCGTGCCGATGGCGGTGAAAATTGCCCCCGATCTCACGCAAGAACAAATCGACGCCATCGCCGACACGCTGCCGCGCCATGGTATTGATGGCGTCATCGCCACCAACACGACGCTGTCGCGCGATGCCGTCACGGGCCAGGCGCACGCGGACGAGGCCGGCGGCCTGTCGGGCGCGCCGGTGCATGAATTGTCGTTGAAGGTGATCCGCCGCCTGAAGGAACAACTGGGCAACAGCCTGGCCATTATTGGCGTGGGCGGCGTGATGTCGGGCCAACAGGCTCGCGAGAAAATGGCCGCAGGCGCCGACGCCGTGCAGCTGTATACGGGGTTGATCTACCGCGGCCCGGCCCTGGTGGGCGAGTGCGTGAACGCCGTACAGAAGCGATAGCAAATCAAGCAGCCAAAAAAAAGAGGCCACCCGGTGGGTGGCCCTAATTCCAGCTCTGCTCTGTCACTCAACAGTACTACATTACTGCGGTTTGCGCAGCATCGCGCGCCAAAAACTTAGGCGGTGCGACGGCTACGGCTGGCAACCTTGGTGGCGGCATCGGCGGCATCCGTTGCAGCCTTGAAGGTCGCGTTGGCGGCGGCATTCAGGTTCGATTCGGCCACTTCAGCAGCCTGCTTGGCGGCCTTGGTCACGGAATCGTAGGCGCTGTTGGCGGTGGCCAACGAGGACTTGATCAGGGCAACGGCGCTTTCGGAACCGGCCGGCGCGTTCTTGGAGAACTGGTCGACGGCTTCGCTCAGCTGTTGCTGGCTTTCGGCGATCTGTTCTTCGGTCAGCTTGACCAGGTTGCCTTGCACGCCGGCAACGATGTCATACACGTGCTTGGTGTAAGCCATGGCCTTTTCGGCGCCCGGTTGCAGCAGGCCCGATGCGAACGCAGCGGCTTCTTGCGGATCTTTCACTTCAGAGGCTTGCTGCGAGCGCTGGGCGACTTCGTCCAGCGTGGCGCGCACGACCTTCATATTCAGTTCAACCAGCTTTTCAAAGCCAGCGAAAACAGCGGATTGGGCGGCCACGAAAGTGTTGATGCTGGCCTTCTGGCGGTCCAGAACTTGTTGCGGAATTGCGCTCATAGAATGCTCCTTTAGGGGTAGCCGGAAGCTTCCGGCAAGTCAGGATGGTTGTCTGCGACGAAAAATAAAAACGTGCGCGGAAACTGGTACTACAAGCTACCGCCGGCCCGTTTGATGCACTGCACAATTCACATTCTAGACTGGCAGATTTTCTTGTCAAGCAGTTTTTGTGCAACGCAACAAGTATTTGCACTTTAACGGTGCAGGCCCCTGCACGCCTTCGATCCAGAACAAGAATTTCCCATGATTCGGGAAATACCGGACATGACGGCGTATCAATTCTTTTCTACACTGCTTTCACGCTGATGACAGATAAAACAAACCATAAGTCAGCGGCATAAAACTAAATCGCAGCAAGCAAAACCCTGCAATTGGAGACTTCATGACCCTCATCCCCCGCACGCTTTCGGCCCTGCTCGCGGCCAGCGCCATGCTCGCCACTGGCGCCGCCCAAGCGGAATATCCGGAACGCCCCATCAATATGGTGGTGCCATTCGCCGCAGGCGGTCCGACCGACAACGTCGCCCGCTCGCTGGCGGAAGCCATGCGGCCGAGCTTGGGCCAGACGGTTGTGGTGGAAAACAAGGGCGGTGCCGGCGGCACCATCGGCACGACGCAAGTCGCCCGCGCCCAGCCGGACGGCTATTCCATCCTGCTGATGCACGCCGGCTTCTCCACTGCGCCGTCGTTGTACAAGAATCCCGGCTACGACCCTTACAAGAGCTTCGAGCCCATCGGCCTGGTGGTTGACGTGCCCATGACCATCATCGCGCGCTCGGACTTCCCGCCCAACAACATCAAGGAACTGGCCGAGTACGTCAAGGCGAACAAGGACAAGGTCTCGCTGGCCAATGCCGGCATCGGCGCCGCCAGCCATCTGTGCGGCACCATGCTCGTGGAAGCGCTGGGCGTGCAATTGCTGACCATCCCGTACAAGGGCACCGCCCCCGCCATGAACGATCTGCTGGGCAAGCAGGTCGACCTGATGTGCGACCAAACCACCAACACCACGCAGCAGATCGACAGCGGCAAGGTCAAGGCCTACGCCGTGACCAGCCTGCAACGCGTCCCCACGCTGCCCAAGCTGCCGACGATGGACGAGTCCGGCTACAAGGGCTTCGAAGTGGGGATCTGGCACGGAATGTGGGTGCCGAAGGGTACGCCCAAGCCGGTCGTGGACAAGCTGGTCAAGAGCCTGCAAGCCGGCCTGGCCGACCCCAAGTTCCAGGAACGCATGAAGCAGCTGGGCGCCACCGTGCTGACCAATGAAGCCAACCCGCAAGGGCTGGAAGCCAAGGTGAAGCAGCAAGTGCCGCAGTGGGCCGAGCTCTTCAAGAAGGCAGGTGTCGAACAGCAATAATGCGGTTCGAATAAAGCGCTGTCTGCCTACGAAAAAAGCCCCTTGCGGGGCTTTTTTTGCGCCTGCACGCGCTAGGGACGCAAGGCTTCCGCCGCCATGCCTAACCCATTGAAACCAGTGGAGACCGAGGGTTCGTAACCCAATGCTTCGGAAATGCTGGCGGCGGTATCCACCAGCGCCTTGATCCAGTCATCCTGCAAGCGTTCTGCCGGCGCCGAGATCGACAGACCCGCCACCAGCTTGCCGGTGTCGTCAAAAATGCCGGCCGCAATGCATCGCACGCCCAGCTCAAGTTCTTCGTTGTCGCGCGCATAGCCATGGCGGCGCACCAGCGCCAGCTCGCGTTCCAGGCGGTCCAGATCCGTCAGGCTGTTGCGGGTGTGGCCCGCCAGGCCGGTGCGCAACGCATAGGCGCGAACCTGGCGCGCGTCGCCGGTGGACAGGAACAGCTTGCCGGTGGACGTCAAATGCAACGGCGCCCGTCCGCCAATGGCGCGCACCACCTGCATCCCCGAGCGCTCGCTCCAGGCGCGGTCGATGTAGACGATTTCGTCGCCTTGCTGCACCGACAGGTTGATCGTTTGCCCGGTCAGCTTGTGCAGCGAACGCATGGCCGAAATGGCCGCTTCGCGCACGTTCAGCCGCCCCTTTACCAACGACCCCAGCTCCAGCAAGCGCATGCCCAGCTGATACAGGCCGTTGTCGACGCGCTCGACATACCGGCCGACGACCAGATCGTTAAGAATGCGGTGGGCGGTGGAAGCGTGCAGTCCCGTGGTCGCGGACAATTCCTTGAGCGTGACAGGGTCCTGCTGCGCAGCCAGGGCATCAAGCAGGCGCATGGCGCGCTCGATGACCTGAATGGCGATGGGATGACCGGACGCGCCTTCGGTCTCGGCGTCCAGGGGATTGCGGGGTGTCGAAAGACGGGGCATAGGGGGAGGTTGGGCTCGCGCCGCGCCGCCGAAAAAAACCGGCCTTGCGGCAACGCAGCAAACAGTTCTTTCCCGTATTGTGAAATTTACCGCGCCATTTGGCAATGGGTTTTTCATCTATAAACGGGGCCGCCCCCCGTTTATAGATGGTCAATCTCAGGCCGCAGCCGGGGGCGCGAGCTTTCCGCCCAGACGCAGCACTTCCGCACGCAAGAACTCCAGCGCCTCGGCGGCAGCGGCCGGTTCGCCCTTGACGCCCAGCTCAATATGCGGGGTGCCTCCCGCTTCACCAACGCTGGGCAAGCTGAAGGCGCGCACGTCCGGCCAGCGGGTTTCGACACTGATCATCGCGGGCGTGATGCGCGATTCCGGCATGCTGAACACCAGGAAAGAATGCTCGACATGGGCCCGCACATGCTGCAGTGCACGATAGCGGGTGTCGAGCGTCCATTCCAACATTGGCCACGCCATGACGGGAAAGCCCGGCACGAAGGTGTGGTCCTGGATGAAGAAGCCGGGAATGCGGTTGTACGGATTCGGCACGATTTCGCAGCCCTGCGGAAACATGCCCATCTGCAAGCGCTGCTGGTTTTCCGGCGCGCTCATGTCGGCGGTTCCCTGCCCTTTGGCGGCCATTTCGGACGTGCGCAGCGCAATCGCCGCTTCGGCTTCCGGATGCAAGGCCAGCGGCAAACCCAGTGCGGCCGCGGCGGCCTGGCGGGTATGGTCGTCAGGCGTGCCACCAATGCCGCCGCAAGAGAACACAACGTCGCCCTTGGCGAAGCTGCGCTGGTAGGCGGCCACCAGCGTGTCGCGTTCGTCGGGCAGGAATTCGGCCCAGCTCAGATGCATGCCGCGCGCGCTCAGCAGCTCGACGACTTTGGAAAAATGCTTGTCCTGACGGCGGCCCGACAGGATTTCATCCCCGACGATGATGAGGCCAATGCGACGGGCGGCGGATTCAGCGGCCATGTCCAGTTCCAGAGGGTAAGAGGGAAGACGCCGGTCAGACGTCGATAACGCGGTCCTGGCGCAAGCGCTTGAGCGCTTCCAGTCCGTAATGCGCGTAGACCAGCGCGGAAAACACCGGCAGGATAATCCACGCGGGCGGCAACAAATTCAATAGCGAACAGATCAGGCCGATGGTCCAGAAGCCGCCGTTGTTGCGTTCCAGGATCAGCTTGCGTTCGGCCGGGCTGGCGTGTTCGACGATGGCGTCCACGCGCATCATGCGAGAGAACGCGAACGCCCACCAGAAGATCGACAGCACAATCGCCATGGGCGGCACCAGCCACAGCGGCAGCGTCAGCAGCCAGCCGGCCGCAAAGGCGGCCGATACCCAGACCGCATTCCATACGCTGACCGCCGTCGAGTATTTTCCTTTGCGGCCCACGCTGGCGTATTCGCGTTGCCCCACATGGCGCAGCACCAGCGGCATCACGAAGACCGCGGCAATCGCCAACCCCAGCACGCCGGATACCGGCAGCAAAATGGCACAGGCAAGAAGGGGAATCAGATAGACCTTGAGCGAAAACAGCCCCATGGCCAGCATCCAGTCTTCTGCGCGATTCAGCATGTCGACGCGCGAAATCTGGGCGCCCAGCCATTCAACCAGCGGCGTCCAGAAAAAATACAAAAGCAGCAGCGCGCCCACCAGCGCAATCAGAAAAGGCAGCAGCACCGCGAACAACATCGTCGGGTGGCATTGGGACACCAGCGCGCGCTTGAATGCCTGGCCCACGCTGACGGCGCCGGCCCCGGCGGTGGAAAAACGGCCGTTGTCGGGCGAGGCGGAATCAGTGCGCAAGGCGGTCATGGGAACGGAAAAATGGGGTGGACATCCCGGGTATGATAGTCAAACACGCCCTGATCTGCTCACATGTCTCTACTCGTACCCGGCACTGACCTGGCCGCCCTGCGCACACGGCTGGGCGCAACCCCCAACACCTGGCTCGTCGCCTGTTTCTGCGCCGCATGGTGCGACACCTGCGAGCAATACAAGCCCAAACTGCAAGCGCTGGCAGATACGTTGCCGCAACACGTCTTCGCATGGATCGACATCGAAGACCACGCCGAACTGCTGGGTGATGAGGATGTTGAAAACTTCCCCACCCTGCTCGTGCAGATCGGGTCGCGCGTGGTGTTCTACGGGCCCATGCTGCCGCACATCGGCCATCTGGAAAGACTGCTGGACAGCGTGAACGAGAACAGCCCGGCCATCGCCACCGAACTGCCGGATCTGCCGAAGCTGCTGGCCGCCTGAGCGCACGCCGCTGCGTGAGGCCGCGTCGCCTTCAAGCAACAACCTTCAAGCAATAAAAAACCCGCAAGGCCATTCGGCGTTGCGGGTTTTTACATGCCTGACAAAGCAATCAGGGCTTGCGCGAACCGCCCAACAGCACGGCCACCTGGCGCTTGGGCGCCGACGAGGAATTGCCGTCGTTCTTGGGCGCCTGATCTTCCGCCTGGGTACTGGCCGACGAGGACGGCTCGTAAGGCTTCAGGAAGAAATCATCCACGGGCTGGCGCGGGCCGCTGGACGTGTAGCCCGAACGGCGATCCGACGAGCGGCCGCCACGATCGCCACGATCGCCACGGCTTTCACGGCCGCCATCGCGGCCTTCGCGCGACGACGAACTGGGGCGCTCTTCGCTGCGGCGATGGCTGCGCGCCACGGCGTCGGCGGGCAGGTCCAGCGTGCCGCGCGGCACTTCGCGCTTGATCAGCTTTTCAATGTCGAGCAGGAAGCGCTCTTCGTCGGGCGTGAACAGCGCAATGGCTTCGCCCGATGCGCCCGCACGGCCGGTACGGCCAATACGGTGCACGTAATCTTCAGCGTTGTACGGCAGGTCATAGTTGATGACGCAAGGCACGCCGGCCACGTCCAGGCCGCGCGCGGCGACGTCGGTAGCAACCAGCACTTCCAGGTCGCCGGCCTTGAAGGCTTCCAGCGCCTTCATGCGGTCAGCCTGGGTCTTGTCGCCGTGGATCGATTCGGCTTTGACGCCGTCGCGTTCCAAATCACGCGCCAGACGCGCTGTGCCAATCTTCGTGTTCGAAAACACGATGACCTGCTTCAAGCCCCGCGACTTCACCAGATGCACGACGGCGGCGCGCTTGGCGTCGCTCGACATCTTGTAGGCGATTTGAGTAATGTTCGTGGCGGTGGCGTTGCGCGCCGCGACTTCAATCTCGACGGGCTGGTTCAGATACGAACGGCCGAGCTTGCGGATCTCGTTGCTGAACGTGGCCGAAAACAGCAGGCCCTGACGCTGCGCGGGCAGCAGGCGGATGATGCGTTCCAGATCCGGCAGGAAACCCATGTCGAGCATGCGGTCCGCTTCGTCCAGCACCAGAATGCCAACCTGGCTCAGGTTCACGTTCTTTTGTTCAACGTGGTCCAGCAAGCGGCCGGGGGTGGCGACCAGCACTTCGCAACCGCGGCGCAGCGCTTCTTTTTGCGGGCCGATATCCACGCCGCCAAACACCACCGCAGAACGCAGCGGCGTTTGCTTGCTGTAGCGCTTGACGCTTTCGAACACCTGATCGGCCAGTTCACGCGTGGGCGTGAGGATCAGTGCGCGCACCGGATGGCGGGCGGGCGATGCGCTGGTGTTGGCCAGCGGCATCAGGCGATGCAGGATCGGCACCGTGAACGCGGCAGTCTTGCCGGTACCCGTCTGAGCGGCGCCCATGACGTCGCGCCCTTCCACCACAACAGGAATGGCTTGCGCCTGAATGGGGGTTGGCGTGGTGTAGCCGGTTTCAACGATGGACTGCAACAACAGAGGGTGCAGTCCGAAATCGGCAAACGTCGGCGCGGGCGCGTCGGCGGCAGGTGCTACGGATTGAATGGATTCAGTCATCAGGGTTTGGCAGATACCGGGACCAGTGAAAAAGAACAAAACGAGAGTGCTACATGCACTGCACTACATACGCATCGGGGCAATCTGAATGCGCGTGATCGCATCGCGATGGCACGCAAATCGCCGCGAAGCGCAATCGGCTTCGCGGGCAATCGGCGCCCTGCCTTGTTGGCCAGCGGGCGCATTCTTCGACTCGATACTTATGAGGGCAGTACCAGGCCCGGATTGCTGTGGATAACTTAATTTTAGCGCAGGCGCATTACCACACGCGCAAACGGCGCATGTGTCCATCAGATGGACGATATATGGCCGATACGGCGGGTGTCAGCCTGCCAGCCAGCGCAAGCCCCACAACACCAACATGCCAACGATGATCACCAGCACGGCGCTGCGAGTACGCAGAAAAACCAGAATAGCGATCAAACCCGCGACCAGCTTGTAGTCGAACACCGGGCCCAGGCCCGCTTTCCACGGTAACAGGTCAGGCACGACGATGGCGGTCAGTGCGGCTGCCGGCGCGTAGCGCAACGCGCGCCGCACGCCGTCCGGCAGGGGAATATAGTCGCCAAACAGCATGAAGCCCGCGCGCGTCAGCACGCTGCAAAAGGCCAGCAGCAGGATCGCACAATAGACGTAGATCTCGGAAGGCCAGAGGGTCATGGACGCGCCTTGAAGAATCGTTCAGCCCACATGCCGGCCACCACGCCGGCAATGACGGCCGCGGCCAGACCCAGCCGCAGGGGCAGCACCTGCCCGGTCCAGGCGACCACGCCGGCAGCCAGCATCGACACCAACATGGGCTTCGAGCTGGCCAGCGGCACCGTAATCGCCAACAGGGCCAGCACGGCGGCAAAGTCCAGCGACCAATTGGTGGGCACCATGGCGCCCAAATAGATGCCGACAATCGACGACGTTTGCCACACCAGCCAGCCCGGCCCGATAGTGCCCAGGAAAAACCACAGCTGCTCACGCGTGCCGCGCTCGGCTGAATCGCCAAAACGCGGCATGAACAGCACGAAGCCCATGTCGGTTGTGAAATAGCCCAGCCCCAGCCGCTTGGGCCAGGACAGATGCCGGAAATAGGGATGCAGCGCCGCGCCGAAGATGATGAAGCGCAGGTTCACCACGCAGCCCGCGGCAAAGATGAGCCACAGCGGCGCGCCCGTAGCGATTAGCGGCAACGAGGTGAGTTGCGCCGAACCGGCGTAGAGCAGCAGCGTCATGGCCAGCGCCATGGATTCGGTCAGACCGGATTTGACCATGGCCACGCCCGTCACCAGGCCCCAGGTCGCGGTGGCGATCAAGGCGGGCACGATGGCGTGGACACCGGCGCGAAACGCATTCAGGCGTTCCTGGCGGATGGCGTCGGCGCGCTGGCCGGGGTCTTCGGAGCCGGGGTCGTTGGAGCCAGGGCCTTCGGATTCAGGAAGCGCGGATTCAGAGGACAACGGCTGACCCCTGGCGATGCGGACAGGACGACATGGGAACTCTTACGGGTTGCGCGGGCCGAATGGCACCACGTGCACCACGCCGGTGCGCGGACAGGCAGTTATTGTAACCTCGCCGCTTGATACAATATGCGCCTCAAGATTCTTGGGCCGCTTGAAGATCCGGCGCGCTCTGTGTGGAGAAGACCATGTCGATGGCTGATCGCGACGGTTTCATCTGGTATGACGGCAAGCTCGTTCCGTGGCGCGACGCGACCACGCACGTCCTGACGCATTCCCTGCACTATGGCCTGTCCGTCTTTGAAGGCGTGCGCGCCTACAAGTCCGAGATCGGCACCGCCATCTTCCGTCTGGAAGACCACACAAACCGCCTCTTCAATTCCGCGCACATCTACCAGATTCCAATGCCCTTTGATCGCGACACGATCAATGAAGCGCAGCGGATGGTTGTGCGCGAAAACCAGCTGGAATCCGGCTACCTGCGCCCCTTGGTGTTCTACGGCCCGGAAAAAATGGGCGTGTCGCCTAAGGGCGCCCGTGTTCATGTGGCGATCGCCGCGTGGCCCTGGGGCGCGTATCTGGGCGAAGACGCGCTGTCGCAAGGTATCCGCGTCAAGGTCTCTTCGTTTGCGCGCCAGCACGTGAACGTCACGATGCCGCGCGCGAAAGTGGCCACCACCTACGCCAACTCCATCCTGGCCAACACCGAAGCCCTGCAAGACGGCTACGACGAAGCCCTGCTGCTGGACACCGAAGGCTTTGTGGCCGAAGGGTCTGGCGAAAATCTTTTCATCGTCAAGGACGGCGTGCTCTGCGAACCCGAAATCGCGTCCGCCCTGACTGGCATCACCCGCTCAACCATCCATGCGCTGGCCGCCGACTTCGGCTTGCGCGTGGTCACCAAACGACTGACGCGCGACGACGTCTACATCGCCGACGAGGCCTTCTTCACCGGTACGGCCGCGGAAGTCACGCCGATTCGCGAGGTCGACAACCGCCAGATCGGCGCCGGCCAGCGCGGACCCGTTACCGAGAAGTTGCAGAAAGCATTTTTTGACATGGTGAATGGCCGCATCCCGAAGTACCATCACTGGCTAAGTAAAGTCTGAAGTTTGACGCTGATCCGTGCGGCCTTGTCCCGACAAGCCGCAACATTGCCCCAACCTGCCGTTTATCGGTTCTTTTTTCAGGAATATCCATGACCGCTGCTGCCCCGGCCGCCGTCCCCCACGCTCACGAAGTCATTGAGGTCGGCGCTGAAGACCTGCCCGTGTTCTGCCCCGGCCCGAAGGCGCCGCTGTGGAGCATGCACCCCCG
The DNA here is from genome assembly GCF_056394065.1 of Achromobacter sp. 10T422. Taxonomy (NCBI): domain Bacteria; kingdom Pseudomonadati; phylum Pseudomonadota; class Betaproteobacteria; order Burkholderiales; family Alcaligenaceae; genus Achromobacter; species Achromobacter sp. 10T422. The sequence goes on from NZ_JBFTHD010000008.1 coordinate 97,494, forward strand.
CGTCTTCCTGGATGTGGCCCGTTCCGGCTCCGCCAGCTGCGCCTACTGTGGCGCCGAGTACCGCCTGAAGGCCGGTACCGTGCTGCACGGCCACCACTAAACGCCCGCCGCACAACGCCTACCCGTCAGCCGCAGCCATGTTTGCCACGCCCGAAGAAGCCGAACACGCGTTCTACGAAGCCCTGGAACAGGGGGACAGTGTCCGTCTGATGCAGGTGTGGGCGGACGACGAAGAAGTCGTCTGCATCCACCCTGGCGGCCTGCGCATCGTCGGCCACTCGGCGGTGCACGAATCCTGGCAACAGGTGCTGGCCAATGGCCCGCTGCACGTCCGCCCGCTGCGCCCGCTGGTCATGCTCAGCATGATGTGCGCGGTGCACGTGCTGGTCGAACAGGTGGCCGTGCGGACACGGGAGGGCACGCAGTTCGCAAACTGCTACGCAACGAACATCTACCACAAGGGCCCCATCGGCTGGCGCATGGTCATGCACCATTCGTCGCCGGCGCCCACGGAAGCCGGGGTGCTCGATTTGCACGACGTACCCGACATGCTGCATTGAATCGGGTGGATTTTTAGTTGGCCGCTGCTCGTCTAGACACATCCCCCTGCCCCGTTCCCTCCTGGTTGCCAGGGGGCGACTCCCAAACCATTTACGCATCCGTGTTTGCGCAATACCACCGGATCGCCTTCGTGCGAGACCGCGTGGAAAMGCCAGATACCGATTTCGTGGATTTTGATTGGACGGGCCCAGGACTCTTTCCGCACAAGGCCGCCGACGGCGCGCCCGTCAGCGGACAGGGTCCTGTGGCCAACGGCAAGACCGCCGCGGCGCGGTGGATGACGGACGCCGACTGGAAGTCGCTGCCGCAAACGCCCGACACGCCGGCGCTGATTCTCTTCCACGGCCTGGAAGGCGGCAGCAATAGCCGCTATGCCCAATCCGTTGCGCATTACTTCCGCGCACGGGGTTGGATCGTCGTCATCGCGCACTTCCGGGGTTGCTCGGGCGTGCCGAACCGGCTGGCGCGCGCCTATTACTCGGGCGACTCCGCCGAGGTCGGCTTCCTGCTGGAAACGGTGCGCAGCCGCATCCCGCATGCGCGCTGGCATGCGGTGGGCGTATCGCTGGGCGGCAATGCATTGTTGAAGTACCTGGGTGAACACCAGGAAGACACCGGCTGGCTGACCGGCGCCGCGGGCGTTTCCGTGCCGCTGGACCTGGTCGCCTGCGGCAAGACATTGTCTACCGGGGTGTTCAACCGGCGCGTCTACAGCGCCCATTTCCTGAAGACGCTCAAGCACAAGGTGCTGGAAAAGGCGCACCGCTTTCCCGGCTCCATCGACGTGATGCGTATCGCGCACGCGCATGATCTGCGCGAATTCGACGACACCTACACCGCGCCGATGCACGGTTTCCGCAATGCGCTGGATTACTGGACGCGCGCGTCCAGCAAGCCCTGGCTGCCGAAAATTTCCGTGCCCACGCTGGTGCTCAACGCCCGCAATGACCCCTTCATTCCGGCGGCCTCATTGCCCAAGCCCGACGAATGCGCGCCGGTCATTCTGCTGCACCAGCCCACTGACGGCGGGCACGCCGGTTTTCCCACCGGCGCGTTCCCTGCGCATCTGAACTGGCTGCCGCAACGTTTGGGGCGTTTCTTCGAAACGGGCTTGTAAGCCGCGACCCGGCCCGGGGTGATCCCGGGGCCGGGTCCAACGACATCAACCCGACTTGAAGCGTTCCAGCAGCTGCCGTTCTTCGGCCAGCTTGTCTTTCACTTCCTTGATCTGCACGTCGATCTGCGATTGCTCGTAGAAATCGGTCGACAGGCCACGTGCCTGTTGCAGCTGAGATTCCGCAGCAGCAAAGGCGCCGGTCATGACGTAATAGCGCGCCAGATCGCGGCGCGCCTGCACGGGCTTGCCGTTGCGCTCTTCGCTTTGCGCCAGCATCTGGTACAGGCTGGGCTCGTCGCTGCCCCATTGTTTGATCTTCGCGCGCAGGTAGTCTTGCGCATCGGCATGACGGCCGTTGCTTTGCAGCGCCTGGGCATAGGCGATGCCCAATGCCCGCTGCTCGGGCCAGCGCTTGGTCGCCGCCTGGGCCAGCTCCAGCGCACGCGGATACTCCTTGCGCGCCAACGCGATATCCACACTCAGCTTGGCCAGTTGCGCCGAATTGCGCCCCCCCGCCGTGGCTAGGTTCCAGTAGCGGTCGGCTTCGGCCAGGTTGTTGCGCTGGAAGGCCTGCAAGGCCAGCCCGTAATAGGCGGCCGACTGGCGCACGCCAGACAGCGCCTGCGCCTCATCCTGCAATTGCTGGCCGGCCGAACGCAGGCTGACGGCATCTCGCCCCTGCACCACGCGCATCTTGGCGCGCACGTACCAGAAATCATCGCTGTCCACGTGACGGGATGCCGGAAGCGACCGCACACGGTTCTGGACGTCGGACATACGTTCTATGGACAACGGGTGCGTGCTGGCCCATGAACCGCCGCCCGCCCCTTCGTTCAGGCGCGATGCGTTCATCAGCCGCGAGAACATCTGCGACATGCCCTCGGCGTCGTAGCCCGCCTTGGTCAGCATCTGGAAGCCCGCGCGGTCAGCTTCGCGTTCAGCATCCCGCGAAAAGCCCAGTTGACGGTTGATGGCCGCGGCCTGCCCGAATGCCGCCACGCCCATTGCCAGGTTGCCGCCACCGCCAGCCAAAGCGGCCAGCAGCGCGCCGGCCAAGCTGGCCAGCATCACCATACTGTTCTGGCTTTGCTGCGTCATGCCACGCGCAATATGGCGCTGCACGACGTGGCCGATTTCGTGCGCCAGCACGGCGGCCAGTTCCGACTCACTGCCCGAAGACACGATCAGCCCCGTGTTCACGCCAATAAAGCCGCCGGGCATGGCGAACGCGTTGATCTCGGGGTCGCGCACGCCGAACATTTCCACATCCGGCACGGCGCCAGGCGCAAAGGCCGCCAGCTTGCGGCCCATCGTGGTCAGGTATTGGCTGAGTTCAGGGTCATCGACGTAAGTGGGATCGCGCCGGCCTTGCGACATGATGGCTTCGCCCAGGCTGCGTTCCAGCATGGGGGACAGCTCGGCGGCCGAGGCCGCGCCCATCGAGGGCAAGCCGACCGGCTGCGCCCAGGCGGCGGCCGGAATGGTGGGGGCGACGAGGGCGGCGCTGAGCCCGATGATCGCGCCTCGTTTCGCAATCGAGCAAATGGATGGCATTTTCCTGCGGTTCATAAGCCTATGATAGCGATGAGCTTAAAATGTTTCACCGATACCCCAAACGAGGTCTCAATGCGTCCCGTCCGTAAAGCCGTTTTCCCTGTCGCCGGCATGGGCACCCGCTTCCTGCCCGCCACCAAGGCGATGCCCAAGGAAATGCTGCCCGTGGTCGACAAGCCGTTGATTCAATATGCCGTTGAAGAGGCCGTGGCCGCTGGCATCACCGACCTTATTTTTGTGACCGGCCGCAACAAGCGCGCCATCGAAGACCACTTCGATTCCGCCCCCGAGCTTGAAACCGACTTGGAACTCAAAGGCAAGCACGAGCTGCTGGCCATGGTGCGGGGCATTCTACCTGCGCATGTGAATTGCCTCTACATCCGGCAATCGGCCCCGCTGGGTCTGGGCCACGCGGTACTGTCGGCCGCGCCCGCCGTGGGCGACGAGCCCTTTGCCGTGCTGCTGGCCGATGACCTGATCGACGCCGACACCCCCGCCATGAAACAGCTGGTGGACATTGCCGTTGCGCAGAACGCCAGCGTGCTGGGCGTGCAGGACGTGCCGCGCGCCGACACGCGCAAATACGGCATCGTGGCCACCCGCGAGGGCGAAGCCCAGCTGGATGCACGCACCGAACGCGTCACGCATATCGTTGAAAAACCGGAACCGGACGCCGCGCCGTCAACGCTGGCCGTTGTGGGCCGTTACGTGCTGGAAGCCGCCATCTTCGACCACCTGCGCTCCACCAAGATGGGCGCGGGCAACGAAATCCAGCTGACTGACGGCATTGCCTCGCTGATGCGCGAACGCGCCGTGTTTGCGCACCGCTTTGAGGGTGTGCGATACGACTGTGGCAACAAGGCCGGCATGTTCCAGGCCACCGTGGCGCTCGGCAAGAAATACCACGGGCTGCTGCCGGAATAAGCGGGTAGCGGTTTACGCGGACACCGCCGCGCGGGCCTTGGCTCGCGCGCGCGCATCCCGGTCAGCTTTGCGCAACCGTCCCTTGCCAGACAAGCGCATCAACGTACCCAGCGCCACCATCAGGCCGATCACTTCGACCAGCGCAGCCGGAATCCACATGGTCAGGCCGCCAATGGTCTGGTCGGTCTGGGCGGACATGGCAATCGCCCGGCCACACAATTCAAACAGGGGATAGATATCGCTTTCGGTGAAGGCGATGACGGCGCCCGCCACCATTTGCGGCAGCATCGTCAGCACGGGCGAGATCACGCGTCCGCCGGGCGTCATCGCGGCAGGCGGCGCGGGGCGGCGGTCCAGAATCAGGTTCCAGTACATGAACCCGCTGATGACTACCGACCAGTTCATCAGCCGGTACAGCCGCCAGTCCAGCATGGAATAAAACTGCACCGACGGAATCAGCCAGACCAGCACCAAAAAGACGAACAGCGTCGGCACGAAAATCTTGTTGGTCAGCACAGCCACCGTGGCGCGGCCTGCGCCCGTGCGCAGAAAGTCGCGCAGGCGGATGCGCCATGACATGGGCAACCCTGCCCGCATGACCTGCCCCGGAAAGGCCGCCATCACCAGCAGCGGCCCCAGATGGTGCAGCACCAAATGCTGGATGCGGTGGATGAAGAACATGCGCTCGGCGTAGTAGTCCACCCGCGTATGCATCGACAGGTACAACAGCACCAGCCCCGCCCAGAAGAACACGCGCCGCGCGCCCGTCACATGGTGGACGCGCTGGCCGCGCACGAACAGCACGATCGCCACTACGAAGGAGGCCACCAGCGTGGGAGAGAACTCCCAGGGTATGAGCCATTCGAGACTATCCATGCAGGCTATCCAGAAGACATCAGAAGGACGGGAAACGGCGCCAGGCGCTGCTACCCGCCGATTGTAGTGGACCCCGCCCGCCTCTGGTCCGGTGGGGCGGAGGGATCAAAAATGGTGCGAAATGCCGGCTCCAACACGGGTGGTGTGGGAGTTGGCGGGGTCAAACTGGTTGTCGAGCGTGTAATTCGACGCATATCCGGCAAAGCCATACAGCGTCGTCCGCGGCGACAGCGCATAGGTATAACCCAAGGTCACCAGTTGCGCATTGCGCGCCGTCATACCGTTGTCCCAACGCCAGTCCGGCCGCGCCAGCGACCATTGCAGCAATACCGCGCCCGGGCCCACCGGCGCACTTGCCCCCACCAGCCACGCATCGACCGTGCCGCCCCGCACAAAGGCGGCCGGCCCCAGGCCCAGCCCCAGGTCGTCGGGGTCGCCGCCATCCAGCCCCGCATAGCCGTTTTTCTGCCGCGACCAGGCAAGTGACAACTTCAGCACTTCGAAGTCATACGAGGCGCCCAGCTGAATCGCTTGCGGGCGCCCGCCGATGTCTTCCGGCGCATTGGCCAGCCGTAGCTGGTCGAAGGTGGCAACCGCCAACAGCGGGCCGCCTTCGTATTTCACGCCCATGCTCAACGCACGGTTGTTCTGATTGGTGCGGAATTGGCCTTGGTCATCGGCATCGAACGCATACCCAACGCCCGCCTGGAATCCGTTCCAGCTGGGCGACATGACGTTGACCATATTGCTGAATTGGAAATTGTCGGACGCCTTGAACGTGGCGCCCATGCCCATTTCCTTCCACGAGGCAATTTCCAGCGCATTGCCGAACTGCTGGCCGATGGTGTGCTGGCGTCCCAGCCGCAATTCGCCATACTCCTCGTGGCCCAGGCCCACCCAGGCGGCGTAATTGAAAAGCTTGCCGTCTTCTTCCAGCTTGCCGCTGGACGGATCGAACCCGCTTTCCAGCTGGAAGCGGCTACGCCAGCCGCCCCCTAAATCTTCGGCGCCCTGCAATCCCCACAGGGAATCCGTCAGACCGCCATTGAGCAGGCCGCTATGGCTGCCCTGCCCCGACACATGGGTGACGGCGACGCCCGCGTCCACCACGCCGTACAACTGCACGCCCAATCCGTCGTCATCGGCGGCGAATGCCGCAAGCGGCTGGCCCACGCAGCATGCCAGCGCCACCCCGCAAAATGCATGTTTCATGTTCTTCTCCTGACAGGCGGCAGGCGTCACGCCCACCGCCTCTGCACGATTTACTGCCAGCCGTAACGGCGGACCCAGATGCCCTTGAGCAGTTGCGTCAGAACGCAGTAGCTCAACAGAATGCCCACCAGCCAGGGGAAGTAGCTCCACGGCAGCGCCTGCAGCTGAAAGTATTCAGCCAAAGGCGAGAACGGCAGGATCAACCCGGCCAGCACCACCATCACCGTCATCAGCATCAATGGCCAGGCTGCGCGGCTTTGCAGGAAGGGAATACGGCGCGTACGAATCATATGCACAATCAAGGTTTGCGATAGCAGGCCTTCAACGAACCAGCCGGACTGGAATAGCGTCTGGTGCTCGGGCGCGTTGGCTTGGAACACGTACCACATCAACGCGTAGGTCGCGATGTCGAAGATGGAGCTGATCGGGCCAAAGAACACCATGAAGCGGCCCAGGCCATCCGGGTCCCATTGCTGCGGTTTTTTCAGGAGTTCTTCGTCGACATTGTCGAACGGAATGGCGGTTTGGGAGATGTCGTACATCAGATTCTGCAGCAGCAGATGGATGGGCAGCATCGGCAAAAAGGGCAGGAAGGCGCTGGCGACCAATACGGAAAACACGTTGCCGAAGTTGGAGCTGGCCGTCATCTTCAAGTACTTGAGCATGTTGCAGAAGGTCTTGCGGCCTTCGATGACGCCATCTTCCAGCACCATCAAGCTCTTTTCCAGCAGGATGATGTCGGCCGCTTCCTTCGAGATATCCACCGCCGAATCCACCGAAATGCCCACGTCGGCCGCGCGCAATGCCGGCGCGTCGTTGATGCCGTCACCCATGAAACCCACCGTATTGCCCTGGGCGCGCAGGCTGCGCACGATGCGCTCCTTGTGCGCGGGCGTCAGCCGGGCGAACACATTGGCTTCGCGCACGGCGGCAGCCAGCTGCGTATCGTCCATGGCTTCGATCTCGGCGCCCAGATACACCTTGCGGACGTCGAAATCGACTTCGCGGCAGACCTTCTGCGTGACCAACTCGACGTCGCCCGTCAGCACTTTCACTTCAATGCCCGATGCCTTCAGCGCCGCCAACGCGGGGCCGGTGGATTCTTTCGGGGGGTCGAGAAAGGCGATATACCCCACCAGCACCAGATCGGATTCATCGGCCACGCCATAGGTTTGCTGCGTAGGCGGCATTTCCTTCACGCCCACTGCAATCACGCGCAAGCCGTCGCGGTTGAGTTCGGCCGTCACCCGGCGGATGTCCGCCCGGCGCGCATCGGTCAGCAGATGGACGTCATTGCCCACCCGCAACCGCGTGCATGCCGACAGCATTTCTTCCAGCGCGCCTTTGCAGATCAGCTCGTGATGATCGCGGCCATTCTCGGTTTCGTTGACCACCACCGACATCCGCCGGCGCGAGAAATCAAACGGGATCTCGTCAACCTTGCGGTACTTGGCCGCCAGGTTCAGGCTGCGCTGCACTTCCGCGTGCTGCAACACCGCAACATCCAGCAGGTTCTTCAGACCGGTCTGGTAGTAGCTGTTCAGATAGGCATAGGCCAAGACATCGTCGCTGCTGGTGCCATAGACGTCGGTGTGGCGTTCCAGCACGATGCGGTCTTGCGTCAGCGTGCCGGTCTTGTCGGTGCACAGCACGTTCATCGCGCCCAGGTTCTGGATGGCGTCCAGCCGCTTGACCACAACTTTGCGGCGCGACATGCGCAAGGCGCCCTTGGCCAGCGTGGCCGTGACAATCATCGGCAGCATTTCGGGCGTGAGGCCCACGGCGATTGCCAGCGCAAACAGCAGCGCTTCCAGCCAATCGCCCTTGGTGAAGCCGTTGATCAGCATGACGATCGGCGCCATGACCAGCATGAAGCGGATCAGCACCCAGCTCACGCGGTTGATGCCCTGTTGAAACTGCGTGGGCGCTCGGGTGGTTTGCGTGACGCGGCCAGCCAGCTGGCCGAAATAGGTGTCGCCGCCCGTCGCAATGACCAGCGCGCTGCCCGACCCGCTGACCACGTTGGTGCCCATGAACGCCATGTTTTCCAGTTCCAGGGCGTTTGCCGTTTCCACGCGCTGGATGGCGTGCTTTTCAACCGGCAACGATTCACCGGTCAGCGCCGCCTGCGCAACGAACAGATCCTTGGCGTTGAGGATGCGGCAGTCGGCGGGGATCATATCGCCCGCGGACAGCAGCACGACGTCGCCGGGCACCAGCTCCGCCAATGGCACTTCCATCTGGTGGGAACCCGAATCGTGCAGCGGCGCGCCGAATAGACGCCGCCCGCTGCCATTTGCGGCCGGCGCTTGCGCGTCGGCACGCAGCACCGTGGCGGTGTTCTGCACCATGGCTTTCAGGGCCTCGGCCGCCCGGTTCGAGCGCAGTTCCTGCGCAAAGCGCAGCACCGTCGAAATGACGACCATCGAGCCGATGATGACAACCGCCGTCCAGGACTGGTCATCCGAGTCGGCCATCTGCACATCGGTCAGCCACGACAGGCCGGCCAACGCGGTCAGCAGCAGATTGAAGGGGTTGCGGTAGGACAGCCACAGGTGGGAATACCAGGACAGCGGCTTTTCGTGGTCGACCTCGTTGGCGCCATGGCGTTCACGCGCAGACTGCGCCTGCGCTTCGGACAGCCCGCCGCGTCCGCTGCCAAATCGTGAAAACAGGGCGTTTAGCCCCATGCTCGACAGGTCGAGCATGCGCCGGTTGGCGCGGCGGGACGTATCGGACTCGGCGGCGGCGGCGTGGGCGCCTTGTTCAAGAATGGGGGAACGCCGGAAATGGCGGCCAACGCGCCGCCGGCCCGCGGCGGACGAGAAAAAGGACTTCAGAAAGGTAAACATCGGAGTCTTCCGGTTTTTATTGTGTTGTTGTCGAAGACACGGGCACCCCGCCCGATGTGCTGCGCGCGGGCAGCAGCGGGCCGCAGCTTTCAAAGGAAAGCCTACAATCCGCCGCGTACGGGCGCGCGCAGGCACCGGGGCAATGTTGCCGGTGTCCGGATCGCGTGGAAGTCGCGCCGGGTGCGGAAAACGGAAGGGAAGCGAGCTAGGGAATCGAAACCGGCGCAAGCGGCGCGATCGTCAAGAAAGACGTCGGCCAAGCCGGGGATTCAATGCTGCGGAGTCCGTATGCGCCGGAAGAATGTCCGGCCAGTCGGCTCGCAGGGAGGAGACAGGTCAGACAGGCATGCCGGCGCCGTGCACATGGCGCAATCGAGGGTCAGGGTCTAAGGCACTGGGCATGATCTCTCTCTTGGGTGGACAGCGCCCGTCAGGCGGCCATTGCGGCGGTTTGCGCGCCGAAATGCACGTGACGAACGGCGGGGTTGGCGCTCAGGCGGCGCGCTTGCGACATCAATTCAGCCCGCAGCTCCGGGGGGCAATTGACGGTGATGCAAGCCGACGCGAGGTTCGGGTCGCGGCCTTGGTCAATCTGCACTTGCGAGACATCCAGGCCGGCGGCGCTGAAGTCCAGGCAGATCTGCTTGCGCAAGGCGCCCAGCTCGTCGCGCGGACAAATGACCGTCAAACGCGACGTGCCGCGACGGCGGCCCAGGGCGGTGGCGCGGTCTACGCCAGCGCGGCGTAGGAACAAGTCGAAGAAACGCATAACGACCTCCATTGCAAGAATGGGGAACGGTCATCGCGAGTACGCGTGCACGCGCAGACGCGGCGCATGGCGGGCGAACACAAGACGTGCACGAACGCTGGCGCTGCGACGAGCGGCGGTTCTGGCGGTTTATGCTGGGGAATGTCCCGGCAAGCCGAAGGCTTGCGCTATTGCCTGGGTAAAAACAAAGACCCGGGGCTTGGGATACGCCGCAACCTGTATGACAGGATGCGGCAGATGGAGCTCTGCGTGTTTCCTGTCAGACAGCGATGTCGATGCAAGATCGACTACTTTCGCCGGAATCGGTATTCACGAAGACTGCTCCTGAGATGGATAACAGGCGGAGTTTACGCGGGTTTCCACTGATGGACAAGGGTTGACCGCTTAATTGTGGGCCTATTTGCTTAAGAGGCAGCAAAAAGAATGCAAAAGCGGCGCAACGCCTACAGGCCCTGCGCCGCCGACTGCGTTGCGCCTAACAATCAGGCGTAGAAGTGCCAGCCCAGATAGGCCGCGAACAACGCATAGAACCCGCCCACCGCCGACAACGCCGGCACGCTCATGACCGAACGGCGGAAGCGCAGCCACAACAGCCCGATCGACAGCATCGTGAACAGGCCAGCGGCCAGCAACGGGGCGTCAAGCAGCCAGGGGGTCATGAAGATACCAAGCGCGCTGGGAATGGTGGCCTGGATCATCATCGCGCCCGAGATATTGGCCAGCGCCAGGCGTTCCTTGCCCTGGCGCACCCAGATCAGCGCATTCATGATTTCCGGCAGCTCGGTGGCGACTGGGGCCAGCAGCAAGGCGGCCACATGCGGCGATGCGCCCATCGCCACGCCCAGCACTTCAATCTGATTCACAAACACATGCGACGCGCCGGCGATGACCACCAGCGCCAGGATCGTCTGCGTGGCGGCCCAGAACATGGACGGGTCTTCGTCGCGGGGGCGCAGCTTCAGCGGCTCGAGGTCTTCGCTGTCGGTGCGTTCTTCGTCATGGCTCAGTTCGCGCTTGATATACAGGCCATACGTGGCCAGGAACAGGATGCCCAGCCAGGGTTTCCACGCGAAGGCCAGCAGGCCCAGCCCGACCTTGAAGATGAAGATGCCCATGAACCAGGCCTGGTCGCGGGCCAGCCGGCGCTGGTCCGCGTTGATACAGTTGGCCTGCAGGGTCTGACCACTGCGCTGCCCACGGCGGGCGCGCCACAGCGCAACACCGACTACGGCATACGCCAGCGTCGCCAGCACCAGGGGGCCGCCCATGGCGGCGCCGACGCCGATATCTTTCTGTTCAGGGGTCTCGCCGAACACGACGGCCATGAAGGTGACCGCGCTTTCAGGCAAGGCCGTGCCAAATGCGGCCAGCACGGTGCCGGTGGCGGTGGCGCCCAGGTGGAAGCGATGTCCAACCCATTCAACGCCATTGACGAAGAATTCGCAGGCGAAGTAAATCACTGCCGCGGACAGGAAAAACAAAAACAGCGTGAGCAACATAGGAACGAAGCCGGACGAGCAGAAACCAATTGGCGCGACGCTACGGCTCGCCCGGCTAGGGTGAACGCAACGCGGCCAAAGGTCTCGCCTGGCTGATCCATGCAGGCGGGCGGGCCGCTTGCATGGAAACCGTTAGCGCCATGGAGTTCTAGCAACCGCACCGCGGCCCTGAACCACCAAGTCTGTTGACGCTAACTCCTTTGGGGACAAAGGATGGCTACTCCCCAATGACAGAGCCGCGATTGTAGCAGCGCCAACATGACCGTCCAGTGAATCCCGGGCAGGCCGCACAGGTTCGCGCCGCACTGTTGTTTGCACGCGATAGCGGGGTAAAGTAGGCCGCATCCACAGCTTTCGCGGGGTTCGCGCCCCTGCCCGCCATGAGCCTGCCTCCCGCCGACATCATCCCCTTCGCCGCCCGGCGCCAACGCTTGATGGAGCGGATGCGCGCCGAAGGCGGGGGCATCGCCATCCTGCCGACCGCCCCCGAGGCGATACGCAACCGCGACGCCGAGTACCCCTACCGGCACGACAGCGACTTCTTCTACCTGACCGGATTCACCGAGCCGGCGGCATGGCTGGTGCTGATTGCGGGCGCGACCGACCGCGCGCTGCTGTTCTGCCGGGAACGCCACGTAGAGCATGAAATCTGGGAAGGTAAACGCTTCGGCCCCGAAGCCGCCGCCGCGCATTTTGGTTTCGACGACGCGCACCCCATCGACGCGCTGGATGAATTGGTGCCCAAGCTGATGCTGGATCACCCCACGCTGTACGCGCCGCTTGCGGGGGATAAACGCACTGACGGGCGCCTGCACCGCTGGCTGGCGTCGGCCCGCGAGGCCAGCCGCGCGGGCCATGCTCCGCCCTCGCGGCAACAGGACATCCGCCCTCTGCTGGCGGAAATGCGTCTGATCAAAGACCCCTCTGAAATCGCCGCGATGCGGCGCGCAGCGAAGATCTCGGCGGGCGCCCACGCGCGCGCCATGCGCGTTGCCCGAGCCGGCATGCACGAATATGAACTGGAAGCCGAGCTGCTGTATGAATTCCGCCGGCACGGCGCCCAGGCCGTCGCCTACAACAGCATCGTGGCCGCAGGCGCCAACGCCTGCGTGCTGCACTACCCCGCTGGCGAGGCCGTGCTGCGTGATGGCGATCTGGTGTTGATCGACGCCGGCTGCGAAGTCGACAGCTACGCCAGCGACATCACCCGCACGTTCCCCGTGAATGGCCGCTACAGCGGCCCGCAGCGCGCGTTGTATGACCTGACGGTAGCGGCGCAGGAAGCGGCGGCGGCGGCCACCGCGCCCGGCCGCAGCTTCAACGACGGCCACGAAGCCGCGCTGCGCGTGCTGGCGCAAGGCATGCTGGATCTGAAACTGTTGAAGGGGTCCCTGGACGGCGTGCTGGAATCCGGCGACTACAGCCGCTTCTACATGCATCGCACCGGCCATTGGCTGGGGCTGGACGTTCATGACGTGGGCGACTATCGCCAAGCAGGCGCGGCCCACGGCGCCGACCGCCCGTGGCGCACGCTGGAACGGGGCATGATGCTGACGATTGAACCCGGCATCTATGTGCGCCCTGCCGACGACGTGCCGGAAAGCTACTGGAACATCGGCATCCGCACCGAGGACGACGCGCTGGTCACGGACGAAGGCTGTGAATTGATCACCCGCGGCGTGCCGGTGCAAGCCAGCGAGATCGAAGCGCTGATGCGCGAATAGGCAATGCCGGGGGCGGCCTAGAGCACCAGGCCGTCCAGCCAGCCCATGGCCACCCAGACGTAGACCACCACCATGGCGATGGCGAACATCGACACGACCGAGCCCACCAGGCACGCCAGAATGGCGACCAGCACCGGCCCCCAGCCCGTGGCTGACGGGCGGCCGTGATCGGGGTTGTAGAGGCGGTCGAATTTCTCGTCGGACATCAGCGAGAACACCGCGCTTTCGATGAACCCGTCGATCATCGGAATGAACAGCAGGAAAAAGGCGGGGTTGTCGTACCAGACCGGATAGAACCGGAACGCGCAGAACAGGCTGACGACCGCCAGCAGCGTTACCAGCCACGCGTGGCGGCGACCCAGATACCACCAGTGGGCGCCCAGCCAGCCGAACAAGCAGGCCAATAAGCCCACCGCGACCTTGCCGCGCGGGCGGCGGGCGGATACGGCGGACAGCGAAGAGGAAGCCTGAACCTGCGTCATATCAATCAACCGGGAAGGTGGGCCGCGCGACCCGCCGCGCTGGCTGTCCGGGATTGTAGTGGACGGTTAAAATCGCGCCATGACTGCATCCGCCTTCGACATTGCGATTCTTGGCGCCGGCCCCGTGGGCCGCGTGCTGGCCCTGATGCTGGCGCGTGTGGCGCCGGACCCGGCCCGCATCGCCCTGCTGGCTGGCGCCGCGCCGGCCCCAGCCACGCCTGCCGCAGCGGTGCCTGCCGCCGACCCCCGCGTGCTGGCCATGAATCATGGCAGCCGCGTGCTGCTGGAAACCTTGCATGCCTGGCCGGATCGTTCGGCCGACATTCGCAACATCCACGTGTCGCAACGCGGCCGGCTGGGCCGCACCGTCATTCAACACACCGATTTCAACGTGCCGCAGCTGGGCAGCGTCGTGGCCTATGCCGGCCTGCACGCCAAGCTGGACGAATGCGTGGCTGCCAGTGGCGTCACCGTGCTGTCCGGCCCGGCTGCACAGGTTGACCGCCAGGACGCCGACGGCGTGCGCATCGTGCAAGGCGACAACACCTTGCTGTGCCAGATCGCCGTGCAGTCCGACGGCGCAGGCGCCACCGACGTGCGCCGCGATTACGATCAACACGCCGTGCTGACCACTGCGCACGCCACCTTGCCGCGCCGCGGCTGGGCTTGGGAACGCTTTACGTCTGAAGGCCCGCTGGCCTTGCTGCCGCACCCGCAGACGCCTGACGCGTACTCGGTGGTGTGGTGCAGCGCGCCCGAACGCGCCGCGGAACTCGCCGCGCTGGACAACGCCGCCTTCTCGAAGGCGCTGTCGGAAGCGTTTGGCGACCGGCTGGGCCGGTTGTCCAGCCAAGCGCCGCGTCACGTCTTCCCCTTGGCGCTGGCCGCCCGCCGCGCCCAAGTGCAAGGCCGCGTGGCCGCCATCGGCAATGCCGCGCAAACCCTGCACCCGGTGGCGGGCCAGGGCCTGAACCTGGGGCTGCGCGACGCCGCCCGGCTGGCGCAAACGCTTGCCGGCTGGCTGGCGCAACCCGACACCAGCCCCACCCTGCTGCTGGCCGACTTTGCCCAGGCGCGCCAATTCGACCGCATCATCACCGCCGGCCTGACCGATTTGATGCCCCGGGTGTTCGCCACCGGCTTGGCCCCGGTCGAACACGCCTGCGGCCTGGCTTTATTGGGGATGGATCTGGCGTCCCCGCTGCGCGCCCCGCTGGCGCAACATCTGCTGCAAGGCTTTCGCGCCTGAGGCTTGTTACCAAGCTGTCGGCCCCTGAAAAAGGGGGGTCTGATCGAGCCGGTTAAAATGTGACCATGCGCATAGGCCAATGGACCCTTCCCAACAACGTGCTTGTCGCTCCCATGGCGGGAGTGACGGACCGTCCGTTCCGACAACTTTGCAAGAAGTTGGGGGCGGGTTACGCCGTATCCGAGATGGCGGCCAGCAACCCCAAGCTGTGGGATAGCGTCAAAACGTCCCGCCGCCTGAACCACGATGGCGAAATCGCCCCCATTTCCGTGCAGATTGCGGGTGCCGACCCGGCCATGATGGCCGAAGCGGCCGTTTTCAACGCCGGCAAGGGCGCGCGCATCATCGATATCAACATGGGCTGCCCCGTGAAGAAGGTCTGTAATGTGGCCTCGGGGTCCGCGCTGCTGCGCCACGAAGACCTGATCGTCCGCATCCTGGACGCCGTCGTGTCGGCCTGCGCCCCGCTGGGGGTGCCGGTTACGCTGAAGACGCGCACAGGCTGGGACCGCGATAGCCGCAACGCCTTGCGCGTGGCGAAGCTGGCCGAAAATGCCGGCATCGCCGCCCTGACCTTGCATGGCCGCACCCGCGCCGACCTCTATACGGGCGAGGCGGAATATGACACTATCCGCGCCGTCAAGGCCGAGCTGAATATCCCCGTGATCGCCAACGGAGATATCGACTCGCCTGAAAAAGCCAAGCACGTCCTGGATTACACTGGCGCCGACGCGGTCATGATTGGCCGGGCGGCCCAAGGCCGTCCCTGGATTTTCCGCGAAGTCGACCACTACCTGCGCACGGGCGAAACACTGGCCCCTCCCTCTTACGGGGAAATGCGCGAGCTGCTGCTCGAACATCTCGACGACCATTACCGGTTCTATGGCGAGCACACCGGCGTACGTACGGCGCGCAAGCATATTGGCTGGTATCTGGACGGCCTGCCGGGCGCGGATTCGTTCTGCGCCCGCATGAACCTGATCGACAATACCCGCGACCAGTGGCGGGCGGTGTCGGATTGGTTCGACACTCTCTCGCGCGACGGCGAGACCCACCCGGCGCCGGTCGCAGAAGCCCTGCTGGCGGCATAACCGCCTCAACACCAACATAAAAATATCTGTACTCAAATGAGCAAGAAAGATGTCCTGGAAGAATGCGTGCGCGCCAGTCTGGAGCGCTATTTCGAAGACTTGGGTGAATCCGAGCCCCACGATATGTGGGACATGGTGATGCGCTGTGTCGAGCGCCCGGTGCTTGAAGTGGCGCTGGAGCGTTCGGGCGGCAACCAGTCGCGGGCATCTGAAATGCTGGGCATCACCCGCAACACCCTGCGCAAGAAGTTGCTGGCGCACAATATCCAGGTATAGCTTTCCCGCGTGGCCGGCCCCTGCCGGGTGCTGGCCGCCCCTTCGCAGATTTCCCATCCCGACCTGAACGAGAAAGGCGCACCGCCCGACTCCCGTCCCCACCATGAAAATCGAAACCGCCCTGCTTTCGGTGTCCGACAAGACCGGCATCGTTGAATTTGCCCGCGCCCTAGCTACGCGTGGCGTGCGCCTGCTGTCGACCGGCGGCACCGCCAAGCTGCTGGCCGACTCCGGCCTGACCGTCACCGAAGTGGCTGCCCACACGGGTTCGCCGGAAATCCTGGATGGCCGCGTCAAGACGCTGCACCCCAAGATTCACGGCGGCCTGCTGGCCCGCCGCGACAGCGCCGAGCACATGGACACCATCAAGGCGGCGGGTATCGATCGCATCGACATGCTGGTGGTCAACCTGTATCCGTTCCGCGAAACCGTCGCCAAGCCGGATTGCACGTTCGCTGACGCGGTTGAGAACATCGACATCGGTGGCCCGGCCATGCTGCGCGCCGCCGCCAAGAACCATGGCACCGAAGCCGGTGGCGTGACGGTCGTGATCGACCCGGTCGACTATTCGCGCGTGCTGTCCGAAATGGACAAGAACGGCAGCACCTCGTACGGCCTGCGCCTGGCGCTGGCCTCGAAGGTCTACGCCCACACGGCCGCGTACGACGGCGCCATCGCCGCCTACCTGACCAGCCTGACCGACGCCGAACCGGCGCAGGAAGCCGTGCCCGCCCGCAACGAATGGCCCGGCACGCTGACCCTGCAGGTCAAGCAGGAGCAGGCGCTGCGCTACGGCGAGAACCCGCACCAGACCGCTGCTTTCTACGTGGACGCCCAGCGTCCGGCCGGCCTGCTGGGCAACTACCGCCAGCTGCAGGGCAAGGAACTGTCCTACAACAACATCGCCGACGCCGACGCCGCATGGGAATGCGCGCGCAGCTTCGACGTGCCGGCCTGCGTCATCGTCAAGCATGCCAACCCCTGCGGCGTGGCCGTGGCGGCTGACACGCTGGGCGCCTACCAGCAAGCCTTCAAGACCGACCCGACTTCCGCTTTCGGCGGCATCATCGCCTTCAACCGCCCGGTTGACGCCGCGACCGCCGAAGCCGTTAGCGGCCAGTTCATGGAAGTGCTGCTGGCCCCGGCCTACGACGGCGCCGCCTTGGCCATTCTGGCCGCCAAGAAGAACGTGCGCGTGCTGGAAGTGCCGATGGGCGTGGGCCAGAACGCCCTGGACATCAAGCGCGTGGGCGGCGGCTGGCTGGTGCAAAGCCCGGACGCCTACAACGTGCCGCGCGATGCGCTCAAGGTGGTCAGCAAGCGCCAGCCCACCGAACAGGAAATGAACGACCTGGCATTCGCCTGGAAGGTCGCCAAGTACGTCAAGTCCAACGCCATCGTGTTTGTGGGCGGCGGCATGACGCTCGGCGTGGGCGCCGGCCAGATGAGCCGTATCGACTCGGCCCGCATCGCATCGATCAAGGCGGAAAACGCCGGCCTGACCCTGAAGGGTTCGGCCGTGGCGTCGGACGCGTTCTTCCCGTTCCGCGACGGCCTGGACGTGGTGGTGGCCGCCGGCGCAACCTGCGTGATCCAGCCCGGTGGCAGCATGCGTGACGACGAAGTCATCGCCGCGGCCGACGAGCACGGCATCGCCATGGTGCTGACCGGCACCCGCCACTTCCGCCACTGATGCGCGTTCTCGGCATCGATCCCGGCTTGCGCCGCACCGGCTTCGGTGTGATCGATGCCGACGGCTCCCGGCTGCGTTACGTGGCCAGCGGGACCATCGTGGTCCCGCCGGCGCTGACGCTGGCCGAACGCCTGAAAGTCATCCTGGACAATCTGCGCCAGGTGGCGCACGACACCAAACCCGATGTCGCCGCGCTTGAAATCGTCTTCATGAATACCAACCCCGCGTCCACCCTGCTCTTGGGTCAGGCACGCGGCGCGGCGTTGTGTGCGCTGGCCGATAGTTCGCTGGCGGTGCACGAGTACACCGCCTTGCAGATCAAGAAAGCCGTGGTGGGCACCGGACGCGCCGCCAAAGAGCAGGTGCAGATGATGGTCCAGCACTTGCTGGCGCTGGATGGCACGCCCGCCCCTGACTCCGCTGACGCCTTGGCCTGCGCCATCTGCCACGCCCACGTCGGCCCGCTGCAAGACAAGCTGGAACGCCTGGGCACGACGCTGCGCATGAGCGGCAAGACGCGCATCCGCAATGGGCGCTTGATCGGCTGATCGCGCCGCGCGCAATCGGTCTGCGACCCTCTGCATCATCCCCGCACGATCCACGCGCGCCCCTCGCGCGTATAGAATGCCCGCATTCGCCGCGCATTCTGCGGCCTCATTTTTTACCAGGCCATCATCACCATGATCGGACGCATCACCGGAACCCTGATCGAAAAACTGCCGCCCACCATTTGCGTGGACGTAGGCGGTCTGGGCTATGACATCGACGTGCCCATGAGCACGCTGTATTCGCTGCCGGAAACCGGCGCGCGCGTCACGCTGTACACGCACCTGACGGTGCGCGAAGACGCGCATATTCTGTATGGCTTCGGCACGGCGGGTGAACGCAGCGCGTTCCGCGAACTGATCAAGGTCAGCGGAATTGGGGCGCGCACGGCGCTGTCGGTGCTGTCTGGCATGTCGGTGGCGGATTTGGCGCAGGCTATTACGCTGCAGGAATCGGGCCGCTTGACCCGCGTGCCGGGTATCGGCAAGAAGACTGCTGAACGCCTGCTGCTGGAAATGCGCGGCAAGTTGGGCGCGGATATTGGCGCGGCATCGCATGCCACGCTGGATAATCAGTCGGATATTTTGAACGCGCTGCTGGCGCTGGGGTATTCGGAGAAAGAATCGCTGTCGGCGCTGAAGACGCTACCTGAAGGCGTGGGCGTGTCCGACGGGATCAAGCAGGCGCTGAAGGCGTTGGTGCGCTGATGGCGGCTTGATTGCTTGCTTGGAGCGCTGCTTGATGGGTTGCGCGCGTTCAGCTTTTGCTTTTTTTGGCGATTGTTTCGCACTTCACCCCCGCTACAGGTAGCGGGGGGCGACGGCTTCCAGGCCTGTGGGCACCACGTGCAGTTCGGGGGCGATCGGCCCGGCGCAGATGTTGTCTCGGCGCAGGGAATCCAGGTTGTCGCGCGACATCAGCGGGGTGCCTGGCATGCATTCAAACAAGCGCGCCTGCATGCGGCCCACGCCCATCGGCATGGTGATCACCGGGCGGGGATGGCCGCTCCAGGCGGCGCACAGCCGCGCAATCTCGCCCAGCGTGTAGACCTGCGGGCCACCTAGCTCATAGATTTTTCCGCACGTGTGGGTGTTGCCCAGCGCGGAGGTCATCGCGGCGACCACATCGCCCACATAGACCGGCTGCATGCGCACGTGCGCCCCCGCCAGCGGCAGCACGGGCAGCCAGCGCGCCAGCCTGGCGAACATATTCGTGAAGTTATCGTCGGCGCCAAAGATCACCGATGGCCGGAAGATCGTCCAACCGGCGTCATTGGCGGCTTGAAATTCTTTTTGGATGGCCGCTTCGCCGTCGCCCTTGGAGCGCTGATACATGCTGTCGCCCTGGGAGTCTGCCCCCAGCGCGCTGACGTGAAGCAAGCGGTGTACGCCCTGGCGCACGCATGCCTGGGCAATGCGCTGCGGCAAATGCACATGCGCGCGCGCAAAGTCCGATCCATACGGCTGGCCCGTGTTGCCGTGCAGGATGCCCACCAGGTTCACGACCACGTCGCAGCCGCGTACCAGCTCGTTCAGCGCGGCATCGTCATGGATGTCGGACTGAATCAGGGTAACGGTGGGAAATACTTGCAGTTCACTGCCCCGCGCCAACAGGCGGGTGGGCACGATGATCTGGTGCAGGTCGCCGGACAATCGGGCAATCAGATGACGGCCAAGGAAACCGGTGCCGCCGATGACAAGGATACGCATGCCGCAGCCCCCTGTTTGTCAGGATCGAGATTCGATTCTGCCCTGCACGGGCGACAACCGCAAGCACGTATCCGCGCGACGGTTCGGCGGCCCGGCTGGCGGGCCGCCTCCTGCGCATCAGGACGCCAGCAACTTGGCGTAAGCCGGAAGGTCGACGTTGCCGCCGCTGATGATGACGCCGACCCGCGCGCCCTGCACCGGCACCACGTTCTGCATGACCGCGGCCGCCGCCAGGCAGCCCGTGGGCTCCACCACCATCTTCATGCGTTCGGCGAAGAACTTCATGGTGGTGACCAATTGCGCATCCGTCACCGTGACAATATCGCGCACATGCTTCTGGATGAGCGGGAACGTCAGATTGCCCAGGTGCGTGGTGGCCGCGCCATCAGCCAGCGTCTTGGGCGCCGGGATGCGGACGATTTCACCCTTGCGCAAGGACTGCTGGCCATCGTTGCCGGCTTCGGGCTCAACGCCGTAGACCAGGCAGCGCGGGCTGAGCGCAAACGCCGACAAGGCCGAACCCGACAACAGGCCACCGCCGCCCAGGCACACAAACAGATAGTCCAGTTCGCCTACTTCTTCGAACAATTCCTTGGCCGCCGTGCCTTGGCCGGTGATCACGTCTTCGTGGTCGTAAGGCGGAATCAGCGTGGCTCCGGTTTCGGCCTGGATGCGCAGGGCGATCTGTTCGCGGTCTTCGGTATAGCGGTCATAGGTGACGATCTTGCCACCGTAGCCTTCCGTTGCCGCGCGCTTGGCCGCGGGGGCGTCCAGCGGCATGATGATCGTGGCCTGCACGCCTTGCAGCTTGGAGGCCAGCGCAATGGCCTGCGCATGATTGCCCGACGAGAACGTCACGACGCCTGCGGCGCGCTGTTCAGGGGTCAGGCGCGCGATGGCGTTATAGCCTCCGCGGAACTTGAAGGCGCCCATGCGCTGGAAGTTTTCGCACTTGAAGAAGACGGACGCGCCGCTGATGGCGTCGGCGGTCGTCGAGGTCAAGACGGGCGTACGGTGGGCGTTGCCGGCCAGGCGCTCGCTGGCGCGGACCACATCATCATAGGTAGGCAATTCGGGCAGCATGGAATCCGGTCCTTTGATCGCGGGAATGTCGAAACCCTCGGATCATAAACCTGTCACGCGAGTGCGCGCCACGCGGAATGCGCGCCACGCGAAATGCGCGCCACACAGAATACGTGCCACGCTAAATGCGCGCGACACAAAATGCGCGCTGCGCGCGCCTACTTGCCGAAGAGTTCACCGCTGCCGGTGGACACGCCGGCAGGCGGCGTCAGGCCCAGATGGCGCCATGTGGTCAACGTGGCCGTGCGGCCGCGCGGCGTGCGTTGCAGGTAGCCGTGCTGGATCAGGTACGGTTCGATGACGTCTTCGATCGTGTCGCGCTCTTCGCCGATGGCGGCGGCCAGGCTGTCCACACCCACCGGCCCGCCGTCGAACTTGTGGATGATGGCTTCAAGCAGCTTGCGGTCCATCAGGTCCAAACCTTGCGGGTCCACTTCCAGCATGGCCAACGCGCGGCCGGCAACGTCCGCATCGATAGTGCCGCTGGCCTTGACCTCGGCATAGTCGCGCACACGGCGCAACAGGCGGTTGGCGATACGGGGCGTGCCACGGGCGCGGCGCGCCACTTCGGCTGCGCCGTCAGGCGTGATGCCCGCGTTGAGCAGACCCGCGCTGCGCGTCACGATGTGGCCAAGGTCAGTGGCGTTGTAGAACTCAAGCCGGGACACGATGCCGAAACGGTCGCGCAACGGATTGGTCAACATGCCCGCGCGCGTGGTGGCGCCCACCAGCGTGAACGGTTGCAGGTCCAGCTTCACGCTGCGCGCGGCCGGGCCTTCGCCGATCAGGATGTCGATCTGAAAATCTTCAAGCGCCGGGTAGAGAATTTCCTCGACCACTGGCGACAGGCGATGGATTTCATCGATGAACAGAACGTCGTTCTTTTCCAGGTTGGTCAGCAGCGCGGCCAAGTCGCCCGGACGCTCCAGCACCGGGCCGGACGTCTGGCGCAATTGCACGCCCATTTCGTGCGCAATGATGTGGGCCAGCGTGGTCTTGCCCAGGCCCGGGGGGCCGAACAGCAGCACGTGGTCCAAGGCCTCGCCGCGCTTGCGGGCGGCGGCGATGAAGATCTCGAGCTGTTCGCGCGCACGCTGCTGGCCAACGTATTCCTGAAGCGCCTTGGGACGCAAGGCGCGTTCGATCGATTCCTCGTTGGGCGACACCGGTTGAGGCGCCACGATACGGGGCGCGTCGGGACGGGAGGACAGGGAATCGGACTGAATGGCCATGGTGCGGAAACGACAAGGGAAGAAGCAGGATGCATCGTACCGTATGGAGGGGTCCACCAGGGGCCATCGGGAGCGGCCACCAGTGGCTAGCAGGAGGGTCCACCAGGGGCCAGCGGGAGGGGACGCCCCGCGGCTGGCGAGGCGGGAGCGCCTGGGCCGCCCTATTCCCTTAAACCGTTTCCGATGACAGCGGCAGCTTCACCCGCACGCACAAACCGCCGGATTCCGCCTGAAGCAGTTCCAGCGAACCGCCATGCGCGCGCGCGATGGCTTCGGCCAACGCCAGGCCCAGGCCCACGCTGCCCGTGCGCGTGCGCGCGTCGTCCAGCCGGCTGAACGGCCGCAGCGCTTCCTGGCGGCGGTCTGGCACGATGCCGGGGCCATGGTCCGCCACGTCCAGCACCGCGTAGCGGTCTTCGCGGCGCAGGTTGACGTCTACCGGCGGCGCGCCGTGGTTCAGCGCATTGCCGATCAGGTTGTCCAGCAAGCGGCCCAGCGCCACGGCGTCGGCCTGCACGACCAACGGCGCGTCGTCGTCCACCGTTTTCAGATGGATGTCCGTACCCGCGCCCTGCCAGGCGCCCACGCGTTCGGTCAGCCAGTCGGACAGCACCATTGACGCGTAGCGGTACGCGGCAGGGTCGGTGCCGCGCACGAAGCCGATGAACTGGTCGACCATGTGCTGCATGTCTTGCAGATCGGTGCGCAGACCTTCCTTCAGCTTGGAATCGTCGGCAAGTTCGATGCGCAGCCACATGCGCGACAGCGGCCCCTTCAAGTCGTGCGGCAGGCCCGACAACAGCGTGCGCCGCACGGAATCGGATTCCGCCAGCGCGTCCAGCATCGCGTTAAACCGCACGCCCAGCGCACGGGTTTCATGCGGCCCCGAGGGCTCCACGCGCTGCGGCTGCCCGGCAGCCAGGCGGTCGGCCGCATCGGCCAGCCGGGTGATGGGGCGCGTGATGTGCCACGAGAAACCCACGGCCAGCAGCAGCAACAGACCCAGCCCGCCCAGCCAGGCGGCGATGAAGGGGGTCGCCACGGGCGGGTCCAGGCGGTCAAGCGGAATGACCAGCCATTCGCGCAGGCGCGGCACGTCTTCGCTGGCGGAGTTGGGCGCCAGCGAAATGAAGATCTCGGGTGCGGGGCCACGTGACAGCGCCACGCGGGTGCCATCGTTCAGCCGTTCGTTCAGCAGTTGCACCAGCACGCGCAAATCACGGCGGATGTCGTCGGGCTCGGGCTTGTAGCGGCGCATGCGTTCTTCATGCGCGGCGTGGTCCGCATCGCGTTGCTCGGCCACGCGCGTGTCGTCCCGCCCGTTATCGTCGTCGTGCTCTTCGCCGCGGACGTCGGGCGGCGGCGGCATCCCGCCCGGACGGGCGTCAGCGGGCGGCGGCGGGGGCGGCCGGGGGGCAGAACGTGGGGGTGGCGGCGGACGGCGGCCATTGAAGCGCTGCAACTTGGCTTCAGCCGGCAACACGCGCGACCACAGCCGCCATTGGTTCTGCGACGCGGTGCGCACGAAATCGGCGCGGTCTTCGGCAGGCACTTCGGACAAGGCTGCACGCAGCGTGCGGATCGTGGTGACGATATAGCCGATGGCCACGTCTTCCATGAACTTGTGCCGGAAGTACGACACCGTCACCAGCGTGGCCGCCTGGGTCAGCAGCACCGACCCAAGGATCAGCAGGATCAGACGTGCCCGCAGCGAACGCGGCACCAGAAAGCCGGGGGAAAAACGCATCAGGGCGAGAACCGGTAGCCAATGCCCCAGACGGTCTGAATCCAGCGCGGCTGCTTGGGGTCGTCTTCGATGACGCGGCGCAGGCGCAGGATGGCGATGTCGATGGCGCGGTCGTTGCGTTCACCGGCGTCGTCATCGCGGGCCAGCGCCAGCAGGCGTTCGCGCGACAGCGGCTTGCCCGCGTTGCGCACCAGGGCTTCCAGCAGATTGATTTCGCCGCCGGTCAGCTTGACCACCGTGCCTTCGCGCGACAGTTGGCGGGTGGAAGGATCGAACAGGAAGGGGCCGAACGTGACGGGCGCGTCCTTCGTCAGCGCGGACGGGCCGCGCTTGCGGCGCAGCACGGCCTCAATGCGGGCCAGCAGTTCACGCGGGTCGAAGGGCTTGCCCACGTAGTCGTCGGCGCCGGCTTCCAGGCCGATGATGCGGTCCACCGCTTCATCGCGGGCGGTCAGGAGAATGACGGGGATGTCTTCGCCCTGCTCGCGCAGGCGGCGGCAGGCATCGGCGCCATCGCCGCCCGGCAGCATGCGGTCAAGCACGAGCAGATCGGGCGCATAGCGGGTGATGCGCGATGACAAATCGGTGGCGTCCGGCGCCAGCAGGGTGTCGTAGCCGTGCCGGTTCAGATAGTCGGCCAGCAGTTGGCGCAGGGCCGGGTCGTCGTCAACGACCAGCAGCTTGGTGTGGGGATTGTCCATGGATGCCATAGTGCGGCGCGGCGCGTTCCGCCGCAAGGGGCAAGAAATCAACTGAAATACACCTGTTGCACGATGTACGGCGGGTTTTCCAAGCCGTTGCGGCGCGCGTGCCGTTCGCCTTGGACTGGCCCTAAAATAGCCGCCGGCCTTGCCGCTCGTCCGGTTTACTAAAAATCGTTTACAGCTACGGTAACGCCCCCTATTTACACTGGTCCGTATGGTCGCCCCTGCAAAGTGGCGCAGACGGTTGTTGCACGCGGCACTGGCGGCGGGTTTGTTCTGCCCGCTGGCCGCAGCGCTTGGCGACACCCTGTATGCGCCCCCCTATTCCGAATCCACGCCCGTTGGCGGTACGCCCGCCGCGGGTATGCCCGCTGCGGGCAGACCGGTGCTGGTCGCGCGCGGCATTGGGGTTCTGTCCCCGGTGCAACCCATCCCCGTGCGTCCCGCGCCGTCGATTGATGCGCGCGCCGTGCCGTTKGACCCGGCCCCCTGCGATTTGATGGTGGCGGAACCGGCCATGGACACCTCGGTGCAAGGCGCCGGGGGCAGCGGCGACGCCGATCCCATTCCCGGGCTGGGGTCGAGCCTGAATGGGGCCGCCGAGGTGGGGGCCGCCGAGGTGGGGGCCGCCGAGGTTGGCGCCGCCGAGGTTGGGGCGGCTCAGGTTGGAGCGGCTCAGGCCGGACCCGCCCCGGGCCAGGCCACTGCGAATGGTGCGGCCGGCTCCTCGCCGCTGGGCTGCGAGCTGACCGCTTCGGCGCCCACGGCGGATTCCGCTGCGGCACCCGAGGAAACCCCGCCGGACTATGACTTTGCGTTGGACACGGGCGACATCCCCCGCATCCCGGTCGTGGTGATTTCGGGCGTCTCGCGCCCTTCCCGCCCCTGGTTTGCCTCCGTCAGCGGCCAAGATGGCCTGCGCTATGCAGGCGACCGCAACTGGGTCTACCGCAACACCACCGGCCCGTCGGTGACGGTGGGCAACATCAACGCCAATGCACCCGTCTGGGGCAGCAGCGCGCCGGTGGGCGGCTTGCAGATCGCGAACTGGGCGGGGTCCAGCGCGACCGTGCCCGAGGGCAGCTTCGGCTACTCGTCGTCGGTCGGCAAGCTGAACCGCATGGACCCCACCGCCAGCTCTGGGGCGGTGGACTATGGCGCCTCGGTCGGCACGGGCAGCGTGCGCTACGGCCTGACCCCCGCCCTGACCGTCGAAGGCCAGATGCAAAGCGCCCCGTCGCTGACCACCCGCGGGATGGGCACCACGTATGCGGCGGGCGAATATGGCACCTTCCAGGCCGGCGCCACGCAAAGCACGTTTGACGCCTCCAACGCCTGGCGCTACCGCATCGGCTACAGCGTGGACGTGGCCGACACAGTGAACCTGGGCTACACGAACGAACAGATCGGCGCCGGCTTTGGCGACCTGTCGACGTATTCCGGCGGCGTGGCCTCGGCCCCGCAGTCACGCAACACCTTGTCGGCCGGCGTGCCGATCACCGGATGGGGCACGTTCAGCGGCACATACTCGGGGCTGCATGAAGGGTCCACGCTGGCCGAGCAGCGCGTGGGCCTGTCGCACAGCATGTTCGTGGCGCCCAAGGTGAAGCTGGCCGTCGGGGCCGACCGCGACATCATCTCGGGCAACTACGAGTGGCGCGCCAACCTGAGCATGCCCGTGGATACGTTCATGCGCGGGACCTGGCTGAGCTGGTAGGGATCGCGGGAGCGCCGGCACTCCCCCGAGCGCGAATGCCCGACCGCCGGTTGGCCGGACCGCCACCCGGACGGAAATATCCCGGTAAAAGAGGCGTCCGGGAATTGCGGCTTAAAATCCCTGCATGATGCTTCCGGCCTACCCCCATGTCTGACGCGCGCGCCCTCGGCGTATTGCAGCGCGTTTTCGGTTACGAATCCTTCCGCGGCGACCAGCAAGCCATTGTCGAACAAGTGATCGACGGCGGTGACGCGCTGGTCCTCATGCCCACGGGCGGAGGGAAATCGCTCTGTTATCAGATCCCGTCACTGGTGCGCGAAGGCACCGGTATTGTCGTGTCGCCGCTGATCGCGCTGATGCAGGATCAGGTCGACGCGCTGACCGAACTTGGCGTGCGCGCCGCGTTCCTGAACTCCACGCAAGAGTGGCGCGTGGCCCGCGACGTCGAACAGGCGTTTCTGGCGGGCGAGCTCGACTTGCTGTACGTCGCCCCTGAACGCCTGTTGACCGACCGCTGCCTGCAGCTGCTTGAACGCGGCCGCATCGCGCTGTTCGCCATCGACGAAGCGCACTGCGTCTCGCAATGGGGGCACGATTTCCGGCCGGAATACCTGGGCCTGTCGATGCTGCACGAGCGCTGGCCAGACGTGCCGCGCATTGCGCTCACCGCTACGGCCACGGCCGATACGCGCGCCGAGATCGCCCAGCGCCTGCAACTGGACGACGCCCGCCATTTCGTTTCCAGCTTTGACCGCCCGAACATCCGCTACCGCATCATCGAAAAGAACGAGGTGCGCAAGCAGCTGCTGGACATGATCCGCACCGAACACGATGGCGAGTCCGGCGTGGTGTATGGCTTGTCGCGGGCGCGGGTGGAAGAAACCGCCGAATTCCTCTGCAACCAGGGCATCGACGCGATGCCCTACCACGCCGGACTCAGCCCGCAGGTGCGCGCGGCCAACCAGTCCCGGTTCCTGCGCGAAGACGGCGTGGTCATGGTGGCCACCATCGCCTTCGGCATGGGCATCGACAAGCCCGATGTGCGTTTCGTGGCCCACATCGATCTGCCCAAGTCCGTCGAAGGCTACTACCAGGAAACCGGCCGCGCCGGCCGCGACGGCCTGCCCGCCACCGCGTGGCTTGCCTATGGCCTGCAAGACGTGGTGCAACAGCGCCGCATGATCGACGAATCCCCCGGCGACGAATCCTATCGCCGCCGGCTGGGCCAGCAATTGGACGCCATGCTGGGCCTGTGCGAAACCGTGGAATGCCGGCGCGTGCGGCTGCTGGCGTACTTCGGCCAGCAGATCACCGCCTGCGGCAACTGCGACGTCTGCCTGGAACCGCCGCAAGCGTGGGACGGCACCGTCGCCGCGCAGAAAGTGCTGTCGGCCGTTTACCGCTTGTGGAAAGAACGTGGCCAGCGTTACGGCGCCGGCCACATCATCGACATCCTGCGCGGCAAAGTCACCGACCGCACCAAGCAGCACGGCCATGAAACGCTTAGCGTTTTTGGCGTGGGCGAAGACCTGAGCGACACCGCCTGGCGCGGCGTGCTGCGCCAACTGCTGGCGCAGGGCCTGTTGACGGTGGACAACGAAGGGTTCGGCACGCTGGCGCTGACCGAAGGCAGCCGCGCCGTGTTGAAGGGTGAACGCCAGCTGATGCTGCGGCGCGAATCCGAAAAGAAAACCCGGTCAGGCAAAACCAGCAGTGGCCGCCCCAAGGCCGCGGCTATCGACCTGCCGGCCGAACTGCAACCCGTGTTCGAAGCGTTGCGCGCGTGGCGCGGCGAAGTCGCCAAGAGCCACGGCGTGCCCGCGTATGTCATCTTCCACGATGCAACGCTGCGCGAAATCGCCCTGGCTCAGCCCGACTCGATGGATGCGCTCAGCCACATCAGCGGCGTCGGCGCGCGCAAGCTCGAAGCCTACGGCGAAGAGATCCTGCAACGCGTGGCCAAACCGGTTTTGTAGGATGGGTGTAGCGCGAGCGGCCCGCCCGTAGAAAACGGCTGGTGAACGCGCGCAACCCATGAAGCAGCGCTTGCGTTGTGGCCGAGTCCGAGAAGAATCAGATGTTGTTTGATGGGTTCCGCGCGTTCGAGATCGGAGTTCTTGGCCTCGTTCTCTTGCGCTTCACCCACCCTACGCCAGGGCCAGGCCCCATCAATACGACGGCGGCGGCAGCAGCGGCACCGGGCCGCGTTCCTTGCCGAAGACCGAGCGGTAAGCCAGGATGTTGAACACCAGCACCACCGGTATCCCCACGACCGCCCCGGCCAGCACCAAGCGCATCGAACCCAGCGCGCCCGCGCCATCCCAAAGCGTCATGTCGTCCAGGATCAGGTACGGGAACAGGCTGTATGCCAGGCCGCTCAGCATCAGCAGGAACAACGCCACGCACAGCACGAACGGCAGCCAGCTGAAGCGGTCGGCCTTGCCGGGCAGACGCGCCAGCAGCATTTCTGCCGCCACGTAGCCCGCCAGCATCAGCACCCAGACCGTGGCCGCCAGGCTCAGGTGGGCGATGTTGCTCCACTTGTAGAAGATGCCCGCATTGGCCAGGCCCAGCGTGACGGCGATCGACACCATGCCCACCGCAGTCCAGCGAATGGCGTGGCGCGCCCAGTTGGCGGCGCGGCGTTGAAGGTCGCCATCCACGCGCATGACAAGCCACGACGCGCCCAGCAACACATAGGCCGCCACGGCGCATAGCCCGACGAACATCGCGAACCAGCCGTAGCCGGCGTCAGATTGATACCCGGTGGCGATGCGGCCCAGCAGCATGCCTTGGCCGAAAGCGGTAATGATCGAGCCTGCCCAGAACCCGAAGATCCAGCGCGGTTTGCTTTCATTGCGGGCGCGGATGCGGAATTCAAACGACACGCTGCGCAGCACCACGCCCAGCACCATGAAGGTCAGCGGCCCGTACAGCTTGCCCAGCACGGTGCCCCACGCAAAGGGAAAGGCCGACGCGAACAGCCCCATGCCCAGCAGCAGCCAGAACTCATTGGCGTCGCGCCAGGGGCTTAACAGAGACATCATGCGGCCGCGCTCGTGCTCGGGCGCCAATTGCAGCAGGATGCCCACGCCCAGGTCGAAGCCGTCGAGCACCATGCCGGCGGCAATCACCACGAACAGCAAGCCCATGAAGGCCAGCGGCATCCAGAAGGAAGGGTCTTCGGGGCTCAGCCCCTGCGATGCGGCAAGCATGGCGATCATGGCGTACCTCCGCCCAATTTGCGCACCGGCACGACGCCGTAGCGCGCGGCATGGAACAACATGCCCGCGAAGGCGGCCAGCAGCAAGGCATACAGCAGGCCATATCCCAGCAGCCCGTACAGCACGGTGCTGGACGGAATCTGCCCCAGCACCTCAGACTGCGTGATGGTGCCGTTCACGGCAAACGGTTGCAGCCCGATGATGGATACCCACCATCCGGCCACGACGGCAATGCCGCCCGAGAACATCATGGTGCACAGCACGCGCTGCCACCAGACAGGCAGCGTCGACGGGTCCAGCCCGCGGCGGAACGTCATCAAAAAGGTCACGCACGCCACCGCCAGCATCAACAGGCCCAGCCCGACCGCCACCCGCAATGACCAGAAGGTCAGCGCAACCGGCGGCAGCATGCCGGAATACTTGTCCAGGCCCTGATAGGTGCCGTCCGCATTGCGGTGCAGCCACATGCCGCCCGCGTTGCGGATCGTCAGGTCAGACACGTTGGTATGGGCACGTGCATCGGGCCAGCCAAACAGCACCAGTTGCGGCTCCGAGCCACTTTCCCAATAGCCCGCGGCCGCGGCGGCCTTGGCAGGCTGCAACTTGGCCACCATCTGGCCCGCGCCTGTTGCCACCGGCACCTGCAAGAACGCAGCCACCACCGCAATCACCAGCGCGGTCTTGAAGGTATTGCGTTCACCATCACCCAGCGGGCGGCGCAGCGCCTGCAAGGCGGTGACGCCCATCATCAGGAACGCGGCGGCCAGCGCCGCGCCGACCACCACCACAGCCATGCGCCATCCCACCGACGGGTTCAGCACCACGGCCACCCAGTCATAGACCTGGTAGCGGCCATCGACAAGAATCGCACCGTCGGGCGTTTGCATCCAGGATTGCAGGGCCAGCACCCAGAACACCGCCACCAGCTGGCCCAC
The DNA here is from genome assembly GCF_056394065.1 of Achromobacter sp. 10T422. Classification (NCBI taxonomy): domain Bacteria; kingdom Pseudomonadati; phylum Pseudomonadota; class Betaproteobacteria; order Burkholderiales; family Alcaligenaceae; genus Achromobacter; species Achromobacter sp. 10T422. Next base: position 128,270 of record NZ_JBFTHD010000008.1, read on the forward strand.
GGCCACCATCAGCACCGCCAGCGTGTGCGCGAAGTCGGACACGCGGCGCTGGCCGAACAGCATGACGCCCAGGAAACACGACTTCAAGATGAAGACGGACAGGATGCCGTAACCCAGCAAGGGGCCGGCGACGTTACCGATCTTGTCCATGAGGCCGGCCCACAGGCTGCCGATCTGAATCAGCACGGGCACGCTGGCCGCCAGGGTCAGCACGAAGGCCAGGGCGAAAATTCGCACCCAGAAGCGGTAAGCGGCGGTCCAGCCGCCGCGGCCCGACCACCGGGCGCGCACTTTGAAAAACAGCAGCACCCACGCAAGCGCCAGGGAAACGGCCAGGAAAAGCGCCAGAAAGCTCAGGCTGGCCACGAACTGCGCACGGGCCAGGGAAAGGGTGGATATATCCATAATGGGCCGTAGTGTAGAGCCAGTTACAAGACAATGGGGGCAGTTTGAAACCGCTTGAACCCGGTCTAAAAAGGCCCCTGAGGCGGAACGTGGCAAAATTGACGCTTTGTCGCCGCTTTTTCCTATTCTTTCAAGAATGACCTCCGCCACGACGCCGACCCCTGCTGCATCCAATTTCCTGCTTAACATCGTCCAGGACGACCTTGAAGCCAACCGCTTCCAGGGCAAACGCTGGGCGGGCAAGCCTGGCCCGGCCGCCGTGCAGGAACAGGGGCAGCTGGACGCCGCCCGTATCCGCACGCGCTTCCCGCCGGAGCCCAACGGCTACCTGCACATCGGTCACGCCAAGAGCATTTGCGTGAACTTCGGCCTGGCGCGCGATTTCGGCGGTGTCTGTCACCTGCGTTTTGACGACACCAACCCCGAGAAAGAAGACCAGGAATACGTCGACGCCATCATCGAAGCCGTGCACTGGCTGGGCTTTGACTGGAAGGCCGACAACGGCCAGGAAAACCTGTACTTCGCCAGCGACTACTTCGGCTATATGTACGAGTTCGCCGAAGCCCTGGTCGAAGCCGGCCACGCTTACGTCGATGAGCAAAGCCCCGAAGAAATCCGCGCCAACCGCGGCACGCTGACCGAACCCGGCACCGACTCGCCCTGGCGCAACCGCCCGGCCGCCGAGTCCATCACCCTGCTGCGTGAAATGCGCGACGGCAAGCATCCGGACGGCAGCCTGGTGCTGCGCGCGAAGATCAACATGGCCTCGCCCAACATCAACCTGCGCGACCCGGTCATGTACCGCGTGCGCCACGCGACCCACCACCGCACGGGCAACCAATGGTGCATCTACCCGATGTACAGCTGGGCTCACCCGGTGGAAGACGCGCTGGAAGGCATCACGCACAGCGTCTGCACGCTGGAATTCGAAGATCAGCGCCCGTTCTACGACTGGATACTCACGCGCCTGGCAGAGCTCGGCAAGCTGGCCCAGCCGCTGCCGCATCAATATGAATTCGCCCGCCTGAACCTGAGCTACGTCGTCACCAGCAAGCGCAAACTGCTGCAACTGGTGCGCGAAGGCCATGTGGACGGCTGGGACGACCCCCGCATGCCGACCATCTTCGGCCTGCGCCGCCGCGGCTACACGCCGGCCTCGATCCGCCTGTTCTGCGACCGCACCGCCGTGTCCAAGTCCGACTCGCGTATCGACTACAGCCTGCTCGAACAAGCCGTGCGCGACGATCTCGACCCCATCGCCGCCCGCTCGGTGGCCGTGCTGGACCCGATCAAGCTTGTCATCACGAACTATCCGGAAGGCCAGTCCGAAACCTGCACCGCACCGCGCAATCCGCATGACCCGGAAGCGGGCGTGCGCGAATTCCCGCTGTCGCGCGAGCTCTGGATTGAACGCGACGACTTCCGCGAAGAAGCGCCGAAGAAGTATTTCCGCCTGTTCCCCGGCAACACCGTGCGCCTGAAGTACGGCTACGTCGTGCGCTGCACCGGCTTCACCAAGAACGAAGCCGGCGAAGTCGTCGAAGTGCAAGCTGAATACCTGCCGGAAACCAAAAGCGGCACGCCGGGCGCAGACAGCGTCAAGGTCAAGGGCAACATCACCTGGGTCAGCGCGGCCCACGCGGTGCCGGCCCAGATCCACCTGTACGACCGCCTGTTCGCCGATGCGCGTCCGGATGGCGGCGACAAGGACTTCCTGGCCTGCCTGAACCCGAACTCCAAGCAGACCGTCACCGCCTGGCTGGAACCGGGCACCGTCGCCACGCCGGGCGCCACCTGGCAGTTCGAACGCCTGGGCTACTTCACGGCCGACCTGAAGGACTCCACGGAAGCCGCGCCGGTGCTCAACCGCATCGTGACGCTGCGCGACTCGTGGGCGCAAGGCTGACCCGCCACGCGTGCGTAACACGGAAAAAGGCGCCTTCGGGCGCCTTTTTCTTTCGTCTTCCCCCCTGCGCACCCCACCCCGTAGCGGGTTATCATGCCCGACATCCCGCAGCCGGTTGCGCGCGCCGTTTTCCTGGCGTTGCGAACCGCCAGCCACAATCAAGATGAACACTGAATCTCTAGCCCTGGACTTCAAAAGCGCCACCCTGTATGCCATCCGGGTGGTTCTGCACAGCGCAGACCCCGAACGCCTTACCGCCGCGCTGGCCAAGCGCATGGCGGATGCTGGCAGCTTCTTCGAGAACGAACCCGTGGTCATCGACGCCAGCCGCGTCGACGAGAAGATCGATTGGACGGCGCTGGTCGCCGCGCTGCGCGCCCACAACCTGCCCCCGATCGGCGTGGTGGCCGAAGGCGCGAACCTGAAGGCCGCACGCGAGGCCGGCCTGACGCCGGTGGAACTGTCCACCCCCGCCGCCCGCCCCGCCCCCGTCGTGGACACCGCGCCGCCAAACGACGTGTCGACGCCCGTGCCCTCGGTGCCGGCCGCAGCCGTTGAAACCGCGCCCGCGCCCACCGACACGTCGGCCGCTGATGGCGCAGCAACAGATACCGCAGCAACGCCGGCCAAGTCCGCATCGGCCGAACCGATGCCGGGTCGCGAAGCCAGCAGCACCACGTCCGCGCCCAGCCCCACGCAAGCCGCCCCGCATTCGGCGTCGGCGCTGGTCATCACCAAGCCCTTGCGTTCCGGCCAGCGCGTTTACGCGCGCCACACGGACCTTGTCGTGATCGGCATGGTGAGCCAGGGCGCCGAAGTTATCGCCGACGGCAACGTGCACGTGTACGGCCCGTTGCGCGGCAAGGCCATGGCTGGCGCGCGCGGTGACACGTCGGCGCGCATCTTCACAACGCATCTGGATGCCGAGCTGCTGGCCGTGGCTGGCGTGTACCGCGTGGTGGAAGACAAGCTCGACCGGACGCTGCAAAATCAGCCGGCCTTGATTCGCCTGGACGGCGATACGTTACGCATCGAAGCGCTGAAACCGTAGATCGTTTTTGCGCGGCGCCACGAACGTCTCAACACATTCTGTAAGAAGCCTTACACGGGCTTTTTGCTTTACGATAACGCGATTTATTCGAACATAAGGGTTTGATCGTCATGACACGCATTGTTGTGGTGACTTCCGGCAAAGGCGGCGTGGGTAAAACCACGACGAGCGCCAGTTTTTCCGCGGGCCTCGCGATGCGGGGCCACAAGACCGCTGTCATCGACTTCGATGTCGGCCTGCGCAATCTCGACCTCATCATGGGCTGCGAGCGTCGCGTGGTGTACGACTTCGTCAATGTGATCCAGGGCGAAGCCACCCTCAACCAGGCACTGATCAAGGACAAGCAGCTTGAAAACCTGTTCATCCTGCCCGCCTCGCAAACGCGCGACAAAGACGCGCTGACGCAGGAAGGCGTGGAAAAGGTCATCAACGACCTGAAGGAAATGGGCTTCGAGTACATCGTCTGCGACTCGCCCGCCGGCATCGAAACGGGCGCGCTGATGGCCGCCTACTTCGCCGACGACGCACTCGTCGTCACGAACCCCGAAGTCTCGTCGGTACGTGACTCGGACCGCATCCTGGGCATCCTGGCGGCCAAGTCCAAGCGCGCCGTTGACGGCGGCGATCCGGTCAAGGAATTCCTGCTGCTCACTCGCTACAACCCGAAGCGCGTGGTCGACGGCGAAATGCTGTCCTTGGGCGACATCGAAGACATCCTGCGCATCAAGCTGATCGGCGTCATCCCCGAATCGGAAGCGGTGCTGCAAGCGTCGAACCAAGGCCTGCCGGCCATTCACCTGAAAGACACGGACGTCTCCGAAGCCTACAAGGACGTCGTGGCCCGTTACCTTGGCGAAGACAAGGCCCTGCGCTTTACCGACTACGAAAAGCCCGGTCTTCTGAAACGCCTGTTCGGAGGCAAGTAAGCAATGTCCTTCCTGTCGTTTCTGCTTGGTCAAAAGAAATCGTCCGCGTCCGTTGCCAAAGAACGGTTGCAGATCATCCTGGCCCACGAGCGGGGCCGCGGCGACTCGCCCGACTACCTGCCGCAGTTGCAGCAGGAACTTATCGCCGTGATCTCAAAATACGTGAAGATCAACCCTGAAGACATCAAGGTGCACCTGGAACGCCAGGACACGCTGGAAGTGTTGGAAGTGAAGATCGAGATGCCGCAGAACGATACGTGATGCGGCGTGGCCGCGCCGGCCTCTGCTGGCGCGCGTCCACCACAACGGCCATAAAAAAACGCCCGGCAATGCCGGGCGTTTTGCATGGCGGGCAGACGCTTAGCGCTTGCCGACCTGATCGCCGATCACGCCACCGATCGCTGCTCCGCCAACCGTACCGAGCACGCCGCCGTTAGTGATCACGGCGCCCGCGACACCGCCCAATGCGGCCCCGCCCACCGTGCTCTTTTGACGATGGCTCATGCCGTCCCAGGACGAGCAGCCGGCCATTGCGGCGGTCATCGCCACGGCGATACAGATTTTGGAAAGAGATGCGATTTTCATGATGAGGCTCCTATTCTTATACCCAGGGGCCGCACCATGGACCTAACGCGAGCGCGCGATCCCCTTTTGGGTTTAGAAACTTCAGGATCTCAAAATATCGCGGCAAGCGGTGTTAGGTTTGCCCAGGAATTGTGTCAAACAGCGAGAGAATCTTTGCGCGCCTCTGGGGGCAATGTTGCAGGCCGAGTCGGCTATTTGACCAGACGTAACACATCACGAAAGCGCGGATGCTCGCAAGTCTCCATCCACTCAAATATGGCCATTTCCGATGTGACGATATCCGCACCATGCGCACGCGCACGGCGCAACGCGGCATGATGATCAGCAGGCTTGCGCGAGCCGGCGGCGTCAGACACCAACACCGCCTTGTAGCCCATGTCCGCCAAGCCGATCACGGTTTGCAGCACGCAGATATGCGCCTCGCAACCTGCCACCAGAATGGTCTTGCGCGCGGCGGGCAACCACGCTTCAAAGCCGGGTTCGCGCGCGGAAGAAAAATGCATCTTCTGAAACGTCGACTGCACAATGTCGCGCAGCGGGTCGACCGTGACGCCAAGCATCTTGCTGTGATGTTCGGTGGCGATCACCGGCACATCCAGCAGCCTCGCGGCTTGCGCAAGCTTGTGCGTGGAGTTCAGCACGGCCTCGTTGTCATGGATGACCGGCATCAGCCGGCCCTGCATATCAACGATGAGGAAAGTGGAATCGGAGGCGTGCAGCAGCATGGAAGATCTCCGGAAATTCTGCATCTGGAATGTTGGGCCGCATCAGCAGCAATGCTCAGGCACCCGCCGCTGCAAACCTCAATGATATAGCGGCGGCTCAACGGACAAATTCAACGCCACCGCGACGGACCTGAGCCGTTTGTCTTTGGTCCACAACGAGGCGCCAGGCGTAAGTCGGGTGGACGCAAGCAGATGCAGGTCAACATAGCCGATACCCTTACCAAACAGTCTTTCGGCATGAAGGAAATGTATCGCCTCGTCGTGACTTGCCCGGACGGCCTGCGGTAATAGCGTCATCGCACCCAACACCATGTCACGCTTTCCCAGAGAACCAAGCGCCAGCTCGCCCACAATGAACGGATGCATCAGCACGTACTCATTGTTCAACAGCTGCTCAAGCCGGGGCTCGCGAGCCGCGCCCAGATGGTCAACCCAGATAGACGTATCAACTAGGATCATCTGACGTCTCCGTTTGCCGCCTGGGAGCCAGCTTCAATTTCGGAGAAGATCCACCCAGCTTCGCCAGGCGCTTCGCTGCTTCTTTCTGAACAAGATTGGTCAGCGCCTGCTGCACGAGTGCAGACGTCTCTTGTATACCCGTGTAGGTACGCGCCCTCTCGAGCAATTCATCATCGAGCGTCACCGTCGTACGCATGTTTGCCCCGCCACAATAGGTGAATCAAAAATTACATCATCTGATGCGGTTTTTGATTCTAGCATCGTGAAAAAATCCCGGCGCATCGGCCGGGATTTCTCAGACTGCTTTACCGCAAGGCTTACTTCAGTGCCTTGTAGCGCAGGCGCTTGGGCTTGGCGCCTTCTTCGCCCAGGCGGCGCTTCTTGTCGGCTTCGTACTCTTGGTAGTTGCCGTCGAAGAACACCACTTGCGAATCGCCTTCGAACGCCAGGATGTGCGTGGCGATACGGTCCAGGAACCAGCGATCGTGGCTGATGACCATGACGCTGCCGGGGAACTCCAGCAAGGCGTCTTCCAGCGCGCGCAGCGTTTCAACGTCGAGGTCGTTGGACGGTTCGTCAAGCAGCAACACGTTGCCGCCCGCGATCAGCGTCTTGGCCATGTGCAGACGGCCGCGTTCACCGCCCGACAGTTGGCCCACCACCTTGTTCTGGTCGCCGCCCTTGAAGTTGAAGCGGCCCAGATAGGCGCGCGACGACATTTCGAACTTGCCCACGGTCAGGATGTCGGCGCCGTCGGCTACCGCATCAAACACCGTCTTCTTGTCTTCCAGCGCATCGCGCGACTGGTCCACATAGGCCAGCTTCACGGTCTGGCCGATGGTGACTTCGCCCGAATCCGGCTGTTCGCGGCCGGCGATCATGCGGAACAACGTGGACTTACCGGCGCCGTTCGCGCCGATGATGCCAACGATGGCGCCCGGCGGGATCTTGAAGCTGAGGTTGTCGATCAACAGGCGATCGCCATACGCCTTGCTGACGTTGTTGAATTCAATGACCTCGTTACCCAGACGCTCGCCCACCGGAATGAAGATTTCCTGGGTTTCGTTGCGCTTCTGGTATTCGTAGGACGACAGTTCCTCAAAGCGGGCCAGACGCGCCTTGGCCTTGGCCTGACGGCCCTTCGGGTTCTGACGCACCCACTCCAGTTCTTTCTTGATCGTCTTCTGGCGGGCCGATTCCGAGGACTCTTCCTGCTTCAGGCGGTCTTCTTTTTGCTCGAGCCACGAGCTGTAGTTGCCCTTCCAGGGAATGCCGTAGCCGCGGTCCAGTTCCAGAATCCACTCAGCGGCGTTATCCAGGAAGTAGCGATCGTGGGTCACGCCGACCACGGTGCCGGGGAACTTGTGCAGGAATTGCTCCAGCCATTCCACGCTTTCGGCGTCCAAGTGGTTGGTGGGTTCGTCCAGCAGCAGCATGTCGGGCTTGGACAGCAGCAGGCGGCACAGGGCCACGCGGCGCTTTTCACCCCCCGACAGATTGCCGACGATGGCGTCCCAGGGCGGCAGGCGCAGGGCGTCTGCGGCGATTTCCATCTGGTGCTCGATATCGTCCGAACCGCTGGAGGCGGCGGCGGCGATGATGGCTTCCAGATCGGCTTGTTCAGCGGCCAGCGCGTCGAAGTCAGCGTCGGGCTCGGCGTAAGCGGCGTAGACCTCGTCCAGGCGCTTCTTGGCGGTGACGACGGCGCCCAGGCCTTCTTCGACCGATTGGCGCACCGTGTGCTCGGGGTTCAGTTGCGGTTCCTGCGGCAGATAGCCGATGTTCAGGCCCGGCATGGGAATGGCTTCGCCTTCGATCTCTTTATCGACGCCAGCCATGATCTTCAGCAGCGTCGACTTGCCCGAGCCGTTCAGGCCCAGCACGCCGATCTTGGCGCCAGGAAAAAACGAAAGCGAGATATCACGCAAAATCTGCCGCTTGGGCGGCACGATCTTGCCGACGCGGTTCATGGTGTAGACGTATTGGGCCATGGGCTCGTATAGGGAAAGAAAGCTGATGAACCGTCGATTGTAGGCCGGAACCCTGACAGGCGTGCGTCAGGGACGGAACACTGCGGTCAACCGCCAGCTTTGCCCGTGCGCAACCCCAGGCGCGGCGTGCGCATCTGAGCCAGCATCACCCCCGCCAGCGCCAGCGCGCCCCCCACGATATGGAAGATATGCGGCTTTTCGTCCAGGAAGACGGCAGCGATCGCCACCGTGGCCACCGGCATCAGGTTCAAAAAGATACTGGCGCGGTTCGGGCCCAGGTGCTTCACCCCCTGCATCCACAGAAACGGCGCAAACAGCGACGGGAAAATTGCCGCATACAGCACCAGCGGCACGTTGTCGGCATTCAGCGGCGACGGCGCCGCCATCAGGAACGCGGGCAGCTGGAACAACACGCCAAACGCCACCTGCACATACAGCGACTGCCACGGCCCCACCGGCAAGCCCCAGCGGCGCAGCAGCACGCCGTACAGCGCATAGGCCAGCGCGGCCATGCCCATCAGCAGATCACCCGGGTTCGCACCCACCGACAAGAGCCGCGCCGGATCGCCTTCGCCAATCAGCAGCGCCAGCCCGGCCAGCGATACCAGGCCGCCCAGCATCGCCATCAGCGTCGGCCGCTGGCGCAGCACGACCGTCCCGACCGCGATAGTCAGCAGCGGAATCATCGCCGTGATGATGCCCATATTGGTCGCGGTGGTGGTGGACGCCGCCACATAGGCCAGGCCCTGGTACAGCGCCATCCCCAAACCGCCCAGCACCGCGAACTTGGGCAAGTACGGCACGATCAGCCGGCGCTGCGCCCACACGCCCGGCAGCGCAAACGGCGTCAGCATCACGCCAGCCAGCGCCCAGCGGTAAAAACCGATCACGGCAGGTGAAATCACGCCAGCGGCCATCTTGGTAACGATCATATTGACCGACCAGATCAGGGCCGCCAGCATCGGAAACAACAGATAGCGGGCGGGAATGGTGGGAGAGTCAGCGCGCGTCATGAATGCGTAATGCCAGATAGGAATAGGCCGCAAGTGTAGGGCGTGTCCGACATGCTGTATATAATGAAAAACAGACATTCCCGTACGAACTTCCGACATGGACTTCGCCGATTCCGCCCCGGTTCTGGCCGGCCACCTGCCCTATCCGCTGGCCTGCCGCATCCTGCATTTCACGCCCCATTCGCGCATGCAGCGCCACAGCTCGCCGTGGGCGGAACTGAACTTTGCGCTGTCGGGCATCATGGAAATCGGCATCAACGGCGTCACCTACCTGTCGCCGCCGCAGTACGCCATCTGGATACCGCCGCATGTGGAGCACTGCTGCCAGAACGAAGGCGAAGTGCACTACGCCTGCATCGATATCCCGGCCGAGGCCTGCGCAGGGCTACCCGATACGCCCTGCACCCTTGAGATCAGCCCCGTCATGCGCGCGATTCTGGCCGACTTCGAACGGCGCGGCATCCGCTACCCCGCCACCCCCGAAGACCGCCGGATGGCGCAGATCGTTATCGACCAAGCCCGCCAGGCCCGCGCCTACGCGAGCTATCTGCCATCCACCACAGAACCGGTGCTGGCCTCCATCCTGTCGGCGTTACAGCGCCGCCCCGGCGACAAACGCGGCGCCGCCTACTGGGCCGCCACCGCGGGCATCACCGAGCGCACCCTGCTGCGCCACTGCCAACAACATCTGGGTATGTCGTTCAACGACTGGCGCCAGCGCCTGCGCGTCGTATCCGCACTAGGCATGCTGGACGCCGGCCAACCCGTGCAAACCGTAGCGCGCGAACTGGGCTACAGCACACCCTCCGCCTTCATCGCCATGTTCCAGCGGCTGACCGGCGAATCCCCCGACAGCGTGCGCAAACGCAGCGTACCGGCCATGGCCTGAAAGGCCTTACCACTTCGTCATCCAAGCGTCCGATGCATTGCAACGCCGATCGCGCGACAATGTCGCCTGACCTTATGTATTTTGCCGTGCCGTCGCGGCTTCATCGCGCCCAGGAAATTTCATGTCCGCCTCTGCAACTCCCCCCACTTCCGTCACCCACTTCAGCGCATCCGAACTGGACATGCTGGCCAAAACGGCTGACGCCCTAAGCGCCTACCTGGGCAAACCGGTCCTGGCCGAAGTGGTGCTGGGCGACGAAGGCACCGAGTGGGTGACCTACGGCGTTCCGCTGGACGAAAACGCAAAAGTCGAAGAAGACCAGACCCACGTCCAACTGGGCGGCGCCGGCTCCCGCATCCTGGGCAACCGCGGCGGCCTGCCGCATTCTGACGACGACACCTACGACTGCCTTTACCTGTGGGCCGTACAGATTTCGCTGAACGAAGGCGAAAGATTCATCAAGCTGGACCACGACGGCGAAGAATCCGCGTGGTCAGACAGCTTGGAAGACGTCTTGCCCTTCGCGTTGAGCGAGGAGCCGCAGCCGGTTCAGAACGACGAAGAGGAAGAAGAAGAAGACGAGGACGATGAAGACGACGACACGCCGTATGAGCGCGTAGAAGAACCGCGCCATTGAATTTGAAGTAATAGCACGTCGGCAATGATGGGTAAGCGCGATCCACAATCGCGCGATCCGCAATAGCGCAAGAGGGCAAGAGCGCAAGAGCGCATGCCAATACGCGCGTCCCCCATCCTACGAATGACCCAGCACCGTCCGCCGCAAGCGGCCATCAGCGGCCGTACCCCACAAGCCACCCCACAAGCCACCCCAATGCCAAAAAAGGCCGCCCGCGCGGCCGGCTTTGGCGGCCCTGCAAGACCTTCCCACCCAAAAAAAACGCGCGGCAAAAACGCCAAGCACACCCCCCGCCCCAGGGCCGGTCAATTCATGCACAACGCGAGTCCGTCGCGGTGGGGGGCGGGGTGCGCGGGGAGTCGATGCGCCCGAGGGAATCTGAAGGCAGTTGCCGCAGGCAACAACGAAGATGACGAAGGGGCAGTCCGGAGCGAAGGCTCCGGACCGCAATCGTTGACCCGCGCACCCCGCCCCCCACCGCGACGGACGCCACAAGAACAACGATCACCCCGAAATCCGCCCCTCCTCCACCGCGTGGCAAGCCACCACCGACACCCCCGCCAACCGAGCCACCGGCGCCTCCGCCCGGCACCGATCATTCGCATGCGGACACCGCGGATGAAACGTACACCCTGACGGCGGATTCAACGGATTCGGCACTTCCCCCGCCACCGCGGTACGCGGCTTCCCCGCCCCATTGATATCCGGAATCGCCTCCAGCAGCATCCGCGTATACGGATGCCGTGGCCGCGCAAACAACTCATCACGCGGCGCCACTTCCACCATCCGCCCCAAATACATCACCCCGACGCGATCCGCCACGTGATGCACCACCGCCAGATTGTGCGAAATGAACAGGTAAGTCAGCCCCAGCTTGCGTTGCAGATCCTTCATCAGATTCAGCACCTGCGCCTGCACCGACACGTCCAGCGCCGACGTCGGCTCATCGCACACCAGGAATTCCGGATTCACCGCCAACGCCCGCGCAATCGAAATGCGCTGGCGCTGACCGCCCGAAAACTGATGCGGATAGCGCCCCTGATCCGCCGGGTCCAACCCCACCTGCTTCAGCAATTCACTCACCCGCGCAACCCGTTCGTCGGGCGTCATCTGCGTATGCGTCAGCATCGGCTCCGCAATGATGCGGCCCACGCGCCAACGCGGATTCAAGCTGGCATACGGGTCCTGGAAAATCATCTGCAAGCGCTTACGCAACGCCCGCCCGCCCTTCTCCGACATCCGCGACAACGGCTGCCCATCGAAACGGATATCCCCCCGCGTCAGGCCATACAAACCCACCAGCATCCGCGCCACCGTGGATTTTCCACACCCTGACTCGCCCACCAGCGCCAACGTTTCGCCCCGCGCAATCTCGAACGACACGCCATCCACCGCGCGCAGCATCACCCGCGGCTTGCCCGCCAGCTTGCGTTCCAACCAAGGCGGCGACACATCGAACCAGCGCGCCGCGTCTTTCACTTCAACCAGAGGCGTGCTCATGCGGCCACCTTACTTTTTTCGTCATGCAACCAACAGGCCGCGCGGGACGTGCCCGCCGGCAACAACTCGGGGCGCTCCGTCGCACAGCGCGGCAAACGCTGCCCGCAACGCGGGTTAAACGCACAGCCCGGCGGAATCGCGTTCAGACGCGGCATGCTGCCGTCAATCTGCACCAGCCGTTCCGTGTGCCCTTCCAGCGACGGAATCGACCCCATCAGCCCCGAGGTATACGGATGGCGCGGCTTGTGAATCACATCCGCCACCGGCCCGATCTCGGCCACGCGGCCCGCGTACATCACCGCCACGCGGTCGGCCGTTTCCGCAATCACGCCCATATCGTGCGTGATCAGCATCACCGCCGTGCCATGCTCGCGGCACAGCCGTTTCAGCAGCTCGATGATCTGCGCCTGAATGGACACATCCAGCGCCGTCGTCGGCTCGTCGGCCACCACCAGCTTGGGCTCGGCCGCCAGCGCCAGCGCAATCACCACGCGCTGACGCATCCCGCCCGAAAACTGATGCGGATAGTGGTCAATGCGCTCGCGCGCCGCCGGAATACCCGTCGACGCCAACAGCTCCACCGCGCGGTTGCGCGCCTGCGACCACGTCATATCCAAGTGCGTGACGATAGTTTCGGCCAACTGCCGGCCCACCGTGTACAGCGGATTCAACGACGTCAGCGGGTCCTGGAACACCGCCCCGATCTCGCGTCCGCGCACGCGGCGCATCTGCTCATCAGGCAGGTTGTCGATACGGCGGCCCGCCAGCAGGATCTCGCCTGCGGCGATGCGCCCCGGCGGCTCCAGCAAACCAATGATGGACGCGCCGGTCAGCGATTTGCCGGCGCCCGACTCACCCACCACGCCCAGGACTTCGCCCGCCTGGATGGAAAAGGACACATCGTCCAGGGCGCGTAGCGTGCCGCGGCGCGTGGGAAACTCCACGCGCAGATTGCGGACTTCTAAAAGTGCGCTCATGGTTACCTCAATTCAGCCGCGGGTTGAGCGCATCGCGCAGCCAGTCACCCAGTAGGTTGACCGACAGCACCAGCAGCACCAGCGCCGCGCCCGGGAAAATGGTGATCCACCATTCGCCGGAAAACAGGAAGTCGTTACCGATACGGATCAGCGTACCCAGCGACGGCGCCGTCGGCGGCACGCCCACCCCCAGGAACGACAAGGTCGCCTCGGTGATGATGGCGGTGGCCAGATGCACCGTCGCCAACACCAGCACCGGCCCCAGCACATTGGGCAGCACGTGGCGGAACATGATGACGGGCGACGCCACCCCAATCACGCGCGCCGCCTGCACGTATTCGCGGTTCTTCTCCACCAGCGTGGAGCCGCGCACTGTGCGTGCATATTGCGGCCAGCCGGCCAGCGCAATGGCGCCGATCAGAACCGGGAACGCGATCAGCTCATGCATGTCGCGCGGCACCGCGGCACGCGCCACGCCATCGATCAGCAGCGCGATCAGAATGGCCGGGAACGACAGCTGCACGTCGGCCACCCGCATGATGAACGCGTCGATGCGTCCGCCCGCGTAGCCCGAGATCAGACCCAGCACAATGCCGATCAGCATCGACAGCACCACCGACGCCAACCCGATCAACAGCGACACGCGCGTGCCGTACAGAATGGCCGAATACAGATCGCGGCCCTGGCTGTCGGTGCCCAGCAGATACGTCGCCTGGCCGTTGGCCTCCCAAGCGGGCGGCAACAAGGCGTCCAGCAATTCCACCTTGGTCAGATCGAAGGGGTTGTGCGGCGCGACCCAGCCGGCGCCGAACGAGCCAATCAGCAACGTCGCCAGCAGCAGCGTTGCAATGATGGCCACGGGCGCCCGGCGCCAGGCCCAGGCAATGTCACTGTCCCACCAGCGTTTGAGTACGGCGCGCATCAGTGAGCCCCCCCGGCGCGAGTCATCCCGGAACGCAAGCGCGGGTCCACGACGAAATAAAGAAGATCGACGATCAGGTTGATCACCACGAACACCAGCGCGATCAGGCACAGGTACGCGGCCATGACCGGCACGTCGGCGAATTGCACCGCCTGGATGAACAGCAGGCCCATGCCCGGCCACTGGAACACGGTCTCGGTGACGATGGCGAAAGCGATGATGCCGCCCAGCTGCAAGCCGGTAATGGTGATCACCGGCACCATCGTGTTCTTCAGCGCATGGCCGAAGTGGATGGCCCGGCGCTTCAGGCCCCGGGCGCGGGCAAACTTGATGTAGTCAGACCGCAGCACTTCCAGCATTTCCGAACGCACAAGGCGCAGCACCAAGGTCATCTGAAACAGCGACAAGGTGATGGACGGCAGGATCAAATGCTTCCAGCCGGTCGCGGTGAAGAGGCCCGACGTCCACCAGCCCACGGCGACGGTATCGCCCCGCCCATAGCTGGGCAGCCAGCCCAGCTGCACCGAGAACACCAGAATCAGCAGGATGCCGATCAGGAACGTCGGCAACGACACGCCCAAGAGCGATCCTGCAAGCAGCAACTGAGACACCAGGCTGTTGCGCTTGAGCGCGGTGTACACCCCCAGCGGCACACCCACCACCAGCGCCAGCAAGGCGGCCACCATGGACAGCTCTAGCGTTGCCGGCAGGCGGGATTTCAACAAGGTGGAAACGGGTTCGCTCTGACGCAGGGAGATACCGAAATTACCCTGCGCGGCGTTGGCCACGAAATGGCCGAATTGAACGATGGCGGGCTCGTTCAGCCCCAAGCGTTCACGCAACTCGATGCGCTCGGCATCGGTGGCGTCCTGCCCCAGCATGATGGTGACAGGGTCGCCGACGTATTGAAAAAGCACAAAGGCCAGTAGCGCGACGGTGAGCATCACCGCTACGGCCTGCAACAGGCGACGCAGTATGAAAGCAAACATAGGCGGGAAAAACCAAAAGCAAAACGGCGGGAGCCGGGTAGGCTCCACGCCGTCTGGTTAGCCGGGATCAGTCAACCTTGACCCAATCGGCAACAAGGCGATTGTCGGCACGGTGGATGACCGTGACGTTCTTGCGCATCGCCCAGGGGATGACCTGGTCATGCAGCGGGATGTGACCGAAGTCCTTGGCGTGCCCTTCCAGCACGGTGATGATGTCGGCGTCGCGCTTGGCGGGATCAGTCTCGGTCTTGATGCGATCAATGATGGCGTCAAGTTCCTTGTTGCTGTAGCCGCCCAGGTTGTACATGCCGTCCGCGCCTTCGCCCTTGGTGCGGATCAGGTTTTGCAGCGAGTACATGGCGTCGAACGTGGGCACGCCCCAGCCGAACAGGTAGGCGCTGGTGTCAAACGACTGCACCTTCGGGAAGTACGTGGAACGCGGCATGGCGTTCATCGTGGCCTTCACGCCCACCTTCGCCCACATGCCAACCACGGCCTGACAGATGGCTTCGTCGTTGATGTAGCGGTTGTTCGGGCAGTCCAGCGTGAAGTTCAGCGTGCCGTCGTAGCCCGCTTCCTTCAGCAGCGCGCGCGACTTTTCGGGATCGTAGGGCACGCGCTTGTGCACCGATTCCGCCCAGCCATGCACCTGCGGCGCGATCATCGTGCCGGTGGGCGCAGACAGGCCGCGCATCACGGCGCGCTTGATGGCGTCCACGTCGATGGCGCGGTACAGCGCTTCACGCACGCGGATGTCCTGGAACGGGTTCTTGCCCTTGATGTTCGAGTACTGCAACTCCGGACGCTTCTGATCCAGGCCCAGGTAGATGGTGCGGTATTCGTTGCCTTCAACGACCTTCTGCGCCTGGCGCAGACGCTCCAGATCTTGTGCGGCAGGGTCCAGCACGAAGTCGATCTCGCCCGACAGCAGCGCCGCGGTGCGGGTGGCGTTCTGCTTGATCGGCGTGAACACCACTTCCGTCACGTTGCCGACCTTGCCAGCCTTGTTCCACCAGTCCTTGTTTTCTTCAAAGACGGTGCGCACGTCCACTTCGCGCGTCTTCAGCTTGTACGGGCCGGTGCCGTTGGTGTTGCGGGCGCCGAAGGTTTCTTCCTTGTTGACGTAGTCCTGCGGCTTGGCGATGTTGTTCTTTTCCGACCAGGCCTTGTTCATGATGAACACGTTGGTCAGCTGGCGCAGCAGCACCGGGTTGGGCGCCGACGTTTCGATTTCGATCGTCAGGTCGTCGATCTTGCGCGCTTCCTTGATGCCGGTCGTGTAGGCCTTGTAGTTCGACGTGGGGGCCATGGCGCGGTGAATCGAGAACACCGCGTCGTCCGCCGTGAAGGCGGCGCCGTCATGGAACTTCACGCCGGGGCGCAGCTTGAAGCGGTACAGGGTGGGCGACAGTTGTTCCCATTCCGTCGCCAGGCGCGGCACCACCTTGAACGTCTTGTCGTAGTCCACCAGCGGTTCGTAGATGTAGCTGTTGGCGGCGATCGTCATGCCTTCGTTCTGCGAGTGCGGATCAAAGGTAAGGATGTCGCCCTGAGCGGCCCAACGGAAAGTCTTGGCGTACCCGATCGAGGGTGCTGCCACGGCGGCGGCGATCGCGATAGCAATCAAAGTGCGGCGCATAGGGGTTAACTCCTGACATTAGTCTGAATACCGGCGCGAGTGTGCCTAGCGCCAAGACCCCAGTCAATTCAGGGTTTATGCGTACCGTGGCCCCTTTTCACAGAGGGAGACCTAATAAGGGACACATATGCTTGTAACAAAATAATTGGATCGAACGATGTTCGAGTGCGCGGATGCAACGGGCCCGTTCACGCGCAGCCCGGCGCGTCCCCGGCAAGGCTCACGCGCCGTTCGGCTCATCCACGGCACGGCTTGCCCTGATTCCTACTCGTCCGCGTCAATCGGCAATTCCAGCGGCACGTGCTCGGTCATCAGCGTGCCCAGCATCTCGATCAGCAGCGCGGCCTTCTCTTCGCCAAACGGCGCCAGCACCGCCTTCTGATGCTGCAAGGCCTGTTCGCACAGGCTCGCGATCAGATGCGTGCCTTTGGTGGTGATGCAGACGCGCGTCTGGCGCCGGTCTGCCCGCACGCCGGTGCGCGCCACCAGCCCTTCGGCTTCCATCCGCTGCACCACCTTGCTCAGCGTGGGCTGCTTGGTAATGGCCAGCACCGCCAGCGTGCCGATAGTTTCGCCGGGGCTGCCCTCCAGGCTGGCCAGCACCCGCCATTCGGTCACCGACAGCCCCGCCGCCTTCACCTGCAAATGGAATTCGGCCGAAATGCGCTGGCTGGCCTGCGCCAGCAGATAGGCCAGATAGCCGTCAACGAAACGCGGCCCCGCCGCGCTGCGTCCTGTCAGAAGCGTGTCCCGCTGCTTGTCCAACCGCATGTTGCTTTGCTCCCACGCACCGGAATTCATGTATGGCCGACGGCCGAAAAAAGGCATTGCACCACGACGGCGCAAACGCGCGCCATGTTGTGCCGCAATGCTGTTGCGCAGCACAGGGTATACCCGAAATCGCAACCCGTTTTTGCACCATGACAGCGCCAGAATACTGCCATGGGACTAGAGAACAACCAGTATATACACCCTTGTTTTAGCGTGATATTTTTTGATTTCCATGAAATTTCATCTTTTTTGTTGACAGCTAAAACGTTGACTCCTAAAGTATTTTTCAGACGGAAATTTCGTGACACGACGATGCTGCATGGCAGCAAGGCTTGAGGACCGGCGCGCCGGCCCGCGAAGGAGTTCGAGATGGCTGAAAGGTCTTTCAAGAAAGAAGTCCAGCAGTTGCGCATCGGGGCCGGCGAAGAGTTTCGCGGCGAAGGCATTCTGGCCGTCACGAAGGGGCTGTTGCAGTCGGGCGTGGGGTATGTCGCGGGCTATCAGGGCTCACCCATTTCCCACCTGATGGATGTGCTGGCGGATGCCAACGACATCCTTCAGGAACTGGGCGTGCACTTCGAGGCCAGCGCCTCGGAAGCCACCGCCGCCGCCACGCTGGCCGCCTCCGTCATGTACCCCATTCGCGGCGCCGTCACGTGGAAATCCACCGTCGGCACCAACGTCGCGTCGGACGCGCTGGCCAACCTGGCCTCTGGCGGCGTCACGGGCGGCGCGCTCGTCATCGTGGGCGAAGACTACGGCGAAGGCTCGTCCATCATGCAGGAACGCTCGCACGCGTTCGCCATGAAGTCGCAGATCTGGCTGCTGGACCCGCGCCCCAACCTGGAAAGCATGGTCAAGGCCGTGGAAGACGGCTTTGCATTGTCCGAAGCCAGCAAGACACCGGTGATGCTGCAACTGCGCATCCGCGGCTGCCACGTGCATGGCCGCTTCATCGCCAAGGAAAACAAACGGCCCGCGTTCTCGCTGGCCGAAGCGTTGGAAAGCCCGGCGCGCGACACCAGCCGCATCGTGCTGCCGCCCGCGTCCTTCCTGCACGAACAGGAAAAGATCAAAGAACGCTGGCCCGCCGCCATCCGCTACATCAAGGAACACCAGCTCAACGAGCACTTTGACGGCGGCCAGAACGACATCGGCCTGATCCTGCAAGGCGGCCTGTACAACGGCGTCATCCGCGCATTGCAATTGCTGGGCCTGGCCGACAACTTCGGCAACAGCCGCATTCCGCTGTACGTCATGAACGTGACCTATCCCGTCATCGAAGACGAGGTCACCGAATTCTGCCGCGGCAAGCGCGCCGTGCTGCTGCTGGAAGAAGGCCAGCCCGACTACATCGAACAGAACCTCCATGCGGTGTTGCGCAAGGCCGGCATCGATACGCATCTGTCCGGCAAGGACGTGCTGCCGATGGCCGGCGAATACACCACGCAAGTGATGCGCGACGGCTTGCACGAATTCTTGAAGCGGCATCGCCCGGAATCGTTGCAGACGCACGCAGCGGTGGCGGTGGATGCGCAGGCTGCGGCAAGCGCCGGTGCCGGTGCCGGTGCCGGTGCCGGTGCTGATGCCGGTGCTGAATCCCGGCAGCTGGAAATCACCGAGCTGTCGCGCCCGAAGCCTGCGGCAAAGCCCGCCGCACCACCCACTGAGCAGCCCATTACCTTCCACAAGCAGGTGGCTGGCCTGGCCTCGGTCGTGCCGCCGCGCCCCGCCGGGTTCTGTACGGGCTGCCCCGAACGCCCCATCTTTTCCGCGCTGACGCTGGCGCAGGAAACGTTGGGCCAGCACCATATTTCCTGCGATATCGGCTGCCATCTTTTTTCCATCCTGCCGCCCTTCAACCTGGGCGCCACCACCATGGGCTACGGCCTGGGCGCGTCCAGCGCGGCGGCGTTCAACGTGCCGGCCGCCAAGCGGCCCATTTCCATCATGGGCGACGGCGGCTTCTGGCATAACGGCCTGTCGTCCGGCATCGGCAACGCGGTATTCAACAAGTACGACGGCGTCATCGTCATCGTCGACAACTTCTACGCGTCGGCAACCGGCGGGCAAGACATTCTGTCGTCCCGCGCCGACAACCCAGACCGCTCCACCAACAACCCCATCGACCATGCCGTGCGCGGCGTCGGCGTGAAATGGGTGCGCACGCTGGACCGCACGTACGACGTGGCCAAGGTGCGCGCCACTATCGAAGAAGCGCTGACCACCGACATCAAAGGCCCGAAGGTCATCATCGCGCAGTCGGAATGCATGCTGAACAAGCAGCGCCGCGTGAAGCCGCTGTTCAACAAGGCGGTCAAGGAAGGCCGCCGCATGGTCAAGGAACGCTTTGGCGTGGACCCCGACGTCTGCACCGGCGACCACGCCTGTATCCGGCTGTCGGGCTGCCCGTCCTTGTCCGTGAAGGACAGCGGCGACCCCTTGAAAGAAGACCCCGTCGCGCATGTGGAAAGCAGCTGCGTCGGCTGCGGCAACTGCGGCGAAGTGGCGCATGCCGCCGTGCTGTGCCCGTCTTTCTACCGCGCCGACATCGTCCACAACCCGACAGGCAGCGACCGTTTCATGGCGCGTGTGCGCGGTGCGGTCATTGGTTTCCTGCAACGCCGCCGCGCCGCGCGGCTGGCTCAATACGCCCTGTAAGGACAACGCTTTCATGAACCCGGTGGCATTGCAGCAAGGCAACCCGATCAAGATCGCCATCCTGGCCATGGGCGGCCAGGGCGGCGGCGTATTGGCCGACTGGATCGTCGACATGGCCGAGCACGCCGGATGGTGGGCGCAGACCACCTCCGTGCCGGGCGTGGCGCAACGTACCGGCGCCACCATCTATTACCTGGAACTGCTGCCCGAAGCGGATGTGCAGCGCGCCGGACGCCCGCCCGCGCTGGCGCTGATGCCTACCCCCGGCGATGTGGACCTGGTGGTGGCGGCTGAACTGATGGAAGGCGGCCGCGCCATTCAGCGCGGCCTGGTCACGCCCGAACGCACCGTCCTGCTGTCGTCATCGCACCGCAGCTACGCCGTCAGCGAAAAGTCCGCACCCGGCAATGGCATCGCCGACCCCAACAAAGTGCTGGAAGCCGGCCGCGCCGCCGCCAAGCGCTTTCTGTGTTTCGACCTGCAAGACCTGGCCGACCGCGCGGGCAGCGTCATCAGCGCCAGCCTGTTCGGCGCCGTGGCGGGCAGCGGCGCCTTGCCGTTTTCACGCGAAGACTACGAAGCCACCGTGCGCCGCGCGGGCCTGGGCGTGGACGCCAGCCTGCGCGCCTTTGCGCTGGGTTTCGATGCCGCGCATCAGGCGCCCGCGCAACCCGCCGCCATCGACCTGACGCGCCCCGTTCCCAACGTGCCGGAACGCGCCGCCAGCCCCAAGGCGCAAGCCTTGCTGGACACCATCAAGCGCGACTTCCCCGCCTGTGCGCAGCCCATGCTGACGGCCGGCGTGCGCCGCCAGATTGAATTCCAGGATCTGGCTTACGCCACCGACTACCTGCGCCGCATGAAGGCGCTGCGGGATCTTGACGCGCAACACGGCGGCGACGCCCAGCAATGGGCGTTGACCTGTGCGGCCGCGCGCTATGTCGCCACCGCCATGGCGTACGACGACGTGATACGCGTGGCCGACCTGAAAACGCGCGGAACCCGCTTTGACCGCATTCGTCAAGAAGTGGGCGCGCGCCCCGACCAACTGGTCATGACCACCGACTACATGCACCCGCGCCTGGAAGAAATTTGCGGCACCTTGCCCACAGGGCTGGGCCGCTGGCTTGAAGGCTCCAAGGCCTTTGGCGGCTTTGTGGAACGCCGGCTGGGCAAGGGGCGGCTGATGCAAAGCGGCACGCTCGGCGGCTTCCTGATGCTGTATTCGCTGGCTGGCATGCGCCGCTTTCGCCGCCGCACGCTGCGCCACCAGATTGAATCCGAAGGCTTGCAGCAATGGCTGGACTTGATCACGAAGCTCGCGCCGCAGGACTACGCGCTGGCCGTTGAAACCGTCAACTGCCGCCGGCTGGTCAAGGGCTATAGCGACACGCATGTGCGCGGTGGCGGCAAGTACCGCCAACTGCTTGCGGCAGCCGCGCAACTGGTGGGCCGGCCGGATGCGGCCGAGTCATTGCGCGCCTTGCGCGACACCGCGCTGGCCGATGAAAAGTGCGGCCCCATGGAACGTCAGCTGGCCGAAAAGCTGGCTGCCTGATTCGAATACCGATAGAGACAAACGCCGTGCAGACACTGAAACTCATCATCCGCGAAGTCCGGCAAGAGTCGCCGCTGATCCGATCCTTCCGTCTGGCCCGTGAAGACGCCGGCCCCCTGCCCGCCTTCGGCCCCGGCGCGCATTTGAAGGTAACGGTGCCCGGCTTGCGCGAGCCGCGCTGCTATTCGCTGGTGCAGCTGGCACCGCAAGCCAATCACTTCGCCGAACCCCAGGAATACCGGCTGGGTGTGCGGCTGGAAGAAACCAGCCAGGGCGGATCGCGCCACATGCATGGGCTCGCCGAAGGCGACACGCTTAGCGTCGAAGGCCCCAAGAACGATTTCCCGCTGCATGAATCTCCTGCGGGCGACGAGCCCGTGGTGTTGATCGCGGGCGGCATCGGCATCACGCCGGTGGCGTCCATGGCCGCCGCGCTGAAGGCCGCCGGCCGCGACTTTCATCTGCACTACTGTGGCCGCAGCAAAGATCAGCTGGCCTTCCTGCCCGAGCTTGAAGCGCTGGCCGGCGACGCCCTTTCCGTTCATGCCGACGATGATTCGACCAGCCGTTTCGACCTGCAAGCCGTGCTGGCCGCAGCGTCACCGCGCCAGCACCTGTACGTGTGCGGCCCCAAGGGCCTGATCGACGCCGTCATCGCAGGCGCCAAGGCCCGCCATTGGCCGGATGCCCACGTCCACTTCGAACTCTTCGCCACCGCCGCGGCGCAAGCCGGCGACCAGCCCTTTGAAGTCGAGCTGCGCCAATCCGGCCGCACGCTGACCATACCCGCCGACAAAACCATCGTCGACGTCATGGAAGAAGAAGGCTGCGACCCGATGTTCGACTGCAAGCGCGGCGAATGCGGCGTCTGCCAGGCGACCGTGCTGGAAGGCGAACCCGATCATCGCGACTACTACCTCTCGGATACCGAGAAGGCCAGCGGCAAGATCATCCAGATCTGCATCTCGCGCGCAAAGTCGGCGCGTCTGGTGCTGGACCTGTAAGGCCGCCGGCCCCGACGACAAGGAAGCGACCATGGCCAAATACCGCGACAACCCCGACGCCATCCGCGCCCTGCTGCGCGACACGGAAGTTCACAAAGACCTGTTCATCGACCAGGAACTGTTCGACCTGGAAATGGAGCGCCTGTACGCCAACACCTGGGTCTACGTCGGGCACGACAGCCAGGTGCCGAACAACGGCGACTACATCACCACCACTGTCGGCAACCAGCCCGTGGTGATGGTGCGCCATAGCGACAAGACCGTGCGCGTGCTGCACAACCGCTGTCCGCACAAGGGCACGATGGTGGCGGGCGAGGCCTGTGGCAACACCGGCAAGTTCTTCCGCTGCCCCTACCACGCCTGGACGTTCAAGACCGATGGCAGCCTGCTGTCGATTCCGCTGAAGAAAGGCTACGAAAACACCGGCCTGGAAAACTGCGAAGCCAGCCAGGGCATGGCGGCCGTCAAAGACGTGAAGAACCATCGCGGCTTCGTATTCTGCCGCTTGAATCCGGAAGGCCAGTCGTTCGAGGACTTCTTCGGCGAATCCTTGTCCACGCTGGACAACATGGTTGACCGGTCCCCGGAAGGCCGGCTGGAAGTGGCTGGCGGCGTGCTGCGCTACATGCATCGTTGCAACTGGAAGATGCTGGTCGACAACCAGACCGACACCTGCCACCCGATGGTGGCGCATGAATCATCAGCCGGCACCGCCGTGAAGGTGTGGGAACAGGCGCCGGAAGGCACGCCCAAACCGATGGCGGTGGAACTGTTTGCGCCCTTTATCTCGCCGTATGAATTCTTCGAGAACATGGGCATACGCGTGTGGGAAAACGGCCACGGGCATACCGGCGTGTCGGACTCCATCCACGCGTCGTATTCGGGCGTGCCGGGTTACTGGGATTCGATGGTTGAAGCCTATGGCGAGGAACGCGCCAAGCAGATTCTGGGCGATGTGCGCCACAACACTGTGTACTTCCCCAACATCATGGTGAAGGGCCCGATCCAGACGCTGCGCATCTTCAAGCCCATCGCCGCCGACCGCACGCTGGTGGAATCGTGGACGTTCCGCCTGGTGGGCGCGCCCGACCTGCTGCTGGAACGCACGCTTATGTACAACCGACTGATCAACGCGCCCACGTCCGTTGTCGGCCATGACGATCTGGAAATGTACGAACGCGCGCAAGACGGTTTGAATTCGCGGGCGCGCGACTGGGTCAACGTGGGCCGTCTGTACACCCCGGATGAAGCCGGCCAGAAAAACGTCACCACCAACGGCACCAATGAATGGCAGATGCGCAACCAGTACCGCGCATGGGGCCGCTACATGACCGGACCGGAGTCGGTATGAGCGCAAGCGACCGCGAGTTGATTGATTTTGTCTACGCCGAAGCGCGCCTGCTGGACGAGCTGCGCTTTGAAGACTGGCTGAACCTGTACACCGAAGACGGCTACTACTGGATGCCGCTGGCGCATGGCCAGACCGACCCGAAGCTGCATGCCTCATTGATGTACGAAGACAAGCTGCTGTTGCGCGTGCGCGTGGAACGGCTGGCCGGCCAGCGCACGTTTTCGCAGCAACCCAAGAGCCGTTGCCATCACCTGCTGCAAGCGCCCACGGTGGAACACGGCCACCCGGACGCCGCGCCTAACGAAGGCCGGCATGTGGTGCGCACCGCCTTCCACTACGTCGAAACCCGGCAGGACACGCAGACGCTGTTTGCCGGCTGGGCCACGCATCACCTGGTCGAGCAGGACGGCGCGCTGCGCATCCGCTTGAAGCGCGTTGACCTCGTCAACTGCGATGCCGCCTTCGGCAACATCCAACTGTTCATGTAGGAGCGGCTTGTGAGCACCACCGTCCATCAGGCTTTCAGCGACACCGCCGCCCGTTACGGCGCCCAGCCCTTTCTGTGCATCCTGCCGGAAACCGCTGACGTCTACGGCATCGACGCTGGCGAACTCAGCTACGCCCGCGCGGCGGATGCCATCGGCACCCTGCGCGCCGCCTATGCCCAAGCGGGCTATGGCCACGGCCATCGCGTGGGGCTGCTGTTGGAGAACCGCCCGTCGTTCTTCCTGCATTGGTTCGCGTTGAACGCGCTGGGCGTATCGGTCGTGCCGATCAACCCCGACCTGCGCGCGGCCGAACTCGAATACCTGACCGGCCACTCCGAGATCGCCTTGGCCGTCGCCCTGCCGCACCGTCATGCTGACCTGATGGCCGCCGCCGCACGCGCGGGCCGCCCGTTGCGCGTGATGGGCCCGGACGACGCGCCGCCCGCCGCCCCCTTTGCCGCGCCGCTGGGCGATACCGCCCCCACCGAACTGACCGAGTGCGCGCTGCTGTACACGTCTGGCACGACTGGCCGCCCCAAGGGCTGCATCCTGCCCAACCGCTACTTCCTGCACGCGGGTGGCTGGTATGCGCGCATTGGCGGCCTGGCCGCGCTGCGCCCCGGCCAGGAACGCATGCTGACCCCGCTGCCGCTGGTCCACATGAACGCGATGGCGTATTCGGCCATGGCGATGGTGCTGACCGGCGGCTGCCTGATTCCGCTGGATCGCTTTCATCCCAAAACATGGTGGAACAGCGTGCGCGACTCCGGCGCCACCGTGCTGCATTACCTGGGCGTCATGCCCGCCATCCTGATGAAGGCCGCGCCGTCGGACGACGACTTGCAGCCCGCCATCCGCTTCGGTTTCGGTGCGGGCGTAGACCGCAAGCTGCATGCGCCCTTTGAAGCGCGCTTCGGCTTCCCCTTGCTGGAAGCCTGGGCCATGACCGAAACCGGCGCGGGCGCCGTCATCATCGCCAACCAGGAACCGCGCCACATTGGCACCAGCAGCTTCGGCCGCGAAGAAGATGACGTCGACGTGCGCATCGTGACCGACGCCGGCCAGCCCGCCGCCGTGGGCGAACATGGCGAACTGCTGGTCCGCCATGCGGGCGACGACCCGCGCTACGGCTTCTTTGCCGGCTACCTGAAAGACGAAGCCGCAACCGATGAAGCCTGGCAGGACGGCTGGTTCCACACGGGCGACATCGTCCGCCGCGAAGCCGACGGGGCGCTGCGCTTCGTAGACCGCAAGAAGAACGTGATTCGCCGCAGCGGTGAAAACATTTCCGCCGTGGAAGTGGAAAGCGTGCTGATGCAGCATCCGCTGGTCAAAGCGGTGGCGGTGGCCGCCGTGCCAGACCCGGTGCGCGGCGACGAAGTGCTGGCCTGCGTGGTGCCCGAATCCCTGCCCGCCGACGCCGCCGCCATGGCGGACGCCGCACGCGGCATCGTGCAGTGGTGCCTGGAGCAGCTGGCGTACTACAAGGCGCCCGGCTATGTGGCGTTTGTGGACAGCCTGCCGCTCACCACCACCAACAAGATCCAGCGCGGCGAGATGAAAGCGCTTGCGCCCACCCTGCCCGGCACGGCGCGCTGCGTCGACACCAACGCCATGAAAAAGCGCCAGGAACCCGCCCGCCAGGAGTCTGCCCAATGATCCGCCTGGGCTACGACGGCATTGTGGCGGCGCTGCCCGTCACGATCCCGTATGAACGCTATTCCACTCATGCCGCGCATTGGTGGCTGGGCCGCGCGCTGGGTGCGCTGATCCGGCAGTCCGGCGTGGCCAAGACTGATGTCGACGGCCTGTGCGTGTCCAGCTTCACGCTGGCGCCCGACACCGCCGTGGGCCTCGTCCAGCACCTGGGCATGAGCCCGCGCTGGCTGGACCACATCCCCATGGGCGGCGCCAGCGGCGTGGCTGCCCTGCGCCGCGCCGCGCGCGCCGTGCAAGCGGGCGACGCGAACATCGTGGCCTGCATCGCGGGCGACACCAACCACGTGGACTCGTTTCGCAACACGGTCAGCCAGTTCTCACGCTTTGCGCAAGACGCCGTCTACCCCTATGGCGCGGGCGGGCCGAACGCCAGCTTCGCCCTGCTGACGGCCAACTACATGCGCACCACCGGCGCCACCCGCGAAGACTTCGGCAAGCTGTGCGTGGCCCAGCGCGACAACGCCTTGCGCTATCCGCACGCGCTGATGAAAAAGCCGCTGAGCTTGCAGCAGTACCTGGACGCGCGCGTCATCACCGACCCAATCCACCTGTTCGACTGCGTCATGCCCTGCGCGGGCGCCGACGCTTTTCTGGTGATGCGCGAAGATCAGGCACGCGCGCTGAACCTGCCCTACGCCCGCATCCGCGCCACCATCGAACGCCACAACGCCTGGATCGACGACCCGATCCAGACGCGCGGAGGCTGGACCATGGACGTGGACGAACTCTACGGCCAAGCCAACGCCACGCCCGCCGACATGGACTTCCTGCAAGCCTATGACGACTATCCCGTCATCAACCTGATGCAAATGGAAGACCTGGGCTTCTGCGAAAAAGGCGCCGCGCCGGAATTCATCCGCAAGCACACCTTCACCGTGGACGGCAGCTTCCCCTTCAACACCAATGGCGGCCAACTGTCGGTAGGCCAGGCGGGCGCCGCGGGCGGCTACCTGGGCCTGATCGAGGCCTTGCGCCAACTGACCGGCACCGCGGGCGGCACACAAGTGGCTGACGCCCGCATTGGCTTGGTCAGCGGCTTCGGCATGATCAATTACGACCGCGGGCTGTGCACCGCCGCGGCCATTCTGGCAAGGAGCGACGCATGACCGAGCCGCTAGCCAAACCGCCCCGGAAGAATCCGGTGGCGCGCACTCGCCAGCCCACGCTGCCGCCGGGTTCGCGCAGCCGCGCCGCGCTGGGGCTGACCGCCGCCGCCGCCGAAGGCCGCTTTGATCTTCAGACCTGCGCCGACTGCGGCGCGGTGCAATATCCGCCGCGTGAAGTCTGCGGCCATTGCCTGTCCGAGCACCTGCCCTGGAAGCCTGCCGACCCCAACGGCGTGCTGCTGGTCAGCACCACCCTGCATCACAGCAACGACCTGTACTTCCGCGAACGCCTGCCGTGGCGCGTAGGCACCGTGCGCATGGACGCCGGCCCGTCGGTGGTGGCCCATGTGCACCAAGACTGCGCCGATGGCGCCCGCGTGCGGCTGACGCTGAAGCTGGACCGCAGCGGCCAGGCCGTGATGATCGCTCTGCCAGAAAGGAATACCCCGAACATGGAAGACGACAAGACCCTGCGCGAAACCTCGTGCGACCCGAAGTTCCGCCGCGCGCTCGTCACCGATGGCAAATCCGCCGTGGGCAACGCCGTCGCGCGCGCCCTGCTGGACGCCGGTTGCCCCACGGTGTTCGTGGGTGACCCGCAAACCTGGAAGCGCGACGCGGCGTTTGACGCGCTGGCCGCCGACCCCCGCGTGCAGACGGTGACGCTGGATGTCACCGATACCGATTCCGTCGAACGCGCGGCGGCTTCCATCGGCGGCAAGGTCGAAATCCTGGTGAACACGGCCGACCTGGAACGCGAAGGCGGCCTGATGGGCCGCAAGGACGTGAACACCGCGCGCGACGCGCTGGACGTCAACGTGCTGGGCCTGATGCGGCTGGCGCAAGGCTTCGGCCCCGCGCTGTGCGGCCGCGCCGCCGACGGCGTGAACAGCGCCACCGCCTGGGTCAACGTGCTGTCCATCTACGCGCACATGAACCTGCCGTCGCGCGGCATGTGGTCGGCGTCGCAAGCCGCCGCCTTGTCGCTGACGCAATGCCTGCGCGCCGAGATGCGTGGCGCGGGCGTGCGGGTGGTGAACGTGTTCCCCGGGCCGGTCGACCACGAATGGGAACAGCGCACGCCCCCGCCGCGCGTGGCGCCGGCAGCGATTGCCGCCGCCATCGTGCGCGCCTTGAAGGATGGCGTTGAAGACGTCTATGTCGGCGACGTGGCGCAGGAATTCCGCGCGCGGCTGGCCGAAAACCCCAAGGGACTGGAACGGGAACTGGGCGCCTGACGGCTCCGGCCTGACTCCCCGCCGCCGCCCACGCACGACCCCCAACACGAATCAAAAGGAGCAACAGCATGAGCCAGAACATACTTGCCCAATTCATGACGGAACTTGCGTCCGGGCGCATCGGCATCGTGGACCTGACCGAGACGCTGACGCCGGAATTCCCCACCATCGTGCTGCCTCCTGAATTCGGCCAAGCGTGGCCGTTCCGCATCGAGGAAATCTCGCGTTACGACGAGCGCGGCCCGGCCTGGTACTGGAACAACTTCTCGTGCTCGGAACACACCGGCACGCACTTTGACGCGCCCGCGCATTGGGTCACCGGCAAAGACCAGCCCGACAACACCGTCGACACGATTCCCATCGACGCCTTCATCGCCAGCGCCTGCGTCATCGACTGTTCCGCCGAGGCCCGCGACAACCCCGACTTCCTGCTCACCATCGACTTCGTGAAGAAGTGGGAAGAACAGCATGGCCGCATCCCCGCGCGCTCGTGGGTGCTGATGCGCACCGACTGGTCCAAGCGCGCCAAGCCCGCCGAATACCTGAACCTGCAAGACGACGGTGCGCACTCGCCCGGCCCCGACGCCGACGTTGTGCCCTGGCTGATCAAGGAGCGCGATGTGCACGGCTTCGGCACGGAATCCGTGGGCACTGACGCGGGCCAGGCCCAGCATCTGGACCCGCCCTACCCCTGCCACTACTACATGCACGGCAACAACCGCTACGGCCTGCAATGCCTGACGAACCTGGATCAGCTGCCGCCGACGGGCGCGGTGATCTTCTCGGCGCCGCTGAAGATCCGCAGCGGTTCGGGCAGCCCCCTGCGCGTGCTGGCGCTGGCGCCCAAGGCCTGACCGGCACGTTTGGCGAACTCCAACCAAGGACACGCATGACACATATGAACGTAGCGCTGGTCACCGGCGGCAGCGCCGGCATCGGCGCCGAAATCTGCCGCAGCATGCTGGATGCGGGCTACGAAGTGATTTCGATGGCGCGCCGCGCCGCTGACTTCACCCACCCGCGCCTGCACAACATGCAGGTGGACTTGCTGGACGCTGACGCCACCGCGCAAGCCGGCCAGGAAGCCGCGTCCAAATTTCCCATCAGCCACGTTATCCACAACGCGGGCGTCATCTGGCCAAACCTGTTGCCGCAAGTCACGCAGCAAGAGCTGCACGGGTTGACGCAGATCCACCTGGGTGCGGCGATCAGCCTGGTGCAGGCCGCGTTGCCCGGCATGCAGGAACGCCATTTCGGCCGCATCGTGATGATGTCTTCGCGCGGCGCGCTGGGCCTGCCCACCCGCACTGCGTACTCGGCCACCAAGGCCGGCATGGTCGGCATGGCGCGCACATGGTCGCTGGAGCTTGCGCCCTACGGCATCACGGTCAACGTGGTGGCGCCCGGCCCGATCCAGACGGACATGTTTTACGAAGTGATCGAACCCGGCAGCGAACGCGAAAAGCAGCTGGCCAACGGCATCCCGGTCAAGCGCCTGGGCCGCTCGGACGATGTGGCGCGCGCCGTGATGTTCTTTGCGGACCCCGCCAACAGCTTCGTCACCGGCCAGACCTTGTTTGTGTGCGGCGGCGCCAGCGTCAGTTCCATCACCATCTGACCGGGCGCATCCCCCGTCTGTCGTCGGGTTTTAACGGATAGGTAAGCATCAGTACCACGTCTACAGTGCTCATCCTTGAGGGTTAGAGATTTTAAGCAACAAGTAATTCCTGTCGTTCCTGTTTTCTCCGCTTTTCAGCCGCACTCCCACTCTGCTCCCTATCCGGAGGTTTTGCCATGCTGTCGAAGAAACTCCCCCTGGCTGCTGCTGCCGCCATCGCCACCCTGTTCGCCCTGCCCGCGCTGGCCCAAGTCAAAGTGGGCGTCGTCACGTCGTCCACCGGCCCCACCGCGCTGGTGGGCATTCCGCAAAAGAACACGGTGCCGCTGCTGCCCAAGAAGATCGGTGACCTGACCATCGAATACATCTCGCTGGACGACGCCAGCGATTCGACCAACTCGGTCACCGCCTTCAAGAAACTGATTTCGGAGCAGAACGTGGACGCGCTGATCGGGCCGTCGGGTTCGCCCAACGCCATGGGCGTGATCCAGTTCGCCGCAGAAGCCGGCGTGCCGATGCTGGCGCCCGTGGGCACGGCGGCGGTGGTGCTGCCGATGAACGATCAGAAGAAGTGGGTGTTCAAGACCACGCAGAACGACGACATCATCGCCCGTGCGCTGGTGGACCACATGGCCAAGAACGGCATCAAGACGGTGGGCTTCATCGGCCTGAACGATCCGTATGGCGAGAACTGGTACAAGGTTTTCTCGGGCCTGGCCACCGAGAAAGGCATCAAGGTCACCGCCAACGAGCGCTACCTGCGCTTTGACAGCTCGGTCACGGGCCAGGCCTTGAAGATCCTGGCCGCCAAGCCCGACGCCGTGCTGGTCGCTGCCCCGGGCGCGGCCAGCGTGTTGCCGCAAACCACGCTGTTCGATCAGGGCTACAAGGGCAAGTTCTACCAAACCCACGGCGCGGCCCTGCCCGACTTCCTGAAGCTGGGCGGCAAGAAGGTCGAAGGCACGGTGCTGGCCGCCAGCCTGATGCTGGTGTTGCCGGAAATGCCGGACAGCAACCCGTCCAAGAAAGTTGCCAGCGACTACATCGCCGCGTACGAAAAGTTGAACGGCTCCAAGCCCGCCACCTTCGGCGCCAACGTCTATGACGCCGGCCTGCTGTTGGAAAAGGCGGTGCCGATTGCAGAAAAGGCCGGCAAACCGGGCACCAAGGAATTCCGCAGCGCCTTGCGCGACGCGCTGGAACAGACCAAGGAGCTGGTAGGCACGCAAGGCGTCTACAACATGAGCGCCGCGGACCACAGCGGCTTCGATGACCGCGGCCGCGAGCTCATCACCGTCAAAGACGGCAACTGGACGCTCGTGAAGTAACGGCTTGGACTTTTTCGCATGAATGCTCAGATCGCCTTGATACTTGGGCAGGACGGCATCACCAACGGCGCGATCTATGCGTTGTTGGCGTTGTCGATCCTGCTGGTCTTTACCGTTACCCGCGTGCTGTTCATCCCTCAGGGCGAATTCGTCGCCTTCGGTGCGCTGACCATGGCGGCCATCCAGGCCGGTAAACCCGTGCTGCTGGTCTGGCTGCTGCTGGCGTTCGCGCTGGCCGAAGCCGCCGCCGACCTGATGGCGCGGGCCAAGCGCCCTGGCCGCAACCGCGGCCTGTGGCGCATTGGCGTCAAGGTGATCTATCCGCTGATCCTGGCGGGCCTGCTTTACCAGCTGCCGCTGGCGCAATTGCCAATGGCGGTGCAGGCCTTGCTGACGCTGCTGCTGGTGGTGCCGATGGGGCCGCAGCTGTATCGCTTGTTCTACCAGCCGATCGCATCGGCTTCAACGCTGGTGCTGCTGATTGTGTCCATTGCCGTGCACCTGGCGCTGGTTGGCCTGGGGCTGCTGGCGTTTGGCGCCGAGGGCGCGCGCACCGCGCCGTTTTCCGACGCCAGCCTGACGCTGGGGCCGATCAACGTCAACAGCCAGGCACTGTGGGTGGTGGCGGTGTCGGCGGTGCTGATCGTCGTGCTGTACCAATTCTTTGAACGCTCGATGTACGGCAAAGCCCTGCGCGCCGCCGCGTTCAACCGGCTGGGCGCGCGGCTGATGGGCATTTCGCCCATTTTCGCGGGCCGCGCCACCTTCTTCCTGGCCGCGCTGATCGGCACGGTGTCCGGCATTTTGATCGCCCCCATCACCACCATGTATTTCGATTCAGGCTTCATGGTCAGCCTGAAGGGCTTCGTGGGCGCCATCATCGGCGGGCTGGTCAGCTACCCGCTGGCGGCGGGCGGCGCCATTCTGGTGGGCCTGATCGAAGCGTTCTCGTCGTTTTACGCCAGCGCCTACAAAGAAATCATTGTGTTCACGCTGATCATCCCCGTGCTGCTCTGGCGCTCGTTGAAAAGCCATCACGTCGAGGAAGAAGACGAATGAACCCCCGCATCATCCTCTTCGTGTTCCTGGCGCTGCTGGCGCTGGGGCCGCTGGCCTTGCCGCCGTTCTATGTGACCTTGCTGAACTACATCGGCCTGTACGCGCTGGTGGCGCTGGGCCTGGTGCTGCTGACGGGCGTGGGCGGGCTGACCAGCTTTGGGCAGGCTGCGTTCGTGGGCGTAGGCGCTTACACCACGGCGCTGCTGACGACCCGCGCCGACACCCTGCCCAGCTGGCTGGCATGGCTGGGCGCATCGCCCTGGCTGACGCTGTTGGCCGGCCTGGTGCTGACGCTGGTGATCGCGTATTTGCTGGGCGCCATCACGCTCAAGCTGTCGGGCCACTTTCTGCCGCTGGGCACCATTGCATGGGGCTTGTCGCTGTACTTCGCCTTCGGTTCCGTTGAAGGACTGGGCGGGCATACCGGCATTCCGGACATCCCCGCCATCAGCCTGTTCGGCTGGTCGTTGAACCAGGGCGAACACATCTACTACCTGATCTGGGCGTTCCTGCTCGTGGCGGTATGGTCCACGCAAAACCTGCTGGACTCGCGCGAAGGCCGCGCCATCCGCGCGCTCAAGGGCGGGCGCGTCATGGCGGAATCCATGGGCGTGGACACGGCGCGTTCGCGCATGGTGATCTTCATCATCGCGGCGTTGCAGGCCTGCGCGTCGGGCTGGCTGTATGCGCACATGCAGCGCTTCGTGAACCCCAACCCGTTCGGCTTGCAGATGGGTATCGAATACCTGTTCATGACCGTCATCGGCGGCGCGGGCCAGGTCTGGGGCGCGCTGGTGGGTGCGGGGGTATTCACCGTGCTCAAGCAATGGCTGCAGGACTGGATGCCCAAGCTGCTGGGCCAGACGGGCAACTTTGAAGTCATCGTTTTCGGGTTTGGCATGGTGCTGTTGCTGCACCGCGCCCGCAGCGGCCTGTGGCCGGTGCTGACCCGCTGGGTGCCGGTCAAGAAGGCGGTGCGCCGCGTGGACATGAACGCCGAGCCGCTGCCGCGCAAGCCCATGCCGGCGCGTGGCGAAGTGGTGCTGAAGGCCGTGGACGTGACGCGCAAGTTCGGCGGCCTGGTCGCCAACAACGCGATGAACCTGGAGATACGCGCGGGCGAAATCCTGGCGCTGATCGGCCCGAACGGCGCGGGCAAGAGCACGATGTTCAACCAGATCTCGGGCGTGGATACGCCGACGTCGGGTCAGGTGACGTTGTTGGGCGAATCGGTGGCGGGCGCTGGCGCGCGCAAGATTGCGCGGCTGGGGTTGTCGCGCACGTTCCAGCATGTGCGCCTGCTGGGCCGCATGAGCGTGCTGGAAAACGTGGCTATCGGCGCCCACCTGCGCGGGCATCGCGGCGTGCTGCCCGCGGCGTGGCGCATGGACCGGCCCGAAGAAGCGCGCCTGCTGGCCGAAGCCGCGCGCCAGGTCGAACGCGTGGGCCTGGGCAAGCATCTGCACGACGAAGCGGGCTCGCTGGCGCTGGGCCAACAACGCATTCTGGAAATTGCGCGCGCGCTGGCTTCCGACCCGTGCATCCTGCTGCTGGACGAACCCGCGGCCGGGCTGCGGTATCAAGAAAAGTGCGAGCTGGCCGAGCTGCTGAAGAAGCTGCGTGCTGAAGGCATGGCCATCCTGCTGGTCGAGCACGATATGGATTTCGTGATGGGCCTGGTGGATCGCGTGGTGGTAATGGACTTTGGGGAAAAGATCGCCGAAGGCTTGCCCGCCGACATCCAGAACAACCCCGCGGTGCTTGAAGCGTATCTGGGCGGAGTGGACGAATGAGCACGAACCTGCTGGAAGTGCGCGGCCTGCGCGTGGCCTACGACAAGGTGGAAGCCGTGTCGGGCGTAAGCCTGACGGTGGGCGAAGGCCAGATCGTGACCGTGATCGGCCCGAACGGCGCGGGCAAGACCACCTTGCTGTCCGCCATCATGGGTGTGCTGCCGTCAACGGGCCACATCACGTTCGGCGGCAAGGCGCAAGAACATGCCGAGATCGAAGAAATGGTGGCGGCCGGCATGAACCTGGTGCCGGAGAAGCGCGAACTCTTTGCCGAGATGACGGTGCAAGACAACCTGATGCTGGGCGCGTTCCACCGCTTCCGTTGCGGCCTGCGCGATCAGGACAAGACGCTGGCAGAGGTCTATGAGCTGTTCCCCCGCTTGAAGGAACGCCATGCCCAGTTGGCCGGCACCCTGTCGGGCGGTGAACGCCAGATGCTGGCCGTGGGCCGCGCGCTGATGGCCAAGCCCCGGCTGCTGATGCTGGATGAGCCCAGCCTGGGCCTCGCGCCGCGCATCGTGCGCGAGGTGTTTCGCATCGTGGCGCGGCTGCGCGAGATGGGCGTATCCATTTTGCTGATCGAACAAAACGCCCGCGCCGCACTGCAAGTGGCCGACTACGCCTATGTGCTGGAGACGGGCGCCGTCACGCTGGAAGGCCCGGCGGCGGAAGTCGCCGTGGACCCGCGCGTGGTCGAGGTGTACCTGGGCCTAGGCCACGGCGCGGCCCAAGGCGGATCAGGCAGCGCCGCCAGCCACGGCGGCTCAGGCCACCCCGCGCCGCCGGTCGCGGCGGTATAGCGCATAGCCGACGGGCCACATCGCCGCCACCATGAAGGTCGCGACGGGGTTCGTCAGCTTGTAGGCCTGCACGGCGGTCGGCACGCCGGAGTGCTTCAGGTGCAGGCGGAAGCGCGTATAGCGCGCCGCCGCCATGATGAATTCGCGCGGCCGGAAGCGGAAGAATTCCAGGTGATGTTGCAGCATGTCCCACGCCAGCAGGTACAGGCCCTGCGCGTTGTTGGACACGGACACGGCGCCTTGGCTCAGGCCGCCCGGCGTGTCGTGGTAGGTGCGCACGACACGGTTGATGAAACGGCTGAGATAGCCCGCGCGTGCAATCGCCCACCACACCAGGCTTTCCGGCACGAAGCCCGCCACGTCTTCGGGAAAGGGATATTTCCTGAGGATGTCGGTGCGCATGCAGCCGAATTTTTCGCCCTTGATGCGATACCGGAAGTACACGTCCACGGCGGTGCTGTCGAAGACGTCTTGCGGATAGCGGTCGCCCACGATGCTGCCGTCAGGGCGCGCACACAAGCCCGTGATCGCCACATAGGAATCGCGGCGCGCAGGCGGGATGGCGTCCCAGGCGTCCTTGAAGGTGGCCAGCGCATCGGGCGGCATTTCGTCGTCGCTGTCCAGACCCACAATCATCTGGCCTTGCGCTTCACGCACGCCACGGTTGAAGGCGGTTTTCTTGTGCTGGTTGTTCTGCCAGATATAGCGGATGGGAAAATCGGCGCGCGTCTGCCAATCCAGGATGGATTCGTGTGTGTTGTCGGTGGAACCGTCGTCCACCACCACCCATTCGAAATCCCTGAATGTCTGCCGGGAGAGCGATTCATACACCCGGTGCAGCGTGCCTGCCCGGTTGTAGGTGGGCGTCAGAACGGTGAAAAACGTTGGTGTATCGGTCATGCCTGCTATGCCCCTTTGCGATCTCCGTGACACCGCTGCGGTCTTGGTCTATCTGTTTTCGCCTGAAGTGTAGGGGATATGCCCCCACTAACCGATGCCATCCCATTCGAATTTGCAATCAAATCTGACAACGCGTGCATTAATCAGGCGAAATTGCGCGGGTTTGTGCATTGGGCCGCAAGCGGGACTGGCGTAAACTCGTGCGGCCCAAACCGGAATGCCTATGGAAGCTTCAACTGTCCAGCTCAATGACATCGCCTTGTTCGTCGAGGTTGCCAAGCGCAAGAGCTTCAGCATGGCGGCCCGCGCGCTGGACATGCCCACGTCCACGCTGTCTCGCCGCATCAATGAACTGGAACGCGCCATCGGCCTGCGGCTCATCAACCGCAACACGCGCCGGCTGGACCTGACCGAAGCGGGCGCGGCGTACATGCGCCGCTGCCAGGGGCTGATCGACGAAGCGCGTCTGGCGCATGAACAATTGCTGTCGCTGTCCGGCGGCCCGTCCGGTAATTTGCGGGTGTCGATGCCTTACAGCCTGGCGATCTGGCTGCTGCCGGAAACCATCAACGACTTCACCGACCGTTATCCCGACGTCGAATGCGAATTCGACCTGAGCATGATGACGGCGTCCGACGCGCAAGGCACGCCGTTCGACGTAGTGCTGCGCTTTGGCCGCAATTCAGACTTTTCGCTGGCCACGCTGGATGCCGGCAATGGCAATGGCAATGGCGGCGGCGCCACGCGGCCCGATGGCGCGGTGGTGCAGGAACTGGTGTCGCTGGACAACTATCTGTATGCGTCCGACCGCTATCTGGAACGCCACGGCGAACCGAAGACGCCCGCCGATCTGAGCCAGCATCAATGCCTGCGCACCACCATCGACGACGCGCATTCGCACTGGACGCTGCACAACGGGTCGGTCAATGAAGTGGTGCCGGTCAGCGGCCATCTTGCCGCCAACAATATGAGCATTGCGGGCACGCTGGCCGGGCTGGACCTGGCCATTACGCGGATGCCCCATTGCCAGGCGCTGGACCCGATCATCAAGCGCAATTCACTGCGGCGCGTATTGCCGGGCTGGTCGGTGGACCCGATCTCGATCTACGTGATCTACCCGTCAAGCATCCAGCCGGCGAAGACGCGGGCGTTCATGGATTTCATCAAGCCGAAGCTGGGTCCGGCGGTCTGATAGGTTGACGGGTATCGCGCTTCGCCCCTTTCGCCCTGCACCCATTTCGCGCTTCGCCCAGCTTCAGTGCACCCCAAAAAAAATCCCCGCACAGCTTGCGCCATGCGGGGATTTTTCAGATCAGGGCGTTGATTAGACGCGCTTGATCTTTTCCAGCATCTTGAAAACACCCTTGGGCGACTTGACGAACAAGCGCTTGAAGGCCTTGCCCAGGCAACGGCGTTCCAGGGTGTTACGACGCACGCGTTTGCGTTCAGCCATGTTGATTCTCCTGTTGAATTTGCGGAAAAAATATCCCGCACAACCGGTAGTCGGGCTGGCGGAAAAATTGGGTAACTTGGCATTTTAGCCTGAAATTCACAGGCGGCGCCAATGGCGGGAAATCAGGGCGGCAAATCGGCAGGGAATAATCCGTCCCTAAATCTTTCCACGCCCTGCCCGCCATCACTCCGCCAGCGACTTCAGCCGTGCCAAAACCTGTTCGGTGCGCGGCAACGGGTCCACCGCGCCATAGCCCAAGGTGGACAACGCCGCCGCCGCATTCGCGTAGCGCACCGCGTCTTCCCAGGAATCGCCCTGACAGCGCCGGGCCAGCAGGCTGCCGGCGAAACAATCGCCCGCTCCCGTGGCGTCTACCGCGTCCACGCGCAACGCGGCGACCGGCGTGCGCGTTTTGCCGTCGTCAATGATGGAACCGTCCTTGCCTAGCTTCAGCACCACCACGCCCGCCGCGCCACCATCGCGAATCCAGTCCAGCGTGCGTTCGGGGTCGTCGTTGCCGGTCAGGTGCTGCATGTCGTCCATGCTGGGCAGGAACAGGTCCGCCTCGCGCATGGTTTCGCGCAAGATGGCGCGCGCCCGGTCAACCGGCCACAGCCGCAAGCGCAGGTTCGAATCCAGGCTGACCTGGGCGCCAGCCGCATGCGCACGTTCGATGGCGGCAAACACCGTATCGCAGGCGCTGGTAC
Source organism: Achromobacter sp. 10T422 (assembly GCF_056394065.1). Classification (NCBI taxonomy): domain Bacteria; kingdom Pseudomonadati; phylum Pseudomonadota; class Betaproteobacteria; order Burkholderiales; family Alcaligenaceae; genus Achromobacter; species Achromobacter sp. 10T422. The sequence continues at coordinate 166,438 of NZ_JBFTHD010000008.1, forward strand.
TGATCGCCATGCTGATGCCGGACACGTGCAGGAACTGGCTGCGTTCGATCAGCCCGCTATCCAGCAAAGCCGGCGTCATCAGGCTGGCGGCGGAACCGCGGCGCAGGTAGCTGAACGCATGGCCGTCGGGGCCGTGCTGCACGAAGTACAGGCCAGTGTGGGCGTCGTCATCGCGCTGCACGCCGCTGGTGTCGACCCCTTCCGAGGCCCACAAGTCCAGGAACTGGGCGCCAAAGGCGTCATTGCCCACGCGCGTCAGGTAGGCGCAGCGGGCGCCCTGCCGGGCCGCGGCGATAACGGCGTTGGACGTGTCGCCGCCAAAGCCTTGCAGATATTGCAGCTGGCCCTTGTGCGTCTGGTTCATCTCAACCAGCGGTTCGCCCAGCGCGACGATATCGAAGTCAGCCATGGGCGGCCTCGCGGGTACGGGTGATCTGGGCCACCAGCGCGGCGGTGTCGCGCGCGGCGAAGGCGGCCTTGTCGTAGAGGTTGCTGCCGATGCCCACCAGCCCGGCGCCTGCGGCAAAGTACGACGCCATGTTGTCTTGCGTAATGCCGCCCGTGGGGCAGAAGATCGTGTCGGGGTAAACCGATTTCAGCGCGGCCAGATGCTTGGGGCCGCCGGTGTCGGCGGGGAACACCTTCACTACGTCCACGCCCGCGCGGCGCGCGGCCAGCACTTCGGTGGGGGTGAACGCCCCCAGCAGGCATAGCGCGTCGGCGGCGTGCGCCATGTCGACGATATCGGTGGCCAAGGCGGGCGACACCAGGAAATCGGCGCCCGCCACCAGGGCCTCGCGCGCCTGGGTTTCATCCAGCACGGTGCCCACGCCCAGCAGCAGGCTGGCGCCGTGCTTGTCGCGCAGCGCGCGCACCAGGTCCGTCACGCCCGGAATCGTCCAGGTCAGTTCCAGGGTGGTGCAGCCGGCCGCCACGGCCACTTCGGCGGCATAGGCGGCGGTGGCCGCGTCCGTATAGCGCAGCACGGGCACGACCCGGGCGGCCAGCAGGGCGGAAAGCTTTGAGGCGATAGGAGCGGAAGCGGTCATGGAATTCCTCTGTGGCGAACGGTCAGACGCCGCCGGACGATGCCGGCAGAACGGCAAGTTTGGCTGCGGCGGCGTCGCGCAGCCGCAGCAAGGGATCGATATAAGCGGCTTGCGGGTCGTCTTGCCGCCGGAACAGCAAGGTGCTGACGCTGACGCCCGCCACCGGCCGGCCAGCCGCGTCGCACAGCGCCACGCCGTAGCAGACGATGCCGGCTTCATTTTCCTCGTTGTCCATGGCATAGCCGAGGCGGCGCGCCTCGTCCAGCACGGTGCGCAGCGCAGGCAGGCTGGTGACAGTGCCGGGCATGCGGGCCGGCAGCGGCAAATCGCGCAGCAGGCGTTCGCGGGCGGCGTCGTCCAGCGCGGCCAGATAGGCCTTGCCGACCGCGCTGGAATGCAGCGCCACTGATGACCCCACGCGCGACACCATGCGCACCGGGCCGGGGCTTTCCAGCTTGTCGATATAGATCATTTCGTGGCCGGCCGGCACCGCCAGATGCACGGTTTCGCCGGTGGCGTCGCGCAGCGCCTGCAAGTCGGGCGCCAGAGCCGCACGCAGGTCAAATTGCGACCAGGCGCGGCTGGCCAGCGACATCAGGCGCGTGCCCAGGCGGTACACGCCGCCCGATTCCGCCACCATGCCCTGCTCGGCCAGCGCCGCCACGATGCGGTAGACCGTCGGGCGAGGATAGCCGCAGGTGCGCGCCAGCAGCGCGGCCGTGGGCGGTTCGGGCGCATCGGCCACCGCCTGCAACACGGTCATGAATTTAGCGAACGCCGCAGCGCCCGCGACCTTGGTTTCCAACAAGAACGTCCCCAAATGATGACAATCTGCCATCAACAATGCCCGCAGCGATTTCGTAAGGCAATCAGCACGAATGTCAGACGAATCTGCGATACTGTTTATTTGTACAGCTGCACGGCCTATATTTGTCCATATTATGGACAAGCGCCTCACAATATAGGCAATTATTCCATATCGCCGCGCTTGGAACCAGCGAAGGGTTATCGCTCGGGCAGGCGCCTACCTCAGGCTACGATACCGTCCATGAGCTCCCAAATCCGCATCGTTGGCGCACGCCAGAACAACCTCAAAAACCTGGACCTGACTCTCGCCACCGGCGAATTGGTCGTTGTGACCGGCGTGTCGGGGTCCGGCAAAAGTTCACTGGCGTTTGACACGCTGTATGCCGAAGGCCAGCGGCGCTACGTGGAAACCTTCTCGCCCTATGCGCGCCAGTTCCTGGACCGCATGGACAAGCCGCAGGTGGACCGCATCGAAGGCATTTTGCCGGCCATCGCCATCGACCAGACCAACCCCGTGCGCAGCTCGCGCAGCACGGTTGGCACGATGACCGAACTGAACGACCACCTGAAGCTGCTGTTCGCGCGGGGCGCCCGGCTGTACTGCCGTGGCTGCGGCAAGGTGGTGCGCCGTGACACGCCTGATTCCATCTACCACTCGCTGGCCGAACGCGCCGCCGTGGCAGGCGACCCGCGCCTGGTCGTGACCTTTCCCATCGCCGTGCCCGCCAACTTCACCGAAGACGAAGTGCGCGGCTTTCTTGAGCAGCAGGGTTATACACGCGTGCACGCCGAGGAAACGGCCGTGCCGCGCGCGACCGTTGCCAAAAGCGCAAAAGCCGCCAAAGCCGCCAAGGGCGCCAAGAAGGGCAAGGCCGCCAAGGACGCGGGCGAAGAACGCCGCATTCTGCACGTCATTCAAGACCGCTTCCGCTTTGCCGGCACCGAGCGCGAACGCGTCATGGAAGCGCTGGACACCGCGCTGCGCATGGGCGCCGGGCATCTGGCCGTCTACGCCGTGAACGCCGAAGGCGAAAACGCAGACATCTGGAAGTACAGCGACCGCCTGCACTGCGCCGACTGCAACATCGAATACACCGACCCGCTGCCCAGCAGCTTCTCGTTCAATTCACCGCTGGGCGCCTGCGAGGCCTGCCGCGGTTTCGGCCGCGTGATCGGCATCGACTTCGGCCTGGTCATCCCCGACGAAAACAAAACCCTGCTGGAAGGCGCGATCAAGCCGTGGACCACGCCGTCTTATAAAGAATGCCAGGACGAGCTGCAAAAATACGCACCGCGCGCGGGCGTGCCGCTGGGCGTGCCATGGAAAAGCCTGTCTGAAGAACACAAGCGCTGGGTGCTGTATGGCACGCCCGACTGGAAGGGCGGCAACGACGCCTGGAAGCACCAGTGGTACGGCGTGCAGCGCTTTTTCGACTGGCTGGAAACCAAGGCCTACAAGATGCACGTGCGCGTGCTGCTGTCGAAATACCGCAGCTACACGCCCTGCCCCACCTGCAACGGCGCGCGCCTGAAACCCGATGCGCTGCTGTGGCGCCTGGGCACGAAAGAAGAAGCCGACACCGTGCTGCCGCCGGAAGACGGCCGCTACCAGCGCTTCATGCCGGTCGGCGCCAACTGGACGCGCGATCAGCTGAACAACATCGGCGGCCTGTCCATCCATGACGTGATGCTGCTGCCCATCGAACGCGTGCGACGCTTCTTCGATGAGCTGTCGTTCTCGGGTGCGCTGGACGCGGCCACCGATCTGCTGATGACGGAAGTCCGCGCGCGTCTGAAATTCCTGTGCGACGTGGGCCTGGGCTACCTGACGCTTGACCGCCAGAGCCGCACGCTGTCGGGCGGTGAAGTGCAGCGCATCAACCTGACCACCGCGCTGGGCACATCACTGGTGAACACGCTGTTCGTGCTGGACGAGCCGTCCATCGGCCTGCACCCGCGCGACATGCACCGCGTGGTGGAAGTCATGCACCGGCTGCGCAACGCCGGCAACACGCTGGTGGTGGTGGAGCACGATCCGCAAGTGATGGTGGCTGCCGACCGCATTATCGACATCGGCCCCGGCCCGGGCGAACGCGGCGGCTACATCGTCTTTGACGGTACGCCCAAGCAACTGCGCGCGGCCGACACGCTGACCGGCAATTACCTGGGCGGCCGCCAGCGCGTGGAAGCGCCGCGCCCCATGCCGGTGGCGGCGAACACGCCGCGCCTGCTGCTGGAAGGCGTCAACGCGCACAACCTGAAGAACGTATCGGTTGAGCTGCCGCTGGGCCGCCTCGTCTGCGTGACCGGCGTGTCTGGCTCGGGCAAGTCCACCCTGGTTCAAGACGTGCTGTACCCCGCCCTGCTCAAGCAAAAGGGCAAGCCGTCGGAATCGCCCGGCGCGTTTGACCGCCTGCTGGGCGCCGAGCAGATTGCCGACGTGGTCATGGTGGACCAGACCCCGATCGGCAAGACGGCGCGCTCCAACCCCGCCAGCTACGTGGGCGCCTTTGACGCCATCCGCAAGCTGTTCGCCCAGGCCCCGCTTGCGCGCGAACGCGCCTACACAGCCGGCACGTTCAGCTTCAACGGCGGCGACGGCCGCTGCCCGACTTGCGGCGGCACCGGGTTTGAACACGTCGAAATGCAGTTCCTGTCCGACGTCTACCTGCGCTGCCCGGATTGCGACGGCAAGCGTTTCCGCCCCGAAGTGCTGGAAGTGCGCGTCGAACACCTGGGCAAGAGCGCGTCCATCGACGAAGTGCTGGCCATGACGGTCAGCGAAGCGCTGGACTTCTTCAAGGGCCTGCGCGACGTCCAGACCGGCCTGGCGCCGCTGGCCGACGTGGGCCTGGAATACGTGCGGCTGGGCCAGCCCGTGCCCACGTTGTCGGGGGGCGAGGCGCAGCGCCTGAAGCTGGCCGGCCACTTGGCCGAAGCCGCCCGCAGCGGCATTTCCACGGCCAAGGTCGCCAAGAAGGGCAGCCTGTTCCTGTTCGACGAACCCACCACCGGCCTGCACTTTGACGACGTCGCGCGGCTGATGCGCGCCTTCCGCAAGCTGCTGGCCGCCGGCCACACGCTGCTGGTCATTGAACACAACCTGGACGTGATCCGCGCAGCCGACTGGCTGATCGACCTGGGCCCCGAAGGCGGCGACGCCGGCGGCCTGGTGCTGGGCGTAGGCACGCCGCAAGACCTGATGGACAACCCCAAGTCCCACACCGGCGCCGCGCTGCGCGACTACGAGGTCAGCATCCTGCCGGCTGACGTGGTGGTGACCAGCGACGCCGATGCGCAGGAAGCCGAGCAAGCCGGCCTGACCGCCCGCATCGCCGAACCCGTCGCAACCTACAACGACGCCGCCATTGGGGCGGGCGACGGCACGCCGCTGCAATCCGTGATGCGCGCGCGCCGCCAAGGCAACATGGCGATCGAAATCCGCAACGCGCGCGAACACAACCTGAAGAACATCAGCGTCGAAATCCCGCACGACAAGTTCACCGTGATCACCGGCGTGTCCGGCTCGGGCAAGTCGACGCTGGCTTTCGACATTCTGTTCAACGAAGGCCAGCGCCGTTATCTGGAATCGTTGAACGCCTACGCCCGCGCCATCGTGCAGCCGGCCGGCAAGCCGGATGTGGACGCCATCTTCGGCATCCCGCCCACCGTCGCCATCGAACAGCGCACCAGCCGCGGGGGCCGCAAGTCCACCGTGGCCACCATGACGGAAATCCACCATTTCCTGCGCCTGCTCTATGTGAAGCTGGGCACGCAGTACTGCCCGGATTGCAACGTGGCCGTCGAACCGCAGAACACGGACCAGATCGTGGCCCGCCTGCTGCGCGACCACAAGGGTGAGCATATCGGCCTGTTGGCCCCGCTGGTCACCGCGCGCAAGGGCTATTACACGGACCTGGCCAAGTGGGCCGGTTCCAAGGGCCATTCGCACCTGCGCGTGGACGGCGAGTTCATCCCCGTGGCCCCGTGGCCGCGCCTGGACCGCTACAAGGAACACACCATCGAACTGCCCGTGGCGGACGTGGTGGTGGACCCCGCCAACGAAGCCGACCTGCGCGCGGCCGTCAAGAGCGCGCTGGAAAATGGCCAGGGCGTGATGTCGGTGGTGTGGCCGGTGAACAAGCTGCATGAAGCGCTGAACAGCGAATTGCAGCAACAGCATTTCTCGGTCAAGCGCGCGTGCCCGTCTTGCGGCACCAGCTTCCCCGAACCCGACCCGCGCTTGTTCTCGTACAACTCCAAGCACGGCTGGTGCACGGGCTGCTACGGCACGGGCCTGCAATTGCAGGGCTTTGACGAAGAACAGACTGGCGAAGAAACCGCCTGGAACGCGTGGTACGAAGGCGAGGCCAAGGCCTGCACGCAATGCGACGGGCAGCGCCTGAACCGCGTGGCGCGCGCCGTGCGCTGGCGCGATAAATCCATCGCCGAACTGGCGTCGTTGCCCGTGTCTGACGCGCACACCTTCTTCACCGGACTGGTTGCGCGCGGCCGCGAAGGCGAAATCGCCCGCGACATCCTGACGGAAATCCGCGGCCGCCTGAACTTCATGCAGGAAGTGGGCCTGAACTATCTGGCGCTGGACCGCGCCGCGCCGACGTTGTCGGGCGGCGAAGCGCAGCGCATCCGCCTGGCCGCGCAGCTGGGTTCCAACCTGCAGGGCGTTTGCTACGTGCTGGACGAGCCCACCATCGGCCTGCACCCGCGCGACAACCGCATCCTGCTGGACGCGCTGGCTCGGCTGGAAGGCAACGGCAACACGCTGGTGGTGGTGGAACATGACGACGACACCATCCGCCGCGCGTCGCACGTGATCGACATCGGACCGGGCGCGGGCATCCGCGGCGGCCGTGTCGTGGCGCAAGGCACCGTGGAAGACGTGATGAATGCGCCGGAGTCCATCACCGGCCGCTACCTGAAGACGCCGCTTGCGCATCCGCTGCAAGGCCGCCGTCCGGTTGAAGCCGACACGCCCATGATCGAAATTCGCGGCGCGCGCCTGCACAACCTGCGCAGCGTGGACGCCAAGATTCCGGTGGGCCGCCTCAGTGTGGTGACTGGCGTGTCCGGTTCCGGCAAATCCACGTTGGCGCGTGAAGTGCTGCTGGACAACCTGACGCAAGCCGTCTCGCAAGGCAAGTCGCCCGGCTGGGCTGGCTGCGAGAGCATCAAGGGTTGGGAAGCCATCGACCGCGTGCTGGAAGTGGACCAGACCCCCATCGGCAAGACGCCGCGCTCGTGCCCGGCCACCTACGTGGGCTTCTGGGACGACGTGCGCAAGCAGTTCGCCGACACCCGCGAAGCCCGCATGCGCGGCTGGACGGCGGCGCGCTTCTCGTTCAACACCGGCGACGGCCGCTGCCCCATCTGCGAAGGCCAAGGCATGCGCACCATCGAAATGAACTTCCTGCCCGACGTGAAAGTGCCGTGCGACGCGTGCAATGGCGCACGCTTCAACAGCGACACGCTCAGCGTGCAGATGCGCGGCAAGAACGCCGGCGAGCTCCTGTCCATGGAAGTGGACGACGCCATCGGCTACTTCGCGGCGCACCCGAAAATCCATCGTCCGCTGCAACTGATGCAAGACGTGGGCCTGGGGTACCTGACGCTGGGCCAGCCGTCGCCCACGCTGTCGGGCGGCGAGGCGCAGCGCATCAAGCTGGTCACCGAGCTGTCCAAGGCGCGCCTGACCGATGGCCTGATCAAGACCGGCCGCGCCTCGCGCATTCCGCACACGCTGTACGTGCTGGACGAACCGACGGTGGGCTTGTCGATGGCCGACGTCGAAAAATTGATCCATGTGCTGCATCGTCTGGTGGAAGCCGGCAACACGGTGGTGGTGATCGAGCATAATCTGGACGTCATCGCCGAAGCCGACTGGCTGCTGGATCTGGGCCCCGAAGGCGGCACGGGCGGCGGCAAGCTGGTTGCCGAAGGCTCGCCGGAACATGTGATGACCCTGGCCGACCACTCCCACACGGGGCGCGTCCTGACGGAATTCCTGGCACATCAACCGCAGTAGCAAGCATGGAATGTCGTTTTGAAGACCGGCTGGCCGGCCGCGCGCTGAAGTTCGAGGGCTTTTGCTCCCGCATCGAAGCGCGCACCGCCGGCGAAGTCGCCCCCGCGCTGGCGGCCATTGAGGCCGCGCGGCAACAGGGGCGCTGGGTCGCCCTGTTGCTGGACTATGAACTGGGCGAATGGCTGTTGCCCGAAGCCACCCTGCCCGCGCCGGCCGGCCCGTGGTCGCCGCCGCAAGACGACGGCCGCGCCCGGCTGACCGCGCTGGTTTTCGAACGCAAGGTGGACGACACCCCCTGGGATGCGCCGGACGCCGCCAGCGCGCCGTCCGCCATCAGCCTGCCCGCCCCGCGCATGACCGAAGCCGCTTATGTGCGCCAGATCGACGCCATCCGCGGGCTGATCGGCGACGGCGAGCTCTACCAGGTCAATTTCACGCAGCCGCTGGACGTGCAATACCAAGGCGACGCCGCCACGCTCTACCGGCGCATCGCCAGCCGCAACCCGGTTGCCCACGGCGCATTCATCCAAGACGGCGCACGCACGGTGCTGTCGTTTTCGCCCGAACTCTTCGTCCGGCGCGATGGCCCCCGCCTGACGACCCGCCCCATGAAAGGCACCGCACCGCGCCACCCCGACCCGATTGAAGACGCACGGCTGGGCCAGGAATTGCTGGCCAGCGAAAAGAACCGCGCCGAAAACCTGATGATCGTGGACCTGCTGCGCAACGACCTGGGCCGGCTGGCCGAGCCGGGTTCGGTCAAGGTCGACGCCCTGTTTTCGCTGGAACGCTACCCCACGGTCTGGACCATGACGTCCACCGTGTCGGCGCTGGCCCCCGACGCCACGCTGGCAGACGTGCTGACCGCCCTGTTCCCCTGCGGGTCGATCACCGGCGCCCCCAAAGTCGCCGCCATGCGCCGCATCCGCCAGATGGAAACCGCCCCGCGCGGCCTGTACTGCGGCAGCGTAGGCTGGCTGGCGCCGAATGGCGATTTTTCATTGAACGTCGCCATCCGCACGCTGGTGCTGGACCAGAACGGCCACGGCGTCTACAGCGTGGGCGGCGGCATCGTCCACGATTCCGACCCGGCGGAAGAATGGCAGGAATGCCACTGGAAGGCCCGCATCCTGCGGAGTTGAAGGGTGTTGCCGATCCGCGCGGCCAATCATCCACGCAGATAGGTAATGCCCAACGCGCAACCCATCAAACTCCTGCCACGTCACCACCGCCGGTAGTAGCATAGAGCGCGCCCCACCCCGCCCATTGCCCAGGAGAGTCCCATGCAACCCGAACTGATCGAGACCATCCTGGTCGATGCCGAACAACGCGTGCCGCTGCTGGCCCGCCACCTCGCGCGGCTGGAAGCATCATGCAAGGCGCTGGGCTACGTCTGGGGCGGCCGCGCGGTGGAAGGCGACATCATGATCGCCGCCACGGGCCTGGTCACGCCCGGCCCGCACCGTCTGCGCCTGCTGGTCGCCCGCGACGGCAGCCGCCACATCCAGACGGCCATGCTGCCGCCACTGCCCGCCGTGCAGGAAGTGATGCTGGCGCCCGAGGCGCTGCGGTCTTCGGAACCGCTGCTGCGCTACAAGACCACGCACCGCCCCTGGTACACGAAGACCATCGAATGGCTGCCCGCGCATCCGCACATCTTCGACCTGCTCTATCTGAATGAACGCGGCGAGCTGTGCGAAGGCAGCCGCAGCAACGTTTACCTGCGCATGGACGGCCGCTGGTACACGCCGCCTGTCGACAGCGGCTGCCTGCCGGGCGTGCAACGCGGTGAACTGCTGGACACCGGCAACGTGCGCGAACGCGTGCTGACCCTGGCCGACTTGCACGCCGCCGACGAAATCCGCCTGTCCAATGCACTGCGCGGCTGGTTCAGCGTCACGCTGCGGGAAGCCTGACCCGCCCGTCCTGATCCGCAAACTGCTCCACCACCACCTGCCGCAGCCATTGATTGGCAGGCTCGCGGTGGTTGCGCGCATGCCAGAACACATTGATGACCGACTCCGGAATCTTCACCGGACAGGGCGCCGTCGCCAGCCCGAACGGCGTACAGGCGCAGTCGGCAAAGCGCTGCGGCACCACGGCAATCATGTCGGTGGCCTGCAAGACCGGCCCCACTGCGATGAAATGCGGCACCGTCAACCTCAGGCGCCGGCGAATGCCAGCCCGTGCAATCACCTCATCCACCACGCCATGCCCCGTGCCTTCGGAGACGATCGCCACATGCTCCGCCGCCCGAAACTGCTTGGCCGACACGCCTGAACGCGCTAGCGGATGGTCGTGCCGGAAGATGCATACATAGGGCTGACTGAACAGCTTGCGTTGAAAGAAGCCGCTTCGCAGGCCGGGCAGAAAACCCATGGCCAGATCGATGCGGCCACGCTCCATTTCGTCGCGGACGTCGATTGACGTGGTGCGCACGGTGCGTATCGTGACCCCCGGCGCGGCGGCGTCCAGCGCCCGCATCAGGCGCGGCAAGAAGTAGGTTTCGCCCACATCGTTCACGCCAATCACGAAGGCCCGTTCGCTGCGCGCGGGGTCGAACACGGCATGCGCGTTCAGCGTGCCATGCAACGCACCCAGCGCATCCGCGATGGGCCGGGCCAGCGCCTCGGCGTACGGCGTGGGCACCATCCCGCGCGACGTGCGCAAGAACAGCTCATCCCCCAGCAGCTTGCGCAGCCGGCTCAGCGCGTTGCTGACGCCAGGTTGCGAGATGCCCAGGCTCTGGGCGGCGGCCGACACCCGGCCATGCTTATGCAGTTCGTTGAAGACGACCAGCAGGTTCAGGTCCACGTCTTTCAGGTTCATGCGTTTGTCTCCACCAATATTGATTTTGGTGATGTCTTCTATTGATCAGATTCTATTTATTTATTTCATCGCCTGCTCGATGATGAAGCGATAAAAAATAGGAGACAAACCATGCAGATCGATCCGCCCTGGCAGGGTGACGGTTCACACCGCATCCCCTTTGGCGTCTACACCGACGCCGCCCTGCACCAGCGCGAGCTGGAACGCTTTTTCTACCAGGCGCACTGGTGCTATGTCGGCCTGGAGGCCGAAATCCCCAAGCCGGGCGACTTCAAACGCACGGCGGTCGGCGAACGCTCGGTCATCCTGCTGCGCGACAACGAGGGCCAGGTCCGTGTGGTGGAAAACGTGTGCGCGCATCGCGGCGTGCAGTTCTGCCGGGAACGCTCCGGCAACCGCAGCGAATTCGTCTGCCCCTATCACCAATGGAATTACGACCTGCAAGGCAACCTGATCGGCGTGCCGTTCCGGCGCGGCGTCAAACAAGACGGCAAGGTCAACGGCGGCATGCCCGCCGACTTCAAAACGGAAGACCACGGCCTGACCAAACTGGCGGTGGCCTGTAGAAACGGGGTGGTGTTCGCGTCGTTCGACCACGACGCCGAACGGCTGGAAGACTATCTGGGCCCCGACATCCTGCACTACTTCGACCGCGTCTTCGACGGCCGCGAATTGGTGATTCACGGCTACAGCCGCCAGCGCATTCCGGGCAACTGGAAGCTGATGCAGGAAAACATCAAAGACCCCTATCACCCCGGCCTGCTGCATACCTGGTTCGTCACCTTCGGCCTGTGGCGCGCGGACAACCGGTCTGAACTGAAAATGGACCGCCACTTCCGCCACGCCGCCATGATTTCCACGCGCGGCCAGGGCGGCAAGGGCAGCGTCACCAGCGGGGTGTCCAGCTTCAAGGAACAGATGTCGTTAAACGATGACCGCTTCCTGGACATCGTGCAGGAGCCCTGGTGGAACGGCCCCACCGCCGTGCTGATGACGCTATTTCCCAGCGTGATCATTCAGCAGCAGGTGAATTCGCTGTCCACCCGCCACATCCAGCCCGTGGGGCACGACGCCTTCGATTTCGTCTGGACGCACTTCGGCTTCGCAGATGACACGCCCGAGATGACGCGGCGGCGGCTGCGCCAGGCGAACCTGTTTGGCCCTGCCGGCTTTGTGTCGGCGGACGACGGCGAAGTCATCGAATTTTCGCAATCGGGTTTTCAACAGAAGCCGTGGCACCGCAGCGTGGCGGAACTGGGCGGCAAGACCGCCGAGAACACCGACCACATGGTGACCGAAACGCTGATCCGCGGCATGTACGCGTATTGGCGCCGCGTGATGGAGGCATGACGATGCTGGACTTTCCGCTCTACTACCAGCTGACCCGCCTGTACGCCGACTACGCCGCCGCGCTGGACGCCGAAGAATGGGAGAAATGGCCCGACTTCTTTCTGGAAGACTGCGTCTACAAAGTGCTGCCCCGCGAAAACCACGAACGCGGCTATGCGCTGGCGACGATGGCGTTCGAAAGCCGCGGCATGCTGAAAGACCGCATCTACGGCGCCACCGACACGATCTTTCACGACCCCTACTACCAGCGCCATGTGGTCGGCGCGCCGCGCGTGCTGGCGGTCGACGACGACCGCATCGAATCCGAAGCGAACTACGCCGTGTTCCGCACCAAGCCCAACCAGCTGACCACCGTGTTCAACGTGGGCCGCTATCTGGACGTCGTGCGCCGCACGCCGGACGGCCTGAAGTTCGAATCGCGGCTGTGCATTTTCGACAGCGAACTGATCCCGAATTCGCTCATCTACCCCATCTGAAGAGGAAAGCCGCATGAGTACGCAATGGATCAAGGCCATCGCCCGCGCCGACGTGCCGGAAGACGACGTTATCGCCGTGCAGGCAGGTGACCGCGAAATCGCGCTGTACGGCGTGGAAGGCGAGGTCTACGCCACCGACAACCTCTGTACGCACGGCAACGCCAGGCTATGCGACGGCTTCCTGACGGGCCACGAAATCGAATGCCCGCTGCATCAGGGCCGCTTCGACGTGCGCGACGGCCGCGCGCTGTGCTCGCCGCTGCGTGAAAACGTGATGACGTATCCCGTGAGGATCGAGGACGGAATAGTGTTCGTGGCGCTGTAAACGCGCGCGGCCGCCGAGAGGGGCTGCGCGACTCCGGCTGGCGCTCAGATCGCCAGCCGCAACGCCTCGTTCGCCGCCGCCATCCCCATGGCGGCCGTCACGGTCACCACCGACCCATATCCCGCGCAAGACAAGCCCTGCGGCGCAATGTTCTGCCCCGACGCGCCCAGGTCATCTTCACCTTCCGTGGGACGCGTCCAGGCGTCAGGCAGGATGGCGGGCTGATCAAACCACAGCGCATGAATGCCCATCTTCGGCACACGCTTGAGCGCTTTGCCGTTCTGATCAGAACCGCGCGGAAAGCCATGTTCCTTGCGCAGTTTGTTGCGCAGCTTGGCGAGCAAGGCATCGTTGACCGCCACCGACAAATCACCGGCCCGCAAGGCCAACGGATCGGTCTTGCCCCCCGCGCCCCCGCACAACAACATGGGAATTCCCAACGCACGCGCATGCAAGATCATGGCGATCTTGGCCGCGGCCTGGTCGGTGCAGTCGATGATGACGGTATAGGGCCCAGGCAGAACGTCGGCCACGTTTTCCGGCGACACGAAATCATCCACGCGGGTCAACCGGCATTCCGGGTTGATCGCCAACACGCGTTCCGCCATGGCATCCACCTTGGATTGACCAAGCGTGGAAGACAGCGCGTGGATCTGCCGATTGACGTTGGATTCAGCGATATGGTCCAGGTCGATCAGCGTCAACGCCCCGACCCCGCAACGCGCCAACGCTTCGACGGTCCATGACCCGACTCCGCCAAGGCCAGCCACCGCAACGTGCGCAGTTTGCAGGCGTGCAGGAGCTTGGGGGCCGTACAACCGGGAGAGACCGCCGAAACGGCGTTCAAGGTCAGCGGGAGGGAGAGCGTGATCGGGGGAGGTCATGGCGGGTATTTTAGGGCAGGTTTTTTGTTCGGGGAGGGACGGAGGGTTGTGCTTGGTGGGTACTGGCGTTGGTGCTTCTTGGCGTTAGGGCGTCGTAGGCGCTGGGGGTTAGTGCTTCGTAGGTCGCCCATCGTCGCGGTGGCCCTGACTGCGCGCGCCCACGATTGCGGTCCGGAGCCTTCGCTCCGGACGTCCCCTTCGTCATCTTCGTCCAGGCCTTCGGCCTTCCCTTCAGATTCCCTCGGGCGCATCGAGGTTGCGCGCAGTCAGGGCCACCGCGCCGACGGGCTGCCGCAGTCTTGGCATGTCGCGCTGCTAGGGTGTGCCTTAGCCACGAGTGCTGCGGGGCCCGCCGAGTGCCGGCCGCGCGGGCGGCCTTACTCGGCATACGCGGCGGTGGGCGTTTGGGCGGTGGTCGCTTTCGCGAATGTGGAGAGCGGTTTTCTTATGGTCCCCGCACATTTGGGGGGAGGTAGAGGGGTGGCGCGCGTCCGCCACTGCCTTGCGCGTGCCGACCCGTCGCGCGCCACCGCACCGGAGTTCAACTGATGGCCGTGCCTGCTAGGGAGCGCCATTCATTCGATGGCCGTGCCTGCTGGGGAGCGCCATTCATCCGATGGCCGTGCCTCGCAGGAATGCCCTCCAACCGATGGCCATACCTCGCCGAACAGGTGAAGCGCGGCAATTCAGCCACGCGCGAAGCGAACACCGCGACGACGCACCACGACGCGTAAGCTCCAAAAGGCCGCCCGCGCGGCCGGCATGGAGCGGGCCCCGCAAGATCTTCCACCACTCAAATTCCGGTGGCGAGAACCTCAAGAACCCCGACCGCCCCAGTTACCGTGAGATTGCAACTGACGGAGCCCGTGGCGTCGGGGGCCTGGGGTGCGCGGGGCGTCGATAAGCCCGAGGGAATCTGAAGGGAAGGCCGAAGGCCTGGACGAAGATGACAACGGGGCAGTCCGGAGCGAAGGCTCCGGACCGCAATCGTTGCCCCGCGCACCCCAGGCCCCCGATGTCACGGGCGTCTTAAGAACCCACACCACCACCACGAGCCACCAAATCATCCCCCCCTAACGCTCGGTAAACCGTCACCTGATTCACCAACCGATTCAAGCCATTTTCATCCCGCGCAATCTCGGCCGTCCGCCGCTTCTCCTGCGCGTCCAGCCAGTCCTTCAACGACACCGCGCCCGCCCGATACCGGACCTCGTACAAGCGTTCCGCTTCGCGCGCCGCCCGTAACGACACCGCCAGTTGCTCTGCCTGCAACGACAACTGCGTCCGGTTCGACAGCGCGTTCTCTACGTCCGCCATCGCCTGGTACAACGACTGCCGGAAGTTGACGACGCGTTCTTCGTAGTCTGCCTTCGAGATCTTGATGTTCAGCTGCATCTGGTTCCATTGCAGGAACGGCAGTGTCAGGCCTACGCCCAGCGTTGCGATCGGGTTTTGCAGCACGTTCGACAGCGTCGGACTCGCGCTGCCTACCGCGCCGGTCAGCGTCACGGGCGGGTAGAAACTGGCGCGCGTCGCGTCAACCGTGGCCAACGCTTCGCGCAAGCGCAACTCGGCGGCTCGCAAGTCGGGGCGGCGGCCCAGCAGATCAGCCGGAACGCCCGCGCGCGCTTCGGGCAGCGGGTATTGCGGCAGGCGGGCCGGGTCGGCCATGCTGCGGTCTGGCGGGCCATCGAACAGAATCGTCAGCGCGTTCGTGTATTCCACGCGCTGCTGCACCAGCAGCGTATGCGCGGCTTGTTGGCTGGCGACGGTTTGCTCGGCTTCGGCAAGCTCCAACGCCGATGCGCCACCCGCCGCGTATTGCGCGCGTACCAGGTCCTGCGTGCGGCGTGCATACGCGATGCTTTCTTCGCTGCTGGCGATGCGCTGGTTGATGAAGGCCGTCTGCCAATACAAGGTCGCAGTGGTGCCCACCAGGGACAACGCCGCCGACTGGCGGTCTTCTTCGGTGGCCAGCGCTTCCCATTGCGCCGCGTCGCGCTGGCGGGACAGCTTGCCCCACAGATCGACCTCGTAACTGACCGTCAGCTCGGCTTGGTTGGTGCGCGTGATGCTGCGATCGCCATACAGATTGCGAACGCGCGTCACGTTGGCGTCGCCGCCCAGTTGCGGAATCAGCTTGTCTTCGGTCAGCCCCGCCTGATACTGCGCGCGACGAACGCGGATGGCGGCAGCGGCCAGGTCGTTGTTGCGCGCCAGCACCGCGTCGATCAGGCCATCCAGCACCGGGTCATTGAAGTTACGCCACCAGGCGCCGCCTTCCGCCAACGGCGCATTGGTGTTGGCCGCTGAACCATACGTCCACGCCGCGGGCGCCTGCGTCAGCGGGGGTTCGTAGTCGCTGCGCAGCAGGCTGCCGCAACCGCCCAGCGCCAGCAGCAGCGCCAGGGCGACGGGTTTGCAGATCAGGGAAACCGCTTTCATCGTCCTCATTCCCGGGCCAAGGCCTCGACGGGGTCCAGGCGCGCCGCGTTGCGCGCCGGCAAATAACCAAAAAGCACACCGATCAAAGTCGAGCACGTAAATGCCGCCACCATCGATGCCGTGGAGTAAATCATCTGGAACGAGCCGCCCGTGGCCTTGGACACCAGCACGCCCAACGCCAGCGACAGAATGATGCCCAGTGCCCCGCCGATCAAGCAGACCAGCACCGCTTCGATCAGGAACTGCTGCATGATGTCGCTGCGCCGCGCGCCCACCGCCATCCGCACCCCGATCTCGCGAGTGCGTTCGGTCACGGACACCAGCATGATGTTCATCACGCCAATGCCGCCCACCATCAGCGAGATCAGCGCAATCAGCGACACCAGCAAGGTCATCGTGGCGGTGGTGCGTTCGATGGTCTTGCGAATGGCGTCCGTGTTGAAGACGAAGAAATCCTTCACGACGTGGCGCCGCATCAGCACGCGTTCGATGGCCTTCTCGGCGGCGGCGGGCGGCGTCGCGTCGTTGACACGCACCGTGATGCTCTTCAGATGCTGCTGGCCCAGCACGCGCGACAGCGCCGTCGTGTAGGGAATCCAAACGTTCAGCGATTCGTTGTTGCCAAAGACAGATTCCTTCTTCGCCGTGACGCCAATCACGCGCGCGGGCATCGACCCCAGGAACACCACCTGCCCGATCGGCTCAGTGTGTGATCCAAACAGCGCGCGCCGTGTGCCGTCATCGATGACGACTTCCTGCGCCCGGCGCACCACACTCGTCTCATCGAAGAACTTGCCTTTTTCAAGCTGGATGGCGCGCACGCGGAAGTACTGTTCGCCCACGCCCTGGATCGACCCGTTCACCGACACGTTGCGATAGCGCAGCGTGTTGCTGGTGGCCACTTCGGGGGTGACGCTGTCTACATAGGGTTCGCGGGCCAGCGCGTCGGCGTCGGCGGCGACCAGCGTGCGGATGTTGACGGCTTTCTCGTCGCCGAAGTCCTTGCCGGGAAACACTTCCACCGTGTTGGTGCCGATGGCGCTGATATCTTCCAGGATCTTGCGCCGCGAGCCTTCGCCCAGCGCCACCACCGACACCACCGCGGCGATGCCAATGATGATGCCCAGCATGGTCAGCGACGTGCGCAGCCGGTGCGCGTTCATCGCCAGCAGCGCCATGCGCAAGGCTTCGCCACAACGGTCCAGGTACGACTGCCAGGCCGGCCGCTTGGGCAGGGGCGGCGCGTCATCGCGGACCACGTCGCGGTGCGGCGCGTCGGGGTTGCGCTTGTCGGCAACGATTTCGCCGTCGCTGATCTCGATGATGCGTTGCGCATGCCGCGCCACATTCATATCGTGCGTGACGATGATGATGGTGTGGCCGGCCGCGTTCAATTCTTCCAGGATGCGCAGCACTTCCTGGCCCGTGTGCGTGTCCAGCGCGCCGGTGGGCTCGTCGGCCAGGATGATGTCGCCGCCGTTCATCAGCGCGCGCGCAATACTCACGCGCTGCTGCTGCCCCCCCGACAACTGGCCGGGCCGGTGTTCCGACCGGTCGCCCAGCCCCAGCCGCTTGAGCAGTTCCTCGGCGCGGTCCAGCCGCGCCTCGCGTCGTTTGCCGGCGTAGACGGCCGGCATTTCCACGTTGCCCAGCGCGGTCAGGTCTGACAACAGGTGATAGCGCTGGAAGATGAAGCCGAAATGCTCGCGGCGCAGTTCGGCCAGTTCGTCCGGGTCCAGCTCGCCCGTGCTGCGGCCGCTGACCTGGTAGTCGCCCCGGGTCGGGCGGTCCAGGCAGCCCAAGATGTTCATCAAGGTGGACTTGCCCGAGCCGGACGCGCCCACGATGGCCACCATTTCGCCTGCCTCGATGGTCAGGTTGATGTCCTTCAGGACGGCAATCGTCTGGTCGCCGGCGGGAAACTCTCGGCGCACGCCAGAGAGCGAGATCAACGGCCCGCTCATGTCAGGCTCCCGGCGGCGGGCCGGGTTGCGTCGCAGCCGCCGCCGGCGCGGAGTCCGCCGACACGACGCGCTCGCCCACCTCAAGTCCTTCCAGCACCTGCGCCTGCACGTTGTTGTTCATGCCGATCTTGACGTGGCGCACCTCGGTCTTGTTGTCTTTGCCAACCACGCGCACCGCATAGCGGCCGTCTTCGCCGCGTTTGCCCAGCGCCGAGGCCGGTACCACCACCGCATCCTTGGCTTCGCCCAGCACGATGAAGACCTGGGCCGTCATCGAGATGCGCAGCTTTTCATCGGGGTTGGGCACGTCGAACAGGCCGTTGTAATAGACGGCGGCCGTCGTCGAAGAGCTGCTGGACGAGGTCAGCGACGTGGTCGCGTCGTCTTTCTGGATGGAGTCCGGCGCGGGTTCCACCGCGCGCAAGGTCGCGTGATAGCGCTGGTCAGGTTCGCCCAGAATGGTGAAGTACACGGGCAGGCCGGCCTTCACGCGGGTGACGTCGGCTTCCGAGATTTGCGCCTTGATCGTCATCGTGTCCACTTGCGCCACCTTGATGATGGTGGGCGCGCTTTGGATCGAGTTCACCGTCTGGCCTTCCTTCGTCACCACCGCCACCACCATGCCGTCGATGGGCGACACGATGCGCGTATAGCCCAGGTTGACGCGCGCGGTGTCGACCTGGATCTCGGCCTGTGCAATCTGCGCGTCCAGCGACGCGATTTCGGCGCGGGTCACGGCCAGCGTGGCTTCGGCGGTTTCATAGGCTTCGCGCGAACTGGCGTCGGCGGCCAGCATCTGGCGTTGACGCTTGAAGGCGAGTTCGGCCTGCTTCAACGTGGCGACCTTGGCGGCGCGTTCGGCGCGGCGGGTTTGCAAGGCCGCTTCGGCGTTGCGCAATTCGTTCTGCTGGGTCAGGTCATCAATCTCGGCCACCAGCTGGCCTTTCTTGACGCGATCGCCCAGTTCCACTTTCAGGGACTTCAACTGGCCGGTTGCCTGAGCGCCCACGCTGACGCGTTCAATGGCGTCGATAGTGCCGCTGGCCAGCACGCTGTCTTCCAGATTGGCCCGCGATACTTCGGCCACCGCGAAGGTGGGCGGCGGCGGCGCCGAGAAGAAGGCGGCGCGCAGGCCCAGGGCCACTAGCAGAACGACGACGGCGATCAGCGCATAACGCTTGAACTTGCTGCGGGACTTTTTCATTGAACCTGGTAAGAAGCGGCGAGGCGCGAGCCCCCGCCCGTATTGCGAAACTAGCTGCCCATCCTAAACGGGCGTGCCGGCCAAACGATGGCCTATGTGTGGCGAAACGGTGAAAAACAGTAAAGCGGTGTCCAGCCTTAAAACAGCCAGCCAATTGTTCCGTTGCGAGAACGATACAACGTCATCGGCGCAAGCATGCAACCCCGCGCCCGCACATGGCGCGAACGTGCGGCGAACGCGCCGCCATCTTGCGCCGTAAGCACACGACTTGGCCGCTAGATGGCGCCTATCTTGTTGCCACGCGCTGAAACAATTTGCCGCAGCGCAAGATAAACGCGCCTCGACATAGGCCGATGATCCGCACAGAATGAACGCAGTTACGCCGTGTCTACCTCCAACAGATCCCCCTCCTCGCCTTCCAGTTCCCCGGAATTTTCCGGGGCGGTGCTGCTGTGCCTGCTGGCAATGATGAATCACRTGGCGCTGACAGGGGGACGGATTACCGTCTCGCTGACCGCGTTGCAGATGGGGCTGTCCACGTTCAAGGTCGGCACGCTGGTCGCGGTGTTCGCGGTGCTGCCGATGCTGTTTTCGGTGCGCGCGGGTCGGTGGGTGGATCGGGTCGGCATCGTGCGCCCGCTCGTCATCGGGACGTCATTGGTCGCCATCGGCACCGCATTGCCCTTTATCTCGCAAACGCAAGTCGCATTGCTGATCGCCTCGTGCTGTATCGGTATCGGCTTCATGCTGCATCAGGTGGCGACGCAAGACTTGCTGGGCCATGCCGAACCCGCGCAACGTCTGCGCAACTTTTCATTCATGTCTCTGGCGCTGGCGGGTTCGGGGTTTTCTGGCCCGCTGATCGCCGGGCTGGCGATTGACCATCTGGGTACGCGCACCGCCTTCGGCCTGCTGGCCCTGGGGCCGCTGATCTCTGGCATCGGCCTTTACGCCTTGCGTCACCAATTGAAGGCCGTGGATTCGCAATTGTCAGGCGCCAAGGAAGCCCAGCGCCGCCGCGTGACCGAACTGCTGGCCGTCCCCGCCTTGCGCCGCATCCTGATGGTCAACACCATTTTGTCGGGCGCGTGGGACACGCACTTGTTCGTGGTGCCAATCTTTGGCGTGGCGATCGGGCTGTCGGCCACCACCATCGGCGTCATTCTTGCGTCGTTCGCGGCGGCAACGTTCGTCATCCGGCTGGTATTGCCGCTGATCATGCGCCGGGTGCGGTCGTGGACGCTGGTGCGGGTGGCGATGGCAACAGCCGCCATCGACTTCATGCTTTACCCGCTGTTCACCGACGTTAGCATCCTGATCGTGCTGTCGTTCATTCTGGGGCTTGCGTTGGGGTGCTGCCAACCGAGTATGCTATCCCTCTTGCACCAGCATTCCCCGCCCGGCCGTGCGGCCGAAGCCGTGGGATTGCGCATGGCGCTGATCAATGGCTCGCAGGTTTCCCTGCCGTTGACCTTCGGCGCGCTGGGTGCGGTCATCGGCGTTGCCCCGTTGTTCTGGGCCTATTCGCTGGCCCTGATGGCGGGAGGGTGGGCCAATCGCAACCCCCCGCTCGAGTCTGAACGGAATCCGTAGTCGTGAACATGCAGTCCTCTCCCCCCGAACCCGGCATTGCCGGCGCCAGCCTGCCCTTTCGTCTGTGGACGCAAGAGGAAAGGCAGGCATCGCTGGAAGAGGCCCTGCGCCACTGGCAGTCGGGCGAAGACGTCTGGGTGTATGGATACGGGTCGCTGATCTGGCGCCCTGACTTTGATTTCATGGAACGCCGCCTGGCGACCTTGCGCGGTCATCACCGGGCGCTGTGCCTGTGGTCTCGTGTGAACCGCGGCACCCCGGAATGCCCGGGCCTGGTGTTCGGCCTGGACCGCGGGGGCTCCTGCCGGGGCGTGGTCTACCGTCTGGCGGGCAGCCAGGTGCCGACTTACTTCCCGGCATTGTGGGAACGCGAAATGTCCACCGGCGCCTATCTGCCCCGCTGGATCAATTGCACCACCGACGCCGGCACCGTCCGCGCGCTGGTCTTCATCATGAACCGGGACAACCCGGCCTACATCCGCGCCCTGCCCGACGCCGAGCTGCTGGCCATCGTGCGCCGCGCCGCGGGCCGCTACGGCCCCTGCACCGATTACGTCGTCCAAACCGCCCAGGCGCTGCGCGCCGCCGGCATCCATGACGCCCGCCTGGACGCCATCGCCCGCATGCTGGAAGCCGACGAGCACACGCTGCCAGAAGGCGCATAAATCGGAAAATGGCCGAAGAACGGCCGAAGAACAGCCCAAGAATGACCCGGGAATGACCCAAGAATGACCCGGGAGCGGTCCCCCGCCGCAGCCCCGGCCCGCCCTCCCGGGCGGAAACTTGCCTGAGACCTGCGCGGGGTCAATAAGGGAGGGATTGCCCAAGCGGTATAAACTCCCTGTTATCAACGCTGACTCCCACGCCTCATGTCCGTCTCTGATCTGCGTCAAAGCTACGAAAAGAACGTCCTGCTGGAATCCCAGGCCGCCGCCTCGCCGTTCGACCAGTTTTCGCGCTGGTTCGACGAAGCGCTGGCCGCCAAGGTGCCTGAGCCCAACGCCATGACCCTGGCTACGGTGGACGCCTCGGGCCAGCCCAGCGCCCGCATCGTCCTGATCAAGGGCTATGACGAGCGCGGTTTCACGTTCTTCACCAACTACGAATCCCGCAAGGGCCACGACCTGCTGGCCGAACCGCGCGCCAGCCTGCTGTTCTTCTGGCAGCCGCTGGAACGCCAGGTCCGCATCGAAGGCGTGGTGGAAAAGGTCGCGGCCGAGGAATCGGACGCCTACTATCACAGCCGCCCGGCCGGTTCGCGCATTGGCGCCTGGGCCTCGCCCCAGAGCCAACCCATCACCCGTGAAGCGCTGGAAGCCCGCGAAAAAGAATTCCGCGAACGTTTCGGCGAAGAGCCGCCGCGTCCGCCGCACTGGGGCGGTTACCGCCTGAAGCCCACCGCGATCGAATTCTGGCAAGGCAGGCCGTCGCGCCTGCACGACCGGCTGCGCTATGTCGCCGACGGCTCGTCCTGGAAGATCGAACGCCTGTCGCCTTGATGCCGGGCGCGCTGCGCGCCCGCCCGACTTAACGATTGCATGCCCGCCTCCTCCCCTGATTTTGACGCCGCTTTTTTCCGCACCGCGCTGGGCCGTTACGCCACGGGCGTAACGGTGGTGACAGCCGCCGGCCTTGATGGCGCCCCCATCGGGCTGACGGTCAGCTCGTTCAACTCGGTATCGCTGAACCCGCCGCTGATCCTCTGGAGCCTGTCGCGCTCGTCGTCGTCGCTGGCGGCGTTTGAACAGTGCGAGCGCTACGTGGTCAACGTGCTGAGCGCCGAGCAGATTGCACTGGCGCGGCGCTTCGCGACCGGCAAAACGCCGGACCGCTACGCCGGTTTGACCGTGCACCACGCGCCGGGTGGCACGCCCATGCTGGACGGCCACTGCGCCGCCTGGTTCGAATGCCGCAACCGCAGCCGCTACGAAGAAGGCGATCACATCATCATGGTGGGCGAAGTGGAACGCTGCGGTCACAGCACCGAGCCGCCGCTGGTCTTCCACGCGGGCGGCTTCGATCTGACGCCCGCCGGCGCACGATCCGAAAGGAAAGCCCCATGAGCGTGGATATTGATTGCGTCGTCATCGGCGCGGGCGTTGTCGGCCTGGCAATCGCACGCGCGCTGGCGCAGTCCGGCCGCGACGTGCTCGTGACTGAAGCCACGGAAGCCATCGGAACCGGCACCAGCTCGCGCAATTCCGAAGTCATTCACGCTGGCATCTATTACCCGGCGGGCAGTCTTAAGGCGCGCCTGTGCGTGCGCGGCAAGCACCTGCTGTACGGGTACTGCGCCGAACGCGGCGTGCCGCATCAGCGTCTGGGCAAGCTCATCGTGGCGACAGACCGCGACCAGGCCACCCAACTGGAAGGCATTGCCCAACGCGCCCGCGCCAATGGCGTGGACGACCTGCAATTCATTTCGGGCGAAGAGGCCATGCGCCTGGAGCCCGCGCTGCAATGCACAGCCGCGCTGTTGTCGCCGTCGACCGGCATCGTGGACAGCCACGCGCTGATGTTGTCGTTCCAGGGCGATGCGGAAAACGCGGGCGCCCAATTCGTCTTCCATACGCCGCTGGTGTCCGGCCGCGTCCGGCCCGAAGGCGGCTTCGAACTGCAATTCGGCGGCGACGAAGCCATGACCCTGACCTGCAACGTGCTGATCAATTCGGCAGGCTTGCAGGCGCCGGCATTGGCCCGACGCATCGACGGCGTGCCGCCCACCAGCATTCCCACCGACTATCTGTGCAAGGGCAGCTACTTCACGCTGTCTGGCCGCGCGCCGTTTTCGCGCCTGATCTACCCCGTGCCGCAACATGCCGGCCTGGGCGTGCACCTGACGCTGGACATGGGTGGCCAAGCCAAGTTTGGCCCCGATACCGAATGGGTCGGCACGGAAGACTACACGCTGGACCCCGCGCGCGCCGACGTGTTCTATGCCGCCGTGCGCAGCTATTGGCCCGCGCTGCCCGACAACGCCCTGGCGCCCGGCTACACCGGCATCCGGCCGAAAATCTCGGGCCCGCACGAACCCGCCGCCGACTTCGTCATTGCCGGCCCCGCCGTGCATGGCGTGCCCGGCCTGGTGAACCTGTTTGGCATCGAATCCCCCGGGCTGACCTCCAGCCTGGCCCTGGCGGAAGAAACCCTGGCGCGCCTGGCCGCCTGATTCCGCCCCTATCCTCATTCTTACTTCGGTCTATTCCCGCACCATGCAGCACAACGACTACATCCTGACCCTGTCCTGCCCCGACCGCACGGGCATCGTCTACCGCGTCAGCGGCCTGTTGTTCGAATTGGGTTGCAACATCCTGGATTCGCAGCAATTCGGCGACGAGGAAACGGGCCAGTTCTTTCTGCGCGTGCACTTCGACCTGCCGGCCGCCGTGGCCGCTGACGACCTGCGCGGCCGCCTGAACACGCTGTCCGCCGATTACGGCATGGACCTGAAGCTGCATGACGCGCGCCGCAAGGAACGCCTGCTGATCATGGTCAGCAAGCAAGGGCACTGCCTGAACGACCTGCTGTTTCGCGTGCATAGCGGGCATTTGCACGCCGAAGTGGCCGCTATCGTGTCGAACCACAACGACTACGCCGCGCTGGCCGCGTCCTATGGCATCCCGTTCCACTACCTGCCCGTCACGGCGGAGACCAAGGCGGAACAGGAAAAGCAGGTGCTGAAGATCGTCGAGCAGTCCAACACGGATCTCGTCGTGCTGGCCCGCTACATGCAGATTCTGTCGGCGGACATGTGCCGCGCGCTGAATGGCCGCGCCATCAACATCCACCACAGCTTCCTGCCCAGCTTCAAGGGCGCGCGCCCGTATCACCAGGCACATGCGCGCGGCGTGAAGATCATCGGCGCCACCGCCCACTACGTGACGTCTGACCTGGACGAAGGCCCGATCATCGATCAGGACATCGAACGCGTCGACCACACGATGACTGCGCAAGACCTGACGCAGGTCGGCAGCGACATTGAATCGCTGGTGCTGTCGCGCGCCGTGCGCAGCCATGTGGAACACCGCATCCTGCTGAACCGCAACAAGACCATCGTCTTCCGCTGATCTTCAGCCGGCCGCGGCACCGGGCGCCACAGCATCAGCTGCCGCAGCACCGGCTGCCGCAGGACCGCCTGCCGCAGCACCGGCTGCCGCAGCCACCGACGGAAACTGGTTTGCGACCAGCGCCATTGCCTTGTGCTGCAATGGCGAACGCGCCTCGGCCGGCCAGATCACCTGGCTGATCGAGCGCGCCTCGTGCTCAAACGTGATGAAGCGCGTGCCCGCCAAGCCGCTGCGCGACAAGCACGCCGGCACGATCGACACCCCCAAGCCCTGCGACACCAGCGACGCCACGCTCAGCCAGTGGCGCACCTCGTGCCGCACCACCGGCATGAATCCCGCCGACACGCACATCGACAGCACCGTCTCGTAATAGCTGGGCGATGCCGCGCGCGCGAAGAACACGAAATCGTCGCCTGCCAGCTCGGCCAGGCGCAACGATTGGCGGCCCGCCAGCGGATGGGAATCGGGCAGGCAGACGACGAAGGGTTCGGCCATCAGGTCACGCGCCTGCACTTCGTCAGGCACCGGGTTGGCGTGGATGAAGCCCAGGTCCTGTTCGCCCCGCCGCACGGCCTCGATCTGCTCATGCGAGTTCAGCTCGGTCAGCACGTGCTCCACATCCGGCAGTTCGGCGCGCATCGCGTTCAACAAGGCGGGCAAGCCGCGATACAGCATCGACCCCACAAAACCGATACGCAGCCGGCCGCGCAGGCCCGCATCCACGCGCTGCACCAGCGTGCGCACCTCTTCGGCTTGCCGTAGCAGCGTCAGCGCCTCGCGGTACAGCACGTGGCCGGCGTCAGTGAGCTCGACATGGCGGCTGGTGCGCGCCAGCAGGCGTGCGCCGACGTTGTCTTCAAGCTGGCGGATAGCGTAGCTGAGCGGCGGTTGGGAAATGTGCAGGCGGTGGGCGGCGCGGCTGAAGTGGCGCTCTTCGGCCACCGCAATGAAATAGCGCAACAGGCGCGGGTCCAGATCCATGGTCTCCCCCTTAATCTATATTTTTTATGGATTGTTCTACACGAAAACGGTATTTGCGTAGATTAATCCATCCGCGCACCATCGGCCAATCACCCCCGTTTTGCGCAGGATGCCGCCATGGATACCCCCGTGAAGACCGCTGCCCCCACCTCTGTTCCCGCCGCTGTTTCGTCTGTCGGCGCTACCCCCGTCCCCGATTCCCGTGGCCTGAACCTGTTCAACGCGGACCCCTATGCGGCCGCGCTAAGCGAACGCTACCTGCCGCCCAAGCTGTACGCCCATCTGCTGCCGCATCTGGAACGTCTGGGCGGACTGGCGGGCGGCGTCATGGAGGAATTGGCGGCCACCGCCGACAAGCATCCGCCCACGTTATCCGTGCGCAGCCGCGCTGGCACCGATGAGTCCCGCATTGACAAGCACCCGGCCTATGTCGAGCTTGAACGTCTGGCGTACAGCGAGTTTGGCTTGGCCGCGCTGTCGCACCGCGGCGGCGTGCTGGGCTGGCCGGAACCCATGCCCGCCGCGGCCAAGTACGCGCTGAGCCACTTGTTCGTGCAAGCCGAATTCGGCCTGTGCTGCCCGGTCAGCATGACGGATTCGCTGGCGCGCACCTTGCGCAAGTTCGGCGACCCCGCGCTGGTCGAACGCGTGTTGCCGCAAGTCACGTCGCAAGATTTCGACGCGCTGCGCCAAGGCGCCATGTTCATGACCGAACAAAGCGCGGGGTCGGACGTCAGCGCCACCGAAGTCACGGCCGAAGCGCAAGCCGATGGCACGTGGCGCATTCATGGCGACAAATGGTTCTGCTCGAACCCCGACGCGGGCTTCGCGATGGTGCTGGCACGCAGCGAGCCCGACGCCGGTTTGAAGGGCGTATCGCTCTTTCTCTTGCCGCGCGACCTGGCCGACGGCAGCCACAACCATTACCGCATCCTGCGCCTGAAAGACAAGCTGGGTACGCGCTCGATGGCCAGTGGTGAAATCCGCCTGGAAGGTGCGGTGGCGTGGCTTGTCGGCGAACGCGGCCGCGGCTTCAAGCACATGGCAGACATGATCAACAACTCGCGCTTGTCCAACGGCATGCGCGCGGCCGGCCTGATGCGCCGCGCCGTCACCGAAGCGATTTTCGTCTCGCAGAACCGCCGCGCCTTCGGCAAACGCCTGATCGATATGCCGCTGATGCAGCGTCAGCTGGTCAAGATGACTGTGTGGGCCGAACAGGCGCGCAGCGTGATGTTCCAGACGGCGCGTGCGCTGGCCGATGCGGACCACGGCACGGCCGATCCGGCGCTGGCCCGCATCCTGACGCCGCTGATCAAGTTCCGCGCCTGCCGCGATGCGCGCAAGGTCACGGGCGACGCGATGGAAGTGCGCGGCGGCTGCGGCTATATCGAGGAATGGACCGAGCCGCGCCTGGTGCGCGACGCGCATCTGGGTTCCATCTGGGAAGGCACCAGCAACATCGTGGCGCTGGACGTGCTGCGCGCCATCAAGAAGGAAGGGTCGTTGCCCGCGCTGCGCGCCCATATCAACCAGCTGCTGGCCGATGGCGTGCCCTGCCCGCCCGCGCTGGCTGATCTGCAAGCCCAGGCCCTGGACAAGAGCTTTGCGCTGGCCGACCACGCAGCCCAAGGCGACCATGCCGAACTGGCGCGTCAGGCCGCATCCCTGCTGTACCACGCGGTGTCGATGGCTGCGCTGCGCTGGGAAGCCACCGGCCCTGGCCTGGAAACCCGCGCGCAACTGGCCGACCAGGTACTGCTGCACCGCCTGGCCGCGCGCGACCCCTACGCCATTCCCCCCAACGAAAGCGCGGCCTGCCAGACCATTCTGCAATACGCGTTGTAATCCGACGCCGGCGGCACAGCCGGCGCGCCCCACACAGGAGACACCACCATGAAACGCCTTTTCGCCCCCCTGCTGCTGGCGGCGGCCACCGCCGTCGCCCCGGCCACGCCTGCGCTGGCGGCCGACGCCTACCCGTCCGCCCGCCCGATCACGTTGATCGTGCCGTTCCCGCCCGGCGGCCCCACCGACGCCATGGCGCGGCGGCTGGCTGAAAAACTGCGCGAGCCCCTGAAGCAGAACGTCATTGTTGAAAACCGCAGCGGCGCGGGCGGCAACATCGGCTCGGAATACGTGGCGTCGGCCAAGCCAGACGGCTACACGCTGCTGTTCGGCACTTCCGGGCCGCTGGCCATCAACGTCAGCCTGTACAAGCGCCAGGGCTATAACCCCGAGACCAGCTTCGCGCCCATCATCCGCCTGGGTCACCTGCCGAATATCCTGGTCGTGAATCCGTCGGTGCCGGTGAACAACGCAGCAGAGCTCATCGCCTACGCCAAGCAGCATCCGGACAAGCTCAGCTATGCGTCGTCCGGCAACGGCGCGTCGTCGCATCTGGCGGGCATCCTGTTCAACCAGATGGCCGGCACGCAGATCATGCACATTCCGTACAAGGGCACCGGCCCCGCGCTGAATGATTTGCTGGGCGGACAGGTGTCGATGTCGTTCACCGACATCCTGACCGCGCTGCCCTACATCAAGGCCGGCAAGCTGCGCGCCATCGGCCTGGCCAGCGCGCAGCGTTCCGACGCCCTGCCCGACCTGCCCACCTTGTCCGAGCAAGGGCTGAAAGGCTATGACGTCAGCGTCTTCTTCGGCATCGTCGCGCCCAAGGGCACGCCGGCTGACGTGGTGGACACCTTGAACCAAGCCTTCAAGACCGCGCTGGCGGACCCGGGCATCAAGCAGACGCTGCACTCGCAAGGCATCGTCGAAGCGCAGGACCAATCGCCGCAAGGCCTGTCCGCCTTCATCACCACCGAAGTCCCCAAGTGGCGCGAGCTCATCAAGAGCGCCAACGTTTCCATCGACTGAAGCTGAACCCCATGGCCCCCACCCTACCGAATGCCGGCGCGCTTGCCGGGTGCAAAGTGATCGACCTGTCCCGCGTGTTGGGCGGCCCGTATTGCACGCAGATTCTGGCCGACCACGGCGCCGACGTGCTGAAGATCGAGCCGCCCGGCGGCGACGAAACGCGTGGATGGGGTCCGCCCTTTCTGGGCGACACGGCGTCGTACTTCATTGGCGTGAACCGCAACAAGGAAGGCATGACGCTGGACTTGTCTCAACCCGCAGGCCAGGAATTGCTGCGCCATCTGCTGGCCGATGCCGACGTGCTGGTTGAGAACTTCAAGCCCGGCACGCTGGAAAAATGGGGCTTGGGTTTTGACACGCTAAGCCAGGCCTTTCCCAAGCTGATCCATTGCCGCGTCAGCGGCTTCGGGGCCGATGGCCCGCTGGGCGGCCTGCCGGGTTATGACGCCTGCGCGCAAGCCATGTGCGGCCTGATGAGCGTGAACGGCGAAGCAGATGGCGAGGCCACCCGCGTCGGTCTGCCGGTGGTAGACATGGTGACCGGGCTGAACGCGGCCGTCGCCATTCTGCTGGCCTTGAACGAGCGCACCCGCAGCGGCCTGGGCCAATTCCTGGACATCACGCTGTACGACTGCGCGCTGTCGCTGCTGCATCCGCACGCCCCCAATTACTTCTACAGCGGCAAGGTTCCCAAGCGCAGCGGCAATGCGCATCCGAACATCGCGCCCTACGAAACGCTGCCCACCGCCAGCGGCCCGATCTTCCTGGCCGTGGGCAACAACCGCCAGTTCGCGCAGTTGGCGCAGGTGCTTGAAGCGCCGGCGCTCGCGGCCGATGCACGCTACGCCCACAACGCTGATCGTCTGCAAAACCGGCAAGCACTGCGCGACGAATTGTCCGCCTTGCTGGCGGGCCAGAACGCCGCGGAACTGGCCGACCGCCTGCTGCGCGCCGGCGTGCCGGCAGCGGCCGTGCAGACGGTGGACCAGGCGCTTGCGCATCCGCACACGAAGCATCGCGGCATGGTGCTGCAACACGGCGACTACCAAGGCGTGGGCTCGCCCATCAAGCTGTCGCGCACGCCCGCCACGCTGCGCAAGCTGCCGCCGGCGCTGGCGCCAACGAATCCCAACAACTAAGACATTTCGTTGCACCGCTGTAGCATCGTCCGCAACCTCCTCCCCTTAGACTTTTCGGGTCGACTCCCCCAAGTCCAAGAAAGAGGAGAAGGACCTTGGCTACAAACGAAACGAAAAGCCCAGTCCAGCAAGATGGACACGCCCCGCTCAAGCGGGTGATGGGACCCAAGCTGTTGTTGTTGTTCATCGTGGGCGACATCCTTGGCACCGGTGTGTACGCACTGACCGGACAGGTCGCCGCCGAAGTGGGCGGCGCGGCCTGGGTGCCCTTTCTGGTGGCGTTCGCGGTGGCGTTGCTGACCGCGCTGTCCTATCTGGAACTCGTCACCAAGTACCCCAAAGCGGCCGGCGCGGCACTGTATGTGCACAAGGCGTTTGGCGTGCACTTCCTGACCTTCATCGTCTGCTTCACCGTCATGTGTTCGGGCCTGACGTCCGCGGCCACGGCCTCGCAGGCGTTCGCCGCCAACCTGTTCGCCGCGTTCGGCATCAAAGCCGACAAGGCGTGGATTACGTTCGGCGCGCTGGGCTTCATGCTGCTGGTGATGCTGGTGAACCTGCGCGGCGCGGCCGAAAGCGTCAAAGCGAATGTGGTGCTGACGCTGATCGAATTGTCTGGCCTGCTGATGGTGATCCTGCTGGGCTTCTACGCCATGTCGGAAGGAAAGGCGGATTTCTCTCGCGTGATCGCGTTCGACACGCCGGAAGACAAGAGCGTGTTCCTGGCGGTGACGTCGGCCACCGCGCTCGCCTTCTTCGCCATGGTCGGCTTCGAGGACTCGGTCAACATGGCCGAAGAAACGCATAACCCCAGCCGAATTTTTCCGAAGGTGATGCTGACCGGCCTAGGCCTGACTGCCGTGATCTACACGCTGGTGTCGATCTGCGCCGTGGCGCTGGTGCCGGTGGGCGAGCTGGCCAAGAGCTCGACGCCGCTGGTGCTGGTGGTCAAGCGCGCAGCCCCCGATCTGCCGGTGGAATACATCATGCCCATCATCTCGATGTTCGCGGTAGCGAACTCCGCGCTGATCAACATGATGATGGCCAGCCGCCTGCTGTATGGCATGTCGCGCCAAGGCGTGCTGCCGGCATTCCTGGCGCACGTGCACCGCAAGAACCAAACGCCGTGGACGGCCATTCTGTTCACCACCGCGCTGGCGCTGGCCTTGATTGTGCTGGTGGCGCTAGCGGACTCCGAAGCCATCCGCGCGCTGGGCGGCACTACCGCGTTGCTGCTGCTGGGTGTGTTCGCCTTCGTCAACGTGGCGGTGCTGGTCCTGCGCCGCGACAAGGTCAAGCACGAACACTTCCGCATCAACCGCATCATTCCGTGGCTGGGCGCGGCGGCCTGCCTGTTCCTGGTTACGCCGCTGACGGGCCGTGACGTCATCCAGTATCAGGTGGCGGGCTGGCTGCTGTTGCTGGGTGTGGTGATGTGGGGCGTGACGTACATGGCGCATCGCCGCGAAGCGCGTATGGAACTTGATCCGGCGTCGTTGGAATAGCCGTTGGAAGCAGCGGGCGCATCATGCCGCCCGCTGCAATCGGGATTGATCCGTTTCAGCCGCCTGCCGCCAGCCCTTCTCGGCGCGGGTCCACGCCCCCTTGCAAGCCATTGCCATCGATCACGATGCCGTGAATGCCGCTGGGGAATTCGGTGATGCGCACGGGGTGCCCCATGGCTTCAAGCGCAGGCGCCAAGGCTTCCAGCACGGTGCCTTTTTCCAGTTCGGTTTCCTTGTTGCGGCTGCCCATGTTGGGCAGCGCAATGGCCGTCTGGATATCCAGCTTCCAATCCAGCACGCCCACGATCGTCTTGGCCACATAGTTGATGATGGCGCTGCCGCCGGGCGAGCCCACCAGCATCACGGGCTTGCCGTCGCGCAGCACGATAATCGGCACCATTGCGCTGCGCGGGCGCTTTCCGGGTTCGACGCGGTTGGCCACGAGCCGGCCTTCCGGGTCTTTGAACGACGATGAAAAATCTGTCATCTCGTTATTCAGCAAGAAGCCGCGCACGAAAATCTTGCTGCCGAATTCACTTTCGATGGTGGTCGTCATGGACAGCGCATTGCCCTGTTTATCCACGGCCACCAGATGGCTGGTGGACGGCAATTCCAGCGCGTTGTCGCGGCCCAGTGTCAGCAGCTTGCCTTCCGGGTCGCCGGGCAGCGCCACCTTCATGCTGCGATCGGGCTTGATCAACGCACCGCGTGCACGCAAATACGCGGGGTTCAGCAATGCGCTTACCGGCACGTTGACGAAGTCAGGGTCGGCCACGTAGAAGTCGCGGTCGGCAAACGCCAGCCGGCCAGCTTCAGAAAAGTAATGCACGGCCTCGACGGAGTTCGGTGCATAGGTGTCGATGGGGTATTGCTCAAGCTCGCCCAGCATCTGCAATACCGCGATGGGGCCGCTGCTGGGCGGCGCCATGCCGCACAGCTGATAGCCGCGATACGCGCCGCACACAGGCTCGCGCGTCTTGGCGCGGTAGCTTGCCAAATCATCCAGGCTCAGGTCGCCCGGCGTGGCGTGGCCATGCACGGCGGCCACGATGTCGCGCGCGATGTCGCCCTGGTAGAACGCATCGGCGCCCTGCTTCGCCACCGCACGCAAGGTGCGTGCAAATTCCGGGTTCTTCAGCACATGGCCCACCGGCCACGCCGCGCCGTCCGGCGCATAGAAATACGCGGCCGCCGCCGATTGTTTGGGCAGCGTCTTGTTGCCCGTCAGCAGCGTATGCAGCCGCGGCGACACGGCAAAGCCCTGTTCCGCCAGCCGGATGGCGGGCTGGAAGAGGTCCGCCCAGGGCAGCACACCGCCTTCCTTGTGCGCGAGCTCAAGGCCGCGCAGCAGGCCCGGCACGCCCACCGACATGCCGTTGTTAACGGCCTGCGCAAATGGCAGCGGTTTGCCATCGGCTTGCAGGAAGCGATCTGGGCGTGCGGCGGCCGGTGCGGTTTCGCGGCTGTCATAGGTTTGAATGCGGCCGGTCTTAGCCGAATACAGCACCATGAAGGCGCCCCCGCCAATGCCGGATGATTGCGGCTCGACCAGGTTCAACACCAGCTGCGTGGCAATGGCGGCGTCTACCACGCTGCCGCCTTGGCGCAGCATGGCTTCGCCGGCTTGCGTGGCTAGCGGATTGGCCGACACCATCATGAAGTGCGGCGCGCGCACAAGCGCGCGTGCGCGGGCGCCACTGGCGGCTTCGGGGTTGATGTCTTCAACCGCCTGCGGCCCGCGCGCCCAGGCGGCGGGCGGGGCCGCAAGGGCAGCCAAGGTGGCGGCAAGCAGGAAGGCGGCGGCGGGGCGGCAGGCGCGCATGATCAGCTCCGGAGTGGCGCCGGTAGTTCGGCAGGCGTTCATGATAGTCAAGCCAACCACCGCTGTCGCGCCAGCGCGATGGTTTTGTCACGGTCAGCCCGCCTTCAACGCATCCGACATAGAATCGCGGTTCTGGTCTCTCTTATGCCATTTGTCATGCGCCTGCGTCACATCGAGATTTTCGAAGCGATCCGCCGTACCGGGTCCCTGACCGAAGCGGCTGCGGCGCTGCATATTTCACAGCCCGCCGCCAGCAAATTGCTGGCGCATGCCGAAGCACAGCTGGGCTTCAAACTGTTTGAACGCGTCAAGGGCAGGCTCGTCGCCACGCGCGAGGCCGAAATCCTGACGCCCGAAGTCGCGCGCTTGAATCAGGATCTGAACAGCGTGCGCCGGCTGGTCGCCAGCCTGCGTGACCGGCCCAACGGGCATCTGCGATTGGGCTGCGCGCCGGCACTAGGCCTGGGGCTGCTGCCTGGCGTGGTGCGCGATAGCCGCGACGCGCAACCGGGTATCACCTTTGATATCCACACCCATCACAGCACCGAGCTCGTGCAGGGGTTGCTGACGCGCGAGCTGGACCTGGCCATCACATTTGACACCAACGACTATCCCGGCCTGACGCGCATGGGCCTGGGCCATACCGAATTGGTGCACTTGAGCCGCAAGCCCGCATCTGGCCCCATGCCCTTGTCGGAGCTGGCCGGCGTGTCCCGCGAGACGCTGATCGTGCTGGATGCCAGCGATGCCTCTGGCGCGCTGCTGCAAATGGCGCTGGATGCGCAAGGCCTGGAACCGCAAGTCGCCATCCAGGTGCAGACGCATTACGTGGCGTGCGCGCTGGTTGATGCGGGTTGCGGCGACGCGATTGTTGACGCCATCACCGCGCAGGCGATGCTGCGCCCCGGCATGAGCCTGCGCCGCCTGGACCCCGCGCTGCGCGTGCCGATCAGCATCATGGTGCGCAATCAAGATCCCCTGTCAGCGTTGCATCGCGACTTGATCGACCGCTTGCGTGCCGCTTGTGATGCGAGTGGTGCGGCGCTGGATGCGGCGGCGTGAAGTGGCAGCGTGAAAGTCCGCCCAAGAAAGCGCGCACCTATAAAAAAAACGGGCATCCGAAGATGCCCGTTCTGTTGTGGCCGAAGCGGGCATTGAAGCCCGCTTCGCGCAGCATCAATCCAGCTTGATGTTCTGCTTCTTCACCACGTCTTGAGCCCAGTCATACTGCTCTTTGATTTCCTTGGCGAACTCTTCCGGCGTGTTGCCCGACGGCGCCGAGCCTTGATCGTCCAACGCCTTGATGACCTTCGGGTCCTTCAGGGCCACAACAGCGGCGTCACGCAGCTTGTTCACGACTTCCATCGGCGTGCCCTTGGGGGCCAGCAGACCGTACCAGACCGGCTGGTTCAGCACCGGGAAGCCAGCGTCCTTGAACGTGGGCACACCCTTGACCGCAGCGATCTGCTCAGGCCATGCAATCGCCATGGCGTTCAGCTTGCCCGCCTGGATTTGCGGCATCGAGGACGGCAGGTTGTCGAACAGGATTTCGATCTGGCCGCCGACGGCGTCCGCCACGGCCGGGCCCGAACCCTTGTACGGCACGTGCACGATGTCGGTGCCCGTGGCCATCTTGAACGATTCGCCCATCAAGTGCAGCACGCCGCAGGTGCCCGAGCTGCCATAGGAGTACTTGCCCGGGTTCTTCTTCAGCTCTTCGATGAAGCCCTTGAAGTCCTTGGCCGGGAACTTCGGGTTCACGGCAACCACGTTCGCGGTGTTGGCGAAGTTGGTGACCGGCTGGAAGTCCTTGATCGGGTCGTACGGCAGGTCCTTCGGACGGCATGCCGGGTTGACGGCCATCGTCGACACCGTGGCGATCGACAGCGTGTAGCCGTCGGCATCCGCGCGCGCGGCTTCAGATGCGCCAATGGCGCCGCCTGCGCCGCCCTTGTTTTCCACAACCATCGGTTGGCCAAGTTCCTGGCTCATGCGCTGCGTCACCAGGCGCGCGATGATGTCGGTGGAACCGCCGGGCGCGAACGGAACGATCACGCGGATAGGCTTGCTGGGATACTTGTCGGCTGCGTGCGCAACAGACGCGCCAAAGGTGCCAACGGCGCCAGTCGCCACGGCGATAGCCACGGCCAGGGAGCGAACTTTATTCATAGATGTGTTTCCTCCAAGATTTGCGAGCCCGTATGTAAACGGACCGTTTTGAGATGGTCTCGTCTGTAGACGGCCAGCAGATAACGGTGGGAGCGCATTGCTTCTGTGCAGCGTGTGTGGCGCTGCTTTTATGAGTTGCTTGTGGCAGACGCGCCCGCCAGAATGACGGAGAATAGCAGCAAATGCTTACACACGCATAGCGCGTTCATCCTCCGCCAACGGCCCATAAAAACGACTCTGCCTCATGTCGGTTGCTCTTCTGGTTTTCCCTGATTTCATGCTGGTTGCGCTCGGTTGGGCGCTGCGACACAAGCTGGGTTTCACGCGCGAATTCTTTGCGGGCACCGAGCGGCTTGTCTACTTCGTGCTGTTCCCCGCGCTGTTGTTCCAATCGATTCTGCGCACGCCCATTACGGCGGGCAACGCCGTCGTGCTCTTGCAGGCGACGGCGGCTGTTGTGGCCTCGGGCGTGGCGCTGTCGTGGCTGGCCGGGCTGGTGTTGCGGCCAACATCGCTGGGGCTGGCGTCGTCCGCGCAATGCGGCTATCGCTTCAACACGTATATCGGCTTGGCGCTATCGGCCAGCCTGGCCGGTTCGGCGGGCCAGACGGTGATGGCGCTGATCATCGGCTTCGCGGTGCCGATGGCCAATGTGGCCGCCGTCTACGGGCTGGCGCGCCACAACGGCGGCAACCTGCTGCGCGAGCTGGCGCGCAATCCGCTGGTGGTGTCCACCTTGTTGGGCCTGGCCTGCAACCTGGCGGGCTTACAGTTGCCGGGTCCGGTCGACACGGTCTTTGCCCGGCTCGGTGCGGCGGCCCTGGCGCTGGGCATTCTCTGCGTGGGCGCCAGCCTGGCGTGGGAAGGCGGCAAGGGATATGGCTCGCTGATTGCGTGGATGCTGGCGGTCAAGCTGGTGGCGCTGCCCGCGGTGGCGTTGGGCGTGGCGCACCTGCTTGGGCTGCCCGCGCTTGAAGCACGCATGCTGCTGTTGTTCGCCGCCTTGCCCACGGCCTCCGCCGCGTACGTGCTGGCGATGCGCATGGGCGGCGACGGCCGCATGGTGGCGGTGCTGATTTCATTGGGTACGTTGTGTTCCGCGGCCACGATTCCGATGTGGCTGTTATTGGCTGGGCAGGGTTGATCGGCGATCCGAGACCCGAGATCCGTAAAAGTCGCCGCCGAATCAAAGGCCGCCCAATTAAAAAATCCGCCTCATAGAAAAAGTCGCCTCATAGAAAAAGCCGCCTCATAGAAAAATCCACCTCATAAAAAAAGCCGCCCAATTCACATTGGGCGGCCCTGTCACCAGTAGGCTTTCAGCCTGCTCGTGTCGTGTCGCGCGATTACGACTTGTGCGCGTTGGTCATCGAACCCGGCACGACCCATTCCGCGAATTGCGCCTCGGTCACATAACCCAATGCCAGCGCCGATTCCTTCAACGACAAGCCTTCCTTGTGCGCCTTCTTGGCGATCTGCGCGGCCTTGTCGTAGCCGATGTGCGGATTCAGCGCCGTCACCAGCATCAGTGAACGATCGACCAGTTCAGCAATGCGCTCGTGGTTCGGCTCGATGCCGGCCGCGCAGTGCTCGTTGAAGCTGGCCATGCCATCCGTCAGCAGGCGCACGGATTGCAGGAAGTTGTGGATCACCAGCGGCTTGAACACGTTCAGTTCGAAGTTGCCGCTGGCGCCACCGATGTTGATGGCCACGTCGTTGCCCAGCACTTGCGCGGCCAGCATCGTGATGGCTTCGCACTGCGTGGGGTTGACCTTGCCCGGCATGATCGAGCTGCCCGGTTCGTTTTCCGGAATGCTGATTTCGCCCAGGCCCGAACGGGGGCCGCTGGACAGCCAGCGCACATCGTTGGCGATCTTCATCAGGCCCGCGGCCAGCGACTTCAAGGCGCCGTGCGCAAACAGCAGCGCTTCGTGCGAGGCCAGCGCCTGGAACTTGTTGGGGGCCGACACGAAAGCCGTGCCGGTGGCGTGCGCCAGGTCGGCGGACACCTTGGCGCTGAATTGCGGATGCGCATTCAAGCCGGTGCCAACCGCCGTGCCGCCAATGGCCAGCTGATGCAGGCCCGGCAGCGTGGCGCGAATCTGCTGTTCGGCCAGATCCAGCTGGGCCACATAGCCCGACAATTCCTGGCCCAGCGTCAGCGGCGTTGCGTCTTGCAGGTGGGTGCGGCCGATCTTGACGATGTCGTAGAACTTGGCGCTCTTCTCGGCCAAGGTCGCGCGCAGCTTTTTCAGCGACGGCAACAGATGGTGTTCGACTTCCACGGCGGCCGCCACGTGCATGGCGGTCGGGAAAGTGTCGTTGGACGATTGGCCGCGGTTGACGTGGTCGTTCGGGTGCACCTTGCGCTCTTCGCCGCGCACGCCGCCCAGCAATTCCGAAGCGCGGTTCGCCAGCACTTCGTTCATGTTCATGTTGCTTTGCGTGCCCGATCCCGTCTGCCAGACGGACAGCGGGAATTCATTGGGCCATTTGCCGGCGATGACTTCGTCGGCGGCGCGGATGATGCCGTCGGCGATCTTCGGGTCCAGTTCGCCGAGTTCGGCGTTGACCTTGGCGGCCGCACGCTTCAGGCGCGCCATGGCGTTGACCAGGGGGACAGGCATCTTCTCGGTGGAAATCGCGAAAAAATGCAGCGAACGTTGCGTTTGGGCGCCCCAGAGGTGATCCTCGGGGACTTCGATGGGCCCAAACGTGTCTTTTTCGATGCGGGTCTTCATGGCGCGTACAACTCCGTGTGGCGGCTGTCAGTCGCAATTGGCGGCGTCCGCCTGAAGCGACATATTGAGAATAGCAATCAGTTATTAGATTAGCAGAAACCCGAATTCCTATAATTGCGAAAATCCGAGATCCCTCCACCGTTTTTTACCACTCGCCCCGCGCCATGTCCGCCCCTCTTTGCAGCCTGACCTTGCACCTGCCCGACGAAGCCGCCACGGAATCGCTGGCGCGCGAGCTTGCCCCTTTGGTTTCCGGGGGACAGACCGGCCCGGCCGGTGCCTGCATCCACCTTCAAGGCGACCTTGGCGCAGGAAAAACGGCCTTCACACGGGCGTTGTTGCGCGAATGCGGCATCACCGGCCGAATCAAAAGTCCTAGCTACGCGCTGCTTGAATCCTATAAAGTTTCTAACTTATACTTCTATCATCTTGATTTTTATAGATTTAGTGATTCGCGCGAATGGTTGGACGCAGGATTTCGGGATTTACTGCGTGAAGACGCGGTGGTTTTGATCGAATGGCCGGAGCGGGCCGAGGGCCTTTTGCCCCCTCCCGACCTGCTGATTTCCCTGGCTTATGCCGATGAGGGACGCAACGCCACCCTGACCGCGTACACCGCTCGAGGACAAACATGGTTGAACGCGATTGTCCCCCCGCCCAAGACGGCGCCCTTCCCTCGGCAGGCGCCACCCGGCGCCGCCTGATCAGCGTAGCTGCCACTCTGCTCGTCCTGCCGGTTCTGCCGCGTCTGGCGCAGGCGGCTACCATCCTGGCCGTGCGTACCTGGCCGGCCGACGAATACACCCGGGTCACGCTGGAGCTCGACAGCGAGCTCAAAGCGGAACAGTTCACGCTTGAAAACCCCCACCGGCTGGTGGTGGATATCGAAGGCCTGACCATCAGCGCCGCGCTGAACGACCTGGTTTCCAAAGTCCGTCCGGACGACCCCTATATCCAAAGCCTGCGCGTGGCGCAGAACCGCCCGAACGTGGTGCGGCTGGTGTTCGACCTGAAGCAGCCCGTGGCGCCGCAGGTGTTTACGCTCAAGCCCGTGGCCGATTACCAGTACCGCCTGGTGCTGGACTTGTATCCCAAGATCGCCCAAGACCCGCTCATTGCGATTCTGAACAAGAGCGGCCCCGATGTGGACGACCCGCTCGCGCGCATCCTGGAAGACATCCAGCGCAACCCGGTCACCCGCGCCGATCCGCCGGAGCCGCCGCGCGTGCGCGGCCAGCAGCCGGCGCCGCCCCTGCCCACGGCCCCCAAGCCTCCCCCCGCCACCGCCGGCCGCGGCAAGCAGCGCATGCTCACCATCGCGCTGGACCCTGGCCATGGCGGTGAAGACCCGGGCGCCATCGGCAGCAGCGGCCTGCGTGAAAAAGATGTGGTGCTGCGCATCGCCCGGCGCCTGAAGGCGCTGATCGACAGCCAGCCCTATATGCGCGCCTACCTGACGCGCGACGATGACTACTTCGTGCCGTTGCATGTGCGCGTGCAGAAGGCGCGGCGGGTGCATGCCGACCTGTTCATCTCGATTCACGCGGATGCCTGGGTCAAGCCGTCGGCCAATGGCTCGTCGGTGTTCGCGTTGTCGCAGCGCGGCGCCACCAGCGCGCAGGCCCGCTGGATGGCCGACAAGGAAAACGCGGCCGACTTGATCGGCGGCGTCAACCTGGGCAGCCACGACCGCCAGGTCGCCAAAGTGCTGCTGGACTTGTCCACCACCGCGCAGATCAACGATTCGCTGAAGGTCGGCAACGCCTTCCTGGACGAGATCAAGAAGATCAACCGCCTGCACAAGAACAGCGTCGAACAGGCGGGCTTTGCCGTGCTGAAGGCGCCGGATATTCCGTCCGTGCTGGTCGAAACCGCCTTCATCAGCAACCCGCAGGAAGAAGCCCTGCTGCGCAGCAATTCGCACCAGGACAAGCTGGCCCAGGCCATGATGACCGGCATCCAGCGCTACTTCACCGCCAACCCGCCGCTGGCGCGGTTGGGCGACGTCAGCTGATCACACTGACGTAAAAAAGGGGCAATGCGCCGTCAAGCGCATCGCCCCTTTTTTTGTTCTGGCGACTGACTGGCAACCCACAGTGGCCTTGGGAGAAAATGCAGTCTGATTGCTGAGTAAATTGCAGTCTGACTACATTTTTAATTGCAGTCAGACTACATTTTCGATCGTGATTGTTTACGCACGCCGGGACTTGATCAGCTTGAACACGCCGGCACCCACGACCGGCACGATGGCGGCGGCCAGACCCAGCAGCACAATGGTGTTCAGGTGTTCGCGCACCAACGGGATGTTGCCGAAGAAATAACCGGCTGCCACCAGGCTGACCACCCAGAACAGCGCGCCCAGGATGTTGAACAGCTGGAAGCGCGACATCGGCATGTCGGCCACGCCCGCGACAAAGGGCGCGAACGTGCGGACGACGGGAATGAAACGCGACATCACGATCGTCTTGCCGCCGTGCTTTTCATAGAACGCATGCGTGCGCATCAGCGCGCCGCGGTCCAGGAAGCGCAGGTTCATCGAGAACACGCGTGGCCCGATGTAGCGCCCGATCATGTAGTTCAGCGTGTTGCCAGTGATGGCGGCCACAATCAGCAGCACGGCCATCAAGACCGGATCAATATGGCCCGTGGCGCCGAACGCGCCCGCGATGAACAACAGCGAATCGCCCGGCAGGAAGGGCAGCACGACCAGGCCCGTCTCGGCGAAAACAATCAGGAACAGCACCAGGTACACCCACACGCCGTATTGCGCGACCCAGACGCCCAGCGTCTTGTCGATGTGGAGCACCATATTGAAAAATTCAAGCATTCAGCAGCCCGGAAGGATCGGAGGAAGGAAATTTCCCAGCGACTATAGCCCACCCGCCCATGACGCTAAAATCGTCCACATAGCCCCACCAGACTTGAGCCTAATGACCGAACGCCGTTCCATTCTTGCGCTTCCCGACCTGCTCATCAGCCAGATTGCCGCTGGCGAAGTGATTGAGCGCCCCGCCTCCGTGCTCAAGGAAATCCTTGAAAACGCGATTGACGCGGGCGGTCGCGCCATCGAAGTGCGCCTGGAAGGCGGCGGCATCCGGCGGATTGCCGTCACCGACGACGGCGGCGGCATTCCCCCTGAAGAACTGCCGCTGGCGCTGGCCCGCCACGCCACCAGCAAGATCCGCTCGCTGAACGAACTGGAGTCGGTGGCGTCGATGGGGTTTCGCGGCGAAGCGCTGGCATCGATTGCGTCGGTCGCCCAGGTCACCATCATTTCGCGCACCCGCGACGGCGAACACGCCTGGCAAATCGACGCCGGCAGCATGCAGGTCAGCCCGGCATCCGGCCCGCCGGGCACCACCGTGGATGTGCGCCAGTTGTTTGACGCCGTGCCCGCACGCCGCAAGTTCCTGCGATCCGAAGCCACCGAGTTCGGCCATTGCGTTGACGCCATGGAGCGCATTGCGCTGGCGCACCCCCAGATTGCGTTCCGGCTGTTCCACCATGACCGCGCGCAGCGCCAATGGCTGCCCGCCGAGCCCCCGCAGCGCATCCGCGACGTGCTGGGCGCGGAATTCGCCGAACATGGCCTGTTGCTGTCGCATGCGGTTGGCACGGTCAGCCTGGCCGGCATGATCACCCGCCCCACCGCCGCCCGCGCCCGCGCCGACCGCCAATACCTGTACGTAAACGGCCGCTATGTGCGCGACCGCACCGTCAGCCATGCGCTGCGCGCGGCCTATGCCGACGTCCTGCACGGTGACCGTCAGCCCGCCTACGTACTGTTCCTGGACATTGACCCCGCCGCCGTGGACGTGAACGTGCACCCGGCCAAACATGAAGTCCGTTTCCGCGACAGCGGCGCGGTGCACCGGTTTGTGTCGCACGCCGTTGGCCAGACGCTGGCGCAGACGGGCGGTTCGTCCGCGGTCACGCCCCCCGGCGCTTCCGCCGCACAGAACGAGTCGGAAGACGGCGGCTTTGAAACCGTGGCGCGTCCTGCTGAAAGCGGGTCTGCGAACGCTGCCCCGGTCCCGCCGTATCGCGCTCCTGACAGTACTTCGCAAAGCGCGCCGGTCAACACGGCGGCCCCGGCGCCCGCTGCGGACTCGCCTCGCCCCGGCTACACCGGCGGCAACACATCCAACGCCACGTATGGCCTGCGCCCGTCGCCCACCCCGCAACGCGCCCACACGCAGGTGCCGTTCCGGCTGCACGCAGAACCCGCCGGCATTCCCGCCGCGGATTGGCAATCGTTGTACCGCCCGCTTGGCGACGACACGGCCGCCAAGGTCACGCCGGTCAGCGAACCCCGCGCGGCCGCCACGCTGCCCGCCGATGAGGAACATCCGCTGGGCATGGCGTTGGCGCAGTTGCACGGCATCTACATCCTGGCGCAGAACCGCCGGGGCATGGTGCTGGTGGACATGCACGCAGCGCACGAGCGCGTCGTCTATGAACAGCTGAAGCAGGCGCTGGACGCCCGCAGCCTGCCGCGCCAAGACCTGTTGGTGCCAGTCGTGTTCCACGCCCAGGAAAAGGACGTGGCCATCGTCGAGGAATTCGACGAACAACTCAGCGATCTGGGTTTCGAGATGCGCCCGTCAGGCCCCACATCGATCGCCGTACGTTCCGTGCCCGCCATCCTGGCCCGTGGCGACATCGAAACGCTGGCCCGCGCCGTGCTGCGCGATCTGGGCGCCGTGGGGGTGTCGCGCTTGCTGACGGAGCAACGC
This sequence comes from Achromobacter sp. 10T422, assembly GCF_056394065.1. Classification (NCBI taxonomy): domain Bacteria; kingdom Pseudomonadati; phylum Pseudomonadota; class Betaproteobacteria; order Burkholderiales; family Alcaligenaceae; genus Achromobacter; species Achromobacter sp. 10T422. Next base: position 209,447 of record NZ_JBFTHD010000008.1, read on the forward strand.
AACGAACTGCTGTCCACCATGGCCTGCCACGGTTCCGTGCGCGCCAACCGCAAGCTGACCATTGAAGAAATGAACGGGCTGCTGCGGCAGATGGAAACCACCGAGCGCGCCGATCAATGCAATCATGGCCGCCCGACCTGGGTGCAGTGGTCGGTGTCCGACCTGGACAAGCTCTTTCTGCGCGGACAATAAGTTTGCCGTCTTCCCTTACCCCCGCAACCGACACGCCGCTGGTCATTTGCCTGGCTGGCCCCACCGCCGCAGGCAAGAGCGCGTCCACGTTGGCGCTGGCCGAGCGCTGGCCGATGGAAATCGTCAACGTCGATTCCGCCACGATCTATCGCGGCATGGACATCGGCACCGCCAAGCCGTCGCCCGAAGAACAGGCACGCGTGCCGCAGCATCTGCTCGACATCCTGGACCCGGCGCAGTCGTATTCCGCCGCCGAGTTCCGCGCCGATGCGCTGCGCCTGATCGGCGAGATCCGTGCGCGTGGCCGCATCCCGCTGCTGGCGGGCGGCACGATGATGTACTACAAAGCGCTGCGCGACGGGCTGGACGACCTGCCTCAGGCCGATCCCGCCTTGCGCGCCGAGCTTGAAGCCCGAGCCGCCGTCCACGGCTGGCCCGCGTTGCATGCCGAACTGGCAGTGCTGGACCCCATCACGGCCGCGCGCCTGGCGCCCAACGACAGCCAGCGCATTCAGCGTGCGTTGGAGATCTGCCAATTGTCGGGCCAGCCCATGTCGGCGCTGCTGCAACGCGGCGAGCGCAAGCCGGACGACGACGCCAATCAATACCTGACGATCAGCCTCGAACCGTCCGAGCGCAGCGCGCTGCACGCACGCATCGAACAGCGCTTTGACGCCATGCTGGCGGGCGGCCTGCTGGAAGAAGTCCGAGGCTTGCGCGCCCGCCCTGATCTGCATCCCGGCCTGCCCTCCGTGCGCTGCGTGGGCTACCGGCAAATGTGGGCGCATCTGGATGGCGAGATCGATCTGGCCACCGCCCGCGAACAGGGCATTGCCGCCACGCGCCAACTGGCCAAGCGCCAGATCACGTGGCTGCGCGCCCAGCCCGAGCGCGTCATCGTGGATTGCCTGGCGCCCGACGCCGTGGCGCAGACGATCGATGCGGTGGCGATGGCGCTGGCCGGCAAGGCTTAAGGCGTTTTCTCCACGTCGCCCACCCCAAAAAACAAAAACCCGCCATCGGCGGGTTTTTTCATGCAAGGCCCAAGACCAGAACGCGGTTTACACCACGAAGGTCTGCGCCATGCCTTCCGTCTGCTCGACGATTTCGCCGATCTTGTTGACGGTTTCGCCTTGCTCGCGCAGCGTGGCGGCGATGGCGTCGGCCTGGGCCGCGTCCACCACCAGCACCATGCCGATGCCGCAGTTGAAGACGCGGTGCATTTCGGTGTCTTCGACGCCGCCCTGCTCTTGCAGCCATTGGAACAGCTTGGGCATTTCCCAGCCGTCACGGTGCAGCTTGGCCGACAGGCCGGCTTGCAGAATGCGCGGCACGTTGTCCAGCAGACCGCCGCCGGTGATGTGGGCCAGGCCCTTGATGTCGGTGCCGTGCTTGGCCAGCGCGGCCAGCACTTGCTTCACGTAGATGCGCGTGGGCGCCATCACGACGTCAACCAGCGGCTGGCCGTGGAAGTCGTCGGTGGGCTTGGCGCCGGCGCGTTCGATGATCTTGCGCACCAGCGAAAAACCGTTGGAATGCACGCCGCTGGAGGCCAGGCCCAGCACCACGTCGCCCGGCTTGATGGACTTGCCGTCGATGATGGCGGACTTTTCCACCGCGCCCACCGCAAAGCCAGCCAGGTCGTATTCGCCGTCCGGGTACATGCCCGGCATTTCAGCGGTTTCGCCGCCGATCAGCGCGCAGCCCGACAATTCGCAGCCCTTGGCAATGCCGCCCACCACCGACGCCGCCGTGTCCACCGAGAGCTTGCCGCAGGCGAAGTAGTCCAGGAAGAACAGGGGTTCAGCGCCCTGCACCAGGATGTCGTTGACGCTCATGGCGACCAAGTCGATACCCACGGTGTCGTGGCGGTTCCACTCGAAGGCCAGGCGCAGCTTGGTGCCCACGCCGTCGGTGCCCGAGACCAGCACGGGCTCGTTGTACTTCTTCGGCACTTCGAACAAGGCGCCAAAGCCGCCGATACCGGCCAGCACCCCGGGGCGCATGGTGCGCGCGGCGAGGGGTTTGATACGGTCGACCAGGGCGTCGCCTGCGTCGATGTCGACACCGGCATCGCGGTAGGTCAAGGGGGCTTTAGGTTGATTCGTCATGAGAAATGCCGTGGGGTATGTAACAATTGCTGGGAATTTGGTGGAACGCCCTGCATTTTACGATGTTGCGGCGTTGAGCAGGGATCGAACCGGCCGCGCGTGGGGATTGCGGCAGGGGCCGGTCTGACCGGCCAGGGGGCAAAAAAGGGCGCAAACCCAAGCCAGGCAAAGCCCTTGGGCGCGACACCATCCCCCCAGGTGGTTTAAAGTGTCGGGTTGGCCGGTATGGATTTTGCCAGTTTCTGGCGGATAGCGCCTGGAAAGGGCTTGCCCCGGCCCCTTGCTTCACCGTTTTTTGGCTTTTCCGGCAACACCGGCATGTCCTGCGCCGCTGCGCGCCCCCGCGATGCAATTGTCGTGCCGGGCCGTGTTTGTGCCGGGCTGCGGCAGTACCGAACCAGCCTGATTGATAACCTCTCATGAACCGCCAGCTGCTGCTCGACGTTCTTCCCGCGCCAGCGCCATCGCTGAACAACTACATCGCCGGCCCCAACGGGGAAGCGCTGGCAGCGGTGCGCGCGCTCAATCCGGGCCGCGCCCTGTATATCTGGGGCGCAGCCGGTTGTGGCCGCACGCATCTGCTGCGCGCGCTGACCGCCCGCCCCGACGCCGTCTTCATCGACCCCGCCAAGGGTGAAACGATGCTGCGCCGTCTGGCCGAGGCCGATTCCAAATCGCCCATGCCCAAGTTCGTGGCCGTGGACGATGTGCACCGCATGGACGACRCCCGTCAGGCCGCGTTGTTCGCGCTGTACAACCGCTGGCGCGAATCCGCCGCCACTGGCCGCGCCTTTGCGCTGGCCTTGGCGGGCGACCGCGCCCCGCTGTCGATGCCGCTGCGCGAAGACCTGCGCACCCGCCTGGGCTGGGACCTGGTGTTCCGCCTGGACCCGCTGTCGGATGCCGACAAGCTCGCCGCGCTGTCCGCGCAGGCCGCCGAACGCGGCATGCATCTGGCGCCTGAAATCATCAACTGGATGTTGATTCACCACGAACGCGACATCCGCAAACTGGCCGCGCTGATCGACGCGCTTGACCGCTATTCCCTGGCCACCGGCCGTCCCATCACCTTGCCTTTGTTGCGGGCCATGCTCGCAGACCCTGATTCACAACGCACATGACCTCCCGACGTCTCGCCCTGTTCGACCTGGATCACACCCTGTTGCCGCTGGATAGCGACTACCAATGGGCCGACTATCTGGCACGCACGGGCCGTGCGGGAGACCCGGACGAAGCCCGCCGTCAGAACGACGACCTGATGGACCGCTACAACCGCGGCGAACTCACCGCCGAACAGGCCGCCGAATTCATGCTGGGGTTGCTGGCGGCGCATTCTCCTTATGACCTGGCGGACTGGCACGAAGAATTCATGCGTGAAGTCATCCGCCCGTCCATCACCGCCGACGCCCGCGCGTTGGTGCAATCTCACCTGGATGCTGGCGACTTGTGCGCCATCGTCACGGCGACCAACAGCTTCGTCACCGCCCCCATCGCCCGCGCCTTTGGCGTGCCGCACCTGGTGGCTACCGACGCCGAATACCTGAACGGCCGCTACACCGGCCGCATCCTGGGCACGCCCAGTTTCAAGGAAGGCAAGGTGGTGCGCGTGAACGATTGGCTGTCCGCGATGCGCCTGGGGCTTGCGGATTTCTCCGAATCGTTTTTCTATAGCGATTCGGTCAATGATGTACCGCTGCTCGAAAAGGTGACCCGTCCGATCGCCGCCAACCCCAGCCCGACCCTGCGCAATATCGCTCAGGAACGTGGCTGGCAAGTGATCGACTTGTTCGACCACATKGAAGACTCGAAGTCCTAAATGATCACTGACACCATAAAAAAATTCGTCGGCCGCTTGTTCGCGCCGGCGCCCCGGGGGCCGTTGCGCATCGAGCGCGACAAGCACGGCATCGACCGCCGTAACGTTTCGCGCCACGCCATCAAGGTCTGCGAAGTGCTGCGCCAGCACGGCTATGACGCCTTTATCGTCGGCGGCGCCGTGCGCGACCTGATCGTGGGGCTGGAACCCAAGGACTTCGACGTGGCCACCAACGCCACGCCCGAACAGATCCGCCCGCTGTTTCGCCGCGCCCGCATCATCGGCCGCCGCTTCCAGCTGGTGCACGTGGTGTTCGGCCAGGAAATCATCGAAACGTCCACCTTCCGCGCGCCCGCCTCGGAAGAGCAGGAAACCGACGAACACGGCCGCATCCTGCGCGACAACGTGTTCGGTTCGCAGGAAGAAGACGCCAAGCGCCGCGACTTCACGATGAACGCGCTGTACTACGACCCGCACAACGAGGAAGTCATCGACTACCACAATGGCGTGGCCGACTTGAAAAAGCGCCAGGTCCGCATCATTGGCGACCCGGTCAAGCGTTACCGCGAAGACCCGGTCCGCATGCTGCGCGCCGTGCGTTTTGCCGCGAAGCTCAATGGCACGATCGACCCGGCCACGCGCCAGCCGATCAGCACCATGGCCGAGCTCATTGAAAACGTGCCGGCATCCCGCCTGTTCGACGAAATGCTGAAGCTGCTGACCTGCGGCCACGCCATGGATTGCCTGCGCCAGTTGCGCGCAGACGGCCTGCACAACGGCCTGTTGCCGTTGCTGGATGTGGTGCTGGAACAACCGGGCGGCGAGCACTTCGTTGAACTCGCGCTGGAACGCACCGACGCCCGCGTGCGCGCCGGCAAGACCATCAGCCCCAGCTTCCTGTTTGCCGCCCTGCTGTGGCAGCAGGTGGACGTGCGCTGGAAGCAGCTGCGCGCCCAGGGCGAGCACACCATTCCCGCGCTGTCGCAAGCGGCGGATTCCGTGCTGGACGAACAGACCGAGAAGCTCGCCATCCAGCGCCGCTTCTCGTCCGACATGCGCGAAATCTGGTTCATGCAGCCGCGTTTCGAACGCCGCATGGGCAAGACGATTTTCCGCATGATCGAGCAGCCGCGCTTTCGCGCCGCCTGCGATTTCCTGCAACTGCGCGCCGCGGCCGGCGAGTTCGACAGCGTGCTGGCGCAATGGTGGATGGACTTGGCTAACGCCGATGACGTCACCCGCGCCGACATGATCGAAGAAGTCTCGCGCCTGCCGCGTGAAGCCGGTGATGCGGGTGGCGGTGGTGGCGCAGGCCCGTCCACGTCGTCAGGCCCGCGCAAGCGCCGCCGTCCGCGCCGTTCGCCGTCGCGCGGCCCGTCCAGCGCCGAGTAACACCGTGCCGCCTGCCATGGTCCGCGCGTATATCGGCCTGGGCGCCAACCTGGGTGATGGCGCGGCCACGCTGCGCCACGTGCTGGCCGAGCTGCAAGCCACGGACGGCATCGCCGCCGTGACGGCATCGCCGTTCTACCGCAGCGCCCCCGTGGAGGCCACCGGCCCCGACTTCGTCAATGCCGTGGCAGCGCTGGATACGCACTTGCCGCCTTTGGCCTTGCTGGACGCGCTGCAAGCGCTGGAAAACCAGCACGGCCGGCAGCGTCCTTATAAGAACGCGCCTCGCACGCTGGACCTGGATCTGTTGCTGTACGGAGATAGGTCGATGGATCACGAACGCCTGATCTTGCCGCATCCGCGCATGCATCAACGGGCGTTTGTGTTGCTGCCGCTAAGCGATCTAGCGCCGGAAATCAGCGTCATGGGACGGCCGGTTTCGGCGTGGATTGCAGAGATCAAAGATCAGGCGATTGAGCGAATTACGGTTTGAGGGACGCGGGCCGGTATGGGCTTGCAGCATCCTCTGATGGGTGGCGCTTCGCAGGATGCGTGAAGCGCGGCACCGTCTGGACCAAGCATCCCGCACGTTCAAGCATCCCGCACGCTCAAGAATCCCGCACGCCCAAGCATCCCTCATACCCTAACGCGCAACCCATCACACCACCGCAGCGCTACCCCTTCGGCGCAAACGCCATCATCGCCCGTTCCACATCTTCCACCTTCGGCAGCCCGGCTTCATTGCCCAGATGCTGAATCTTGTGCGCCGATGCCGCGCGCGCGAAGGTGAAGTGTTCCGCCCAGGGTTGATCCGGGCGGTTCAGGTAAGACCACACATAGGCGCCGTGGAACACGTCACCCGCCCCCGACGTATCCACAATGCGATGACCCGGCACGTCCAGCGACGGCAGGATATCGACATGGCCCGTTTCGTCGTACCACAGCATGCCGCGCTCGCCCATCGTGACAGCGCCGATGCGGCAGCCGCGGGCCTTGAGCAGATCCAGCAAGCCTTCGGGCGTCAGGTCCAGCTGTTCGCACATGCGTTCGGCGCAGACGGCGACGTCGATGTAGCGCAGCAGCTCGTCAGTGTTCTCGCGCACGCCGCCGCCATCCAGTGACGTCAGCACCCCCGCCTGCCGGCAAGCGCGCGCATAGTGCAGCGCGGCGTCGGGCTGGTGGCCATCCAGATGCAGGGCGCGGTAGCCGCTGATATCCAGCCGCGGGAATTCATTCAGGTAGTCCACATCGCGCGCGCGAACAATCGCGCGCTTGCCGTGGTTGGGCATGATGAACGACAGCGACGACCGCCGCACATGCCGCGCGTGCAGCGTCACGCCGTGCGCCGCCGCCATGTCGGAATACATATGCCCCAGCCAGTCGGGCGCCAATGAACAGATCAGATCTGGCGGCGACCCCAGCCGTCCGCACGCAAACGCCGCCGTGACGGCGTTGCCGCCAAAGGACACGGCGTAGTCACGCGCCACGCTTTTTTCGTCGCCGGTGGGCCAGGTGTCGGCCAGCACGGTGACGTCGATATAGGTATGCCCGATAAACAGCGCGTCGCTCATGCGGGGGCCTGCTCGCCCGCTTGGGCCAGCACCAGTCGGGCGCGTGCGATCACGGGCGCATCGACCATCTTGCCGTCCAGCATGAAGGTGCCGGCCGCCGTCTCGCGATGCGCGGCAACGACGCGGCGCGCCCAGTCGAGTTCTTCCCGCGCCGGCACGAAGGCCGCGTGGATCACCGGAACCTGCGCCGGGTGGATGCACAGCATGCCGCCAAACCCCATCTGCTGAGCGCGGCTGGCCGCCTGCGCCAGCCCGGCCACGTCTTGCACGCCCGGAAACACGCCGTCCAACGCGGGCGCAAGGCCCGCCGAACGGCTATGCAGCAAGACCTGCACCCGCGCATGGTCCAGCACCGTATCGGCGCCGGGCGTGTCGGGCGTCAGGCCCATGTCCAAGCCGTAGTCCAGGCTGCCGAACGCCAGCCGCGCCACGCCCGGCGTGGCGGCGACCTCGGCGGCGTTGAGCAGGCCGCGCGCGGTTTCAATGATGGGAATCACTGGCAGACCGGTCTGCGCCACATGCCGCACCTGGGCCAGGCTTTCGGCTTTGGGCAACAAGATGCCGGCCACGCCGGGCCGGCCACGGCACGCTTTCAGATCGTCGTCGTGCCAGGAGGTTGATGCGTCGTTGATGCGCACCCACAAACGGGCCTCGCGATGCGTCCCCAGGAAGTCGCACAGCGATTCCCGGGCAGACGCCTTGGCCAGATGTTCGACGGCGTCTTCGAGATCGACGATGACGGTGTCGGCGCCAGCCGCCAGCGCTTTGGGGATGCGCTCGGCGCGCGAGGCCGGCACGAACAGGGCGCTACGAACGACGGGATGGGTCACACGACCTCCGAATCATGGAACTGCGCCACTTGTTCTGGCGCGTATCCCAGCGATGCTAGCACCGCATCCGTGTTTTGGCCCACGGCAGGCACGGCGGCCATGCGCGGCGTAAAGGCGTTGCTGCTGGCGGGCGGCAGCAGCGCGGGCAGCACGCCGGCGGGGCTGTCCACCTGGCTCCAGCGGGCGCGCGCCTGCAACTGCGGGTGCGCCCAGACGCCTGCCATGTCGTTGACGCGGGCGTTGGCAATTTGCGCATCTTCCAGCCGTTGCGTGACCTGGTCGATGGACAAGTCGGCAAACGCCGCCACGATCAGATCGCGCAAGGCGTCGCGGTTGGCGGTGCGCTGCGAGTTCGAGATGAAGCGCGGGTCTTCGGCAAGCGAGGCCTGGCGCAGCACCTGGGCGCAGAACACGCGCCATTCGCGTTCGTTCTGCAGGCCCAGCATGATGGTCGAGCCGTCGCCCACCGGGAACGGGCCGTAGGGGTAGATAGAGGCGTGCGCCGCGCCTGCGCGCACGGGGGGCTTTGCGCCTTCGAACGCGTAGTACATGGGAAAACCCATCCACTCGACCATGCTTTCCAGCATGGACACGTCCAGCCGGCTGCCCAGCCCGGTTTTCTGACGCAGCAGCAGCGCATTCAGAATGGCCGAATACGCGTACATGCCCGCCGCGATATCGGCGATGGAACACCCGGCCTTGACCGGGTCGTCCTGCGTGCCGGTGACCGACAGAAAGCCGCTTTCGCTCTGGATGAGCAGGTCGTAGGCCTTCTTGTCCTGATACGGGCCGCCTTCGCCGTAGCCCGAGATATCACACACGATCAGGCGCGGGAATTTCTTGTGCAGGGCGTCAAACGACAGGCCCAGCCGGGCCGCCGCGCCCGGCGCCAGGTTTTGCACCAGCACGTCGGCCGATTCCAGCAGACGGTCCATGATGCCGCCGGCCTCGTCGCGCTTCAGGTCCAGTGTCAGGCTTTCTTTGGACCGGTTGGTCCAGACGAAGTGCGACGACAAGCCGCGCACGCGCTCGTCGTAGCCGCGCGCGAAATCGCCGCTGCCGGGGCGTTCGATCTTGATGACGCGGGCGCCCATATCCGCCAGCTGGCGGGTGCAGAACGGCGCGGCGATGGCGTGTTCCAGGCTGACGACGGTGATGCCGTCCAAGGGGCGGGATGCCTGTGTGCTCATTCGGTAAACCTCAGTTCAGCTTGGTGGGCCAGCGTGCCGTCCTGCTCGGCCCACAGCTGGGCCAGGCCCGGCTCGGTCAAGCGGCCGGCTACCTGGAAGGGCGTGGGCGAAATCAGCGGGCGCAGGCCACGGTAGGCCAGATGCGTCAGGCGCGCCTTGGGATGGGCGCGCGTAAAGGCGGCGACCATTTCCGTGGCGATCAACGGGCCATGCACAACCAGGCCGGGATAGCCCTCGGTGCCCGTCACGTAGGGGTGGTCGTAATGAATGCGATGGCCGTTGAAGGTCACCGCGGAATAACGGAACAGAAGAATGGAAGACGGGTTGACGGTGTCGCGCCATTGCGCCTCGGGGGCCGGTTCACTGCCTGCGAGCTTGGGCGGCGACGGCTGGCGGTACACGATGTCCTGCTCTTCCTGGATGACGATTTCGCCCGCCTGGTGGTATTCGTGGCGCACGGTGACAAACAGCAAGGCGCCCGTGCGGCCCGTTTTTTCCTTGACGTCGGCAACGGTGGACACGCGCTCGGCCGGCACACCCACCTTCAGCGGCTGACGGAACTCAACCCGGCCGCCCGCCCACATGCGGTTGCGGTCCTGGGCGGGCGGCAGGAAACCGCCGCGCGAGGGGTGCCCATCTGTCCCCAAGCCATCCATGCCCACCGTGCTGATGAAAAACGCCCATTGCCACAGCGGCGGCAAGGCTTCTCCCTGCGCGGGCGCGGCCCCGCCCAGGGTGGCGGCGATACGCGCGGCATGGCCGGGGTCCATGGCGTCCGCCTTGCGTTCGCCGCTGCCGATCCAGGCTGCCGGATCTGTAGAAGTCATGCCATATCCTTTGGTGGGGTTTTCTCAAGGATGAAGAATGCCCGCAAGCCGTCCCCGTTGTGAATTCGTTTTTCCTCAAGGCGGGGTTTGTGGCGCCTGAATCGACAGCCCACGCCCAGTCCCGGCGCCGCGCGCCGTAAACTACACCCCATGCACTTCGACCTTGCCGACCTTCGCCTGTTCATCCACATCGCCGAATCCCCCAGCCTGACCCAGGCGGCCAAGCGGGCGCATCTGTCCCTGGCCGCGGTCAGCGTGCGGATCAAGGCGCTGGAGAACCAGCTCAATTCCCGACTGCTGTACCGCGACAGCCGCGGCGTGGAAATCACGCCCGCCGGCCAGAAGCTGCTGCAGCACGCCCGCGTGATCATGCGCCAGGTCGACCACCTGAAGCATGACTTCCAGGAGCAATCAGATGGCGACGCCGGGCATATCCGGATCTTCGCCAACACCACGGCCGTGACCGAATTCATGCCGGACATCCTGGCGCAATTCCTGGCGGGCCACCCGGGCGTGACGGTGGACTTGCAGGAACGCCTGACACGCGACATCGTGCGCGGCGTGCTGGACGGCACAACCGACCTGGGCATCGTGGCGGGCCCCGTGGACGCGCCCGAACTGCAAGCCATCCACTTCAGCACCGACCGGCTGGTGCTGGTCGTGCCCAATGGCCACCCGCTGCAAGACCAGGACAAGGTCAAGCTGATCGACGCGGTGCGCTACCCGTTCATCACCATGCACGAAGGCTCAACGCTCGTCGCCTTCCTGCGCGACCAGCTGGAACGCAACGGCCAGCGCCTGCCGCAGCGCATCCAGCTCTATAGCTTCGATTCCATCTGCCGGATGGTGCAGGCGGGCGTGGGCGTAGGGGTCATTCCTGATTCCGCTGCCCGCCGTTACGGCGCCGACACCAAGTTGCGAGTGGTGGAACTGGATGAACCCTGGGTGGTACGCGAACGCAAGCTGCTGGTGCGCGACATTGACGCGCTGCCCGGCTGCGCGCGCGAACTCATCGAACAGATCCAGGTTCCGCACGCGCCGTGATGCACGGTAGGTTGGGTGATGTCCGGCATCACGTCCGGGCTCACTTCCCGCTGAAGGCCGGCGGCCGTTTTTCGGCAAACGCGCGCATGCCCTCCAGGTAATCGTCGGTGTAGCCCAGCTCGCGCTGCAAGCGGCATTCCATATCGAACTGCTGCGCCAGCGTGTTGCCGCTGGACGCATGCAGCGCGGCTTTCGTCGCAGCGTAAGCCCGCGTTGGCCCCGCCGCCAGGGTTGCCGTCACATCAGACAGTGTGGCGGCAAGCGCGTCGTCAGGCACCACGCGCCAGATCAGGCCCCAGGATTCCGCTTGCGTGGCGGTCACCGCTTCGCCAAACAGCGCCGCCCCCATCGCGCGGGCCGACCCCACCAGACGCGGCAGGAACCACGTGCCGCCCGCATCCGGCAGCAAGCCGATCTTGCTGAAGGCCTGAATGAAGCGCGCGGACTGCACGGCAAATACAACATCGCAAGCCAGCACCAGACTCGCGCCCGCACCCGCCGCGACGCCATTCATCACGCACACCACCGGCACCGGCAAGGCGCGCAGGCGCGTGATCAAGGGCCGATAACATGCCTCAAGAATCTGGCTCAGGTCGCGCCGCGAACCATCTTCGGCAGGTTTGCGTTCGCTTAAGTCCTGGCCGGCGCAAAAGCCCCGGCCGGCGCCGGTGATGACCAGACCGCGCAAGTCCGCATCGGCTTCCATGACATCCAACGCGCGCGCCAATTCGGCGTGCATGACTTCGGTGAAGCTGTTCAGGCGGTCAGGCCGGTTCAGCGTGATGACGCCGACGCCACGGTCCAGCGTGAATTGAATCTGGGTGTAGTCGCCGGGGTTGCCGACGTTGTTGCCCACTTTGTTGTCGGCTTTGTTGCCGGCTTTGTTATCAACCGCTGCCGCGTGGGAAGGTTGTGCGCTCATGCCCATTCCTTTTCAGTGGCGGATTTCTTTTCAGTGGCGGATTTCTTTTCAGTGACGGATTCCTTTGCAGCGGCCAGTTGCTCAAGCACCGCCAGCTGTTCGGCGGTGTCGCCCAACAGTTGATCGATCACCGTCAGCCGCTTGAAGTAGTCGCCCACATCCAGCTCGTCCGTCATGCCCATGCCGCCATGCAGCTGCACCGCCATCTGCGCCACAAGACGCCCGGCGCGCGCCGCTTCCAGCTTGGCCGACGCAATCATGCGGCGGCGCTCCGCCAGGTCCGGCTCGGTCAACGCCGCCACCGCCACATAGGCCATGGACAGGGCCAGTTCCTTCGCCACCAACATCTCGGCCAAACGATGCTGCAACGCCTGGAACGTCGCCAGCGGCTGGCCGAACTGCTTGCGCGTTTTGAGATAGTCGACGGTGATTTCCAACAGGCGGTCCATCGCGCCCGCCGCATGCGCGCACAATGCCGCCGTGCCCCATTGCAACGCCTGCGCCAGCGCCTGATCGGCAGCCGGCCCTTCCGCCAGCAAGGCATCCGCAGGCAAGCCGACCGCATCCAGATCCAGCCGCGCACAGCGCGCGCCGTCCAACGTGGGCGTGTCGGTGACGCGTACGCCCGTCGAGTCTGTGGGCACCGCCAGCAACAGCGTCTGGCCGTCTGCGCCCTTCGCGCTGACCAGCCACGCCGTGGCGGCGGCGCCATGCCACACCAGATGTTTGACGCCGTCCACGCGCCAGCCCTCAGCCGTTTTGGCGGCGCGGCAATCTTGCGGGTCGGTGTCGTAGCGCCGCCCGGGTTCCTGATACGCCACGCTGACGATGGACTCGCCCGACGCAATGCTTGGCAACCAGCGCGTGCGCACCGCGTCATCGCAGGCATCCAGCAAGGCTGCGCCCATCACGGCGCTGGGGATGACCGGTTCGGACACCAGCCCGCGCCCCAGCTCCACATGCACCGGCAGCAGGCTGGCCGGCACTTCGCCAAAGCCGCCAAAATCCTGCGAAATGGTCAGGCCCAGCACGCCAAGTTCCGCCAGCGCGCCCCATGCCTTGGGGTCAAGCCGGCCAGCCGCCTGACGGGCGCGGCGCTGGGGATAGGTCCATGCCTGGTCCACCAGGCGGCGCAGGCTGTCGGCCAGCATGCGCTGTTCTTCGGTATAGATGAAATCCATGCGTCTCTTCCTGTCGGGTTGCGCGTCAGCCGGCCTACAGGCCCAGCACCAGGCGGGCGATGATGCCCTTCTGCACTTCGGTCGTGCCGCCGTAGATCGAGGTCTTGCGCATATCGGCGTAACCCGCGCCGGCCGCGGCGGCCATCTCTGGCCCCGGCCCGTGGCCGTCGTTGTCCGCTTCCAGCCAATCGGGGTCGTAAGGCCAGGCATCCGGCCCCGCCACTTCCATTTGCAGCATGGCCAGATCCTGCTGAATCTCGGAGCCGCGTATCTTCAGCACCGACGCTTCCGGCCCCGGCGTGCCGTCATTGCTGGACGCCACGCGCAACAGCAGCATTTCCAGCGCCATGATGTCCACTTCGATGCGCGAGATGCGGTCGCGGATACGGTTGTCGGCCAGCAACGGCAAGCCGTGCGAACGCGCGTGCGCAGCCATGTCCTTCAAAATGCCCAGCTCGCGATGGCAATGGCCCAAGCCGGCGATGCCCGTGCGCTCGTGGCCCAGCAGATACTTGGCGTACGTCCAGCCCTGGTTCTCTTCGCCCACCAGGTTCGACACCGGCACCCGCACGTTTTCCAGCCAGACCTCGTTCACATCATGGCCGCCGTCCAGCGTGCGGATGGGGCGCACCGTCACGCCCGGCGAGCGCATGTCCAGCAACAGCATCGAGATGCCGCGCTGCGCGCGCGCGTCGGGGTCGGTGCGGACCAGGCAGAACATCCAATCGGCGTACTGCGCCAGCGTGGTCCAGGTTTTCTGGCCATTGACGATGTAGTCATCGCCCTCGCGCACGGCGCGCGTTTTCAGCGACGCCAGATCAGACCCGGAACCCGGCTCGGAATAGCCCTGGCACCACCAGTCTTCCACGCGCAGCATGCGCGGCAACAGGCGGGCCTGCTGTTCGGCGCTGCCGTACTTCATCAGCACCGGGCCGATCATGGACAAGCCGAAGGGCAGCAGACGCGGCGCACCGGCCTTGAAGCATTCCACTTCGAAGATCAGGCGCTGCAACGCGTTCCAACCCGTGCCGCCGTGTTCGACGGGCCAGTTGGGCGCGCCCCAACCCTGATCCGCCAGGATGTTGTGCCAGCGCACATAGTCGTTGCGCTCCAGCCGCTGATGCCGCAGCACCTTGTCGCGAATATCGTCCGGCAGCTTCGAGATGGCGAACGCGCGCACCTCGTCGCGGAATTGGCGCTCTTCGGGCGTCCAGGTCAGGTTCATGGTCTACCTCCTTTGCCCGGTATCTAGCCATGGCCGGTGCAGCCGGACAATCTGCCTCTTCCGAAGACCGGCTTCGCGCAGGATGTAGGGCGCCGCCACTACAGGCGCGCAAAAGGCCTGCTTCAGCAATGAAGAATGGCCGAACGCGGCGGCTGTGCCGACACTAGCAAGCGTCATCCACTGGAATCCCCTCCCACCATGACTGTTTCCGATCCCAAGGAAAGCGGGTTGCAAGGCGTCGAGGCGCAGTACCGCCAGGCGCTCGATCAAGGCCGCTTTCTTATCCAGCATTGCAACGGCTGCGACCGCGCCGTGTTCTACCCCCGCATGATCTGCCCGCATTGCGGCGCAGACAAACTCGATTGGGCCACGCCCGACGGACGCGGCACCGTTTATTCCACCACCGTCGTGCGGCGCAAGCCCGAAGCCGGTGGCGACTACAACGTAGCGCTGATCGACCTGCAAGAAGGCGTGCGGCTGATGAGCCGCGTGGAAGGCGTGGCGCCCGGCGACGTACACATCGGCATGGCGGTGCGCGCCCAGGTCGCGCAACAGGATGGCCACGGCCTGGTGATCTTCGTACCCAACAAGGAGGCGGCATGACGCTTAATGATCTACGCGGCGCCGTCGCCGTGGCCGGTGTGGGCCACGCCGGCCTGGGACAAGCCACGGGCTATACCGAAATGGAAATCCTGGTGCAGGCGGCGCAGCGCGCCGTGGCCGACGCCGGGCTGACGATGCGCGACATCGACGGCATCTGCACCGCCAGCGTGGCGGCGCCGATGTGGGCGATGCCGGTCATCGAACACCTGGGCATCCGCCCCACCTTCATCGACAGCACCATGCTGGGCGGCTCCAGCTTCGTGGCGCACCTGATGCCGGCGCTGCATGCGCTGGCCTCCGGCCAGTGCAACGCGGTGCTGGTCTGCTATGGCAGCACGCAGCGCACGTCCACGCTGAGCCGCGCCGAAGTCGGCCGCGTCCGCAAGCAGTTCGACCCCCAACCCTACGAAACGCCCTACGACCCGCTGAGCCCGTTGTCGTCTTATGCCCTGGCGGCCGCGCGCCACATGCACCAGTACGGCACGCGCCGCGAACATCTGGCGCAGGTGGCGCTGGCGGCCAACCAGTGGGCGCAGCTGAACCCCGAGGCGCAACTGCGCGAACCCGCCACGCTGGACCAGATTTTGTCCGCCCGCATGGTGTCAGACCCCTTGAGCGTGCGCGACTGCTGCCTGGTCACCGACGGCGCGGGCGCCTACGTGCTGGTGCGCGCCGACCGTGCGCGCGACCTGCCGCGTCCGCCCGTCTACGTGCTGGGCAACGCCACCGCCGTCTGGAACCGGCAGATCTCTTCAATGGAAGACCTGACGGTGACCGCCGCTGCCGAATCCGGCAAGCGCGCCTTTGCCATGGCGGGGGTAACGCCCAAAGAGATCGACGTTGTCGAGCTCTACGATGCCTTCACCATCAACACGCTGCTGTTCCTGGAAGACCTGGGCTTCTGCGCCAAAGGAGAAAGCAAAGACTTCATCGCGAACGGCGCCATCGCCCCGGGCGGCAGGCTGCCCGTCAACACCAATGGCGGCGGCTTGTGCTGCGTGCATCCCGGCATGTACGGCGTCTTCATCATGATCGAAGCCGTCAGGCAGCTACGCGGTGAAGGTGGCGCGCGCCAGGTCGCCAACGCCCAGCTTGCGCTGGTGCACGGCAATGGCGGCACGCTGTCCAGCCAATCCACCGCCATCCTTGGCACCCAAGCCACGCTTTGATTTAACCAGCGACTCCGATGTCTCACGCAGAACCCATCACCCGTATCCATCACGTGCTGGCGCAGCAAGCGCGCCAGCAGCCCGACGCCATCTGCCTGTACGAAGAAGGTGGCGGCACGCTGACGTACGCGCAGCTGTGGCAGCGCGTTCAAGCCGTGGCGGGCTGGTTGCGCGATCAAGGCGTGCAGCCCGGCCATCGTGTGCTGATGGTGGGGGAAAACTGCGCGGCGATGGTGGCGGCGCTGTTCGGATGCGGCGTCGTGGGAGCGTGGCCGGTGGGCGTGAACGCCCGCTTGTCCGCCCGCGAGGTCGACAACATCCGCCAGCATGCGCAGCCCGAGCTGCTGCTCTACACCACCGGCATCTCGGCGGCAGCGGCTGATCATGCCACCGCCGCCAGCGCCGTGGATGCGGACGCGGCCGTCTGGGGGCCTGGCGTACAGGCCGCGCGCGCCAGCACGCCAACCCCAGCGGAAACCGGCGCGCTGGCGGCGGAAGTCGCCACCGTCATCTACACGTCCGGCACCACGGGCGCGCCCAAGGGCGTGCTGGTGCCGCATCGCGGCCTGCTGCATTTTGCGCGCGTGTCGGCGGCATCGCGCCGCCTGACGCCGCACGACATCGGCTACGCGGCGCTGCCCATGTCGCACATCTTCGGCATCGCCACCGTGTTGATGGCCACCGTGCATGCGGGCGCCAGCCTGGTGCTGCGCAGCCGCTTCGATGCCGACGACGCCTTCAACGCGTTGGCGCATCCCGGCGTCAGCATCCTGCAAGGCGTGCCCACCATGTTCAGCCGCATGATGGCGGTAGCCCCGCCCCGCGCAGAGCTGCGCGCCCCTGCCCTGCGCTACGTGTACACGGGCGGCGCGGCGCTTGACCCGACGCTCAAGCGCGACGCCGAACGCTACTTTGGCGTGCCCATGCATCACGGCTACGGCATCACCGAATACGCGGGGTCGATGTTCATCACCAACATCGACGCGCCGCGCGACGACTGCTCGGCGGGCTATGCGGTGGACGGCGTCGAACTGCGCATCGGCAGCCCCGACGCGGGCGCCCCCACGCCCGGCGAACGCGGCGACATCCTGATCCGCGGCCCCGGCGTCATGCTGGGCTACTACCGCAACCCCGAGCAAACCGCCGACGCGCTGCTGCCCGGCGGCTGGCTCAACACCGGCGATATCGGCTATGTCGATGACAGCGGCGCGTTGTTCATCGCGGGCCGCACCAAGGACTTGATCATCCGCTCGGGCTTCAACGTGTATCCCATCGAAGTCGAGTCGGTCATCAACGCGTACCCGGGCGTGCGGCTGTCGGCCGTGGTGGGGCGCAACACCGCTGACCAGAATGAAGAAGTCATCGCGTTTGTCGAGCCGCTGCCCGGCGCCACGATCGACACCAACCTGCTGGGCTTGCATCTGCGCGCGCAGCTGGCGCCGTACAAGCGCCCCGCTCGCATCATCCCCATCGACACGATTCCCACGACCGTCAGCGGCAAGATCCTGAAGCAGCCGTTGAAAGAAAGGCTGGCGTAGGCGCGGACTCGCTGTTCCGCTCCACGACCTGCCCCCTACCCCCAAGGAGACAACAGCGTGAACATCAAGACCCTATTCGCTACGGCCGCCGCCGTGGCGGCTTGCGCACTTGCGGCCCCCGCAAGCGCGGACGCCTACCCTGAACGCCCCATCCGCCTGCTGGTGGGCTACGCCCCCGGCGGCCCCGTGGACACCACGGCGCGCGTGTTCGCCAAGTACCTGGGCGACAAGCTCGGCCAGCCCGTCGTGGTGGAAAACCGTGCGGGTGCAAGCGGCATGATCGCCTCGGACGCCACCGCCAAGGCCACGCCCGACGGCTACATGCTGGGCTTTGCCGCCAGCCCCACATTGACCATGTCGCCGCTGGTTCAACGCAGCACGCTGTTCGATCCGCGCCGCGATTTCTCGTTGATCGGGCTGGTCGTCGACTACGCCAACGTGCTGCTGATCGGCCCGCAGATTCCCGCCAAGAATGTGGGCGAGCTCGTCAACTACGCGCGTTCGCATCCCGATGCCGTGTCGTTCGGCTCCGCCGGCATCGGCGCGTCCAACCACCTGTCTGCCGAACTCTTGAAGAAGCAGGCCGACGCTTCCATGCTGCACGTGCCGTACCGCGGCAACTCGCCCGCGATGATGGACGTAATCAGCGGCAAGGTGACGTTCATGTTCGACATCACCAGCACCGCCATCCCCTTCATCAAAAGCGGCAAGGCGCGCGCGCTGGCCGTCACGTCCAAGACCCGCAACCCGGAACTGCCCGACGTGCCCACGATGATGGAAGCCGGCATGAAAGACTACGAAGTGGTCGGCTGGTACGCGCTGGTCGGGCCGAAAAAACTGCCTGACGCCGTCTCCGCACGGCTCACGCGGGCGCTGGCCGACGTGTCCAAAGACCCCGCCTTCCGGCAAGCCATGACCGAAGGCGGCTACACCATCAACACGGGCGATTCCCAGGCGCTGCAATCCCGCATCGACCGCGAATACGCCCTGTGGTCTGACGTTATCCAAAGCGCCAACATCCAGGCCAACTGACCCCCGCTGACCCTTACCGGAGCCCCCTGATGCATCCTCCGCTTGCGCTACACGCCCAGACCCGCCTGCCCATCATCGGCGCCCCCATGTTTTTGGTCTCCGGGCCAGAGCTGGTCGTGGCGCAATGCGCAGCGGGGATCATCGGCACCTTTCCTTCCCTGAATGCCCGCCCGCAAGAGCAGCTGCAAGACTGGATCACCCGCATCGAAGACGGGCTGGCGGCCAAGCGGCGCGCCGATCCGTCGGCCAAGGTTGCACCGTATGGCGTGAACCTGATCATCCATCCCAGCAACCCGCGCTGGCAGGGCGATCTGGCCATCTGCGCGGAACGGCGCGTGCCGCTCATCATCACGTCACTGCACGCACCCGAAGCCGTGGTGCAAGCGGTGCATCCCTATGGCGGGCTGGTCTATCACGACGTCACGAACGTGCGGCACGCCAAGCGCGCGCTGGAAGCGGGCGTCGATGGCCTGATCCTGGTTGCCGCGGGCGCGGGGGGCCACGCGGGCCAGATCAATCCGATTGCGCTCGTCAATGAAATCCGCGCGTTCTACGACGGCCCGCTGGCGCTGTCGGGCTGCATCAGCCACGGCAAAGACATCCTGGCCGCCCAAGTGCTGGGCTGCGACTTCGCCTACATGGGCACCCGCTTCATCGCCACGCAAGAATCGCTGGCAGGCGAGGCGTATCGCGAAATGGTGCTGCAAGCGCAAGCGGCCGATGTCACCTACACGCCCTACTTCTCGGGCGTGCCCGCGAACTATCTGTCGGCCAGCATCCAGGCCGCCGGACTGGACCCGCTGGTGTTGGCCAAGAACGGCGAGGC
This sequence comes from Achromobacter sp. 10T422, assembly GCF_056394065.1. Taxonomy (NCBI): domain Bacteria; kingdom Pseudomonadati; phylum Pseudomonadota; class Betaproteobacteria; order Burkholderiales; family Alcaligenaceae; genus Achromobacter; species Achromobacter sp. 10T422. The sequence continues at coordinate 228,916 of NZ_JBFTHD010000008.1, forward strand.
GCCGCCCGCCAACATGGACAAGAACTCACGGCCCAAAGCTTGGAAAGATGTCTGGAGCGCCGGCCAGGGCGTGGGCGCGGCGCAAGAGATCCTGCCGATCGCGACGCTGGTGGATCAGTTGGAATTGGAATATCGCAACGCGCGCAAAGCAGTGATGGGGGCTTGATCACCACAAGGCGATGATGGGAGCTTGATCACCACAAGGCGGTGATGGCAGCTTGATCACCGCCTTGCGGTGAGGGGACTTGATCCCCCTTCCCGCCCCTACTCCAGCTTGATGTTCGCCGTCTTGATCAGGTCGCGCCACTTCACGATTTCATCGTGCACGAATTCGCCGAACTGCTCGGGCGTTCCTGGTTTCGGCTCGGCGCCCGCCGCGATCATGCCCTTGGCCGTGGCGGGGTCTGACAGCACCTTCACCATGTCGGCGTTCATGCGTTTCACGATGTCGGGCGGGGTGCCCTTGGGCGCCATCACGCCGCTCCAGGAATAGGCTTCGTAGCCCGGCAGGCCGGACTCGGCGATGGTCGGCACATCGGGCAGCATGCTGGAACGCGTGGGGTTGCCCACGCCCAGCGCACGTACCTTGCCGCCCTTCAAGTGCGGCACCGCAGACGGGCCATCCGCGAACATCACTTGCACCTGTCCACCCAACAAGTCTTGCATGGCGGGTGCGCTGCCGCGATATGGCACGTGCTGGATGCGTATGCCGGCCATGGCGTTGAAGAGTTCGCCCGCCAGGTGCGTGCCGCCGCCCGTGCCCGACGAGCTGAACGACAGCTTGCCGGGGTTCTGCTTGGCGTAGGCGATCAGTTCGCTCACCGTGTTCACGGGCAGTGACGCATTCACCACCAGCACGATGGGGAACACCGCCGCCATGCCCACCGGCACGAAGTCGGTGGTGATGTCGTACGTCAGATTGGTGCGCAGGCTGGGCAGCACCGCATGGTGAATGGACGCGAAGAAAAAGTTATAGCCATCGGGTTCGGCTTTGGCCGCGAACTGCGCGCCGACGATGCCGCCCGCGCCCGACTTGTTATCCACAACAGTGGGCACCGACCACAGCTGGCCCAGCGGCTGCGTGGTGAAGCGCGCGGTGGTGTCCACCGGGCCGCCCGCAGGAAAGGGAACGATGAACGTGACGGCGTGGCCCGGCCAGGTGGCGGCGCGGGCGGCCTTGGGGAACAGCACAGGCAAAGCAGCGGCGGCGCAGGCGGCGCCCAGCCCCGCGACGACGCGGCGGCGTTGAGGATCGATCACAGCAGTCTCCTGATTCTTGGTCTTGTTCACGGTCAAGCGTTCAGAACTGCTGCCCGCCGCTCTTATTGGCTAGCGTGTGTTTGCTAACTCTTTTTTATTATTTTCCGAGCGCCCGGATTCGCCGCTACATATTTTCAAAAGCCCCTCTTTCGCAGCGCCCCTGGGTTCGCTGACCGAACAGGATTTTCCCTATGGCGATGCGCGGATACGACATCCGGCGCACGCCAAAAGGACGATGGCAAGTTAGGACAAAGTCCCGATGCTATTGCCCGCGCGCCGCGCGCTGCACGTGTTCGATGAAGCACTCGGCAAAGCTCGGCAGGTCGCGGCCGCGTTGCCGGCACAGCAGGCGGTCACGCAAGGCCCAGGGGTCGTCCAGCTTCAGCACATGCAAGGCGTTGGGACGGCTGTAGCGGGCGGCGCACGCGCGTGGCACCACGGCAATGCCGGCGCCCGCTTCAACCATGCGGCACACCGCTTCAAAGCTGCCGACGTGCACGCGCTGGCAGATGCGCTTGCCCAGACCGCTGGCAATATCTTCCAGGAAGGTCTGGATGGCGCTGTCGGGATGGATGCCCACGAACTGGTAGGCGTCGACCAGGTCTGCAAAGTGTGCCGACTGTGACGCGGCCAGCGGATGATCCAGCGCCGTCACCACCGTGAGTTCGTCGCGGAACAGCGGCGTGACGTCCAGGCCTTCGACGTCGATGTTGCCCGCCACCAGGCCAAGGTCTCCCGCCCCCGCACGGATGGCAATGACGATGTCGCCCGAAATTTTCTCTTCAAGCTCGACGTCCACGTCAGGGTTTTCCGCAAGAAACGTGGACAGCGCATCGGCCAGGAACGAGTTCGTGGCGGTGGTGTTGGCCAGCAATCTCAAGCGTCCCTTTAACCCGCTGGCATAGGGTTGCAGATCGGCGTTCAGGCATTCCAGCTGCCGGAAGACGGCATTGGCGTGCTTGAGCAGCACCTCGCCCGCGGGCGTCAGCGCCACGCCTGTAGCCAGCCGCACCAGCAGGCGCGCCTTGAAGGCTTCTTCCATGTGCTTGACCCGGGCGCTTGCCGCCGGCAAGGACAGGAACGTGCGTTCCGCCGCCCGGGTCAGGTTGAGTGTTTCGCCCACGTTCAGAAACAAACGCAGGTCCGTCAAATCATGTCTCATGTTCCACCACGCAGAAGGGGGGCATTTCTAATTTTGAATTCTTCGAATGCCGGGTCGAATCTACCATGGTGTTTTCCCGTGAACCAGACCGGTTGATGCGGAACTGTTTTCCACAAACGGCGCACGCGCCGCAGCAAAGGAGTCGATTCAATGAGCGGCATGGTTTCCGGAAAGGTAGTGGTCGTCACGGGCGCGGGCGGCGGCATCGGGCGCAGCATTGCGCTGGCGATGGCGCAGGCGGGCGCCAAGGTGGTCGTGAACGATATCGGTGTATCGCTCACCGGTGAAGGCGGCGCCGAAGGGCCTGCGCAAGCGGTCGTGAAAGAGATTATTTCGGCGGGTGGCCAGGCCGTGGCCAACACCGATAGCGTGGCGGCGTATGACAGCGCCAGCCGCGTGGTGCAGACCGCGATCGACGCGTTCGGCCGAATTGACGCCGTCATCAACAACGCGGGAAATTTGCGCGACCGGGTTTTCCACAAGATGAGCGAAGAGGAATGGCGTCAGGTGATTGACGTGCATCTGAACGGCTCGTTCTACATGAGCCGCGCGGCCGCGCCCTATTTCCGCGAGCAGGAATCGGGCGCCTTCGTGCACATGACGTCCACCTCCGGCCTGATCGGCAACTTCGGCCAAGCGAATTACGCCGCCGCCAAACTGGGCATCGTGGCGCTGTCCAAATCCATCGCGCTCGACATGGCGCGCTACCACGTGCGCTCGAATTGCATCGCCCCCTTTGCGTGGAGCCGCATGACGAGTTCCATCCCCGCCGAAACAGACGAAGAAAAGGCGCGCGTCGAAAAGCTGAAGAAGATGGAAGCGGGCAAGGTCGCGCCGATGGCGGTGTATCTGGCCAGCGACGCCGCCAGCGAGATCACCGCGCAGATCTTCGCCGTGCGCGCCAACGAAATCATGCTGATGAGCCAGCCGCGGCCGCTGCGCACGGTGCACAACAGCGAAGGCTGGACGCCGGAACGTATCGCCGAGATCGCCGTGCCCGCCATGCGCAAGCACTTCTATGCGCTGGAGCGTTCGCCTGACGTCATCGACTGGGACCCCATCTGAGACCGCCATGCCGCTGGATTACGCAACCGTGAAGGATTGGCGCTTTGACGAGGTCCGTCAGCGCTACGAGCAGAAAGACACCATGCTGTACGCGCTGGGCATCGGCCTGGGGCAAGACCCCGAAGACGCCAGCCAGTTGCGCTACGTCTACGAAAAGGACTTGCAGGCCTTTCCCACGATGAGCGTGGTGCTGGGCTACCCGGGCTTCTGGGTGCGCGAGCCGCGCGCGGGAATCGACTGGGTGAAGGTGGTGCATGGCGAGCAACGGCTGACAGTGCATGCGCCGTTGCCGGCATCCGGCATGGTCACCGGCCGCAGCCGCAACACGCATGTGATCGACAAGGGCGCAGACAAAGGCGCCATCGTCATCACCGAGCGCACGCTGCATGGCGAAGACGGCACGCATCTGGCCACCTTGCAGCAAAGCACCTTCTGCCGGGGCGACGGCGGTTTCGGGCAAGGCGACGCCAGCCCCGAACCGTTGCCCGCCGCGCCGGATAGCGCGCCGGACCTGCGTTGCGAGTTGCGCATTCCGCCCAGCGCCGCGCTGCTCTACCGCTTGAACGCCGACCGCAATCCGCTGCACGCCGACCCCGACGTCGCAAAGCAAGCGGGTTATCCCCGGCCCATTCTGCATGGGCTGTGTTCGTATGGCGTGGCGGCGCACGCCATCGTGAAAAGCTGCTGCGATTACGACGCGTCGCGGCTGACCAGTTTGAACACGCGCTTCTCGGCGCCGGTGTACCCCGGCGAGACGCTGCAATGCGATATCTGGCGCATGCCGGATGGGCAGATCCGCTTTCGGGCGCGGGCGCGCGAACGCGACATCGTGGTCATGAGCCACGGCACCGCGACGGTGCAATCATGACGCGGCCGCCCGCGCTCGATGGCATCCGCGTGCTGGATTTGTCACGCATCCTGGCCGGCCCCTGGTGCACGCAAAACCTGGCCGACCTGGGCGCCGACGTCATCAAGATCGAACGCCCGCGCGTGGGAGACGACACGCGCGCCTGGGGGCCGCCTTACTTGAAGGATGGCGACGGCCAGGACACCAGCGAATCCGCCTACTACCTCAGCGCCAACCGCAACAAGCGTTCGGTGGAAGCCGACATGGCCACGCCCGAAGGGGCGGCGCTGATCCGCGAACTGGCGGCCGTCAGCGACATCCTGGTTGAGAACTTCAAGGTGGGCGGGCTGGCCAAGTACGGGCTGGACTACGACAGCCTGAAAGAAATCAATCCGCGCCTGATCTATTGCTCGGTCACCGGCTTCGGGCAAGACGGGCCCTTCGCGCAACGCCCCGGGTACGACTTCATGATCCAGGGCATGGGCGGGCTGATGAGCATCACCGGCGAACGCGATGATCTGCCCGGCGGCGGCCCGCAGAAGGCGGGCGTGGCGGTTACCGACATCGTCACCGGCATGTACGCCACCGTCGCCATCCTGGCCGCGCTGCAAGAGCGCCATCGCAGCGGGCTGGGCCAGCATCTGGACATTGCCTTGCTGGATTGCCACGTGGCGCTGCTGGCCAACCAGAACTCGAACTATTTCAACTCGGGCGTGGCGCCCACGCGCGCGGGCAACGCGCATCAGAACGTGGTGCCGTATCAGGTGTTCGCGGCCAGCGACGGCCATCTGATTGTGGCGACGGGCAACGAATCGCAATACCGCGCGTATTGCCGCGCCATCGGCGTGCCAGAGCTGGGCGACGACCCGCGCTTTTGCACTAACCGGCTGCGCGTCACGAACCGCGAATTGTTGATTGGCATGTTGACGGCCATCATGCAGGAAGGCCGGCGCGACGACTGGATCGCCAAGCTGGAAGCGGTGGGCGTGCCTTGCGGCCCGATCAACAACATCGCACAGGCGTTTGCGCATCCGCAGTCGGAAGCACGGCAGCTGCGCCGCGATCTGCCGCATCCGTCAGGCAGCACGGCGCCCGTCACGGCCAGCCCGTTGCGGTTCTCGGGGTCGCCCGTGGTGTACCGGCGCGCGCCGCCGCTGCTGGGCGAACATACGGAAGAAGTATTGCGGGACGTGCTGGGGAAATCGGCCGAGGCCATTGCCACATTCAAGACCAAGACCTTGGGCGGCACCTGACGCGTTGTCGTTATCGTTATCGTCACCCCCAAAAAAAACGGCCGCTGAAAGTCAGCGGCCGTTTTTCTGTGAGGGGGCTTACGCCACCGCGACCGGAATCTTCCCGATCTTGGCTTGCCATTCCTTGGGGCCGGTCGTGTGGACGGACGTGCCTTGGGCGTCAACCGCCACGGTCACCGGCATGTCCTTCACGTCGAACTCATAGATGGCTTCCATGCCCAGGTCGGCAAAGCCCAGCACCTTGGCGCCACGGATGGCCTTGGACACCAGGTACGCTGCACCGCCCACGGCCATCAGGTAGGCCGAGCCGTGCTTCTTGATGGCTTCGATGGCCACGGGGCCGCGTTCCGACTTGCCGATCATGGAGATCAGGCCGGTCTTCTCCAGCATCATGTCGGTGAACTTGTCCATGCGCGTGGCGGTGGTGGGGCCTGCGGGGCCAACCACTTCGTCGCCCACCGGGTCCACCGGGCCCACGTAATAGATCACGCGGTTGGTGAAGTCCACGGGCAGCGGCTCGCCCTTGGCCAGCATGTCCTGGATGCGCTTGTGCGCGGCGTCGCGGCCGGTCAGCATCTTGCCCGACAGCAGCAGGGTCTCGCCCGGCTTCCAGCTGGCGACTTCTTCCTTCGTCAGCGTGTTCAGGTCCACCTGCTTGGACTTGTTGTAGTCGGGCGCCCAGTGCACTTCCGGCCATTCGGACAGCGACGGCGGGTCCAGGCGCGCCGGGCCCGTGCCGTCCAGCTCGAAGTGGGCGTGACGCGTCGCGGCGCAGTTCGGGATCATCGCCACGGGCTTGGAGGCCGCGTGCGTCGGGAAGGTGCTGATCTTGACGTCCAGCACGGTCGTCAGGCCGCCCAGGCCCTGCGCGCCAATACCCAGCGCGTTGACCTTTTCGTAGAGCTCGATGCGCAGCTCTTCCAGCTTGTTCTGCGGGCCGCGGGCCAGCAGTTCGTACATGTCGATGTCTTCCATCAACGACTGCTTGGCCATCAGCATGGCTTTTTCAGCGGTGCCGCCGACGCCAATGCCGAGCATGCCCGGGGGGCACCAGCCGGCGCCCATCGTCGGGACGGTCTTCAGCACCCAGTCCACCAGCGAATCGCTGGGGTTCAGCATGGCGAACTTGGACTTGTTTTCCGAACCGCCGCCCTTGGAAGCGATTTGCACGTCGACCTTGTCACCCTGGACAAGCTCGACGTGCAGGATACAGGGCGTGTTGTCGCGCGTGTTCTTGCGCGCGAACAGCGGGTCGTCCAGCACCGAGGCGCGCAGCGGATTGTCCGGGTTCAGGTAACCACGGCGCACGCCTTCGTCACAGAGCTCTTGCAGGGTGCGCTTGGTGTCAAAGCGCACGCTCATGCCGATCTTCAGGAAGACGTTGACGATGCCGGTGTCCTGGCACAGCGGACGCTTGCCTTCGGCGCACATGCGGGAATTGGTCAGGATCTGCGCCATCGCGTCACGCGCGGCCGGGCTTTCCTCGCGCTCGTAGGCGCGCGCCAGGTGGCGGATGTAATCCACGGGGTGGTAATAGCTGATGAACTGAATGCCATCGGCTATCGACTGGATGAAGTCTTCTTCTTTAATGATGACGGACATGGCGATTTGCGGGTCTAGATGGAAAACATGAAAACGCGGCTGGCACTAACGGCCAACCGCAGTGGAAAAGAAGTATTTTTGCCGCCGGGCCGCCCCAAGGCAAAAAACGCCCCCTCGGGGGGCAGCAAGCGAGCGTAGCGAGTGCAGCGTGGGGGCCATTTTTGCCGCCGGGCCGCCCCAAGGCAAAAAGCGCCCCCTCGGGGGGCAGCAAGCGAGCGTAGCGAGTGCAGCGTGGGGGCCATTTTTGCCGCTGGGCCGCCCCAAGGCAAAAAGCGCCCCCTCGGGGGGCAGCAAGCGAGCATAGCGAGTGCGGCGTGGGGGCTCACATCACTTGCCTTGCCAGACCGGCTTGCGCTTTTCAGCGAAAGCGGTCGCGCCTTCCTTGGCGTCGGCGGACGAGAAAATGTGGGCGATCAGCGGGCGCTGGCGGTCGAACATGCCTTCCTGCTCCCAGTCACCCGATTGCGACACGATGCTCTTGGCAGTCTGCACGGCCAGCGGGCCGTTTTCGACAATGGCGCGCGCCAGTTCCAGCGCGCCGGCCAGTGCGCCGCCCGGCTCGGTCAGGCGGTTGACCAGGCCAAACGAATAGGCGCGCTCGGCGGTCAGCATTTCGCCCGTCAGAATCACTTCCATGGCGATGTGGTACGGCAGGCGGCGCGGCAGGCGCAGCATGCCGCCAGCGCCGGCCACCAGGCCGCGCTTGACTTCGGGCAGGCCGAACTTGGCGTTATTGGCGGCCACGATCAGGTCAGAGGCCAGCGCCATTTCGCAGCCACCGGCCAACGCATAGCCTTCCACGGCGGCGATCAGCGGCTTCTTGGGCGGGCGTTCGTTCAGGCCGGCGAAACCACGGCCTTCCACGTAGGGGCGCTGCCCGGATTTGGCAAACGCCTTCAAGTCCATGCCCGACGAGAACGTGCCGCCGCCACCGGTCAGGATGCCGATACGGATATCGTCGCGGCTGTCCAGCTGGTCAAGCGCGGCGGCCATGGCCTGCGCGGTTTCCAGGTTGATGGCGTTCTTGGCTTCGGGGCGGTTGATCGTGATGATCTGGATGCCGTCGGTGACTTCCACCGTGATCAGGTCTGACATTGGGACTGCTCCTTCCGGGAATTCTCGGAATCGGGTTCCGGGTTTTATATAAGACTTGGGACGTAACCTGGAATCATACGACCATTGGTTTCCAGGCGCAGCCGAGGTCTGCCGAAGCGTCCGCCAGCGGCACACCCGCAGCGCCGCAGCCGGCCGCCCGGCAAGCCCCCGACGCCTTCCGAACGATGCCCAAAAGACGTAGATGTAACCGTCCACCGGCCACGGGGAAACAGGACCGGCCCGGGCCAGTTAAAATGCCGGGTTTCCCACGCCCATGGCAGGCCTTGCCCGGGCGACCGAATTCCAAGAATCCTATGCTCACCTTTCAGCAAATCATCCTTACGCTCCAGGAATACTGGGACAAGCAGGGTTGCGCCCTGCTGCAACCCTACGACATGGAAGTCGGCGCCGGCACCTCGCACACGGCCACGTTCCTGCGCGCGATCGGCCCGGAGCCGTGGCGCGCCGCCTACGTGCAGCCGTCGCGCCGCCCCAAGGATGGCCGCTACGGCGAAAACCCCAACCGCCTGCAGCACTATTACCAGTACCAGGTGGTGCTGAAGCCGGCGCCCCCGGACATTCTGGACCTGTACATCGGTTCGCTGAAGGCGCTGGGCATTGACCCCACCCAGCACGACATCCGCTTCGTCGAAGACGACTGGGAAAACCCCACGCTCGGCGCCTGGGGCCTGGGCTGGGAAGTCTGGCTGAACGGCATGGAAGTCACGCAGTTCACCTACTTCCAGCAAGTAGGCGGCCTGGATTGCACGCCGACCACGGGTGAAATCACCTACGGTCTGGAGCGTCTGGCCATGTATCTGCAGGACGTGCAAAGCGTGTACGACCTGGTCTGGACCGAAGGCGCCAACGGCAACCGCGTGCTGTACCGCGACGTGTTCCACCAGAACGAGGTCGAGCAATCGACCTACAACTTCGAGCACTCGTCGGCCGACATGCTGTTCGCGCACTTCAATGACTACGAAGCCGAAGCGAAGCGCCTGATGGAAGTGCCGCTGGCGCTGCCGGCCTACGAGGCCGCGCTGAAAGCCGCGCACACGTTCAACATGCTGGACGCGCGTGGCGCCATCAGCGTCACCGAGCGCGCCGCCTACATTGGCCGCATCCGCAACCTGTCGCGCGCTGTTGCGCAGGCTTATTTCGATTCCCGCGAACGACTGGGCTTTCCCATGCTGCGCCGCGGGGAGGCTGCATAAATGACGACGAACATCCGCCCGCTGCTGGTCGAACTGCTGACCGAAGAACTCCCGCCCAAGGCCCTGCAAAAGCTGGGCCAGGCCTATGCCGAAGGCGTGCGCGCCACGCTGGAACGCCACGGCCTCTTGGCCGAAGGCTGCGCGGTCACCGCGTATTCCACGCCGCGCCGTCTGGCCGTGCACCTGTCCGCCGTACTGGCGCAGGCGCCCGACCAGCCCTACGCTGAAAAGCTGATGCCCGCCAAGATCGGCCTGACCGAAGACGGCAAAGCCACGCCGGCGCTGCAAAAGAAGCTGGCCGCCAAGGGCCTGGAAAATATTGATCTGGCCACGCTGGACCGCGAATCCGATGGCAAGCAGGACTACCTGGTCGCTCGCGGCACCGCCCCCGGCGCGTCGTTGGCCGCCGGCTTGCAGGAAGGCATCGACACAGCGTTGAACAGCCTGCCGATTCCGAAGGTCATGCGCTACCAATTGGCTGACGGCGTCACCACCGTCAAGTTCGTGCGTCCGGCGCACGGCCTGGTCGCACTGTTTGGCGCCGACGTGGTGCCGGTGTCGGCGCTGGGCATGCAAGCGGGCCGCGACACCCTTGGCCACCGCTTCATGAGCACGGGCCCGGTGTCGTTCGCCGACGCCGATTCCTACGCCGCCACCCTGGCAGAAAAGGGCCGCGTCGTGGCGTCCTTCGAAGGCCGCCGCGACGACATCCAGCGCCAGTTGCTGGACCACGCCGGCCGCCTGTCGGCCACGCTGGGCGACGACCCCGAAGTGGCCGCGCTGCTGGACGAAGTGACCGCACTGGTCGAACACCCCACCGTCTATGTGGGCGAGTTTGAAGAACAATTCCTGCAAGTGCCGCAGGAATGCCTGATCCTGACCATGCGGCTGAATCAGAAGTACTTCCCGCTGTTCGACCCGGCCACCGGCCGCCTGACGCACCGCTTCCTGATCGTGAGCAACATGCACACGGACAAGCCGGTGAACATCGTCGAAGGTAACCAGCGCGTGGTGCGCCCGCGCTTGGCGGACGCCCAGTTCTTCTTCGAAACCGACCGCAAGACGCCGCTGGCCGCGCGTGTCGAGCAGCTGGGTTCCATCGTGTATCACAACAAGCTGGGCACCCAGCTTGAACGCGTTGAACGCGTGCGCGCCATCGCGCGCGGCGTAGCCGGCCAGCTGGGCGGTGACGTCGCCGCCGCAGACCGCGCCGCCATGTTGGCCAAGGCCGACCTGGGTTCGAACATGGTGGGCGAATTCCCTGAGCTGCAAGGCATCATGGGCGCCTACTACGCCGCGGGCGACGGCGAGCCCGCCAGCGTCGTCGAGGCGCTGCGCACGCAGTACCGCAACCGCTACGACGCGCCCGTCACCCAAGACACGCTGACGGCCGCCACGCTCTTCATCGCCGAACGCGTGGAAACGCTGGTCGGCATCTGGGCCATTGGTCTGGCGCCCACGGGCGAACGCGACCCCTTCGGCCTGCGCCGCGCCGCGCTGGGCCTGATCAGCGCGTTCGAACAACTGGCCGCAGGCGGCTGGCTGAAGATCAGCGAAGACGGCCCGCTGTCCCTGAACGGGCTGCTGGAACTGGCCGCGGGCACCTTCCCCGCCGGCAAGATTCCCGCCGACACGCTGGCTGAAGTTCGCACCTTCATCTACGAACGCTATCGCAACCAGCTCATCAACGACTTCGACCGCAACGCGGTGGAAGCCGTGATTGCGCTGACGCCGCCGCTGCACCAAGTGGCCGAGCGCGTGCGCGCCGCCGCCGCGTTTGCGCAGCTGCCCGAGGCCGCGAGCCTGGCCGCCGCCAACAAGCGCATCGGCAATCTGCTGAAGAAGGCAGAAGGCGAGATCGGTGCGGTGAATGACGCCGCGCTGGTCGAGCCCGCTGAACGCGCGCTGGCCGCCGCCGTAGCCGCGCTGCGTCCGCAGGCCGAAGCGCAACTGGCCGCAGGCGACTTCGCCGGCAGCCTGTCCACGCTGGCTCAGGCCCGCGAGCCTGTAGACGCCTTCTTTGCCGACGTCATGGTCATGGCCGAAGACCCGGCCGTGCGCGCCAACCGCCTGGCTCTGTTGAGCCAGCTGCATGGCCTGATGAACCAGGTGGCCGACATTTCCAGGCTGGCACAGTGAAACTGATCATCCTTGACCGCGACGGCGTCATCAATCAGGACAGCGATGCGTTCGTCAAGAATCCCGACGAGTGGATTGCCCTGCCGGGCAGCCTGCACGCCATCGCCCGGCTGACGCAGGCCGACTGGAAAGTGGTGGTTGCCACCAACCAGTCCGGCCTGGCGCGCGGCCTGTTCGATATGGACACGCTGACCGCCATCCACACCAAGATGCGGCGCGAGCTCGCTGCTGCGGGCGGCGCGATTGACGCCGTGTTCCTGTGCCCGCACGGGCCGGACGACAACTGCACCTGCCGCAAACCGCGTCCGGGCCTGTTCGAACAGATCGGCCATCGCTACGACATCCATCTGGCTGGCGTGCCGGCCGTGGGCGATTCGCTGCGCGACTTGCAGGCGTCGTCGGCCGTGGGCTGCTCGCCGTGGCTGGTGCAAACCGGCAATGGCAAGAAGACGCTGGCCAAGGGCGGCTTGCCCGAGAACACGCGCGTGTGTGAAGACCTGTCGGCCGTGGTCGACCTCCTGCTTCAGGACAACTGATTCAATGGCCCGGCTACGTTCGCTGCTGTACTTCATGTTCCTGGCCGTCACGGTCATCCCCTACGCCTTCGCCTGCATCCTGTGGGCGCCGCTGCCGCTGCACTGGCGCTACAAGCTGACGGTGGGCTGGCCGCGTCTGGCCATCTGGGGCGCCAAGGTGTTCTGCGGTATCCGCTGGCAGGTCAAGGGCTGGGAAAACCTGCCCGACGGCCCCGCCGTGATCCTGTCGAAACACCAGTCGGCCTGGGAAACGTTGTTCTTCCCGGCCCACATGCCGCGCGAAGTCTGCTTCGTCTACAAGAAAGAACTGCACATGGTGCCGTTCTTCGGCTGGGGCCTGGCGCTGCTGCGCATGATCGCCATCGACCGTTCGAAAGGCCGCGACGCCTTCGATCAGGTGGTCAAGCAAGGCCAGACCCGCATGGATGAAGGCCGCTGGCCGCTGCTGTTTCCCGAAGGCACTCGCGTGCCGCCGGGCAAGACGGCGCGCTTCAAGATGGGCGGCGCGCTGCTGGCTTCGCGCACGGGCGCCGTCGTCATTCCCGTGGCGCATAACGCCGGCGAGTGCTGGCGGCGCAACGCTTTCGTCAAATATCCCGGCATGATCACCCTATCGATCGGTCCCGCGATAGAATCCAAGGGACTCTCCCCCGAAGAACTGAACCAGAAGGTTCAGGCATGGATCGAAGGGGAAATGCGGCGTCTCAACCCCGAAAGGTATGTCCAGCACTGATCAGCTCGAACTCCTGTTCGACGTGCACGAAGACGACGCGCCCCAGGGCGCGTCGCCGCTGATCGCCACGCCGAAGCCACCGGCCGCGCCCCGCCCCGCTCCCAAGGCGGCGCCCCCGCAGCCGGTCACCCCCAAGACACTTTTCCCCGACGCGCAGGCCGGCACCCGGCCAGACAGTCAACCCCACACGCCCCTCAGCTCGCCGTCCGGCCCCCCGTCCAACGCCGCCCCCTCCGGCGAGCCGCTGCTGACGTTGTCGCCGAACGCGTCGTCGCGCGTACCCACGCCCTGCCCTGATCCTTTGCCGCCCGGCGCGCGCTGGCGCGAAGTGCCGACGGAGCAACAGCCCATCGGCTTCGTGCTGCTGCGCTCGCGCCGCCGCAGCATCGGGTTTGTGATCACGGACGACGGCCTTCGAGTCACCGCGCCCAGCTGGGTCACGCTGACACAGATTGACGACGCCGTGCGCGAGAAGGCCCGCTGGATTCTCGCAAAGCTGCGTGAATGGCATGCCCGCAAGCAGCAGCTGGCCATGGCGCACACGCGCTGGCAGGCGGGCGGCGAACTGCCGTATCTGGGCAAGCGCATCCTGATTGGTGTGGGCGGTGACAGCCGTCAAGCCTGGCTGTCCGGTGACGCCGATGCGCCCGCAGACGGCGACACGCTCTGGCTGGCGCTGCCCTCGCATGCCGACCAAAGCCGCATCCGCGACTCTGCCCAAGCCTGGCTGCAACAGCGCGCCGGCGCATGGTTCGGCGCGCGGCTGGCGCACTTCCTGCAAATCAGCGGGCTGAAGATTCGCCGCTGGAGATTGTCATCGGCCGCCACGCGCTGGGGCTCGTGCACCAGCGACGGCAACATCATGCTGAATTGGCGCCTGATCCATTTCGCGCCCGGCATCATTGATTACGTCATCGCGCACGAGCTTGCTCATCTGCGCGAGATGAACCACAGTCAGGACTTCTGGCGCGAAGTGGGCCAGATTCTGCCCGACTTCGAAGACGCCAAGAACATCCTGCGGCGTCACGACCCCGCATCCTTGCCTCAGTTCTGAGGCGCTTTGGAGACTAGACAATGTTGCTGCTGATTCCGGGCCCGGTCACGACCGACGCGCGGGTGAAGGCCGCCATGGCGCAAGACTATGCGCCGTGGGACAACGACTTCCGCGAGACCTACCGGCAGGTCTGCGATGGGGTGCTGCGTGTGGCGCAGGCGTCGTCCGACACGCACGCCGCGCTGGCGCTGCCCGGCTGCGGCCACTTTGCGGTGGAAGCCGCGATCCGTACCTTCGTGCCCACGGGCGGCCGCCTGCTGGCGCCGTCCACAGGCGCGTACGCCGCGCGCTTGCAGAAGCTAGCGGGCGACGCGGGCCGTGTGGCGGTGCCCTTGCCCGTGGGCGCCTCCGAACGCGTTGACCCGCAAGCCGTCGCCGCCGCGCTGGAACGCGACCCGACGCTGACGCATCTGGCGCTGGTCTACAGCGAAACCGGCAGCGGCATCTGCCATGACGTGCCTGAGCTGGCCCGCATCGCGCACGCGCTGGGCCGCCGCGTCATCGTCGACGCGGTGTCGGCCTTTGGCGCGTTGCCGCTGGATCTGTCCCTGCTGCCGGCGGTGGACGCCGTCGTGCTGACGGCCAACAAATGCCTGGAAGGGCTGCCGGGCGCAGCCTTTGTGGTGGCGCGCCGTGACGCGCTGGACGCCGCACGCGGCAACGCGGGCAGCTGGTCGCTGGATTTGGCCGACATTTATCAGCACACGTTGGCGCCCAACGCCGGCCCCCGCTTCACGCCCCCCGCGCCAACGATTGCCGCGCTGGCCGTGGCGCTGGAGCTGTATCACCAGGAAGGCCGCGAAGCGCGTCTGGCGCGTTACACCGCCAACATGCGCACCCTCTATGATGGCGTCAGCGAGCTGGGGCTCACGCCCTACCTGCCGCGCGATCTGCAAGGCCCGATTGTCGTCAACGTCCATGCGCCGGATTCGCCTAACTGGCACCTGCAATTGTTCGTCGACGCCCTGAAAGCGCGCGGCTACGTGCTCAGCAATTTTTTCAACACCGAACAACCCACGTTCCGGGTCGGCTGCATCGGCGCCTTTGGCGCAGACCAGATGCGGCTAGCGGTCGACGCCATGGGCGGCGCACTGCGCGACATCGGCATTACACGGGAAGGCGCTGGCGCTGCCCGGTTCTTCCCCCAACCCCTCATCGCTTAAGGAAAAATCCCATGCGTATGCTCCACACCATGCTGCGAGTCGGCAACCTCGACAAGTCCATCGATTTCTACACCAACGTGCTCGGCATGCGCGTCCTGCGCCGCAACGACTACCCGGAAGGCAAGTTCACGCTGGCCTTCGTGGGCTATCAAGACGAATCCGAAGGCGCGGTCATCGAACTGACCCACAACTGGGACACCGACAAGTACGACCTGGGCACCGGCTACGGCCACATCGCCCTGGAAGTCGACAACGCCTACGAAGCCTGTGACAAGGTCAAGGAACGCGGCGGCAAGGTCACCCGCGAAGCCGGCCCGATGAAGCACGGCAAGACGGTCATCGCCTTTGTGGAAGACCCGGACGGCTACAAGATCGAGTTCATTCAGAAGAAAGACCGCCAGGACTAATCAGGAACGCCCGCCATGATCCACCCCATCCTCAAAATGGGCGACCCGCGCCTGCTGCGCGTGGCGCCCCCGGTGGAGCGTTTCGACACGCCCGAGCTGCACGCCCTGATCGAAGACATGTTCGAGACCATGGCGGCGGCGCAGGGCGTGGGCCTGGCCGCGCCGCAGATTGGCGTGGACCTGCAACTGGTGATCTTCGGTTTCGACCGCAACGAGCGCTATCCCGACGCGCCCGCCGTGCCGCAGACCATCCTGTGCAATCCCGTCATCACGCCGCTTTCCGACGAAAAGGAAGACGGCTGGGAAGGCTGCCTGTCGGTGCCGGGGCTGCGCGGGCTGGTGCCGCGCTACCGCCACATCCGCTACAGCGGCTTCGACCCCTATGGCAAACCGATCGAGCGCGAAGCCGAAGGCTTTCACGCCCGCGTGGTGCAGCATGAATGCGATCACCTGATCGGCCGCCTGTACCCGTCGCGCATCCAGGATTTCTCGAAGTTCGGCTTCACGGAAATCCTGTTCCCGGGCATAGACCCGAACGCCGACGATTAAGCGTCCGGGCGGGGGGCAGGCGCGGGGGACGCGGTATCGGATGCGTTAGCGGATGCATCGCCCGCCGCCTCGCCCGACGCCTTGGCCACCTGCGGCGACAACTCCTCCGGCGCGAAATCATCCACCTGCAAGACCTGCGACACCAGCGCCTCGGCAGCTTCCAGCTGCGCGGCCTGTGTGTCGGTGATGGCGCCGCGCTGATGCGCCTCGCGCCAATCACGCACGCCAGATTGCCGCAGCCGGTCGCGGATGGGCTGCACGGCGTCCACCAGCGCAAACGCACGCGTCAGATCGGCCAACGGGTCGTGCGCCCGCCGTCCGCCCCCCAGCAGCACGCCCGCCGCCGGATTGCCGGACGGTTCCCGATGCAGGTCCGCCGCCAGCCGCACATGTGTGGGCGACGGCTTCAACAGCAGCTCCGCGCATTCCCGGGTCAGCGCGTCGTTCGGCCCGCGGGCCAGCCGCAGCGGCAGGATGGCCGCGCGCAGCCCCCAGGCCAGCACGCGGCCCGGCAGGTTGCGCAGCACCTGATCCAGGCTCTTTTCGATGGTGGCGTAGCCCTGCTCCATGCACCAATGCACCAGCGGCAGGTCGTCGTGCTTGCGCCCGTCGTCCTCCCAGCGCTTGAGCACGGCGGATAGCAGATACAGCTCGGACAGCACATCGCCCAATCGGGCCGAGATCATTTCGCGCCGCTTCAAGCCGCCGCCCAACTGCGCCAAGGTGGCGTCCGCCAGCAACGCAAACCCTGCCGAATAACGCCCCAACCGGCGGTAGTGTCCCGCCGTGGGGCCTGACACCGGCGACGGCGCCAACATTCCACCCGTCCACGCGCGGCCGATCGCGCGCAGCGTGTTCTTGCCTGCGTGGCGCAGATGCCGCCAGAACACATCGTGGAAAACCTCGATGCCGCGCTCTTCGTCCGGGTTGGCCAAAGCCAGCATTTCCGGCATCAGGTACGGATGCGCGCGGATGGCGCCCTGGCCGAAGATGATCAAATTGCGCGTCAGGATGTTCGCGCCTTCCACGGTGATGGCGATGGGCACCGAGCGATACAGCGCCCCCAAGTAGTTGCTGGGCCCGTCGATGACGGCGCGCCCGGCGTGCACATCCATTGCCGCATTGACCGAGCCGCGCATGCGTTCAGTCGCGTGATATTTCATGATGCCGGATACCACTGCCGGCTTCACATCCTGGTTCAACGCCGCGCACGTCAGGCGGCGGGCCGCTTCGACCAGATAGGCGTTGCCCGCCAGCACAGCCAGCTGTTCCTGCACGCCTTCGAATTTACCGACCGGGATGCCAAATTGCTCACGCACGCGGGCATACATGCCGGTCGTGTGCGCGCACATGACCGCGGCTGCGGCCGACAGCGATGGCAGCGATATGCCACGCCCCGCCGCCAGCGCGCTCATCAGCATCTTCCAGCCCTGCCCCGCACGCGCCTCGCCGCCGATCAGCGCGTCCAGCGGCACGAACACATCGCGCCCCTTGTTGGGGCCGTTCTGGAAGACCTGCATCGCGGGCAAATGGCGCCGTCCGATCTCGACGCCCGGAGCCTCAGTGGGCACCAGCGCCACCGAGATGCCAATGTCTTTCGCGCCGCCCAGAATGCCGTCGGGGTCGCTCATCTTGAACGCCAGGCCCAGCACCGTCGCAACCGGCCCCAGCGTGATGTAGCGCTTGTGCCAGTTCAGCCGGATACCGATGAGCTCGCGGCCGTCCACCACCTGGCGGCAGACGACGCCGGTGTCKACCATGGAGGCGGCGTCCGACCCGGCCTCGGGGCTGGTCAGGCCGAAGCACGGCACTTCCCTGCCATCCGCCAGCCGGGGCAGCCAATAGTCGCGTTGTGCGGGCGTGCCGAACTGCATCAGCAATTCGCCCGGCCCAAGCGAGTTGGGCACCATCACCGTCACGCCCGCGGTGATGGAATACGCCGAGATGCGCCGCACCACTTCCGAATGCGCATAGGGCGAAAAGCCCAGTCCGCCGTAGCGGCGCGGGATGATCATGCCGAAGAAGCGCTGCGATTTCAGAAACGCCCAGACCGCTGGCGGCAGGTCACGCCGGTTCCAGGTGATGTCCCATTCGTCCAGCATGGAACACAGTTGCGCCACCGGGCCGTCGATGAATGCCTGCTCTTCGCGGCTCAGCGTGGCGGCGGGCACGTCGAGCAGCTTGCGCCAGTCGGGGTTGCCGGTGAACAGGTCTGCGTCCCACCAGGTGTCTCCGGCCTCGATGGCCTCGCGCTCGGTCGCCGACATGGGAGGCAAGGCGTTGCGCGCCCAGCGGTACGCAGGTTCCGAGATGCGGCGGCGGCGCCAGGCATTGAAATCCATGAGTGTCCCTCACTGTTATGGCCCTAGGGCGGTTCGGGTCAAAGTACCAGAATTGGCGGCGCGCGGCCAAGCCGGACAGCGCTGACTCTGCGACAATGGGCGTCCCCCGCGCTGGTGCGCAATCAACCGCTATCCGGGCATCAAGACGCATGCTGAACAAACTCTGGCTGGGCTTCTTCCTGACCGCCGCCGCCGCCGCGCTGTACCGCTGGCTGGCCATCGGAGACCCCGACGTTTTCCGCCTGATGGTGGCCAGCCTGTTCGACATGGCGCGCGTATCCGTGGAAGTCATGGTGCTGCTGTTTGGCACGCTGACCTTGTGGCTGGGCTTTCTGCGCATCGCTGAAGGCGCGGGGCTGGTGGAGCGGCTGGCGCGTTTGCTGGGGCCGCTGTTTGCCCGTCTGATGCCCGAGGTGCCGCGCAATCATCCCGCGATCGGTCTTATCACCCTGAACTTCGCCGCCAATGGGCTGGGGCTGGACAACGCCGCCACGCCGATCGGCCTGCGCGCCATGCGCGAGCTGCAATCACTGAACCCCACGCCCGAGACCGCCACCAACGCGCAGATCCTGTTCCTGGTGCTGAATGCGTCATCGTTGACGTTGCTGCCCGTCACGCTCTTCATGTTCCGCGCGCAACAGGGCGCGGCGGACCCGACGCTGGTATTCCTGCCCATCCTGCTGGCCACCAGCGCATCCACGCTGGCGGGCTTTCTGGCGGTTGCCCTGTGCCAGCGGCTGCGGTTGGCCGACCCCGTCGTCATGCTGTGGCTGGGCGGCGCGGCGCTCGTCATGGGCGGATTCATGGCGCTCTTGGCCAGCATGTCGGCAGTGGCCATCGCGTCGCTGTCGTCGCTGATGGGCAACTTGGCGCTGTTCGGCATCCTGCTGGCGTTCCTGATTGCGGGCGCCTGGAAAAAAGTGCCGGTGTACGAAGCCTTCATCGAAGGCGCCAAAGAAGGCTTCGACATCGCCAAGAGCCTGCTGCCCTATCTGGTGGCGATGCTGTGCGCCGTGGGCGTGCTGCGGGCCTCGGGCGCGCTGGACTTTCTGTTGGACGGTATCCGCTGGATGGCGCAGCACGCGGGCTGGGACACGCGTTTCGTTGACGCGCTGCCCACCGCGCTGGTCAAGCCGTTTTCCGGCAGCGCAGCGCGCGCAATGATGCTGGAAACCATGACGCACTTCGGCGTCGACAGCTTCCCCGCGCTGCTCGCCGCGGTGATGCAAGGCAGCACCGAAACCACCTTCTATGTGCTGGCGGTGTATTTCGGATCAGTGGGAATTCTGCGCGCGCGCCACGCGGTGGGCTGCGCGCTGATCGCCGATCTGGCCGGTGTGCTGGCCGCGATCGGCGTGTGCTACTGGTTCTTCGGCTGAAGGCGATAACTGCCTGCGGGGCAAGCCCCGCAGGCGCCGCGCGTCAATCCACCAGCAGGATTTTCATGCCGTTGGTGCCACCGCTGTCGCGGTAGAAATCACCCTTGGTCAAAATGACCCAATCGCCCGTCTGCACCAGGTTGCGCTTGCGCAGTTCGTCGATGGCGGCGTTGCTCAGATCGGCCGGTTCGTAATCCGACGGCGAGAACGGAATGGTGTAGACGCCACGGAACATCGCCACGCGATTCTGCGTCAGGCTGTGCGGGCTGTAGCAGTAGATCGGCACGCCCGACCGGATGCGCGACATGATCAGCGGCGTGTGGCCGCTTTCGGTCAACGCGATGATGGCTTTGACGCCCGGGAAATGATTGGCCGCGTACATGGCCGCCAGCGCGATGGTTTCATCGCAGCGCGTGAACGTTTCGCCCATGCGGTGATGCGACTTCGTGGACGTGGGATGCTTTTCCGCGCCCAGGCACACACGCGCCATCGCTTGCACGGTTTCCACGGGGTACTGGCCTGACGCGCTTTCGGCGGACAGCATCACGGCGTCGGTGTAATCCAGCACGGCGTTGGCCACGTCGGACACTTCGGCGCGCGTGGGCATGGGGCTGGAGATCATGGATTCCATCATCTGCGTCGCCGTGATCACGACCTTGTTCAGCGTGCGGGCGTGCTGGATGATGCGCTTCTGAATGCCCACCAATTCGGCGTCGCCCACTTCCACGCCCAGGTCGCCGCGCGCCACCATCACGCCGTCGCTCGCGCGGATCAGCGAGTCCAGCGCTTCGTCGTCCGCAACGGCTTCGGCGCGTTCGATTTTGGCGATGATCCAGGCCTGGCTGCCCGCTTCGGCAAGCAGGGTGCGGGCTTCGTCGATGTCGCTGCCATAGCGCGGGAACGACACCGCGACGTAATCCAGTTCCATCTCGGCGGCCAGCTTGATGTCGACGCGGTCTTTGTCGGTGAGGCTGGGCGCAGACAAGCCGCCGCCACGGCGGTTGATGCCCTTGTTGTTCGACAGCGGGCCGCCGACGGTGACGGTCGTGTGGACCTCGTCGCCTTCAACGCGGTCAACCACCAGCACCACACGGCCGTCGTCCAGCAACAGCTCGTCGCCCACGCGGCAGTCGGTCACGAGTTCGGGGTAGTCAATGCCGACGATGCTGGCGTTGCCGGCATCCTTGGGATGCACGCGCGACAGCGTGAACGGCTGGCCGACTTGCAGCTGCACCAGCTTGTCGGTGAAGCGCGCAATGCGGATCTTGGGGCCTTGCAGGTCGCCCATGATGGCGACGAAGCGGCCTTGCTTGGCGGCGATCTCGCGCACGAGGCGGGCGCGGTCGCGGTGATCGTCCGCGCTGCCGTGCGAGAAGTTCAAACGGGCCACATCCAGGCCTGCGCGGATCAAGGCTTCAATGCGTTCGGGCGACGAAGTCGAAGGGCCCAAGGTGGCGACAATTTTTGTGCGGCGCAATACAGGCATGACGGTCCACTCTCGCAAAAACAACGAAAGCGCTATGGTACGCCGCCTGCGTTCGCACGGGTATCATGGTCGTCACGCCGGCCTTCTCGCCACCTTCATCGCAGCCTTTTACGAGCCCAGTCAAACCCGTGAAAATTGTCATCGCTCCCGACTCTTTCAAAGAAAGCGTGTCCGCGCCCGATGCGGCGGCGGCCATTGCGCGCGGCGTCAAAGCCGCGTTTCCCGGCGCCCACACGGTGTGCGTGCCGATGGCCGACGGTGGCGAAGGAACGGTTGAAGCCGTGCTGGCCGCAACCGGCGGCAAGGAACACGAGCTGACGGTAAACGATGCGCTCGGCTACAAGGTCGACGCCATCTGGGGGCTGCTGGCAGACGGCACCGCCGTGATCGAAATGGCGGCAGCAGCCGGGCTTGAACTGATCTCGCCCAGCAAGCGCGACCCGATGCGCGCCAGCAGCCACGGCGTGGGCGAACTGATCCTGGCGGCGGTTAACGCCGGCGCCACGCGCATCATCCTGGGCCTGGGCGGTTCGGCCACCAACGACGGCGGCGCTGGCATGCTGACCGCGCTGGGCGTGCGTTTGCTGGACGCCGACGGCCACAGCCTGCCGCCCGGCGGCGGCGCGCTGGGCAAGCTGGCCAGCATTGACACGCGCGGGCTTGATCCGCGTCTGGCCAAGATCCGCATCGATATCGCCTCGGACGTCGACAACCCGCTATGCGGCGCGCACGGCGCATCCCATATCTTCGGCCCGCAAAAAGGCGCCACGCCCGAACAGGTGCAAACGCTGGATCAGATGCTGGGCAATTTCGCCGATGTCTGCGCGCGCCATCTGGGTGTGGACCATCGCAATGAGCCGGGCGCGGGCGCGGCGGGGGGCTTGGGTTTCGCCGCCAAGGCCTTTCTGCAAGCGCACTTTCGCCCGGGCGTCGAGATCGTGGCGGAGCTGGGCCATTTGGCTGAAGCCATCGAAGGCGCCACGCTGGTGTTCACCGGCGAAGGCCGCATGGACGCGCAGACGCTGCGCGGCAAGACACCGGCCGGTGTGGCGAAGATTGCACAACGCGCGGGCGTGCCGGTTGTGGCGTTGGCGGGGTCGCTGGGGGATGGCTATGAAGCGCTGCATGCCGTCGGCATCAGCGCGGCGTTCAGCTTGGCGCCGGGGCCGATCACGTTGCAGCAGGCGCTGACGGACGCAGAAAAGCTGCTGGCGGATCGTGCGCGCGACGTGATGCAGCTGTGGATGGCGGCGCAGAAACGGATGTTGTAAGGGGCCGGGGGCACCGCTGGCACGCTGCCCATCGGCGTCGTTCTGTCCATCAGCCATGACGCGCCCGGCACCATAAAAAAAGCCCGCATCATCGCGGGCTTTGTCATGCGCGGCCGGAATTCAGGCGCTTTGCAGCACGCCCGCTTCCACCAGCGCGTCCGACAAGCGGATGTAGCGGTCGACCGAGATATCTTCCGCGCGTGCGGTCGGCGCAATGTCCAGCGCTTCCCACGGCACTTGCGGCGCCCAGTCGGCCAGCACGCGGCGCAGCATCTTGCGGCGTTGCGAGAAGGCGCGCGCCACCACCGTTTCAAAGGCGCGGACACTGACCGGACGCAGCCGGTCTGCCGGCAACGGCACCATACGCACAATCGCCGACACCACCTTGGGCGGCGGATCAAACGCTTCCGGCGGCACGTCGAACAGCTTGTGCATGCGATAGCGCGATTGCAGCATCACGGACAGGCGGCTGAAATCGCCCGAGCCCGGTTGCGCGACCATGCGGTCGATCACTTCGCGCTGCAACATGAAATGCTGGTCGCGAATGTGGTCGGCCCACGTCATCAGATGGAACAGCAGCGGGCTGGAAATGTTGTAGGGCAAATTGCCCACGACACGCAGCGCGCTGCCGAACTGTGAAAAATCGACCGTCAGCGCATCGGCCTCGACCACCGTCAGGCGGCCGGCTTCGAACTGCTTGCGCAGGCGGGCGGCCAGATCGCGGTCGATCTCAACCGCGGTCAGATGGTCCAGCCGCTCAAGCAGCGGCCGGGTCAGCGCAGACAAACCCGGGCCGATTTCGACCACGGCATCGTCACGGGCGGGTGCAACCGCCCGGACGATGGACTCGACGACACTTTCGTCGGTCAGAAAGTTCTGGCCAAAGCGCTTGCGCGCCTGGTGTTGAGACATGAAAAGCCCGTAATGCGTTTAGCGGTTGTTCTGCTGGATCTTCTGCTGCTTTTCAAGACGGTTGTCGACGTACGCCTGAGCGCGCAACTGGTCGAGCCAATCTTCAAAGGCAGGCTGGGCACGGCGCTCGAACAGAATCTGGCGCGCCTTCATGCGGGCCAGCTCGTCGGTGACGTCGTGCTGACGGCGTTCTTCAACCTGGATCAAGTGCCAACCGAAAGGCGACTGGATCGGCGGGCTGATTTCGCCCGGCTTCAAGGCATTCATGGCGGCTTCGAACGGCGGCACGGTTTCGCCCGGGTTCAACCAGCCCAGCTCGCCGCCCTGAGGCGCGTTCGAATCCTGCGAGTATTGACGCGCCATGTCTTCGAACTTGGCGTCGCCAGCCACCAGGCGCTGACGCACCTGCTCCAGACGTTGACGCGCGGTTTCGTCGCTCATGACGGTGGACGTCTTGATCAGGATGTGGCGCGCACGGGTCTGCATCACTTCCGTCGGGCCTTGCTGCGCCGGCGCTTGCGGGCGCGCAGCGGGTTGCGGAGCCGGCGTGGGCGCCGGCGCGCGCGCGGTGCGGCCAGGCGCCGGCTGGGCGGTGCCGCGGTCCATGACCTTGATGATGTGGAAGCCGTTGCCGCTTTGGATCAAGCCCGACACATCGCCCTTCTGCAGATTGCCGATGGCCTTGACGAACAGGTCGGGCCATCCATCCAGCGGACGCACGCCCATGACGCCGCCTTGCAGCGCTTCCGGGCCGTCCGAGGCGGCGGCCGCCAGGCTGGCGAAGTCGTCGCCGCGCTTGGCGCGCGCCAGGACGCCTTCGGCCTTCTTGCGCAAGGCCGCCAATTGCTCCGGTGTCGAGCCTTCCGGCACGCGCACCAAAATCTGCGCCAACGCGTAGAGCATCGGGCCCGACGGCGCCGCGGCTTGTTCGGGCGCGGGTTGCTGCTGGGCCTGCTGTTGCGCTTGCTGCTGAGCGGCCGCTTGCGGCGATGCGCCGAACGCCGGATTGCGGCGTTGGTCCTTCAGGAAGGCATCCACCTCGGCGTCCGAGATGACGATGGTGGAATCCACCGCGCGCTGGCGCAGGCGATCCGTGCGGATCTCATCGCGCAACGATTTGCGGTAGGCATCCCACGAGGTGCCCGACTTTTCGATTTCGGCGCGCAGTTGCGCCACGCTGATCTTGTTGCGGCCGGCGATGGTCGTGATGGCCTGATCAACCTGGGCGTCGTCCACGCGAATGCCAAGGCGATCCGCTTCGTGGCGCTGCACGCGTTCCATGATCAGGCGTTGCAGCACCTGATGCTGCAAGGTCTGGTCGTCCGGCACCTGGATGCCGCGCGACTTCAGTTCAGACGCAATACGGACCGACGCATCGCGCAATTCGCGCAGCGTGATCACGTCCTTGTCGACCACGGCGGCAATGCCGTCCACGAACTGTTCGCCCTTGGCGGCGGGTGCGGCCGGCGCGGCCTTCTGCGAAGCGGCGGGCGCGGCCTTGCCGCCATTGCTTGCGGGCCGGCCCGTCTGCTCGGCCGCGTGTGCGGCGGGCAGGCCGGCGCACAGAGCCAGCAACAGCGCACTGCCGGACAGGCGGCGCAAAGAGTGCAACCTACGCATCATTCATACCTTTCAAATGTGGTCCCGGCCGGCGCAGGCGGGGTAATGCCGGTGTAGCCAGGGATACTTCTGTTCAGCAGGTTCATCGGATCGGTTCCCAAGGAACCCAGACCGGTCAGCTCAAGCTGGAAGAACACTGCGGAGTTGGCGTCCGTTGCCGACACGGCGTAGCGCTGATAGACCACGCGGCCCACCCAGCAGCAATCACCCTTGTACTCCAGGCCGGCGATGGCCTGCGTAACGCGGGGGGATTCCGTCGTATTGGCGACCGTGCTCGACGGCCCGGAGCGCAAGGAATAGTCGACGCGGCCAACGCCATACCAGCGCTTGCTGAAGGGCCATTGCATCGCCAGACTGATCTGGTTCTGCCCCTGCGGCTGATACTGGACCCCCGTTTGAGGATCACGCTGATAGCGGTACGACAGCGCCACCGTCGTCAGACGCTGCGGCGACCAGCGCGCGCTGACCAAGCCGCGCGACCAGTTGTTGTCATACGGGTTGTACTGCGCCGCCACGTCGGTGCTGAGCGTATCGGTCAGCGCCGCGCTGGCGCCCACCAGGAAGTCCGACCGCACATTTTCGCGCGGCGTCTCGCCCGGCAGGGTCACTTTCTGGTCTTCAAAGTACAGGCGCTGGGCCACGGCCAGCGACATGCGTTCGAAGCCGGTACTGGCGTCCAGCCAGCGCGTCGTCAACGCCGCGGTCAGCTGGTTGGCGTTGGAAATACGATCCCAGCCGCCCGTGTAGATGTTCTCTTCGAAGGCCTGCGAGAAGCTGAAATCCGCCAGCGACGTATCGTAGACGGGCATCTTGGACTGATCCCGGTACGGCACGCGCAGGTAGTACAGGCGCGGTTCGAGCGTCTGCGTGGAGGCCTTGCCGAACAGCGAGGTGTCGCGTTCGAAGATCATGCCGGCGTCCAAGGACATGATGGGGACGGTGCGCGATTGCGAGGACGGATAGCCGTTAGACGTGCCTGCGTTCGGGGTGCCCGAATTCAGGCCCAGCCAATCGCTGCCATACCAGTTGGTCTGGTATTGGGTGTAGTTCACCCCGGCCTTGGGGATGATGAACCAGCCTGGCCGCACGATCGGGTAGGACACGGTCGGATACGACTGCAAGCGGTCGCCTTCCGGGCCACTGCGCTTGTCGGACACCAGCGGAATCTGGAAGCGCGTGGCGGTCGACACCCATTCAACGTCGAAGCCACCCCAGTCATATCGCGCTCCGCGCAGATAGAGTTCAGGCACCTTGTCATACGGCGGCACCAGCGGCGCATCCGGGTCTTGCAGCGTCTGGTACTTATAGACCTGCGCGTACGTGCTCCAGTATGTGGACGCCCAACCCACGCGGCCACGCTGCGGCAGATACGTCGTCGACGCCTGGTTCAGCCCCAGCTGCGAAATGTCGCGGAAATAGTTGTCGTCCGAAACCTTGGCAAGGTCCCAGTCCGCATAGAAGCCATGCGAGAAGGTCTGCTGGTGACGCCACCAGTACATCCAGCGGTCTTCGCCGGTGATGTTGTCGTTGGGCAGGTAGGTGCCGTCAAACGTGCCCAGGTAGCTATTACCCAGATACCGGAATTCCCCGCCCAGCTGCATGCCGCGCTTGGAGAAGTAGCGTGGCTGGATGGTTGCGTCGTAGTTCGGCGCCAGATTCAGGTAGTAAGGCAGCGAGAAGTCGAAACCGCCCTGGCTGGTCGTGCCGTAGGTCGGCATCAGGAAGCCCGACTTGCGTTCCCTCTTGACCGGGAAGGTCATGTAAGGCGACGCCAGAATTGGCACGTCCTTGAAATACAGCACGCCGTTGCGCGCCACGCCTTCGTTCTCGTCGAAGTCGATGTCGACGGTGTTGGCCTTGATGTACCAGGACGGCGTCTCGCACGAGCAGCCGCTATAGGTCACCGTATGCAGCCGCATCTGCGACTTGCTGAAAATATCCGCGTGTTCGGCCACGGCGAAACCGCCGGTGGCGCCCATCCAGAAGTTGGGCTTTTCGACTTCGCCGGAATACTTGTCGACGTTGAACTTGGCGTTCGGGCCGGTCACCAGCGTGCCGTCGCGCATCATGCGCGCGCTGCCCTGGACGTCGACCTCGCCCGTATCCTTGCGGTAGTTGATGCGGTCGCCCTTGATCACGCCGTCGATGCGGCGCACCTGCGCGCTGCCCGTCAGGGTCAGGTCGGAATCCGGATCGCCTTCGATGCTGTCCGCTTCCATATAGGCGGGGATGCTGTCGTCCGGCAGGCGGTGGATGCGCAAACCGGGCGAGGTGCGCAGCACGGGAGCCGAGGAGGCGGCGGTCGCCGACGATGCAGCTGGTGTCGCGGTCTGGCTGCCTTGAGCCTGAACGGCTCCGGCGGCGACGCTGACAGCAGAGAGGATCAACCACCGAACCTTGCGCACGAGTGAAAACAGCCCTTATCTACGATGGGAAATCCGGCATCGGCGCCCGAAAAGGCCCCAATGCGAATGGAAACGAGCCGGTATTATAGAGAAGCCGCGCCATACGCCCAGCCTTATGTGCGCCGAACGCAAATTTCAGCAATATTGCCCTTCTGACACGGATCTTCTTTGAAAAACGATCACGACCCCCGCCTGGTGCAGATCCGCAACTGGCTGGAAAGCCTGCCCGCCTCCCTGAATCTGGCCATCGGCACGCTGCGCCCGGCCTCTGCCGACGCCAGTTTCCGCCGCTATTTCCGGCTGGACGCAGGCGAGCGCACCCTGATTGTCATGGACGCCCCGCCCGCGCATGAAGACTGCCGCCCGTTCCTGCATGTGGGCCAGTTGCTGGCGGACGCCGGCCTGAACGTGCCCAAGGTGCTGGAACAAGATCTGGACCAGGGCCTGCTGCTGCTGTCCGACCTGGGCGAGCAGACCTATTACCAGCGCATCCAGGCCGGCCTGTCCGACAGCCAGCTTCAGACGCTGTACCGCGAAGCGCTCGCCGCGTTGGTCCGCCTGCAACAGGCGTCCACGGCCGGTTTGGGCAACTACGACACCCCCCGCCTTGCTGACGAGCTCAAGCTCTTTCCCGAGTGGTACGTGGAAAAGCACCACGGCGTGACGCTGGACGACAAGACGGCGAACGCGCTGGACAAGATTTTCGCGCTGCTGTCGGCCAGCAATGGCGGCCAGCCGCAGGTGCTGGTGCACCGTGACTTTCACTCGCCCAACCTGATGGTCTGCGACCAGCCGCAGTACGGCCCGAACCCCGGCATCATCGACTTCCAGGACGCGCTGGCCGGCCCCATTACCTATGACCTGGCGTCATTGGTGACGGATGCTCGCACGACGTGGGAAGAACCGCAGCAACTGGACTGGGCGATCCGCTACTGGGAAATGGCGCGCGCCGCCGGCCTGCCGGTCGATGCCGATTTCGCCGAATTCCACCGCGCCTATGAATGGATGGGCTTGCAGCGCAACCTGCGCATCCTGGGCGTGTTCGCCCGTCTGAACCATCGCGATGGCAAGGCCCATTACCTGGCCCACATGCCTCGCGTGAACGG
The DNA here is from genome assembly GCF_056394065.1 of Achromobacter sp. 10T422. Classification (NCBI taxonomy): domain Bacteria; kingdom Pseudomonadati; phylum Pseudomonadota; class Betaproteobacteria; order Burkholderiales; family Alcaligenaceae; genus Achromobacter; species Achromobacter sp. 10T422. Next base: position 257,516 of record NZ_JBFTHD010000008.1, read on the forward strand.
CTACGTGCGCCAGGTCGCCCAGCGCTATGGCGTCTTCACGCCGCTGCTGCGCTTGCTGGACCGCATGGATGACCGCCAGGTCAGCGTCGGGTACACGTTCTGATGCAGGCGATGATTCTTGCCGCGGGCCGCGGCGAACGCATGCGCCCGCTCACCGACAGCCTGCCCAAACCCATGCTGGCGGTGGGCGGCAAGCCGCTGATCGTCTGGCATCTGGAACGGCTGGCTGCGGCCGGCATCCGCGACGTCGTCATCAACCATGCGTGGCTGGGTCACGAGATCGAAAACGCCTTGGGCGATGGCAGCGCTTACGGCGTGCGCATCCGCTATTCGCCGGAAAGCACCGCGCTGGAAACGGCGGGAGGCATCGCGCAGGCACTCCCCCTGCTGGGTGATGCCCCCTTTCTGGTGATGAATGGCGACGTCTGGTGCGACTGGAATCCCGCCGCCGCCCCGGCGCGGGCGGCCGGCCTGCCCGACGGCGGCGCCTGGATGCTGATGGTGGATAACCCCGTCCAGCACCCCAATGGCGATTTTCATCTGGCGTCCGACGGCCGCCTGCACGCTCAGGGCGAGCCGCGTTTGACCTACGCAGGCATCGCCGTCTACCATCCCTCGTTGTTCAAGACCGTCCCGCGCGGCACGGCAATGCCCATGCTGCCCCTTTTCCGGCAAGCCATGGCTGACGGTCTGGCGCAAGGCGCTCACCACACTGGCCGCTGGACGGATGTCGGCACCCCGCAACGGCTTGCTGATCTGGACGCAGAGCTCCGCGCCATGGCGCGTTAATGCTCACATATTTCACAATATCAAGGTGCGCAACCAGGCTTGTCCGCGCACCCAACGGCCCCGGCTAACGGGGTATTCTCTGACGCTTTGGCACGCGCGGGCACCGCGCGGACGAGCAACACACAGGAAGTTTTCTAGGAATGGGGATGTTTGGAAGATCGCAACGGGCTGTATTCAAGCCCTCCGTATACCAACCCGGTCAACGCACGCGGCGCCTGCCGCGCTGGCTCGTCCTGCTGCTTGTGGGGATCGCCCTGGGTGCGGGCGGCGTGCTCTTCCTGCAAACCAACTATGGCCCGCAACGCCTGACGGTCGAGCAATCGGAATCTCTGCACAGCGAACTCAGCGCCTCGAACCTTGAGCGCCAACGTCTGCAAACGCAGCTGGAAGAAGCCACCCAGCAGCGCGACGCCAACAAGTCGGGCCACGAAAAGCTGACGACCGATCTGGCTGACGCCCGCGCCAAGATCGACACCCTGAACAAAGAACTGGTTCTGTTCCAGGACGCCATGCCCGCCGACCCGCGCGGCGGCAACCTGGGCATCCGCTCGGCCACGTTCAAGCGCGCCCCCGGCCAGTTGGACTACCAAGTGCTGGTCATGCGCGAAGAGCGCACCGGCGCCCCCTTCAAAGGCACGCTGACTTTCTCCATCGACGGCAGCTACCCCAACGGCCGCGCCGCCACCGTCACGCCCGAAGGTCCGACGCTGAATGTCGACCGTTACGACTACGCACTCGGCCAGCTGAAGCTGCCCGACGGCTTCACCCCCAAGGTGGTGGTGCTGCGCGTGATGGACGGCGCGCAGAAGCAGCAAGCGATGCGTATCTATTACGTGCGCAACTAAGACGTGCGCAACTGATACGTCGGCAGCGAAGACGCGCGCGACAAATCCTGACGCGCCCGCCAAGAAACCCGCCCGAACCAAACCCGCCCCAACCGGCGGGTTTTTTTTCGCCCTCCACAACTAGTTGCGTGCGCAACTTTTCAGGAATATAGTTGCGCAAACAACCAAATAGATTCTGGAGACAAGATGCCGCTACCCGCGCACGTACCCGTCCTGATCGCTGGCGGAGGCCCCGTCGGCCTGACGCTGGCCGCGCTGCTGGCCGAATACGGCATCGCTTCCTTGACCGTGGAAGCCGACGATGACTATTGCAGTGGCAGCCGCGCCATTTGCATCTCGCGCCGCTCGCAGGAAATCCTGGGCTGGGCGGGCGCTGACCGGCCGCTCGTGGAGACGGGCCTGGCCTGGACCGGCGGGCGCAGCTACTACCGCGACCGCGAAGTGCTGCACTTTGAAATGCCGCACGATCCGCTGCAACGCTACGCGCCAATGGTGAACATCCAGCAATACTCGGTCGAGGAATATGCCCATCAGGCCATGCAACGCCACCCCGGGCTGGCCACGCTGCAATGGTCAGCCCGTGTTGCCGGCGTGCAGGCGCACACTGACGGCGTCGATGTTGAAATCGACGCCGGCGGCCAGCGCCAAACGGTGCGCGCCGATTGGCTCATCGCCTGCGACGGCGGCCGCAGCACCGTGCGCGAGGCCATGGGCCTGAAGCTGGAAGGCATGCAGTACGAAGGCCGTTACGTCATCGTCGACATCGAGCAGGCCTCCAACCGCCCGGTCGAACGCCTGGCCTGGTTTGATCCCCCCTCCAACCCCGGCTCGACCTTGCTGATGCATCGCCAGCCCGGCAACGTCTGGCGGGTGGACTATCAAATCCGCGACGACGAAGATCCCGAAGAAGCCGTCAAGCCCGAAAACGTGCTGCCGCGCGTGCAAAGCCATCTGGACATGATCGGCGAGACCGCACCGTGGAAGCCGCTGTGGATTTCCGTCTACAACGCCAAATGCCTGACGCTGAACCAGTACCGCCACGGCCGCGTGCTGTTCGCGGGCGACGCCGGCCACCTGGTGCCGATCTTCGGCGTGCGCGGCCTGAACTCTGGCCTGGACGACGCGGGCAACCTGGCCTGGAAGCTGGCTTGGGTGCTGAAGGGCCAGGCGCCCGACAGCCTGCTGGACAGCTATAGCATCGAACGCGTTCACGCCACCCGCCAGAACCTGGCCTATGGCGCGAAGAGCACTGAATTCATGGCTCCGCCCGATTTCGGCTTCCGCCTGATGCGCGAAGCCGCATTGCGGCTGGCCTTGGCGGACGACACCGTGCGCTCGCTGATCAACCCCCGCCAATCCGCGCCCATCTCGTACGACACCTCGCCCTTGAATCTGCACGACGGCGCCCGCCAAGCCGGCATCGCCGCCGCGCCGGGCCAGCCCGCCCCCGACGCGCGTCTGCAAGACGGCGACACGCCGCGCTACCTGAGTGAATGCTTTGGCCGCGGCTTCGTCATGCTGGCGGTATCGCCCGATGCCACATTGGCTGCCGACCTTGCCGCGTTGGCGGCGGCCACGCAAGACGCGCCCCATCCCCTGCGCATCGTGCGCACGGGCGACGGCGGCTGGGATGACGCGCATGGCCAGTTGCGCCAACGCTATGGCGCAGCTGAAGGCATGGTCTGCCTGATGCGCCCCGACGGCTATGTGCTGGGCCGCTGGGCCACCCCCGACACCGGCACGTTGCTCAGCGCACTCGCGCCCTACTATCCTTCAATCGCCTCGCGCGCCCAACCGAAAGGCCAAGCATGAATCCCGATGAACTGGACCAGATCTACACCAGCATGGCGCAGGCGCTGACGCGCGTGGGTGAATCCCAAGCGCCGCTATTCCTGTCGATACTGGGTTTGTCTTTGCTGAGCCGCCAAGCCGACGCCGGCACCGCCCTGGCCTTGCTGGCGCAAGCCGAAAGCGCCTGCCTGGGCGAACGTGCTGTGGCAGACTATCCCGCCCCCACTGCCGCCCACCCCACGTGACAACGCAAGATTCAACGCCGCCCGCCGTGAACGAGAACCCGCGCCGCACTCCGCCGCAAGACGACCCAACGCCGGCCCTGGAACGATTCCTGACCTACCGCCTGCACGTGCTCAACAAGATCACCGACCGGGAGACGAATCGCGCCTACCTGTCGGACTGCGGCATTCCCTTGGGCGAGGCGCGTTGCCTGGCCGCCATCGGCCGATACGCGCCGCTATCGGTGAACGATCTGGCGCGCGCGGCCAACCTGAACAAAGGCCAGGCCAGCCGTTCGGCGCAAGCGCTGGTGGATCGCGGGCTGGTGGAAAAAGCGCTGTCCGCGTCAGATGGGCGCGGCGTGGTCCTGACGCCCACCGAAGCCGGCACGGCGCACTATCAGCGCATCATCGCGCTGATTGCGCGCCGCAATGAAGAGATCTTCGGCTGCCTGGACGCCGCCGAACAAGCCGCGCTGGGCGGGATGCTCGACCGCCTGATCGAGCATCTGCAAGACCGCGAAGATCGCGCAGGCGACGACGACAGCTAGGCGTCCGCCTTCGGCGCCGTCGCCCCCAACTGCGCGGCGGCCTCGTCCATGAACTGCGCCATGCGCACGTCCAGCTCCGTGACGCCACCCGCGTCATGCGTGGTCAAGGTCACATCCACCCGGTTGTAGACGTTGGTCCATTCCGGGTGGTGATTCAGTTTCTCCGCAAACATGGCCACGCGGGCCATGAACCCGAACGCAGCGTTGAAATTCGGGAAGCGAAACCGCTTCTCGATCGCGTCGCGCGTGGCGTCTGCCTGCCAACCGGTCAGCGCGGCCACGGCGATATCAGTGCCGATACGGGCGGGGGGAAACATGCTCATGGCTAGACCTTATTGTTTGACCGCATACAAATAGATTTCAACGCGCCGGTTCAGCGCACGGCCTTCGGCGGTCGCATTGTCGCCGATCGGGTCATTGGGCCCGCGTCCTTCCACCGCCATGCGGCCCGACGCCACGCCCTGCTTGGCCAGATAGTCCGTCACGCTTTTCGCGCGGTTGACCGACAGCGTCTGGTTATGCGCCAAGGCGCCCGTGCTGTCGGTGTGGCCGACGACCTTGGTGCGCAGTTCGGGATGCTGATTAAGCGACCGCGCCACGCTGTCCAGCACCGGCAGCAAGGCCGGCTTGAGTTGCGTCTTGTCCGTGTCAAACGACACGCCGCTGGGAATGTTGACCTTCAGGCTGCCATCGGGCATTTCCACCACGTCGATCCCCAACGACGACGCGCCCGACTGCTGCACGTCGTCCTTGACGACCTTCCAGTTGTAGCCGACCAGGCCACCCGCCACCGCACCGATACCGGCGCCAATGGCCGCGCCCTTGCCGTGCCCGATCAGCGCGCCGATGCCCGCGCCCACCGCGGCCCCCGCCCCCGTGCCCACGGCGGTGTTGGTTTGCTGTTGCGTGGCGCACCCCGCCAGCAACGCACCCGCCGCCGCCACCACGGCGACCCGGTTGAGTATTGTTCTTGAATTCATGGCAACCTCCACTATCCCTTCGGTGTGCCGGATCATTCCGGCGTAGACCATGCTAGCAAGGGGACGCAAGGCGACCAGCAACATTTTGTGTTGGCAAACCGGGGATTGCTGCGGTGCAGGCCCGCGTTCAGGCCTGAGTTCAAGACCGCGTTCAGGCCGGCATTCAGCCTGCGTGAAAGCGCGCCAGCCAGGGCAATGCCGCGTCCAGCGTGGGGGATTCCAATTCGGGCGGCGGCGCGCCGTCGGGCAGCGTCAGCCCCACCCGGTTGTGCCAATAGGTGCGCATGCCGACTTTGCTCGTTCCGAACAGGTCGTAGCCAGAACCCGCCACAAACGCCGCATTTTCGGGACGCACCCCCAGGCGCGACAAGGCCAGTTCGTAAGGGCGGGGATCGGGTTTGTAGAACCCCGCGGCTTCCGACGTGACAACCACATCCCAATCCACCCCCAATAAGCTGGCGGCACGCTGGCCCAGTCGGTCGGAACAGTTGGTAACCACGCCCAGCCGGCAATGCGGCCGCAGCGCCGTCAACAATTCGCGCACGCCCTCCCAGACGGGCAGTTCGTCCCAGTGCGCTTCCAGCGCTGCCGGCGCGCTTGCCGGCAGGCCGACGGTGGCGGCGGCCTCCTGCACCAGTTGCTCATAAGGCTGATACGCGCCGCAGCCATAGGTGCGGCGCAGATACTCCGCGCGCCAGGTCCGGCCAGCGGTCTCGGAGCCGGCCGCCCGGTTCCATACCGTCCAGGAATCCAGCAAGGCGGTCAGCAGATCGAACAACACCGCTTCGGGATAGGCGGATGACGAACCGGGGGATGGGAAAGAAGACATGCGGCGCTCCGTGGATGGCAGTGCGGCCACTATAAAGAGCCGCGCGCCCGCTGTGGTTCAGCGGGCGTTTACCCATCGTTAAGCCAGAACTTAATGAAGCGCGACGCGAGCGCTACCGTTCAGCCCCGCCTGCCAAACAGCATCGACAAGCCGAACAGCGCGCCCAGCCCCCCCACGATCGCCAGCGAGATCGAGGGCTCGCGCAAGTTCAGCGCCAGTGCGGCCGAGCCCACGCCCAAGGCGGTGATCACCGCGCCCACCAGGCGGCCGCCGGTCGAACCGTAGAAGTGCGTGCGGTGCGCAGCATCCGTGCCAGCCGGCTGCCGCTTCTGCCAGGCCGCCAGCGCCTGCTCGAAGTCGCGCAGCAAGCGCTCGCGGCTGGGCAGGTCGACTGGGCTGACCAACAGCGTCGGCAGCCCCGGCCGGATCAGCTTCAGATAATCGTCCGTGCCCCAGCTTTTCAAATCGGCGAACGCGATAGGCGAACGGCGTGAGAACTCCAGGCCGTCGGGCGTGACCTTCACTGCATTGCGGGTAGGAAAACCTCTGAAGGCCACCAACGGCGGCACCAGCAAGCCCAGCACCGCCAGCACGATCGCCAAGGCGATTGGGCCACGGTTGAACACAACCAGCATGAAGCTGCCAGCGGCCAACGCGAACGCCAGCGGCACTGACAGCTGATGCCAGCGCGTGTAGACGGCCGCCTGGATACCTTCATTGCTATTCATGCTTGAAGCCTTCTCAATTAGTCGCTTTCACGACATTCGTGCCCGCGCCGCCTACCGGCAGCGACCGAATATCCGGCATGCGTTCCGGGTCAGGCCAAAACTCAATCTTGATGAGCGCTTCCGTGAAGATGTCGTCATCCACCAGCACTTCCGTGCGCAACACCGCGTAGCCATTATGAATCTGAAATTGGACCGAATCGTCCCAAGGCTTGCTCGTGAATTCAACGGATTGGCTGCGGTCCTTGCGTATCCAGCGCCAGATATCCGCCCACCCTGGCCGAGCGCTCAAGTTATCAACGTACTTGTCCACGCGGTCGGCCCAGGTTTCAGGGTCTGGCCGGCCCGCCACCATTTGCGCTTGCGACGCGCCGCGCGGCTGCAAGTCCGGGTCTTGCGCACGCATCGACCCTTTACTGGCCACCACCACGCTGATGCCCGGGCCGATAAGTTTGAGGTTGTAGGCGTAGTCGCTGTTCTGGGTATAGCCGGGCATCACCACCTCTAGCACCACCCGGTCGCGGCCGAACAGTTCGCCGCCCGTGAACCCATACCATTGCAGCATCACGCGCACGCCGAACACGGCCCGGTTGAAATCTTCCAGCTCGTCTTCGCGGGTCGCATACAGCTCGCGCCCTTCCACGCCTTCGTATTCCGATGACCGCATGCAGCAGCGCGTATACCAGACCTCCAGCTCGTTGTCGGTCGCGCTGTCGCCCCAGAATTTGAAATACAGGCCGGCCGCCAACAAGCACAGGCCCAGTGCGATCCAGCCCCACACCGGAATACCCAGCAGCACCGAGCCGCCGCTGGTCAGCCCGACCATCGCCCCGCCGAACCCGCCCGCGCCCGCCACGACGCCTGCCGTGCTGAACGCCCCGCCCACAGCGATCACCGCCGTCGCTACGCCCGTCAGGCCTGACATCAGCAGAAACGCCGACGACGTCGCATACGCGCCGCCCGCTTCGTAGTTGTGGACGTCGTACTGGTCGATGGCGCTGAGCGCATTGTTCGTGCTGTCCACCAGGGTTGCCGCCGTTGCAAACACGGCGCCTGCCGTTCGGAACGTCGCCAAGCGCATGTTCAATTGCAAGTTCATCGTGAACGCCGTGTTGGTGCCCACGCGCGCACCGATCGCCCCCGCGGTGACTTCGATCGCCACGCTGCCCACCCCCAGCATGCCGGAGGTGATGCCGAACCACGCCTTGCGTTCTTTCTTGCCATCCGCAACCACCTGCGCCGCTCGCAAATCCGACACCGACGAGTAAATCGCCACCAGCGCCATCACGCCCGTCGCCCCGGCGTTGGCGCCATCTCGCGACTTGGCCCATTTGAGCAGCCCGGCCATCGGCGACATCGTGGGGGCGGGCAGCGCCAGCACCGTCGGTGGCGCGGGCAGCCCCAGCGGAGGCCTCGTCCCCGCGCCGGGCCGAGCCCCGGTCGGCGGTGGCGCATTGAGCTGCGCGTCGACCTCTTGCGGAATGATGTAGTTCATCGTGACCGGCCGCGATGCCTCGGACTGCGTGCCGATCCACCCGGCCTGCATGTGCTGCGTCGCGTTCATGCCACCGCCCGCAATCACCGCCATCGCCCGGGGGTTCGGTTCCCAGATGATCTGGTGCATATCCGCGATCAGCCTGGGAACCGTTGTCGTATGGGTTCGAACCACCATCACGGTGTTCATGCGTGCGGCCATCGTGAACGTCACGCGCGCGGCGACCCGCTCCGCAATGGGGTCGCGCGCCAATTGCAGCCGCAATAGCTGGGTGGCGATAAACCGGCCAATCGCGGTCGTGGCGGCCCGCACCGGCGTGATCGGCGTCGGCAAGCCTTGCGCCCGCCGCTTGGTCAGCCAATCGTTGTAGCTCTTGACCATCTTGCGAACTTTCGAGATCTCTTTCGATAGCTTGCCCTTGGCCTCTTTCTGCAAGAAGGCCAGCAGCTCGCCATCGTTCGAGGCCATCCCGCGCCACATCGCCTCGTACATCCCGTCCGTATCGTCGTCCTTCAGTGAATCGTCGATTGCCTTGTGCTCGCACTCCACCGCCCCGGCGCCATCCACGCACAGCGCCATGTCATCTTCCAGGCGCACGCCCGCCGCGTCATCCTTGGGCGAATAGGTCTTCAGCGTCACCCAGAACGACTCGCGGCCATACCACCACGTCCAGTCCCGGGCGGCGCCATCGATCAGGGCCTTCATCCGGCTGATGGCTGCGGTGTTGTCGCTTAGCGTTTTATTGACCTTGCCAACGTCGACACGCTCGCGCATCCGTTTGACTTCGTCACCGCCAGCGTCCATCTGCTTTTCCAGACCCTTGATGATCTGCGCCACTCCTACTTCGCGCAGACGGGTCGGCTCCATGTGATGGTCGGCCAGGTCGCCCATGCGCTTGTTGCGCCACGTCGATACGTCCGCCAGCACGCCCACCGGATCACGCAGCGCCAGCACGATGCCGCCCTTGGGCGTCATCTGACGCATCTTCTCCGCCATTTCCGCGGCCTTTCCGCCGAACACGTTCGTGCCCGGCGTCAGCGTATTGGCAAACAAGGTGGCCGCCCCAGCCGCATCGCGAAATTCGATGGAGTGCTTCGCCAGATTCGCGCCGTTTTCGGCCACGCGGTAGCCAGCCAGCGGATCGGGGTGGCCCCCCGCCCACACCGCCTTCGCATCCAGCTCCAGCATGACCTTCTTGCGCCACCTGTCGTCCCGCACCAGCGCCTGGCGTATATCGCGCGTCCACCATACGCGGGAATAGCCGACCCACACCGTGCGCGACGCGTTGGCCGGCGCCTCCACATTGATCAAGGCAGATTCCAGGCCATGCCCCTCGCGCGTGCACGTGAACGTCGGCTGCTGGGACGGCCGGTCGTCGTCATCCACCGGCACTTCCTTCATCTGCCCCGTCGCGGTGGCGGCGAACGCGCGCCAGCCGTAGCTGCGGCGCGGGTCCCAGATATACACATAGCCTGCTGTGATCGCGCGCAACATGTACGCGCCCTGGCGCATGGTCTCGTAGTAGAGCTCGGGGTCCGTGTAGACCCCATCGGGCAGATCATTCTTGCCGCCGGGAACATACGAAATCCGCATCGGCAGGATGGGCAGGCCCGGCCGGCCGCAGAACTTGCCCTTGCAGGGCAGCGCGTCGTAGTCAGTCGTCATGCTTGCAAGTCCTCCTGCGCTTGCGCTTCCTGCGCAAACCGCTCCCAATCTTCGTCTTCCATGTCTTGCGCGGCGTTGCGCAAATGGCCGCCCTCTTCACGCACTTCGCGCAGCAGGGCCGCAAACGATGGCGCCTGTTCCAGCGGCGCATCCAGGCGCACGCGCCAGGCGGCGAATAGCGCCACGTCGTCATCGTCATCCATGCCGCAAGCCGCCCCGGCATCCAACGCACGCCGCACCGCGTCCAGCACCGACGGCCCCCAGCACAGCCCGTCCGCGTTCAGCCGTTGCAGCACGGCGTTGATACGGCCCAGGCGTGCCAATCGCGGCCACTCTGGCGTCACGGTCTGCATCGGGCCGGGCGTGTCCGGCAACACCTGCCAACGCGCGAATCCGTCCACAGACATCCAGGTCACGCCCGGTATCCACGACGCTGGCACCGTCCCGGCATACAGCTCGCTTTGATATTGAGTCGTGCGCGGGTCCCAGAACCGCAGGATGCGCACGCGGCCTTGCGCGTCGCGCAGCCGCGCGCGCAGGATCAGACGCTGCGCCACTTCCGCCAACGGCAAGTCGGTGGCCAGCCATGCCGACATTGACCGCGGCCGCTTGGCCGCAGGCGCGGCGCGCATGGCTTCGTCCACGGCCAAGCGGATGCTGGCGTTGATCAGGCGTTCATGGCGGATCTCATCCGGCACCTCGGCCAGATACAACGGCGGCGCGGCCGCACCTTGGGAAATCAGATTGACCTCGCGCCGCGCGAGTCCCGCCGTGGCGATATCTTCCGCCAGCGGATCGGCCAGCGTCGAATCGCAAAGCAGCAGCACGCGGCGGTTGGCGCGGCCATCCAGCACCGCGCGCAAACCGGCGATGGCGCGTTCAACACGGTCTTCGGCGCGCGCCGTTGCTTGGTGAGGACTGCCCGGCATCCTGGTCATCGTCATGCCGCCAATGCGCCGCTGCCGGCCGCGTCTTCGAGCGCGGCGGCGCAGCCTTCCATATCGCCCTGCGGCGGCTGCGCGGGGCCGGTTCCGCTTTGCGGCCCCACCCAGCTATGCACGCCCGCCTTCAGTTCAACCTTGCCCGGCGCATGCAGCTGAATACCGCCGCCCTCGATGCGCATATAGGCGCCCGCCGCCGTGGCCAGTACTTTCTTTGACGCGTTGACATCCACCGCACCCTGCGCCGACACCAAGGTCACCGCCTTCTCGGCCGCCAGGCGCATGCGGGCCTTCTGGCTCTGCAAGCGCAGCTTGCCGCCTGCGGCATGCAAACGAATGCCTTGCTCCTCCACCGCGCGGCCGCTGCCGCCCAGCCCCTTCGTGAACAGCACCACGCCCTGCGCCACGCACACCGCCAGGTTCGCACCCGCCGCCCAGTTCACATCCGGCGCAACCTGGCACAGCGTGGTGCCCGCCACCGTGTACGCGTTCTTCGGCGTGTATTGGCCAATGCCCTTGGGCGCGCTCACCTGGATGTGCGGCAGCGTGTAGGCGGGCACGTTGACGCCTTCTTCACCCTTCGTGCCTTCCATCACCTTGCGCACCGCGTCCAGCTCGTTCAGCGGCCGTGTCTTCTCGCTATCGCCCGGCAGCAGCGCTTCCTGCCGCACCACCGTGGCCGACAGCTCGTTTGCCTGCTCGATGGCTTTCTCCATCTGCTGGATGGCCTCTTCGCTATCCAGCAAACCACCCGCCGCGCCTTCGCGCTTATCCGCGCTGATCAGCAGGCCTTCGCCCGCCCGCAGCGCCAGCGCTTCGCTCGTCGCGAGCTCCGCGCCATGGCCCAGATCCGACAAGCGTTCGTTATCGCGCTGCTGCTTCAGATGGCCCAGGTTCAGCCGCGCTTCGGCTTGCGTGGTCGACGCCGTCAACCGCGACTGCCCCGGCGTGTCGTCCTGCACCAGCTGGTTATAGCCGCCCATGCCTTGCCCGCTTTCAGCGAGCGCCTGCGTCTTGAAACCCGACATCACCACGTTGTGCGCATGGCCTGCCTCGCTGCCCGCGAACCACGCGGGTGCGTTGCCGGTGGCCTTGGCCGCGCCACCTTGCACCTGATTGTTCGCCGCGTTATCCGTGCCTGCGCCGTTGTACAGCGCGCCCACCACCACCGGGCGGTCGATATCGCCATGCAGGAATTGCACCAGCACTTCCTGCCCCAGACGCGGCACGAAATGCCCGCCCCAGTCCGACCCGGCAACGGGTTCCGCCACGCGTACCCAGGTGCCTAAGGCCTCGCTGGCGGGCGCATTGTCGGCCCCTGCCGGATGGTCTTGGCGATTGCTGGAGGCGCTGCCGCGCTGCCAATGAAACTGGATCTTGATGCGGTGGTCGCGGTCGGTATAGACCGGGTCACCCGCTCCCACCACCAACGCGGTCTGCGAGCCATGCACCGTGGGCCGCGGATGCAGCCGCGCGCCATGGCCATCCACCGTGCTGGGCCGGTATTCCAGCGTGGCGGCAATGGCCTCGAACCGATTGCGATAGAAATCCGCATCGCCGTCCTGCGGCTCGCCCGCTGCACCCAACGCCTGCGTCACCGCCGCGCCCAGGCTTTCATCGAAATTGTTGCGGGCGTCGTGGTGCATGCGCAGCACCACAAAATCGGCCCCCTCGCCTTGCGACGGCCCCCAATGGCCCGTCAACGTAAAGCGCTGGCCGGGCGCCAGCGTGCGCACCGTGCCTTCGCCTTCGTACAGCGACTGCCGCACGCGTTGCGCGGCCAGCGCGTTATGCGCCAGACGCTCGCCTTGGCCGCCATCTTCGAACAGGTATTGGCCGGGGTAATCAGAATCGGCCAGCTCCATGGCATTCGGCAATTTGTCATCCACCTGCGCGCTGACCTTGCGTGCCTGCATCGCGCGGTAGTCCCACGTGGCCAGGCGCACGGCGTTGGTGCGCCACGTGCGGCTTTGGCGCCAGGTCTGGATGGTGTCTTCGGTTTCAGTGGCGTCCGCGCGCTGGAACTTCACGCTTTCTTGCGGGCCGGTTTCAAACGCGCCGTTGTGGTCGGCGATGACGACGGTATGGGTGCCCGGCTCGCCTTCGCCGGCTTCGTGCTCCACCCAATAAAACAGCCCTTCTTCCGCCAGCAATCGTTCCACAAAGGCGTAGTCGGTTTCGCGGTACTGGATGGTCAGGCTGCGCTTGGCATACGCGTCACGGTCTTTCACTTCCCAACGCCACTGTGGCGCCACCGCGCCCTGGCTGTTGTAGTCGCCAAATACGCTGTCAACGATGTCGATCACCGACAAGTCCTGGAACGCATAGCTGTCACGCCGCTGCCGCAACAAGGCCAGCCACGGTTCGATGCGCAAGCGGTAGCGCGCAAAGCCGCCGTTGGCGCCATCAAAGCGGGCTTCCGATACCAGGCCGCACCAAACGCGGCGCTCATCCCGGCCCAAGGCCGTCTGCAACGTCACCTGCACCGGCTGGCCGATCAACGACTTCAGCGGAATGTGCGCGTCATCAGACAGCGCATCCACCTGCAAGGCAAAGCCGCCATCGCTCAGTTGCTCGGTGCCTTGAAGCCGTTCCGCCAGCAGCTTGTCCTGGCCCAACGGCGTGCTCAGATCAAGCAGGCGATCCGCTTGGGTGAAGCCTGCGCCCAACAGGCTGGCGGCGGCGAGTTCAAGAGCCATGTCGGCGTCTCCTGCGTCAGCTCATGCGAAAACGGAAGTCGCCGTTCTTGCCCGCGCCCACGCGGATCTTGGCGATGGCTTCACCCTGCGCCATGCGGCTCAGCACCTGCTCGGCGATTTCGGGCAACAGCGTTCCGTTCAAAATGTGGTCGACGTTGCGCGCACCGGTATCCACTTCGGTGCAACGCGCCAGCACGGCTTCGACCAGCGCATCGTCCCATTCGAACGTGGCGCGGTGCGTGGCTTGCACCCGGCGCGCGATGCGGCCGAGCTTCAGCCCGATGATGTGCGCCAGCGCATCGTCATCCACCGGAAAATAGGGAATGGTCTTCATGCGGCCCAGGAACGCAGGCTTGAACGCTTTGTACAGCTGCGGCGTCAACAGTTCCGACAACTGATCGGGCGACGGCCGTTCACTGGCGGGCTTGTTCAAGCAGGCTTGCATGATGGTGCTGGAACCCAYGTTCGACGTCAGGATGATCAGCGTGTTGCGGAAATCAATCTCCCGGCCCTCGGCGTCATCCATGACGCCCTTGTCGAACACCTGAAAGAACAGCTCCAGCACATCGGGGTGGGCCTTTTCAATTTCATCCAGCAGCACCACGCTATAGGGCTGACGCCGCACGGCTTCGGTCAGCACGCCGCCTTCGCCGTAGCCCACATAGCCTGGCGGCGAACCCTTCAGGCCCGAGATGCTGTGGGCCTCTTGATACTCGCTCATGTTGATCGTGACCAGCTTGCGCTCGCCGCCGTACAGAATGTCGGCCAGGGCCAGCGCGGTCTCGGTCTTGCCCACGCCCGACGGCCCCACGAACATGAACACGCCCTTCGGCTTGTCCGGGTCTTCCAGACCGGCGCGCGCCGTGCGCACCCGTTGCGCGATGGCATGCAGCGCGTGGTCCTGGCCAATCACGCGTTCCGCCAGCATCGGCTGCAATTGCAGCACGGTACGGATTTCATCATTGACCATGCGGCCCAGCGGAATGCCGGTCCAAGCGGAAATGATCTCGGCCACGATCTGCGCGTCCACGCAGGCCGGCACCAGCGGCTGTTCGCCTTGCAGCGCGCGCAACTCATCCATCAAACCGGCCAGGCGTTGTTGTTCAGGCGATAACGCCGGTGCGGCGGACTTGCGCTTCGAAGCAGGCGCAGCCGACGGTGCAGCCGACGGTGCAGCACCTTCGGCCAAGGCCGTGTCCAGCCCCTGCGCATCCTGCCCCTGCGCTTCCAGCTCGGCGCGCAACGCGTGGATGCGTTCCACCAAGCCCGTCTCCGCCGCGTGGCGCGCCTCGGCATCAGCCAGCGTCTGCTCAACCGCCGCAATCTCCTGATCCAGTTCGGCCAGACGCGCATGCGGCGCACCGGTCGCGGCTTCGCGGCGCAGCGCCGCCTGTTCCGTGCGCAAACGCGTCAGGCGATGGCGCGCATCATCAATCAGTGCCGGCGTGGCGCTGCGGCCCAACGCCACGCGCGCGCAGGCCGTGTCCAGCACGCTGACCGCCTTGTCGGGCAACTGCCTGCCGGTGATGTAGCGGTGCGACAAGCGGGCCGCCGCGCTGATTGCTTCGTCCAGAATGCGCACGCCAAAATGGCGCTCCATCAATGGCGCCATGCCGCGCAGCATGGATGCAGCCAGCGTTTCGTCGGGCTCTTCCACCTTCACGACCTGGAAGCGGCGAGCCAGCGCCGCGTCCTTCTCGAAGTATTTTTTGTATTCGCTCCACGTAGTGGCGGCAATGGTGCGCAGCTCGCCGCGCGCCAATGCGGGCTTGAGCAGGTTGGCGGCGTCGTTCTGACCCGCCTGCCCGCCCGCGCCAATCATGGTGTGCGCTTCGTCAATGAACAGGATGATGGGCGACGGGCTTTTCTTGACCTCGTCGATCACGTTCTTCAAGCGATTTTCGAATTCGCCTTTGACGCTAGCGCCCGCTTGCAGCAAGCCCATGTCCAGCACCCGCAAGGTCACATCCGCCAGGGCGGGCGGCACGTCGCCGGCCACGATGCGCAGCGCCAGGCCTTCCACCACCGCCGTCTTGCCCACGCCCGCCTCGCCGGTCAGGATGGGGTTGTTCTGCCGCCGCCGCGTCAGAATGTCGATCATCTGGCGGATTTCGGCATCGCGCCCAATCACCGGGTCAATCTTGCCTTCGCGCGCGCGCTCGGTCAGGTTGGTGGTGTATTGGTCCAGCGCGGGGGATTGCGATAGCCCCGGCGCTGGCTGCCCCGCGTCGCCTTGTGGCGCAGCGCTATCGGCAAAGCCCACCGCCTGGCCCGCCTCTTCCGACCCTTCGGTCAGCGCGGCGAAGTCATGCTTCAGTTCGTCCAGCCGGAACGACTCGAACAAGGGTGAACCCCGGCGCGCCAGCTGGGCCAGATCGGGTTCGGTCAGCAGCGCCAACAGCAAATGCCCGGAACGGATGCGCGTCGTCTGCGTGTCCAGCGACGCAATCAGCCACGCGTGTTCAAACAGCTTGGGCAGGTGCGCCGAAAACACCGGCGTGCGCGTATTGCCATTCTTGAAGCGGCTGATTTCCGCCTTCAGGTCGGCCTCCAGCGCGTCGGTATGAATGTGGCAACGCCGCGCGATGATGCTGACATCGCTGGCCGGCTTCTCCAGCAGCGCCAGAAACAGATGCTCCAGATCCACCTCGTAATGGCCTTGCGCCATGCACAGGCTGGCGGCGCGCTCGGCGGCCTGGCGGCAGGTCTGGTTCAACTTCCCGATCAACGTCTTCAGCGGTGTGGCCATGAGTGTCTATGTGGTTTTAAGGATCAGTGAATGGTGTGCAGTTCGTAGCTGGCGTCGTCGCGATCCGACTCGGCCGGGCCGCTGCACAGGAACGAATTCCAGCCCAGCCGCACGTCGCCGCCCGCGCCCAGCTGGCTGGGGGTGACGCTTTCGCGGGCCATCACCAGCCGGACTTCGTATTCGAACGTCATGCCGCCAAACATCGTCAGCAGCTTTTCCAGGGCCTGCGCGCGCTCGCCGCCCGGCAGAAAGTCCGAGAAGGCCTGACCTGACAAGGGGCCAATCCACAACCGGATGCGCAGGTCGCGCTGCCAGATGCGATCGCCCGCCAACGCCGACACGCCCAGCACCGCGCCCGGTTGGCCCAGCTGCGTGCGGTTCTGCGGCGGCACGTCATACCAGCGGCCCACAAACTGTTCAACACGCAGCGGCACGCCGAAGTAATCCTGCAACACGCGTTGCAGGAAAGGCGCCGACACGGGCCGCTGGCGTGCCGCCGCGGCGTAGTGCGCGACGGACTCATCAAACACCCGGCCCTTGCCGTTGTGCAGGCGGTCGCGCAGCGCCGGATGCCCGATGCCGCCCAACGCCAGCAAGAGCGGCAGGTAATGATGGTCTTGCTCGGTCTCGTGCCGCAGCGGCATGCGGTACTTCTTCCAGGCCGCATAGAAAAGCGCCGCCGCCCGGTTCGAAAAGATGTCGAAGAACGCGCGCGCGCCCCGGTCGCGGCGCAGGCTTTCCCGGTTCGCCAGCATCTCGGAATAGTGCAGCGGCAATGCCCCTTGCGCGCCCAGCAGGCCGAAGAAGGCGGGTGTCAGATCCACTCGGCCCAACCGCCCTTCGGCTACCGCTGCCTTGCGTGAAGCCTCGTCCTCCAGCACGTCGCCGTTCTTGTCGTAGGCCACGGCGTCAACAATTTCACTGGGCGGAAAACCTAGCCCCGGCGAATTGGGAAAGCGCAGGTGCACCGGCACGGTATGGCGCGTCGCGCCGCGCTCCTGCTTTGCAAAGCACTGTTCAAGCAGGCGCACCGCTTGGAAAAACTTGAAACGCTGCGGCTCAGCCAGCAGCGTGTCCATCACGCTAGGATGGCGTCGCCGTTGCATGGGGGGCATCGTAGAAGTTCCTCTGCGCCACGGCGCGACAGCACAACCAGTTGCACGAAGCTGTTGGCGTGCACGTAAAGGCCAAAGAATCGGTTGATGACCGCCACGAAGGTGTGCAGGCTCGTGCCCACAAAATGGTCTTCGTTGACGGTCAGGCGGATTTCGATGCCGCGCACAAAGGTTGCGAACGGCTCGCCCGGCATCCAGTGCGTAGCCGGCTTGTAGTCCAGGCCAACCAGCCCTTCAATCTGACGCGCCGCCACCGGCGAGCCCGACAGGTCGTATAGGCGCAGCGTTTCCTTCAGCGCGGGCAAACCGCTTTGCACCAGCGACAAATGGTTCAGCGCCAGATGCGAAATCAGCCGCCAGTGCGCGGCGCGGCCCTGCTGGAAACGGTGCGAGTTCGTCGGCCGGCGCAGCATGCGGATGCTGCGCGCAACGGTGCCGCCTTCCAGGAACAAGTCGCCGCCTGACTGCCCCACCGCAATCTGCGACGGCAGGTCGCGATTGGTGCAGGTCAGGTCCAGGCTCAGCGTTTCGGTTTGCGGCACCATCGGGTCGAAGTCGATATCGACGATGGAAATCTCGGTCTCGTACCCGGGGCTGCGTTGCGCCATCGCGGCGTCGCGCCGCATCGTCCAGTAATGGCCGGCGGCCTCGGGTGATTCGCCGTGATGCAGGGAATAGAACGGCCGGAAGTCCACCACCGCATCGCCCTGTGCGTTCTGCCGCACCTGGCGCACGCGGTCGATGGAATAAACCTCGTAGCCGTAGGCGCGGCGCGCATCGGCCACCACCGGATACGACGCTGCCGCATGCGTCACGCGGATGGGGTCTGCGCGCTGCGTGAACAGGTTCACCACCGGCGTGCAGCCCAGCCGCAGATTGTCGGCCGACGTCGATTCCAGCAGCCGCGCCGTGTTCGAATCCGCGCGCAGGCCGCTTACCGGCAGATGCAGCGTGAACTGGCGCACCGTACCCAGATACGGGCGCAACGCCGCCAGATCGATATCGACGAAATTGAATTTCTCGGAAAAGACGAAGTACTCGGCCAGCAGCCGGTAGGCCGGATGCGAGCTGGCCGGAAAATCAATCAGCGCGTCGTCTTCCGCCAGGCCGACTTGCGCCAGCGGAATCGCGGGCAAGCGGTCCCACCGGCCCGGTTGCAGCTCAACATATGCCGCCGCCGTGCGCAGGAACAGCGCGTCGCGCAGCGCCGCCACGAACGACGGCTCGCCGTGCAAGTACACGCGCAGCTTATCCACACCCAGCATGCCGAAGTGCTGGTTTTCACCCTGGCATCCCAACGTGACCGCAAAGCGGCCGGTGACGCCGGCGGGCAGCTTGGCGGTGGCCGGCGCATTGGCGCTGGACACAAAGCCCGCGCGCTGCACTTCCACGGGCGCCAGCGTCACCTCGTACGCCGTGCGAAAGCGGCACGACACGCCACGCACCGGATGCGATTTCAATTCCGTGCCGCGCGCAATGCGCACGGGCGCGGTCAGTTGCGCGCCCGCGCCGCCCAGGTCGAACTGGGCCACGCTGCACGACGGAAACGGCCGCAGATAGTGCGGGTACATCACCTCGAACAGCGCTTCAGTGAATTCGGGGTAGTCGTCGTCCAGCTTCTTGTTGATGCGGGCGCTCAGCAGTGCGAACGACTCGATCATGCGTTCGACGTGCGGGTCTTCGCAGGTCTCGCCCGACAACCCCAGACGCGCCGCGATCTTCGGATAGCGTTCGGCGAAATCGCGCGACGAGGTGCGCAGAAAACCCAGTTCGCGCTCGTAATAAGGCAGCAATTCTTCCATTGATGTCTTCCTTTCCAGCGCGCCAGCGCATGAGCGATGGGTGTTGCGTCAGACCGTGGCCGGGCTCTTGGCCCAGCCTTTGGTGACGGAGTACTGCAAGGTCGACGGCTGCAACGTCGCATCAAAGGTCACGGGTTCGTGGGCGGGCCCCACATCCAGCATGGCCGTGATGGCGAAGTACAGTACCGACGTCGCCCGGCTATCCACCTGCAGCATCACCCGCACATGGGTCAGCCGCGGTTCGTGCCGCGCAATCGCCTGTTCCAGCGAACGGCAGATGAACTCGCGGTCGTAGTGGCTGGCCAGACTCAGGCCGGAAAAATCCGACAGCCCGTACGTCAACAACGACCGCTGGCAATTTGGGTAACGCCGCAGGTCTTCCTCGGTGAACACCATGCGGGTGTTCAGCAAGGCCTCGATGTCGCGCGCCACCGTCTCCTTCATTTCCTCGATCGACAAGCGCCGCAGGGCATAGGGCGACTGGCCCTCGCCTTCGAACAGCTTGTCGAACAGACTCGGTTCGAATCCTTTCATCCGGGCCTCAAATAAAAAAAGACAGCGACCCGGCTCGGGCCGCGGTCTTCTTGCCAGCGCAGCCGCGATCAGACCGAGTAGGTCTTGTCGTTCTTGGTCAGGCTCCAGGCGCCCTGGGCGTTACCGCCCTGGTTGCCGCCCACCTTCTGCTGCGTGTACTTCCATTGCACGGCGGCGTACTTCAGCGAGAACGACTCGTGCGGCAGCCCTTCGGCCACCACTTCGGGCGCCACGCGCGCGATGATCACGTACTTCAGCTTGATTTCCAGGTACTTGACGCGGTTGCCTTCACCGTCGGCGCGCAGGAAGTCGATGGTGACTTCGTCAAAGGTGGTGCCGCCCGAGGCGTGCTGATACAGCAGCGGGCTGACCACATCCAGGTCCTTGGTGAAGACCATTTCCCCATGTTCGGTACGCTCGGCGGTGTGCCCGCCCGAGGTCGAAGCGGTGGCCGAACGCGGCTGGATGATCTCGTGGCGCCACGAGCTGACTTCGATCCAATCCGGGTGGTCCTTGTCTTGCGACTCGCCTTTGAGCGCCGGATTGCCGAACTTGACGTAGATGTCCTTCATTGTTGATAACCTCTTTTAATGGATAAGTTGTCAGTGCAATGACGCTCAGGATTTCTGGGCCTGGGCCGGCAGTTCGGCAACCAGGCGCAACGAGATCGAGAGTTCGTCAAGCTGGAAATGCGGCCGCAAAAACGCCACGGCACGGAAGACGCCAGGACGTCCCGGGACCTCGGCCACCTGCACCGAAGCTTCACGCAGCGGGAACTGCGCTTTTTGTTCCTGCGTCGCGTTGTCGTCCAGCAGCACGTACTGCGACACCCAGCGGTTCAGGAAACTCTCTACGGACTGCGCCGATGCGAAGCTGCCGATCTTGTCGCGCATCATCGCCTTCAGGTAGTGCGCCACGCGCGATACCGAGAAGATGTATTGCAGCTGCGCCGACAACACCGCGTTGGCGTTGGCGCTGTCCGTGTTGTACTTCTTGGCCTTCTGCACCGATTGGGCGCCGAAGAAGGCCGCGTAATCCGAGTTCTTGCAGTGCACCAGCGGGATCAGGCCCTGATCGCTCAGTTCCTTTTCGCGGCGGTCGGTGATGGCGATTTCGGTCGGGCACTTCAGTGCAATTTCGCCGTCGTCCGTTTTGAACGTGTGCGTGGGCAGGTTCTCAACCAGGCCGCCGCCTTCCACGCCACGGATGGCCGCGCACCAGCCAAAGTCCGCAAACGCGGCCGTCAGGCGCGCGCCGAACGCCCACGCGGCGTTGCACCACAGGTACTTCGAATGGTCGGTGCCATCCACGTCTTCGACGAAGTTGAAGCCTTCGACCGTCGTGCCTTCCACCGGGTCATACGGCAGGCGGCCCAGAAAGCGCGGCATCGTCAGGCCGACATAGCGCGAGTCTTCCGAGTCGCGGAAGCTGCGCCACTTGGTGTATTCCACGGTGTCGAACACCTTGGCCAGATCGCGCGGGCGGCCCAGGTCAGCAAAGCTGTCCAGCCCCAGCAGCTCGGGCGACGCCGATGCGATGAACGGCGCGTGCGACGCCGCAGCCACGTGCGACATCTGTTCGATGAAGTACATGTCCTCGGGTTGGCGCGTGATCTCGAAGTTGCCCAGCAAGGCGCCAAACGGCGCGCCGCCGAAGGTGCCGAACTCTTCTTCGTAGACCTTCTTGAACATCAGACTCTGGTCGAAGTCGATCGCAGTCTGGAAGTCGCGAACCAGGTCACGCTTGGTCGTGTTCAGCACCTTGATCTTCAGCATGGGGCTGGTGTCGGTTTCCTGGCACAGATAGTGCAGGCCGCGCCACGTGCTCTCCAGCTTCTGGAATTCAGGCGCGTGCATCACTTCGCTCAGCTGCGCGGAGATCAGGCGGTCCAGCTCGGCCACGCGCGCATCCAGCATGGCCGACAGGTTGTCGGAGACGACCACGGTGCCCTTCATCACTTCACGCACCAGCTCGCCAATGATGTCTTTCGCGCGGTCATGTTCGGCGGTGGACTTGGCGACGCGGCTCTGCTCGACGATCTGGTCCAGCAGCCCGTTCTCGGACGCGGCCGATGTGGCGGCGGTGTTCTGTGCGGCGGCGGAATTACTCATTGCGGCCTCCCTTGTCGGTCTCGCTGGTCAGCTGTTGCAGTTTTTCGGTGCTGGTCAGCACTTCGCCCAGCAGGTCTTCAAGCTTGTCGTTGCCGGCAAGCTTGTTGCGCAGGTCGGCCAGCTTGGTGCGGATGTCCAGCAGCTCGCGCAGCGGGTCCACCTGCTGCACCACGGCTTCCGGACGAAAGTCTTCAATCGAGCGGAACTTCAGGTCGACACCGAACGTGCCGCCCTCGTCCGTCAGGCTGTTCTTCACGCGGTAGGCCGCGCGCGGTTCCAGCCCGCGCATCACGTCGTCGAAATTATCGACGTCGATGTTGACGAATTTGCGGTCCTTCAGACGCGGCAGTTCCGCCTCGGATTGCGCGCTGAAATCGCCCACCACCCCGACCACGAAGGGCAACTCCTTCTGTTCGATGGCGTCGCCCTTCTCCACGTCATACGTGAGCTGAACGCGCGGCGGACGAACTTTCTGCAATCGTTTCTGTACGCTTTCTTTCTTGGCCATGGAAGGCTCCGTGCAAAGGATCGTGTCTGTCGGTCAAGCGTGCGCCGCATGGCGCGGCGCACGCTCAGGCAAATCACTTGGTAAGCAGGTCGCCGAACGGATTCGGCGCGCGGTTAGGCTGCTGGGCGGGCGGGGAAGCGGGTTGAGGCGCCGACGGCTGAGCCGCCGGGGGTGCTGCGGGAACGGTGGCAGGGGCCGCGCCAGACGACGCGGCTTGCGATGACGGGGTTGCGGCGCCAGGAGTCGTAGTGGCCGGGATTGCGGCGCCAGAGGTGGCTGCGCCAGGCGCCGGGTCCACCTTGCGCGGAGGCTGGCGGGGACGCGGCGGCGGGCGGCGGCCTTCAGGGAACAGCACATCCTGCCCCAGCGTCTCGCGCATGGATTCGGCCAACGCCACCGCATCGGCACGCGCGTTGCCCGCCAACAGCGCATCGGCGCGCAGGTCCGCCAGCGACTGCATCGCCACGCGCAAGCCACCCACGGCGCGCACGGTCTTGGCGACAAAGTCCTGCGGGTCGCGGCTCAGCGTTTCATCGGCGGCAACAATCGCCTGCCCATACTTCTGTTCGTCAAAACGAATCTTGGCGATGTAAGACCAGGGCTCGCCCTTGGACGGATTGCGCTGCGCGATCTCTTCGAATTGCACAACAGCCTGGTCAGCACCCTTCTGCTCCAGCGTCTTTTGCGCGGCGTCCATGGATTGTTTGAATTCAGCTTCCGACTGTGGTTTGACGGTGGCACAGCCGGCCATTACTGCAACAACACCAGCAATAACAACGAGGCGGGAAAAGGGCATTTTTAAGCACCTAGCAAGGTTGTAACTAGGGGCCGTATTTCAACAACCTTTTGTTAGTACCGCGCTACAGCGCGTGTCTTCATGTTACTTGCATCGAAATTGCATTCATCATGCCGCGATCTGTATTGCTTCACACAGTTCCGGTATAAAGGGCCATGTCCAAACATATCCATTTATCACGTTTGTTCGCAGTGGCGGCTTGCGCGCTTGCAAGCACCGCCGTTACTGGATGTGCGGCCGTTTCGGCTATCGGCGCAGTGGCCGGTTTGACCGGTAATGCGATGGAGATGGCAGGCCTGAAAAAGCCTGAAAACGCGCCTGTGGAAGTGAAATTAGCGATTCACGCCGGAGAAAATTTGAATGCCAGCAGCGGGCAATCGATGGCTGTCGTTACAAAAATATACTACCTGAAGAATCCTGAGCAATTCCAGCGTGCACCGCTCACGCAATTGATAGACACTGCGCAAGAGAAAGCCGCGCTGGGTGAAACAGTGTTGGGCGTACGCGAGCTAACACTCACACCTGGCCAGCGTTACGAGACCGTGGAAAAGGTCCCTAAACAAGCGGAATACATTGCGATCGCGGGGCTGTTCTACGCCCCCGCGCCAATGCGTTGGAAGTACGTATTCAAGGTCGACGGTGTGGAAGACAGTGGCATTGTTTTAGGCGCGCATGCGTGCGCGCTGACAGTCGCCACTGGCAAACCCACACTGCCGGCGGGCATACCAACCTTTGACCCCGCACGCTTATCCGGCGTGCAGTGCCCTGGTTGACGCGCACTGCGCGGCCGCCCGCCTTCTATATAGATAGACATAGAAAGACAAGAGAGGGAGCGCCAACTTGAGTTATTCAGCCAAAGTCCTTTGGGGCGAAGGATTGTTCCTGCGGCCGCAGCATTTCCAGCGGCAGGACGCGTATCACGAAGACCGGCTGGCCGAGATGGCCCGCGCACTGCACCCTTATGCATGGGGGTTGCGATCCGCGCGCTTTGATGCGTCGGCGCTGGCCAACGGCATGCTGCGCGCCACCGAAATGAGCGCCGTGTTTCCAGACGGCGAGCTCTACAACGCGCCCCACGGCGATGAGCTGCCGCCCCCGGTTGCGCTGACTGCGCTGGATGGCGTGAGCGAAGCGGTGTTCTATCTGGCGATTCATCCGCTCAAGGCCATTGGCGGCAATTACCGGGATGGCCAGGCCGCGAGTTTCGACACGCGCTACACGCACAACAACACGCCCGCGCCGGATCTCTACACCGGCGCCACCACCGCGGAACTGGCCTTCCTGCGCAAAGACGTGCGCCTGATTTCCGAATTCGAACCGCGCGACGAACTGCTGGCGATACCTGTTGCGCGCGTGCGCCGCACCGCCAGCGCGGGCTATGAACTCGACAGCACATTCATCGCGCCCAGCCTGTCGCTGACGGCCTCGGGCGCGCTGCATGAACAGCTGCGCCGCCTGCTCGACGCGCTGCAAGCGAAGGTCAACGCGCTCTATGGGTTTCATCGCGAACCCAGCAAGAACATCATTGAATTCCGCTCGGGCGACGTGGCCTCGTTCTGGCTGCTGCATACCGCCAACGAAGCCTACGCCACGCTCTCGCACCTGTTCCATCATCCGCAGCTGCATCCTGAACGCCTGTTCCAGGAACTGGCGCGGCTGGCCGGCGCGTTGATGACATTCTCGAAAGTTCACACGCTGGCCGATCTGCCCGTGTATCGCCACGACGCGCCCGGCCCTGCGTTTGCACGCATGGACGAGATTCTGCGCGACCTGCTTGAAACGGTGATTTCCACGCGCTACTTCTCCATCGTGCTCGAAGAACTGCGGCCCTCGTTCCACATGGGCCGGCTCGACTCCGAAAAGCTCGACGAAACCACCTCGCTGTACCTGGCGGTGCAGGCCGCGATGCCGGCCGCCGAACTCTCCGAGAGCGTGCCCATGYGCTTCAAGGTGGGCGCGCCGGAAGACGTGGACAAGCTCGTGCTGTCGGCCATGCCGGGCGTGCCGCTGGCCTACACGCCGCAAGTGCCGCCTGCCGTGCCGGTAAAGCCCGGCGCCGTCTATTTCGCCTTGCAGACGCGCGGCTCGCTGTACGACCGCATGCTGCAAG
This sequence comes from Achromobacter sp. 10T422, assembly GCF_056394065.1. NCBI lineage: Bacteria > Pseudomonadati > Pseudomonadota > Betaproteobacteria > Burkholderiales > Alcaligenaceae > Achromobacter > Achromobacter sp. 10T422. The sequence goes on from NZ_JBFTHD010000008.1 coordinate 282,772, forward strand.
CGCGCAGCATCGCCATCTATGCGCCCGCAGGCATTCCCGAACTCAAGCTGGATTTGATCGCAGTGACTCGCTGACAGGAACGACACCGCCATGACCGCTGACACCCCTTCCCTGATGTCCGGCGCAACCCTGCCCCCGCGCGCGGCCGACTTTCACGCCAGCCGCCCCGCCAAGTCATTGCTGGACCTGTTGTACGACGGCTTCTTGATGTTGTTCCTGGTGAAAAGCGGACAGGAGCCCACCGATGCGGCCGCCTTCTCGGCGCGCGTGCAGCAGTTCCTGGCGGACTACGAGCGCGCCGCCAAGAAGATGGATATTCCCGCCGAAGACGTGTACGCCACCAAGTACGCCTTCTGCGCGGCCGTCGATGAAACCGTCTTGAATTCCCGCTTCGCCATTCGTGATGCGTGGATGCTGCAACCCTTGCAGCTGACGCTGTTCGGCGAACAACTGGCCGGCGAGAATTTCTTCGCTCGCCTTGAAGACCTGCGTGCCCAAGGCGCGCCGCGCCTGCAATCGCTAGAGATCTATTACATGTGCCTGCTGCTGGGTTTTCAGGGCAAGTACCTGATCGAAGGCCAGGAAAAGCTCGGCTATCTGACTGCGCGCCTGGGCGACGAAATTGCGTTACTGCGCGGCAAGCGCACCGGCTTCGCGCCGCACTGGCCCTTGCCCGACAAAGTGGCCCACACGCTCAAGCGCGACGTGCCGCTGTGGTCGATCATGGCGGTGTTTTCGCTGCTGGGCCTGCTGGCGTTCCTGGGCATGGGCCACTTTCTGAACAGCGAAATGCAGACCGCGATGGCGCCGTATCACGACATCGTCAAGCTGGGTCCACGCGCCGCGCACCTGACCATTTCGCTGCCGTAGCCCGTAACCGCCACGCCGCCCCCGCCCCTTCCGGCGCGTACTGCGCGCCTTCGGCACTGCCGATCGAACACCGCCAAGTCCTATGAACGCCTTGTCTTCGAACGCCCCGGCCTACTCTTCGCTGAACATCGCCACCCTGTCGCAACAAGCGCGGCTGCTGCGGGTGAGCACGCCGCTGGATGCAGAGCTGGTGGCCGAACACATGACCTTGCGCGAAGGCGTCTCGCGTCTGTTCTCGCTGACGCTGGACTGCCTGGCCGCCAGCGCCGAGCTCGACGTGGCGGCGTTGCTGGGCAAGGAGATCAGCGTCAGCCTGTTGCAGGCCGATGGCTCGATGCGGCGCTGGCATGCGGTGGTCGACGGTGTCGATGCCTTGGGCGCAGACGGCGGCCTGGCCCGCTACCGCTTGCACGCCGCGCCGTGGATGGCCGCGCTGGCCTTGCGGCGCGACAGCTTCATCTATCAAGACCTGTCGGTGCAGGACATCGTCAGCGAGGTGTTTTCGGATTATCCCCAGGCCGCGTTCGCCTTTGAAGTGACTGCCGCCCTGACACCGCGCGCCGCTTGCACGCAGTACCGCGAGTCGGACCTGGATTTCGTGCAGCGCATCCTGGCCGAAGCGGGCCTGAGCTATCGCTTCGAACACCAGCAGGACGATGCGCAATCCGCAGGCGGCGGCGCGCGCCATCGCGTCGTCATCTTCGACGCCGACGCGGCACGCCCCGAAGACCCGGCATCGCCTTTGCGCTTTCATCGCAGCGACGCCACCGAAACGCGCGACAGCATCACGCGCTTTGCGGCCGTGCAGACGGTGCGCCCGAACTCGGTCGCACGCGCGGCCTGGAACGAGCGCTCGCTGACCGCGCACGCCGCGCAAACCCGTTCGCAGGTGCAGGTCGAAGCCTTGCCCGTGCTTGAGGACTACGATTATTCCGGCCATGGCCGCTACGCCGATGACGACGCCGCTGAACAAAGCGTGGCGCGCGCCTTGCGCGCCCATGAGTCCACGCTGGTGCGCTTTGAAGGCGCGGGCACGGCCCGCTCGCTTGCGCCCGGCCGACTGTTCGCGCTGAGCCAGCACGACCGCTATGCCGCAGGCGGCGGCGGGCAGGCCGTGGACGAGCTGGGCGGCAACCGCTACGTCTTGCTGGATGTCACGCACGAAGCCACCAACAATCTGGGCGGCCAGGCGGCGCAAGTATTGAACACGCCCGACATGGAACGCGGCACGTACCGCAACCGCTTTCGCGCACAGCCCGAAGCCGCGGCATTGATCCCGGTCTGGCGCCCGCGCCCCACCGCGCCCGAGGKCCTGGCTGCCGTCGTGGTCAGCGCCAGCGATGCGCCCATCACGTCAGACCGCGACTTGCGCGTGAAGGTGCAATTCCCGTGGCAACGCGGGGAAAAGCCCTTGACCGGCGGCCTGCCCCATCGCACCCATGGCGACGCCAGCGGCAACGCCCCCGGCGACGAACGCTCCGGCACCTGGCTGCGCGTGGCCAGCTCGCAGGCTGGCCCCAACTGGGGCGCGCACCATCTGCCGCGCGGCGGCACCGAAGTCATCGTCGAATTTATTGATGGCGATATCGACCAGCCCGTTGTCGCGGGCCAGCTATACAACGACGCCGACCTGCCGCCCTGGTCCGCCGGAGAGAACGGTGACGCCAACCACGCGGGCGTACTAAGCGGCTGGCACAGCCAGGGGCTGGACGGCGCGGGACGCAACCAATGGGTCTTTGACGACACCAAGGGCAAACTGCGCACGCGCCTGGCGAGCTCCACGGCCGCCACGCAGCTGGGCCTGGGTTACCTGGTCGAGCAAGAACTCGACGACGCCAACCGCGGTCAATGGCGCGGCACCGGCTTCGAACTGCGCTCGGACGCCTGGACCGTGGCGCGTTCGGGCCAGGGCATGCTGATATCGGCCACCGCACGCGAACAAGGCAAGTCGACGCAGGCCGACGCCGAAGAAGCGCTGTTGCTGCTGCGCGGCGCGCAAGACGCCTCGCGCCGCTTGAACGACAGCGCCGGCCAACATCAGGCGCGCCCCTTGGCTGCGGCCGAGGGCTACGACGCCCTGCTCCAGGCGCTGGACCCCGAGCAAGACGGCCGCTACACGCCGCAAGTCAACGGACAAGCCGCCGGCAAAGCCGCCAACGGCCAACGCACGGGCGATGCAGCCGTCGAACGCATCAACGGCCCGCATCTGTTTATCGACACCCCGAATTCGCTGAACCTGGCCACGCCCGCCAGCGCCGTGCTGCACGCGGGCGAGCACCTGCACACCACCGCGCAGTCCGACGCCCACGTCGCCGCCCAGCAGACCTACGCGGCCGTCTCGGCGCGCTCTGCCAGCGTGTTCGCACAGCAAGGCCCGATCCGCGCCATCTCGGCGCAAGCGCCCGTGTCCTTGCACGCGCACACCGACATCCTGGAAGCGCTGGCCGGCCAGGACATCACCGTCACCTCGTCCGCCGAAGGCATCGAGATCCTGGGCAACCAGCGCGTCACTTTGCAAGCCGCAGGCGGCAGCGTCACGCTGGACGGCGCGGACATCGTCTTCAAGGGGCCGGGCCTGTTCTCGGTCAAGGGCGCAACGCACAACTTCGTCGGGCCGGGCAACGACGCCGCCAATCTTCCGGCGCTGCCCAGCACCACCGTTGACGATCCGCTGATCGTCAGTGCGGAGCTGGTGCACAAGGACGGCGCGTTCGCCACCGCGGCGAAGAAGGCCGGTGCGAGTTTGATGGCGGGGTTTGGTGGCGCGGGCACCGGCGCGGGGGCTGGTGCCGCGGCAGGGCTGGGCGATGTCGTGCCCAGTGGCTTGAGTGAATTGGGCAAGACCGCGGCCGGCGCCGCCTCCAAGCTGTCGCAGCTGGCCGGCCAAGCGAACACGCTGGCCGGGCTGGCGAAGAATCCGATGGGCGCACTCTCGGCAGGTTCTGGCTTGCTGGGCAACGCAAGCCCCGCCTTGGGCGGCCTGATGTCGACCGCCAAGAACACAATGGGCATGGTGTCGCAAGCGCAAGCCATGGTCGCCAACCCGATGTCGGCGCTACCCGCCGCGTCGGGCCTGCTGGGCTCCGTCGCCCCGGGCGCAAGCGGCATGATCGACAGCGCGACGTCGGCGGTTGGCACGGTGACGAAGGCGGCGGAATTGATCAAGAACCCCGCATCGGCCCTGCCCGCCGCCACCGACATGCTGGCATCCGTTGCGCCCGAAGGCGCATCAAAAATGATCAGCAGCGCGGCAGGCTTTGCGGGCGTTGGGGCGGGTGCCGGGTTGGGTTCGGAAGCGGGTGCAGGTGTAGGAGAAAGCGTCGGGGCCGCGCCCCAGGCGAGTGTGGCGGGTGCGAGTTCGGCGGGCGGTGCTGCAACGGCATCTGCATCGGCGGCGGCTCCTGCCGCTGCTCCTGCTGCTGCTTCGGCTCCTGCTCCTGCTGCTGCTTCGGCTCCTGCTCCTGCTGCTGCTTCGGCTCCTGCTGCTGCTTCGGCTGCTGCTCCTGCTTCGGCTCCTGCTGCTGCTTCGGCTGCTGCTCCTGCTTCGGCTCCTGCTGCTGCTTCGGCTGCTGCTCCTGCTTCGGCTCCCGCTTCGGCATCGGCCTCGGCTCCTACCTCGGCATCGACTTCGCCGGCGGCATCCGCATCGGCGCCTGCCACCACGGCGCCGAGTTCAGCGGCCGCACCTTCTACCGCGACGGCGTCTACTGCTGCGCCGACGCCAGCGGCATCCGCCGCCTCCACGCCCAATACAACCTCGACGAACGTGGCTGGCGCAAATGGAACAAGCAGCGCCACCGCATCGGACGGTGCGCCTGCCAGCGTGTCGCCGGCCGCCACCGCATCCGCTCCGATGTCAGCGTCTACCAGCACCGGCATGTCTTCCGGTACGCCTGATGCGGCGACGACTGCCGCCGGGTCGCCGATGGCCGCAGCGCAAGCATCCGCGACGTCGCCAGCATCGATGGGAAGTACCGCCAACATCCCGGTGGCCTCGACGGCCTCAGCCCCCGCCGTGGCGGGAATGGACGCACCCGTCAGCGCCGCGGGTGTCGCCTCCGGCGCGGGTGTCACCGCCGGCACGGGCGTCACTGCTGGCGCCGCCGCAGGCACGGGTGCAGGCGCTGGTGTCGCCGCTGGCGCAGGCGCAGCGGGCGTAGCGGGCGTAGCGGGCGCAGCGGGCGTAGGCGTTGCTGCAACGAACGCGTTGGCGCAATCGGCAGCCGGCAACGCCATCCCGGCCACCACATTGGCCGCCGCGCCTGCGACAACGGGCATCGACACCGCCAGCCTGGGCAACTCGCCATTCGGCGTGAACGCCATTGATGCGCCAGGAGTCGATGCGCCCGCATTCATGACACCGGCCACGTTCGCATCCGATTATTCGACTGCTGACGTATCCACGCCGAACGTCAATTCCGCAGGGTTGACCAACGCTACCAGCGCGGCGGATGTTCAAAGCGTGACGGCAGAACATGTCGCTTCGGAAGCGGCCATTCAGGCGCTCAACCCAACAACCACGAGCGCGGTAGGTGCGGATGCGGCGGGCGTCATTGCAACCCACGCAGGGACGGCCAACGCAGGCACGGCCAGCTTCGGAACCGCCAGCGCGGCGCCCGTCAGCCTTGACGCGGTGAATCTGGGCGCGGCCGCCACCACTACGGCGGCATTGGGCGCCACCACTACGGCGGCCTCGGGCGCAACCACTACGGCGGCCTCGGGCGCAACCACTACGGCGGCCTCGGGCGCAACGGTCAACGCTTCGGCCATCGACAAGACCAGCGTGGCCCCTTACGCAAACGGCTTGAATAGCAACGCCGAAAATACTTCGGCGCGCGACACTTCCCTGTCCGGCTCAATCAATACCTCGGCCGCTATGTTGCCGTCGACACCGGTTGCCGCCGACGCACCGCCAGCGGAATCCATCGCCACGCAGCTGTCGATCGGAACCGCGATCACCAACGCCGCTATTGCCAGCACCGGCCTGTTGGCCGCCGTTGCGGCAACGGTGGCGGCGACTACGCCGCTACGCTCGCGCTCGGATGACGACGCCCGCGACGACGCCACCACGCAGACGCCAACACACGCTACGCCGGGCGCGGCAGCATCGCACCACCACAACGCCGCCGCACTTAGCAGCGATACGCGGCACGCGACTCCTGCCGGCGAGAAGGCACACGCATCGGCGCAATCATCGGCGTTGCCATCGGCATTGCCATCCGCATTGCCATCCGCGTTGCCATCCGGGTTGCCATCCGGGTTGCCATCCGCGTTGCCATCGGCGTTGTCATCCGCGCATGCCACGCAATCCACGCAAGCCGCCGCATCGTCCGCACACGCCGCATCGTCCGCACACGCCGCATCCCAAGCAGACGCAGCATCCCAAGCAGACGCCACGCATAAAGACGATGCCGCGCAACGCCCTTCCGCTGTCCCGAACGCGGCCTTGCTGACGACGCTCGCGGCAGGCGCCAGCAGCTTGTTCAGCGCTAGCGCCTCCGCAGCCAGCAGCGCCGCATCAACCGTGTCCGCCGCTGACAGCACCTTGTCCGGCGCACTGGATCTGCCCAACGTTGCATCGCCTGCCGGCACGGCGATAGCGAGCGTCAACGTGCCTAACGTCACGACGAGTACGCTCCCGTCGGTTGCCGAACCCTTGCCCCAAGTTGAGGCTTATACCGGGGTCACAGAAGCGAGTCACGACGCGGGCCTATCCACGATGTCCAAGGCTGGCATCACAAGCGACTCCAACGTCCTTACCGCCAGCACCACCCGCGTCCCGGGATCGGAGACCGTGCTGAACAGCGCGCCGTCCATGCCGCAAACTGCCACGCAAACGCCCGGCTTCGTTCCGGCATCAGGAACCTCGCTGCCGCAAGGCGCGGGCCTTCCGGGTGCAGGCGGTGGCGGCTTGGGCATTCCCGGCGTCGACGCGTCAGCCTCTGGCAACGCGGCGATTGGCACCGCCAGCGCGGGAACCAGTGCGACCGCCGCTGCGGCGAGTACGAGTTCCAGCGCTGCCTCGGCCTCGACGGCTGCGACAGGCGGCGATGCAACCGTAGCGGCCGCGTCTGCGCCGGGTGCGGGTGCGGGTGCGGGGACAGTCGCGCAAACAGGTTCTGCCTCGGGTGGCGTCGCGGGAACGGACGCTGTGTCCGGTGCGGGTGCGAGCGTCGGTGCAGACGCTGGCGGCACTGCGAGCACCAATACCGGCACTACCGCTGGCACCAACGCAGGCAGCCACGCCAACGCCGGCACCGCTACAACCGTCACGTCCGCCGACACCAGCAACCCGGCCAGCTCCGCGCATCAAGGTGCCGCCGCCACCGGTTCCACGAACCCGGGTGGCGTCGATACTCCCTCCAGCGCCTCCCCTGCCACGGCTCCACCATCCGCTACAACCGGCGCAGCGACGACGAGCAGCACGGCCCCGGGCTCGGCGGCAGGCACCGCCCCCACCGCTACCGCGCCTTCTGCTACACCCACAACACCCGCAGCATCGACTGCCGCAGTACCGCCTGCCGCAACCGCTCCCTCGGCAAACCCCGCCCCGGCAACCACGCCCACCGCCTCTGCGCCCATCGCAAGCACCGCCCCCGCCTCCAGCCCCGACAGCGTCCTGGGCAACACGACCGCGCGCGCGGCGGGCATGTCAGACAGCACGCCCGCCACCCGCGCGACTGACTTGTCAGCCGCAGCAGGGGCAGGCGCCGCCGCAAGCACCGCGGCCTCAAGCAGTGGCGCGGGCGCATCCGGCATCGCCGCGGTTGCGGCAGGCGGCGGCCTGGCGACGTTTGCGCAGCAGGCCAGCGCCGCGTCCACGGCGATCTCCAGCGCATCCACGTTCGCCGCAGGCGGCGTCAGCGCCAACGTCGGCGCGGCGATCGTGCCGGTCATGACGCAGGCGTTGAACGCCAGTGGCGACCGCATGGCCGCCTTGAGTTCCGCCGTTGACACGCTGTTCAACTTGCCCGACGTCAATCAATCGAACATCCCATCCGTGGCCGGGGCCATCCTGAGCATGCCGGGCCTGTCATCGTCGTCGGTGCCGAGCGTGATCGGCGCCATCCTGCAATCCCCCACGCTTGCCACCGAAACCTTGCCCAAGGTGGCCGACGTGCTGATGAAAATTCCCGGCGTGGCAGATTCACCGCTGCCGCAGATCGCACGCGATGTGCTGGACTCGGTCGGGCTGGGAACCACGGCGCGCACGCAAGGCACGAACCTGCCTGGCGGTGCCCCCGCGGGCTCCGGCCGCGTGGTGGCGGGCGTCTCCACCTACCGCGCCCGCCAGGACGGCGCGCGCCTGCAATACGTCAATCTGGCCCAAGTGGCCGAACGCTGGAACGACGGCAGCGCGCTGACCACCACCGAACGGCAATCGAACCGCCCACGCATTCACGTGGAGTTCAACCGCCCCGGCCAGCACCGCTTCACCATCACGGTCAAGGCCGACCCCGCCAACATTCCCTACTCTGCACGCGAACGCGGCCGGCGCCCCAGCTATCAGGAACCGCACAGCAACCCGCGCAGCTACGTCACCAACGCCGACGGCACCCGCATCGTTGACGACATCACGCTGCCCGCCGCCGGCCTGAACCTGTACCTGTTCGAAGTGCGCGACGAACGTGGGCAACTGATCAAAACCGAACGCGTCGAGACCGTGCGCCGCTTGTACATCCAGGAGGTCATGTGCATGAGCGCGCATCCGGCCGGCCACCTGGCCGACGTCACCCCCGTCACCGCGGAATTTGCGCTGCACGGCATCGACATGATCCAGCTTCCACGCCTGCAATTCCGAGGCCGCTCGGCGGTTGACGCGGCCGACACCCCCGAGTCCCAGCAAGCCATCATGAACGCCGTGCGCGCTGTCTATTCCAGTTCCGCAGGCAAGCAGCGCGAACCCTATACGCTGGTCGTTTGCCACGTTGACCGCCTGGCCGCGCCGGGCGTCAGCGGCGACATGCGGCTGCCGGTGCCCGCCGGCCCCGGCGGGCGCGTCATGACCGTACCCATCGTCAACGACGACCGCAGCCGGTCCAGCCTCTGGTACGAATTCGACGCCAGCGACGACTGGCTGGTGCACGCGCGCTACCTCTACACAGACGCCTCGGGCGCCGAGCGCTCGATTCCGATTCCGCGCCACCTGATCACGCCCATCCGCGAGAGCAATGGGTCGGTCTGGTCCGTGTCAGTGGACCTGACCCGCGTGTCCCCCACCCCGCTGACCGGCATGCTGAACATCCAGTTCAACACCGTGGCCGCCAGCTACGCCGGCCTTGCCATCACGGGCACCAACCTGCTGTTCGTGTCGACGCTGGACCCTTACGAACCCAATTCGCAAGCCTACCTGACCGAAACCCTTGCCCACGAAATGGGCCACTTGCTGGGCATGGTGCCCAGCGGCCCCGACTGGCCTGGGCTGCGCAACCAGGACGAGTCGGCGGACGACTCAAAGCTGGACCCGCCGCCGCACTTCTACTACAACGCAGGGGGCCACTGCTATTACGGCCTGCCCGACCAGAATGGCGAGTACAACGAAGAAATCGGGCAGTGCGTGATGTACGGCATCACCTGCGCGAACATTCATTTCTGCCCCAGTTGCAGCAAGGCCGTGCGCAAGGTCGACTGCTCCGAAGGCTGGACGGCATTCTGACGCCGCCTTAGCCCCGACGACCACCGCCGCCCGCTTACGCAAATTCAGATTCCGACATGCCCATCATGACGACCGATTGGATTGAACCCGCCACCTTCGCTTCGGTGCCCTCGCACTCGCAGAAGGAACACGCCTGCATGCCGCCGCTGCAAGGCTACGACGCGCAGATGCGCATCGCCGCGCCCACCCGCGTGACGATCCGCGACGGCAGCACGCTGACGATTCCGGTCTGCGCGCGCGGCATCCTGCCCGTCGTGGACGACCCGCAGCTGCCGCGCTTCGTGGCGGTGGACACGCGCACCGGCAAGGTCTATCGCGGCATCGCATTCAACTACGTGCGGCCCAAGCTGCCCAATGTGTCGGTCGACCCCAGCGAAGGCGCCCCCCCGCCCAAGATTCCGCTGCCGCCAGGCATGACCGTCGAAACGCGCTTCACCACAGATATGGCCGGGGTACTGCATCTGCCCGCCACGCCCGCGACGTACGAGGTGTATATCGAGGCGGAAACCGTGAAGTCGAATACGGTGACGATCGAGGTTGAAGCCGGGAAGAAGTAAGCGCGGCAAAGCGGGAAGCGTGCCGCGCCGCCCGATGCGGGCCAGCCCCCATCACGCGCACGTCATTCCGACGCGCATTCTTCATTTGCGAGCATTCCAGGCGCATGCACTTTCGTAGCCGCGACGAGGCCTCGCACTTCGCTGCACACGTTCTTGTCACCGGGCGGCGCGCCGGTCGCCTTCATCTGGGCGATCTTTTCTTTTGAGAGTTTTCCCACTTCACGGCCGAAGTCGCCTGGCTTTCGGTTGGGGGCTTTCAACATGGCTGCTATCTCCGCATCTCTTTCAAAATCGGACGCGACGATGAAGTACAGATACATGTAGGCGCGCATGTCCGCGGCGTCTTCGATGCGGTACCGCATCCAGGCTTGTTTGGCGACCTTGGAAAGAACATCGTTCAGCTGGTCATCGTGCTCGTATCCAACGAGTTCGTCGCGATAGTTTTTGTACAACCAGCTAGTGGTAGCGGAGATCGGGATCCTGCTTTGCCCCGACAGCTGGCGACTCAATGCAAGTTCAATATGTTCATCGGGATAGATGTGCAATTCCAGAATGAGCGTGCCATTGCCGTCGGGCGCTTTCGTGGCAGGAAAATGCACCGACGTTTCCTTTTTGAACATCACGTCGTCGAATTTGCTGTCAAACATATGCTTGCGAATCATATCGGGGTCGCCACCGCTCCACTTCACAGTGAACTCTGTTCCCGTGAACGTGTAGCAGCAAGCGACGCGTCCCCCACCGCCGCCTGGCTCCAGGGAGCTGGAACCGGCCACACGGCCGGAAGCGTCGATGAGGCGAACGGGTGCGAGGTTCCATGGCGTGTAGTTGTAGGCAACCAGGCTGACGCCGCTGTACACCGGCTCCCCGTTGCAACCCGTTAAGAGGCCAAGTCCCAACAGCGCGCCAACTGCGACCCTACGCATTCTTGTCTCCCGGTGGTTTGCCCGTTTTCCTTATCTGATCCAGCTTGGCCTGCGGCAACGCCATGACTTCCTGAGCAAAGTCGCCCGGCGCACGTCCCGGCCTCAACAGAATCGTCTTCATCTGCGGATCTGAATCGAAGTTCGATGCGACGGTGAAATACAGCCGCATGTATTGGCGCATGTCTTGCTTGTCTTCAATGCGGTATTTCTGCCAAGCAGACTGCAACACCTTTGCAGCCACCCGCAGCAGTTCGGCGTCGCTTCGGTAGTCGCCAAGCGAAGCGCGATGCTCGCGCCACAGCCAGTCCACGGTATCGACAATCGGAATCCGCGTCTGGCCAAGCAGCTTGCGGCTTAGCGCCAGCTCCATGTGTTCGTCCGGATAGATGTGCAATTCCAGATACAGAGGACCATCACCGGGCGGGATCTCCGCCGCCGGAAAGTTGATGGCGCGCTGCCGATCAAAATACAGCGAGTCGGCCTTGCCGTCATGCAGATGCGTGCGCAACAACTCCGCATCGACGCCGCGCCAGTCGGCGATGAACTCGGTTCCCTTGAGCGTGAAGCAGCAGGTGACCGAGCCTTCACCACCGCCCGGGCTGACCTGCATCGTCGACGCAACGCCATTGCCCTTGTCCTTGACGCTGATGCTGCGGATATTCCACGGCGTGTAGTTGTAGACGATGAAGCTGACGCCTCGGTAGACCGGCTCGCCATTGCAGCCGGCCAACAAGCCCACGCAACACAGCAACGCGATCCATGCCCTACGCATGCCTGTCGCTCGCGCCGTCAAGGCCGGGTGGGTGTCATTTGTTGCATGTTCTGCTCTGATCTTGTCGCCAGAGCTTCCACCTTCTCCGCGTTGCGCATGTCCTTGGCACGTTGGTCCATTTCCGCCTTCGCATCGGTCTTGGCAAATATGTCTTTGTCGCGTACGCGGAAGTACATCGTGGTGCTGGCCAACAGGTGATCGGGCCAACTGCTCAACATGGCGTCGTGCACCAGCCAGTCGAACAAGGTCATGACCTTGGGTGGCAACTGCGTCTTGCCGTCGCGCGCATCGCGCCAGGCGGTCAGCAGGCGCTTTTGCATGGCGCGTTCTGCCTTCATGTCGGCCAGCGGGTCGGGAGCCTTCTGTGCGGTCTGGGCGTCGCCCGGCTTTGCCCCATTGCGCATGGCTTCGTAGGCATCCCGTTCTGGGGCCCACATTTCCATCACTCGAAGCTGTTCCGGGGCATGCTGTTCCCAGTTCTTACGACGCAGCTCGGTTTCGGCATCCCGCTGCTCGGCCTTTTCAAGGCTTTTGTATTCCTCTTCCAGACGATCCCAGAGTGGCTTGAATCGTTGCGGTGGCGCTTCTCCCCGGCTCGCCATGGCGCGCTCGCGGCGTTCTTTCGCAAGGGCTTGGAGTTCGCGATGCCGCGCGGTAGTTTCGGGCTTGGCAAGCTCTTCCCGCGACAGCCTCGACAAGCGCCGCGCCTCCTCCTGGGCCTCTTGCTCGGGAGTCATGTAATCGCGGTCTTTGAGCCATGCTTCGGCGGGGTCTGAAAGCCCTGCACGAAACACCGGGTCCTGATACCGCACCGCCAGCCAGCGCAAGAAGATTTCCATGTGCGGAGCGAAATCGCAACCGGGCTCGTACTTGACGAGTTCGCGGTAGGCCGCGACGAGTTCCGGGACGTGGTAGCTCTGGCCTTCGTCTTCGATGGGGACGGCGAGAGTCATTAAGTTGTAGGCGGCAGGCAAAGTCTTGGCCAGATATTCCATGCTATGAATCGCGGCTCCCTGCGACATCGCGAGGTTCATCATCTCTCGTAGAGGAACACGCGATAAGGATGCCCGAGCCCCCAGTGCGCCGGGAGGTGCTACACCCGTAACGTCGCCACTAGAACCCGGATGCAGATATTGCATGCCGCGCGTCTTTTCCAACGAATCCATGCGCTGGTTGCGACGTAGTTCATGGGCCGCAGCGAAGTGAACGGCCTTTTCAACAGCGGCGGGCACGGTCAGCGTGCGATCCTTATGACTTTGCTTGAGAAGGTCCGTGAAGGGAAGAAACCCCAGAAAGGTATTCTCGTCCATGATCGACGCAACAGAATCAAATAGCCCCAAGAATCGGATACGAATTTCAGCATCAGGGGCTCCATCTTTGCCAATGATGGCAAGGTCCTGATCATGACGGCGCTTATACTTTTTTACGATATCGTTGATGAACTGTTTTGCGATTACACCGCCTCGGTCGGCGCCAAATACTGAAATCTCGATACGTACGACTTTTTCAGTACCCGCGTTGGCAGTTTCGTAGGCTAGCTTGAATTGACGCTTTGCCGCATCCAACCGAGTGTCTATACCGGTGCCCATCAGAAGAGCAACGCTCGCGTTGTCCCGTATGATCGGAACGCCTTCCATGATGGTGGCCTTGGTGGCTTCTTTGGCACTGGTCCATGCGACCTTCAATGGGTTTTTCTTAAACCCCGTCCAAGCACCTCGAATTGTGGCTTCTGCGCGGGTGCCGACGCGCTCCAAATCCAACGCGTTCCAGATCCGCACGGTCTTCTCTGGCAGAGTTCGGACTTCCTTGATGACATCCTTGTACGTCTTAACCATAGGTTGATAGGAGCCATTCTTGAGGGACTCCTGCACCGCCTTTCGTGCCCGAGCCATCCCATCAACATTGGGAATCTCGTCAAGGCGAGTGATATTCTGGGCAGCGCCCTTTACACTAGCTACAGCCTTATCGGCCAGCTTTCCACCGGCGATCGCCATCGCGTTGACGAATTCATCGACCTTGGCGCCATGGTTAAGCTCGACGCCGATGCCGGAATAATAAAAACGTAGCCAATGCTGCTTCTTTGGGCGCTCGCTATCCTCCTCGGTGAAATGGGCCATCCACAACCTGCTCACATTCGACAAGAACGTTGGCGCATTCTCGTCCAGGTCTTTGTTGCTCCCAAACCCATCAAAGAAGAATCCCATCCGCAAAGTCAGACCGCATTCGGTGCAAGAATCCTTGGGATAGGCGGCCTCATTCTGCGCGATCGCTTTCAATACCGAGGCTGGGGTGCGATCCTGCTCTGGCAACTGCAACTTAGACATTCTTATCCCCAGGAGGCGTTCCAGCAGCCTTAACTTGGGCGATTTTTTCCTTGGTAAGTGCGGCGACGGCACGACCAAAATCACCTGGCTTTCGCTTCGGCTCCTGCAGTAGTTTCGCCAGGTCGGCGTCGTTATCAAAATTCGACGCAACAGTGAAGTAAAGATACATATACGCCCTCATATCCTCGGCGTCCTCGATACGATAGCGAATCCACGCTTGCTTCGCGACCTTTGCGAGGACATACCGTAGTTCATGTATATCCTCGTATTCCATCAATTCATCTCGGTGATGCTCGTAAAGCCACCTGGTCGTCTCTGGGATTGGAATTCTGGCTTGGCCAAGCAGCTTTCGACTCAAGGCAAACTCCATGTGCTCATCTGGATAGATATGCAATTCCAAAAAGATGGGACCGTCTCCAGGAGGAGACTCCTGAGGAGGAAAGTCAACTTTGGTCTCTTTGGTAAAGATCACGTCATCGAATTTCCCATCGAACATGTGTTTTCGCATCAAGTCTGCATCGCCGCCACGCCACTTAACAGTAAAGTCAGTTCCCTTGAGCGTGTAGCAGCATGAGACACTGCCTTCCCCCCCTCCGGACCGAAGCATTCCACTCCCGGCCGCGCCACCGAACGCATCGACGATTCGAACGGAAGTTAAGTCCCACGGCGTGTAGTTGTAGGTAATGACGCTCACACCCTGGTAGGTTGGTTCGCCATTGCAACCCGCCAATAGGCCAAGCCAGATGAGCACGCCGATCAACCCTTTACGCATCCTTGACTCCCGAATTATTCAGATTCACACAATCTCTTTGCTACGACTGCCCATTGAGCTTCGCACCAGACTTCTTGCCTCTCCGGATACTGCATGCGGTTTTAAGCTGATCAATAGTCCTTGCAGCAACATCATGTCTCCCTAATGAGATATCCAGGCTGCACGGCGATCAACCCGCCCAATGCAACGCCTGCACCTCATCCCACACCGCATCCGGCACGCTCGCCAGCGCCTTCGCCAGCGCGCCGTCAGCATCCGGCCGATATCCCCGCAAGCCCTCACGGATCAACGGATGCTCATCAAAACCAGGTGAAATCGACACGCCCCACGCCACATAGTCAAACGTGTCCTTGTCGCCCTTCACTCCATGCGCCCGCGCGCGTTCCAGCTGCGCTTGCACGCGAGGCACCAGCGCATCCTGATCCGGGTCGCCGGGCAGCAGCCCGGGATACAGACGGCGTAGTTGCACCGCGAGCTTGTCCGGGTAGTCCAGATCAAACAGCATCTGGTGCTGCTCGGGCGTGAAGCGTTGGATGCCGTCGGGCGGGTCTGCGGGCAGCCTGCCCGTGCCGGACACGTCCGCCTGCGTCCCATCGCGCAGCGCGTAGCGCAAGGTGATTAGCGGCGAGGCGAAGCGCGTGCGCTGCTCGGCGGTCCAGACTTGCAGGGCGCGCGCCAGGATGCGGGCGTCGTACCAGTGCAGAAAGAACTCACTGGCGTCGGGCAAGGCGTAGTCGCAAAACCTTCCGAAGTGCGCGATGAGTTTTTCCAGTGGCACGGCGGACGCGAAGCTCATCATTGCGTAGCGGCCGCCATTGCGTTCATGCAGGGCGTTCAACACGCGCACAAGCGACGTACTGAAATCAGCCCGGCGCGGCCCGCGCAGCACGCCTTGCGATGCGCCGTCAACTTCGATCAGCAGGGGCGCCACGTCGCCGTAGATGTCCAGGCCGGTCTGCGCCCAGATCGAGCCAAAGCTCAGGTCTTCAGTGGCGGTGATGCGCGCCAGCAGATCGGGGTGGCCACGAAAGTCGACGATCACATAGGCGCGCGCGGCTTCGCCGTAGGGGCCGCGGTGTTGCGGCAGTTCAGCCATCGTGGAAAGCAGCGCCTGCTGCCAGGAATAAGCCATCGCCATCACGCCTTGTCAGTGATCGACTGCACGCTGTCCTGGGCGTCCAGAATGCAGGTCTTGCACACGGTGAATTGCGGAAACGGATACGGCATTTGCGTCGGGCCGGCGAATTGCTTGTTGCCGGTCTTGACGTCGATGCGGCCCGGGGCCGTGACGGTGATGTTGCCGCCTTCGATGACGATGCTGGCGCCCGCTGCGTTGGCGATGCGGATGCGTTTGGGCGACGCGTATTCGATGCCGGCGTTGGAGCTGATCATGCGCAGGTCTTGCTGGGCCTGTACCGTCAGCACATCGTGTTGCGAGATCACGTCGACTTCGCCGGTGCCGGCGATCAGGTCCAGGCCCGACTCGGCGCCGCCCTGCTGCACGCCGGCCACGATGCCCAGCGCCTGGCCGGTGTGCACGCGCAACGAGCCGATGACGGCCAGGTTGTGGTCTTGTCCCGACGACCAATGCACCAGCTCGCCGGCCGTGATTTGCACGTTGCGCCCGGCGGCTTGCGTGAGCCCGGCGCGGCCCGCCATCAGCACCAGCGGATCGGTCAGGTGCGGCACTTTGCCGTCGGCCACTTCCGTGTGCTTGGCCGAGGCATCGCCCGATGCGCCGCCGAGGGCGTCGCCGGCGACGGTGCCGGAGACGGCGTGCGTCATTGCGGCCAGCGGCCCACGTTCGCCGTCCAGCCGGCTCGCGCCTGCGGACGTCGTGCCACGGGCCGAGGCCAGCCGCACGCCCTGGTGCGCGCCGACCACGCCGTCGAATGACTGCGCCATGATGTCGGCCTGCCCGGCCAAGGCCAGCGGCGCTGCGGCATCGCCGGCAGGCTCGCTGCCGCCCGCCGTGTAGGTGGTCAGCAGGATACCGCCGCCGCCGCGCAACGCGCCGAAGCCGTCGGTGCGCAATTCCGCGCCCACGCCGCGCACGTTGCCGCGATAGTTACCCGCTTGGTGTATCAGATGGCCCAGGTTCAGCTCGCTGGCAGACTGCGTGGACTTGATCTGCATGCGCAGCTGGCCGTCGCTGTCGTCGAACACGATCTGGTTGTAGCCGTCGCCGCCGAACTCCTTGCTCTTGAAGCCGCTTAGCGCGGCCGCATTGCGGTGCTGCTCGTCGCCGCCCGCCGCGCCGTGCCAGGCTGGCGCGTTGCCGCTGGCCAGGTTGGCTTGTGCGCTGGGCTTGCCATCGCTGGCCGCGGCATAGACCTCGGTGTTCATCGGTTCGCCGGCTTTGCCGCCGGGGGTGGACGGAATGCCGCCTTCGCCGCGTCCGTTGTATAGGGCACCTACGACAAGCGGCTGGTCGATGTCTTCATCCAGGAATCGCACCAGTACTTCCTGGCCGATACGCGGCACAAAGCTCATGCCCATGCCCGCGCCCGCCTGGCGTTGCGCCACGCGCGCCCAGCGGCTTTTGGCCAGGCCGTCGCCGTCGGCTTGCCAATGAAAGCGCACGCGCACGTCACCGCGCGCGTTGCGGTAGATCTCGTCTTCGCCACTGGCTTCGGTGGCGCCTTCGGCGTTCGTCACGATGGCAGTGTGGACGCCCACCGCCGATGGCGCGCCGGCAAGCCTAGCGCCGCGCGCGGTGGGCGGCATGGCGCGCCAAGGGCGGTCGCAACGCACCGCACGAAAGCGGTTGGCGTAGCCGACTTCGTGCGCACGCGCCAGCACGGCGGCTTCGGGGCGGCCGACGCCGATGTCGCCGTCGTTGCGTTGTCCGTTGTGTTGCCCGTCGCGTTGTCCGCCGCGATGTCCGTTGCGTTGCCCGCCGTGCTGTTCGTGATATTCATCCCCGTCGCCCGACGCCGACTCGTCGTCTTCAAAACACAGAAAGTCGTCCAACGCGCCCAGCTTGTTGGCCAGGTTGGCGTCGGCCTGACCGGGCAGGTTGTTCACACCCGCATGCTCCACGCGGTCTAACGCAAACACCGGTTCAAAACCCGATTCCCCTGACGGCCCCAACGGCGACATGTCTTGCAGCGTGAAGCGCGTGCCGGATCGGAACGTCCGCACATTGCCGCGCCCCAAGAATGTCTCGGCGCTTGCCTGCACGGCTTCCATCAGCAAAGTGGCCTGGAACTGCGCGTGCGCCTGATTCAGCAGCCCGCCGTGGCCCAGGGGTTCAAACCATTCCAGGCCCGCGCTCTCGTCGTCGGCGCCGCTGGCGGGGCCGGCCAGCGCTTGTCCGGTGATGGCGTGTTTGCCGCTGTCGTGCCAGGCCAGCACGGTGACGCGTTCGACGCCTCGGCGCTGCCTGCGCGCCAGGGCCTGCACGCCGTCGCGCGATTCCGTTGCATGCGCGCGCTGAAAGCGCACACCCGCGCCGGCGGACTCAGCGTCTTCAGCCAAGCTGCGGCTGTCGGCAAAGATCAGTACGGTGTGGCGCGCGGGTGCGGCGTCGTCTTCGACGGTGGTCCAGCCCAGGCCAGATTCCGCGAGCAGGCGCGACAGGAAGGCGTAATCGGTTTCGCGGTACTGCGTGGTGTAGGAACGTGCGGGCAGATCGGCCAGATGGCGCTCGACCTCGGCGGCGATCTTGTAGGTGTAGCCCTCGTAGCTATCCAGCACGTGGCGCACGATTTCAAGGACGGGCTGATTTTCATAGATGCGGCTGTCGCGCCGTTGCGTGGCCAGCCACAGCCACGGCGCCAACGTCACGCGGTAGCGCGCTTTGCCCGCATTGCCGCCCAGCATCTCGGCCGCACGCACGACACCGCTGCGGCCGGTCTCGCTGCCATCGGCGCGCGTGGTCCACAACGTAGCGGGCCGCGACACCATGTCGTTCAGGTCCAGCGCTGCGTCGTCGGCCAGCGCCACGACGCGCATCTCGGCCAGCGCTGACAGGCCTTCGCGCGCGACCCAGCCTTCAACTTGCAGGGACGCCATCGCGCCCTCGCCGTCAAGCCGGTAGAGACGGGAGTTGGCGCTGGCGCTGCCGTTGCTTGCGTTCACAGCCATGGAGCAAAAACCTCGTGGGGGACGTTAGCGATACCGGCCCGATACGGACGGCAAATTTCAGGGTTCGACGTTGGCCTGCGGGGTGGGGCATTCGGGCGCGGTGCCCCATTGCCCTGCACACACGCGCAGGCGGCATTGTTCGCCTTCGATAAAGCTGAGCTTGCGGCATTCCTTCAAGCGCTCGGACAGCGGCGAGCCGGGCATCTCACGCATGAAAACGCCTTCCGACTTATACACACGCGTGCCCGGCGGCGATGCGGGCGGCAAGCCATAGTTCATCAACGCGGATAACAGCGCGGCGTCGGTATCAGAGGGCTTGGCAGTCTTGCGCGGCGGCGTGCTGGCGGGCTTCGCGGCACGCGGTGCGTTGGCATGCTGCGCGCGTTGCTCGGCAGCCTGACGCGTGGGACCGGGAGCTGCGGCAGGCGAACCTGCGGCAGGCGATCCTGCGGCAGGCGATCCCGCGGCAGGCGATCCTGCGGCAGGCGATCCCGCGGCAGGCGATCCCGCGGCGGGCGATCCCGCGGCAGGCGGTGTCGTCATCGCCAGCATGGATAGCGGATTGGTGGGTTCGTTTTGCGGCTCAGGTTCACCACGGCCCACGCCTGCATCGCGCGCGGGCGGCGCTTCGTCAATGATGGCGGCCACGTCGGGCGGCTTATCCATGGGCTTGATGGCGAGCTCGCCCGATGGCGAAGACGGGCTCGGCATTGATGCCTGCGGCAACGAGGCGACGGGGTTGGAAGCGGATGCCACGGCAGGAGCGGGGGCCTGCGCCACCATCGGCGCGGCCCCGTCCTCATGAATGATCCAGCTGATGCCGCCCGCCATCAGCGCCAGCAATACCGCCAGCGCCACCCAACGCCGTGCGCGGCCCTCGCGCGGCGTCGCAAGATGTTTGACTTCGGCTTCCGGCGCGCGCCCTTCAAGCGCGGCAAGAATTCGCGACGACTCGGCCTCGCCGCGCGCGGGTGCTGAAGCGCTGAGCAAACTCGGCGCGGTCATCGTAGGGCGAGCTTCTTTTTTCTCTTCTGCCATGCGGGTTCCCGTGTCAGCAGGAGGCGTGTGCAGCCCCCCTGTAACCAAGCTCGACGAGAATACCCGATAGGCCTATTTTGAACATTGCTCCTTGTTACGATTCCTAAGGGTCGGACGCTGTTTGCAACGCCGGATCACTTGCCTCATGCGCGAATAGAACAAAAGATTACGCCTTCACATGAGGGACCTAACTTGTTGCTGCTACTGCCCCTGTATTTTTTACTGGCGGTGGGCGTCTCCGCTCTCCTGTTTTTTCCGGCGCTGCGCCAAGGTGCAGTCCGGAGTTTGCGCGCGTGCGTACAGGGCGTAGCACGGGGCGCAACGCGTAGCGCGAGCCATGCCGGAGGCGCGGTTGGCGGCACAGCGGGCGCAGTCAAAGATGGCATGAATGCGTCGATGGAGTGGGTGGGAAGGTATCGCTGGCAGGTCGCGATTGGGCTGACAGTTGTATTGCTTCCGTCACTTTTCGCTTTCGTCATGCGACACAATCACACATTCGTTTACAGCACTCAAACGGCCGGTCCAGACCGCCGAATTCAGGCGTTGCTGGAGGGTGAACGGCTCGCTGCACCGCCTGCATTGCCCCCCGAAGCGTTCACCACGCGCGAGGTGGAATTGGTGCGTCCGAAGCTCGGTGGCGCAAGCCGCAACTGGGATCTGTTCGATGCGGATTTCCGTCAGCGTCTGCTGCTTGCGTATCGCATCATGCGTGAACAGCATGGCTATGAAATGGCGCTGATCGAAGGCTATCGCAGCCCCGAGCGGCAAGAAGAACTGGCGGGCATGGGCACGCATGTGACGAATGCCGGCGCGTTCCAGAGCTATCACCAATATGGGTTGGCGGCCGACAGCGCGTTCTATCGCGACGGCAAGATCGTGATCTCTGAAAAAGACCCCTGGGCCATGCGCGGCTACGAGCTGTTCGGCGAAACCGCGGAACTGGTCGGCCTGACATGGGGCGGGCGCTGGAAGATGATGGACTTCGGCCACGTCGAGCTGCGCCGGCCCGGCGTCATGCAGCGTGCGCGCGAGGCCGCGAAATGAGGCCGCCGTGCTTGATTGCCCTGCCCTCTGTCACGAACCCCCTTTGATCAGGCACACATGGCTCGCGTACTGAAAAAAGGTCTGTTGATTCTGGCGCTGTTCGCAGTGGTGTGGCTGGCCGTCATTATCTGGTGGCAGGAATCCCGCACGCTGCCCACGGGCGTCGACATCGGGCTCTATTTATTTGCGCTGCCGCTGGCGATGCTTGCTGCGCTGTGGCTGGGCGTGCGCGCCGTGCGGGCCGCACGCGCACCGAAGCCCGAACCGGCGGCTGCGCCGCAAGCCGTAGCCGAAGCGCCTGCGTGTGCCGTGGAACTGCGCGTCATCGCCGTGGCGGCGCGCGCCTCGGCGGGTGACGATGCCGCGTCGATCTCGCAAGCACTGGCCGAACAGAAGCGCCCTGAACTGGACGCGGAACTGAAAACGCAGCAAGGCTTTCCGGTATTTGCCGGGCGCGTGCCGGGCCTGGACGATATGGCGCTGTACGCGACCGCGCAAGAACGTGGCGCGCCGCCTGACGCATTGGCCATCGCCGCATTGCGCGTGACGGCACTGTTGACGGATATCGCCAGCACGCTGACTCGGGAAGCGCATCGCCACGTCACGGCACTGGACGTGCCCGCCCGCGATGAAGACTGGCCCTCGCTGCGCTTCGAACTCTTGCTGCCGGCAGATTGGCCCGAGGCCGCGCGCCAGCGTGTACGCACCGAAGTGTTGGCCGCCGCGCGCGTCTGGCCGGATGCGCGCGTCAGCGCCACCGAACATCTGGCGCGCGACGCCATGGCCGCAGACCTGCTGCTGCGCGAACTGGCGTCCGCGCCCGCCGCCCCCGACGCCCCGCCGCCGTGGCGTGTGGTGCTGGCCGGCGACGGCTATGTCGACGCCGAGCGCGTCGCGCAATGGGATGCCGAGGCCACCCTGCTCACCCACGCCAATCCGCAGGGCCGCGTGCCGGGCGAAGCCGCCGCCGGCCTGCTGCTGGGGCCTGCCAATGCCGACGCAGAAGTGCGCGTGGCGCTGTCGCCCGTGCTGCAGCGGCAGAAGCCCGCCGATGCACGCGGCGCGCAGGCCGAAGCCGCGTTCTCTGACCTGGCTCGCGATCTGCTCGAGCGCGCGAACGTCACGGCTGACAGCGTGATCCAGATCGTCAGCGACGCCGATCATCGCGGCAGCCGCCCACTGGAACCACTGGGCGTGGCCTCGCAACTGTTCGCCCATATGGACGCCGCCAAAGATTGCCAGTCTGTCGCCGCAACCTGTGGCCACACCGGCGCGGCGGCGTCGCTGCTGACGCTGGCCGTGGCGGCGGACGCCTGCGTGCAGTTCGATCAAGCCGTGCTCGCTTTAACCCTGCAAGACCCCGCATTGCGCTGCGCGGCGCTGGTCTCCCGACCCGCCGCCCGCGCTACCGCCTGACCCTAAAACAACAGCGAAAACCATGCGTAGCCCATCAGGATTCCTTTCTCGATTTTCCAGCGCCATGAGCGATGTCCGCTATTGGGGCGCGCGCGTGTTCGCCAACCCGCGCACCTTCATGGTCATCGGACTGATCGCGTTGATCGTGTTCCTGTTTCTCTTTGCCGACACGATGCAAATTGCCTTCGTCTGGGCTGGGGTGTTGCTGGGCGTGCTGCTGGTGCTGTGGCTCTGCGTACAGCTGTGGCGCCGCCGCCGTACGCGGCGCGCGAATCAGAAGCTGGGCGACATGCTGGAGCAGCAGGTGCAGACGGGCGCTGCCGCCAGCCCCGCCGCCAACCGCAGCGAAATCGATGCGCTGCGCACGCGGTTGACGCAAGCCGTGCGCACGATCAAGACGTCCAAGATTGGTCAGACCTCGGGCAACGAGGCGCTGTATGAGCTGCCCTGGTACATCGTCATCGGCAACCCGGCGGCCGGCAAAAGCAGCGCGGTCATCAATTCCGGTTTGCAGTTTCCGTTTGCGGACAAGAACGGCGCGGCGGTGCGCGGCGTGGGTGGCACGCGCAACTGCGATTGGTTCTTCACCACCGAAGGCATTCTGCTGGACACGGCGGGCCGCTACTCCGTTCATGAGGAAGACCGCAACGAGTGGATGAGCTTTCTGGATCTGCTCAAGCGCCATCGCCCCAAGGCGCCGATCAACGGCATCATCGTTGCCGCCAGCATCAGCGAGCTGACCGACTCCGGCCCCGAGTTCGCCATCAACCTGGCCAAAAACCTGCGCCAGCGCGTGCAGGAACTGACCGACCGGCTGGAAGTGTTTGCGCCGGTGTACGTGATTTTCACGAAGGCGGATTTGATTGCCGGCTTCTCGGAATTCTTTGCCGACGCCGATGCGCGCGAACGCGACCGCGTGTGGGGCGCCACGCTGCCCTATGGCGCCGACGAAAGCCGCGATGTGCTGACGCTGTTCGACGATCGTTTCGACGAGCTGTATGAAGGCCTGAAGGAAATGGGCACCGCGCAGATTTCGCTGCGCCGCAGCGGCGCCCTGCCCCCGGGTCTGTTGACCTTCCCGCTGGAATTCGCAGGCATCAAACCCGCGCTGCGCACCTTCCTGTCGACGCTGTTTGAGACCAACCCGTTCCAGTACAAGCCGGTGTTCCGCGGCTTCTACTTCACCAGCGCCTTGCAGGAAGGCGCATCGCGCAGCACCTCTACCGAGAAGCTGGCCGAGCGTTTCACCTTGCGCCCGGCCTCGCAAGAAGCGGCGCGCAGCGTCACGTCGCACAACGGTTTCTTCCTGCGCGATCTGTTTTCCAGCGTGATCTTTGCGGACAAGAAGCTGGTGCGCCAGCACGCCAGCCCGAACAAGGTGCGCATGCGCTACCTGACGTTCTTCGGGCTGGTGCTGGCATTGGGCCTGGTGTTGGGCGGCTGGAGCTGGTCGTACCTGGGCAACCGGCAGCTTGCCACCAATGTGCAGGCGGACCTGGACAAGGTCGTGCGCCTGCAAAGCGAGCGAACTGACTTGCAGAGCCGTCTGGAAGCGATGGAGATTCTGCAAGACCGCATCGAACAGCTGGACCGTTATTCCGCCAGCCGGCCGCTGTCGCTGGGCCTGGGGCTGTATCAAGGCGACGTGTTGAAGCAGCGCCTGCTGGCCGAGTACTACAACGGCCTGCGCCAGTTCATGCTGGTGCCGGTGAAAGCCAGCCTGGAAGATTATCTGGGCCGCGTGGATGTCTCGCAGGCCGCCGCTTCCGGCACGCGGCCCACGGCGCCGCCGCCGCAGGCGCAGCCCGTGCGCGCCAATGCGGGCGACACCCTGTTCCAGGACGCCTCGCCCACCAACGTTGACGACGCCTACAACGCGTTGAAGACGTACCTGATGATGGCGAATCGCGAACACGTGGACCCCACCCATCTGTCGGACCAGATCACCCGCTTCTGGCGCGGCTGGCTGGAAACCAACCGGGGCGCGATGCCGCGCGATCAACTCATCCGCAGCGCCGAACGGCTGATCTCGTTCTATGTGGCGCGCGCGGCCGATGCCGATTGGCCGCAGATTGACACCAACCTGGCCATGGTCGAACGCACGCGTGGCAACCTGCGCAGCGTGATGCAGGGCATGCCGGCGCGCGAACGCGCCTACGCCACGCTGAAGGCGCGCGCCGCCACGCGCTTCCCCGCGATGACGGTGGCGCGCATTATGGGCGAAGCCGACGCGGCCGTGGTGGCCGGCAGCTACGCCGTGCCCGGCACCTTCACCCGAGAAGCCTGGGAGCAATACATCGAGCCCGCCATCGGCGAAGCGGCACGCCGCGAAGTGCAAACCAGCGATTGGGTGCTGGGCGTGAACGCGCGCGACGACCTCACGCTGGAAGGCAGCCCGGAGCAGATTCAGAAGAGTCTGGCCACGATGTACAAGACCGAGTACGCGCAGGAATGGCAGAAGATGCTGCGCGGGGTCACGATCAAACCGTTCACCAGTTTTGATCAAGCGGTGCATGGCATGAACCGCCTGGGCGACCCGCAGAATTCGCCGCTGGTGAAGCTGATCAACACCACGTATGAACAAACGTCGTGGGATAACCCGTCGTTGATCAACACGGGCATTTCGCAGGCGCAGACGGGCGTGGTGGCGTGGTTCAAGCGCGTGATCTTGCGCCAGGGCCAGCCCAAGCCCACCGAAGTGGCGCCGGGCGGTGAGCAGATCCCGATGGGGCCGGTGGGCCGCGAATTCTCTGACGTGGCGCGCTTGGTGGTCACGCGTGAGAACCAGTCGCTGATGGGCAACTACATGAACGCCCTGTCGAAGATCCGCACCCGCTTCAACCTGATCAACAACCAGGGCGACCCCGGCCCCGGCGCGCTGCTGCTGATGCGCCAGACGCTGGAAGGCAAGGACTCGGAACTGGCCGACGCACTGAAACTCGTCGACGAGCAAATGCTGGCGGGCCTGACGCCCGCGCAGCGCGAGACGTTGCGCCCGCTGCTGGTGCGCCCGCTGATTCAGGGCTACGCCGTGGCCATGCAACCGGCGCAGACCGAGCTGAACAAGGTCTGGAACGCGCAGGTCTATCAGCCGTTCACGCAAGGGCTGGCTGACAAGTATCCGTTTTCGACCAAGGCCGGCATCGAAGCCAGCGGCGAAGAAATCGGACAAGTCTTCGGCCCGCAAGGCAGCATCGCCAAGTACGTCAATGACACGCTCGGCCCGCTGACCGTGCGCCGTGGCGACATCCTGACGGCACGCACCTGGGGCGACATGGGCATTGATTTGCAGCCGTCGTTTACCGCGAACTTCGCGCAGTGGGTTGCACCGCTTGCCGGTGGCGCGGCGGGCTCGGGCGCGGCCAGCCAGCCCCAGACGTTGTTCCAGATTCAGCCCAAGCCGGCAAGCGGCGTCACGGAATACACCATCGAGATCGACGGCCAGCAACTGCGCTACCGCAACACGCCGCCGCAATGGGTGAACTTTGTGTGGCCCAACGCGCAGGGCGCACCGGGCGCGCGCATTACGGCCACCGCCTTTGATGGCACCGTGGTCGAGATCGTCAACGAACCCGGCCGCTTTGGCCTGGAACGTTTGATCTCGGGCTCGCAACGCAAGCCCAACCCGGATGGCAGTTTCGAGATGAGCTGGGCGAAGTCGAACATCACCGTGCCCGTCAAGCTACGCATCATCAGCAACGCGCAAGCGGCCAGCGCCGGCGGCACCGAGCCGGGCAGCCAAGGCTTGCGCAATCTGCGCCTTCCCGCTTCGGTGGCGGGCGCGTCCCCTCAACCCTCCGTCGCCCCGACGCCTGCCGGAGCGCAGCAATGAGCAACCCGCAGTCTCCCATGTTCCGTACGGCCTACTTCGGCAAGATTCCGTCCCGTGGCGACTTCGTCAAAAACACCTCGCATCCGCAGCTGATGGCGACGCTGGATGCGTGGGTGGCCAACACCATGGAGGTGCTGGCGCAGGACCCGCACTGGAAGACGCTGTACGACGAGGCGCAGCCCGTTCCCTTTGCGGTACTGGGCTCGCGCGGCAAACTGGCCATTGCCGGCCATTTGCAGCCCAGCCGGGATCAGTCCGGACGGCGCTTTCCGTTCATCACCGCAACGTCCGTTGAAGTGGCCCGCCCGCTGGATTTCATTGCGCGCAGCCCGCTGGCGTTCAGCCGCATGTGGAACCGCATGGGCAGCGCCGCCGCGCAACTGATGCATGACGGCGACCCCGCCCCCGCGCTGCAAACGCTGAACGACCTGGAAGGCGAAATCCGTACCGCCGCCGATGATGGTTTCGACGCCTTCATCGACTTGCAGACGATTGAACGCGTCGAGGCCATGCTGCGTGGCAACGGCCATGCGGCCAGCATGCATGACATCGTGCTGGCGCTGGGGATTCTGCTTGCGCCCGTAATGTCCAGCGGCTCGTCGCAGCTGGACACGGGCCTTGCCCTGCCGCTGCCGGATGATCCGCTCTATATCAATCTGGTCGCAAGCTATTGGATGACGCTGATCGCGCCGTTCCTTACGCGCGCGGATTTCGAGATCGCCCTGTTCATCGGGCAGATCGCCGGCAAGCACCGGCTGGTGGTGGGCTTTCGTGGCGCATCGCCGCAGACGCTGGCCACATTGCTGTCCACGCCGCAGACCTTGTCGCAGCACTACATCGTGCTGGAAGACGCGCCGTGGGTGCGTGACCACGTCAGCGCCAGCCATGGCCTGGCCAAGCTGTCGAGCTATCTGGATCAACCGCGGCTCTCTTTGCGCCAGGCGCTGGAGACGTTTCGCGAAGTCTTTATCGGAGCCTAGGCATGCGCACGCTTACTCTCGTCCTGGCCGCCGCCCTGTCGTGCGCGGCCCACGCGCAGGATGCCGCCACGGTGGTCCCCGCCAATGTCATCCCGCAACCCGGGCAAGTCGTCGCCAGCGGCGCCGTGCCAGATGAAGCCACCAAGGCCGACGTGCTGGCGCGCCTGCAAAAAGTCTATGGCGTGGGCAATGTGATCGACCGCATCGATGTGGGTGGCGTCGTGGCCCCGCCGAACTGGTCGCAACACGTAGGCAAGCTGCTGGACAGCCCGCTCAAGCAGATCAACCGCGGCCAGCTGGAAATTGACGGCACGCAGATCCGGCTGCGCGGAGAAGTCGACAACGAAGCCTCGCGCCAGCAGATTGCCAGCACGTTTGCGACCTCGCTCAACCCCACCTACAAGATCGTCAATGGCTTGCGCGTGTCGGCGGGCAAGGACGAGCAGGACGTGCTGGACAACCTGCTGAGCAACCGCGTCGTGGAGTTTGAAACCGGCAGCACGCGCCTGACCGCGCGCGGCCGCGAACTGCTGGACCGCGTGGCCGACGCGGTGCCGAAGCTGCGCGCCGACAAAATCCAGATCATCGGCCACACCGACAGCTCGGGCAGCCGCAGCACCAACCTGGCGCTGAGCCAGGCGCGCGCGGACGCGGTGCGGGATTATCTGGTGGACAAAGGCTTGCCGGTATCGCGGTTTGAAGCCATGGGCGCCGGCCCCGATCAGCCGGTCGCGACGAACGCTACGGCGGAAGGACGCGCGAAGAACCGCCGTATTGAGTTTCGCGCGGCGCGATAGGCGGCGCGATTGGCGGAGCGATTGGCGGAGCGATTGGCGGAGCGATGGGCGGAGCGATGGGCGGAGCGGGGCCTGGGCCATTGGGTTGGGCCCCGCGTCAGGCCGGATCGCGTGGGCACGGGTGCGTAGGCCGTGCCACGCCAGCCCCGCCATGTCCCGCGTCAGTTGTTTTCGCCGGCCTTCTTGATGCCCAGCAATTCTTCCAGGCCCGACAGCGTCTCGTCGTTCTTGACCACCGTGCGCAGCCACAGGTGCAGGGACATTTCGCCCCAGCTTGCGGCCTTGTCGGCCAGATAGGCGACCGGGCTGTGCGGCTCGGTGCGGCGGAAGAAGTCCGCCACATCGCGCAACTGCGCCAACGCCTGTTCGCGCGTTTGGATCGGACCGCGCACGGCGGGCGTCACGGCCACATGCGCCGGCGTGTCGGCGGCAGAGAAATGATCGGCAGCGGGCAAGGTAGGCTCCACTCGAACGGGAACGGCAGGCGTCGCGGCCGCCTGCGCGGGCGCCAGATCGGCGCGTACCAGCAAACCGGCATCCCGCGCGAAACGATGCACGAGTTCGGTCACATTGCGCAGCGACTCACGCACGCGTGAGAACGCGGGGCTTTCATCGCCCAAGCGTTCGTCCAGCGTGCGTTCCAGTTGCGCCAGCGCCTGCGCGCAGCCTTCCAGCTGGGTATCCAGTTCGGAATAAAACGACGGCGGGGTATCCCGGCGCGCCGCATCAAAACGATCCAGCGTGAGCTTGCCGCGCGTCAGTTCATTGGCATTATCGGGCGTGCGCTTGACAGCGTTCGCGAGCTGGCTCGCGGCCTCCCATAGCACCGCGCCATAGCGCGCGCCATCCGCCTGCGTCAGCGGAATCTCGCCTATCAGTTGCTGCGAGCGCGACAGCAGCCACGCCAGATTGCCCACGCGCTGCTGCACGTCGCCATCTTCGGGCACCGGGTGCAGGCCATCCCAATAATCGCGGCACAGGCCATCAATCAGCAGATAGCCATCACGCAGCCCCGCAAAGCCGCGCGTCTTAGCCCAGGCTTCCGCCAGCCACGACGCAATCCGGATGTCTTTGCTGCGCTCGCGCAGCACGGTGGAGCAGATGCGCGCCACCTCGGGCCAGTCGGCCTCTTTCAGATCAATGACCCAATCGCCCTGATCGAGCTGAGGATCGTCATGCCGGCGCGCCTCGCGAATGGCGTCGAACTCGGGCGAAAACACCAGGTCGACGCCGCAGGGCGCATCGCCGGGTATCGGTTGCAACAAGGCGTTGATGTCTGTCATAGGCGCAGGTCTGTAGTAGGCGCAAATCATCCCACAACTGCTTACGTATAACGTTCAAAGATGACACGTCCTATTACAAGGCGCATCACGATGCTTCGCTATGATTTGCGCTCCTACCGAAGGAGCATTCATGACGACGAAATCGATCCGTATGTTGCCCGACGGGCACTTCATCTCTGGCACGCCGCGGCGCGCGCCGGACGGCACTTACGTCGGTGGAGACGGCCCCATCACCCGCGCGCCAGATGGCACCTACGTGGCCGGCACGCCCCAGCGCGCGCCCGACGGCACGTACAAAGGCAGCGGCGGCCCGGTGCGCATGGCGCCCGACGGCACGTTCGTAGTTGGCCCCGCCCGGCTCGCGCCGGACGGCACCTATCTGTAAACAAATATCTCGCGCCCATGTCCCAACGCTCCGTCATCCGCAAGGGCGACAAGACGTCGCACGGCGGCGTCGTCGTGACCGGCGATGAAACCGTCGTCATCTTCGGCCAACCCATGGCCCGCGTCGGCGACCGCGTCACCTGCCCCAAATGCGGCGACACCCACACCATCGTCGAAGGCGTGCAAAACGTCAGCTCAGACCGCAAGACCGCGCTTGAAGGCATGCGCACCTCATGCGGGGCGACACTGATCGCCAGCCAGAATTTTTATCAGTTGGAATATGGTTGATGACGGAGCGAGTCGATTGACTCAGCCTTACGCGAAGCGCCCCACTTATGGGATACAGGCCGCGCTGGCTTGCATTTTGTAGACGGGGCCCGCGCGTTCTCGGACTTGGCAGTAGTAGCGATACTTGGCGGACAGCACGGCTCCGGGAATGGTTACCTCTGACTTTTGCTCATTGCTATTGACCGCCTCGAAATTTGATTGAGGCCGCGCCTTGCTAAGTTCCGCGATCACGTCGTTGCAGTACGCCGGCTGGTTGTATCCTCCGCCTCTCCAGTCGCTCCACTTCTCATGAAGCTGATCCACGGTGTATCGGTCGATACCGTGAGCGGCTGAGCGGCATTCGGGAAATGCCGCGCACGCCCCATACTTTGCGGGGCGGATACCGGCAACATCAAGCAGATGACGGGCGCGTGCAATCGGTATTACCCATGAGATAAGTTGGGCATTTTCGTGACGCGCGACGGCCACGCCGACCACTGTCCCCAGCGAATCGAAGACGGGGCCGCCGCTGTCACCGGGATTGAGCGACAAGCTCGTCTGCCACCAAGGCATTATCTTTCCGTCCACGAGCGCTGTCCGCGCGGTTTTCTCAGCGGTCGACACAATCGCGAGATCTGTTGAAGCAAAGCCAAGGCTGGTGAGCTTGGCGCCCACGGGCAGATCTGCGCCGTCAGAGACGCTTACGCTCGGCCACGTCTTACCCTCCTGCTTCGGCGGCAGCCGCAATAGCGCCAGATCGTTCCCAACGTCAATCACAACCACCGATAAGGTTAACGGTGCTTCCATTGCCTTACCGACGTGAGCGACGATGCTCTCTGATTTCACGGTCAGCCCTTTGACGGTCGGTTGTATGACATGCGCGTTGGTCAAAATGTAGCCGTCATCAGAGATGATGAAGCCGCTGCCACGGCTGTTCCTGTCATCGCTACGACCGTCTACACCCGCGTCATAGGAATAGCGGATCTGCACCACGGCAGGCCCATCCTTTGAGAAGAGGCAGTCGCTGCTTTGGCCCAGAGCGGGTAAGCAGACCACGCTGGCCAGCGCGGCCACCATCGGCGAAATTCGGCGCATTGAAATCTCCCGAGAAGGGTTAAGCAGCGTTAATCCATGACCGATAGCCGACGAAACGGCAGGTATTGGCGTTCTCTGAGAGATGACTCGGTATACGTGTTTCGACACACACCACCACATCGCTTTGGCCGTGGCGTGGATTCAATCACGGTGATCAACCGCCCCTCTGGGCCCATCTGGACCTGCTCAACCAGCATCACATGGCTTCTTGCCTTGTTCACGATATCGCCCGGTTGCAGATCCGCCCAGGTAAGCGGTGTGCTGACGTTCTTCCCAGGCAGGCTGGCTGTCGTGAAATATTTCCCGGTGCTCCAGGCGTATGAGACAAAGCCCGAGCAATCCATGCCTGTCGCCTGCGGATGCACGCAATTTCCGCTTCTACACGTGCAGATATCCCCGGCCAGACGCCCTTCGCTCAGGTGGCTTTGAAAAGCCGCGAGCGTACTCAGGTACCCGCCCCATCGATAGGGAACGCCCACCGCATCCTGCTCGCTCAAATCATTCAACCGAGCGGGCCGTTCCCATATCTTCGCGGGCGGCGCGCAAAGATTCTCGGTATCCGCATGAAGATAATTCACTGCATTCAGACGCCATGGGTAGCTCAGTGCCGCGCGCGCGCGGTCAAGGATCGACGCTCGGCCAACACTGGGCAGTGACACTAATCCCGCATCGGAGGTGCCGTTCGCCTGCTCAATGGACTTCAGAATGTTGTCTTCGTTCGCGACTAGGACGGCGTCGGACACGGCGGCCAATGGAATCGGTTGCGCATCGCCAATGGGCTTGAACTGCAACGTTTGCAAGAAAAGGCGTTCGCCGCCGGGAAACGATAACGAAACCACGCGCCCGTCTTTCAAGGGAGCGTAGGGGCGCCGGATGTCGCAACCGAACGACTCCGCTGAAACATACGCAGCGGTGACGGGTTTCGCGAAGGCATCGTAGTGCGCGAGGCGAACGAATGACGCAGGATTTGGCAACAGCTGCGACTCCTGAACGGCGACCAGTGCCTCGTCATGATCCGCCCAAATCACCCGCACGCCGTTGATGCGCATTGACGAGGCAACGTCGATGCGACGCAGCGGCCCATCTACCGTCTCGTTGACCAAGACAGCATGATCCGGCGCGGCCACGGGTTGCGGCTTGTAGCCCCTTGCGATCACCTGCTGTTTGATCAATCCGCCGACCTTACCCAAGACAAGCCCGACCTTACTGATGTCACCGGAAAGCGTTTGCAATTCCAGCTCCGTCGCGCTGACGGGAAAAATTCGAACGCTTCCCTGCTCGGGGTTGTGGTCGACTTTTGCTGTGTCGAGAAGTCGCCCGGCTTCATCAAGCATCATCACGTCGCCGAATGCGCCTGCGATGGCATAGCCCTTATACGCGACCAACAAATCTTGGGGCTCGTTCATCTGCTCGGGCAACGGGACTTCACGCACTGAGTCCGCGCCAACCAACACGATCTTTCGATTGACCTTATCGAGAATGGCCAGATTGCCCGCCGCGTCTGGCGCAATAGCGGCAGGACCGAAACATGCCTCATTCGGCCTGTCGATCAGACCAATCTGCCCCGCCGCGCTACCCACGGGAAGTTCCTGTTCTGGCGCGGCGACGGCTAACGCCGTCCACAAGAAAATTAGAGGCGCAAGCCACCGATGAGGTGTGCATGGACGTCTTGCTACGTTCAAGAAATGATGCACGCTAGGTCCCTCGACAAGGCCGACAGGTCTCATGCGCGGTACACACGAGGTCCGGATTGCCAGGGAATCTTAGGAGGTGACAAGAAAGCCGTGCATACCCAATTTTGCGTATTGCACGCGGTCATGGAGCATCGCCACAGGCGGAAAGCAAAAAGCCCACCGTTTCCGGTGGGCTTTTTGTCTAGCCTTACTTTAAGTAAGACCAGAGAATTCTGGTGGGCTGTGAGTGGCTCGAACACTCGACCTACGGATTAAGAGTCCGCTGCTCTACCAACTGAGCTAACAGCCCTGCAATCCACTCATTTCAATTCGCTTGAATCACCGACGTTGCCGTCGTTGTTGTCTGCGTTTCGTTATGTGTGTAGTGCGAAGAAGCAAGATTATATGTAGGTTTTTTGGTTTGTGCAAGTCGGGTGCGAAAAAACTTTTACCGGGGTCGCAATCAGGCCGCGTAGCCCCCGTCTACCGACAGGCTTGCGCCCGTGACATAGCGGCCGTCTGGGCCGGCCAGGAAGGCGACCATGCCTGCGATGTCACGGGTTTCGCCGTAGTGCGGCAAGGACAGCACGGCCACGAGTTCGCCGGCGCGGTCGCCGTCTGCGGGATTCATGTCGGTGTTGATCGGGCCGGGATGCACCACGTTGACGGTGATGCCGCGTGCGCCCAGGTCGCGCGCCAAGCCCTGCGTTAGGCCGACCAACGCGGACTTGCTGGCGGCGTAGAGCGCGACGCCCGCGCGCCCTGCCCGGCCGGCCAGGCAGCTGCCGATGTTGATGATGCGGCCGCCATCGGGCATGGACGCCTGCGCGGTGCGGATCGCGACGAAAGGCGCACGGACGTTGATATCCATCGTGCGCTCGTAGTCATCCATGCTGGTGTCGCCGATCAGGCCCGCAACGAAAATGCCCGCGTTGTTGACCAGCACGTCCACCGGCCCCAAGGCCTCGATCGCTTGTTCCACTGCTTGCCGCACTGCCAGCGCATCTTCGGAATCGGCCTGGATGGCGCGCACGCGGCGGCCGTCTACGGACAGTTCGTTTACCAACGCCTGCGCGGTTGCCTCCGATGACGCGCTGACATAGGTGAACGCCACGTCAGCGCCCTCGGCTGCCAGCCGCCGCACAATCGCCGCGCCAATGCCTCGGCTGCCGCCCGTCACGAACGCGACTTTTCCATTGAGATTGCCCATCGCCAGTCCTTAATTTGTAGTGATCAGTACAAATATCATCGCAGCGGCAAATCTCATCCGTCAATCATTTTTTTATCGATCAACACAAAATAGCCGACACGAGTAAAATCGCCGGCATGGCAGAACGTGGGCGTCCCCGGAACTTCGACCGGGCCCAGGCCTTGCACAAGGCCATGGAGGTTTTCTGGTCGAAGGGATATGAAGGAGCATCGCTAACCGATCTGACGGAAGCGATGGGTATCAACTCGCCCAGCCTCTACGGCGCATTCGGCTCAAAAGAAGGACTATTCCGCGAAGCGGTCGAGCTGTACCGCGACACCGAAGGCGGCTCGTCGCGCCGCGCGCTGCAAGCTGGCGCGACCGCACGCGACGGCATTCAAGACATGCTGCTGGCCGCCGCAGACCGCTTCACTGCCCCCGGCTT
This sequence comes from Achromobacter sp. 10T422, assembly GCF_056394065.1. Lineage (NCBI taxonomy): Bacteria > Pseudomonadati > Pseudomonadota > Betaproteobacteria > Burkholderiales > Alcaligenaceae > Achromobacter > Achromobacter sp. 10T422. Next base: position 317,178 of record NZ_JBFTHD010000008.1, read on the forward strand.
GCCGCCGGGCTGCATGATCGTGCTGGGCGCGCCGTCGGGCAGCGTCAACCAGGCGAGCGTGGGCGGCTTTCTTTGCGATAGCCGGCGCGACATGCAAAGCCGCATCCTGGCCCGGCTGACCGCAGGCGTCGCGCAAGGCGAACTGCCTGCGGGGGCTGACTTGAAAAGTCTGGCGGCGTTCTTCACGACGGTGCTGCACGGCATGTCGATCCAAGCCCGCGACGGCGCCAGCCGCAAGACCTTGCAGGCGGTAGCGCGGCAAGCCATGTGCGCCTGGGATGCGCTGACCAGCAGCCGGCCGCCATCGGGCGTTCCGCCGGGCGGAGTCCCGCCGGGCGGCGCTCCGTCGGGCGGCGCCCGTTCCTGACGGCGACAGTCATGTTCCGTATCGACCTTCGGCGCCTTATCCTGTGGATCAGCCTGCTGTCGGTCATCCTGGTCGTGGCGGGCGGCCTGCATGCCAGCTATCTGGTGCAGCGCGATCTGCTGCTGCACAACGCGCTTGAGGTCAACCGCGCCTACGCGTCCAAGCTGGCGACCACCACGAATGTGTTCCTGGGCGACGTGCTTCGCTATCTGTCTTACAGCGCCGATGTGCTGTCCGACATGGAAGCGCATCCGAGCCTGATGGCCGATGAGACACGGCGTCAGCAGGAACAGTTGGGGCATTTCAATTCCAGCGTGGTCGTGTCGCCGCAGGGCAAGGTGATTGCGGTGTCGTCGTCGTACCCCGAGCTGCTGGGGGCACAGCTGACGAGCGAGGCGTCGAAGGACGCGATCCGCACCAAGATGCCGATCATCAGCGAGCCCTTCAAGGCCAGCAATGGCCGCTGGCTGATTCTGTATTCGCACCCGATCTACTCGCACGATTACCGCTACCTGGGCTATATCGCCGGCACGCTGTATCTGCACGAAGACAATGTGCTGGACCGCCTGCTGGGCCAACATTTCTACCGCGACGATTCATTTTTGTACGTGGTGGACCGCAACGGCACGCTGATCTATCACCCCGACCGCAGCCTGCTGGGCCAGACCGCCCCCGACGACGAGATATTCTCCGCCGCCCGCCGCGGCGAAACCGGCGAGATGCGGTTCACGGACGAACATGGCCGCGACATGCTGGCGGGTTACGCGCCGGTGGCCAGCACCGGCTGGAGCATCATCGCGCAGCGCCCGGTGGACAGCACGCTGCAACCGCTGAGCGACCTGCTCATGGCCACCGCCCGCAATACGCTGCCGCTGCTGCTGCTGGCGGTGGCGTCGATCTGGCTGCTGTCGCGCTGGATTGCGCGGCCGCTGGGCGAACTGGCGGGCATTGCGCGGCACATGCAGGACCCGGATTCCGCGGAGCGCATCCGCAACGTGCGTTCCTGGTATTTCGAAGCGGCGCAGCTCAGACGCGGGCTGCTGATGGGGCTGGCGTCGATGCATCACAAAATTCGCGATCTGCGCCGCGAGACCACGACCGACACGCTGACCGACCTGCTGAACCGGCGCGGCCTGGACGAAGCGCTGGCGCTCTTGCAGGCCGACGAAGCGCCAGTGGCGCTGCTCGTCATCGACATCGACCACTTCAAGAGCATCAACGACCGCTACGGCCACACGGCGGGCGACCACGCCTTGCAAGCGTTGGCGATGGTAATGAACGACAGCTCGCGCAGCGGCGACACGCTGGCGCGCGCGGGCGGTGAGGAATTTGTCATGCTGATGCCAGGCGTGCCGCTCGCCGCCGCCGTCACCGCCGCGGAACGCCTGCGCCAGCGACTGGCGGCACAAGATCCGCCTGGCGTGATTGGGGCACCCATTACCGTATCGGTTGGCGTGGCGCGCTATCCCGACCACGGCGCAACGCTGGACGCCGTGTACCAGCGTGCAGACCAGGCGCTCTACTACGCCAAGAATCACGGCCGCAACGCCGTCTGCGTGGCCGACAACGACACCCCCGACGGCGCGCGCCGGGCGTCGCCCGGCTGAAACTGAACGCCCCCTACTTGCCCTTCGCAGCCGGAGGCGCCGGCGCCTTGGGCGGTTTGCGCATCTGCTCAAGCAAGGGGCCGCACGCGTTCTCGTCGTTCGTGCTGGGCGCAATCAGCGCCAGCAAACCGGCAGCGGGCGTCAACAGCACACCCAACGCCACCGCCCCCGCCCCGCGCGCCGCCAGCGGCAGCACATGCACGCCCACGTCCGGCGAACCGAAGGTGCCGCGCACGTACAACGGCGAGCGCAGCGAAAAGATGCGAAAGCCCTTGCTGTCCGGCGTGATGTCCATGTCCACGGTTTCGTTCTTGAAGTCGGCCGTGCCGGTAATGGTGATCAGCGCGTTCTCGGTGTCGAACACGAACACGCGCGGCGTCACCACGCCCTTCTTCATTTCCAGGTCGGCCGCGCCGCAATTGATGTTGACCTCGTCGTCGCCAAACAGTTTGGACACCACGTAATTGCCCACATTCAGGCCCGCGATTTCCATCAGGCTGCGGCTGATGACGCCGTCGTTCACCAGCATCTTCACGTCGCCCGTGGCGGTGCCCAACAACGCGGCCACCGAATTGCCCGTGCCGCTGACGGCCAGGTCGCCGTTCAACTCGCCCAGCGTTTTCTGCATGGCTTCGGTTGCCGGGAACAGCTGCTTCAGGCGCAAGCGGCGGGCATGCAGATCCACCTGGCCGTTCATCGTCTCGGTGGCGCCGTCCAATTTGATAGTGCCGTTGATGTTGCCGCCCGCGATGCCGAAGCGGAACGGGTCCAGCGTCAGCTTGCCGTCTTGCAAGACCACATGCACAGACAAGTCGGACAAGGGCAGCTTGCTGTCGTGGATGATGCGGCCGGCATCGAGTGCAACGTCGGCGTCCATGTCGCGCCAGCGGTCGGTGCGGAAGGCCTGGGTCGGCAACACCTTGCCTCCCTTGGGTTTGGCCGGCGCATCCTTGGACTTGTCGGCGGGCGCGGCCGCCGTGCCGCCTGCGGGCACACCGATCAGCGGCCCCAGGTCCACCATGCGCAACTGTTTGGACGACAGCTTGCCCGTGAGCTTCGGGCGCGGTGCGCCCAGCGCGAACGTGATGTCGCCATGCAGATCGCTATTGCCGACTTTGCCGTTGAAGTCCTTGTATTCAAACACCGCGCCGCCGGGATGATGGAGTTTGGCGATCAGGTGACCGTCCGTGGAATACGGCGGCGTGTCTGGCAAGGTCACGCCTGTCAGCGGATACAGCTGCGCCATCGATGCGCCCGACAATTTCAGGCGCAGATCCAGCGCGCCCAAGTTGACCGGGTCGGTCAGGGTGCCCGTTACCGCCGCACGCGTGCCGCCGATGGACACGTCGGCCTGCACGGGGAAAGGCTGGCTGGCGTCTTGCAAGGCCAGCATGCCGCCCACCTTGCCTTCGCCCTTGGTGGGCAAGCCTTTGAATTTGCCTCCCACATTCCAGCCGAACACGTAGTCGCGCGGCGCGGGCGCTTTGCCGTCTTGCGGCACGAAGGCGGCGCCGGCCACGTCCGCGAAGGGCACGGGTTTGCCCAACGGATCGACCAGCACGGTCAGGTCGGCCTTCAGGACTTCATCGACATAGCCCACGCGGCCCTTGTCGAACCCGATTTCGTTGATGTCCAGCACCCAGGGCGAAGGCTCGCCTGTCTCGGGCAAAGTGAAGACCCAATTGGCGCGGCCGTCGGCCAGCCGTTCAAGGTCGGCGGCAGGTTCGGTCAGCTGGATCTTGCGGATGACGACGCGCTGGCGCAATAGCGGCAGCGGCGCCAGGCTGAACTCGCCGCGCTTGAGCGTGGCGAAGTTCGGCGCTTTGGCCCACGGCGCATTGCCTACCGAGATATCGTTGGCGATGACGTGCGGCCATGGCACCCAGGCGCGCCATCCGCCTTCGGCCGGTTCGCGCTCCCACTTGACGCTCAAGTCGCCGTTGATGGCGAAGGGCCGGCCGATGGCGGCGCTGGCGCGCTCGTTGATCATGGGTTTTGCGCGGTTCCAATCAAAGGTGGCGATCACCACCCCTGCCACCAGCACGAGCAGCGCAAGCCCGCCTACAATCCCGATCGCTATTTTTCTTGTGCGCGTCATGGTTACTATCCTTGGCGTTGTGGCCAGCCTGTGACCGCCAGCCCTCGTTACCTGCAAGGGTATCGCGGCTCACCGCAAGGGTTACGCTTGCCGGTCCCATAATGTGTGCGGATCTTTCCGCCCGCATTCGGCCCTGGCTGCGCCCCTACGCACCGCCGCTCAGGGTTCGCGCAGCATGAAGCGTGCCTGGCGCCAGGCCAGATAGTTACAAAGCGAAATGGCGGCGGACGGCAAAATAGCGGTCAGGCTGCGGAATTTCACGGAATTTTCAACGCGGCTACTGTTCCAATGCCGATCGATTGATTCCGCCCTACCGGGCCGGATAGCAAGAACAACCTGGAGGCCCGATGCGGCATTCGACTTTGATTTTCGTGGTGGCGGCATTTGCATTGCTGACGCTAAGCCGCCTGGCGCTGGCCGCCTGGCAGTGGCAACGCGTGCGCAATGCGGGCGGCTTGGTCCCGCTGCTGCTGGGCGGACTGCGAATCGACGCGCATCAGATCGCCGTGCTGGCCGCGCTGCCCGCCGTGCTGTCGCCGCTGCTGGGGCACTTTCCCATTGCCGCAACGATTGCGGGCTATTGGTATCTGATTGCCTTTGTCTTGCTGGCCTTTCTGGAAGTGGCCTCGCCGCCCTTCATCATCGAATACGACAGCCGGCCCAACCGCCTGTTTGTGGAATACCTGAAGCACCCGCGCGAAGTGTCCGGCATGCTGTGGCGCGGCTACAAGCTTGCGCTGGTGGGCGGCTTCGGCGCGCTGGCGCTGATCGGCTGGGGCGCCTTCAACCTGTTCGGGCACGCCCAACCCGACGCGCCATTGACCTGGTGGCAGATGCCGATCGCCAGCATTGTCATTCTGGCCGTGGTCATCCTGGCCATACGCGGCACGCTGGGCCATCGCCCCATCAACCCGTCGTCGGTGGCGTACAGCTCTGACGGCATGCTCAACACGCTGGCCTTGAACTCGCTCTACAACGTGTTCTACGCTATCTACAGCATGAAGAACGAGAAGTCGGCGTCCGACGTCTATGGCGGCATGGACGACGACAAGATGCATGACCTGGTGCTGGCGCAGGCCGGCCTGCCCAACCCCCCGTCCAACCCCGACTACCCCAGCCTGCACCACCATCCCGCCACACGCAAAACGGCACGCCCGTTGAACCTGGTGATCATCCTGGAAGAAAGCCTGGGCGCCCAGTACAGCGCCGGCTTGGGTGGCGCCAACCTGACGCCGGAACTGGATGCGCTGGCGCGCGACGCCTGGACGTTCACGCGGGCGTACGCCACCGGCACGCGCTCGGTACGCGGGCTGGAAGCGGTGGTGACGGGCTTTCTGCCCACGCCCGCGCAAGCCGTGCTGAAGCTGCCCCGTTCACAGCGCGGGTTTTTCTCGCTGGCGGATCTGCTGGGCCGCCACGGCTACCATTCGCGCTTTATCTATGGCGGGGAATCGCACTTCGACAATATGAAGGGCTTTTTCCTGGGCAATGGCTTCAAGCAGATTGTTGACCGCGCCGACTTCGTTGACCCCGCTTTCGTTGGCACCTGGGGCGCGTCGGACGAAGACATGTTCAACCAGCTGGACCGCCTGCTGCGCGAAGATGGCGACAAGCCCACCTTCACGCTGGCGTTCAGCGTGTCAAACCATACGCCGTGGGAATACCCCGCTGGCCGCATCCAGACGGAAGGCAACCCCGCCACGGTAGAGAACACCGTGCGGTATGCAGACTGGGCGCTGGGCCGTTTCTTTGAACGCGCCAAGGCGTCGCCCTATTGGGAGAACACCGTATTTTTGGTGGCGGCCGACCATGATTCCCGCGTGTTCGGCGCCAGCCTGGTGCCGGTGCGCCACTTCCATATTCCGGCTGTGATCCTGGGCGCGGGCATTGAAGCGCGCCGCGATGACCGCCTGATCAGCCAGATCGACCTGCCCCCGACCCTGCTGTCGTTGATTGGCGTGGACACCGAGCACCCGATGATCGGCCACGACCTGACCCGCAGCACGCCGGGACGCGCCATCATGCAGTACGACAACACCTACGGCTACCTGAAGGAAGACGAGCTGCTGGTGCTGGCCCCCAACAAGACGCCCGTGCAGTACCGCTACACCGCGCCGGAAGACTACGCACCCGTGGCGTTGAACCCGGCACTGGCCACCGAAGCGCTGGCGCACGCGCTATGGCCCAGCTGGGCGTACCGCGAAGGCCGCTACAGCCTGCCGGGCAGCGCAGAGAAAGCCGAATAACTACGTGGGCCGTTTGAAGCCCTTGCGAGCCTTGTCGCTTAGCGCGTGGCAATGGCACTGCGGGCTGTGGTCATTCACCATGCCGACCGACTGCATGAACGCATAGACGGTGGTCGGCCCAACGAACTTCCAGCCTAGTTTTTTCAGCGCCTTGGACAAGGCGATGGACTGTTCTGACGTAGACGCGCCCAACGTGGACGGCGCCCCTTTCGGGGCTTCGTAGCGCCAGAAGAACGCCGCCAAGGACCCTTCCTTGTCGATCATTTCCAGCGCGCGGGCCGCGTTGTTGATCACGGCTTCGATCTTGCCGCGATGGCGCACGATGCCGGCGTCAGCCAGCAAGGTCAGCACCTGCTTTTCGCCAAACTTGGCCATCTTGGCGGGTTCGAAATTGGCGAAGCCGCGGCGGAAGGCCTCGCGCTTGTTCAGGATGGTGCGCCAGCTGAGCCCCGACTGGAAACCTTCCAGGCAGAGTTGTTCGAACAGGGCGCGGTCATCGCCTTGCGGGCGGCCCCATTCGGTGTCGTGATAGGCCATGTATTCGGCGGATGTATCCACCCAGCCGCAACGGGCAAGCCCGTCGGGAAATTCGGTTTTGGCGTTCAAGGCAGAGCTCCAGGCGGCAATCAGGCTACCGATGCTACCGCAGCAACGTCCCCGAAAAAAGTCGTAGCGACCGCAGTTCGAATCCAGCTATTATTTGCAGCCCTGATCCCGCGCCGGCCCTCTGCGCGCGCGCTCCGGACCCGTCAACGGGCTTGCAACCACGCAAGCCCGTTTTGCGTGGGCACCGGGCAGGGGCAGACTTTCGAACTCCCGACCCATGTCCCTGCTAGAGACCGCTGTCCTCACCTTCGTTTCCCCCGCCGTCCTGGCCGGTGACGATCCGAACGCCAACCCCTGCCTGGACTGCGGCGCATGCTGTTCGCATTTCAGGGTGTCGTTCTATTGCGGCGAACTGGCGGGCGAAAACGGCGGCCAGGTGCCCGTGGAACTCGTCACGCAGATGAGTCCATTGCGCGCCTGTATGAAGGGGACGGAAATGGGCGGCGGGCGCTGCATCTCGCTGCGCGGCGAACTGGGTCAGCCGGGCATCCACTGCGCCATCTACGAAAACCGGCCCACACCGTGCCGTGAATTCGACATCTGGATGCCGGATGGTTCGCCCAACCCCGATTGCCAACGCCTGCGCGCCGGACTCGGCTTGCCGCCCGTGGCGCCGCGGCCGGATGCGGAAAACGATCCGCAAGGCCCGCTGCATCCGAATCAGCCCGCTGCGGCCTGAGCCGCCTGGGATTCCGCCTGGGATTCCGCTTGGGATTCCGCTTGGAATGCCGCTTGGAATGCCGCTTTGAATGCCGCTTTGAATGCCGCGTTGATTGCCGCGTTGATTGCCGCTTGTCAGGCCGCCTGTGACGCCAGCGCGTGTGGGGATGCCGTTGATCGCGCCATCGGCCGCTTGCGCGTTCTGACCAGCTCGGGGTCTTTGCCCACAAACGCCAACACGCTGCGCATGACCCGTTCGCGCTCGTGGTCGACGCAGATCATGTGATAGCTGTCTTGCAGCAGCACGACTGCCGCGCCCGGAATGCGGTCGCCCAGAAAGCGGGCCGAGCGCGGACTCGTCAGCTCATCTTCTTCAGCGTGCATGATCAATGTCGGGCAACCCAGCGTGTCCAGGCCACGCTGCACCATCCCGCGCAGGCGGTCCACTTGCCGCACGCAGGCCAGCGGCACCCATTGATAGTGAAAGCCGTCACCCCGCGCGAACCCCGCCTTGATGAAGGCGCGCACCAACTCGCTCTTCACGCCATATGGGTCTTCTTCCTGCACCCGAATCCGGCGCGGCACGCCCGGCACGCGATACAGCAGATAGCGCAGGCCGCGATACCAGGGTGTGCTCCATCCATCCAGAAACACCGGCGCCGACAGCACCACCAACGCGCCGCGCGTATGCGATTCACGCTTGCACAGCTCCACGGCCAGCAGCGCGCCCAGGCACATGCCGATGACGTGCAGCACGTCATACTGCACGGCAAGTTCGCGGTAGCGCTGCGTGACGACATCCATCCAGTCTTCCACCCGCACATCCAGCAGGTCTTCCGGCCGGCCCGCGTGGCCGGGCAAGGTCACGCCATGGGTTTCGATGCCAGCACGCGCCAGCACTTTGTGCAGTCCGCCCATATCGAATTCCGTACCGCCCAGCCCATGTATGAGCAGCGCGCCGGTGCGCGGCGGGCTCAGCAGGTCATCCATGTCACACCCCAAAAGCATCTTGGGTGGACGACGACAGCGATCCACCCCCGGACGCCATACTAGGGAGGCGGCTCGCATGAAGATCCGCAAAAATGTCGGAGAAAAGTGAAGACGTGTAAAGGCGGCAGCCCGACGGCAAAAGCGCTGCGCAAGACGAAGAGGCAGAACAAGGAGCGGCAGCCGCAGCGCTGCGGCACCCGCGCAAAAAGTGACGGCTAGTCGCGGTCGGCCAGGTAGCGGGTGGGCGTTGCGCCAAACGCGCTGCGGAAACTGCCGATGAAGGCGCTGGTGCTTTCGTAGCCCACCGACAGCGCGGCTTCGGTCACGGAACCGCCACGGCACAGGATTTCCAGCGCGCGCAGCAAACGCGCCTGCTGGCGCCACTGCCCAAGCGTCACACCGGTTTCCTGCCGGAAGCGTCGCATCAGCGTGCGTGACGACATATTCAAACGCTGCGCCCATTCCTCAATGCCTGCCGTATCGTCAGGCTGGCCCAGCAGCGTGTTGGCCAGATCCTGCAAGCGCGGATCGGTGGGCATCGGCAGCAACAGCGGCGCATGCTCGCGCTGCTTGATCTCTTCCAGCAGCACGTCGAACAACTGCGCCAGATAGCTTTCCGACAATTCCCCAGCCTGCTCACTGACGAATCGGTCGATCAGCGCTTCGATCAGTTTGGATGACGGCCATGAACGGCAATGCGGCGGCAGGCGGTGGCAGGCATCGGCCCGCACGTACAGGAAGGAACCGCGCGCATCGCCAAACCATCTTGCGCCATGCTGCGTGCCGGGTGGAATCCAGCCCAGGCTGCCCGGCATCACCGTCCAGACTTCCGCGCCCGCTTGCACCACGACCAAGCCTTCATGCACCAACACCAGCATGCCCTCGTCATGAACATGCGAGGGCACGGCAATGCCTTTGGATTCCCGCCGCCCGTGCACGCTGAATGAGGTCAGCAGCACGTTGGGCTGGGCGGGCGCGACGGCCACATGAAGCATGGTTGGCAGGTTTGAGCTACAGGTTGACGGGTTCCCGTTAGCGGGAGCATTTGAAAATGTACATCATTCTCATCAGTCGGGCATCAGCCCCCCGAACGGAGAAATCATATGGACACCACGCGGCTGCGCGACGCCGGCATCAAAGCCACTTTTCCTCGAATCAAGATTCTGGACATCTTTTATCAGCGCGCGAACCAGCACATGAGCGCAGCGGACGTCTACCGAAATCTGATCTCGGACCACAGCAGMATCGGCCTGGCGACGGTTTATCGCGTCATCACGCAACTTGAAGACGCCGGGCTGCTCAAACGTACTCAGCTCGACGCGCACACGACCGTGTTCGAGCTCAATGACAAGGGGCATCACGACCACATGGTCTGCACGCAATGCGGGCAGATCCTGGAGTCCAGCGATCCCGCCATGGCGCAACTGGTGCGAAAGATCGCCAAGCGCAGTGGCTTCGCGCTGGACTCGTACAGCCTGGTGCTCTACGGCGGGTGCGGCTGCAAACCCAGCGCCCCCGTCATCCCTCACGGAGATTTCGAATGAACCGCGATCAGTTTTTCTTCCACGACCTATCCCGCTTTCCCATCGTGACGGCCAAGCACGGCGGCGCGCCCGCGGGATACTCGGCCAGCTGGATACGTGAAATGGAAATGCTGGTGGACAATCCACAGACCTTCGTCATGGTCGTGCCTGACATGCGCCAGGAAGCCAGCCACGACGACCGCAAGGCCATGGTCGAATGGCAGACCACCAACATGCCGCGTTTGAAGGCGCGCTGCCGCGCGTTCATCGCCGTTGAACGTGAACCGCACGCGCTGGACAAGATCCGCAAGCGCGGCGAAAAGATGGCTCGCGCATTCGGCATGCCGTTCCTGGCGGTCGCTACTGCCAACGAAGCGATGCAATGCGCACGCGAACTGCTGGGCCATAGCGGCCCCGGCGGTTTCGTTGTGGATTGAACCGGCTTCCTGCCCGTTTCTTTACAGCGCGCCTTCGGGCGCGCTTTGCATTGGCGCACGCCTACTACGATTCACCATTGCGCCGCGGTAATAACGTGATTGCCGAAATTAGAATGCAATATTGATAAATTTGCGATTGTGGCAAAAGGTGGAGCTGGAATAAATTCCACCTCTGGCACATTCGCCTGTCCTGCATGATTGGGACGGGCATCCTGGCGCGCCGGACTCTCCGGATGGCGCTTGTCTGCCCATCCATGGCGCAACCCGCCATCGCTTCCGTGGTCCGTACCTGTTGGCCTGCGCGTTCACGAGACGCCGTGGCGGGCGGCTATTCCAACGCCATCCGCCAAACGCGCGCTATTTTGCGGCTGCCAACCGCCTGGACTCGACATTGAGATTTACGGCATTCACATCAATGAAGCGATTCCAATTCGACAGCACCGCGCTTCGTTATTTTCTGACCGTCGTCGACACCGGGTCCGTCAATGGCGCGGCGGCTCGCCTGAACGTCGTCAGCTCCGCCGTCAGCCGGCAGATTGCGGGCCTGGAGCAGCGGCTGCAGAACCAGCTGTTCGAACGGCATCCGAAGGGGATGCGCGTCACCGAAGTGGGCCGCATCCTGGCGGACCACGCGCGCCGGGTGGAAGCCGACGCCGCCCGCACCTATGCCGAGATCGGCGGGCAAAACGGCCGTTATACACAAACGGTGAAAGTGGCCGGCGCGCATGGTTTTGCGGCACAGGCCTTGCCGCGAAAATTTGCCGCGTTTCAGGCCGAACATCCGTCGGTGCGATTCAACCTGACCGTGCTGGACGCGGGGCTGGTCACCGAACGCGTGCGCTCGGCGCAGGCGGACATCGGCGTCACGTACAGCCATGCCGCCGAAAAAGATATCGCCGTCATCTTCTCGCGCCCTGCCGAAATCGTCGCCGTGATGCGCCCGGGCCACCCTTTGTCCGTGCACGACGCCTTGCATCTGACGCAACTGTCCGCCTATCCGCTGGCGCTTCCCGAAGGCGGCAGCGCGCTGCGCCGGCTGCTGGATATGACGTCCAGCCTGTACAACATCACCTTGTCGCCCGCCTTCACGTCCAACCTGCCCGACGCGGTCTACAACTACTTGTTGACTGGCAATGCCGTGACCTTATGCGCACGGCTATCGGCATCCCAAGAGCTCGATAGCGGCCGGCTGATCTGCCGCCCCGTCGACGACGCCCTGCTCAATGGCGGCCAGATCCAGGTACAGACCCACGTGTCCCGCCCCTTGCCGGACGCCGCCCATCGCTTCCTGCGCTTCATCCGCAGCGACACGCCGCCGCTGTTCTGATTCCAGCCGGCCCCTGCGCGGCTTTCCGCCCCTTGGCATCAAGGCGTTGCCGAAACCAGAACGGGCCAGTGAAAAATGATCAATTGTTAAATATGTAATTCAAACTTACATTTGGCTCGGGTTTACCACTAGATCTCGGCCAATGGCGCTTGCGCCGTCGGCCTTTGCAGGAGCCTTGCCATGCTTAAGAACCTGAAAATCCGAACCGGACTGCTAGCTGTCCTGACCCTTTTCGTCGTGGCCCTGGCCGGCGCCACCAGCATGGGCTGGTTGTTCGCCAAGGCGGCCGACGAGGCCGTCGACGACCTGAACCGCGTGTCCACGGAACAGACCCGCCCGCTTTATGAAACCCAGGTGCTGTTGCTGCGCACCCGCATCACGCTGGTGGCGGCCTATCTGGATGTGCAGGCGGGCCGCGGCGCGCAGGCGCAGGCAAGCGTGGATCAGGCAACCAAGTTCCTGAACGATGCGCGCCAGCGTTACGGCGTCTACCAACGCGTGCCCAAATTGTCGGAAGCCGGCCGCAAACTGGCGGGGGATCTGGATGGCACGTTCAATGCCTATGTGCGCAGCATTGACTCGCTGGGCGAAGCGCTGCAAAAGCAATCGGCCGAGCAGTACGTCACCGCCGTCGCAGACGCCCGGGCCGCCGACGCCCGCTTCGAAGAACGCGTCACCGCCTTTCTGAACCACACGGAACAACGCGCGGTCGAGATCAACACCGCCTCGGACCGGCGCTACGACCAGGCCGAAATCTCTACCATCATCATGCTGGCCCTGGCGCTGATTCTGGCGATTGGATGCTGGCGTTTCATCAGCCGCCAGGTGCTGTCGCCGCTGAAGGACGCGGCCGTGCACTTTGACCGTATCGCGTCGGGCGACCTGACCCAACGCGTGGCCGTGGGCGCCGATAACGAAATCGGCGTGCTGTTCGCCGCGCTCAAACGCATGCAAGACAGCCTGACGCGCACCGTCGCGGAAGTGCGCCGCAGCGTGAATGAAATCAACACGGGCGCAGCGGAAATCTCGTCGGGCAACACGAACTTGTCTTCGCGTACCGAAGAGCAGGCCGCGTCGCTGGAAGAAACCGCGGCCAGCATGGAAGAGCTGGCCACCGCGGTGAAGCAGAACACCGAGCACGCGCATCAGGCCAACGCGCTGGCCGCCGAAAGCCGTGGCGTGGCCATGCGCGGCGGCGACGCCGTGCATCAGGTCGTAGAGACCATGGCGCGCATTTCGGACAGCTCGCGCCGTATCGCGGAAATCGTGTCGGTGATCGACGGCATCGCTTTCCAGACCAATATCCTGGCGCTGAACGCCGCCGTGGAAGCCGCCCGCGCGGGTGAACAGGGCAAGGGTTTTGCCGTGGTGGCAGGCGAAGTGCGGTCGTTGGCGCAGCGCAGCGCGCAGGCCGCGCGCGAGGTCAAGGACCTGATCGAACAGTCCACCAGCAATGTGGACAGCGGCGCGGAACAGGTCCGCCAGGCCGGCGAGACGATGCAGGAGATTGTGAGCTCGGTGCAGCGCGTGACGCAGATCATGGCCGAGATCACCGAGGCGTCCACCGAGCAATCCATTGGCATCGACCAGATCAACCGCGCCGTCACGCAGATGGACGACGTGACCCAGCAGAACGCCGCGCTGGTGGAAGAAGCGGCCGCCGCGGCGTCCTCGCTGGAAGATCAGGCCAAGCGCCTGGCCGCCACCGCCGCCTTCTTCAAGGTGCCTGCCGAAACCATCATCGACGTCACGGCAGAACCCGCCCCGGCCGCGCTGCGCACCGCCTACGCGGGATGACATTGCGTGAGGGTTGCGGGTCGCCTAGGCGGGATGACATTGCGTGAGGGTTGCGGACCGCCTACGCGGGCTCACATGGCGCGAGGCGGAATCATCCTTTTGTCCGAGTCTGTTCGTCCTAGGGCGCGTGGCTGACTTAAGAGTTGGCCCGCCAGGCCGTTGTCTAAGGGCAGGCGCCGCGTTTCGCACGGCGCCGTCCGCCCACCCGATGATGAGCCGCCCCTCATGAACCGCGCCCTCGCCTGTATGTTTTGCCAATCGACGCTGGCGCAAGGCGCGCCGCTGCTTGAGAAGAACGGCGCCGCCATCTGCAAGACCTGCGTGGATCAATTCTCCGACCGCTTCGCCGAACGCGCGTGGGCCATGGCGTCTACGTTGCAGGAACAGCTGGATGTACTGCTGGAAGAAAGCCGGCGGGCGCTGGCCCAAAGCGAATCGCTGTCTGAACGGGCGCGCACGTGCGGGCTGAGCCTGCATGCGCTGGCAGATGCGTCGGCACGCACACCTTCTTGAACCCGGGCGGGTTCCCGCCTTTCTCCCTATCCCTTTCACGCAATCTTTTTCTACGCAGTCTTTCCTACGCAGTCTTTTCCACGCAATCGCGACAGACGAAAAAAAAGCACCGCGATCACTCGCAGGTGCTTGTTTCTCTTTCCGCTTGAACAAAAAGCGGGGGTGGTGGGCTGAGCGAGACTCGAACTCGCGACCAACGGATTAAAAGTCCGCAGATCTGCAAATCCCTGTAAGTCACAATGTCTTTTTAATCAACGACTTGCAACGATAGCCCCAATCCATCAACTGGACATTCAACCAGGGGTTTGCAGAGATTTAGGTTCATTTTCAAAGATTATGGACAAGATCTGGTCAAGGCCGCCATCAGGCTCGTCACACGCTCCCCCGTAGGCCATCCCGTCTCGGGCCGCATCAGCGATCCCTCCGTTTAACCCTTCAATCCCCGCCGCGCTCTCCCGAAACCCTATTGAGGCCAACGGGACGGCGTCCCCCTCGTGCACTGAATCGCTTGCCCCCCATGGGGGCAAGCGTTCGCGCTCGTCAAAATCGAACGCAGGAGCCCCGTATGGCCAAGTCGCCCACGGCCTATCCCACGGCCGCCGCCTTTGAATTCCCTTCTACGGCTCGCGCAGCACGTCACGCAGCCCGGACATGGTTCGAAACCGCTCCCACTCTTACTCCAGCGCAATTCCGTGATCAGCAATTCCGGGACCATTGCAAAGACAAGCCCGACTCTGCCCTCGAGCGCAGGATCCGGCGGGCGGCCTTCAGACAGGCGTTCGCCGAAGCTATGGGGCATATCGTCGTAGAAGAAGCACGCTTCCATGCGCTCCCTGCTTGAACGCCCCATAACGTTTCGGCTTTCCGATGCCGCACGTCGACGTTACGAAAGCGCTGCTGCGGAACGTGGAATGACGCTCTCCGCGTATCTGCGGGATCGGCTCGAAATCGACGACCAGGTCGCCGAACATGTCTCGCAACTGCGCCTCACCCTGCTGGACGGCGGTGTTGGGGGGCAACCCGGCGAGTCTCTACTGCCCCTTTTGGTGGAAATGCTGTTGCTCACACGGAGGATTACCTCCCCGGGAGACCTCCGCGCCGTTCACCTAGAACTGGACCGTCAAGGCGTCACGCCCTGGACTGCCCCGTAACCCCTGAAAACCCTTCGGTCTATGAAAACTGCTTACGCTGCCTTCCGACTGTTCTTACTTTCGATCTTCCTTCTGCCACAGACCGTACTGGCGGAGCCTGTACTGGATCTGCCTACGATCCTCCCACGTCCGGCGGACCTGGTTCGTCGTCCTATTCCCCCATTGCCTCCTCTTCCGCAGCGCATACGAGAGAACCTCGACCGCGACACTTGGTCCTCGGCCGACGGATTGGATTGGGGCATCAAGATTGCTGAAGATGACGACGACTATGTCGTGATGTACCTATCGTCGTCKGCATGTGAACGCTGGCAGCGAGAAGGCAAGCGGTTGAAATTGCGGACTCTATATATAAACGGAGAGTCGACGGAGACGGCCGCGTGTCGCCCCGGCGTCAACAAGGCTCAGTACATGAGCCCCCGGCTGGACGCGAAGGACTCTGAGGCAATCTTGTTCAAAAGCCGCCCCGCGCCTTAGCACAAGCTGAGCAACTCCTGACGCCAGGCCTCGTCTGTTCGCTGCCAATTCGGCATCGCTTCTTGGCAGGCGCGACCATCCCCTTCCCGGCGAACTCGCCAAGCTCCCTACGGAGTATTCCCAATGCAAGCTTTCCATTTGGCGGCCGTGTTCTCGGCGGCCTGCCTCCTTTCGGCCTGCGGATTCGTTCCGCCTGCCCCTCCGACACCTCCGGACTCCGGACGAATCCTCATCAACCACGCGGATCCGCGCACCGTTCTACCGGGTAAATCGCCGACAGCCCTGGCCTCGGCAGACATTCCCCCCATTCCCGTGCCTGAAGCGCCGCCCAAGCTTGAAAGCCCCACACCCGTGGGCAGCACGCCATCGCCGGCCACTACAGGCGCAACGCCTGCAACGCCCAGCGCCAGCTCCACCGCGCCGGTAGCGGCAAGCGAAGCGATCGCGCCACCAACCGCTGCCGACGCAAGTCCACAGCAGATCGCTGCGGCGCCCGGCCCGGTCCTCACCGTGGAGGTCGCTTCGACGGAGCCGGTCGCCGAACCGGAAATCGTGGAACCGCCCAAGCAAATTTGGCGCATAAGCCCGCAGGACGGGACGGTCCGCCAAGCTCTCGTGCGCTGGGCGGCTGACGCCAACTGGACGTTTGGGCCTGACCAGTGGGAACTGAATTTCGACATACCAATACAGGCCCCGGCCGAGTTCGAGGTGGCCTCCTTCCGGGAGGCCACCCAGGCGCTGTCCCAGGCGGTCGCGATGAGCGAATCGCCTATCCACCCCTGCTTCTACGGCAACCGCGTCTTGCGCATGTTGCCCTTCACCCGCAGCTGCAACCGATCCCCAGCCACGCAATCCTAGCCGTGGCGTTGACCAGGAATACCCATGACTGCATACCGCACTGTAGCGGCCGCACTGACGCTTGCAGCGCTGTCTGGCTGCTCCGCGCTCCAATCGACAGACCGAGTCAGCGCCCGTGCTGACCACGAAGGCTCCAAGGGCGCGTTCGCTCTGGACGCCTTCAAAGGTATGGCAGGCGACACCGACCGGGCCAAAGGCCAAGTCGTAGAACTGCCTTGGATCGCAGGCCGGCCCCAACCGCTCGCCCGCGATGTCACCCTGCCGCCGGCGCTGCGCGCCAACGTCAATACGACGCTGTTGTTCGAAAACAGCGCGGCCGACCTCAACACCCTTGCCGACCGCATCCAACTCGCAACGGGAATCCTGACCCACGTGTCTGCCGACGCTTTGCTGCCGGCCGAGTATTTCCTTCCGCGTCTGGCGGTCGAACAAGGCGTTGCTACAGCAAGTGCGAACTTTGCTGCCGCGACGGCGGACACGCTGGTTCCAGCCCTTGTACCCGGGATTGCCGTCGACCGGATCGCAGGCCCCGTCCTGCCCCAAGGCGTTGCCCGCACGAAGATGGCCCCCCTGCCCCCGGGCCAAGCGCCCCTCGCCACCGTACTGGACTCGATTGCACTGCGGTTGGGCGTCTACTGGCGCTACGACGAGAAAATCGGCGCGCTTCGCTTCTATCGCACGGAGACGAAAAGCTACGTCGTGCGCACATCGACCCAGGCAGCTGAAGAGAACCTTCAGCGCGATATCAAGTCGGCAAATTCGACGCTGGCGGACAAGTCGACCAACAGTTCAAAGGAAGAGGCCCGCGAGCTGGCGGCGGTCGTCACCAAGGTCAGCCAATTCCTCAGTCGCGCCGGCGTGATCAAGTCTGCGGACGGCGCGGCCAACACCATCGTCGTCACTGACACAAAGGACGCGCAGGACCGGATCGGAGAATTTCTGGACGCTGAGAACCGCCAGATGACACGCCGCGTGCGGCTTGTCTTCGAAGAAATCACGGTCCAACGCGACCGACTCAACCAAGGGAGCATCGACTGGAAGATTCTGTTCAACAGCCTTGGGCGCGAAAACACTGCATCGGCAATTGGCGTCGGCCCCTTGCTCGACGTGGCCAAAGCTGCCGGCAGCGTGGGCGCATCGGTGGGCAGTGGTCCCTTCGCCGGCACCAACATCGCACTGAGCGCGCTTTCCCAGCTCGGTTCGATCGTCAATCACAAGAGCATTCCGCTTCTCTCGCAAAACCGCCGACCCGCGAAGTACGACACGCGAAACACCTTTCAGTACATCAAGGATCTGCAACAAACTCAGAGCACGTCCGACAGCTCGGCTCCCACGGTCACGGTTACGCAAGACGAAAAGACGGTCGGCACCTTCCTCACCGTCGTGCCCGATGCGCAGGACGACGGCCAGGTGCTCTTGACGATTGCCTACGACGACACCCGACTCATCGAAATGAAGAAGGAGCCGGTTGGGTCGCGTGATGATCAATCGTTCGTGCAGCAGACCAACATCGGTGGCCAAGGGCGCGTACAGCAGGTAATGGTTCGCCCCGGAGAGCAAGTGGTCATTGGCGGATATCAACAGTCTGCCGACAGTTCGACCCGCCGCCGTCTCGACGACAAGGCACCGATGCTCATGGGCGGGTCTGACGCCTCGCAAGAGCAGCAACTGCTGACGGTGGTGTTGGTAACCGCAATTCCAGAAGAAGGATTCTGACCGTGGCAACGCGACAGAAAGTCGCTCGGCGCACGAGCTACAAGCTCGTCGCGATACCGGGCTCGCCGAATCAACTTGTCCTCGGGCTCAAGTGGCGCACCGTCCTCGGGGAAGACCTGGAAAAGCTTGCCCTCAAGACCGCCCGCAAAGCACGGGCAACGCACTTTGTGCAAAGTGATGCGCGCAGTTCGTCGGTCGGCTTGTTGGCTGCCAAAGGAAGCGAAACGCGTGCAAAGAGCAGAGCAACGCTTTTCTCTGGCGCCGCTGCTTTTGCGCAGATGCATCGACATGGCACGCATATCGTTGCATGCACGCTCCCCGATCAATCCGTATGGTTGGCGGCGGTCGTCGACGGGGTGGTGCAGACGGGCGGCGACACGATATTCCCCGACCAGGAAAAAGCAAAGAACGCGGTCGAAGAACTGACTGCGCGCTACCGGGAACACCAGGTCCACAGCAACTACATCACGCAAGCGCGTTTGTTCTCGTTGCAACAGCTCACTGCACATGTGAATGGACAGTCTGCTTTGCGCAGGGCGTCCTTTAGGCTGTCCATGGTGTCGCCCATATGGTGGGTGCTCATAGCTGCGGTCGTCGCCTACGAGGCATGGGATTACGGATCCGCTTGGTGGGACGAACGGCAGGCGAAACTACATGAAGAGGCCCAGGCGGCACAGCCCCATTTCGACGCCAAAGCGCTATGGGGAAGCGCTATCAGCGCTTGGGCTAAGTCGGTAAAGACCCAGGGCGGCGCGGGCATGACTGAACTTCTCAATGTCATCCTGACGGTACCAGTAGAGCCCGGGCGCTGGCGGTTGACGGAAGTCGACTGCCGACCAAGCGCCGGGTCGTGCACCGCCACATACCGCCGTACACGTCTGGCCGACAACCATACGCTGCGGGCAGCACTGGCCGAATCGTTTCGCATCGTCCATCCGGATTTGGATACTGCTACCGCAACATGGCCACTTCCGAAGGCGCGCTCGGCGCCAACTGTGGCCTTGCGGGACCTCCCGACGGCAGCTGCGATCCAGACAACGTGGGAACCAAGCTGGCAAGCGCTTCGGCCCGCATTGCAAGACTTCACGCTGGCAAAGCCGGCGAGCGTGCAGATTCTCGTGCCCAACATCAAGTTGCCCAACGGCCTGGAAGAACCTGTGCCGATGCCATCGGGCACGAAGCTGCCCGCCAGCCGCGCACTGGTGATCAATGCGCCCCTGCGCTCGCTCTATGGTCTGGCCTTGCCGACGACAACCCAGATAACGCAGTTGCATGTGCGTTACCAGCCGGACTCAGCCCCCGGACTCGCCGCGAGCGCGTTCTCGGCCACCTTGAAAGGAGATATCTATGTACTCGCGCCGTGAAACTTCGCTGCGCAATCGGCTCGCCCTTTGTCTGGCGGGCCTCGCCCTGGCGATTGCCCTACCTGCCGGCGTATCGGCGCAATCCGACAATCTCTCCGTGGCGCCTGAAGCTCCTGCTGCGCCGCCAAGCCACCTGGTGCGCGAGCTGCTGGAGCATGACGCAAAACAGGCGCTCGCCATTGAACGCGAGAAGTCGAAGACTGCTTTTGCTGGCACGCCGCTCGCAGTGCCGTCCGTGACAGGAATCACGCCGGCGGATGCGGAACAGGCAGCCGCGCCCTCAGCATCACCGCCGAAACAACGCCTGGCGCGGCTAATTGCCATCGTGGGCGTTGGACGCCACCTCGCAGCGCATGTGCAACTGGAAAACAGACAGGCCGTGTATCTGACCGGGAAAGCCGCACCGGTAACAGGCGCTGGCCAGGGCTTGCGTCTGCTGGAGATTTCCCCTCCCTGCGCCACGTTCCTGTCTCAAGAGGAAGAGACGTTCACCTATTGCCTAGACGAGAGGGCACCATGAAGTTCAGCATTTTCCAATGGGCTCGGCGAATGACGCGCATGTTGCGCGTCGGCTTTCGCGAAGAAGAGCCGGCGCCGGTCCTGAGCATGTCGCTGACGCCTATCCAAACTGACGATTCTCCAGAAGGCCATCTTGACTCTTTCGAAGACGTCGAGAACATGCGCCCCGCGTTCGAGCTGCTCCGCGTCGATTGGTGCGGATCCGAAGCTGCCGCTAAAGCGTGCGTGGCAGAACTCGAAGGTGAGCGGTACGTAGTCTTCGTCAAGCAAGGGGAACAGGACTCCGACCTATACCGTGCCGTTCTCCAACGCGCTCGGGAGGCCACAGGGCGTGGCAACGTGGACGTGTACACAGTTAACCCCGTCGTGTTGCTTGCATTAGTACGGGAGCGCATGCAGGCCAAGGACGTTAAGCAGCGCACGTCCAAGACGCGAGCGCTCGGCGCACGCTCCGCGGTGCGCGTCGGGTTCCATGACTTGGCCGCTTGGGCCGTCCGTAACGGAGCGAGCGACATGCACTTGAACATCGACACCACGGCGGCAATCTCTCACGTAAGCGTGACGATCGACGGGCAATACACAACGCCCAAACAGTTGGCGATGCCGACCGAACGCCTCATCGAAATGGGCAACGTCGCCTGGTTGGACGTCCACGGCGGCAGCGGGCTATTCCTCGATATGACCAATGAACAGCAGGGTCGGCTTTACGAAGTTGTGGACGACCGCTCTTACATGCTGCGCTGGGGATCATTTGTGGCGGACAAGGGACCGTCCATCACCCTGCGGATTCTGGACATGGACGCCAAAGTTGAGCCGGTGGACATGGAAACCCTGGGCTTCCTGCCTTCGCACGTCGCAAAATTTCAACGGTGCCTGCAAAGCATGGGCGGCGCCATCGTGACGGGCGGCATTCCGGGATCGGGAAAGACCGTCACCAACGCCCAATTGATCGTGCGGCTGCCCGCAACACGCAAGGTCATGACGATCGAAGATCCCGTCGAACTGACCATTCCGCGCGCGTTGGCCGCCAGTGTCTCTCGATCGCTTGATGGCTCGGACCGCGACACGATGCGGTCCAAGCTTATGGCACTCAAGCGCGCTGCTGCGAGCGACGTCTTTCTTGGCGAAATCCGCGATTCGCTTACCGGATCGGCGTTTCAGGACATCGTCTTATCGGGAAGCAGTCTCTATACAACGACGCACGTTGGCCACGCGCTCTCAATTCCGCAGCGATTTGCCTCCAGCGAAATCGGCGTTCCGCGAACGACTTTGGGCACGCCCGGCGTTCTGAAGCTGCTCTCGCACCAAGCACTGATGCCGGTCACCTGCGACTGCGCACTGCCGGCAGATTCACTGCTGGAAGGCGCCGCCGATAGATTGGGAGTGCGCCGATCACGCGATGACTGGGCCCGCTACCTAGACGTTATCGAAACCCTGTACGACTTCGGCAGCGGTCGCATCAAAGTTAGCAATCCGGACGGTTGTGAGAAATGTCGAATCAAAGGGATTCCGGAGCTGTTCGGGTACGCCGGTCGGACAGTTGTCGCTGAAATGTTCGAACCGTCTTCAGATCCAGAAGCGCTTCGTGCCATCAGCAGCGGCGATGAGCTACGTCTACGGGAGATTTACGCCGGTCACAGGACGGCCGCATATGACCACCCCGACATGGAAGGCAAGACCACCATGGACTGCGCTGTCTACAAAATGAGTCAAGGCCTGATCGATCCACGGGACATCGAGCCGCATTTCCAGGCTTTTGCGACGCTATTACGTGAAAGGAAACCGGAATGAAACTGCCGTTCGTACTCACAAGAGTTGGGCAAGCCGCGCGAAAGTTCGCTCGAAAGCGAGCCGACTGGTATGAGTACCTGGCGGACATAGCCGAGGACACCCAGGGAAAGCGCACGATCTTGAACATTCTTGACGGAGACGCCCAGCGCTATGGGCGGAGCGCACGGGGGGTCCTTTCGACATACTGGGCACACAAGATTGTCGAAACGGGCAACATCGGGAAAACGCTCCACGGCACGCTCCCCCCAAAGGAAGTCGCCGAATTTGTCTCGTTACAGGGCCAAGACCAAGCGGTCCTATCAAGCGGCCTGCGCGATATGGCCAGCCTCGTACGGTTGAACTCCAAGCTCCGCTGGATCCTGATCACAACGCTGCTGACCTCCCTGGTCGCAGTGATCGTGTTATGGCTCGTGGTTATGGTCGCGCTTCCCTACGTCACTGCCCCGATGATCGTCGACACGTTACCTGCTGTCCCCCGCGCTTACCTGAGCGCGTCCACCCATGCATTCTTTGATCTTGCCGAATGGATACGGCAAAAGGGCATTCGTCTTTGGTTTGGGGCACTTGTAGTTGGAATCGCATTCAAGCTCTCGTTCCCCTACCTGGACGGTCCGATACGAAGGTTCCTAGATAGATGGGGGCCCTATCGCCTTTATCGGGACGTTCAGGGCATTGGTGTCATCAGCACTGCGGCAACCGCGGTTAAACCAAGGACCGGAAAAACCATGCAGCTACGTGAGGCCATTGAACTCCAGTTCGACGGGGCTTCTCGTTGGCTAACGGGCCGCTTGCAGGCCATTCAGCACCGACTCGAAGACTCGAAATCAGGCGCGCAGGTCTTTGACGTTGGACTGATGGACCGGGAGACCTATTGGTACCTCGAGGATCTTGCAGGCACCCAGGGCTTGGACGCCGCATTGCAGAAGACTCGTGTCCGAATGGAGTCCGTTGTCCTAAAGCATGTCGAAACGCGGGCGAAAGTGCTCCGCTGGGTCATTCTGACCCTCGCCGTCTTGGCAATGGCGGGCATCTTGGGGTGGCATCAAAGCGTGCTCTGGGATATGCAAAACGCCGCATTGCTCGACTCGATGAGCTAGCGTGCCCGACCCTCAATTCTGATCGCGGCCATCTTGCCGATGGTCACCACAAATCCTGAGTATCTGGAAATCAACATGAAGCACACCACCATGCAACTGCAAGTCATCAATACACGCGTTGCCCGCCAGCGCCTCCGCCAAGGAGGATTCACCCTTGTTGAACTCGCCGCGGTGCTCGTACTTATCGGCGTCCTCATCATGATAAGCATGCCCTCCATCAAAGGATTCTTCGTCCAAACCCGGGTCGGGCCGGCGGCTGCCGAACTCCAGCGCTTCATGACGGCGACGCGCTTGCTGGGCGAAGGCGACTCCGTCACGCCTTACGCAGCCATCAACAATGCGTCCAATCTGGCGCCCGCAATGGCCGAGTCTTCCGTCTTCAAGGTGAACGGCGCCACGGTGGCGCACCGCCTGGGCGGCTCTGGCGTGGGCTCGAACGGAACCATCACAATCGGGCCGGTGGCTCTCGGGGGTGGTGCTATGGGCAGCGGTCTGGGGTTGACGCTAACCAATGTGAACCACAGGGCCTGCCCCGGTTTGGCCACCACGTTGAACTCCGTCTCCGAGATGATCAGTGTGAACGGAACAGCAGCAAAAACGCTAGGCACAAACAACGAACCAGGCTCCTTCAATGCGGTAACTGCTCAAGACCTATGCGTGAAGGGTGACAACAATACGTTCGTCTTCGCCACGCGATAAATCCGTAAACCCGCGAGCCGGGCGTGGCATTGCCTCGCCTGGCATTGCATTGATGACGAAGCTGCCATGTGTCCTTCTGACGTTTCCGTGCCTCGATCAATACCCCGCCAGGCTGGCTTCACGCTTATCGAACTGATGGTAGTGATCGCGCTCGTCACGCTCGCCATCGTCCTTGGCGGACCGGCGCTTAAGCGACAAGTTGACGCGACCGCTGCGGAATCCACCGGCCGCTACCTTGCGCAACTTCGCGGCGCAGTAGTAGACCTTCAGGTCAAGCACGAAGCTTGGCTGCGCGGTGAGAACATCGCCAGCGCCCCAGCTGGCACCTACCCCCCACCACCAGCACTTAGCTGGGTCGCCGCCCCAGGAGCCCAGGTCGCACGAGGTGGTGTCGCGGATCTCGCAGCGCTAGGCCTGCTGCCGCCTGGCACGCCACGCTTCCCATCCCTCGGAGAAACCGCCCGCTTCATCCTTGTCCGCGACGGAACATGCCCCGGCGAAAACTGCCGCACGGGCGCTTACGTATATACCTGCCAACCGATCAGCGATGTGCGGAGTCGTCGACTCAATGACACCTGCACCGCACCGGCCGGCAAGGCTGCTCGGTTCAATCAAGTTCTGCTTGGCAAGGTGATGGCGGCGTCCGATGGGTACGGGGGTCATGACGCCAACGGCGGGGCCAATGTGCGCGGTCCGCTTATGAATATTCCGCGCGGCTGGTTCGACTTCGGAGCAGAGCCCGGCCACGCCGTCCTGGCAGCAGGTTTGAGCGCCACGCCATTCGGTCAATTTGTCCGCCACGGAGAAACCAGACCAGTCACGTTCAACAACACCCTGACGGTGGCCGGTGCGATTCAGACCAACACGGGCCTACTGCTCAACACGGCCGTTGCACCTGGCTCGGCGTGCACACCGGAAGGGTTATACGCGTCTACCGCAAACAAGCTGCTTGCCGTTTGCACCGGTGGCGTGTGGTTCGCCCAAACCGGTCACGTCATCACCGGCACGTACGGCGATCTTCCCAACGACGCTGCAATCCCCGCTGTCACCTGCCCGGCAGGGCTGTCACCCTGGCGGCAGGTCGCGCTACAGGCCGTCGACGCTACGGCACGCGGCGGCGACATCAACATCGGTGGTGCGATCGGCGGCAGCATCCAAGGCTCCGGCTATGTCAATGCCGCCGGCGCCGTGTCGGTCGGCGGTTCCTTCAGTGGCACATTTCAGAACTCTGGAAATAGCTACGTCCGAATGGCGCAGCGCGCCAGCCTCGCCGGTGACCGCGTCGTGATTTCACCCCCAGACATGGGCGCCCGCGCCTCGGTGATTCAAGGCTGCAAGAACTAGCTCCTCCAGCAGGTCTTTCCCCCAAGCCGCATATCGAGCGGCAAATCTATCGGAGATATCCATGTTCCTTCCCTCCACGCGAGGACAGGGCAGGGCTTTGCTCGCCCTGCTGTTCGCGCTGCTCGTGCCCACGGTCAGCCAGGCGTCTACCCCGAAACAGGCGGACGTACAGTTGCAGACCGATCTGAATACGATGGTCGTGCGTGTCGACCAAGGTGCGCCGCTACCGCCAGGCGGCTGCGTCGGTGGCTACTCCTGGCACACGACCTACGGCGGGTGCCGAATCGCCCAGACGCAGGCGGAGTATTCGCAATGCCCTGCCGGGTACACCGGCAATCAAGTCCGCTACAGGACCTACTACGTTCTACAAGCCAACGCGAACGATGTGGCCTACGAGGGATGGGGGCCGTGGCAAGACGGCTGCACGGCATCCCGCGCCGGCGGCGTACTCGATGTTGTGATCGCGAAAGCCCGTGGCAACGAGACGGGCGAGACGTTCGACAACAGTTTGGGCGGAACGATAGCCGCACAGATGCAGGTCAATTACGGAACGATGTTCGGCGCCACCATCTATCGCCCCACCGCCGAACTGAACTGCATCCACGCTACTGGCACGACGTCCGGGGACACCGCGCGGGTCTGGATGGGCCAGCTGATGCCGCCCGGCACTTCAGTGACCAAGGGCGCATCCGGCTACTGCCAGCTCTCCAACGGAAACCGAACCGCCACTTTGTTCGGCAGCTGCGACACAGGAAGCGGTGGTGACGCTGACGTCTGCCAGGGCGCTACGCGCGTTGTCAACATCACGTCTGTTAGCGGGTGCACGGTCACAACCGAGACGCGCTTGAGTGGCCAGCTCATCGATGTTGGCAACTACGGCATCTGCAACTAACTAGGGAGAACCAATATGCGACCCCTCCGACACCTGCTCCTCCTCCTGGCGTTGGCACTCGCGCCGGTCATCACGCCGGCGTACGCCGCTGGAGCGCCCAGTGTCGACGTCGGTGACGTCCTGGAAGGCGACAAGCGCCTGGCATGCGAAGCCATTCTTTGCTTGTCCAGCGGCACCCGGCCCAGCGAGTGCGCGCCGTCCCTGTCGCGATACTTCGGCATCAACATGAAGAAGCTATCCGACACGCTGGAAGCCCGACGCGATTTTCTATCGTTATGCCCCGCATCAGAAGACTCCAAGGAGATGAGCGACTTGGTCCGCGCCATTTCACAAGGTGCAGGCCGATGCGACGCCGCTGCGCTGAACGTCGCACTTCAGACATGGCGCGGCGGCAACGACGACGGTGGCGCGATCATCAGCAACAAGCGGCCGGGCTACTGCAACGTGTACGCGGCGCATGAATACACAGCTTTTGACGATGGTCTACCGCTTTACGTTGGCACCCCCGTTGACGGGGGCTACTGGGTAGAGCCACGGGACTATGAGCGCGAACTAGCCAAGTATCAAAAGGCACTTGCCGAGCGCAAAGAGCGTGAACAAAGCGGCAAGGGCCCGGGCTTTGGCATGGTGGGGAATTGACGCATGGACTTTCCCACCCTCGCCCGGCAATGCGCGCCTGACGTGCATATCAGTACGCTGAGCGCTGTAGTGCGACACGAGTCAGCCTTCAACCCGCTCGCCATTGGTGTCAACGCCAAACCGCATGTAAGCATCCGCCCGAAGTCCAAGGAGGAAGCAATCCAGGCGGTGCGCGATCTGATGGCTAAAGGCGTGGATTTCGACGTCGGCTACGGCCAGATCAATGTGCGGAACTGGAAGTGGCTCGGTGTCACACCCGAGAGCATCTTCGACCCGTGCGTCAACCTTGCATCTGCCCAGCGCGTCCTCGTCGATTGCTACAAGCGAGCCGCCAAGCTGCACGGCCCCGGACAGAACGCGCTGTATGCGGCATTCAGCTGCTACAACACGGGCAACCTGACCTCGGGCTTCAGGAATGGGTATGTCGGCAAGGTCATCGCCGGCGCTGGCCTGGCTGTACCGGCCATCGTGAAGGAGGGCGGCGCGCCCGCCAATGCTGACACCAAGACGCGTAGCCCCCCGCGTCCGAAGCCGTCCAAACCCGATGCCTTTCAGAAGCCCCGCGACGACGCTTTTGTGGCGCCCCGCAAAGACGCATTCGAACCGCGCCCAGATGCCACATTCGGCAGGCCGATCCCAACGCCGTCCTCGCGCCTGCCGGCGCAGTAGAAGCGCACCCCTCGCCAGTGTTTAGCAGCTAAACACCGGCCCTCTCATCTACCTCAACGAATGCCGCCCCGCTCATCAGCCGGGTGGCATCACCCATTGGAGTTTCAAATGACCGCAGCATCCAATATCTCCCCTGGCGACTCGCAGCCCAAGAGCTGCCGCACGCTTGTCGCCCTGGCATACGCGACCCTTGCATTGCTCCTCCTGCTGCAACCGGAACTGGCGATGGCGCAGTTCGAGAAGGCCACCACTACCGTGCAGAAGATCAAAGACTGGCTGTGGCTCATCATCCCCGTCATCGGCCTTATTTCCGCCGGCATTATCGGCATCCTTTATTCGTTCGACGTGATTCGCAAGGAAACCGCCTATCAGTGGGCAGTGGGTATCGTCTTTTCCGGTGCCATCGCTGGCGGCATCATTAAGCTGGTCTTCGGTTGATGGCCACCTCGCCCAAGCAAAAGGCCAAAGCCCCAGCTGCAGCCGCCCCAGTCGCGGTGGGGTCAGAAGTGCCGCCCAACCGCTTCCCCCTTTTCAAGGGTGCCACCCGCGTCGCCACCGTCCCCGGGGGAGTGCCCACACGGGCATTTGCTGGACTGGTCTTTGTGACCGTCACCGCCGCTTCATTCACGCTGTGGGGCTGGCTGCTCTTTCCCGTCCTTTATCCGGTGATGGCCATTCTGAGCCGCCATGATGACCGCGCCTTCTGGATCTGGGAGCTTTGGGTCAAGACCAAGTTCTTGGCTAAGAACAAGCGCTTTTGGGGTGCGATATCCCTCACGCCAACACCCTACAGCCGGCGGCGCCCATGGGCCCGCTGGCTCGGAGTTCACGACCGATGAAACAACAATCCATCGTGACGTTGCCGGCGTATGAGCCGCCGGTCAGCACGTACGTTCCCTACTCGCACCACGTCACGCCCACCATCATCGCAACCCGCGACTGGGAGTACCTCTCGGTCTGGCGCATCGACGGGCGCACCTTTCAAGGCTACAGCGATGAGGAGCACTACCGCTGGGTCGAGGAGCTCAACAACGTGTTCCGGGGGTTCCCAACGGGATTCGGGATCTGGTCGCACCTTGTCCGTCGCAGGGTGTTCGAGTATCCCGAAAGCGACTATCCGGACCAGTTCTCCCGCGATCACGATGCCGCGTATCGCAAGGTCTTCGCCGGTAAGCCGCCGATGATCAATGAGATGTACTTGACCGTGCTGACACGGGCGCAGATCGATCCCGCCCTGCGCTTGCTGTCCAACTTTGAAAAGCGAACGGCGCGCTCGGCGCTTGCGTGGCAGAACCAGGCGATCGAAGAGCTCGATGACGTCAACCGCAAACTTCGCGGATCGCTCAAGCTCTATTCACCGGAGCTGCTAACCATTGTCGAGCGGGAGTCTCCGCACGACATGAGCGGCGAGGAGGCTCCGCGCCGGAAATCGCGGTTCTCGGAACCAGCCGAATTCCTCGGCTTTCTGCTCAACGGCAAGATGCAGCCGGTGCCGCTGGTGAACGCGCGCCTGTACAACTATCTGCCCACCAGTCGTCAGTTCTTCTCCACGCACGGCGAACTCGCCGAGATGCGGGGGCCTGACTGGACACGCCGCTACGTGATGCTGGAACTTCGGGAGTACTCCAACAACACCAAAGCCGGCCACCTGAACTGCCTGCTCAACCAGCCGCACGAGTTTGTGCTGTCGCAGTCCTTTGGCGCGATGTCAAAGCCCGATGGGCTGAAGGCGCTGTCACGCCAAATCAAGTGGCTGGAAGACTCTGGCGACTACTCCGCGTCCCAGATCGAAGATCTGAAGAAGGCCCGCGACGAACTGGCCGCAGGCCGCTTCGTCATGGGTGACCACCACGCCACTATCCAGGTGTTCGGCGATGACAGCGAGGGGGCCCTTCGGGCGGCCGCGAGTATCAGCGGCGCGCTGGCTGACGAAGAAATCATCGGTCGTCTGTGTGATCGCTCATCCTTGGCCGCGTGGGCCGCCCAGTTCCCGGGCAACTGGAAATGGCGCCCTCGCCCGGCGCCAATCACCTCGCTGAATTTCCTGAGCTTCTCCTCGATGCACAACTACCTCTTCGGAAAGCCGGCAGGCAATCCGTGGGGGCCGGCGGTCACGATGCTGAAGACGACGGGCGGCACGCCTTACTACTTGAACTTTCACGCCTCGCTTCAGGACGTTGACGAAACCGGCAAACGCCGCCTCGGGAACACGTCCATCATCGGCCAGTCCGGCGCCGGCAAGACGGTCCTCTTGGGTCATCTCATCACCCAGGCGCGCAAGTTCGACTACACGGGCATCGTGTTCGACAAGGATCGCGGCATGCAGGTGACCGTCATGGCGATGGGCGGCAAGTATTTCCCGCTGCGCCTGGGCGTGAAAACCGGCTGGAACTTCCTGCAACTGCCTGACACCGCTTCAAACGTCGCGTTCATGGCCAGCATGACGAAGCTGTTGGGGGCAAACGGGGACGAGGAGGCCAGTCCCTCCGAGCAGAAGCAAATCGCCATGGCCGTCAACCAGCTTGTGAAGCACATCGACCTGGAGGATCGATGCCTGTCCAACCTGGTTAATTTTCTCCCCGCCGCGCCTGCACCTGAAGGTCAGCTGAGCCTGAAAGAGCGCCTCAAACGCTGGTGCGCGGGCGGCGAGTATGGCTGGTTGTTCGACAACCCCAAAGACGAACTTGACCTGGCGGCTAACAACCTCTTTGGCTTTGACTTGACGGGTTCCTCGAACAAGGCCCCGTCCGTGACGCAGCAATAACGTACTTGCTTTATCGAACGGACCAGATGATGGACGGGCGCCGAATCGCCCTTTTCTTTGACGAAGTTCAGCACCCTCTGAAAGTGCCGTACTTCCAGGCGTCGATGCAGGACGCCAGCCGCACGGTCCGCAAGAAAAATGGTGTCCTCGTCTTCGCTACGCAGGAGCCCGCCGCGATCCTGGAGAACCCAGTAGGTCGCTCGCTTATTCAACAGTCCGCGACCGCCATGTTTCTCGAGAATCCCAAGGCCACTGCAGAGGACTACGTCGACGGATTCAAGCTGTCCCCCGCTGTCTTCAAGATGGTCAAGGATCTGCCGCCGTTCAGCCGCCAGTTTGTCGTCAAGCAAAACGAGTCTGCCGTCACGGCCGAACTGGACCTCGCCTCATGTCCCGAAGCGCTGCTGGTGTTCTCCGGATCCGAAGACCTGGCCGAAATTGCAGAGGCGGCAGTTGCCAAGCATGGTGACGACCCCGCCCTCTGGCTGCCCCACTACCTCAAGCTCGCCCAAGAGGCGACAAGGAGCTGAAAATGTCCCAGACGCACACCCCCAACCACCGCCCGAGCCACCGCTGGCGCGTGCGGTTCACCGCAACCCTGGCCGCAGTGCTTTTCTCCAACACCATGGCGCCCGCCAATGCCAGCGGCATTCCGGTAGTGGATGCGGCAAGCATCGCCGACCGGGCCATCAAGCACGTCGAAACGCTGGCCAAGTATGCCGAGCAGATTGCTGTCCTCAGGGATCAGCTTGAGAGCCAAAAGCGTCAGTTGGAAGCCCTAACCGGGACACGGAACCTGGGCGACATTCTGAACAACCCCGCGATTCGCGATGCACTGCCGGCAGACGCACGGGATATTCTTCGCGCCTCCAATGGCGGGCTGGGCGGGATCTCGGACGCTGTGGAGCGCATTGAGCGCGAGGAACGGTTAACTGGCAACTACGAACAGGACAAAAAGAACCTGGACGCCCGGGCCGAAAAAATCGCCGTTCGCAGTCAGGCGATGATGGAGCAGACCCAGAAGGCGATGACTGCGCGCGTCAAGCAGGTGGACCAGCTGCAGGCCAAGATCAATCAGGCCCAAGATCCGAAGGCCATCGCTGACCTGCAGGCCCGGCTACTCGTCGAGCAGGCGAACATCCAGGCGGACCAAACCCGGGCCGACATGCTCACCCGCCAGATTGAAGCTGAGCAAGCCCTAATGGAGCAGCAAGCCGAAAAGCTGGCCGATAGCTCTTTCAGCCTTGGCGCAATCCGCGCGCCGCTTCCTGGAGCGAGATAATGGCCACCACCGCGGTCAGTCT
The DNA here is from genome assembly GCF_056394065.1 of Achromobacter sp. 10T422. Classification (NCBI taxonomy): domain Bacteria; kingdom Pseudomonadati; phylum Pseudomonadota; class Betaproteobacteria; order Burkholderiales; family Alcaligenaceae; genus Achromobacter; species Achromobacter sp. 10T422. Next base: position 348,630 of record NZ_JBFTHD010000008.1, read on the forward strand.
GGCCAGTCTTGGCGGGATCGCGAACTGGATCGACCAGTCGGTGACTAAGATGCTAACGAGCGTCATCACGCCAATGGTCGCGTCCGTCACCGCCAAGCTATTGCCGTTCGTGTCCGTTTCTCTGTCCGTCGCGCTGGTCTGGTACGGGTGGCTCATCTGCTCGGGCGCCATTCAAACTCCGGTCCTCCACGCATGTCGGCGTGTAGTCAACATAGCGATCATCGTGAGCATCGCCAGCGCAAATGGGCTGTACCAACAGCAGATTGTCGGCATCATGCTGGACTTACCTACCTCCGTGGCTAAGGTGTTCACGGGCACCGTCAAAACTCCATCCGAAATGATGGACGACGCGGCGAACAATGGCGCAGAGATCGGCACACGGTTGCAGGAGCGCGCACCAAGCGGTCTCAAGAAAATAGCGCAGGCTTTCGTATTCGTCGTGGTCTCCGTAATCATTACGATCGTCTCGGCAGTTATGAGCGCAATCGGGATGCTCGTCTTGATTACGGTGAAGGTCGGCATGGGGCTGGTCGTTGTACTAGGGCCGTTCTGCATCCTAGCTTTGCTTTTTGACGTCACGAAAGAGTTCTTCAAATCCTGGCTGCGGCAAGCCCTCTACTACTCGATATATGCAGGCCTATTTATGGTCGTATTCATGTTCATCATGGGCATGTTCGGCATGCTGCAACAAGGACTGATTGATCTCACGAAGGCGGATCAGATAAACATCTTCTCCATGCTCACCGCGATCGTGTTTTTCATGATGTGTTCCAAATACATGCTCGAACAGGTCTCCACCGTAGCGGCAAAGGTCACGGGCGGCGGTGGCGGCGGAATTTCCGTTCCCTTCCTCGGCAAGATCGGATAAGATTGATCAATAAATGCGCAAAGAGAGACTGAATCCATGCCTCCGATCACACCGCTGGGTAAACCGCTATCCCAAAATCCATTGATGAACTCGAGCGTGCCGCTTTCGCCCGCGTCGACAGTGGCCGGCGACCAGCCGATCTCTGCTTTTCAATGGGTTAGCCTGTTCAAAGCGGCATGGACCTGGATCGTCAGGCCTCTTTGGTACATCTGCTTTAAATGGCCCGCAATGATGGTCCTGCCTTCTGCCGCTTCGCGAGCCGGGCGGGAGGAAAGACTCAATAAGTTTTGGAAGGACCATAATCAACAGATGGACGACGAGTGGCGGCGTGAATACAACGACAGCCTAGATCGGGACCGCAACCGATAGGTTCAGTAGACGGTTCACTCCAGCACCAAATAGAAGTTCTCCAAGGCACAGCACTCGCTGTGCCTTTCTTATTCCGTCCCGCAGCTAGCCGGGCACGTCTGATCTAAATCCCCCATCTCTACGGAGAATCGATGAAGCACGCCATTCTGGCCGCGCTCGCCGCGGCACGCACTTTCACGTCCGTACGAAACGTGCGGCCCCATCACCTCGCTCGGCAATTGGAGGACCGACATGTCCTTTGAAGACCCGAAGCTTTCGCTTCAGCAAGAGCTGGATCGAAACCGGAGCCTAGATCAGGACTTCCTGACGGAGATCCTTTCCTCCAGATCGAAAGCATGGCGCGTGGCAGTTGGCGCATTCGTGCTGGCGTTCCTGGCGGTCGGCGCCCTGGCCTCACTGTTGCTGAGCTACACGCCCCAGCCACCTTATGTCGTGCGGGTCAACGATGCGACCGGCGAGGTGGAGAACGTATCCCAGCTCGGCGACGCACAGGAGGACTATGGCCCTCGGATCGCGCGCTACTTCGTCACTCAGTACGTGTTGTCTTGCGAAGGCTACGACTGGCGCACCCTGCAAAACATGTACGACCGCTGCGGACTGTTCAGCTCGCCGGACGTGCAACAGCAGTACCACGCCAAGTTTGAAGACGACCCCAGGACCGGCCGGGAAGCCCTGGACAAGAAGTATGGGGAGCACACACGCCTGGTCATCAACGTGCGGTCGATCACTCCGGGACCCAACCAGACCGCCACGGTCCGGTTTACGCGCAGCGAGATGGGCCCCCAGCGCTCACCTAACACTGAGCAGTTCATCGCCACCATCGCCTACAGGTTTGTCAACGCGCCGATGTCAGAAAGCGTGATCCGTGACAACCCGTTGGGCTTTCAAGTCATTTCCTACTCGACCGCTGTCGAAACGCTGAGGTAATCGTCATGCAAAAAGCACAGATCAACGAACTCGCCCGCCGCCTCGAAGATGCAGGGCGCATGAGCAACGCAGAGCGCACGGCACTGTTGCGCGACATCGAACGGTACGCGAAGAGCGATCTCTACGGCGCCGCGCGCCTCTGCAAGGACCATCTTCACAAGGACGCGAACCTTCGTCTTCCCACGCCTGTCTTGGCTGCCGATCGTATCGGCAAGCACTTTGAAGAGCGCATCCGCGAAGCGCGTCGGCCCGTGGAGCTGTACGGCGAGCAGGACCGGCAAATCCGTCAGCCGGAAGATGGGCGCGAGTACAAGGGTCCGATCGTAGGCACAACGCCAAACTGCTTGATCCAGCGTGACAACGAAACGGGGGACCTCATCGTCCATGCCCGCAACACGCTGAACCGATCCTTTGAGATGAGCGGAAAGGAAGAGGCGCTCGCCATCAGCTACCCCTTCAAGGCGGTAGGCGGCGTGGGCCTGGTGCGYGACGCTGACCACGACAAGCAGGCGGGGATGGGGATGGACCATCAACGTACGCACGAGTCGGCGCGCCAACGTGAAAGCAACCTCGAGATGGGACACGCCCGATGAACATCCGCTTCAGGCCTTTGGCCGTGGCGGTGCTGTCGGTCGTGCTTTGCGCGGCCTCAGCGCCTGCCTGGTCGCTTGACCGACCTGCAGCTTCGCCCAAGGATCAGCGAATCCGCTGGACGGACTATGACGCCGCCGACGTCATTCAGGTCGATACAACGCTTGGTGTGGCCACTCAAGTCCAACTGAACGATGATGAGGACTACGTGACGCACGCCTTTGGCGATTCGGCGGCGTACGACTTCCAGCAAGTGGGCAAGCACCTCTTGCTCAAGCCCATCGTCGAGCAAGCCGACACCAACCTCCTTTACATCACCACCAAGCGAAACTACTCGTTCCTGCTGAAGTATGAAAAGGCGCGTAAGAGCGGCGGCGTCTTTCGCGTGGTACTGCGCTATCCCGAACTGGAGCAGGCAAAATCTGCGGCCCAGGAGGAGCGCGACCGCGTGCAGCGCGATCTGGCCACTGCCGACGTCGCGATCAACTGGCAGGCCTATTCGATGAGCGGCGACACCAGCCTGGCGCCGGTCGCCGCATGGGATGACGGCGCGCAGACATGGCTTCGGTTTGCTCCTGGCCAGGATCTGCCTGCGATCTATTTCGTAGACGCGGACGGCCAGGAGGTGATTGTGAACCGGAATATGGAGGACGAGCAGACCGTTGTGCTCCACCGGGTCGCCAAGCGCTGGCACTTGCGTATGGGCAACCAGGTCTTGGCCGTTCACAACGACGGACCGCCTGTTGCACGCAGCCTGGCCACCGGAACCGTCTCGCCGCAGGTCGAGCGTGTCGTTCGTGAGGAAACTGCGCCATGAGACTTTTCAAAAGGCGAAAAAAACCCGGTCAAACTATTGACGCTGTGGCTGAGATCGAGGAATACCGGGCGCATATCGAAGGCCGCGGCCGCCCGGACCTTTCGGGCACTGCCAAGCCCATGCAACAGGGGGCCAAAGCCTTCATGTGGCTCATCACGTTGATGGCGTTGATGGTGATCGCCACGATGGGTTGGCGAGCATTCAATACGCCTGCCGCCGAAGAGGCCGCACCGGCGATGCAAGCCAAGATCGAGAACGTGCTTCCCGGTCTGAAGCTCCGCCCCGATCCACCACCACCCCCGCCAGCCCCGCCAGAGCCGCCTGAATCGGCGCCCAAGGTGCCCGGGCCGGAAGGCAAGGCGGAGCAGAAAGGCACGCTTTCAAACCTGGCAGAGACCGTTGCTGTCGATGCTGTCACACAACGACGCCTTAGCAGCGGGCTGCGAAACAGCAAGGGAGAGGGGGGCCAGTCCTCTGCTCAGCAAAGCTCATCCCAGCCGGAGCCTCGCGAAGCGGACAGCGGCCCGATGGCCGGCAAGCTCACCCCTATGAAGCTCTCCGCTTCTCGGGCTGGCCTGGTTGGCAATCGAGACATGTTGATCACGCAAGGATCAATGATCGATTGTGTGCAGGAAACCAAGCTCGTGACTGCGCAGGCGGGCATGCTCAGCTGCTTTGCGCCGCACGATATCCGCTCAACCAGCGGCCGCGTGGTCCTGATCGACAAGGGGACGCGATTCATCGGCTATCAGCAAGGTGTATTGGCACAAGGCCAGCCGCGTGTCGGCGTAGTGTGGTCACGTCTCGAAACTCCCAAGGGCGTCGTCATCCAGCTAGATTCTCCGGGCACGGGCCCCCTGGGTGAGGCAGGCTTGGATGGCTTCATCGACACGCACTTCGCTGAGCGATTCGGCGGGGCCATCATGGTCAGCTTGATCAGCGATTTGGGTACGTGGGCAACCTCGCGTGGCAGCAGCGACAACAGCCAGGTCCAGTTCAATACCACGGGCGAGGCGGCCACAAACGCAGTAACCACCGTGCTCGACAACACCATCAACATCCCGCCGACGCTTTACCGCAACCAGGGCGGCCGGCTGGGAATTTATGTCGCTCGAGATCTGGACTTCAGCTCGGTCTACACGCTCAGATCCGTCGCTCGGTAGCAGCGCGGTCGCGCGGCGCTAATGACGCCTCGCGCACAGACACCTCTTACTCGACCAAGCGCCTGGCCCCCTGACCATTCGGTAGCGGGGCCAGCGTTCATTGACTAGGCATCCCATGAAAGATTCTCACAACGCATCGCCCATCGACTCGGGCGGTCGTGACACCGCGTTACGCCAGATGATGCGACCCATCTCCGGCTACATGGCAGATGACGCCGTACGCGAGATCACCATTACGCGGCCTGGCGTGATTTTTACGCGCTCTCACGGGCAATGGCACGAACGCCATGATCCGAAGCTGACGTTCAGCTTCCTGGAAGCGCTGGTGTCGGCCATGGCCAGCTATAACAACGTCAACTTCAGCCCCATCATGTCGCTGCTGTTGCCCGACGGTGAGCGCGCACAGGTGGCCCAGCCGCCGGCCGTGATCGACGGCACGCTTTCGATCAACATTCGCAAGCACAGCAGCGTCGTGAAGACCTTGGACGAGCTGGCCGCCGAAGGAGCCTTTGCTAACTGGGTCGATGTGAGCGGCCCCATGGGTAGCGCCGGCAATCTGACCGAGCCCGACAAGGAATTGCTCGACCTCATGAAGGCAGGGGACATCCTTCAGTTTCTTCGACGCGCAGTCATTCAATGCCGCAACATCATTGTCGCGGGCAAGACCGGCTCAGGAAAGACAACGTTCGCACGCAGTCTCATCGACTGTGTGCCGTTCCTCGAACGCCTGCTGACCATCGAAGACGTGCACGAACTCTTTCTGCCCAACCATCCCAATCGTGTGCACATGATCTACGGCAAAGGTGCTGGCCGGATGTCGGCCACAGAGTGCATCGAAGCCGCCATGCGCAGCTCGCCCGATCGGATCTTCCTATCCGAACTGCGCGGTCCCGAAGCATGGGATTACCTAAACGCGCTCAACACGGGCCATCCTGGGTCCGTCACGACCACGCACGCCAACAGTGCGCGCGATACGTTCGAACGCGTTGCCCTGCTCGTCAAGCAGTCGGCAGCGGGAAACCAGATGGAAGTCGACACCATTCGGCGCTACCTGTTTTCCACGCTGGATATCTCGCTGTACTTCGCCGACTACAAGCTGACGCAGGTCTATTTCAACCCCGGGCGCGTGCAATGAATGCGCGTGTAGACGTCGAACTTCCGTTCATATCGCCGGTAGGACTGCCGGGTGTTCTGCGGCTCAGGCACGAATGCAGGAAGGGGAAAACCGCACTTCTTTCCATGGAGTGCCGTGACACGCTTGGCGGGCCGACGGGATCCGCATCCCTTACCGCTGCCGACATGCGCCAGCTTGTAGACGGTTTGATGGACGCGATCCACGCCATCGAGCGACAAGAGCGGCTGTAAATCCAACTCTGGCGTTGAGGCGCAGTTTTGCAGACGGGCAGATTCCGCTTGCCTGCACTGTGGCCCTTGAATCAAGTCGGACGAGCGTTCCACAGGCGATCCCTTTACCACCCTCTTTCACCTAGCGAGCGCTTTGCTCGCAGTCGGGAAAATCCATGTTGAAAAAATTCGAACCTTCCCTCCTATTTTGGCTTGGCGGGCCCGCCGTTGGCCTTCTGCTTATATTCGTCATCGGGACAGCGAGCGGTATGCCGATGATCGAATTTGGCATATCCGCCGGTGTTTTCGCGCTCTTTGTGTATTTCACAGCGGCGCGCTATGACCGCCAACTGCAGGGGCGAATTGCTGACCCGCAGCCCTGGATCTGGCAGGTCTCGGTGAATGACATTTCGATTGGCGCGATCACGGATGCGGATTACGCCGCCATCCTGCGCAAAGTCTTGCGCGATGGCAACATGGCGCTTGACCATCTGGTGTCGTGCTTGAGATGGACGATTGCCCTCGCCGCGAAGATGTTCTTCGTCTTTCCCGTGGTGGTCTTCTGGCTACTCGCGCTTCTTGCAATGATCATCCCTGATGAAGCGATGCCGTTTCTGACGAAGCTATATGTTGAGTGGAACGAACATGCCATGAAGAGCGTAATGCTGACGAACATTGTCGGCGTCATCGGCATGCTCAGCTTTTTCTTGGCTTTCCTTTCCATGCCCGCGCGAGCGCTGTCCAGCTACAAGCAGGCCACCGGCCGCTTGCTACGCCTGCACTTCAACACGCCTGCCGATGGCGATGTATACGTCAGTCGGTTTCCCCGGGGGTGCAGTGATGCTATCGGCAAATGAGCAAGGTCGGGCTGTCATTGACACCAAGGTGACAGTCCGCCGCTTCAAAGGCGCGCTGCGGTCTCACGACGAAGCTGCTTGCCTGGGTGTTATTGATACACGAATTCGTGGCTTGGTCGAAGCGTTCAATGTACCTGGCGTTGTCGCGAGCATCAGCAGCTGTGAAGGGCACCGCTACCTCGGCCTACCGATTCGCCGGCCGCCATTTGTGTCGTTTTTTACGACACCATCGATTGCCGCGCGATTCGCCGCCCATATTCGTCGCGACCAAGAGGGTTCGACAGCCCTGCATTACTACTGGAAGGTGTCTGGGACGTTCAACACGGAAAACATTCTGCTGTTCACCCTTGATAGCCCGGTGAAATTCTACTGGCGACGAAAACTGGATGCGGATATCGCCCGCCTTAGTTCATGGGCCGAGGAGATCTTCCAACCGGGTCCATTCCAGTAGCCTCGAAATATCGGGTGAACCCACGACGCCATCCAGCAAGCGTGCCGCCCCGCCGGGTGGCGCGTGGACCCTCTTCCTCTTAAGTCATTCCAGCGCGCTCGCCCATGTCCAGGCTTGCGCCGCCGTCGGTGGGCCATTTCTGCCGTCCCGACGCCAATTCCTCCCGGAGACTTCCATGACCCGAGCGAACCGCAAACGCGGCGCGCAGGAAGCACGCACCCGCATGGCTTACAAGATCATGCAAAGCGTCTTCGACCGCTGCAGCGCCGAAGGCCTCAGCGCCGAACAAACCCACCAGGCCATCAAGGACGCCTACCCCTGGGGCGAGCGCCGAGCGTGGCCCTACAAGGCGTGGCTAATGGCCCGCCGCGAGTTCTATGAAGCACACGGCCTGCCCTTGCGCGCACGCCGCACCATCGCTGAATCACTGGAGACGAACTCGTGACCGGCACGCTGTACCAGCAAGACCCATTACCCGGCAATAACTCGCAGCAACGCAAGGGGCGAACATGAGCGTCGAAGCATCCAAATGGGCCAGAATGGCCGACGTCCAGAAATCCTCATCCAAGCTCGTGTTGCTGAACCTGGCACAGCTCGTTCGTTACGATGCCGACCACTGGACGGTTTTCGCATCGATCGACTACCTGGCCAAGGTCACGCATCTGAATCGCAAAACGGTCATCGAAGCCCTCGGCCGCCTTCGCGACTTGGGCGCGATCCAGGACACAGGGCGACGTGCAGGCGACAACCGCAGCAGCATCATTTATCGCTTGTGCCCGAATGCGGTCCCCCTGATCGAACTCGCGACCTCCGGCGCCGTCGCCGGCGGCGAATCGCAGGCAGCGCAGCAGGATCTCGCGCTGCAGGACGGCTCTGAGCTTGAGGATGGAAATGCGCCACCGGCAGCTCCGGCCGGCGACAGCGGGACGACTGCCGACCAACGCTGGCCGTCTGAGCAGGATGGACCCGCGGTCGACGAATCTCTGTATCTTCCCAAGGGGCACGCACCTTCGCAGCACTGCGGCGGGACGGACGGGAGTATTCATTCAGCGGGCGCATCAACCGAAGCAACGGGGGCTGGCTTCGCAGCTGCATGCCTTCCCACTTCCCCTGCCGCAGAGCACAGGCCTGCCAGCAAGGCGCCCAGGGGAGCCAAGCGAAAGGGCCGAAAGCGCCCGCCCGAAGCGCGCGGTGCCGGCGCCGGCCCCACCAGCCTTCCAGCAACATGGGCCCTGCCGGAGCGGTGGCGAAGTTGGACGCAGCAGCAGCGGCCGCTCTGGACGCACGAGAAGATCGACGCCACGGCCGCCACCTTCAGCGCCTACATGCGGTCCAGGCCCGGGGAGCTGGGCATGTCGCCCGATTGGTTCGAGTCATGGCGGCTCTGGGTTTTCCGGGAACGTGACGCCGGAGAGACGGCGGGCATGGCCTGGCAGAACAGTTGGACCGGCATCGTGGCCACGGGCAAGAAGCTAGGCGTTGAACAGGCTCCGAACGAGCCGCCGCCCCATTTCAAGGCGCGCGTATTCCTCGCCGCCGGACTCGTGCCGTCTCATTAAAAGTTGTCCACAGCCTGGACCCATATCGGGACCAGTCCCAGTTTTGGGCCTAGCCCGAAAAGTATTTTTGCCCGTCCCAATATGTACGTTCGCCAGTACCGAAAACGGCTTTTTGCCAGTACCGAAAACGGTACCCAATAGGTATATATAGGTTTTATAGGTTTTAGAGAGAGTCGCGCGCGAGGCGCTGGCTCGTCGCGAACGCCGATCCGCCTACCCTCCGGTCGCTACGCTCCCTCCGCCCCGCCGCCTGCGGCGCCGGCCTGAACCCCTTAGCTTCAGTCCCCCTCCCCGCCGGCGCAATGCGCCGCCAGGCGGGGGAAACGCATCCCCCCGGGCGTCGCGGGCCGTTGGCCTCGCCCCGCCCCGAGCGCCACGACCTGCCTGCTGAACACCGTCAACGCCACACCACCGCTGCAGCCCTCCGAGGCTGCGCCGGTGTCTGCCGTGCGGGAGAAAAGGTCCGTCCCCTTCCCGGCGAATCCGCCGGGTGGGGATCGGCAGGCCCCAAAAGCGCGGGGGCTGCTGCCCCCCTGGCCGGCCGCCTGGCGGCGTCCGCGCTTCCGACCCCCCGGGGAACCGCAACGGTTCCCCCGCGCCCGCTCACGGGCGCGGCTCCCCCTCCTTCAACCCCACGGTTCTCCAGCAGGAGGGACACCACCGCCAGCGTCAACTTAACCCCACGACAGTGCGCGGCCTGGACCGTTTCGCACCATCACACACCCGAGGAAATCTCATGAAAATCTCCGACTGGAAAACCAAAGTCCAGGCGCTATTTCGCCCTGGCCGGCACGATCACGCGCCCGCTTCAAACGGCCCGCGTACCCTCGCCGCCAGCGCCGACCGCAAGCCGGTCGAAATCACGGTCATCAGCACCGGCGAGCGATTCGTCCATGCCCCCTCGCTCGAGGACGCCGTCGTCGATCCGCGCAACTTGTCGCCCGACCCGTATCACGACGACCTCGAACGCGCCGCGGCCGAGGGGCTCAAGCGCTGGGACGGAAAGTCCGTGCGCGACATCGACACGGAGCGCTTCTACGACCATTCGCATCTCGAGACGCACACGGCGCTGCAGGCCAGCGTGCCCGAGCAGGCGCGCGCGGAGTTCTGGAACCCGGCGCCGAAAGAGCCGGCCTATCGTTCCAGCATCACCGTGCTTGCGGTCGACCAGCTGGGCGAGGCGCTCGTCAAGGAGTACGTGGTCGATGACTCTCGCAATGCCGAAGGGTGGTCCTATTCCGTCATGTCTGCCGACCGTGCGGCCCAGCTCCTCCATGAGTACGGGGCGGCCGCAGAGCTGACGCTCGACGTTGCAGATGCCCTTTGGGACGGCTCGCTTCCCGTGCAGCCCGCAGCAACCGGCGCGACCTATCGCGGCCCGATACTCTCGATACGGGGCGAGAACGCGTATCAGATCGTTGGTGATGAGATCGCAATTGAACACAAGCTCGGGGCGCTGGCCATTCAGAACCCTCATCACTACGTGGGCCAGGAAGTCGAAATTAGCTATCCCTGCGGCACGGTAGGCCTCCTACGCCAGGTCGACACCCTTGCACTCGAAGCGACGGTTTTACAGAAGCCGGGCGCTGAAAAGTCCGCAGGCGCCTTCGAGCGCTAGGCAAGCCCCCTGAACACCAGCAACGGTGTAGCGATTCATCATGGAAAAGAAAAACACATCGCAGTACGGCGTTCAGCCCACCACAGTTCAGCGGCTAAACAACTTGGGGACCTCGAGCCGAAAGGCCCGGATTCGGGCATTGCTGCCGACGCTGGATGCGTTGCAAAGACAGGGCGTTCCGTATAGCGAGATGGCGGAGGCTCTCGCCATGGAAGGGCACGCGCTGAAAGCCGAGTCTGTCCGGCAGGCCCTTCTCCGTTGGCGGAAGCGTCAGGTCGGCCCGCCATCCTCCAACCAGGTCCCGACGAGCCCTCTATCGCAACATGACTCCGGCGCGACGCCGCCCTCCAATCCCCCTGCACATCCCGCAGTCCCGCCAACGATTACAAGCAAGGCCGACCTTGTGCGGCTTCGCAAAACCTCAGATCACATTGATCTCAATGAACTGGCCGAACTCGGCCGAAGAAAATAGGAACTCTCGTATGAAGATCGCAACCGTCAACTATTCCGGTTCTGTGGGCAAAACCATCACGACCAGCCACCTGCTGGCGCCCCGCATCCCGGACGCCGAGATCATCGCCGTTGAATCGACCAACGAAAGCGCAGCCGATCTGGGGCTGGATGTCGAACAGATGCGTGGCGGGCAATTCGGCCGCCTCTTTCGCAAGCTGCTCATGGCAGAAGCTGCAATCGTCGACGTCGGCGCCTCCAACATCGAGGACTTTCTGGCCGAGCTGGTGAAGTACGACCAGGCCCACCTGGAAATTGATTACTACGTGCTACCCGTTGTCGCTTCGGGCAAGGCGCAGCGCGAAACCATCAAAACAATCGAGATGCTCGCGCAGATGGGAGTGCCGGCAGAACGCCTGCGGGTACTTTTCAATCGCGTTGATTCGGATGTGCACGAGGAATTCGCCGCGATCTTTGGTTACGCACGTCGTTCGAATGACTTTCTGGCCAATCCGGAAGCAGCGATCTTTGAGAACGAGGTGTTCGATCTGCTGGCCAACAAGCGCACCACGATCAGGGAGATCCTTGCCGATMCGCGCAACTACCGTCAGGAGCTGCGCGAAGCTGATCGAAACGACCAGAAGCTCGTCAGCCATCTCAGCGACATGCACGCCCTGCAATCACTGGCGAGGCCCGTCGACATGCAGCTGGACAGGGCATTCGGCGCCCTCTTCATGTAGGGAGGCACTATGACCGCGATTCCGCCCGAAAGCCCGGCCACTTCCTCCGTCATTCCCCGCAGCAGAATGGAGCTTCTGTACCGCGACATGTTGCAGGAAAGCGCGCAGCTCGTCGTTCTGATCGAGCAGCTGACCGTCCGGCAACAAGAAATCGCGGAAACGATGCAGGCGGTTCCGGCCATGGTGCGTCAAGCTGGCTTGGACGCGGCTGCGCACGCGAGCGGCAACGCGGCGCGTGCTCTGCTAGAAGCAAGCCGGACGCTCGGAAAATCGGCCACAGACGCCCGTATCGCAACGCGCGTTGCAACTCGAGCATTGCCCGCGGCCGCGTGGCGAGCTGGCGTGCTTTGCGGCGTATGCGCGCTCGTCGGAAGCGGGATCGGCGGCGCGTTGGTGGCCCTCGCTCTTCGCTAGTAGCCCTCGCAGGCCCAATCTCCAAGGCGCCCCGGGGCGCCTTAATCATCTTCCAAAAGGACTTCATGGCACCCGACATACGCCGGCGAATCATCAAATTCGTCCTCTTATTCCTGCCCCTTTCTGCCTGGCTTCTCACTGCCAAGATCATGTCAGGCATTCCGCTCTCGCACGTTACCTGGCTAGTCCTGTCGCATTGGGTCATATCGACGCCGGACTACCCCGCTCTGATCGCGGCGCCGAGCATCGGCTTCGTTCTGGCCCTGGCACTCTCGCTCACGCTCAAAAAATACTCGACCAAAGAAGGCTTTGACGGCGCGGGGTACAAGAAGCACATACGCGGCACCGAGGCGGTGCCGATTAGAAAGCTCCAGAAGGTTTGCACAGAGCGAGACAGGCAGCAGATCGATGTGGCCGGCGTCCCGATGCCGACTAGCATTGAGAACCTCCACATCCTTCTGAACGGCGCGACAGGCAGCGGCAAGTCTGTCCTCCTACGAAACCTCGTCTATTCAGCCCTCCGCCGGAGCGATCGCATGGTCGTAGTCGATCCAAACGGCGACCTCTACGGCAAGTTCGGCCGTGAAAGCGATGTGCTGCTCAACCCATACGACCAGCGTACCGAGGGGTGGTCGTTCTTCAACGAAGTCCGCGCTGATTACGACTGGAAGCGGTTGGCGCTGTCAATTGTCCCGCTTGGCAAGGACGCTAACGCTGAAGAGTGGAACGGCTACGCTCGTCTTCTTTTGCGAGAGACTGCTCGCAAGCTCAACGAGCTGGGAACGCCTTCAATCGACGAGCTTTTCCGATGGACCACTATCGCCTCGGACAAGGACCTGCGCACCTTTCTGTCTGGCACGCTGGCTGAATCGCTATTTGCCGGCTCCTCCGAGGCCAGCAAAGCCCTGACCAGTGCCCGCTTTGTCCTTTCCAAATACTTGGCAGAACACGTCACCATGCCCGCTGGCCAGTTCAGCATCCGCGACTGGATGGAAGACGGCCACGGCAGCCTTTACATCACTTGGCGCGAGGACATGAAGGAGGCGATGAAGCCCCTCATCTCCGCCTTCGTTGACGTCTTCTGCTCGGCGCTGCTCTCGTTGCCGGAAGACCAGGCTAGACGCTGGTGGCTCGTAATCGATGAGTTGGGCTCGATGGAAAAGATGGCCAGCCTCGAGGACTTCCTTACCAAGGGTCGCAAGAATGGCGGGCGCGCACTGGCCGGCCTGCAGTCCGTATCGCAGATGGACGATATTTTTGGAGAGAAGATGTCGCAGACATTGCGGGCTAGCTTTCGCTCGCTGGTGGTGCTCGGCGGATCAAAGACCGACTTTGAAACGGCCGAGATTATGTCCAAGTCACTGGGCGAGCACGAGGTATTGCGGCCCGACTACTCCGACAGCCGAAACCCCGGAAAGACGGCCAACACGACCGAGCGCATGGAGCGAAAGATCGAACGTGTCGTGACGGCCGCTCAGGTTCAAACATTGCCTGATCTCACTGGTTGGGTCGCATTCGCCGGCGATCGGCCAATCGCGAAATTCCTCCTTAAGCCGAGGAATTTCGCCATTCGCAACGCACCTTTCGTGGAAGCGAAGCGAGCCGGTGCGCGGAGCATGGCCAATGCTCCCACCGACGGTCCCCAACCTTGGACCGCGGTGGATCTGCCCGAAGATCCGACCATGGCCGCATAACCATTTCACGCCGGACCGTCACCTTGCATGGCGGTCTGCGCGTACTGGAAATCTAATGATCTCTTTGAAATCGATCCATCGGAGCGCTGCCACAAAGGCCTCGCATTACTACGCCGACCAGAAGGACGATTACTACAGCCGCGACGGGACCGCCGCCCAGTGGCAAGGCAAGGCGGCTGACGCGCTCGGATTGACCGGCGCCATTCAGCAGGAGGAATTTCTGCGCGCGCTGCGCGGTGACTTCGGCCCTGACGTCAAACTATCCCGCTCGATCAGGATGGATGCTGAGGCGCGTGCGGCACTGGATATGACGTTTTCACCGCCCAAGAGCGTCAGCATCCAGGCGCTGGCTGGCAAGGATCCATCAGTCATCGAGGCGCACGACCACGCGGTGAGCAAGGCGCTGGAATTTCTGGAACAAGAGCTACTGCGCGCGCGCCAGACGGAGCACAGAATAACCACGACGGAGCTGACGGGCAACGCGGCTATCGCGAAGTTTCGGCACGAGACGGCCAGGCCCACCGATGGTGCCTATTCGGATCCCCAGCTGCACACCCACGCGCTGTTGATGAACCTCACCCAACGGGCCGATGGGCGCTGGGTCGCCATATCGAACGATGAAATTTATCGATTGAAGTCCATGGTGGAATCGGTGTATCACGCCGAGCTGGCCAGCAGGCTGGAGAAGTCCGGCCATCAAATTCGCTACGAGGGCAAGAGCTTCGAACTCGCGCATATCTCTCGGGACCACATCGAAGGGTTCTCCAAGCGTTCGCAGGACATCAATGCCGAACTGGCGGCATTGGGTGAAACTCGCGAATCTGCGAGCAGAGCGCTCAAGCAAACTATCGCCCTCAAAACTCGCTTGGACAAGGCACCCGAAATTTCTCGCGAAGAGCTTCAGCGTGACTGGGAACGACAGGCGACTGAACTCGGCATTGATTTCAATGGAGCAAAGCAACCACTGGAAAAGGAAGCCGGATTGGAAAGCGGCAAGCCACCCCGTCAGGAATTGACGCTGGAGGCGGCTGCTCTGATTGCCGACGAGTGTCTCCGGTGGGCGATCAAGCACCACACTGAACGCGAATCCGTGATGGACGGAAAGGAGATGCTCAAGACCGCGCTGCACCGTTCGCATGGCATGGGGATAAAGCTGGGCGATCTCAGATCGGCCGTCAAGCGCTCACTTGATAAAGGCCATCTGATCCTTGGGACGATTCAGTACCGGCACGCGAAGGACAAAGACGGCGCCGGGAAATCACGATCGGACTTGATCGCCGCCCTCATCGTCGGTGGCATGAGCAAAAAACACGCGGAAGATAAAATCCGCATATCGATTGCTCGAGGCGAGCTTGTTCCGGCCGGCGCCAAGTACACCACCCAGGTGGCTCGGGAGCGCGAAAAGCGAATCCTTCAGATCGAGCGCGAAGGGCGTGACCAGGTCGCGCCAATCTTGGATATTCAAGCAGCCCAAAGCGCTATGGCTGGCCGCTCACTCAAGCCTGGCCAGCTGGCGGCCGCCAATCTGATCCTCAGCACGCCACACCGGTTCATCGGCGTCCAAGGCCTGGCGGGAACCGGAAAGTCGCACATGCTGGCTCAGGTCAAGGAGGCCGCTGAAGCCGCGGGCTTCAAGGTCCAGGCCGTGGCGTCCTACGGCAAGCAKATCGAAGCCCTGCGGGAACTCGGAATGGAATCCAGGACCGTAGCGTCTGTTCTGGAGGCACGTCAGAAAGACCGCTTCAAACTCGATCCGAAAACCGTCCTGGTCATCGATGAGGCGGGCGTGGTCCCTGCCCGCCTCATGGAACGCCTGATGAAAATGGCGGAGGCTGACGACGCACGCATCGTCATGCTGGGCGACACGGGCCAAACCAAGGCCATCGAGGCTGGCCGCCCGTTTCACCAGTTGCAGGTCGCTGGCATGGCCACGGCCCTAATGGGCGACATCATTCGGCAGAAATCGCCCGAATTGAAGGCTGCGGTGGAACTGGCGGCAAAGGGTCAGGCCTCGGCCTCCCTTGGCGTGTTAGATCAGAAGCTGAAAGCCGTGCACACCATCAAGGACGACGGCGAACGATACGACGCGATAGCGACGCGATACGCAACGCTGAACGACGATGAGCGGCGGGAGACGCTTATCGTGACCGGGACGAACGATTCTCGGAATGCGCTGAACGAGGCCACTCACCAGGCGCTCGGACTGGGCGGCCGCGGCTTTGAATTCAAGATGCTGACCCGACGGGACACGACGCAGGCAGAACGGCGCGTGGCCAAGTACTTCATCGCTGGGGATATTGTGCAGCCGGAGCGGGATTACAAAACCGGGAATTTGCGGCAGGGCGAGATGTACCGCGTTATTGGCACGCTTGCCGGAAAGCCCAATGACCTAGTCGTCGAGCATATGGGAAGTAAGGTCCGGACCACCTTCAATCCTGCCCGCGCCGCCAAGCTGTCAGTCTACGAACCGGTCAAGGCAGAATTATCCGCCGGCGATTGGGTTCGGGCGACGAGGCACAACGCGGCTCTCGATTTGGCTAACGGTGATCGGTTTGAAGTGCTCGCCGTCACGCCCACAACGGTCACCATCGGCGGCAACGGACGCCGAATCACGATGAACGCGGCAACAGCGCCGCTGCATCTAGATCGGGCCTATGCGTCCACGAGCCACAGCGCGCAGGGACTTACATGCGATCGCGCGCTGATTAACTCTGAGAGTTTTAGCCGCACCACGCAGCGCGACGTCTACTACGTGGCGATTTCGCGGGCGCGGTTTCACACGGAAATCTACACCGAGAATGCCGCAAAGCTGTCCGGCGCCGTGAACCGGCTGGAGGAGAAAACGGCCGCACTCGATATCGGTCTGGAATCCACACGCCCTTGGCGGCCGCAAAAAGACGCGCCAGCCAAGGAACTCAATTCTTGAAGAAACTACATCGCTACAACTCTCAAGGAGGATTTATGAGCCAGGATGTGAGGCTGGACAAGTTGTGCTCTGATTTAGGCATTCCGCCGTTGACACCAGACGTCCGCGATAGTCGGCTTCCGGCCAAGAGCGGTCGTTCATGCACCAGATGAACGGCGACCGTCCATGGGTCAAGCGAAGCATGCCGATCAGTCGCGCTAGCGCTCATCCACACGGGTTTGAGTATCCGCTGGTGGATCCCAGTAAACGAACTACTTCCCAACGTCTTCGCCCCTTCGGCTTCACGTATTCATGCCAAGCGGAGCTCGATACGAGGTGGCACGCCACTTGCTACGTCCCTCCATGCGCTGGGAGTGCGAAAATGGCTATCAAACGGTTCTATGCGTTAGTCAGACAAACGGTGACGAACTGGCTGGACGACTACGCACCCAGCATGGGTGCCGCCATCGCGTTCTACACGGTTTTCTCGCTGGCGCCACTACTTATTATCGTGATCGGAATCGCAGGGTTCTTTTGGGGCCGCGAAGCCGCGCAGGGACAGTTGTTAGCCCAAGTCAGCGCCTTGGTCGGCGCTGAGGGCGGGAAGGCGGTAGAAAGTGTCGTATTGGGTGCGCAAGAGCCCGCGCAGGGCATTGCTGCCACCGTTATCAGCCTCGTGATGTTGGCAGTCGGGGCGACGACAGCCTTTTCGGAACTACAGAGCGCGCTGGACCGCATCTGGAAGGTCAACCCCAAGAAGCTGTCCGGCATTTGGGCCCTGATCCGCGCGCGTCTTCTTTCCTTTGGCCTGATTTTGACATTGGCGTTTTTATTGGTCGTCTCGCTTGTCGTCAGCACAGTGCTGGCAGCACTGGGCAGTTGGCTGGGCGGCGACATCCCCGGCTGGGGGATGCTGCTCCAAGCGGTTAACGCAGCAATTACGCTGGGCATCCTCACCCTGCTTTTTGGGATGATCTACCGGTTTATGCCTCAAGTCTCAGTCGCTTGGCGAGACGTTTGGGCAGGGGCGTTTGTCACCGCCGTTATGTTCGAAATCGGGAAGTTTCTGATCGGCCTGTACATGGCTAAGGCGTCCGTCGCCTCCTCGTACGCTGCGGCGGGATCCCTGGTGATCGTGCTGATCTGGGTTTATTACGCGGCCCAGGTATTTCTGTTGGGTGCCGAATTTACCCGCGCTTATGCCGAAGCGCATGGATCCCGCCGAGACCGTAGCCCTGCTTCGCCTACCAGAAGCGATGCGCGAACCTAGCTCACCGGTTGCCTTGCAAACGGACAAGAGCCGCAAGGGTCAGGCGGAGCCTGTCCAACGTTTGTCTATTAGTGCTGGTCCAAGGGCCGAGCGCAGCGAGTCAAATGGTCGCTCAGCGGCCGTCCACATATCCACGGGTTCGAGTTACACGTCTTCTCCACAGTTCTCAGCGAGGCCGGGATCATCATGACGCGACTTCGCTTCCGGCCAAGATCGGACCTTTCGGAATTTATTCTGATGCCCGGCCGGAACTGAAAGCGAAGGATCAATTCGATCATCGCCTTAACTCTCGGACCTGTCGACATTCGCGCAGAAGTGGGGCGCAACGACGTAAGCGGCGTATCTCGAAAGCTGTTCTCCGCCAGAGCCTGCACCCGGAACCTTAAAAACTACCAAGTGAAGGCGTGCCGCGCACGTTTCAACAAAAGAGAACACGGGCGAAGAGTTATCGGTTGCGACACCTCTCTTTGCCCCAACTGCAAGATGGTTGAGTATCTGAAGTCTGATCGATTATCGGACCTGTCGTGCATCGACGCGGCAATCCGCAACCCTGGGGGGCCGCCCTAGTGCAATTGTTCTTGGTGGGTCACATCACCTTGACGATTTGTGGTGGACTCCAAGTTCCTTTCCCCGGAGGCAGGATGGAAGGCGAGTCTGTCCTAGGCCAGTAGAGGCGCATTACCAAGTACATGAGATCGTTCGGTGCTGGCAGCCAGTTGTTCTCCTTGTCCGCGCCGGGAGACGCTTTCTGAAGGTAGAGCGTCAGCGAACCATCCGCTTCTTTCGTCATGCTGGAGAGCATGGGCGAGTTAATGAGATAACGATCAATCGAGTTTTCAATTAGCAATTGCGTCTTGCCGTCGTACATGGTCACCGACCAGAAAGCATTGACTGGCGGCAGTTGTCCGTCGCGAAAGGTAATGGTGTAGTTGTGTTTACTACCGTCAAGCGGTTCGCCATTGGGCAAGGTCGTGGTCAGGGGGTACGTGGCTTCCTCGGCATCGTTGGCATATATGCCCGCCTGCGCCACAGCCGCTCGCTTCAGCCAGTCTCCGTGGTAGAAGGCCCTGTCGCCGCCAGCCCCCACGATGTTCCAGCCGTTGACTTTCGTGCCCAGATCCTTGATAGCATTTTCGACCTTGGCGTGCCCATCCTGTATGCCCTGAGCGACGGCGCTCTTTTGTTCAGCGGACAGCTCCTCGAAGCTGAACTTCTTGTCCGCGCCAATGCCCAGAAGAGCAAGCTTCGCACGGATCGCCACTTCGTCCGGTGCGGCCGGGCTGAATTGCAAGGCGAAACCCAGGTACGTGAAAAAGTCTGTCTTTGCCAGATCGTTGTTGATCCTTGGAAAGGCGATCGCAGGCGCGGCAGGAGGTGCCGGCTGCTTAAGATATGCAGAAAGCGGCTGTGCTTTGTAGCCCGATTGAATAGCTTCGACGTTGGGCATGTCGGTCGGGTTGAACAGTTGGGTCCGGAAGACCGCGAAAGGGAGCTGCGTTGCGGAACGAAAGACCTTCCTTACACTTGGTGGAATGTCGCCGTTCCAGTTGGGGCCAGCGATCATGTAGTCGCCAGCCTCATCCCCAGTGGAACGGCTTCCGATGTAGCCGAAATTGTAGGTGTTGCCGTCAATAAGTTGCACMGAGTAGTACCGAGGCATTTTCACCGCAGGCACTGATAACACAATCGGCTCGCTGCGCAAGTCCATGAACATCATGGAATAGGGCGTGTCGCTGTTCGGCGAGATGATGGCGGTGTCCTTGTAATTGGCGACATGGTGCAGGCTGCGAATCTGGTTAAACGGTGCCTTGTACTGGCTTGAGTTCCTGTCGACGGCGTACTCGTACATGATCGCGTAGTTCATCACAATAGGCAGACCGTAGATGTACCCTTCTTCCGCTATTGCCCGCGTTTCGGAGGGGCTGATTTCCGCGCAGGCATAGGAGGATGTGAAGGACGCAATCACCAGCATCGCGTGACAAAGTGCTTTCGGTAGTTTGATGTCCATGAAGCTCTATTCCCTTTATTAAGTTTAATTGGGTGGATCGGCTCACCACTGACTAACGACAGGATGAGTCGAGGCCAATCACGACTTCATAACTGAAGGTGCACCCGGCTTCATGTGAACCTCCCCGCGAGGTGATGCCACGGAACAGCCACCGGGCCCAGAATTCCCCTCTAAGTTGGAGGCGCACGCCCGCTATGCGTAGGGGAACGACCTATTTGCACGGCTCGTCGGAATCCCTATAAGTGCTTCGTGACTTCATGCGGCTAATCACATGGCACGGACCGAGTCTGAAAAGCATCTTTTTAAAAGCGGATGGTCAAGCCAGCCATTGGGCCGAGAAGCACAGCATCGAACTTAAAGCCGCCGGCACTGTAATCCACGCCCAACGCACGGTAGCCGACAGTCGCTGAGAAGCTCTTGCTGATGTTGTATCCAATGCCGATTCCAACATCCCAATCCGCATTCGCGCCGCCCGCGCCTACTAGCCCCCATCCTGTCGCATATAGCTTTGGAGTGAAAACGTAGCCTCCCCGCACTCCTACCACAGCATCGACCCATGTCGCGCCATCGCTGCGTTTCCTGCCGTTCAGGCGTGCCCCCTTGAGCGTGATGTCGGTGTCTACCGACCAAACACGCAGACCCGCCACAACATCAAGGCTGTGGGGCGACTGATCAAAGACCGAATACCCCGCGCCCAGCAGCCCCGTGAACGTCTTGCTGTGGACGTCCGCACTAGTCGCTACAACCTCCCGCGGCGTGTCGCCCTGTGCCCCGACCTTTGCATAAATAAGATCGCCGAAAAGGCTGTACCGGCCTTTACGTGCTTCGCCGGTAAGC
Organism: Achromobacter sp. 10T422; assembly: GCF_056394065.1. Classification (NCBI taxonomy): domain Bacteria; kingdom Pseudomonadati; phylum Pseudomonadota; class Betaproteobacteria; order Burkholderiales; family Alcaligenaceae; genus Achromobacter; species Achromobacter sp. 10T422. The sequence continues at coordinate 369,512 of NZ_JBFTHD010000008.1, forward strand.
ATGGCCGCGAAATCTAGGTTATCGAAGATCTGATCAAAGCTCGTGTCTACATCGATGTCCGGCAAACCTCGGTGAGACACTTTTCCAGACAGCGCCGGTGCCCACACATAGGGCGTGACTGAAAACTCCCATTCGCTTGTATGCCGGAGGTCTAACGCAGGCGTAGCATCCCGTTCGGCGCCAAAACCAGAGTCGGCGTAGAGGAGCCCGCCAATCAGACATCCTATGATGAGCTTTATCATCGTCCCGCCTCGGCCCGCAAGAGCCAGTGAATAATTCACGGCAGCACCCCGAGGGGCTCTATCGAAACGACATCACTCCGGGAATTGCATATTCAAGCACGCAATGCGTTTACGCGATGCTCCAACAGACCGATTTCGGCAGATATGACTTTCAGTGATTCCCTTTTCTTCATGGCGGCTCCCTCTTACCGGCTAAGGCACTTTATTCCTAGCAGGGCTTCGAAGGGAGTGAGGGGTTACCCCTTGTTGCTGCCGCGCGAACTGGCAAACGGAGAGGAAACCCCCTTGCAGTAGCCCGATGTGTTATTGGATGTGGGCTAAAGATGTATTGACCGAAAGGCTGGGTGGTGTCCCAATCGAGGCGCTGAACTTGCCAAGCCACTTCATCGGAGTCGCGCCATGCAAACGGTCTACACGAAGCGTCCTACAGTGTTGATTGCGGTAAGCCCAGATGGCACCACCTTTGTAATCGAGCGTCGATGCCGCTCGCTACCCTGCGATGATGGCGAGCAGGGGTTCTTCTATTGCTGCTTGCAGGATGGAAGCGCCGTGGCTTGGTTAGGTGAAAACCAATTCCAACTAGCCGACGGTACGACTTTACTCGCGGTCGCATGCCGCCTACCAACTGCCGGCGTTTAGCGATCTCCAACAGGCCTGCGCGGCGACAGTCTGGCCATTCGGCCGCCCCGCGCAATACAAAAAGGCCGCAATTGCCGTTTTTGGTCCAGCCGAACGGCGGATTTACAGAACGGGGCGCCGCACGCGAAACTCATAGGCACATCCTAGTAAAACAAAACAGGAAATGCGAAATGCCGGCAAACCCAGGTAAAAGCTCCATTGCAGTAGTGGCTATCGCGGACGATGGTCGGCGCTTCCGAATAGAGCGACGGGCACGCACGCTCCCCGGTGACAAGGGCGAAAATGCTTTCTTCTATTGTTGCCTCCCAAATGGCCAGACGGTGGGCTGGTTGGGATACGGCCAATATCAACTGCCCGACGGCACAGTAGTGCACACACCCACATCACGGCTTATCCCGTAGCTCATCCGGCGGTGCAAAACAAAAAAGCCCGCTGCTTTCGCTGGCGTGCCTTCACTCGTTTGGAGCGGGCTGCGGGAATCGAACCCACATAAGCGGCTTGGAAGGCCGCAGCCTGGCTGTGCGGCGCCTGTCGAGACGTCGCAGTTTTGCGTCACGTCATTCCATCGTGGATAGCTGGTGGAGCACTGCGTCTGAGTTACGCTGCAGCTGTTGTTGGTGCACCAACGCGTCGGTTTCGCGGCTCAGCGCCTGGTCTACTTCCTCGAGCGTGATGGGTTCCAGAGAAGCTGTGCGATCCGACTGTTTCACAATCACCTGGACAGGAACCCCCTGTCGAACGAAGTAAGTGAACGATTTCCGGTGGTACTTGATCCACCCCGCCTTGCGAAGATTTGCCATGAACGTCTGAGTGCTACCGTCGACGTGGCAAGCTTGGCGAGCTTCGCGGCTGTAGTCGTTACTACGATCCGGCCGACGCGCGCAGCGTGCGTCTTCGGTGTCGCGGTTGAACGTCAACAGCACGCTGCGATAGCTGAGTTGCTCGGGCGTCAAGCCGCGGACATCCCCATTACGGGGGCTTCCGGGTAGCGGTGCAGGATGCGCCCGCGCAATCAAGGGGACGCGGTAGTGCCATAAAGGCTACGCAGCACCGCCTGGTGCCATCTGCGCACGGTGCATCATCTCAGTCAAGGCTTAAGACGTTTCGATTTCTTCTCTCGACCAGACCTAGTGCCGGAGAATTTTTGCGGCGCGGCCGCGCCCGTCGCAGCCATCGATCTCTTGTTCTGAGCAAACTTTGAAACCGACATCCCTAGCTAGCAAGATCGCTGAGCGGCCGCTCCGGGTCGGGAGCGGCCGCAGTTTAATCAAGGCTCCCCGTCAACGTTGGCGTCTGATGCCACAAGCTACCCAGGATCTCAGCCCTTTAAACTTGAGGCATTGGTCAACCTTCGCTTGATGCACAAAGTCAGGGGGATTACTGATAATCGTTAGTCCTACAATACGGATGAGCGATAGCTTGCGGGGATAAGCGGATAGCAATAAAAACGCGGATCACTAGGTCACCCTCGAGGAGAACCGCGAATGCGCGACATTGATCTTCCAGCACTGCAGATCGCCTGCCGCACCCTAGCGAGACAAGCCTTTTGGTCTGAACAGGGCACACCAGAAATTCCCGTCGCTCAGCTTGCCGGCGAGTTCGTTCGACTCGCCAATGAACAAGTCGTCAGCGTGATCGAATCGGGCCGAGATCCCAACATAGTGACCCGCGCGATTGCTTACCTAACACATGCCCACGTCGTTCCATCCAACGGTTTGGCGAAGTGGTGGTTCGCCGAGATGCTAACCTGCCTGCTTGAACTTGCAGTCCCTACAATAATTCACACCTTCGAGTCGGGCTCCTTCCTTCATGATGTTCAGAAGGGAATTGCAGAACTGACGCGGCCAACTGAGACGCAAGAAGGCACGGATTGCCCCCCCCGCAGGCGTCGCGGCCGCATCCTCGCTGAGTAGCAAAACATCTCGGTGCTCCATGCTGTAGCTCCCGCAATCGGCACGGCCCGTGCAGCTGAGCGCAGCAGAATCCAGCCATTCCGGAATTGGAAAAATCGCTGGTTTGTGACTGGGAACGACGACGGCCGCCTCGTGCTGGGCAGTGGTCAATGCCCCATCGCTCAGAACGTCGCTCTGCGCAGCTGCAGTCGTGTTCCTAGTCGTTTCACGAGCAGAGCGCATTCTGTGGAATCCAACAACTCGATGGGAGACCATCATGGACACCACACCCGAAGCCACTCGACATGAGCCGTGGAATAAAGGAAAGATCGTTGGGCAGAAGGCCCCTTTCAAACCGAAGCATATCTGGGCACTGCGTGTTCGCTTTCAGATAGAGGGCCGTCTACGTGAACTGGCGCTGCTAAACCTGGGCATCGACAGCAAATTTCGCGGCCGCGACCTCGTCGCGCTCAAGGTCCGAGACATATGCCATGGTGATCAGATGGCAATGCGCACTATAGTCATGCAGCGCAAGACTCAGCGCCCCGTACAGTTTGAAATCACGCAAGCTACCCGGTAAGCATTACAGACGTGGATAAAGCAGGCCCGACTGAAGCAGGAGGACTTTCTCTTTCCCAGCCGGCTTCACGCCTCACCGCATTTGGGAACCCGCCAATACGCCCGAATTCTCGGAAACTGGGTCGACCAATTGGGTTTGGACCGCGCCAACTACGGAACTCATTCGATGCGACGCACGAAGGCGACCCTCATCTACCAGCGTACGAAGAACCTGGGGGCCGTGCAGTTGCTCCTCGGGCACTCCAAGCTGGAATCGACAGTGCGGTATCTCGCATCGAGGTTGATGATGCCCTAGAGCTCTCCGAGCAGACGGAAATCTAAACCACTCTCCACTCGTTCAGAAGACGGGTCGCTGGACGACATGTCGAACTTTTTGCTGTCCAGCGATGATTCAAGCTCACGCTCCCGACGAGTAGCAGTCATTCAACCCTACCCTGCGGGCTCTGAGCCAAATGCGGTTGGCGAACGATTGGCCTCGGCTAAGCGACCGTCCCGCGCTCCCCCTCGGACTTAGCCATCGCCCCTGGTGAACTGGTGCTGGCGCACCGTGACAAATGCGCTATTTGGTCACGATGATCATGCGGCGCATACTGATTGCTACAACGGCCTAGGCTATTGGCATGGTCAGCCGCAATCCTTAGGCCGGTAGAGCGCCATTGCAGGAGTGCTCATGAGCATAGCTAGCTTCATTCGCGAGCATCGCGAAGATCTGATTGATGACTGGATTGGATACGCCAGGCAGCTTCAGCCGGCAGCAGGGAATTTGTCAGAGGATCAACTTCGTGACTCCGCCGCCGAAATCCTGATGTCGGTTGCTGCCAATATGGAGGGATTACAAAGCGAAGCGGAGCAGACGGCGAAATCCTTTGGCTCGAAGTCAGAGGGAGACGCAGGCTTCGATTTTGTTTCCGTTCTGCACGCTGACGACAGGCGCACCCAGGGATTTGGGCTGAACGATGTGGTTGCCGAGTTCCGCGCCCTGCGCGCGAGTGTGCTGCGCAGATGGCAAGCTCTCGGTACGACTGACCGAGAGTCATTTCAAGAAATAATTCGCTTCAACGAAGCGATCGACCAGGCGCTCAGCGAATCGGTACAGCAGTACACCAGCAGGGTAGAGCGAGCTCGGGACTTGTTCGCCGGCGTGCTCGCGCACGATCTGCGGGCTCCTCTGGCAGTGTTGCAATACGCGACGGAAATATTGGTACGCGACGATACGATTTCTCCAGCAGGAGTGCGTGCGTCCGCGATCGTGCAACGCTCAGTACTGCGAATGCGCGCGATGATTGACGATTTGCTGATATTTACACGCGCGCGCCTGGGTCAGATCCAGGCGACAAACCACACCTTATTGTCGATGCATACGTTGTGCAGCTCCGCGATTGAAGAAGCGCGGGTGCTCTTCCCGGAAGCATCAATCACACTGAGCTGCAGCGGCAACCCGTTAGGGACGTGGGACGCCGGGCAGATGGGACAAGTGTTGTCGAATTTGCTCTCCAATGCGGCTCGCTATGGAGATGGGACGATCAACCTTAGTGTTGAGGACCAAGGTGAGTGGCTCGGGCTGACAGTTTCCAACGGCGGAGAACAGATCCTATCCAGCGCCCTCCCCACCCTCTTCGACCCGTTGACCCGCGCAACGCCTTACCCGGACCGCCGAATTTCGGCGGCTGGCCTCGGACTCGGCCTGTTCATTTGCAAGAGCATCATCGACGCTCATCACGGCACCATAGGCGTTGAATCGACTGCTGAGCAAACGACATTCACCATCCGTATTCCTCGGCATCCGCAATGATGAGCCGGGGCACCCAGCGTCGACCGGGCGGTAAGCTGTACGCCCCGCGTGCCGGGTCACCACGCCGAATCAACGTCCTTATGAGGCCGTAGGAATAAGGCTTGCTGACCGTCGCAGTCGGGCCCACGTGGGCGACCTGTGCCTAAGCCGACTATGCAGGCCGTTTGCAGCCGCAATCCCATTGAGAAACAAAACTGATGCCCCGCATTCAAGCGCCAGCTGGAGCTCCGCCTGTACTCGTAGTGGACGATGACCCCGACGCCCGCTGGCTCTTGGCGACGCTACTGACGGAGGCAGGATACGTCGTCAGTGAGGCCAGCAATGCGGACGACGCACTGCGGCGCCTTGCGGACCGGCCCGACATACAAGCGATGCTGATGGATATCCAAATGCCCGGAACCATGGACGGTTTCGAATTGGCGATGCGCGTAAATAGGCAATCGCCAGAGATTGCGGTCTTACTTACATCGGGCCGCGAGCACCCAGATGCGAACGCACTGCCCGCAGGCATGAAATTTCTACTGAAACCTTGGGCGCCTGCAGAGATGCTTGACCAGCTGGAATTGCTCCTGAACGGGAAACAAGGCGCAGCGTGAACCAGGGTCACTGCGATCCGATTGTAAACATGCCGGCAAGCGGCCAGAAACCGCCATTCAGTCCGGAGTCTGCTCGTTAATCATTTGGCGCACATTTCCGCGCAGCCATCGCAGATAATGGGGTATTGTCCTCTTAGCTGGTGGCCTCCGTGATCAACGCGCTGACGTCATCCGCAGACTGAGAGCAGTAATTTGCATTACTGCTGGGCAAACCGGACCAGGGGTTTCTCCCGGTGTCTGGCCCAGTGCGCAGTGGCATTCTCCACTTGTATAGGAATTTTTTCTGACCCAGGAGAATCACTTGGATGGAACGGTGGTCATCAACGGAGTTCGCGCGACATATAGGATGGTTCGCGCGGCGGACGGAATTGGAGTCATAGCGCACGTGCAGTATGCCGTTAACGGGCCGTGGGTAATTGTGGGTGGACCCGCTGTTGTTTTCCCTGATGACGCCTCCGCTCGCCATGCGATTCAAAGTCAGGTTGCTGCAGATTGGTCGAGGAGACGCGGCACTGGCCCCATAATATAAGCAGGCAAGGCGACCAAAAATGCCGAGGCGTTGCCCCCGTGGAATGTCCGGCCGAGCGTCAAGTTATCTGATACGTTGACGCCAACAACCCATACAATCAGGGGCCGCTTAGCGGCCAGGCGTAAGTCGAGCATGTCGGAGGATCGCAGAATGTGTTTCCAATGACATAGCAAATCCCCCCCATCCATGCAAGCAGATAGATTCGACCCGCTAAAGACATCTGCCACCCCGATTTACATGCAAATATAGATCTGGACAGCGCCTAGGCCGCGTCTCCGATTAGGACCGAAGCGCAGCGTCCATGTTTATTTCCGCAATATATCGTCAGCTCTCTTGCGTGGAGGCTTGGATGAAATTGCAGCACTTCGAGTCGTTTGATTCGTACGCGGCCGCTCTCTTCCACGCCGACGCACGGGTATTCCTGCTCGGCTCCCGAGACGGGGGCTGGCGAACCGGACATCTGGATGTGGATGGCATCGACGTGCAACGCGGCGTCACCCAGGTACCCAACCTGTGCGAAGCCTCGGGCTGGGCGACACACCTGACCTTGCTATTGCCGGAACCCGCGCCCGCCCGGGCATGGCTGAATGGCGTCCCTTTTGATCAGGATTCGATGGGTGTGCTGGCGCCTGGAAAAGGGTTCGTCTTCCGCGCCGCTGGTCCCAATGACTGGATCACTATCGCGCTGCCGCTCGCGTCCGATTTATTGATAGACGACACCTTCGCGGCGCAGACGCTGCGGCGCTGGGCTAACGCGGCTGACATGGTGAAGACGGACCCCGTGCACGTTGCCGCACTGCGCGAAGCCGCGCTCCTCTCGATGGCCCCAGCCTGCCCGCCCGCGCTGGGGCGCCGTCTGATCGAGCAGCGCTTGCGTAATCTGATCGCCGACCGTGTGCCGCACGACAAGAACATGGGTCGGCCCAGCGTGCGCTTGCCCAAGGTGTGCGCGGTGGCGCTAGCGATCTTTCGCGACGCGCAGCGGGCCGTGCATGTTGATGAATTGTGCAGGCGCATGAAGATCAGCGAACGCAGCTTGCGTGACGTTTTCCAGGTCTGTTTCGGCATGAGCCCAGCCCATTACCTAGCCTTGAGAAAACTCCACGACGTCTATCTGGACCTGGCATACAGCACCCATGAGCAGACCGTTGCCGATTGCTTTCTTCAGCATGGCTACCCGTATTCCACGTACGCGGCCGCGCGCTATCACGCGCTGTTTCTTGAAACGCCTTCAGAAACGCAGCGCCGTCTTCGTCCGCATATCAATCCAAGCTGACGATTTTTCGTCGGAATCGAATAGGCGGATGCGACGCAAGCCGGAGGGCTCAGCTGTGATCGGCGAGCTGCCAAGGCTGATCATATCCGCGATCACGTCGCTAAGGTCCAGAAGCCATCCGCGACAGCAGATTACATGTGTACGGCTTCGTCGCTACCCGCGCAGGCCGCCGTCGGCTAGCTGCCGTCTCGCCCTCCCTCCATTCACTAAAGCCCCGGCTCATGCCCCGCGTGCGGGGTTTCGGCAGGCGCCGAGCCTGATCCTCGTCAACCCTATCCCAGGCCCAAAGCCTTCGCCATGGTCGCCACAACCATCCGTTTCATCGAAGAACTCATTGACGCCTTCAACTTGGGCAGCAGCATCAACAAATGACTGAAGTTGCTCGCTAGTCTCCAGGGCCACCTCCAGTTGGAGATCGCGGCGATAACCCGGCCATCCGAGCCGCCGAAAGCGGGTTTCGGCCAGTGTTGCCGGTCAGCGCTTACCGAAGCCAATAAGCGCGTTTCAGCCGCGCCCATAAGAGAGCAAGGCACAGCGGTAGATCTCGGTGGTCCGCTGTCGGTCAGAAGCGGCCATTGAAGAAGTCATGGCGAGCCACTGCTTGCGCTTCGAAAAATTCCACTTTGAGCCCGGTACACCACTTCGATCCTAGACCGTCCCACGCGGTCTGGGGTCCATGTGAGGGCTCGTCGATCCAGCCAACCGTACCTGTATCAATTCCAGCAGCGCCCGGACGCGCGCCGTCACGGAATGGCGATGGCTGTATGCCCCCAGCAATTGCAAGGGGGCAGGAAGAAGGTCGAGTGGTACTTCCTGCAATCGACCCGTAGCAAGGTCTTCCTGGCAGGGATAAGCCGCCACAATCGCGAAGCCGATGCCTTGCCGTGCGCCAGCCACGGCCAGTTCTCCGCTGTTGACGCGGTAGCGGCTGCGGACCGGTACCTTGACGATTTCGCCCGCAACGTCCTGAAACTGCCAGGGTTGGCCCTTCAGCGCACTGAGGGTGGTGATGCAGGGCAGAGACTTCAGCTCGCGCACATGGCGTGGAATGCCGGTCTTGGCCAGCAAGGAGGGGGCGGCAACCACGATGCTGGGCAGGGTGGCGAGTTCGCGGGTGATGAAAGCGCTGTCCTCCTGATGGCCCCGGTGGAAGACGATGGAAAGGTCAACGTCCTCTCGAAGCACTTCCAGTCCGGTCATCCGGGTATCGCATTCGAGCTCGATCCCCGGATGGAGGCTACAGAATTCGGCCAGGATGGGGGCAAGCAGCCTTGGTGCCTCGCCCGGCATGCACATCTTCAGAGGACCACGCAGTTCGCGCTGTACCGCGCCAAGCTCTTCCTGCGTGGAGAGCAGAGTGTCGAGCAAGGGCTTGGCGCGTTCGTAGAGCAGCCGCCCGGCTTCAGTCATGCGCAGATGGCGGGTGCTTCGTTCCAGCAGGCGTGTGCCAAGTTTGCGTTCCAGTGCGGCAACGTGGCGACTGACGTTGGACGAAGGCATGGCCAATAAACGTGATGCGCCAGCAAAGCTCTGCTCATCAACAACTGCCGCATAGACACGGACAGTATTCAGATCGAGTGCACCGCGCATTGATTATCCCGTTTGAGGTATGAAAACGTCCAATTTTTGCACGCTAGTAATCTGGAATGGCGAAATTTAACATGCCCTTTTGCCTGATGTGACGCGGTGGACCGTGCACCGGGCACCGTATGAACAGGAGAGATTCAGCGTGGAAATTGGAATACTTGGCGGCGGCATTGCGGGCCTAAGCGCGGCACTGGCATTGCGCAAGCAGGGTTACAACCCTCGAGTCTATGAGCGCCGTGCGGTGCCAACAACCATGGGGGCCGGCGTAACGCTCTGGCCCAATGCCAGCTTTGTGCTGGAAGAACTTGGACTGCTGCAAGACATCGAGGCCATTGGCGGTCGGCCGCTGACAATACGTCGCCAGGATGCTGCGGGAAATGCATTGGGAGGCCTCGATATTGGATTGCTGGACCGGACGATGGGATACCCAACCTACACGGTGCTACGCAGGCACTTGCAGGAGGTGTTGCTGGACCATGCGGCACGGGCGGAGATTCCGGTGGAGTTCGGGCGCCGGGCGATGGCCATTGAGCTGGATGCTCAAGGCAGAGCCGTGGCGCATTTCGAAAATGGCGCGAGTATCCGCCCGGATCTGCTCATTGGCGCCGACGGCCGTATGGATTCGGTGGCGCGCAAGTTTGTCGCGGGTGACAACACACCTACCTATCAGGGCTTCGTGAACTGGATCGGCGTGGCGCAGGGGCAGCAGGCGCTGGTGGACGATATTTCGATTCAGGATTTCTGGGGGGCTGGCGAGCGCTTTGGTTGCGTGGCGATTCGACCCGAACTGGTGTATTGGGCCGCGGCGCAGGCTCGACCCCTATCTGAAGCTATACCGACCGCAGATAGACGTAAGGAGGTCGAGGACCTGTTCGCGGGATGGCCTGAACCGGTCGCGCATATCATCCGGGCCACGCCCGCGAATGCCATCCGGCTGATTGCGGTGCATGACTTGGAGCCGCTGCATACATGGAGCCGAGCGAACGTACTGCTGGTTGGTGATGCCGCTCATGCGCCGTTGCCGACTTCGGGGCAAGGTGCGTGCCAGGCGCTGGAAGATGCGTGGCATTTGGCCCGGTGCCTGGATGGCGCCAGTGGTGGCTTGGACGACGTCTTCGAGGCGTTTTCGAGAATCCGTGCCCCCAAGACAGCAAGGCTGGCGGAACAGGGCAGGGTCTTCGCACGCGGATTGTTCGCCACCGATCCTGAAATCTGTCGCATCCGCAACGAGCGGGCCAAGGCCTCCGATCCTGTGCTTGATGTGCAGGTCTTGGCCGCCGGATGGGGACGGAGCCTGCCACTGCCTGGTTGCACCGAGGGCACATCAGTTCAGGAGGCTGGCTTCGGTAATCTGTACCGTATGGAATGACGTGCGCGAGGTGTACTGCATCGGGTTTTACGCAAACGMCTCTTTCCACGCATCCAGTCAGCTCACATGCGGGCGCCGGCCAATAAGCTCTGCATAGTAGACGAACGGCTGCAACGGGTCGGAAGAGGTCTGCTGGCTCGAGGTACTTTCCGCCCAGGTTACGGCCAACTTCAGTAAACCATGCTAAGAATCTGCCCCGGGTACTACGTAGGGCGCGCGTCCATACGCCGTCCAATCGTCACACTCCTCGCGGCGTCTCAGCCTCTCGAATTCCGATTTCCCCGGTTCCGATAATGCCGCGATTTCGACATCTGGGCGGCCGGAGCCGGAGGCCGCCCGTTGGCGGGCGGCAGTGACGAGGTTCAGCGATCGCAGTTGTGAAAAGGTTGCCGCCTTCTTGACCCAGGGAATCTGGCGCATCCGTACCTGCCGAAGCTCAACAAGGACGTCACGGTTCGAAAAGATCATATGCAGTAATTCCCAATCCCAACAATTGACCAAATGTGGACTTCTGTCCACGCCTCCATCCTGGCATTGCGCCGCGAGCAACTGTTTCTCGCTTGGAAAAAGGACGTTCATCTCGTCCGGTAGAAAAGCGGTGCTTGAAGATAGACGAGCCAGGGTAAAGACCTTAGCGTTTAGGTACTCCTGCACTCGCCGAGTCGGGCGCGTGCAACACGTGCGTCAAAGTTTCAAGCGAATACGGTTTTTGCATCACCGGAAACGGGACGACCTCTTGGCCAGTGATTGCGTCACTGTACCCGCTGGCGAGTACCACCCGTATGTCAGGCCATTGCGCTCGAATACGGCGACCCAATTCAACGCCATTCATACCAGGCAGGACGACGTCGAGGATCGCGATGTCACAGCCCCCCCTTCCCTCCGTCAGATGCGCCAGCGCAGCCTCCGCGTCGAGAAGCCAGGTCGCATCTTGGCCCATGTCCTTTAACATCGAGACCACCACCTCGCCCACCATGCGATTGTCTTCGACCAGCAGGACGCGATTTCGGACCTGCGGGTCATCAGACTGCCGAACGCTCGCATTGTTGGGTTTGGTTGCGGGTTCCGCAGCTGGGAGATAGAGGGTAAAGGTCGTTCCCTGCCCCAGCCGGCTGTGGACTTCAACATCGCCGCCGGACTGCTGGACGAACCCCTGCACCTGGCTCAAGCCCAGGCCCGAATTTTCGTGCTGGCCTTTAGTTGAGAAGAAGGGTTCAAAAATATGCTTGGCCACCTCATCTTCCATCCCGATGCCAGTGTCCTTAACCGCTACAGCAACGTGCGGCGCATCCAAATCCAGACTTGCGCCTAGCGTAGGCGGCCGCTCTATTCCTTGCACCGAAATAGTGAGGCGACCGCCGGCGGGCATCGCGTCCCGGGCGTTGATCACTAGATTCAACAGCGCCGAGTCAAGCTGCGCCGGATCTGCATAGATAGTCGTATTTCCTGGGCCCACCTCATAGGCTAGGGCAATGGACGATCCAACAGAGGCCTCGAACAGTTGACGAAGCGATGACAGGCTGTCGCGCACGTCAAACACATGCGGTTTTAGAGGCTGTTTTTTTGCGTATGCCAAGAGCTGGCGGGTGAGTTGTGCCGCCTTCTCCGTAGTGTCGGAAATGATCCCGACATAACGCATCAGAGAGGCGGGCATCTCGCCCGATCTTTTCAAAAATTCGGCGGAGAACCGGATAGCCGTCAAGAAATTATTGAAGTCGTGGGCAACGCCTCCGGTCAGGCGTCCAATTGCCTCCATGCGATGTGCGTGGTGCATCGAATCACGCGCTGCTTGCAGTTCTTCCCGATGCTTTTTCTGCTCAGTGACGTCGCGCGTGATCTTCGCGAAGCCTACATGTTGACCTTTGTCATCATGGACGGGGTCAATGACTACGCTACACCAGAAGCGAGTGCCATCCTTTCGCACGCGCCAGCCTTCTGCCTCGAAGCGCCCATCTTTTCTCGCCGTTTCCAGCGCGCGCGGGGGTACTCCAGAGGCGCGGTCTTCCTCAGTGTAAAAGACAGAGAAATGCTGACCGATAATTTCCTCTTCTTTATAGCCCTTGAAACGCTCGGCGCCTGGGTTCCAACTGCTAACCCGACCCTTCGTGTCCAGGAGATATATGGCGTAATCCATCACGGCATCTACAAGGAGTCGATACCGGTCTTGTTCGGGAAACTCTGAAGGTGATTGCTTCATGCTCGTTCTAGATGGCCGTAAATTGGTTCGCATCCCCGCAGGCAGTACTGTCTAAGCGCCCTGGTTTCGTGATCGTACGCTCGGAACTCCACATCGAAAATGGTGACAACCCCAGCCATGTTAGTTTGCCGCGAAGTTGGCACAAGACCGCTTTCCGCGAGCACATGAACGTTTGGTTCTTGGACCTTTCAGAAACGTGTTCATCACCCGGTCCTGGGGACTATCTAATGGGGGGGGTCGGGCGCATTTCTGACATCTGACTATTGGCCTCGTGGCGCATGTTCACGTAACTCCGCACATGCTATGAATGAAGTGCCACGGGAAGGCGCGGACCGCCGGCAAATTGGACGGATCCCGATACGGCCGCGCGATCTACAGGAAGGGCGAATTATGGCCTCCGGCTCACGGTTGTCCGATGTCATCGTAAAGCTGCCTGACCGATCGACTTGCAGGGTGGAAAGGCGCCTGGTAATTAAACGTAGCCCCGAAGCATCTCAGGTGCACCAGTACGTTTGCACGCTTCCGACCGGCGAGACAGTCATCTGGCTCGGGGAGGGCAAATACCGCCTGCCAAATGGGAGCATTGCCGTGGCTGTAGCACACAAGCGTCCTTGAGTCGCCCTTTGGCTGTAGTCGGTATCGGCGGCCGGACAAGGGGAGCCATCCGCGGAACATCAAGGAAACGTTCCACAGGCATGTCCGGGGATAGCGCCCGACGTAAAGGTGCGTCGGCCTCGACATCTTTGACCCACTGTCGCTGGAGTTTTGAGGAGGGCAACAGTCGACGCTTTCACCGGCGCTATTGGACGGGAGGGGGTTCTGCAACGATGCGTCACAAACTCATCATCTACCCGTGCACCACACTATTGCACCACCCCGTTTGGTCCGGCAATAATCACCTCCGTGGATCTTCTTTTGGAGGTGCTGCCGTGTATGACGACATCCAAAAGCAGGGAGCTGAGGCCGCCCGAAAAGGGCTGAGTATCCTCAATTGCCCTTATCTACGAGCGGACGCAATGCCCGCTCACACTGGAGAGCCGATAGCCCAATGGCGCGGACGGGTGGAAGCCTGGGAGGCGGGATGGAAAAAGGTGCGTGCCGCCCCTCAGATCAGTGCGCCGTGGTCGCCTTCCACGGTGCACGCAAAGCGCGCTTCCACTTCGCAGCCTATTCGCTGACTTCGAAGACTCCGGCCAACGCATCAGCCTTTTTGTGGCGCGGGCGCTTCCGTGGACCAGCGAGGCTTAAACCTGATAGCGGTTTAGCGGCTAAACACTTGACCTGTGCGGGTGTCTTTTGACTTCTTCATTGACGCCCGCTCTCCCCGATCCCTGAACCCCGGCCATATCGAGGACATTGCAATGCGCATCCTTGTAGTCGATGACGACAGTTCTACGGCAGAACTGATTGCGGAATGCCTGACGCTTGAAAGCGGGGCTACCGTCGAGATCGCCCGTAGTGGCAGTGAGGCATTGCGCGCCTGCCGTGCATTCCGTCCTGAGACCGTTCTTCTTGACGTCGAGTTGCCCGACATTTCTGGATTGGAGCTCGCGGGCCAAATATCGGCGCTCTGCCCCGATGCGCGAATCGTCGTTCTCAGTGGGCTTGTCTCCGAACATGGTACGAAAAACCCGCCGCCCGGGGTGGAAGCTTATCTCGTCAAACCTATCGATTTTGACGTCTTACAAGAACATGTTCTTCGCTGACCGAGGCATCGCGCCCATCCCGCTTGCGATGGCCCCAGCAACGAATGCGCCCGCACGTGCTTACCCTATGGGATAGCGCGTGGACTATCTTGGGGCATGAAAGTTGCTCCCCTCCCCCTGCTCGCACTAACGCGATCGCGATTCCGAGGGGATACCCATGAAAGCACTTTGCTGGCACGGTAAACATGACGTGCGCTACGACACTGTTCCCGATCCCATTCTGGAGCATCCACGCGATGCGATCATCAAGGTGAGCGCGTGCGCGATTTGCGGCTCCGATCTTCACCTGTTTGACGGCTTCATGCCGGAAATGAAATCCGGCGACGTTCTGGGCCATGAATTCATGGGCGAAGTCGTGGAGGTCGGACCCGAGGCCAAAAACCTGAAAGTGGGCGATCGCGTGGTGATCCCCTTCACCATCACCTGCGGCCAATGCGAACAGTGCGTAAAGGGCAACTTCTCCGCTTGCGAGCGAACCAACAGAAACGCCGACAAAGCGGCCAAGATGTTCGGCCATACGACGGCAGGACTCTTCGGCTATAGCCACTTGACCGGCGGGTATGCGGGCGGTCAAGCGGAGTACGTCCGCGTGCCGTTTGCCGACTCAACCCATGTTGTGGTGCCCCCTGACCTCTCTGACGAGCAAGTCCTTTTTCTAGGGGACATATTTCCGACCGGTTGGCAGGCCGCGCTTCAGTGCGACATCGAACCCACGGACACCGTCGCCATTTGGGGAGCCGGTCCGGTAGGCCAGATGGCTATCCGAAGCGCCGTCCTGTTGGGCGCCAGGCAGGTGATCTGCATCGACAGCGTGCCCGAGCGCCTGAAGATGGCCGTCGACGGTGGTGCAGTCGCCATCAACTTTGAAAAGGAAAGTGTGGTCGAGCGCCTCAAGGAATTGACGCAGGGAAAGGGGCCGGAAAAGTGCATCGACGCGGTCGGGATGGAATCCCATTCCAGCAGCACGATGGAACAAGCCTACGACCGCGTCAAACAGGCGGTCGGGGCTGAAACGGACAGACCACACGTGTTGCGAGAGATGATCTACGTGTGCCGGCCGGCCGGCGTGCTGTCCATTCCGGGCGTCTACGGAGGGATGATCGACAAAATTCCCTTCGGTGCTTCCATGAACAAGGGCTTGACCTGGCGCATGGGCCAAACACACGTTCGGCGCTGGACGGACGAACTGCTTCAACTGATCATCGACAAGAAAATTGATCCTTCGTTCGTCATCACGCACCGCGCCAACCTTCAGGCGGGGCCGGAAATGTACAAGACCTTTCGGGACAAGAAGGATGCATGCATCAAGGTTGTCTTGACGCCATAGGCGCGCATGCTGGACGACATGCGCATCATCCGGCGGGCGTCCTCGCCCGCCGCTGCGGGCTCCTTCGCGTTAGGGGCCTACTGGCGGCAGGCGTTTGTGCTGGGTGGAGGTGTATTGGCGGCGAATGATGGCCTCCGCCTGCTCGGACACCGGCCGGCCCTCCAGGAACGCATCAATGTCGTCGTATGTCACACCAAAGGCGTCCTCGTCTGGACGTAATGGCGCAAGCGATTCGAGGTCGGCGGTGGGTACCTTGATGATCAATTCGGCGGGCGCGCCAAGAAGAAGAGCCAAGGCGCGCACCCGCCGCTTCGTCAATCCGGCAAGCGGAACAACATCGGCGGCGCCGTCGCCATGCTTGGTGAAGAAGCCCATCACCGCCTCCGCAGCCTGATCCGTTCCAATTACCAGACAATCCAAAGCCCCTGCTATCGCGTATTGGGCCACCATACGCTGACGGGCCTTGATGTTGCCGACCACAAAATCTTCCGCCGCATCATCTTTGAAGGCCAGACCTGCAGACAACAGCGCGTCACGTTGCGCATCCACGGCGGGCTTTATATCCACGCGCATCCGGTGATCCGGTGCCACAAATTCGAGCGCCCGGGCCGCGTCATGCTCATCCTGTTGTTCGCCATGCGGCAAGCGCACGCCCAAAAAGTTCGCGTTCCGCCCAGCGGCGCGAATTCGCTCCACCGCCAGCTGAGCCATCCTGCCGGCCACCAACGAATCCACGCCGCCGCTGATGCCCAGCACATACCCGGATTTATTTGCCGTCAGCAAGTAGGCGTGCAGAAAGTCTATCCTCGCCTCAAGTTCAGCAGCAGCATCGAACGCCTGGGGAACGCCCAGTGTGCGAGCTATCGCTGCGTATTCATTTCCGCTGCTGCCCTTTCGATTCATAGTCGAGTTCCTAAAGAATTAAACGCCCTATCCGCGATGAGCGAACTCGTGTTCCAAGAAATGCTCCACGATCCCCAGCAATGCGAACTCCGCGCTGGCCTCACGTATGCCGTTGCGATCGCCTGAGAACTGTCGAGTTGCGGTGTAGACCATCGGACTGGCATCCGCCCGGCCTCGCTTGAAGACCCAGGCGTAACACTGCGTTCCGCTCGGGATTCGGTCATCCACCGCGTTGGTCACGCCGGTATTAGCCACTGCCACGTTGGCCTGGCTCTTGCGCGCCGCACCAAGCGCCATGTCGAGGGCCACGGCCTCGCTCGTCAGATTATGGGCGGACAGGGTCGACTGCGGCACGCCCAGGCAACGGCGCTTGGCCTCAACCGAATAGACAACAAACGCGCAATCCAAAAGCTGGCCGGCCCCGGGGACATCCGCTAACTTTGCCGCAATCAGCCCCGCCGTGCACGACTCCGCTGTGACCAACGTAAGGTTGTGTTCAAGCATGAACTTGGCGACTCGTTCAATGGCTTTCATTTGCGTGCTCCCGATAGTTGCAATGCTGGGAGCAAGTCATATACCCGAGACGCCTGACGATGTTGAACCGGGATCTCAGCACCTACACGCTAATTGGTCACAAGCGGGCGGCCAGGCACAGAAGATGCTGCGGCGGGGTCGCAATGTTCGGTTCCGTGTGCAAATCGGGAGCAGTAATGAAGTTGATGAAGTACAAAAAAGGAAGCGTGTTAAGCCCCGAGCTTGGCGCGCTGTTTAAATATGCCGCGAACTGTCGGTCGATGGTGGGGCAAGACAATGTGCGTATGCCTTTGCAAACCGTTGTCGCCGTGCTGCTAGCCTGCGCATGGATGAACTGGTTAAACCTGCCAGAACTCGCGTGGGGCGCTTTCTCTGCGCTGTTCGTGGTGCGCGCCAGCGTCGAGGGAACGGTAGGTGAAGCCGCCGCCCGCGTCTTGGGCGCACTGCTTGGCGTGGCGCTTGGAGTGTCCCTTGTATTGGCAGGGCTAGCTACGGATCTAGCTTCGGAGTGGAGTATCGTCCTCGGCGTGAGCTTCGCTGCGTTTCTTTCGACTCGCTGGCCGAATCTCAGCTACAGCCTGGTTACTGTGACTATGCTGACCGTGGCGCCCGGCACTGACGTATTAGATGGCGCAACAGATAAAACCCTTGCGATTTTTGTCGGCTCCGCCTCAGGCATCCTCGCCGCCATCGCGGTGCTGCCTCTGTCTGCACGTCGCAGCATGCGGGAGAATTTAGCCGCCTCGATCCAAATTTACGGCGACCTGCTCCTCGAGTGGGCTGCCGCCCTGCAGGATGGGCGGGAACGCCCTCGGGAAAACAGCAACCCCGCGATGAAGCGAGCTCGCTGGCGCGCCAGCGACATGGCATGTCAGTCGCGCTCGCTTCCGCTAGACCTGCGCCGCGACGCAGCAGCCCACCGCCTTCACGACCGCATAGATGAATTGTGGCGGACGATTCCGCTCATGGAACGCGTGGGACGCGTCGAAGTGACGGAGAACGTTTGCCGTCAACTTGGACCCACCTTGAGCGGCGTGGCAACTGACGCAAAAAAACAGATCGACGAACTCGCAGGAGTCCTTCGCGAGGAACGCACGACACCGCCGCTATGCCGTACCGGTATTTCGCTCTACCAGCTTAGAGAGGTCATAAGCGAAACCACGGGTGCCGGCGCGTTCAATTCGTCAGAGCAAAAAGCGGTCGAGCTGATTTGTTGGGCGTGGCAACAAGTTGCGGACGAGCTCAACGAGATGTGCAATTGCCTCGTAGCCCAGCGCATTACGGTTTCGCCCATAGCGCCTCGATGAGGCTTCGAGACTCAGATCCTTTTCATATGGCGAGGGATGTAACGAACGATCTGCCAGTGGTGGCGACTAGTGTCGTCGGCCCATCCCGACAAGGATGGTCGGAAACTGAAACTCTGAGGACTAGCTTTCGAACTCTTGCCTCCAGCCTGCCTCCCACGCCCCACCCCGTGAGTGCCACGCTTCTACTGATCCTGCCGTCACACCGGGCATATGTTCAGCGCGCATGTAAGCAGTCGTGGAAACTCCCACCATTTCGGGCTGCCTGTGCGCCCTGTTTGCAGATGTCCTCGTGCATTGTCTGCCTCCGTCGATTCAAAACGTGGCTATGACGGCGCTCGCAACCGGGAGCGACACTATTGCACCGCGCCGTTTTCAGTTCAACATGCTTGACCGGAGCCTTAAAACGAGGGCGATGGCGCGGGCCGAATTTTGCAAACAAACGCTAGTTTGTTCCCCTCAGGATCGCGGCAGTAAGCAGCGAAAAAATCTCCCGCGTAATGGGGTCGTAGCGCTGGCGGCCCTTCGTCGGCTCCGTCAAGATCAATAGCCACAGCCCAACACTCGCGCACGATATCTTCGTTCGCAGCTTCGAAGCTCACTTGGGTGCCGTTGCCCCACGTCGCGGGCAGCCCATTGAAGGGTGGCGCCACCACGAAGGAGGGCCATCGCTGGCCGGGGCTTCCCCAAATCACTCCAGCCGGGCCTGCGTTTTCAATGGAGTTCCGCCGTGACAAGCCGAGCGGTGCGAGCACCGCATCGTAGAACGCCACCATATTCGCCCAATCCCGGGCACCAATTTGTATATGCGTAAACACTGTAATTCTCTAGGGACGGAGGGTAAGAATCCTACCGGCGTTTAGCGCTCCCATCGTGCCGGAAATGAAATCCGGTGCGTCCAGTAAATGGCACTTGCGGCCAACCTCACGATTGCCGTGGCGTCGCCCTACATTCAGGATCGGCGACGGAGGCCACCCATATATCGCCAAGGGCAGGGAGCACCAGCGCTTTCGTGTTTGAATCCTTCCAGCTCAGGATCGGTTATCGACCGGAGGAGCATTTGGGGTGGCCCTGCCCGGGTCCCACACGTCTTCGGGATCCATGCCTGGCGGAAACTGGCGGCCCGCGCCGGTGCGGTTGGGATCGGCCGGGTGGTCCGACAAGGTGCGTTCGCCTTTTGGCACGGGTCTGTGCGCAGCTTCAGCGGGCGCGTCCTGATGCGAATGGGGTTTGATGCTCATGATGGGTGTCCTTATTCGAAAAGGCCAAGGTGACATCATGCCAATCCGTGATATTTCCTGCCGATTTCCATAGTGGCTTGGTAAAAGCCTTCTTTGCTGCCGCAGTCGTAGCGCGTGCCGTCGTACTCGTAGCCAAATACCGGTCGCGCCGCCATCAGGCTGGCGATGGCGTCAGTCAACTGAATCTCGCCGCCCACACCAGGCTGGGTGTTACGCAATGCCTGGAAAATGGACGGGTCCAACACATAGCGCCCTACCACCGCCATATCAGACGGGGCGTCGGCCGGATCAGGTTTTTCCACGATGCCGGACAGCCGCAAAACGTGCGCTGCCGCCTTCTGGCCTGACACGATGCCGTACTGCCGCGTGGCCGCCGCGGGCACGCGCTGGATCGCCAGCACACTACCCTGGAACTCTTTCGCCACCTTCATCATTTCGCCAATCACGGGCGAGTCCGCATCGATCAAGTCATCGGCCAGCAGCACCACAAACGGTTCGTCGCCAACGATCGATTCCGCGCACAGGACTGCATGCCCCAGGCCCAATGCGGCCGGCTGTCGCGTGTACACGCATTTGACGTGGTCCGGGATTACGCTGCGCACAGTATCTAGCAACGCCACCTTGTTCTTGGACTCCAACTCCAATTCCAACTCGGGGACCCGATCGAAGTGGTCTTCTATCGCCCGCTTATTCCGGCCGGTCACGAAGACCAACTCAGTAATCCCCGCCGCCACGGCCTCTTCCACGGCGTACTGAATCAGGGGCTTGTCTACGACGGGTAGCATTTCTTTGGGCATGGCTTTCGTGGCTGGCAGGAACCGCGTGCCCAGACCTGCAACGGGGAACACCGCTTTACGTATAGGGAACATAAGTGCCTCTGTCTCGTGATCAATCGCCCGTAATCGATGGGGCGCCCCTGGCGATTAGCAAATCACGTGCCCAACATACGAGCCGTCAAAAATAGTGACCTCGCCTCAGCTTTGTCAGCGCTGTCCGGGACGGTCGCGCATCGAGGGCCGCTCTCGGCCATAAACAGCCGGTTATGGACACCGCTCAAACGACTGGTTTGGGACAGATTGCGGCCATCGCGAATGACCCTGAGATATAAATCGCATTCTTTAAAGCAAGCGATCGAACATACAATGTAAATTTTCCCGATGGGAGGCAGGAAATAATGCCAAGTACGCTTGTAACGATCAACGGTGCAGATATCTTGGTCGAGATTGATGAGCCAGGCACCACGGTAGCGCGGCAAGGTGGGTACAACAGTTACGGGATAGAAGGCCTCGAGCCCACTGGCGTCGCTCAGCAGATTGTTGACGCCGGAAGTGACATCCGCACCATCATCAACGCGGTGACCGGTTCGATTCAGCAAGCATTCGATGAGTCCAAGCCGGAAGAGTGGTCAGTCGAACTATTGATTGGCTTCAAAGGCGAAGCGGGCGTTCCATTCGTGACCAAGGGAGAGGCAAACGCGTCGCTGAAGCTTACGGCCAAGTGGAAGAAGGCCTGACGGTATGAATGCGCCGGTAGTCGTTTCGATTTGGTCGACCTGGGAGGGGGAAAACTCGTTCCTTGCGTCGGGGTGTTTGTTGGATTCACACCATGTCCTGACAGCAAGGCATATCCTCCCTCAGAGCGCGGTTTACGTCAAAGTCGAAGGTGATTGCCGACGTATTCGAGCCCGGTCTATATGCGTGCACGGACGATACGACGCCGCACTTTTGGAGCTGGAAGAATCTTCCTATCAATCAGTCCCTGCACCCGCGCTGCTCCGCGAACCGCAAGGTCTTATCGGAGAGCTGGTCGCAATACACGTAATAAGTCCGACACATAAAAAGTTTCACAAGGTTCCTAATTATGCAATCGGGAGCTATGACGAAAAAAATGGGCACTATGAGCTGTCACCCGAAAATGCGGAGGGTCACAGCGGCGGAGTCGTCGTATGGCGCAATATGATTGTGGGCCTGCTGGTCGCGCGTGCTAAAAACCAGCCGCTTTGCAGGGCGATTTCGCTCGATCGGCTGTTTGCTTGGATTAGCTCGGCCCTACCTGACATTGAGTTCCCTCCGGAACCATCCATATGGCGAGGGGGGGCCTCGCACCTGTTGTCTCGTGTTACCGCGTTTCGTGAGAGCTACCTCGTCGAAGGAAATCATGCTGAGCCGTTCGGGGGGCGCGACGACGAGATGTCGGACCTCGATTCCTGGCTGGGCGGCAACGAAATGCCAAGCCGGATGTTGGTATCAGGCCCGACCGGTCGGGGGAAAAGTGCGCTGCTCGTTCGGTGGACTGAACGGGTTGCGCGGTCTGCCACCTGGAAAGTTGTATTCGTGCCGATAAGCATCCGGTTTGAAACGCACCGGGCGGAAGTCTATTATGAACTCCTGGCTTCCCAACTCGCGTCCATTGCTGGGCAAAACTTGGTGCCCCCAGCGTTTGACCCCGAGGGTTTCTTCCTTGGAACATCAACCTCGCTGATCCGGGAGCTTGCCGAAAAGGGTCAAAGGGTTGTGATTGTAATTGACGGCGTCGATGAAGCTCTCGACCTGCAGTTCAACGGTACGATTTTCCCTCGCTCACTTCCGCCTAACGTCAAGGTCTTATGCAGCGCGCGTGAGCAGGCAAATGATGATGGCGCAAACGGGTGGTTACGACGGCTTGAGTGGGAGCGAACCGGATTCGCAGCCAGTCACCGGCTCGCTCTTTTTGGAGAAAACGAGGTCCGAGATATTCTCGAAAGCGTGAAGCTGCCTCTGACCGATGCCGACGGACTCGTCGCACGAATTACCGAGCTGTCAGAGGGGGAACCGCTTCTGGTCAAGCTTTACGCCGAAGATCTTGTCGACGCAGTTAAGCGTGGGCACCCGGTCACAGCAGATCAGCTTGCCGGTTTGGCCAAAGGTTTCGAACCATACTTCGCGCGTGCAATTGAAAACCAGCGAAAAGCTTGGGAAGAGACCGGTTCGAAAGTCAATCAAGATACCATTGATGTGACGCTGGTCATTCTGGCGACTGCCTTCGGCCCATTGGCGAGGAAATCGCTCATTCGGCTGGTCTGTGACTTGGGCGAAATACCAGAGCCTCTTTCGGTAGACCGGCTCATAGCACCAATATCGCGCTTCGTCTCTGGGAATGGGCAGGAAGGCAGCGGCTATGTGCTGAATCACCCGAAGCTCGGTCAATTCCTCAGAGAGGAGAAGTTTGAAGATGCTGCGCTTCGACGCGCGCACTCCTCCTTTCTGCGATGGGGGCGCGACGAAGTTGCCCGGCTCAATGAGGATTCTCGGTTTTCAATCGCACCGTACCTGCTGCAGTATTTTGCGCGGCACGTCGAACAAAACAACGACAGTCCTAACGACCTATGGCACTGCCTTTCGGACGGCTGGAGGATCGCGTGGGAGCGATACGAGGGCGGACATCACGGGTACGCGAGTAGCCTACTCTCCATTTTGAGCACGTTAGACGGCATGGAGGAGCATTGGTCTTTCTCGCAGTCCTTGCATTTCCGGATTAAGCTAGCGCTGTGCGTTTCCAGCGTCAAATCTATTGGCGCAAACGTTCCGGCGGAGTTGTTACGACTCGCGCTCGAGACTCAACAGCTGACCTCGCGCCAGGCAATGCTTTACGTTCAGCTCCAGTCCCTCGAGAACCGGCCTAGCTTCTACGCAGAGATATTCGCACATCTTGAAGAGAACGAAATCGATCGGGCCCTGAGCTCAATCCGCGGCGTTGAAGACGGTGGCAACCGCGCACATTTGCTCGCGCGCGTAGCATGTTATCTGAAAGATGAGCGTCGTGGTCGAATCTTAGACGAAGTGCGGAGCCTAGCTGTGCCATTCGAATCGGCCCAGACTTTTCCGATCTGCGTTGAGCTTGCAACTTATGTCTCGCCAGAGGAGCTTCAGGCTCTAGTGTCGCATTCGGAAGCGTTATCGCCACAGCGCGAACATGTACCGCAATGTGTTCTCTCCCTTGGAAAACTATCGGCGATTTGTTTACAGCGGGGAGATGCCAACGCTCACGGTCGGGTTCTGCGATGCTGCCTCGCAATGCTGGATAGTATTGTCGCCCCGTTGTCTCGCGCGGACGTGCTGTGTCAACTATCGGACCTAATTCCCCGTGCCGAGGTGGAGTCCCGCATCGTAGAACTGCGGGCAGCGGTCGAGGACACTGCTCGCGATCCCGATAAGCATGTTCGACCCGGAAGACATCAGTCCAAGACGATCCTTGAGATGGAGCTGGCTCAAGTCCTCAAAGTCTGCATCGGCTTTGAGTTGCTACGGACGCAGTTGGACCCTGCTGCACAAATTGCGACTGGGTTGGAGGCCCTCAACAATCTGGCACAGCGCGTTGACGGCTTCCATCTTTCGGATGTTTTCGCCTATGTCCTGCCGCTGTTTGCCAATGCGAACAGACCGAAAGTTGCAATGATGGGCTTCGAATTTGGAAGACAACTTCCGACAGGCAATAACCGTGCGCACGCGCTGCTATCGCTGGCAAAGACATCTCCTACTCATCTTCGTCCGGAATTCGTTAAGGAAGCGCTGATTAGCGCTCGGCTAATCGAAGATGACTTTTCGCGTTTACGTTCCCTCATCGACCTCGCATCGCAGCTGCCGGAACCCGAGAGGGGTATCCAAGTGCACGTCTTGCGACGGGAGATGGACCAAATCCGCTACGTTTTACATCGAGGAGAGATAGCTCTACGACTGGCGTGCCTCACCCAAAATGGGGCAGAACTGCAAACTTATGGAGTTGCCCTGATTAAATTGACCGCTAGTCGCGATTTTTCGGTAGGCCCGTTGTTGAACGCGTTGAACGAACTGCCGGATAGCCTTCGCCGGGCGACGTTCCGAGAACTCATGGACGAGGGATTTAGGCCGGAGGATTACACGACATGGTTTCACATAGCGCTAGCGGCCGACGTTGCCCCGGATTTATGGACACAATCGGATTTATGGAAAGCCTTGGCCGGACTTCGGTGGTGCACGGACCCGTTTCTCAGGGCGTTCAGTCTGTGCTCTCTTGCGGCAGTTGCTTCGCGATTGGGTCACCCACCGGTCTTCGATGACGCGGTAGCGGCTGTTAACGAGATTCCGAATCCGGGGCAACGCTTGACACAAATGGCCAAGCTCGTAGCGGTGCTGTCAGAGAACGATGGGCGCCGTTACGTCGTGGACGATGAGTGGGTTCGATCGGTAAATGCCGGTGTCCAGTTTCAATATAGTGAGGTGCTGGTTGCTTATCCTCACTTGAGCGTCGCGAATCAGCAGGATGCCTGGAAGCAGTTGCTGCAGAATGTTGATGCGGGCAATGACTCTGACGGCAATCTTCGCATCAGACTTGCCGGAATCTGTACGGATGGTCGAGAGCGCGTGAGGTTACTTCAAGATGCAATAGTCGTTGTGTCGGAGTCCAGAGGGGAATCGAGATGCGGAGTGGCGGCCAACCTGGTGCACGCATGCGAGGCTGAGGCCGACCAGCGTCGCGCCTTATTTCTTGCTGTTGGGGACCCGTCGGTAAGTAGGTCCTCGATATTGATGGTGATCGAGCGGACGGCTCCGGTAATAGCGCGACTTGGCTCTGTTGATTTGGTTCGGCGACTCATGTCGGATATCCGCGAGACTGCTTCGTGGTGGCCGTGACGCCGGGACAAGACGACTCTGCATGAGGCGGTGTGCCGCTGGTATTGTTGTCGCAGCTCCTCAGACGCATGCCGAATCTGATGTGCTCGCCGCGCGATCGCATTGGAGGCGGCCAACAGAGAGCGGCACTTAAGCGCCGTATCGAGTTGACCGTTTATGATCTATGACGTAATCCGAGAAGTGCAGGCAGCGTGAGCATGGGGCACGAGTGTGCCGGTTTGAAAGCGAGGCAATTGTTTCCAATTCTCGAAGTGGAAATCCGCGAGCGTCTCGTGTTGGTCGGCTAGCGTACGGTCGTAGTCTTCGCCCGAGTGGCTCCTACGGGTCGAAAGCGGTCTGCTGGCTCGAGGTACTTTCCGCCTAGGTTACGGCCAAATTCAGTGAACCAAATCTCAAGTCGAATGAAATTCGACAGTAGTGCCAATGGATCTTTCGGATTCAAATGACCTGACGTTTTACGTGACACAACCGGGTGACTACGGCGGGTTCAATGACGAAGACGTGATTCTGGAAGGTGACACCCTGTTCCCTCCAGTTGGCTGGGGCCACGTCACCATGTAACCGCGAACACGCTTCATTGCGCTGCAATGGGTACATGATTGGCTTGCCACGCGAAGCCCTGCCCAGATCAAGGATTAAGAAATGTGGGTTCCTGGATATGATTTCGCGCTTGTGTCGCGGATATGTCACGGTCATGTGGCGGATATGTGGCGGATATGTCGCGGGTATGTCGCGGTTATGTCGCGGTTATGTGGCGGTTATGTGGCGGTGATGTCACGGTTACGTCGCGGTTGTGTCGCCGGACTCCTGCCATTCGCGTCCGAAACCTATCTTGTATACGAGGACACGGCCTCACCAGCTCGAAGGCACGCGGCCTTCGTCGCCCTCAGCGTTTTCGTTGTCAGACAAAAGAAAACGACTGCTTGAGCGAAAAACCCAAAAAAATCAAAGAGATGAACCCACCCGGAGGGTGCGTCCTGTGTGGTGGCTTTAAGGGACCCGCCGCCGCCTGGCGGTGGGGGCCTTAAGGGCACCTGTGAGCGTCCGGGGGACGCTCACGAAGTCCGCAGGACGGCCCCGCCGGCGCAGCCGGTGGGATAGGCCGCCCCATACCAAACCCGTTGGTACATCCAAAGCAAAAGGCCGCCCTAGGGCGGCCTTTTGCTTTGGTGGATGGTTTAGGTCAGTGCGCTGCTGCCGTTGAGGCCAAGAGCCGAACGGGCGGCTGCTCATGCTGTAGCGCCTGCCACAAATCGTAGTTGGCCTGCATAGCGACCCAAGCCTGGGCAGTACTGGCCCCAGCATGTTCAAGCCGAACAGCCAGATCCGGGCTGATACCAGCCTTGCCGTTGAGTACCCGTGACAGGGCCACCCGCGACATAGCCAGCCGGTCAGCAGCCTCGGTCACAGATAGTCCCAACGGGGCAATTACATCCTCCCGGAGAATTTCACCGGGATGCGGAGGGTTGTGCATCATGAATGGCTCCTAGTGGTAGTCCTGATAATCGACCAGTTCGGCACCGGCCTCTGTAAAACGAAAGGTCACGCGCCAATTGCCGTTGACCCAGACTGACCAATGTTCGGCTAGACCGCCCTTGAGCGAATGCAGCTTATAGCCAGGGATATTCATATCCTGCGGTCCCTTCGCCACATCGAGCAGGGCCAAGATGCGGCCCAGCTTGCTGGCGTGTGCGGCCTGAATTCCTCGGGTTGAACCGGTGCGGTAGAAGGTCTCAAGACCTTTGTGGCGAAATCCAATGATCATGCGTTATTGTATCCCGTAACGATACACGATGCAATAGAGACACACGCGAAAAATAGCGTGCGTCCCTGCTTCCCTCCTGATGAATTACCCGGCCGTTGCCGCCTCCGGAGAAGTCGGCTCMGGCTTGGATAGCAACGGCTTCCCGCGCATCAGTTCTGGCACCCATCCCTTGCCGTCGAGCAACAGTTCGGCAGCAGCCGCAGCCTGGGCTTTTTTCATCGCCAGCAGCGGCTGTGCCTGGTCGGCGTCCACGGCAGCGGTAACGACCGCAGCGATCCTGTCCTTGGACACGTGCGCGAGATAGGACTGCGCCGTGGGCTTCCACCAACTGCTCATGTCCAGGCTTACCATTTCTCCCAGGCGGTCCAGGTGCTTCGTTTCCGATCCGCATGCATGGCTGCGATGGCGGTAGATCGAAACGCTGGCCAGTACCGCCAACAATGCAATCAAATCGGCGTGCGATTTTTCGAGCAGCCAGGGCAGCACGGCTGCGCCGTCCTCGGGCACGCCCTTCGTCGCGGCTTCGATATGCTCCTGCACCGCTGCCCACGCCGGGCTGGCCTTGATGTCCGGGTCGGTATTCGCCAGCTCGTGATGCGCCGGCCGCAACGAAAAGTCGAAAGTGTCGCCGCTGCTGGGACGCCGGTTGAATTCAAAATCGCCCAGCATCTGTTCGATAAGCAGGCAAAGTGCCAGCGTAGGACGCGCCATGACTTCGGCTTGAATGGCGATCACGCGCTGCGCGTGAAGGCGATTGGTCAACGCTTCAGAATGGACGGGCCGTGTTTTGACGGGGGGCAAGTCCACGCCCGCCATCGTGTCACCCTCTCCTGCTTTGCTGCGCACGATTTGCGCCACCGCCTCGCGTTCGTCCTGGCGGATCAGGCCACGGGTAACGGTCAGCTCACCTTGATAAGTCAGGTGCAGGACTGCGCCAGCCAGGGCTTTGAGGTCGGAGGGGTAATCAGCGAATGAGTCGCGGAGCGCTTGGATTTGCTCTTGAAGCCGTTCATGCTCGTCGATCAACTGGCAGTACTTGTCGTCGTCGCGATCATCGTCCTGTTCCAACTCACCAAGGCTCTCGCCAACCTTTTCCAACTTGGATTGCAGCGCCTTCATCGACTTCGCCTCGTCTTTGGTCGGCTCACGACGCGCGCGTGCGATCTCTCCAAGATTATTTTTGTCCTGGTCCGTGAACGACACTTGATAATCCACCCAGAGCCAGCCTTCTGCCTCAATTGCCTTATTGCGCTTGGACCGTTGCATCTTCGCCTTAACCATCGAGCGAACCATTTCCGAGTCGGTCAGATACACGTCGTCTTCGAAAAGATCACGGCGGACGTCCCCGCCCGCCTTCTCGTAGGCAGCGACCGTCACGTAGCGGGCAGCGGCCGAGTCGCTGCGGATTTCGGATTCCCCCAACAGACTCCGGATGTAGTGAGKCCGGTTCCAGTATTGCCCGTTTGCCGACTTCCATGCGGCTTCTTGGCGGGCATGGTCTGCGACGGAAGCCAGCGCTTGCATATCCACCAATTCCATCTTGCCGTCGCGATAAAGCTGCATCAACGCGGGGGAAACGCTGCCCAGCGCAAGCAGCTTCTTCACTGCCGATTCGGTCGCGCCATGAGCCGCCGCGATAGCCTCTACCGTCCAGTTATCGGCGCGCAGTTGCGCATACCCCGCATACACGTCTGCCGGGTGCATCGCCTTGCGCCCGATGTTTTCGATCAGGCTGGCGTGGTATGCGTAAGCGGCCGGAATCACGAGGCAAGCGACCGGGTAGTCGGCAGCGAAAACTCCGTCTTCGATCAGCAGGCCGAGGGCCGTCCAACGCCGCCCGCCCGCGCATACTTCATAGGAACCGTCCGGCGCGGCGACGACAACCAGGTTTTGCAACAGCCCGCCCATGGCCCGAATCGTTGCCTTCAATTGCAGGAGTTCAGCATCGTGCTTGCGGTCTTGTACGCCACGAGCCTGATACGTATCGCTGAGGCGCAGTTGCGAATGGGGAATGTCCATGCGAATTGCGGCGGCGTGGACGGCGGCGAGTTCGTTGGAATCGAGTTTCATAGGTATGTACTCCAGTTCAATATCGGGATCAGTGCAGTTGCGGCGCGGCGGCAGGCTCGTCCAGCGCGGCGATTAGGACGGTGAGTTGTCGCATGGTCATCGCGGGAATGCGAAAGCCCAGGCCCAGCAAGTGAGCGCGGCGCATGTCGTTCGCCAATCTGATAAAGTCGTGGTTCATCACGATTCTCCTAGTCCGAGGGTTGCGGGTGATGGCCCTTGTCGGTTGCTGCCGACAGGGGCCTTTTACTTAATAGCCCAGCCAGTTCAGCAGGTCGCGCCCGCGATATAGCGGGTGGTTCCCGTTGTCGGTGAAAAAGTCTTCGGCGCTCAGTTGGTGATCACGTATCTCGTGCATCACCTGAAGCCGGGTCAACACGGCTTCCTCTGCCGCGTCACTTTCGCGCAGGCCGTCCGCAGCGACCGGGCCGGTGTCCAACAAGTCGGCCAGCAGTTCGATCATGTCGGGACGGTGGCCTGTCCAGGCGACCAACTCGTTTTCGATGGCGACGGCCAAGACCGGCGCGGTGTCATAGCCTTTTGCCGCGAGCGCCTGCGCAAAGTCGGCGGCGCTGAGTTCGGTGAACTCGATGCCGCGTGCGGCAAGATCATCTTTAGAAAGCTCGCACTGGGCGCAAGCAAGGTGGGTGTACAGAACGACGTCGCTAGACATGGTGGATTTCCTTGTTTGACTAGACTTCGGTTGAACCGATCCAGGACGTTCCCAGAAACGCATCGCAGCCGATCACGGCCGATTCAGGTTGCACATCGCAAAGCGCCTCATGTGTCCAGCCATGTGCCGGTGCCTGCTGGACGTGTAGGGTCGATCCATCCAGGCCACGCAGGAGCAAAGGCTGATGGCGGAGCGCGGCCAAAATATCCGGCTCGCCTTCCATCTGGTCCGTTACGTACTTGATAAGCATCTCGGCTCCCCTCTCAGCCGTGATGCGGGCAAGGATTGCCGGAGCCGTCGTAGCAGCACAAACATGCGGCCATGGCTACGGATTCCTCTGCCGCGTTCCAGCCGTCCGCCCATGCGCTTGCCAGTTCGGCAACATCCGCCAGCAGCGGCGGTACGTCTTCGGCGTCACGGCCACGGGCAAAGTCTTCCCGGCCCTGAACGTGAGCCAGCATTTGCGAGTAGCCAAGCTCCATGTAGCGACTTTCATCGTCGAACATTCCGGTGGCCTTAGTACGAGCCACTCGGGCATCCAAGCCGCGAAGGAACACAACGAAGGGCTTCGGCGTTGCAGTTATCTGTACAGTGTTTGCCATGGCTATTTCCTCTGCATCAAAGATTGTTTTGAAGTGCTGACCGGGCCTGAAGATCGTTAGCCCGATCGTGAACGGCTGGAATCGCTGGACTTTGTCTTCGCGGTGTTTGCCGCCAGTCCTGTTAGTCGCCGAGCCCGTGCCGATCTGGATCATGGAGAGAGGAGCGGAAAGGGGCAGGAACGGAGGCCGCAGCCTTGCGCGCAGCGCAAGGACCGGGCGAGTACCTGGCGAAGCGAACCCCTTGGAGGGGCGAACGCAGTGATACAGTCGGCGTTTCTAGGGCGCGGGGACTGACAGGGCGCCAGGCTTGCGTGAGATAGCCAGAGAGGCGCAGGCGTGCCGCGCGGCGAGCGCCCCAAGCCCGTAGGGCTCAAATTCGGCCGGAGGCCGTTGGCAAGCGGCAGCGCGCAGCGCCGTCAGGCGCGGAGGCGTGAGCCGACCAGCGGGAGGGACGGATGGAAGCCCCCACGGGGGCAAGACTGGCGGGGTTGGCCAGGCTTGACGCGCAGCGCGAGAGCCCGACCCGTAGGCGCAGCCGGAGGKGCACGCCTAATGGGGAGTCGTGATCAGAACTTCACTGCTGAGATTGGGACGCCGGCGGCATCGAAACACTCAGCAGATCCAGGGCCTTATTTGCCCTATCCCGTGCGTCCCCCATGATTTCATTTTGCCGAACGATGTACTCGTACAGAGCTTTGGGGCTCTTTTCGGCTTCGACCAAACCCTGCTCGTTGATGATCTCGGTGCACAGCTCAACGCACTCGTCACAGATCGTGAGCGCCTTCTTGCCGGCAGGATTTCCCCGCGCGATCAGCTTGCGAACTTCGGTCTGGGCCTTATCGCAGAATGAGCAGTGCAGCATGCCCGGCTGCTTTTTTCGCCGTGGGCTTTTTTTATTGTTGTCGTCCATTGGGCACAGGGGCCGCGTCAACGCGTCGCTAGATCAGAGAGGTGCGAAATCTAGCATATGGCAGGCTAATACGAACGGGTGTTTATCCCTAGTGTGCAGCCCATTGCACAATGGCATTCTCGGCTCCAGCCGCACCCGGATGTTGCTGATCTAGGAGAATAATTTTGGAGGGAACCGTGGTCATCAATGGCGTCCGGGCGGCATACAGAACTATTCAAACGCCGAATGGAAATGGTGTCGTTGCGGAGGTGCAATATGCCCCCGGAGGCCCGTGGGAATGCGTTGGCGGGGCGCGCGCGACTTTCGCGGATGACGCCACCGCTCACCGTGCGATCCAAAATCATGTCGCCGCGGACTGGTCTAAAAGATTGAACACCAACAGACGACTGTAAGCGCGCCGCCCTCGGCATGTTGTTCGTGTCTGATTGCTGAGGTGAGAAAGCCAGGCCGGCAGGCCTGGCCATGCCGTTCAGCCGTTTCGGTGATGGTCCACCATGCCGGCCAAGTACGCCGCCTGCAATGCCCTCCAAAGGTCCCACACCGGTATTTCGCGATAGTCCTTCGAGCGGATCATCTGAAATTCCAGACATTCAATGTCCAAAATCTCCAGGGCGATGTTCTCGATGGCCGCTTCCGCGGCCTCGGATTGTTGCGGCACGCCCATGCTTCACTCCGTGTCCAGCTCGGCCAGCACTTGGCTGGCCAGCTCATTGAGGTTGATTTTCGACTGGGCGATGGCTCGCACCTCGTCCAGCGGCAAGGATTCAAGGAACCGCGCCAGTCGTTGTTCGGTTTCCCGTGCCGCCAGCACGGGCCAGGCGCCGTATGAGGCGATCGCGGATAAACCGGCCCGATTGTTGCGGCCGTAGCCTCGTAGGTAGGCGGTTAACCCACTCTGCAATTCGCATTCATCCCGGCTCATGCTGCAATCCTTTCTTGGTTTGCCAGCGCCAGACGCTGCAAGGCGGCGTCGTGATACTTCGGGTCCATTTCGATTCCGTAGAAACGTCGGCCGGTCTGACGGGCGGCTACGCATGTCGAGCCGGAGCCTGCGAACGGGTCTAGAACAATGTCGCGCGGACGACTAAAGGTTTCGATCAGCGGTGTCAGGCATTCAACCGGCTTCTGGGTCGGATGGTGGCGGTTCCCGGTGTACTTCCAGGGCAGCACATCGGGCAATGGCGTCGCCGGCAGGGCTGGCTGGCCCTTGGCCAGCAAATAGGCCGACTCGTGCTGGTACGCCAAGAATCGCGCATTCGATTGGTATTGCTTGGCGAACACGATGTGGCCTACAACACGAAAGCCTGCCGCGCGCCAAGCGGCAAAGAACCGATCAACGCGATTCCAGCCGTAGAACGAAATGCAGAACGCGTCATCGCGGAGCACGCGGAACATCTGCGCAAATGCCGGCGTCATCCATTCGTCGGTGCGATCATTGGCAATGCTCCGACCGGAGCGGTCAACGTAGTTGACCAGGTACGGCGGATCGGTCAGCACCAGGTCAACACAGCGATCCGGCAAGGTGGGAAGAACGGACAGGCAATCGCCCAGGACAACACGACTCATGGTTGGCTCCTTGCGTGCAGCAATGTCAGCCGATCTGCATTGCACTGCACGGGGCAGGCGGGCGCAGCCCACGAAAGCGCGGTCAAGGGACGTGGAATAAATAGCGAACGCGGTGAGCGGTTTATGCCGCGAAAGCCCTTGAAGATGGGGCCGCGGCTACAAAGCCGCGCGCAGCGGCCCTAGCGTCCGTGGGGGAGTGGGATGCGACTGTATGCTCCGTGCAGTGCTTGTTGGCCTGCATGTGCCGAAGATGGCGCGTCGCCGGCGCGCCAGGCCCCTAGAGGGGCCATTGCAACCTCGCTAGAAGAGCGACATCTGGCCAGCGGCAGCAGCTTGGCGGATGGCCTTCGGAATGGCCTGCGGCGGCGCATCGATATCAGCCGATGGACTGTCGGCCGCCACCTGGTCGACGCGGATCTCGTCCATGGCCGCCGGCGTTTGCAGTAGCGCCCGATCGCCCTCCTCCGCTTCGCGACGGCGAAGCCGTGCGGCCCAGCCGCCCAGGATGTGTGCCGGCGTAAACCACTGCTCCCGGCACTCGCCCGTGAGACCATTGCCATGAATCACCACGGCCGGCACGTGCAAGAGCGCCAGCTGAATGAATGTCATATGCACGCACCGCTGATCGATGTCGATTGCAGTCGCGTGCATGCACTGCTGATAGTTCAGCTGCGCATCGTGCATCGCGTGCGCCGCCGCGATCAACATGCCGCCGGCGCCGCACGCCGGCTCCAGTACGCGGACGAACCCCTGCGCGCTCGTCTTATCGGCCAGACCCTGGCCATTGCCCATCATCGTGTTGCCCATCAGGCGCGACACCTCATAGGGCGTGAAGAACTGGCCGGCGCGAGCGTTGCCCATGTCCAGCATCATGAACGTGCTCCCCAGCACGTCGCCGAAGTCTGCTGCCTGAACCCGGACCTCGTATGCCATGACCAGGTGCGAGAACGCTTGGACGAGCTGGTCGAGCTCGGCTCGCTCGTACTGAGCGATCACCTGCAGGTAGCGCTGTTCGCGCACCTCGCGCTGCGCCAGGTCTGCACGTGCCAATGCGATCGCGCAGATCTCCACCCAATCACTCCAGACGCGGTCGATGCCGCGCGTACGCGCGACATGCCGAATGAGGCTGACGATTTCCTTCTGATGGGCGTCGGCGTTGTTCAGGAAACGGTGTTGTTGTGCATTTGAGGTTTTTGCCATGTGGTCTCTCCGGTTGCCAGGGCGGGAATGCCCGGAACTTGAGAGGCACGGCGCAGCGCAGTGCTCAAGTGTCGAAGACGGCCAGCGGCCGCAAGTGGCGCCGGCGCAGCCGGCGCCGCGCCGCACTTGAACGCGAGAACGCCGTGGCACACTGACCGGGAATGCAGACCCGCCACCCCGTATGGCTTTCAACGGTCCAACTTGAATGCGCAGCCGTTCCCCTGCAGCGCCACTTAGCAGGGGCTGAGCCACRATGGCTTGATGGCGCGCAGAAGAAGAAAGGCCCGCCGAAGCGGGCCGGGATGGCATCAATCGATCGCCGCGAAGATGGCGTTTGCCTCGGCGTGTTCGCCGGCGAAGTCGCGCAGGGCATGGTACTTCTCGGCCAGGTCGTCGCTACGGTATTGGCTGCACAGTTCGCAGAGGGCGTACAGCGTGGCCACGATGCCGGCGGCGTCTGCCGACATGGTTCGGTCGCACCGGTTCATCGGCCAGACGATGTGAAGCGTCTCGTAGTCGGCCGGCGCCATGTAGAAGCCATTCGGGATCTCGTAGTAGTGCCAGAAGCCGCCGCTGTATTCCTGCGACAGGCGATCCAGCCAGTTGTAGACGCTGATTTCCCCGCGCAGCATCAGGCGACTTCCGAACGCCTTGGGGAGAAAGTTCATTCGTTCGCCATCGGGAACCAGGCGTGCGACGGAAAGAGTGGCTTGGGTCATGTCGTGCTCCTCAGAAGTAGGGCCCGGCCGGGTGGCGGGACGGGAGCACTGGCGCCCTGCGGAACAAGCGCCGGGGGCAAGGGGACGTGGAATATAAAGCGAGCGCAGCGAGCGGCTATATGCCGCGAAAGCCCCTTGCGCCTGGTGCGCGCAGGGCAAAGATGCGCCCAAGGCCTGACACCAGCGCCAGGCCCAGGCGCTGCAGGTCAGGGCATGATGCCCTTCTCTGCGAACGAGACGATCCTGCTGCCGGCTACGACCAGGTGATCGAGTACGGTGGTGCCGACCAGCGCGAGCGCATCTTTGAGCTGACGCGTCATGTTGATGTCGGCAGAGCTCGGTTCGGCATGACCGCTCGGATGGTTGTGCGCCAGGATCACGCTCGCCGCGTTGTGCGCCAGCGCAGCTTTGACGATCTCGCGCGGGTAGACAGGCGCGCTGCTCAACGTGCCGCGGAACGGTTCTTCGTATGCGATCAATTCTGCGCGCGGGTTCAGGTACATGATGCCGAACACTTCGTGCTCCAGGCTGCGGTTCAACCGCAGCTGCAAGAACTCTCGCACGAGCTTGGGCGAATCCATGAGTTGGCCCCGCTGGATCTCCTGCAGGACGATCTCACGCGCCGCAGCGAGGATCTCTTTCGGCGCAGCCGGACGCACGGCGCCAGCGGAATCCTGTACGAAGAGCGCGCCGGCGGCGTGATCGTTGGTGTTGAACGCGATGGAATACTGCATTGCTGGATCTCCAGTGCCGGGCGGGATTGCCCGGCGATCCTGGGATACGCTGCAGCGGAGCGGTCAAGTGGCCCGCCGGCCCCTGGCCGCAAGCGGCGCCGGCGCCGCCGGCGTTGCGCAGCACTTGACGGCGAGAACAGCGTGTCATGATCGCCAAAGACGCAAGACTGCCCCCTCTCCCCGGGGGTTGGCCACCTTCAGTACGGCACGCGCGCGCCTATACTGGCCAGACATCTGCATTCACAGAGGTGATCGATGTGCGGTCGAATCGTTCAGAAATCGGGTCCGCTGGACTACGTTGAGCGGATCTTTACCAACCAGAGCCAGATCTTCGCGGACCCGACGGGGCCGCGATTCAACATACCCCCGGGCACGCGCCCGCTCACTTTGCATCGCCTGGCTGAAGGCACCGAGGCCATGGGCAGGCTGCCGTGGGGATACAAGCGTCCCGACTCCAAACACTTCATGAGCAACGCGAAGCTGGAGACCATCCTGAAGAACGGATGGCCCTGGCGCTTTCTCATCGGAGCTGGCCGCATTCTGGTGCCGGCAGACGGCTGGTACGAGTGGCCCGTGCTTGTGGACGGCACGAAGCAGCCCCACTACATCCACGGTGATGGCCCGCTCTACTTCGCCGGGTTGACGGCCTGGTCGCCCGGCGCGCCGTTAGATGCCGCACATGGCTTTGCCATCGTGACCAACGATACGAAAGGTGGAATGGTGGACATCCACGCCAGGCGGCCGGTGGCGCTGCCGCCGGATGTCGCTCGGCGATGGGTTGACCCTTCCTGTCCATTGACAGATGCGCGTGCGCTGTTGAAGGACTGCCTGCCCGAGGACGCCTTCACCTGGCACCCTGTACGGCAAGAGGTTGGAAATTCTAAGTACCAACTGCCGGACGCTATCGATCCGGCCTGAAGGCGGGTTGGGTCAGGCCTTGGCTTGGTGTTCGTACAGCGCCAGCGCACCCTCAAAAGACGCCCTCATCCCGATCAACCTACCCGCCTCTCCGCGCGTGTGCCACAGCTCGTGCTGATACCGTCCGTCTACCCAGACCCGGCAGATGGTCCAGCCAGGCGGACCTGCCCAGTAATAGTCATCGGCGCGCCGCCACTCGGAATTATCCAAAGCTCTGTTCCCATCGGCTCCCAAATCGGGGGCATATGGCGGGAATTCTAGGCATGTTTATACTGTACGTCCATACAGTTGTTTTTCTCCATGCCGTTTAAGCCGCCCTTGCCTCTCGCTCAGCTTCGCGCCATCCAAGACCGCCATCGCGGCCCCGACGGCAAGATTAATGACGCCGACGTCCTTGCCCTGCTCTTAGAGGTCAAGCGGTACCGGTCGTTCGTCCTTCGCACCAAGCAGCTCTCTGGCGAATTCAAGCGTCCTTCCGGCGTGCTGGCGCCGGTCTACGACGAGTGGTGGGAAACCTTGGTGGCGGAACCATGCGTGGCCGAGCAGGAGCAAATGATTCGCGAATTGCTCGAAGGGCCTTTCAAGCCTCGCAAGGGGATGGGGCCGCGATAAGCGCCCCGCCCAGTACAGGGGCTCCATTGTTCCAAACGGCGTTTCATCGCATACTAGTCCCCCGCATCTTTTGGAGGGCGAAAGCCATGCTCGACGACATCCAGAAGCAGGGCGCGGAGGCAGCCCGCAGGGGTTTGAGCCTTTTGAACTGCCCGTATCTGAAGGCGGACGCTATGCCAGGACATACAGGGGAATCTCCCGGCGAATGGCTCAAGCGAGTGAATGCCTGGGAAGAAGGCTGGAAGAAGGAGTCGGCGCAACGCGGGGCCAATCCATCCGCCAATCCGTTTGCAGTCTCCGTCGCCAAGAGGCGACCGGACAGCTGCAATCCGGCCACCTAAGCGACCGACCGAACAAGCGCCCCGAATGGGGCGCTTTTGCTATGTCCGTCCTCGTTTAGCCGCTAAACAGGTAAGCCGCCTCTTCAGGACCAGAGTTTCGTTTGGACATATCATGTGATATTCAATTTCCTCACTATCACATGCCTACACCTCTCCTGAGTTTGCTCCGCTGCACGGGTTACTGGATCACAGCGACCCTGGGCGCGATGGTTCACTACGGATTTGTGGTCCCGTGGCAATGGATCTTGCGGCCGTTGTCGGGAACTCCCTTTGTCCTTTGCGCCTTTGTGATGGTTGCCAGGTCGAGGGTCCGACCGTGGCTGGGGATGCTGGTGGCGGTCGGAGTCATTTCCGCTGCGATGGCCTTCACAGTCATACTCGACCAAGGTTTGAACGCGTGGGCGGCGGTGGCGGTATCTCTAAGTGCCGTCACCCTCGGTCGACTGTTGCACAACCATCACGGCCGGATCCTCGTGGTGAGCAACCAGGGACGTGGAATTTGGTCTGTGCATCTGAACCTCCTCAAGGCGAAGCATCCCACGGCACTGTGGAGGGGGGTGTTCCGGGAATTAGACAATGTTGTTCGTATGGCGAAGGCAGCCGGGGCAGTCGAACTGAGGTTTACGTCTCCACTGCTGGTCAACGACACAACAGGAGGGCGGCTGGACCGAAAGTTGAGGAAGGCGCTGTCTAAGTGTGACCTCACTGCCGAAGTGACATTGGCAGATCCCAAGCCCATGGGCGTGGGCGGCACCGGCCTTATTCATGTTTACCTGGCACGCCAGCGCGGACTCAAAGCCACGCGACAAGTCTATGAAGACGCGCCGTGGAACATCAAAACAAGAGCGATCACTTTCCAGATTACGCCGGCGCCGCACCCTTTTCCTCCGGCCGAGCCTCAGCATTGTTTCGGTGGTGCCGGCGTTTCCCAACACGGCTCAACGCAGGATGGCAGGGCGGCGGTCGCAGCGTCCTCTGGATCTGCACGTTGATCCTGGCCAGGAAAAGCGTCCTTTATGTTTAGCGGCTAAACAGCGCGAGGCCAGATTGGGAACGAGAGTTGCTGCACGGGGGTTTCTTGTTCCAAAGGAGCCAACATGTCCGATGATCTCAACAACCGTGGGCCGCAGGACCGGTCTCGCATCAATGTCAACGAGCCTCACGAGCTTCGCTACTGGACCAAAGAGCTGGGCGTGACTGAATCGCAGCTGCGCGCAGCGGTTAAAGCCGTTGGAGTGTCGGTGAGCGCCGTGCGTACGCATCTGAGCAAGTAGAAATCGGGCCGGCACACGCGTGTCGGCCCTGTTCACTTGAGTGACCCGAAATGTCGGATTCCCTGAAAAAATACCGCGAAAAGCGCAACTTTGCGGTGACCTCGGAACCGGCAGAAGGCGGTCTGGCTAATGAAGCCGAGCGAGCATTTGTCATCCAAAAGCACTGGGCCAGTCGGCTTCATTACGACTTACGCCTGGAACTCGACGGCGCGATGAAAAGCTGGGCTGTGCCAAAAGGGCCGTCGTATGACCCGACCGTTAAGCGTATGGCGGTCCAGGTCGAAGACCACCCTATTGCCTATAACGAGTTCGAAGGCGATATCCCGAAGGGGGAATACGGCGCAGGCAAGGTCATCATCTGGGACGAAGGCGTTTGGACGCCCGTGGGGGACCCTCGCCGGGGATACAAGTCAGGACACCTGAAGTTCGACCTGGAGGGGTCAAAGATGCACGGGCGCTGGGCGCTGGTGCGTCTGCACGGCAAGGAAGACGAAAAGCAGCCTCCGTGGTTGCTCATAAAGGACAAAGACGCCTTCGCGCGTGGCAGTCACGAATTCAGCGTTGTCGACGAGCTGCCGGACAGTGTTGTACCCCTTCGTAAGAAAAAGAAGCGCACCGCCAAGCAAGCCCCCAGGAAGGATCCTCCCACTGCGTCGACGCTACCGGGGCAGGAGACCGATATGCCGGGGTCACTCAAGCCACAGCTGGCCACGCTCGTCGACGGTATCCCACGCCGCGGGGACGACTGGCTGTACGAGGTGAAGTTCGACGGATATAGGATGCTGGCCAGGATCGACGGCCCGAACGTCAAGCTGTTCACGCGGAACGGCCACGACTGGTCTGCAAAGATGCCACATTTGGTTCAAGCCCTGCGCGGCCTTCCTGCGCAGTCTGCATGGATCGATGGTGAGATCGTCGTCCTTGCTGACAATGGCGTGCCCAGCTTCCAGGCCTTGCAGAACGCCTTCGACGGCAAGCGCACAAAGGACATCGTCTTCTATGCGTTCGATCTGCCCTACATCGCCGGCCGCGACATCCGTAGCGAGCCGTTGCGATTGCGCCGAGATTTGCTCGCGCAGCTCATCGCCGCCAGCAAGGACGATCGGATCCGTTTCAGCGAGGCGTTTAATGCGTCACCATCAGATCTGATCGCGTCTGCTTGCCGCATGGGTTTGGAGGGAATCATGGGCAAGCGGCAGTCCGCGCCATACGTCTCCAGGCGCACCGACGACTGGGTCAAGATTAAGTGTGCTCAACGGCAAGAGTTCATCATCGTTGGGTATACCGCGCCAAAGGGCGGCCGCGTCGGATTCGGTGCTCTGCTGCTCGGAGTCCATGATGAACCCAGAGGCATTCGATATGCAGGCAGCGTGGGCACGGGCTTTGACGACCGCGGCCTGGCCGAACTGCATAAAAAACTGATGGCCTTGGTCCAAAAGACTAGTCCGCTCACTGTCGGAAAGCCCAAGTCCGCCCGGGACGTTCGCTGGGTAAAGCCTACGCTGGTATGCGAGGTATCGTTTGGTGAATGGACGGAAGGTGGCCACGTGCGGCATGCAACGTTTCGCGGCCTTCGCACCGACAAGGCACCTCAATCGATTACGCGAGAGGTGCCCCTGCCTGCTGGCGCGGTAGAGGCTCATGCCACGGCTGAAGAGGCCACCGATGAGCTCAAGCCGCGTGGAGCAGGCAGTAGGCCAAAGCCTGGAAAGCTGTCCAATCCGGACCGGGTGATCGATCCCTCAACCGGCCTGACGAAACTTGATCTGGCGCGGTACTACGGCCTAGTCGCCCCGTTGCTGCTGGCACACCTGAAAGATCGCCCTGTGTCCTTTGTGCGTGCACCGAGCGGCATACAAGGACAACTGTTCTTTCAGAAGCACCTTGATGCCGCAATACCTGGCGTGACGGCACTGCCGGAAAAACTACATCCAGGCCATCCGGCGCTGCTCGAGGTCCCGACGCAAGAAGCAATCATGTCGGCCGCGCAGATGAACGTGGTCGAGTTTCACACCTGGAATGCCGTCAAGAGCGCCATAGGCAAGCCGGATCGGTTGATCCTAGATCTGGATCCTGGTGAAGGCGTGACCTGGCAGGCGGTCCAACAAGGTGCCCAGCTGGTGCGAGTGCTGCTGGACGGCATCGGCTTGGCCGGATGGCTCAAGACAAGCGGCGGTAAAGGGCTGCACGTGGTGATCCCGGTGCGTAGGCAATACGACTGGGACACCGTCAAGGGGTTTTCCGAGACGGTGGTACGGCATCTGGCACGCACGCTACCGCAGATTTTCGTCGCGAAAAGTGGCCCTAAGAACCGGGTGGGAAAGATCTTCGTGGATTACCTGCGCAACGGCTTTGGAGCAACAACGGCGTCGGCCTGGTCTGCTCGCGCCAGGCCTGGGCTGGGCGTCTCCGTTCCGCTAGCTTGGGATGAACTACCCAAGGTGACCGGCGGCGCGCAGTGGACTATCGCCAACATACACAATCGGCTCGACGTCGCAAACTCGCCGTGGGATGACTATCTGCCCCAATCACTGGGAAAAGCGATGAAGGCCATTGGTTATGAAAGACAGTAGAGGCTGCCTTAGCGGCTTGGCCGCTTGGCTTGGCTTCCGCGCAACAACGAGCATTAGCGCCTACTGGGGCATGTTTAGAAGTTATGTATCTTATGGCTGCTTGATGGGGGCCGGTGGGTATGTGGGAGAAGCGCGGGTAGCCGGTCGGCATACCCTGTGGTCAAGCGCGTGGTCAGGCGGAGCCTGTCCACCGTTTGTCCATCAGCGGTTGTCCACGGGCCGAGCAGAGCGAGCCGGGCGGTCGCGAAGCGATCATCCACATATCCACGGGTTCGGATAAACGTGTTTTGAATTGGGTGTTTAGCGGCTAAACCGAACCGGTTCGCGCTGCCCCTCTGACTTGGAATGCGCTCTGCCCGTCATGTCGACGTGCTAGCATTTCTGCGAAGACGCATGTCCCAGACAGCGTGCGTCTTTTTGCGCTGAACGGCCCTGACCTCGCGGTCATGGCCACCTTATTGCTCAGCACGAATGTTCACCTATCAAGGCGCCGGAGGCTGGCTGAGCTGAAAATAGACCGTAGAAATTTCGCGGCTAAACAGGTGCCCGCTCAGCGCCCCAGGTCGCGATCACGCTGATGTTGCATCGAGTAGGCTTGCTCAGCCTGTAGGTCCGTGCGCTCGACCAGGCCAACGCCACCATGCGGATAGCGTATCCCGACCATCTGCCCCGGGACGGCGAGATCCACGTTGAGCAGCGCGCGACGGCTGTGCAGGACCATCTCTCCAGCCTGGCCCTTTTGCTCTTGAACCAGGTACCGCTCGGTCAATCCGATAACCACGCCTTCATAGCTCTGCCCAGGAATAGCCTGAACGACGTGTGCGCGATCGCCTGCCACCGCCCTGGCCAAATCCAGAGCGTATTCCCGGTCAATTTCTCGAAGACTGGCGCGAATCAAGTGCGCCATGCGCTGCGAGTCTCCTTGATAGGCCTCGATCGACGCCTTCGTCATCTCGCCCCGATCAACGCCCTGCCAGTCAATGCCGTAGCCGGCATCCCTCGCAAGCTGACCGATGAACTCCCGAATACTTCTGCCATTGCCTTCCCGGAAGGGATGAAGCACATTCAACTCGCCCAAGTAATGACCAGCACGCTCACTGAACGAATCAGGCGCAAGGCCCTTCAGGAGACCTTCGCGCGAAAGTGGTCTCGTGATCTGGGGCGCATAGCTTGTGATCTGCTCGTGGCTGGCGAAGCGTGTTGTGCCCTTCGAAATGTCGACCGTGCGGATCTTGCCCGCCCAGTCATAGACGTCGCCGAACAGACGTTGATGAATCTGTTGAAGGTGCGCCAGGTCAAACTCGCCTCGAACGGGCGATACCGCAAGCTCATAAGACCGCACGGC
Organism: Achromobacter sp. 10T422; assembly: GCF_056394065.1. NCBI lineage: Bacteria > Pseudomonadati > Pseudomonadota > Betaproteobacteria > Burkholderiales > Alcaligenaceae > Achromobacter > Achromobacter sp. 10T422. Next base: position 412,172 of record NZ_JBFTHD010000008.1, read on the forward strand.
AGCAAAGGTCGCTTCAACCCTATCCAGTTCGGATTGGTCGCTGATGCCAAATCTGTTGCGTAGAACGCCTGTATCAGGATCTACGTAGGGGTCTTTTGAGTTAATTGGATACTTTGCCATGGCCGTAGCGAAATGGCCGCCAAGGAGGCGGCCAATGCTATTCGATGGCGGTGGGGGAGCGAAACTCCCCAGACGCTACGCGGGCGCGCAGCGTATTGATCACGTCCTGAACGCTCAAGGTTCCGTCCGCGGCACGCTTAAGATCTGCGATAGTCCGCGCATCTGGCTCCAGCCCCTCGAGACGCTGGCTGGCTACCGCATTGACGACTGCGCGATGGCGGTCCTTCAGGTCGTGAGCAGTAAGCATTTGGAGGCCTCCGGGTAAGGCTTCATTTTACCGAATATCCGCGCTTCACAGCTGTTCTGAATCAGATTTTGCCGTCATCAGGAGACCATATCAGGCGCTTCAGAACGACTGTCACAAAATTCTGCGCAGCATCCCAGAAAACATAGAGACTGCCGGCCAGTAGTAGGAGGAACCACCAATTCGTATCGGGCAGTAGTCGATCGAAAACAGAGTGAATCTCCAACAATCTCAGCATTCCTGCCGTAGCCAGTATCCAGGATAGGGCGTAGGTAATGATTCCGAACGCTATGTACAAGATCAAGAACATCGTTGGCTCCTTAGGCTGTTGGGAAGAAGTCGGACGGTAGTTATAGGGTGCGTCACCTCAACGAAGAAGGTAACCGGCCCGCAGATGTTAAATGCGGAACTGTTCGCGCAGTGCTCCGCCCTTTTCTACTGCCGTAAGCCAGCGGGGAGCGCGTCCACGACCAGTCCAAGTCTCTCCCGATTCGGGATGGCGGTATTTTGGCGCCACGGGGCGACGAGGCTCTTTTCGATCTACGACCTTCTTTCGCTTGGCGCGGGTCGACTTCATTGCACCGTATGCGGCCTGGATATCTGCGGGAGCAATCTGAAACTCATGCATCTGCGCGACGATCTTTTGTAGGGCTGACGCCCGGCCATTGATGCGAAGCGCTTCGGCGCGTCGTTGCAGGGCTTGAATTTGAGCGTTGAGCTTGGCGAGCGATTTGTTCGAGTGCATTGCGAATCCTTTTGCTGTTCTATTTTGGTGCTGACCCGGATGGGGCGCTTAAGCGTGAAGGCGTCGTTGCCACGGCGGTCATGCCCGCGCAGCCCATTCCAACTCTGCGGCCGGGCCGATCGTGACGGAGACTCGGCTGTTGGCGCGCTTTTTTATATCCACGGCTTCGTTTTGCGAACGTGCCGCAGCGAGCTCCACCGGATCGGCCTCGTTGACGATCGATACGAGAACGTCGAACTTCCGACCCTGCTTCCCATAGAAGTCCAACACGCGGACTTCGTCAGTCGAAAGCAATGCGTAGATGCGGCCATCCAGGGACTTCACATCGTTCAAAGAGGGGATTAAGTTCGGCATGTCATTTTCCGTTCGCGTGTTTTGTGCAAGTGGGTTGGGTAGGGTCGATACTTGCGGTTTAGCCGCTAAACATCGGCACGCTTTGTCATTCATTAACGAGCTGGGGCCTCCAGATCTTTACTAGCTCCTTGAACGCCTCGTGTACGGTGGTGCTGAGCGTGTCTGGATAGGATCGGCAGCGCCGGACCAGGGCAATGACTGAAGACATGTCGTCGTAAATCTCCTTGTCCACGCTCCACAGATCCGACAGATCAAAACCACCGCAGCTTGTTGCGTTCCACCAGGCAAGCAGGAAGTCCGCCACGCGCTTGCTCTGGTTGGTGTCTCGTCGAGCAATTTCGATGAGCCGATTCAAGGAGTCCATGCCGGCTTGTCGCAGCGCGGGATTGGCAGCGTCACGCTGCTCTTGCTCGAGCACGTTCCGACGGCGTTGGAACTCCGCCTTCACTTCTGCAGGGATCTCGCCGGCGGTCGACACGAATGTTGAGCGAGGCGGGAGTGCGCCGTCTGCGGGCGGGGAGCTCGGCTCGTTTGCCAGGAATACGTAGGTCGAGCATTGCGCGGCTACCGCGCGGGCTGTCGCCTCATTATGTGATGACGGTGACGTCTCGTCCGACGGTGCTTCTGGCGACACTTCCTTGGTCCCTGCGGCTTTGCGAATCGCCTTCACTGCTGACCGCGTCGGCTTCGTCTCGGTGGTGTTTAGCAGATCTGCGACAGCCTGCGGATCTTCTCGATGAGCAACGGCCAGCTCGCTGGCCAGCGTCACGTCCGTGACTTTTCCCGTGGCGACGGCTTCGGCCACCGCAGGCGGCAGATCGAGCATCTTTGCGTGTTGGGTGACCCAGGCCTTCGACTTTCCAAGCCCGACAGCGATCTCGCTCTGCGTTCTGCCCTCCGCCAACTCGTCGCGGATGAACTCGGCAACCTCAAGAGCGGTGATGCCTTCGCGTTTCATGTTCTCGGCCATTTGTGCGAAGCGATCGAACTTTTGCCGGATGATCCCAGGCACCTGGCGCCAACCTTCAGCCTTGGCCGCACGAAAGCGTCGGTGACCGAAGTTGATCAGATACCGACCAGGACGAGCCGGGTTCGGCCGGAGCGAAATCGGGCTCAACATTCCATCGCGTCGCAGCGATTCGCGAAGTTCATCGATGCTCTCTTTGCTCAACCCCGGGTTGTACTCCAGACGGACGTTGCGGTCCTCGTCGATAATGTCCATGTCGAACAGGTCGGGTTCGCCGACTTGCCGTTGGGGGCCGTCCAGGAACGAGGCGAGGTCGCCCAAGCCTGCCAGATCGAGATCGCTACCACCTTGTTTAGCGGCTAAACTCATTTCGCCACCCCCATCGTTTGCAGGACGTGATTGCCGAGGGCGCGCATCTCTGCGGCCGCAGCGCGCGCGGTAGTCTTCTTGCTCTTCCACACGGGTTCACCTGCCGCCAATGCCTCTGCAACGCTGGTGCGCAGGCCCACCACGACGGGGGCCAGAAGCTTGCCATGGGCAGCTTGCACCTCCGCGAGATGTTTGACCTGGCGCGGATTACGGCGGTCAACCCGGTTCGGCACGATCCCCAAAAAATGGAGCTTCGGGTTGTGCTGCTTGGCACCGACGATCACGCGCATCATGTCCTTGATGCCTTCGATGCTGTAGTCCTCCATCTCGACCGGACTGATCACCGCATCGGCGGTGCGCAGTGCAGTAATGGTGGCGATCCCGATGCTGGCAGGCGTGTCGATCACGCAGAGGTCGAACCCCCGCTTCTCAAACTCGCGCAGATTTACCGGGAAATTTTTTAGCGCCCGTTCGACTGGCATGTAGATCACATTTGCCAGCAACCGATCCGCGTGCAACAGGGCGATCGGTCCTTGGACCTCCGGTATGGACGGCAACTCATCAAGAAACAGCGAGCTCGCCGGCACCTCCAGCCGATGCTGGCGCATCGTCTTCGAAAGGTTGCCAGTGTCCAGGTCGACCACAAGGGTTTTGAGGCCTTCTTCGGCCGCATGAAATGCAATGTGAACGGCGTTAGCCGTCTTGCCGACGCCGCCTTTTCCCTGAGCAACAACCGCAGTTTTCATACTCATGAACTTCCTCATAGAAGAGATGTAGGTATCGTTTAGCGGCTAAACTCGTCGGCCGCTGCGTGCAGTGCGGATAGGCAAATACGTGACCGCTTGTAGAACGAGCAGGCGTTACTCGGGACGGGGTAGATCGGGCCACCAGTCCCAGTAGTCGTTTGGTCGAAGCTCTTGGCGTTTTGCCAGCCCGAAGCTCTCGCGCTCGATGATTACTGCGCGGTCGGAAGGGACTTCTGCGCGGTCGATCCATTCGTAGATCGATCCACGGGTGATTCCGAAGCGGCGTGCCCATTTGGTTACGCCGCCCGCGTTGCGGATTGCGGTACGTACCGTGGCTTGTGCTTCTGAATGGGCGAGCATAGTGAAAGACCTCTGTGTATTGTTTTACCGTACATTTTATCGACGGCTTTACCATTCGCGCAAGTGCTAGGCTTCGCGCATGCACGATTTCGGCGAACGCATCCGCAAGCTTCGCGTTGAGCGAGGTCTCACCCTGCAGCAGATCGGGGAGCACTTTGACATCCAGCGCTCGTCGGTTTCCGACTGGGAGAATGGCCGGACGTACCCCGACGCACGCAGACTCATTAAGCTTGCCCACCTACTCAATACGTCGGTCGAATTCTTACTCACCGGACGCGAGGAAGCCTCTTGGCCTCTTCACCCCATTGAGAGAGCGCGGATAGTTGCATTGCCGCCGCAGCAGCTGGATGAGTTGTTGATTGCAATCTCAGCAGCCCTTGCCATGATCGAGGCGAAGCTGGCTAGGCACGCTCACGCTGACGACCCATCCCCCCGCAAGACCGGAACCACCGGAAGACCCCACCACTAGGCATCCGGCCTGCCGGTTTTCACTTCTCATCAGCGAAAGCCCCACACTGTCCCCACCAACGGGGAGCCTGCAACCAGTGCCAACTCTTTTTTGGCCTTCGTGTAACCACTTACGAAATACGTAAGCGCGCAGTTGCATCTACGCGACTTCAGCTGACAAACTCTCCAATATTTCTCTGCATCCGTTGACGCGATGTATTGTTTAGCCGTACTATTGTTGTACGGTATAGCAGTACAAGCTCTTTCAAAACCTAACTTTGCAATTCAGTCCCGCACAACCTTTGGGGGTGCTTGGAGGGGAGGCGGCCGCGAGTATGGAAAGCCCCAGGGACGCAAAGAAGCGGCAAGAATCAATGCGCCAGACGAGGCCCGTGAAGCTCGTTGGCAACAGCGCTGACGTACAAATCCGGCCAGGTGCAGAGCCTGGCAGGCGCATTGATCTCGTGCAGTGAATGGACTTGTTTTCCTTCCCTGCTGAAGTGAACCGACTGACCGCTACTGCGAGGTCGGGCTTTTCAAACGAGCGCCTAAGCAGGACATGCCTCACGTGGCGAATAACGTGTTGGGCGAACACTGGGCAGGGTCTCAACTTGCCTGCGCCGTGCAAGTCGGCAGGAAGCCGCCAACGTTGTGGTATCTCGACGGCGGCATCCGAATCGGCGTTCACCAGGATTTTTCCCGGTGTTTAGCTGCTAAACACTACGGAAATCGAGCGCTCCGATTCGGATGGCACATGACTCCATCTCACGGAGGTCTACACAAATGAACGCTCTTCAAAGAAAGCGCGACTTCAACAGCAAGTATCAACTTTGCAGTCAGGCTGATGGGAGCGGCGCAACCAACCAGCGATGGTTGAAGGCCTTAACAAGGAGTGCCACCGCGCACTTTCTTGCATTTGTCGCCCTGACCATTCTCGGAACCACTATCTGGCATGCGCACAGCCACGATGTTCATCCCGTAGAGGCATTTCAAGAAGCTCTCACGGCCATCCTGCAGGATGCTCAACTCTTAATTGCCCTTGCGTTGATGTCGACGCTCGCGGGATTGCGCGGCGGGAAGAAATCTGTGTACGTTCGCGCCTCGGAACTCGCAACGCCGGAGATATCGCCCATTGCCCACAAGGAAATTCAATGAAAGAGCACATGATTATCTGGGGGGGCGTATCCGTGATCCTCGTTGCCGGCTATGCGTCGTACGAGTTTTACTCCTACGCCAAATTGCGTAAGAAGCAGCCCCCTCATCGAAATCCAAACAGCACGTTAATGGCTTCGTCCGCGATAAAGGTCGCAATGGGACTGGCCTTGATCGTCGTGGTTCTGGCCACGGTTGGAAAGCTAATTGAAGAATGGGCAACTGTTCTGTGGCTGGTATCCCTGGGCGGACGGTTCTGGGGAGCTGTCTCCGTGGGACTAATCTGCGTCGCATGCGCTACTTGGGCCGGGTTGGTCAGTTATGGCATGAGGGAAAGAGAAGCCCCGATAGCGCCTGGCGCATCAAAGCGTAAGGCTACGAGCTTGTTCTGGCTTGATGCCACGCTGATCGCGGGCCTGGTGATTTTCCTTGTCGCTAACGTCGCCCTGTACGCTTCGTACGGCACTTTCAGCGGACTGAACATCTATCAACAGATCGCAGTGGCCGTTATGCACGGCTCCATCGTCATAGGAATTCTCATCCTTAGCGTGCACGCGGCGATCGAAGGCGGAGACCACTGATGGATCGAAAGATATATACCGTGGAGGTCACGCTAGCCGGAATGACCCGACCGTACTCGTCGGAGTTTCAAACGGCTGATCAGTTCAAGGACGGCTGGAAACGCGTACTGTTGATGGCGCATGGCAAGGCAGACGTGAGGTGTACTTGCCCTGGATCGGGCGAACGGCGCTTGTCGATCCACAGCCGTTCCAACTCTGATCGGTTCCACCTTGCCCGCTTTCCAGAAACAGGATCAGAGCACAGCGAAGACTGCGTTTACTACGGCGTAGATCCCAGCATGTCCGGTCTTGGTTCATACCGACGCGGAGTGGTCCAGGAACTCGACGACGGCGCGGTCAAGATTAAGCTGAAGGTCGGGCTTCAACAGCGTGCGACAGCCGCCCCAGAAGAAGGGGACGCCTCGTCCGCCGCTACGCCGCCGATGCCTGCAACGCGCCCGCGAACCGGTCAAGCCAGCATGACACTGCTCGGTCTCCTGCACTTTCTTTGGACGCAGGCTGGACTGCACGCGTGGTCGCCAGGCATGGAAGGAAAGCGCAATCTTGGAGTGGTGCATTACCACCTGATGCGCTCGGCAATGACTACGTACGCGGGGCGTGTGCGACTAGCGCAGAACCTCGTGATTGCCACGCCAACCGCGAGCGGGCAGCAAGCTGGACACAACAAGGCCAAGGCTCTGGAGGCGGTTACTCAACGACGGCGCCTGGTTGTAATTGCACCTCTCGCACAGCACCAAGAGGGAATGGATGGAAGCGCCACGCTGCCTATAGCGGGGTTTCATGGAATCCCGTACCTGAACCTCGATGAGAACGTCTGGGAACCGTTGGAGCGCCGCTTTGCCCGAGAAATCGACTCGTGGCGGGCTGGGAATGCCGTCATCGCTGTCGTACAAACTGATCCACCCAAGTCCTCTGGCGGCAGCATGCGCGCGCAGGTTGTCGATATCGCCCTGATGCAGACAACGCGCGACTGGATACCAGTCGATTCAGGCTACGAGGCTCTGGTCGCTGAAAAGCTCGTGGCCGAAAAGCGTCGGTTCGAAAAGCCGCTGCGGTTTGATGCTGGCGAAGACGCAGCCTTCCCAGACTTTTGGTTGCGCGACAGGCAGACGCCAGCACCATTGGAGGTATGGGGCATGAACACGCCCGAGTACTTGGCGCGCAAGGTCGAAAAAGGCGCGCACTACGACGAGACATACGGAAAGGGCGGTTGGTGGGCTTGGAACGCCTCAATCGGAGATCCCGTTCCGGATTTCCCCGCACCCCTCAATTCACGCCAGGTGGACTAATGATTCAACATTCGACAATTCTGGCTCTCTGCTTGCTCGTAGGCGTGTCAGTTGCGGGATGCATGAACGGCGGAATTCGAGGTTCGAAGAGAGAGGCCTTCGTATTTTTCTCAATCCTAGTTGCCACGGTTCTGATGGGATTTGTCATGAATTCGGGAACGTGGCCCGAGCGGGCTCAGGCCGGATTGGAGCGTCTATTCATCATCTTCTCGTATTCGACGGCCATCTTGATTCTGTGCATCTCCGTGGTTTTGTCGGGGCGAAGAGAGTTTGTACGCGACCTCGGTGTATGCGTCATCTGCGCCGTAGCGACTTACCTCATCCTGTGGCTGTAGCCGGTTCTGCCTATGGAGGCATCGAAGTCACAACATGATCACTGGATTTGAAATTCTCGCCCTGGTGTTCGTGGGCACAGTGGGATACGCGACGATAACCAAGACGCGCGCCGCCTGGATCCTGGTGCTCAGCGAAGCCATTATCGGGTTCGGCTATTTCGCCTACTCCGTTCTTCTGCCCAAACTATGAAGGACCTCTTTCCATTATGACGAAGTTCATTTCGCTGCTTGCGTCCAGCGTCTTCACCATCTTGGGGTCGATTCTCGCAGGGGCCGCAATTGTCAAAGGCGAGGAGGGTCTGGGCGCAGTCGCCATCGCTATTCTCGCGTTGCTGTTCAAACTGGAAGCCGAACTTCCGGAGTTCAAGGATGCCATCCGCCAGCGGCGCCAATAGCATCCTACCTTTCCTGGCACACCCCGATACATTCACGGCCCGATAAAGGAGTTCGTATGTCTTCCATGCCTCCGGCAGAGAACATGGATGAAACGGCGCTCACGCTGCAAGAAGCTGCAATGCGCCTCAACATCTCTTACAGCACCATCTTCAGCTATCGCAAAGAGCTCGGTTTTCAGCTTAGAGCGAGGGGCGCATGGCGCATCTGGCCTTCGCGTCTTGCTGCATTTTCGGAAAAGAACAACAATGTCACCCAGCTATCGCTGCGGGTTGTGGGAGATGCACAATGCCCATCCGCAAAGATGAAACCTCAGGTATTTGGCAAGTTGATATCCGCGTCCCAGGCGTCCCGCGAGTTAGATGTTCTTCTGGAACGACGGACAGGCAAGCCGCGCAGGAATACCACGACAAGCTGAAAGCCGACCTCTGGCGTCAAGCCAAGCTTGGCGAGCAACCCGACCGCTTTTTTGAAGAGGCCGCGGTGCGTTGTCTTCGACTTTGGGACGGACTACGCGACTATGACAGCAAGGTCCGGCACGTTGCGTACTGGCGTAGTCAGTTCTCTGGACGTGCCATTCGCTCTTTAAAATTCGACGAGATCGCGGACAAACTGCCGACGCATACTACCCATAAGCATCGCAAACCCACGCCGGTAAGTGCAGCGACCAAAAATCGCTACCTAGCCACGCTTCGCAGGATGCTCAAGCTATGTGAAGACTGGGACTGGATCGACAAGTGCCCGAAATTTTCGGAGTTCGTTGAACCCGATAATCGTGTGCGATGGGAGCCCCCATCCGTCATCGGTCGGCTGATAAGCGCGATGACGCTTGAGTGGATGCGCGATGTCAGCCTCGTTGCCGTGGCGACTGGCATGCGGGAAGACGAATTGCTTTCGCTCAGGCCGAGCAACGTGGATATGCCCCAGCGAAACGCATGGGTCATTGCGGAAGAGGCGAAATCGGGCTATGCCAGGTCGGTGCCCCTCAACGCGGACGCGATGGCAGTGCTGCAGCGCCGGATTCCCAAAGCCAAGAGGTTTGTCTTCGAACGGCCATCAAGAGATGGTGTGGTGCGGAAGATCAGCCAGGTCGATGCTCGCTGCTTGCGTCGTGCGTGCGCCGAGGTCGGGATTGACGACTTTCATTTCCACGACCTTCGCCATACCTGGGCCAGCTGGCATGTACAAGCCGGAACACCACTCATGGTCCTAAAGGATCTGGGGGGTTGGGAGACGCTGGACATGGTTCAACGCTATGCCCATTTGGCCCCGTCGCACTTGGCCCACCATTCGAACACGGTCGAATTTTGGTCAAAGTCGGAACAGAAAGAAAAAACGCCGCTAGTGATAGCGGCGTAAGTTCTTGATACTGCGGGTGTTTGGTGGTGGGCTGAGCGAGACTCGAACTCGCGACCAACGGATTAAAAGTCCGCTGCTCTACCGACTGAGCTATCAGCCCGACCGAAGCCAGAAATTATGGCGGATTTTTTTTAACTTGTCAAAAGGTTTGACGAAGATCCGCCATGAACATTCCGAATGTGCGCGCTTCATCGTCCATGAAAAACGGCCGCGCAAGGCGGCCGTTCTTGGGCTGGGGTGAACCTGGACTTACCAGGCGGCCACCACGGCGCCCTTGTACTTGGTTTCGATGAACTGCTTCACGGCCGGGCTGTGATAGATGCTGACCAGCTTGGCGAGCTCGGGGCGGTCCTTGTCCTTTTCACGCACGACCAGCACGTTGGCGTACGGCGAATCCGGCGATTCCTGGGCGATGGCGTCCTTGGTCGGGTTCAGGCCGGCTTCCAGCGCGAAGTTGGTGTTGATGGCCGACGCGTCGGTGTCGTCCAGCGAACGCGGCAGTTGGGCGGCGTCCAGTTCAATGAAGCGCAGCTTCTTCTTGTTCTCGACGACGTCGATCGGCGTGGCCTTCAGGCCGGCTTCCGGACGCAGTTTGATCAGGCCATTGGCTTGCAGCAGCAACAGGGCGCGGCCGCCGTTGGTCGGGTCGTTCGGCAGCGCGATACGCGCGCCGTCCTTCAGCTCAGCCAGCGACTTGATCTTCTTGCTGTAGATGCCGATGGGGAAAATCACAGTCTTGGCAATGCTGACCAGCTTGTAGCCGCGGTCGGCGTTGGCGTTGTCCAGGTACGGCTGGTGCTGGTAGCTGTTGACGTCCAGGTCGCCCGAGGCCAGTGCAACGTTGGGCTGCACGTAGTCGGTGAATTCGATGATCTGGATATTCAGACCCTGCTTGGCGGCTTCGGCCTTCACCACATCAAAGATCTGGGCGTGCGGGCCGGCGGTCACGCCAACCTTCAGCGGCTTGTCCTGAGCCAGCGCGGGCTGGGCGAAAACGGCGGCGCCCAGGGCGAACGCGGCCAGCGACTTCAAAACCTTGATGCTCATGATGCGAGTTCCCGAATAACGGAAGTAGAGAGAAGAAAGAATGGGCGTCTTAGTAATCAGCGATGCGACATGCGGCGCACGAAGCGGTCGCCAAGGCTTTGGATCGCCTGGACCAATACGATCAGCACGATCACGACCGCAGCCATGACGTCCGATTGGAAGCGTTGATAGCCGTAGCGGATGGCCAGGTCACCCAAGCCGCCGCCGCCGATGGCGCCGGCCATGGCTGAATAGCCGATCAGGCTGACCACGGTAACGATGGTGGCGGCGATCAGGCCGGGCAAGGCTTCGGGCAGCAGCACCTTCATGATGATCTGCATCGGCGATGCGCCCATGGCGCGCGCCGCGGTGATCAGCCCCGGGTCCACTTCGCGCATGGCGTTTTCCGCAATGCGGGCCATGAACGGAATCGCGGCCACCGACAGCGGCACGATGGCGGCCGTGGTGCCGATGGAGGTCTGCGCAACCAGGCGCGTGAACGGGATGATGGCAACCATCAGGATCACGAACGGCACCGAACGCGTGGCGTTGATGATGGCGCCCAGCACGTGGTTGACGGGCTGGTTCTCCAGCATGTTGCCGCGCGCGGTCACGGTGAGCGTCACGCCCAGCGGAATGCCGATGACCACCGCGATGGCGCTGGCCACACCCACCATCAACAAGGTGTCAAGCAGCGACGTAATAAGCAGGTCGATCAGTTGCGGACTCATGAGCTATTTCTTCAACGGTAATGTCACGGGCGGCCAACGCGGCAATCGCGTCCTTGACCGCGGCGGGCGCGCCTTGGGCCAGCACGAACATCGTGCCCACTGCCACGCCCTGGATATCTTCAACGCGGGCCTGCACCAGACCCACGTCCAACGAAAACTGCTTGGCCAGGTCGGACAGGAACGAGCCCGACGCATCGGTGCCGGTCAAGGACAGGCGCAACAGGCGCACGGCCTGGCCCGGCTTGGCGGCGGCCAGCGTGGCGATGCGTTCCTTCACGGCGGCCAGCGTGGCGTCGGTCAGGTCGGACGCGGTGGCCGCCGACACCATGCCGCGCGTCACTTCGTGGCGCGGCTGCGCGAACACTTCGCGCGTGCTGCCAACTTCCACCACTTCACCTTGCGACAAGACGGCGACGCGGTCGCAGACTTCGCGCACCACTTCCATCTGGTGCGTGATCATGACGACCGTCACACCCGTCTTGCGGTTGATGTCGCGCAGCAGCGCCAGAATATTGTGCGTGGTTTCCGGGTCCAGCGCGGACGTGGCTTCATCGCTGAGCAGCACGTCCGGGTTGTTGGCCAGCGCGCGCGCAATGCCCACGCGCTGCTTCTGGCCGCCACTGATCTGGCTGGGATAACGGTCGCGCAGATGCTCCAGGCCCACCAACGCCAGCAGGCGTTCGACGCGAGCCGGGATCTCGGCCTTGGCCACGCCGGCGATTTCCAGCGGCAAGGCCACGTTGCCGTAGACCGTGCGGCGCGCCAGCAGGTTGAAGCCCTGGAACACCATGCCGATACGGCGGCGCTGGGCTCGCAGTTGCGCTTCGTTCAGGCCAGTGAGCTGCTGCCCGCCGATGGCGATCGTGCCTTCGTTGGGGCGCTCCAGCAAATTGATGCACTGGACCAGCGTGCTTTTACCGGCCCCGCTGGGGCCGATGATGCCGAAGACCTCGCCCTGCTCGATGTGCAGGTTGATGCCTCGCAGCGCCTGGAATTGTCCATGCGGCGTGGCATAGGTCTTGGATAGGTTCTCGATGTGAATCATGGCAAGCGATTTTGTATCTTTTCTCTTCTAAAGAGAACGACCGTTTTTTCCATTTTTAATAACTATAAGTAATATAGTGCGCCGTCATCGCCTTGCGGCGTCCCCGACGGCGCCTATGACCCCTGCTGCGATCTGGCGGCAACCAAAAAGGCGCAAAGGGCAGTCAGGAAGGAAAGCCTTCCTGACTGCCCCTTTTATAACGGTGGCCGGTCAACCGGCCACGTCGTTGTCAGCGAGCGCGCGAAATGCGGACTTCCGCGCCCCGGCGCTTGACCTCAAGGCCTTCGGACGGCGAAATCCGCAGCCCTTCCAGACCCTTGATGTAGCTGGAGCCCTGCATTTGCATCACGCGGATCTTGTTGCGCATGACGACCGGGTTATGCACCGGCATGCCGAACATCCAGACTTCGTCCAGAATGCGCGCCGAATTGAACTCGCCGGTATGCTGCGCGGCCGGTCCCAGACAGAGCATGTGCCCTTCGCGGCCGAAAACCGGGAACTGGCCCAGCTCGCAGTCGATCGTCCAGGTGGTGCCGCCTTCATAGCGGTGACCCGTGTTCAGATCCCACCAGGCTTCGCCCTTGGGCAGATACACGCGCACCTGCTTGCCCGGTTCGGTGACCGGCGCCACCAGCAGGGCCGGGCCCAGCAGGTATTGCAAGTCCCATTCGTGGGCATGCGGGTCGTTCGGGAACGACAGGGCCATGGAACGCTGCACCGGCAAACCGGTGCGGGCCGAATCTTCGATGGCGCCCAACACATAGGGCACCAGGCGATAGCGCCATTGCATCCAGGTACGGGCCTGCGCCAGCGTTTCTTCGCCGAAGTCCCAAGGCATCAAGCCTTCAACACCCTGGAACGAGAAGTTTGCCGAGAACACGCCCACCGTCAGCCAGCGCAGGTACAGCTCGGACGTCATGCCCGAGCGGTCGCGCGAGGCCGAACCGATGCCATGCACCTGCACGGGCAGGCCGCTGGCGCCAATCGACAAGGCGGTACGCAAGGTATGGCGCAAGCCGTCCCAGGTGTTTTCAGCCTGCGGCCCCACCTGCCACGGCAGGCGTTGCGCGGCGGGGAACAGGTCAGCGCTGGGCACCACGCCTTCCGGCGGGACTTTCAGGCCGGCGACGGCGTCAAACAAGGCACGGCGCACCAGCAGCGGATACATGCTGCGCAGCGCGGGGCCGGTTTCGCCGTTGCGGGCGGTGACCCCATCGGGAATGGCGATCTGGGCGTCGCACGCGGGCGCGTCCAGGCCGTCATCCACCAATTGGCGATGGCGCTCAACCCACAGGTTGTAGATGTCGCGATACGTCAGGTCGAGCAGGCCGTAAGGCTGGCCCGACGTGGCGGCGTTGCCGTCAAACACCTGCGCGGAACCGTCGTCCTTGGCCAGCAGCCAGCCACGGTCTTCCAGTTCTTCGAACAGCGGGCTGGTCTTCAGCACGCCGGGGAAACCGGAGGCCGCGACATGCACGTTGTGCTTGTGGAACAGGGCCAGCATCTGCTTGGCGTCCGGGAAACGCTGAGCGTCCCATTCGAACACGGCCTTGTCTGCCTGAAAGCCCCAGGCCGCCGGCTGCGCCAGCGTCACGGCGTCAACCGGAATCTGGTTTTCGCGCATGCGGGCCACCAAGGCGACCGTCTGCGTGGGCATTTCGCCTGCGGCCTGTTGCAGCCACGCGCCCATCGCCCACAACACGGGCTGGCCGGCTCGGCCGGTCAGTGCGGTGTACTGGTTCAGGATTTCAGCGGGTTCGCCGGCGAACAGGAACAAGTCCAGCACGGCGTCGTCCACGGTCAGCACGTAGGCCGAATCCGCAGGCGCGACGCCCACCGAATGTTCAATGCGGCGCATCGTGTTCACATAGACGCCCCAGCCTCGCGGGCTCCATGCCAGCGGCAAGGCGCGGTGCTCGGGGTCATCGGAAACGACCGATTCTTCGCGGCGGTTCAGATCGCCCGGGGTTTCGCCCAGGCCGAACACGCGCTCGTCGGCCTGCAGGGTGAACCCCGCCGTCCAGACCGCGCTGTCGTCCTGGTCCAGCGCGTTATGCCCGAATGCGGGCGTATGCGCGGAAACCTCGGATTCAAACACCCGTTCTTCGTTGCGATAGATCGCAACGCGCACAGGGTTCGATTGGATTTCCAGGGCAACATCGCCCTGTGTGATGCGCCAACCGTCGCCCCCTTCGCGGGGAGCAATGGCGGCTTCGCCCACGGCCTCTTGGCGGGCGAGCAGCATCTCGGCCACAGCGCGCGCACGCGCACTGGGCTTGTCATCATTCAGGTGGTTCGCCTCGCCGCAGCGCAGGCGAAAAACACCAGGCGCATGCGCCTCGACTACCAGGTGCAACCCATCGCCCGCATCGAAATCGAAGCGACTGGGGCGGGACGTCAGCAGCTCGATATTATCGAGCTGGGTAGTATGGGCAAAGTCGAACTTGGGCGGCACAGAGCATCCCCCGGCTTAAGCCAAAAACCATCAAAAGACGCTATTTTGACGGATTTGAGCTTTGAAATAAACTCGGTCCCTCTTTTGGACGGCAATCTCATCCAAAAAAGGGGGCATAAAGCCCTCGGCTGACACGAATCGGCGCGGATGCCGTGCGTGGCCGAAACGCCAATTTTGAGCCCAAAGCGGCCTATTTGGCGCCAAATCCTGGCAATTACTGCAATTCTACGCCACCTGACTGACAGCCTCCTCAAGCTCCCGACTTTTTTTCATCGCGGTGAAACAAGTTGGGCCAGATCGGTTTCCAGCAAACCGGGCTCGCCTGCCAGCCGAGCGGCAATCTCGTCACCCATCAATGCCGACCAAGACAGCCCTCGCGAGGCATAGCCGACGGCCAGCCACACGCCCTTAGCATGCGGCAACTCGCCCACGGCAGGCAAGCGCCCCGGCAACACCGCGCGCCATCCGGCCCAGCCCGGCAACGTCCCCGGCACCAAGGCATCAAAGTCGGGAAAGTGACCGCTCAGCAGGCCGGCCGCCTTGTCCAGCGTGACGCGTTGGCCTTCCGCACTGACCTGCGTCTGCGTGGCGCCGTGCATGTACGTGCTGCCCACCACGCAACCCGCGCCCACATCGGGCAGCAGATAGCCCTCGCCCCCCACAATGCAACGCGGGCCGCCGGCAAGCGAGGCCGCGGGCACCAGGGTGACTTCGCCCGCTAGCGCATGCATTTGCGCAATGCGCGGCAAGGGGTCGAGCAGACCGCTGCCGGCCAGTACCCCCTGCGCGCCAAAGGCGTTGGCCAGGATGACGGTTTCGGCATGCGCGATTTCCAGGCCCTGCTCATCCAGCACGCGCCAGCCCTGCCCAACCGGTTCCAACCGCGCTGCCTTGGCGGGCACGACCGTCACACCCGGCGTTTGCAGCAGCGCATCGATCAGACGATTCGGCTGCACCAGCATCCCCTGCGCAAAGAACACGCCGCCACGCGCCAGCGGCAGACCTGCCAACGCGCTGGCCTCGTCGCGGTCCACCATGCGTACCCAATCAGACGGAAACGCCAGCGTTTCCAAGGTGCCGGCCAGCGCTGCGGACTTGCCTGCATCGCGCTCGACCTGGACGGTGCCGCAGACACGCGGCGCGGCGCCATCGGCCAGCCCTTGCCAGCGGGCCTCGGCGCGCTGGCTGCCCGCGCGCGACAGCCGCGCCCGGG
Source organism: Achromobacter sp. 10T422 (assembly GCF_056394065.1). NCBI lineage: Bacteria > Pseudomonadati > Pseudomonadota > Betaproteobacteria > Burkholderiales > Alcaligenaceae > Achromobacter > Achromobacter sp. 10T422. The sequence goes on from NZ_JBFTHD010000008.1 coordinate 428,103, forward strand.
CGTTGTCGTCACGCGCAATCACGGGGGTCAGCGCCGCCGCCACGTGGCCCGCATGCGCGGGCGCGCCCAGCGCCCGGCCGGCATCCAGCACGGTGACGCGCCATCCCCGCCCCGCCAGCGACTGCGCCATGCCCGCACCCGCCAGCCCCGCCCCCACCACCACGGCATGCCTGACTGTCGCGCGCGGGGCCGCTGCCGCGCTGCCCGGCGTGCGAACCGTGCCCACGGTCATGTGCCCCTTGCCGCCATACCCCGGCGCGCACGCCACGTCGAAACCGGCGCCCTGCAAGGCATGCCGCAACTCGCCCATGCAGACCCAGGTGGCAACCGTTGCCCCGGGCGCCGCCAGCTTGGCAAGATCGCGCAACAGGGGCGTGGCCCACATTCGGGGATTACGTTCGGGCGCGAAGCCATCCAGAAAAAAGGCATGCACCCGCGCGTTCAAGCGCCGCGCCAACCCCTGCGCGTCGCCAAACCCCAGGGTCAGCGTGACCGCCCCATTTTCGAACTCCAGCCGGTGCAGGCCAGGCAGCAACGCCGGCCATTGCGCCGACAGCGCTTGCGCCAGCTCCGCCAGCGGCGCGGGCGCATACCGCGCCAACTGCGCCACCAGATTCGCGCGGGTGAAGGGATGCGCCTCCATCGACACCATATGCAGGGCGGCAGGCCGCTGCGGGTCATTGCGCCAGGCGTTCCACAGCGCCAGAAAGTTCAGCCCCAGGCCGAACCCTGTCTCGCACACGGTAAACCCGTCGCGCCCCCGCCAGCGCTCGGGCAGACCGTTGCCTTGCAGAAACACGTGTTCCGCCTGCCCCAACGCCCCCGCTGCCGAGTGATACACATCGTCATACAAGGGGCTGAACAGCGTGCCGTCAGCATTGATGTCCGTCACGGCGGGGGTCAGGGGCAGATAAGACGAGGACATGGAATTCCGAGGAAATAATCAGAGTTGAGACAAGCGCGAATGATCGATCGTCGCCCGCGCGGGCGTTGGATGGACGCCACGCGGTATCCGCCTTTCGCGCCACTGCCACGGGTTTGACGCATTGCTGGGCTTACACTGGTTTACATGGATACCTATGATCAGCCCCGCTCACTGGCCCAGCCCATCGACCTGTGCGCCGCGATCGATGCGGCAGTCACGGCGGCGCATGCTGGCGCGGCCATTCTGCAATCCTACGCGCACCATCGCGCCGATCTCGTGATCGACCGCAAGGCGCGCAACGATCTCGTGTCCCAAGCGGACCGCGAGGCCGAAGCCGTGATTATCCAGGAGCTGCAAACGCGAACGCCCAAGTTCGGCATCGTCGCCGAAGAAACGGGCGGCAAGCCACAAGGCATCGCCACCTGGTACATCGACCCGCTGGATGGCACCACCAACTTTCTGCACGACATCCCGCACTACGCCGTATCGATTGCGTTGATCGCCCACGCAGGCACGGCGGTGTCGGCCACGGAAACGCTAAAGGAAGACACCCCCGTCATCGGCGTGGTGTACGACCCCAACCGCGAAGAGCTGTTCACCGCGGTGTATGGCATGGGCGCCTGGCTGAACGGCCGGCGCATCAAGTGTTCGCGCACGCAGACGATTGAAGATTCGGTGCTGGCCACCGGATTCCCCTTCCGCGACTTTTCGTTCGCCGACCAATACATGCCCATGCTGAACGACGCCATCAAGCGTGCGCGCGGCGTGCGCCGCATGGGCGCGGCCGCGCTGGACCTGGCGTGGACCGCCTGCGGCCGTTACGACGGGTATTGGGAAATGGGCCTGGCGCCGTGGGATGTGGCCGCTGGCACGCTGATCTTGCGCGAAGCGGGCGGCACCTGCACAGACATGCACAAACTTGACCCCTGGCCGATCGGCGGACGCGTCGTAGCGGGCAACCCCGCTATCGAACGCGCCCTGCATGACATGGTCGCCCCGCACCTGGACAACCCGCCGTCTGACGCGGCATAACGCCAATCAGGCGGCCGCAGCGTCCTGGGGCGCCTTGGCCGGCGCGTCGGGGCGCAGTTCTCGGCGCAGGATCTTGCCCACGTTGCTCTTGGGCAATTCTTCGCGGAATTCCACGAAGCGCGGGCGCTTGTAGCCCGTGAGTTTTTCGCGGCACCAGTCCTGCACCTGGGCCTCGGTCAACGACGCATCCTTCTTCACGACAAACACCTTCACGGCTTCACCCGAGTGCTCGTCTGGCACGCCGATGGCGGCGCACTCCAGAACACCCGGCATTTGCGCCACGACGGCCTCGACCTCATTCGGATAGACCTTGAAGCCGGACACCGCAATCATGTCTTTCTTGCGGTCGACGATGCGCGTATAGCCTTGCGCGTCCATGATGCCGATGTCGCCCGTACGGAAGTAGCCATCGGCCGTCATCGACTGCCGCGTTTCTTCGGGCTTCTGCCAGTACCCCAGCATCACCTGCGGCCCGCGTATGCCCACTTCACCGCGCTCGCCCAGCGGCACTTCATGGCCGGCGTCATCAAGAATGGCCACATCGGTGGAAGGCAGCGGCAAGCCGATCGAGCCTGAATACGCCGTGGCGTCGGTGGGGTTCACCGTGGCCACGGGCGAGGTCTCGGACAAGCCATAACCTTCAATCAGCGGCCGGCCGGTAATCTTCAGCCAACGCTCCGCCACCGACTGCTGCACCGCCATGCCGCCGCCCAAGGTCAGCCGCAACGCCGAAAAATCCAGCTTCGCGAAGTCTTCGTTATGGGCCAGCGCGTTAAACAGCGTATTGACGCCCGGGAAGAGATTGATCGGCACCTTGCGCCACGCATTGATCAGCGACGGCTGATCGCGCGGATTGATGATGAGCACGTTGCGCATGCCCGCGTGCAGGCCGTACAGGCCGCATACCGTCATGGCAAACACGTGGTACAGCGGCAGTGCGCTGATGATGGTGAGCTGCGTGTGCGCCAGATCGTGCACCACGGGCTGCGCCACGGCTTCCGTCTGCAACACGTTGGCCGCCAGATTGCGGTGCGACAGCATCGCGCCCTTGGGCACGCCCGTCGTGCCGCCGGTGTATTGCAGCACCGCCACATCGTCCATCGACAAGGCGGGTGGCGTGAACGGCGCACGCGCCCCATCACGCAGCACGGCCGGCAAATTGTGTGCGCCGTCGATGCGCCAGGGCTTGACGATCTTCTTGATGTGGCGGGCCACAAAGTTGACGAGAGGCGCCTTCAGCCCGCCCAGCAAATCACCCGGGCCGGTTACCACGATGTGCTTGAGCTGGCCGCGGTTCTTCACCGCCTGCAAGGTATTGGCAAAGTTCTCAAGAATCAGGATGACGGATGCGCCGCTGTCTTGCAGCTGGCGCTCGAGTTCGTCTGCGGTGTACAGCGGGTTCACGTTCACCACGACCAGCCCGGCGCGCAACGTGCCCAGCATGCCGACCAGATACGCCGGCACGTTTGGCATCATCAGCGCCACGCGCGCGCCCTTGGGCAGGCCCAGGCTTTGCAGCCAGCCTGCGAAGCCGCGCGCATATTGATCCAGCTGCGCATAGGTGATGTCGCTGCCCATCGCCGTGCAGGCGATACGCGACGCATATTGTTTGCAGGCCCGGTCAAGCAGGTCGGCCAACGAGGAATAACCCTCAGTGGAGATCTCCGCCGGAACCCCCTTCGGGTAATGGGCAAGCCACGGACGCGTCATGGTATTTGTCTCCATTAAATAGATTTTTGATTGATGATAACCTTGTTGCGTTCCCCAATTCCGCCTGACTTTCCCCATGAAACTGCTCGAACCCATCGTCGCCTGGCATCAAGACATTTCCAAGATCCGACGCGACATCCACGCGCATCCTGAACTGGCATTCGAAGAATTCCGCACCGCTGATGTGGTCGCGGCCAAGCTTGAAGAATGGGGCATCGAGGTCGACCGCGGTTTGGGCGGCACGGGCGTCGTCGGCATCATTCGCGGCAATCAGCCGGGCGAACGCGCCGTGGGCCTGCGCGCCGACATGGACGCGTTGCCCATGCAAGAGGTCAACACCTTTGCGCACGCCAGCCAGAACGAAGGCAAGATGCACGCGTGCGGCCACGACGGCCACACCGCAATGCTGCTGGCTGCGGCGCAATATCTGTCGCAACACCGTGATTTTGCTGGCATCGTCTACGTGATTTTCCAGCCCGCCGAAGAAGGCGGTGGCGGCGCCAAGCGCATGATCGATGACGGCCTGTTCAAGCGTTTCCCGATGGAAGCGGTGTTCGGCATGCACAACTGGCCCGGCATGAAAACCGGCCAATTCGGCGTGACGCCCGGCCCCATCATGGCGTCCAGCAACGAGTTTTCGATCCTCGTGAAGGGCAAGGGCACGCACGCTGGCATGCCCAACCTGGGCATCGACCCGGTCATGGCGGCCGTGCAGCTGGCGCAGTCGCTGCAGACCATCATCACGCGCAACCGCAATCCGCTGGACGCGGCGGTGCTCAGCATCACGCAGATTCACGCCGGCAGCGCCGACAATGTCGTGCCCAATCACGCCGAATTGCGCGGCACGGTGCGCACCTTCACGCTGGACGTGCTGGACCTGATCGAACGCCGTATGGAAGAGATCACGCGCCACACTTGCGCTGCCATGGATTGCGACGTGCAATTCACGTTCCAGCGCAACTACCCGCCCACGATCAACCACGCTGAAGAAGCGGCGTTCTGCGCCGATGTGATGCGTGACATCGTGGGCGAGGCCAACGTCAACGACCATGTGCAGCCCACGATGGGCGCGGAAGACTTCGCGTTCATGCTGCAGGAACTGCCGGGCTGCTATGTCTGGATCGGCAACGGCACGGGCGAACACCGCGACAGCGGCCACGGCCTGGGCCCCTGCATGCTGCACAACGGCAGCTACGACTTCAACGACGACCTGCTGCCGCTGGGCGGCACGTACTGGGTCCAATTGGCGTTGAAGCGTCTGGCCAAGGCCTGAGCTTTACGCGCCCTACCCGCCCTCCGCCGCCCCGACCGCCAGGCACATCGCCAAAAAGCGTTCGGCGGCGCGGGCCGCGGCATCCGCATGCGGCACCAGAATGCTCAGCGTGCGCGTCAGCGGCTTGGGCAACAAGCGCAATGCCGCCAGCGCACCGTCCTCATGCCGCATCGACATGACGGATACAAAGCCCACCCCCAGCCCCGCGCGCACCGCCTGCTTCACCCCTTCCACCCCCGCCAGCTCAAGCCCCACCGACGGCGCCAGCCCGGCATCCGCAAACGCGCGTTCGACCAGACGGCGCACGCCGGAGCCGGGTTCGCGCATCACCAATGGCGACGCGGCCAGGTCGCGCAACGTCACCGCGCCCTGGCTGGCCAACGCGTGATCCGCCCGCACGATCGCCACGACTTCGTCCTGCCGCCAAGCGTGCACCGCGGTATCCGCCGACAGGCCCGTGGGCACATCCCCTTCAATAAACGCCAGATCCAGCGCGGGCAGCCGCTCGACGATTTCGCGCGTGTTGCCATCTGACAGGTGCAGGCTGACCGCGGGAAAGTTGTGGCGGAAATCGGCGACCAGGCGCGGCAACAGATAGCTGGCGGGCGTGGTGCTGGCGCCGAGGCGCAGCGCGCCGGTTTCCAGGCCGCGCCACGATTCCCGCACCGCCTGCGCCTGCCGATACACCTGCCGCAGTTGCCGGGCCTGCTCGGCCAGCCGTTCGCCGGCCTCGGTCAATGCAATGCCGTGGCCGCTGCGGCGGTACAGCGGTTCGCCAAACCATTCTTGCAGCATGCGCAGTTGGCCAGACACAGCGGGCTGTGACAAATGCAGCACTTGCGCGGCGCGGCTGATGTTGCCGGTATCGGCAACGCAGGCGAAGGTCAGCAATTGATCAGGGGTCATAGGCAAGCTAATTATCAGAATTTCCGATATTACATATTCAAAATAAAGATTTTTCAAATAGTAGTGGCACATCTAATATTTCGGGAAGTTATTTAGATATGCCCAAAGGGCCATCATGAGCACCACCACCAGCACCGCAGTACCGCTTCCCGCTTCGACAGCTGGGGCGCCCGCCGCCGCAGTATCGGCCGCCACAGCACCGGCTGCCGCAGCCCCGGCTGCCGCAGCATCGGCTGCCGCAGCAACGGCTGCCGCCCCCACCGCCACCCCTTGGCGCGACAAACTCAACGGCGTGCTGTTCGTCGGCCTGATGGCTGCGGCCGTCATGCAGCTGGCGGACCTGCCCGCCATTCGCCAGCTGGGCTTTTCGCCGCTGGTGGTCGGCATTGTCTGCGGCATGCTGTATGGCAACTTCCTGCGCGGCACCATGCCGGCGGATTGGGGCGTGGGCGTGAACTTCACCGCGCGGCGCCTGCTGCGCATCGCCGTCGCCTTCTACGGTTTGAACATCAGCATCCAGCAGATCGCGGCCGTGGGCTTGCCGGGGCTGGCGGTCTCTGTGGCCGTGGTGCTGGGCACCCTGTTGATTGGCACCGTGGTCGGCCAGCGCATGCTGGGCCTGGATCGCGACACGGCCATGCTGACCGCAGCGGGCAGCGCCATCTGCGGCGCGGCCGCCGTGCTGGCGTTCGAACCGACCTTGCGCGCCGCCCCGCACAAGAGCGCCGTGGCCGTGGCCACCGTGGTGCTGTTCGGCACGCTGTCCATGTTCCTGTACCCCATCCTCTATCACGCAGGCTGGCTCAACCTGGATACCCAGGCGCTGGGCATCTATATCGGCGGCACCATCCATGAAGTGGCGCAGGTTGTCGGCGCGGCCAGCAATATCGATCCCGCCACCACCGAAGTCGCCACCATCGTCAAGATGACCCGCGTGGCGCTGCTGGTGCCGGTGCTGCTGGTGCTGGGCATGTACCTGCGCAGCGCCGCCAGCCAGGCGGGCGGCCAGGCCAAGGGCGCTAAGCTGCCCATTCCCTGGTTCGCGGTCGGCTTCCTGGTGCTGGCCATCATCAATTCGCTGAACATCATTCCCGCCGACGCCATCGCCGCCATCCGCCGCCTGGATGTCTTTGCGCTGACCATGGCCATGACGGCGCTGGGCATCGAAACCCGCTTTGCCCAGATCAAGAAAGCCGGCCCCCGCGTGATGGCCCTGGGCCTGATCCTGTACGCGTGGCTGTTGGTTGGCGGCTACGGCATCGTCAAATTGGCCACCTGAACCGCGCGGCCGCCGCTGCAAAGCGCGGCGGCCGCTCGTCCATGCACGCCGCAGTCGCTTTTTTCCTGCATAATCGGCTGGTTCCCTAGCAGTGGAGTCGGCCGCATGACCTCCAGCAACAAATCCCCGTTTACGACCTTGCCCGCCGATCGCGACGCGGTATTGCGCGTCATGCCGATGCCGGCCGACGCAAATATCCACGGGGACGTGTTTGGCGGCTGGATCATGTCCCAAGTCGACATCGCCGGCTCCATTCCAGCGGCCCGCCGCGCCGCTGGCCGCGTGGCCACCGTCGCGGTCAACGCCTTTCAGTTCAAAGAGCCCGTGTTCGTGGGCGACCTCCTCAGCTTCTACGCCGCCATCGTCAAGACCGGCAAGACGTCGATCACGGTGTCGGTCGAGGTCTACGCGGAACGCCAGCGCCTGGACGCCGAAGTCGTCAAGGTCACCGAGGCCACCCTGACATACGTCGCCACCGACGAAGCGCGGCGCAGCCGCCCCCTCCCCACTCTTTGAGCCGTAACGCATGACGCAGTCCGCCGCCGCGCAGAAACCGCCCGCGACGCCCCGCCGCCTCGACCCGGAAGACGCACAGACCGCCCTGGCCGAAGTGCAGGAACGTCTGCGCCGCCAGCAATTGGTGGCCGATCTGGTGCATCGCCAGGAAGAAGGCGACGCCAAGGCCACGCTGGTCGAAGACCTGGTGCACCGCCAGCACGAGGCCGAACTCAAGACGCTGCTCGACGGCCTGCATCCGGCCGATATCGCCTTCATCCTGGAATCGCTGCCCAAGGACGAACGCCAAGCCATCTGGAAGCTGGTCAGCCCCGAGCACGACGCCGACGTGCTGCTGGAAGTCGAAGACTGGGTGCGGGAATCGCTGATTGAAGCGATGGACCGGCAAGACCTGGTGGCCGCCACCGGCAACATGGACGCCGACGAGCTGGCCGACCTGGCGCCCGACCTGCCGCCCGACGTGGTGGCGGAAGTGCAAAAGGGCCTGACCGAAGAAGAACGCGCACAGCTGCTGGAAGCCATGGGCTATCCGGAAGACAGCGTGGGCGCGATCATGGACTTCGAAATGGTCCGGGTGCGTGAAGACGTCACGCTGGAAGTGGTGCTGCGCTATCTGCGCCGCCTGCACGAGCTGCCCGACCACACCGACCAGATTTTCGTGGTGGACCGCCAGGACAAGCTGCAAGGCATTCTGCCGCTGTCGCGCCTGTTGGTCAGCGAACCCGAAACCGAGGTGCGCGCCGTCATGAATTCGGATTTCCTGGCGCTGAACCCGCTGGATTCCGACGCCGACGCCGCCGGCGCGTTTGAACGTTACGACCTGGTGTCCGCCCCCGTGATGGACGACCAGGGCCGCCTGATCGGCCGCGTCACCATCGCCGACGTGGTGGACGTGATGCGTGAAGACTCGCAAGAACAGGCGCTGTCGCGCGCAGGTCTGCAAGAAGAAGACATCTTTGCCCCCGTCAGCACCGCCTTGCGCAACCGCGCCCCCTGGCTGCTGTTCAACCTCTGTACCGCCGCCACGGCGTCTTTCGTGGCATCCCAATTCGAAGGCACGGTCAGCCAGATCGTCATCCTGGCCTTCCTGATGTCCATCGTGGCCGGCATTGGCGGCAACTCCGGCAACCAGACCATGACGCTGATCATCCGGGCGCTGGCCATGGGCCGGATCACCGGACGCAACCTGTGGCAGCTGGTCAAGCGCGAGCTGTTTGTGACCTTGCTGGTAGGCCTGTGCGGCAGCCTGGTGGCCGCCCTGTTCGCGTGGGTGATCTCGCATTCGATCTCGATCGCACTCGTCATGATGGCGGCGATGATCTGCAATATGCTGGTCGGCGCGTCCGTCGGCGTGCTGGTGCCGATGCTGCGCGCCCGCTTCGGCAAAGACCCTGCGATGGGTTCGTCGGTACTGCTGACGTTCGCCACCGACTCGCTTGGCTTCTTCATCTTCCTGGGCCTGGCCACGCTCTTCCTGCTGTAGCTTGGCCGCCACAGAGAATTCTTAATCTATGTTTGCCATCTGCCCGCTTTCAGCGGGCAGATGCATTCGAACGTCGTTTCATGACAGCGGTCTGACAGGGATACGCCCGTGACTCCATGTAAAGTCATGGAATTGTCATCTTCATCCCTTAGTACCCGTAATGACCGCCAACATCCGGGCAGCGATCCTTTGCCTGCTGCTCTCGACTTTCGCCGCCACCGCTCAAGCTTGTGAAAATATGCCCTCTTGGGCGCAGTCCGCTTGTAATCGCCTGGACCAGATCTGGACCGAAGGCGGCCACGACCTTTACGTTTCCGGCTACGCCTGGCACAACCGCGCCATGTACAGCAAAGAGAAAATCGACAGCTTCAACGAACTGGCGTGGGGCGGCGGCTATGGCCGCAGCATCTACGACGAAGACGGCGACTGGCAGGGCCTGTACGCCATGGCGTTCCTGGATTCGCACAGCAAGGTCGAACCGATTGCCGGCTACGGCTTCCTGAAGATCGGACAAGTCAGCGAGAACTTCCGCCTGGGCGCGGGCTACACGGTGTTTCTTACCGCGCGGCACGACATCATGAGCTACGTGCCGTTCCCCGGCATCCTGCCGCTGGTGGGCGCGGGCTACAAAGACGCCATGTTCTACGCCACCTACATTCCCGGCGCATCCGGCGCGGGCAACGTGCTGTACATGTTCGGCCGCTGGCACTTCTAAAGCGCAGGGCCGAACGTCAGAACATTTGGCCGCTGGCACCGTTCAAGCGCAGGGCCCAATCGTCAGAAGGCGTGGCCCAGCTTGCGGACCAGATCGCCCAGCCGCCAATCGTCGATGCCATGCGCGCGCAGCGCACGCTCGGTCTCCACCACGTAATCCAGGCACGGCCCGGAATGCCCGACGGCATTGCGTATGCACGCGAGCAGGCGGTCGTCGCTCAGGTCAGCGGCGTATTCATCGCAAGCCCGGTTCAGCAGGAAGACCAGCCCGCGCACGGGTGCGGCTTCGGTGTGGCACGTGAGCCAACGGGGGGTGTAGGCGCCCGTCACCATCTCGCGGCGCCAGAGCGCCTGGAACACGTCGCGCACATCGGCCGCCGCAATCTGATACGCCACGCCACGGCAGCAACCGCCCCGGTTCAAGCCAAACACGAGGCCTGGGTTATCGGGCGAGCCGCGATGGTCGTGAGACCACAGGCACAAAGAACGGTGATAGCCGCGCACCGTGGCCAGCCGGCGCTCGCGCCAGGCAAAGCCGGGATGCCAGATCAGGGACCCATAGGCGAACACCCATAAATCGTCGACGCCGTTCCAGCCGGCCAACAAGTCGTCCACCGATAGCGCTTGCCGCGATTTGGCCAAACCGGCACAGCCGGCGGGTACTGCCAACGACATAGGGTCCTCTGATATCCCGATTCATTCCCTAGCAGGAATGAGCGATATCCTACGCCGAGCACCGCGCAAAAGAATTGCGAGATGGGCCTTGTGCAACACGCCGAAAGAAATTTGCATCCGCCGCAGCCCTCGCACAAGAAAAAAAATTGCGCGCCGGCCGCTACACCGCGTCCAACGGCAATTCCGTCGTGCTTTTGATGATCTCCATGGAGAAGCTGGCGCTGACATCCAGCAGATCCACCGCGCCGATCAGCCGGCGGTAAAAGCGGTCATACGCCGCCATGTCTTCCACGACCACCTTGAGCAGGTAGTCGATATCGCCCGCCATGCGATGAAACTCCACCACGTTGGGCAGCGCCATGACCGCGTTGATCAGGCTCTGCGTCCATTTCTCGTTGTGCTGGCTGGTCTTGATGGACACGAAGACCGTCAGGTTCAGCCCCAGCGCCCGGGGGTCCAGCAGGATGGCGTTGCGCGCGATAACGCCATCGTCCTTGAGCTTCTGGATGCGGCGCCAGCATGGCGTGACGGACAGGTTCACCTGCTCGGCGATTTCAGCAACCGAACAGGTGGCGTCCTTTTGCAGCAAGGCCAGGATCTTGATGTCTGTCTGGTCCATGGGGAATCCTCAGTACGTGCCGGGGTAGCCGCCGCCGTCGATCAAGATGTTTTGCGCGGTCATGTAGCCGGAGTGCGCCGAGCAGATGTACGCGCACAGGGCGCCCATTTCTTCGGGCTGTCCGTAGCGCCCTGCGGGGTTGGCGCGGCCGCGCTCGTCCCAGAGCTGGTCGAAGGTCTTGCCGCCGGACTGCTCCAGCATGCCCTGGATGTGGCGCACCTGCGCATCGGTCGCGAACGCCCCCGGCAGCAGGTTGTTGATGGTGACGTTGTGGCGCACGGTCTGGCGCGCCAGCCCGCCCACAAAGCCGATCAGGCCCGAGCGCGCACCGTTGGACAGGCCCAGTTCCGCATGCGGCGCCTTCACGCTGCGCGACACGATATTCACGATGCGGCCAAAGCGCCGCTCGATCATGCCGTCGACCACGCGGCGGATCATGTCGATCGGCCCGAGCATCATCGCGTCCAGCGACGCGATCCAGTCTTCCCGCGTCCAGTCGCGAAAATCGCCCGGCATCGGGCCATCGGCATTGTTGATCAGGATGTCTGGGTGCGGGCACGCGGCCATTGCCGCATCGCGCCCGGCGGCTTGCGTCAGATCGGCCGATACCCAGCCCACGCCGATGCCGGTTTCGTGCGAGATCTCGGCTGCGGCTTGCTCAAGCGTCTGCGGATTGCGGGCCGCGATGGTGACCGCCACGCCTTCCCGCGCCAGTTGCAGGGCGCACGCCCGGCCCATGCCACGGCTGCCGCCAAACACCAAAGCTGTCTTGCCCCTGATCCCCAAGTCCATGCCCGATTCCCCTGTGATGTGCCGCAGACCACGCGCCTGCGCGCCGAAGCGGATCAGTATAGGAGCGCGCGCCGCGCTCCGGCACAAAAAAAGGGGCCCCGAAGGGCCCCTTTATGCGTTGATGCCGCATCACTGCGCTACCGCTGCCGCATCCACGCAATGCCGCATCACTGCGCTACCGCTGCCGCATCCACGCAATGCCGCATCAGCCCATCCACTGGCTGACCGGCGCCGCGGCGTCTTGCAACGGCTGCGCCACCACGTCGATCAGCGCCGGGCCGTCGTGCTCCATGGCGGCCTTGATCGCGGCGTCCAGCTTGGACGGATCTTCCACCCGCCACGCCTTCACGCCATAAGCCTCGGCGATGCGGGCATGGTCGGTGCGGTTGAAGTCCACGCTGTAGTAGCGCTGGTCGTAGCCCGCCTTCTGGCTGGCCTTGATCCAGCCGTAGACCGAGTTCGAAAACACGATCATCAAGAGCGGCGCCTTGTGACGCACGATGGTTTCCAATTCGCCCACGGTGAAACCGAAGCTGCCGTCGCCCATCACGGACACGCACTTGGACTGCGGCCGGCCAACCCAGGCGCCCAGCGCCGCCGACATCGAGAAGCCCAGCGCCCCGTGCGCGCGGTTGGTGATGAAGTGACGGCCGGGGCGCGACACGTCGTAGTAAGCCGAAAAATACGGGCAAGGCGTGCCGGGGTCCGCACACACGATGGCGTCATCGGGCAGCAGGCGGTTCAGCGATTGCACGACGCGCTCGGGGCGGATCGGCGCTTCCAGGCTGTTGGCCAGCGGCTCTAGTTGCGCCAGCCGGGCCGCCTTGGCGCGGCCAGCCAGCACCGCGCCGTCAACCGCGTCGGCGTTGCGATGCGCCAGACGCGCTTGCACTTCGGCGCCCAGTGCTTCCAGCGCCAGCTTGGCGTCGCCCACCAGACCCACTTCGGTCAGGTAGTTGGCGCCGATCACCATCGGGTCGATATCGATGTGCAGGATCGGCACGTCGCGGTTCGGGAAGCGCCAGTGCTCGGTCGACGTCGACCCCGCGCGGCAACCCACGAACAGCACCACGTCGGCGGCGGCCACCACGTCGCGCGTGGCCATCACGCCGCCGTTCGAACCCACCACGCCCGCGTTCAACGGGTGCGTGTCGGCCAGGCTGCCCTGCCCGCTGACCGTGACGCAGACCGCCGCCTTCAGCGTTTCCGCCAGTTCCTGCAAGGCGCCACTGGCGCCGGCAATGACAACGCCACCGCCGCAAATGATCACCGGCGCACGCGCGCCGATCAGGCGCTGCGCGGCGCGGGCCACGTCAGCCGGGTCCGGCGCAAAGCGCATGGACGGGAATTGGCCGTGCTCGGGCTGCGCCCAAATGTCCGACGCATCCACTTGCTGCTTCATCACGTCATACGGAAAGCACAGGTGCGCGGCGCCCGGCTTGCCGGTCGTCATGGCGCGGAACGCCGCACGCACCATGCCCGGAATCTGGTCAGCGCGATCAATCGTGCGGTTCCACTTCGTCAGCGGGCGATACAAGGCTTCCTGGTCAAGTTCCGTCAGCGGGTACTTGCCACGCGAGCCCACCGCCACGTCCGACGTAATGCCCAGCACGGGAATCGACGATTCGTTGGCTTCCACCAAGCCGGGCAGCAGATACGTTGCGCCGCCGCCGCTGGGGCCTTCGCACACGCCGACCTTGCCGGTCACGCGCGCATAGGCATCCGCCATATAGCCCGCGCTGCGCTCATCGCGCGTCAGGATGTGCTGCATGCCGTGGTCCAGGCGGTACAGTGCGTCGTAGAACGGCAGGCTGGTGTCGCCGCACAGGCCAAAAATATGTTTGACGCCGTTGTGCTGCAGCATCCGCACCATGGCTTCGGCGCCGGTCAAATTTTCCATGTCATCTCCACGTGTTTCGCGGTTGGGGCCGAACGGCAAGCCGTCCGGCCAGCCACCGCTCAGTTATCCAGATTGATGTTGCTGCTCTTGATAAAGGCGCTCCAGCGGTCGTACTCGGACTTCACGTACGCATCCAGCGCAGGGCCGTCGGACGCCACGATCTCGAAGCCCGCTTCCGTGACCTTCTTCTTGATTTCCGGGTCGGCCAGCACCGCCTTGAAGTCCGCCGTCAGCTTCTTCACCGTGGCTTCCGGCGTGCCCTTCGGCGCGAACATGCCGCTCCACGAATAGGCGACAAAGCCGGGGAAGCCGGACTCGATCACGGTTGGCACATTCGGCAATTCGGGCAGGCGCTTTTCGCCCGCCACCGCCAGCGGCTTGATCTTGCCGCCTTGAATCTGGCCACGCAGCGCCGCAAAGCTCAGCCACGTCATGTTGGCCTGACCGCCCACCACCGCCTGAATGGCCGGCCCCCCGCCGCCATACGGCACGTGCAGCAGCTCCACCTTCGACAGGCGCTTGAGCTCTTCCGGCGCCAGGTGGTTCAGCGAACCGACACCGGTTGAGGCGTAGTTGAATTTGTTGGGCGATTCCTTGGCGGCTGCCGCCAGGAACTCCTTCAAGTTATCCCCAGGCACGTTCGGGTTTGCGCCGATCACCAGCGGAAAGCGCACGGTCTGCGAAATGGCGACGAAGTCCTTGAACGTGTCGTAGGGCAGCTTGGGCTTCACGGCGGGGTTGATGCCGTGGTTGTCGAAGCTGACCAGCAAGGTGTTGCCATCGGGCTCCGCGCGGGCCACGAAAGCCGTTGCGATCTGGCTGGCGGCGCCCGGGCGGTTTTCCACGACAACGGCGCGTCCGCCCAATTGCTGCGACAAACGCGGCTGCAAGATGCGCGCCAAAATGTCCGTGCTGCCGCCCGGCGGGTACGGCACGACCAGGATCAATGGCCGTTCTTCGGCGGCGGCGGGCGCGGCGATCATGGCGCCCCCCAGCGCGGCCAGCGCGCATAAGCTCGCTGCAATCCGCTTCATCGTATGAGTCATTTTTTTTCCCCTGCTGTTGTGGTGTTGGCCGGCGCTGCCGTGGCGGGTTCGGCCTGGTCCCGCATGTAAATCGTTGAAAAGCCGGTGCGTATGACGTCGGTGATCTGGTCCAGCCGCCGGCCGATATGCGTGCTCATCAGCCCGGCCAGCCCATCTGCATCCCGCTGTTCCAGCGCCTGCACGATGCGCAGATGTTCGCCTTGGGTATGGCTGCGGCGGCCCTGCTGCATGTCAATCCAGCGCACGAAATGGATGCGGGCATTGACGCTTTCCAGGGCGCGCACGAATTCTTCGTTGCGCGACAGGCGCGCCAGATGCAGGTGGAACGCTTCGTCCAGCTCCAGCAAGCGCGTGGCGTCGCTGTCTTCGGGCACATCGCGCGACCGTTCCACGAACGCGCGCAGGCCGGCCAGTTCTTCGTCGCTGGCGCGCTCGCACGCCGCGCGCACAATGCCGGCCTCCAGCACCGCGCGGTATTCATACAGGCTATGGATCTGCTTGGCGTCCAGCAGCCGGGCGATAAAACCGCGGTTCACCGAGCGGGTCAGAAAGCCTTCAACCATCAATTGATTCAGCACTTCACGCAACGGCGTGCGGCTGACATTCAAGCGACGCGCCAGGTCAACTTCGTTGATGCGTTCGCCCGGCTTGAAATCAAACCGAACCGCCATCGCCTTGACGGCGCCATACAGCTCCGCCTGTCCGGCGGACGTCCGGGCAGCGGGTCGGATGGCTGAAGGGGGATGGGTCATCAGGGCGGCTGGCGAAGGGGGATGAAGTGCATACTAAAGTGCATACACTTTGCTTCGCAACCAGGGTTTGCCCGGAAATGCGCACGGCAAAAGGCGCGCATCCCTGACCGGAATGAAAATTAAAACGGGGATGGATAACCGCAGGATGCGGTTCTTACAGGCCGGTATCCAGCGTGTAGTGGGCGCCGTMGCGGTTTTCCAGCGTCAGCGTGGACAGCACCGGCGTAACCGCCGTTGCGTCCTGCTGCACGTGAATACGCAGATTGGCCAGCGGCACGTCCCAGCCGCCCGTGGCGGCTTCGGCGGTAACGTCCGCCACCAGCGCCAGACGCTCGGCCACGGCACGGGCATCCGCCGCGCGGGCGTCGATACGCAACAGACTGCGTGCGCCGTTCGGGTGCGCCATCAATTCAGGAGACCAGACGCACTCGGGCGTCAGATGGCGGCAGAAATACATGCGAATGCCGGGCAAGGGCTGCTCGGCAAAACGCACGGTATGAAAACGGGCCTGCACTTCCTGGCCGTCCAGCATCGCGGGGCGCGTCAGTTCCTGCACGGGATTCACGGCGAACCCCGCCGCCTTCAGCCGTTCATACGTGGCGTCGGCGTCATAGGTGCGAAACACCAGCGCTTCCAGCCCGAACGGAGAATCAGCGATTTCCTTGCGAGCCGGCGGCGCGCCTTCCGGCCAGCCCAGCAACTCAACATACGTGCCTTCCAGCACGATCAATCGATTGCACGAGCCCAGGTTGTGCACCGCCTTGTCGCTCAGGTGAAAGCCCTGGCGCTCGAAGTGCGGCGCCAGCGCATCCAGCCGGTCACGCACCATGACGACGGCGTGGTCGAATTCGGTGTGGCCGACAGAATGCAGCATGGCGTTATTTCCTGATCAGACGAGCTTGCCGTGGCACTGCTTGTACTTCTTGCCGCTGCCGCACGGGCACGGGTCGTTGCGGCCGACCTTGGGCAGCGCATTGCGCACGGGCTGCGCACCATCATCCGATTCCGTCTGGGCCAACGCTTCGTCGTAATCAGAGTGGTGGTACTGCACGTTTTGCACATGCGATTGCGCGGCTTCGGCTTCGGCTTGTTCAACCTGTTCCGACGACTGCACACGCACGGTCATCAACACGCGAACCACGTCGTCGCGGATGCGGTCCAGCATGCCCGAGAACAGTTCAAAGGCTTCGCGCTTGTATTCCTGCTTCGGGTTCTTCTGCGCATAGCCGCGCAGATGGATGCCCTGGCGCAGGTAATCCAGCGACGACAGGTGCTCGCGCCAGTGCGTGTCGATCGCTTGCAGCATGATCGAACGCTCGAACTGCGACCACGATTCCGTGCCGACTTGATCGACCTTGGCCTGGTAGGCCTCGCGCGCGGCGTTGACCACGCGTTCGCGCAGCTCTTCGTCCGTCAGGCTGGTTTCTTTTTCCAGCATTTCGGTCAGCGGCAGATGCAGGTGCCAATCAGCTTCCAGGGCCTTTTGCAGGGCCGGGATGTCCCACTGCTCTTCCACCGATTCCGGCGGCACGTAGGTGTTGAACATCTCAACCACGGCGGCGTCGCGCAGGTTGTTCACCGTTTCGCTGACGCTGGCAGCTTCCAGCACGTCGTTACGCTGCGAATACAGCACCTTGCGCTGGTCGTTGGCCACGTCGTCGTATTCCAGCAATTGCTTGCGGATGTCGAAGTTGCGGCCTTCCACCTTGCGCTGCGCGGTTTCGATCGAACGCGTCACCATGCCTGCTTCGATGGGTTCACCCTCGGGCAGCTTCAGGCGCTCCATGATGGCGCGCACGCGGTCGCCCGCGAAGATGCGCATCAGGGAATCTTCCAGCGACAGGTAAAAACGGGACGAACCCGGGTCACCTTGGCGGCCGGCGCGGCCACGCAGCTGGTTGTCGATACGGCGCGATTCGTGGCGCTCGGTGCCGATGATGCGCAGGCCACCAGCGGCCTTGACCTGCTCGTTCAGCGGCTTCCATTCCGCGCGCACCTGTTCGATGCGTGCGTTCTTTTCGGCTTCCGACAGCGATTCGTCGGCGCGGATCAGGTCAACCTGCTTATCCACACTGCCGCCCAGCACGATGTCGGTACCGCGACCGGCCATGTTGGTGGCAATGGTGATGTGGCCCGGCTTGCCGGCTTCGGCAACGATCTCGGCTTCACGGGCGTGCTGCTTGGCGTTCAGCACTTCGTGCGGCAGCTTGGCCTTTTTCAGCAGGCCCGACAGCAGCTCGGAGTTTTCGATGCTGGTAGTACCCACCAGCACGGGCTGGCCGCGCTCGTGGCAATCGCGGATGTCTTCCAGGATTGCGTTGTACTTTTCCGGATCGGTCTTGAAGACCTGGTCGTTCTGATCCTTACGGATCATGGGCTTGTTGGTCGGGATGATGACCGTTTCAAGCCCGTAAATTTCCTGGAATTCGTACGCTTCCGTGTCGGCCGTACCGGTCATGCCGGACAGCTTTTCGTACATGCGGAAGTAGTTCTGGAACGTAATCGACGCCAGCGTCTGGTTCTCGTGCTGGATCTTCACGCCTTCCTTGGCTTCGACGGCCTGGTGCAGGCCATCGGACCAACGGCGGCCCACCATCAGGCGGCCCGTGAATTCGTCGACGATCACCACTTCACCGTCTTGCACGACGTACTGCTGGTCGCGGAAGAACAGGTTGTTGGCGCGCAGAGCCACCATCAGGTGGTGCATCAGCGCAATGTGGCGCGGGTCGTACAGCGACTCGCCTTCGGGCAAGATGCCCAGGCGGGCCAGAATGGCTTCGGCGTTCTCGTGGCCGGCTTCCGACAGATAGACCTGCTGGCTCTTTTCGTCGACCCAGTAATCACCTTCGGGTTCCGGCTCCTGCGGCTTGGGCTCGGTGGCCATACGCTTGAGCAGCGGCGGCACCGCGTTCATGCGGATGTAGAGCTCGGTGTGATCTTCGGCCTGGCCGGAGATGATCAGCGGCGTACGGGCTTCGTCGATCAGGATCGAGTCCACTTCGTCGACGATGGCGTAGAACAGCACGCGCTGGCGGCGGTCCTCAACACGGTATTCCATGTTGTCGCGCAGGTAGTCGAAGCCGAATTCGTTGTTGGTGCCGTACGTGATGTCGGCAGCGTACGCGGCCTTCTTTTCTTCGTTCGGCTGCTGCGGCACCACCACGCCCGTGGTCATGCCCAGGAAGTGGTACAGGCGCCCCATCCATTCCGCATCACGGCGGGCCAGATAGTCGTTCACCGTCACGACGTGGACGCCCTTGCCGGCGACCGCGTTCAGGTAAACGGGCAGCGTCGCCATCAGCGTCTTGCCTTCCCCCGTGCGCATTTCGGCGATCTTGCCGCTGTGCAGCGCAATGCCGCCCAGCAACTGAGAGTCGAAGTGGCGCATGCCGAATACCCGCTTGCCGGCTTCGCGAACCACGGCGAAGGCTTCGGGCAGCAGGTCGTCCAGGGAAGTCCCCTGAGCGTATCGGGATCGGAATTCGTCGGTCTTGGCCGCCAGCTCCGCATCGGAAAGCGCGGAAATCTTGGGCTCTTGCCCATTGATCTGGGTTACCAGCTTGCGATACTGCTTAAGCAGCCGGTCATTGCGGCTACCTATGAGTTTTTTGAGCAGAGAAACCATGCGTATGTCGGCCGCACGTACCACGCCGCGCCTGCATAAGGCCTGGGCAGCGTCGCCCGTGACTTTTGATGTTATTGGTTGAGCGGGGGTCCGCTGGGAAACGAACCAGTTTAACGCACCTGGAGCGTAATAGCCTGGATCTATGACCAGGGTGCTTTCATTGTCCTGTTGGACCGGTCAGCGCGCCGCAGGTTCATTTGTCGTTGCCTGCGCCACCGCGGGCGGCGCGGGCTGCTGCGAACCCAGGAACAATCGGGGGTCCAGCGGCTGTCCGGCAAGGCGGACTTCAAAGTGCAAATGCGGGCCGGTAGACCGCCCCGAACTGCCCACGCGAGCCACTTGCTGGCCACGCTCGACAAGCTGCCCTTGCTTGACCATCAGCGATGACGCATGCGCGTAACGCGTGATCAAACCATCACCATGGTCGATCTCGACCATGTTGCCAAAGCCGGGCTGGAACTTGGCTTCCAGCACCACGCCCCCAGAGGCCGCCAGAATCGGCGTCCCCGACGGGGCCGCAAAATCCAGCCCTTCATGCATGGCCGTGCGCCCCGTCACCGGGTTGCGGCGCCAGCCGTAAGACGAGCTCAGATAGGGGTAATCGGTAATCGGCATCGCGGTCGGCATGCGGGCCTGGTCCGCCGACCGCTTGGTCAGCGCCGCATCCAGCAGCTTCAGGTTGTCGGACTGCTGGGCGAGCCGCGCCTGGATTTCGTCCAGCTGGCGGCCCAAGGCTTCGGCCGACGCCGCGCTGGGCGGGGGATGGTCGGTGAACAGGTCATCCATGACCTGCGTGGCTTCGGGCTGGGTCAGCGCTTCGGGTTGGGCCACGGCCAATTGCTTGGCCAGCTCCGGGTCCGTGTAAGCCACGCCGGCCACTTTGGCCACGCGCTGGCCCAGGCCGTCGATGCTGACCAGCTTGGCCTGCAACGCGCCGACTTTGGCAGCCAGCAAGTTCATGTTTCCGCGCAGGAAATCAGTGTCCCGGCCCGGCTGAGTGGCCAGCGGCCACCCCACGGTCTGAACCGCCGGCAGCATGGGAGTAAGGTATCGTTGTAGCGCGGCGCCAAAGATGGCTGCCGTCACGAGCGCGGCCCCGAGAAACAACGCCAGTCGCGCTCCTCCCAGGGTGAAATGCCCGTCCCGCCCGTCGCGGGCGTGCATAATCACGATTTTCAAGGTGTGCTTCCTAAATCTTTATAGCCGGGATGAATAGACCCACTTCATACCGTCAACGTTCCAGTGCCAGCCGGCGGAAAGAAAATACCGCTCTGGGATGGCTGGGTCATGACATGCGGGGCGCCGGAGTGTTGGCGACTGCCCGCAAGCACTTGCAAATTCAGTATGCGGTGGCGGCGGTTCTGCCCGCCCCGCTAGGTGCTGTCTGCCAGGTCGGCAAGCTGGAAAACCAGTGCCTGCATCTGGTGGTGCCCAGCGCCGCTCATGCCGCCAAGATGCGGCAATTGGCGCCGCGCGTAGCGCGCGCCCTGGCCGACCAAGGCTGGAACCTTAACGAAATTGCCGTCAAGGTACAAGCGGGTTTACCGAAGCCCGGCGCCCGTCAGCCGCTGCCCCCCAAAGAGGCGCAACCGCTGGGAGACACCGCGCTGGGCGCGTTCAAATCGCTACATGACACGCTGCGTCCCGGCCCGTTGGCAGACGCAGTCGCCAAGCTCTTGAAGCATCACAAGAGTAGCTGAAGCTATCCGGCCCTGTCCGGCGCCTGGGGCGCCCGGAAACGAAGCGAAACCAAGTTCTGGGGGGTTTAGACCCGATGGTTTGCAACCGGATGGCGGTTTTTGCGCTAAGGGATGGCGGCCAGCGCCATCCTTAAGCAGGGGCCTGATGAGGATACCGGGGACACTCCCCGGTTCAGGCCCGATCAGAAAGCGGCGTTATGCCAGCTTCCATTCGTGGCGGAAGGCCTGCGGCGCTTCAGCCTGCGATTCATAGGTGACCAGTTCCCAGGCGTCTTGCTGAGCAAGCAGCGCACGGGCCAGCTGGTTGTTCAGGCCGTGGCCCGACTTGCACGCCACATAGCGCGCCACCAAGGGTTTGCCCAGCAGATACAAGTCGCCAATGGCGTCCAGGATCTTGTGCTTCACGAATTCGTCGTCGTAGCGCAGGCCGTCGCTGTTCAGCACGCGGTATTCGTCCATGACGATCGCGTTGTCCAGGCTGCCGCCGCGGGCCAGGCCCATCGAGCGCAGCGCTTCCACTTCGTTCACGAAACCGAAAGTGCGCGCACGGGCGATCTCGCGCACATACGAGTGCGTGGCGAAATCGATCTCGGCGAAATTGGCCGTGGAATCAATGGCAGGGTGGCGGAAGTCGATCGAGAACGCCAGCGCGTAACCCTCGTGGGGTTCCAGGCGGGCCCATTTCTCGTTGCGGCCTTCGCCTTCGCGCACTTCCACCGTCTTTTTGACGCGGATGAATTGCTTGGGCGCGTTCTGCTCGACGATGCCCGCCGAGCGCAACAGATAAACAAACGTAGCCGCACTGCCGTCCATGATGGGGACTTCTTCGGCAGTGAGGTCGATATGCAGGTTGTCGATACCCAGGCCAGCCAATGCCGACATGAGATGCTCCACCGTGGAGACGCGGACGTTGCCCTGCTGGAGGACGGACGCCATGCGCGTATCGCCCACGCCAGTGGCCTGCGCGGGCAGGTCCACGACCTCGGGCAGGTCGACGCGGTGGAAAACAATACCGGTATTGGGTTGTGCCGGACGCAGGGTGAGTTCTACCCGCCGTCCGGAGTGGACGCCGACGCCTGTCGTGCGGACTAGATTCTGAATGCTGCGTTGTCGGAACATGAGACTTAGGTGCTTTGGAGCCAAGAAGCCGGCACGAAGAGAACAGATTGCCGGCGTAACTGACGTATTGTAACGCTGTCCGACCCATGACGCCAACGTGCGCCCGGATCGACCGATACCTCCGTCCCTTAATTGAACCGTGCAAGGGAAACACGGACCGCTCCGCCTCCGGCTCGCCCGCGGGGACAGGCGAGCCGGAGATGAGGGAGTGCGATTAGAGCCTGTGACCGGCTCTTAGGTTCAATCCGCTTGCTTGCGCAGGAACGCCGGGATGTCGAAGTGATCCATGCCCGAGCTTTCCAGTGCACGCACCTGGGCCGACGCCTGGCTGCGCGGATTGCGCATGACCGACGGCATGTCCAGATTGCGGTAATCGCCGCCTTGACCGGCCGGCATCGTGCCCATGGGCATGTTGTCGGTACCGGTGCGCAGCACCTCAGCGGTGTTCTGCACCAGCTGCGGACGCGCTTGCGCACGGCCCAGGCCAGTTGCCACCACGGTCACGCGCAGGTTTTCACCCATCGACTCGTCATAGGCCGTACCGAAGATCACGGTGGCGTCGTCCGAAGCGTAGCTGCGGATCGTTTCCATGATTTCGCGCGTTTCGCGCATCTTCAGCGTGCGGCTGGCGGTGATGTTGACCAGCACGCCGCGAGCGCCGTTCAGGTCCACGCCTTCCAGCAGCGGGCAAGCAATGGCGTGCTCGGCAGCGACGCGAGCGCGGTCTGCGCCCGAAGCCGATGCCGTGCCCATCATGGCCTGGCCTTGCTCGCCCATGATCGTCTTCACGTCTTCGAAGTCGACGTTGACGTTACCTTCGACGTTAATGATTTCGGCGATACCCGCGCAAGCGTTGTGCAGGATGTCGTCGGCGGAACGGAAGCAGTCTTCCTGCGTCGCGTCCTCGTCCATCAGTTCATAGAGGTTCTCGTTGAGCACCACGATGAGCGAATGCACGTGCTTGGCCAATTCCGAGATACCGTCCTCGGCCATCTTCAGGCGCTTATTGCCTTCGAACGTGAAAGGCTTGGTGACCACGCCCACGGTCAGAATGCCCAGTTCCTTCGCCACTTCGGCCACGACCGGACCTGCGCCGGTGCCGGTGCCACCGCCCATGCCGGCGGTGATGAAGACCATGTGAGCGCCGTTCAGCGCAGCACGGATCTCCTCGCGCGCGGTTTCAGCCGACGCACGTCCTTGCTCGGGCTTGGCGCCCGCACCCAGGCCAGTACGGCCCAGACGAATTTGCACCGGGGCGTTGGTCGCCGCCAGTGCCTGCGCATCGGTGTTGGCGCAGATGAAATCCACGCCGTGCACGCCGCTGCGAATCATGTGCGCGACAGCATTGCCGCCCGCACCGCCCACACCAACGACCTTGATTACGGTCCCTTTGGTGTTGTTCTCAAGCATCTCAAAGTTCATCATGATGACTCCCTCACAAGTCCGATTTTGCAAATCACAAAAATTCCCCAACAACCTATATTTTGTGAATCGCCTCAAAGCCGATGCCGACTACATAGGTCCGCGACGGGTTTGAGACGCCTCCTCTTTCTGGCGCGCCCCGCAAAACAACCGCGAGTCACACCAAGGAGCAGGCCCCTACCTGCACCTTTCAATTCATAAACCATTCCTTCATGCGCGCCAGCAGGCTCTTGAAATTGCCGGTCTGGGCGGCGACCTTGCGGCCGCGCACACGCTGCATCCGTGCTTCCTGCAACAAGCCCATCACCGTCGAGAAGCGCGGATTACGCATCACGTCAGCCAAGCTGCCTTCATATTCGGGAACCGCCACGCGCACCGGCTTCAGGAACACGTCCTCGGCCAGTTCGATCATGCCGGGCAGTTGCGCCGACCCGCCGGTCAGGACCACGCCCGAAGCCAGCAAATCTTCGTAGCCGGAATCGCGCACCACCTGCTGCACCAACGTGAACAGTTCTTCGACGCGCGGCTCGATCACGGCGCCCAGCGCCTGGCGCTTCACTTGGCGCGGGCCACGGTCGCCCAGGCCCGGCACTTCCACGGATTCGTCCGGGCTGGCCAGCACCTGCTTGGCCACGCCGTAGCGCAGCTTGATTTCTTCCGCGTCCGGCGTCGGCGTGCGCAGCATGGCGGCGATGTCGTTGGTGATCTGGTCACCGGCAATCGGCAGCACCGCTGTGTGGCGGATCGCACCGCCGGTGAAGATGGCGACGTCGGTCGTGCCGCCGCCGATATCCACCAGCACAACGCCCAGTTCTTTCTCGTCGGCGGTCAGCACGGCCAGGCTGGATGCCAGCGGTTGCAGGATCAGGTCTTGCACTTCCAGGCCGCAGCGGCGCACGCACTTGACGATGTTCTGCGCGGCGCTGACCGCACCCGTCACGATGTGCACGCGCACTTCCAGGCGCAGGCCGCTCATGCCGATGGGCTCGCGGATGTCTTCCTGGCCGTCGACGATGAACTCCTGCGTCAGCACATGCAGCACCTGCTGGTCCGTCGGGATGTTCACCGCTTTGGCGGTCTCGATGACGCGGGCAACGTCGGTGGCGGTGACTTCTTTGTCCTTCACAGCGACCATGCCGCTGGAATTGAAGCTGCGGATATGGCTGCCGGCAATGCCGGTGTAGACGTCGCGAATCTTGCAATCTGCCATCAGCTCGGCTTCTTCAAGCGCGCGCTGAATGGAATTCACAGTGGTCTCGATATTGACGACCACGCCCTTGCGCATGCCGCGCGATTCGTGCTGGCCCAGGCCGAGCACTTCGAATCGCCCTTCGGGCAAAATTTCAGCCACCACAGCCACCACCTTGCTGGTGCCGATATCGAGGGCGACGATAAGGTCCTTGATGTCACGGGTCATGGCGTTAGCGTTTCTTGGGAGGTTTCGGTGTGGATTTGGATTTGGTTTCCGACGCGGGCAACGGAGCCAGCGCCAGGGCGAAACCATTCGGATAGCGCAGGTCGGCCTGCGTGATGGTGCGCCCTTCCAGGCGTCCCGACACGGCGGGCCACGCCTGCACAAAGCGTTGAATTCGGGCCGCGAACGGCAGCGCGCCGGGCAGGCCATGCGGGTCCGGCGCATCGGCGCCCGGATCGCGGCCCAAGTCCAGCATCATGCCGTTGGACAACACCACCCGCCAGGCGTAGCGCGGGCTGAGCTCCAGCTGTTTGACGTGCATGTCCAGCGGCGCGAACCAGCGCGCCAGCTCGGCGTAGCGCTGCACGACGAGCGGCTCCGTGCCCTCGGGCCCGGAGAACTGCGGCAGTACGGTTTCGTCGTCCACCTCGCCCGTGTTCGCCGTGAACGCTTCGCCCCAGGTGTTGATCATCTGGTTCTCGTTCCACAGCGCAAGCGGCTGCTGTTCCTCGATGCGCACGCGCAGCACATTGGGCCAGATCCGGCGCACGGTGGCATGGCGCACCCACGGCACCGATTCGAAGATCTCGCGCGCGTCGTCCAGGTCCACCGTGAAGAAGTTGCCCTTGAAGCGCCCCGCGATGGCGGATCGCACCGCTTGCGGCGACACATAGTGCAGCTCGGTGTCCGGCATCGATTCCAGCTCGATGGCCGTCAACGTGAAGAACGGGCGTTGCGCTACCCACACCACGCCCGCGATGAGCATGGCGCAAACCGCCAGCACGGCTAGCGTGTTGGCGATCAGGTTGGTAGTACGAGCGTCGTTCCACACGGATTATCCAGGTCAAGCGTTACGCGCGGCGCTGTGCACTTTGCACGACGCCTCAGACAAAATTGCCACGCACAGATCGGCGTAGCTGATCCCAACGGCCTTCGCGGCCATCGGCACCAAAGAATGGCTGGTCATGCCAGGCGAGGTATTCATTTCAAGCAGCCACGGCCGGTTGTTGCGGTCGAGCATGAAGTCGGCGCGGCCCCAGCCTTCGCAGTTCAGCGCCTGATAGGCCTTCACGGCAATGGCGGCGACTTCCTCAGCCACGCCGTCCGGCAGCGTCGCCGGGCAGAAGTACTGCGTGTCGTCCGAGAAATACTTGTGTTCGTAGTCGTAGTTGCCGCCGGGCGCCGCGATCTCGATCACGGGCAGAGCGCGTGCGCCCTTGCCTGCACCCAGCACGGCCACGGTCAGTTCGCGGCCGGTGATGAATTGTTCGGCCAGCACAACGCTGTCAAAGCGCGCGGCAGCCGCGTAGGCTTCCTTCATGTCGGAATAGCCCACCACCTTGGTGATGCCAACGGTGGAACCTTCATGCGGCGGCTTGATGATCAGCGGCAAGCTCAGACGGTCGGGCACCAGACGAAGTTCCGTGTCGGCGTCCAGCACTTCAAAATCAGGCGTGGGCAGACCAATCTGTTGCCACACGCGCTTGGTCATGGTCTTGTCCATGGCCAGCGCGGACGCCATCGGGCCGCTGCCGGTGTAAGGAATGCCCAGCAATTCCAGCGCGCCTTGAATCGTGCCGTCTTCACCATAGCGGCCATGCAGCGCGATGAAGACGCGGTCGAAGCCTTCGGCGGCCAGCTCGGCCAGGCTGCGTTCCCCCGTGTCGAACAGGTGCGCGTCCACGCCGGCGCTGGCCAGCGCCTGCTGCACGCCCTTGCCGGACATCAGCGACACTTCGCGCTCGGCGGAACGCCCGCCGTACAAGACACCCACTTTGCCGAATTGCGTGCTCATGCCAGCTCTCCTACTTGGCCAGGGACTTTGCTGATCGAACCCGCGCCCATCACAATCACCACGTCGCCATCGCGCACGAAGTCCACCACTGCCTGGGGCAGCTCGGCCACGTCTTCGACGAACACCGGTTCCACCTTGCCGGCCACACGCAGCGCGCGCGACAGGGCGCGGCCGTCGGCGGCCACCAGCGGCGGCTCGCCGGCCGAATAGACCTCGGTCAACAGCACCGCGTCGGCCGTGCCCAGCACGCGCACGAAATCTTCAAAACAGTCCCGCGTCCGCGTGTAGCGATGCGGCTGGAACGCCAGCACGATGCGGCGATCAGGCCAGGCGCCGCGCGCGGCGGCCAGCGTGGCGGCCATCTCAACGGGGTGATGGCCGTAGTCGTCGATGACGGTGAATGTGCCGCCGCCATGGCTGGCCGGCACGGGGAATTCGCCCGTCTGCGTGAAACGGCGGCCCACGCCCTTGAAGGCGGCCAGCGCGTCGCAGATGGCGTCGTCGGACACGCCCAGCTCCGTTGCCACGGCGATTGCGGCCAGGGCGTTGCGCACGTTGTGCAGGCCCGGCAGGTTCAGCACCACTTGCAACGGCGGCAGCAGCGTATCGCGGTGCGTGCGCTGCACGTTGAAGCGCATGCGCGTGCCTTCCGGCTGCACTTCATAGGCGCGCACTTGTGCGTCTTCGTTCAGGCCGTAAGTGGTGATCGGCCGCGACACGAAGGGCATGATCTCGCGCACGTTCGCATCGTCAGAGCACAGCACGGCGCTGCCATAGAACGGCAGGCGCTGCGTGAATTCGATGAACGCACTTTTCAGGCGCGCCACGTCATGGCCGTAGGTGTCCATGTGATCGGCATCGATGTTGGTCACGATGGCCATCACCGGCAGCAGATTCAGGAAGGACGCGTCGGACTCGTCGGCCTCGACCACGATGTAGTCGCCCTGGCCCAGGCGCGCATTGGCGCCGGCGGAGTTCAACCGGCCGCCAATCACGAATGTCGGGTCCAGGTCACCGGCGGCCAGCACGCTGGCCACGAGGCTGGTGGTCGTGGTCTTGCCGTGCGTACCCGCCACGGCGATGCCGCGCTTCAAACGCATCAGCTCGGCCAGCATGATGGCGCGCGGCACCACGGGGATGCGCGACGCGCGGGCGGCGATCACTTCAGGGTTGTCACCCGCCACCGCCGTGGACGTCACGATGGCGCCCGCCCCCGTGACGTTGCTGGCCACGTGGCCGATCGCGATCTTCACGCCCAGGCTGGCCAGACGACGCGTCACAGCGGACTCGTTCAAGTCGGAGCCGCTGATGGTGTAGCCCAGGTTGAGCAGCACTTCGGCAATGCCGCTCATGCCCGAGCCGCCGATGCCTACAAAATGGATATGTTGAATTCTGTGTTTCATGATGAACGCCCCGCTGCTTGTTCACAGACGTCGGCGATATGCGCTGCCGCTTCCGGGTGCGCATGCGCGCGGGCACGGATGGCGACGGCTTCCAGTTCTTGTCGGGTACGCTGGGCCAGCCAGTCCGCCAGCCACTCGGGCGTCAAGGCGGTCTGCGGCTGGAGCCAGGCGGCCTCGGCGTCGCTTAAGAAGCGCGCGTTGGCGGTTTGATGATCATCGATGGCATGCGGGAACGGCACGAACAGCGCGGCGACGCCAGCGGCCGCCACTTCGGACACCGTCATGGCCCCCGCGCGGCAGATCACCAGATCCGCGTCGCCCAAGGCGCCCGCCATGTCATCGATGAACGCGCGGCAATCAGCCTCTACGCCCGCTTGGGCATAGGCCTGCTGCAACGCGGGCAAATGTTGTTCGCCGGCCTGATGGATGACCATCGGACGGCTCTCTTGCGGCAAGCGCGCCAGCGCTTGCGGAACGGTCGTGTTCAGCGCCTGCGCGCCCAAGCTGCCCCCCACGACGAGCACGCGCAGCGGGCCCGTGCGGTTGGCGTAGCGCGTGGCCGGGTCCGGCAGCGCGCACAAGTCGGCACGCACCGGGTTGCCCATGGCTTCGCCCTTGGGCAGCACGCCGGGGAACCCGCTCAACACGCGGCGCGACATCTTCGCCAGGCACTTGTTCGCGGTGCCTGCCACGGCATTCTGTTCATGCACCACCAGCGGCGTGCCGCGCAGCGCAGCAATCACGCCGCCCGGGAACGCCACGTAGCCGCCCATGCCCAGCACCACGTCCGGGCGCACATCCGACAAACGCGACCACGCTTCTCCGAACGCGCGCAACAGCAGGAACGGCAGCTTCAGCAGCGCGGATGCGCCCTTGCCGCGCACGCCTTGAAAGCGCAACGGCACCAGTTCGATGCCGCGCGGCGGCACGAGCTTGCCTTCCATTTTGTCGGGATTGCCCAGCCACAGCACGCGCCAGCCACGCTCGCGCAGCACATCGGCAACCGCCAGGCCCGGCATGATGTGTCCGCCGGTGCCACCGGCCATGATCAGGATGGTGCGGGCCGCGGTCATACTCGCCCCCCACGCATCATGACGCGGTTTTCCACGTCGACCCGGATCAGCATGGCCAAGGCGCACAGGTTCATCACCACGCCCGAACCGCCATAGCTCATCAGCGGCAGCGTCAAACCCTTGGTGGGCAGCAGGCCCAGGCACACGCCCATGTTGATGAACGACTGCACGCCGAACCACATCGCCACGCCATGCGCCACCAGGCCCGCGAACGTGCGTTCCATGGCGATGGCCTGACGGCCGATATCGAAACCGCGATAGATGATGATGGCGAACAGCGTGATCACCGTCATCACGCCAATAAAGCCCAGCTCTTCGCCCACCACCGCCATCAGGAAGTCGGTGTGCGCTTCGGGCAGGTAGTGCAGCTTTTCAACGCTGGCGCCCAGGCCCACGCCGAACCATTCACCACGGCCCAAGGCAATCAGCGAGTGCGACAGCTGATAGGCGCTGCCGTAAGCGTTGTCTTCGTTCCAGGGGTCCAGGTAGGCAAACAGGCGCGCACGGCGCCACGGCGACAACCAGATCAGCATCAGGAACGTGCTCACCAGCACGGCCAGCAGGCTGCTGAAGTATTTGCCGTTGATGCCGCCCAGGAACAGGATGCCGATGGCGATGGCCACGATCACCATGAACGCGCCCAGGTCGGGCTCCAGCAGCAACAGCATGCCCACGCCGGCCAGCGCGAACGCCATCGGCAAGAAGCCGCGGGCAAACGCCTGCATGTGCTCTTGCTTGCGCACGGTGTAATCGGCGGCGTAGAGCAAGGCGGCCAGCTTCATCAGTTCAGACGGCTGGAAGTTCAGCGGACCCAGCGGAATCCAGCGGTGCGCGCCGTTGACTTCACGGCCGATGCCGGGAATCAGCACCGCCACCAGCAAGATCATCGACACCACGAACAGCGGCACCGCCATGCGCTGCCAGACCCGGATGGGAATGGCCAGCACAACGGCGCCCGCGACCAGCCCGGCGCTGACGAACAGGCCGTGGCGGATCACGAAGTAATAACGCCCATAGGACGCGTAACGCGGGCCGTCGGCCAGCGCGATCGACGCCGAATACACCATCAGCAATCCGAGCAGCAACAGCGTCGATGCCGCGATGACCAGCGGCAGATCGAAGTTGCGCATCTTGGTACGGCCGGGCCGTACGGCATTGACGCTGGCGGTGAGATCGGCGATCAGGCTCATGCCACCTCTCCACGGTCGCGGGCCAGGTCTTCGACCTCTTCCACGAACACCTGCCCGCGATGCGGGTAGTTGCGGAACATGTCCAGGCTGGCGCAGGCCGGCGACAGCAGCACGGCGTCGCCAGGCTGCGCCAATTCGGCGGCGCCGCGCACGGCATCATGCAACGATTCAACGGTGATGCAGTTGACGCCGGTCGGCGCCAGCACGCGGCCAATTTCGGGGCCATCCACACCGATCAGCATCACGGCGCGCGCATGACGCGACACCACCGGGATCAGCGGAGAAAAATCCTGGCCCTTGCCCTGGCCGCCGGCGATCAGCACCACCGGTTGGCCCAGGCCTTCCAGGGCGGCGACGGTGGCACCCACGTTGGTGCCCTTGCTGTCATTGATGTAGTCGACGCCGCCAATCTGGCGCACGAAGGCCGCGCGGTGCGGCTCGCCCGCGTATTCACGCAGCGTGCGCAGCATGGCGCCCCAGCCCAAGTCCAGGCAGCGCGCCAGTTGCAAGGCGGCCAGCGCATTCAGGGCGTTGTGGATGCCGCGGATGCGCAGGGCGTCCACCGGCATCAGGCGGCTCATGCGGCCGTTGGCGCGCACGGGTTCGGGCGCATCTTTCTTGCGGCGCACGGGCGGCGCGGGTTCGTCGAAATCGCTGGGCTCGGAAGCCACCAGCCAAGCTACGCCCTGCCCCAGTTCCAGGCCCATGTCGCCGACCAGTTCCGGCATGTCGCGGCCAAAACTGCGCACATTCAGCGCGTTCACCGTCGGCACCATGCGCAGCGTCATCGGGTCGTCGCGGTTGACGATGGCGATGCGCGCCATCTTAAAGATGCGCGCCTTGGCCTCGGCATAAGCGTCCATGCCGCCATGCCAGTCCAGATGATCTTGGGTGACGTTCAGYACGACGGCGGCGTCAGCCTTCAGCGACTGCGTCGTTTCCAGCTGGAAGCTGGACAGTTCCAGCACCCAGACTTGCGGCAGCGCGTCGTTGTCCAGCGCATCCATCAGCGCGGTCAATGCTGCCGGGCTGATGTTGCCAGCCGCCACAACGGTCAGGCCGCTGGCGTCGATCAAGTCACGCGTGAGCGCCGTCACCGTGGTCTTGCCATTCGTGCCCGTCACGGCCAACAGGCGCGGACGGTATTCACGCGTCTCGGCCAGATCGGCCAGTGCGCGCGCAAACAATTCAATTTCACCGACGACTTCAATGCCGCGGGCTTTCGCCTCGCGCAGCAGCTCGGCGGCGGGCGGCAGGGCAGGCGCCAGGCCGGGGCTCAGCACCACCTGGGTCACACCATCCAGCAACGCCAAGTCAAAGGACGCGTCGCAGCCCAAGCGGTATTCCACATCGCTTTGCGCCAGCGCGTCACGCAGCGCGGCAAGGCCGCCCGGCTCGGCGCGTGTGTCGGCCACGCGCAAGCGGGCGCCCAATCGGGCGCACCAGCGAGCGGCGGCGACACCCGTCTCGCCCAATCCGAGGATCAGGACGAGCGGCGCGTCAGCGCGGGAGGGTTCAATCGTATTCATCGCAACTTCAGCGTAGAGAGGCCGATCAGCACCAGCATCATGCTGATGATCCAGAAACGCACAACCACCTGGGTTTCTTTCCAGCCACCCACTTCAAAGTGATGATGCAACGGGGCCATGCGGAATATGCGTCTACCTGTTCCATAACGTCGCTTCGTGTACTTGAACCAGGTCACCTGGATCATCACCGACAGCGTTTCCACCACGAACACGCCGCCCATGATGAACAGCACGATTTCCTGGCGCACGATGACGGCGATGGTGCCCAGCGCGCCGCCCAGCGCAAGCGCGCCGACGTCACCCATGAAGACCTGCGCCGGATACGCGTTGAACCATAAAAATGCCAAGCCCGCGCCCCCGATCGCCGCGCACAGCACCATCAATTCCGAGGCGCCGGGAATATACGGGAACAGCAGATATTTGGAATAGTCGACGCGGCCGACGACGTAGGCGAAGATGCCCAACGCGCTGCCGACCATCACGGTCGGCATGATGGCCAGGCCATCCAGGCCGTCGGTCAGGTTCACGGCGTTGCTGGTGCCGACAATCACGGCCCACGTCAGCGCCACAAAACCCAGCACGCCCAGCGGATAGCTCACCGATTTGAAGAACGGCACGATCAAGTCGGCACGCGTGGGCAACGCCATCGTGAAGCCGCTGCCTACCCAGGCCTTGAACAGCGGCCACAATTCAGTGTTGGCGGGCGCGGACACGGCAAACGCCAGATACACGGCGGCGATGATGCCGATCGTGGCCTGCCAGAAGAATTTCTGCCGTGCGGGCATGCCTTCCGGATCGCGATAAACCACCTTGCGGTAATCGTCCATCCAGCCGATCCAGCCGAAGCCGAACGTCACCAGCAGCACGACCCACACGAAACGGTTGGTCCAGTCCGCCCACAGCAAGGTGCTGATGGCGATGGAAATAAGGATCAGCACGCCGCCCATCGTGGGGGTGCCGGTCTTGACCAGATGCGTTTCCGGACCGTAGGCGCGCACGGCCTGGCCGATCTTCATTTCGGTCAACTTGCGAATCACATGCGGACCGGCAACCAGGCCGATCAGCAACGCCGTCGCGCACGCCAGCACGGCGCGCAAGGTGATGTATTCGAACACGCCCAGGGCGCGTACATCATCAGAAAGCAGACGGGCGATTTCAAGCAGCATGGTGCTCTCCCTGCCCCTTGGCCGCCGTCGCGTCATTCATAGAAAAAGCCGTCACTACCCGCTCCATGCGCATAAAGCGCGATCCCTTTACCAATACGCAGGACGCGCGCAAACCGCGCAAGGCGGCAACCACTTCGTCTACCGATGCGCAGGCGTGCGCGCCAACACCGAATGCGGCCGAAGCCGCCTGGCTGGCGTCGCCTAGCGTGATCAGCGCGTCAAGCCCATGCTCGCGCGCGTAATTGCCCACCTCGGCATGCAAGGCGGGGCCGTTGTCCCCGATTTCACCCATGTCGCCCAGCACCAAAACACGCTTGCCGGCAATGCGCGCCAACACGTCGATGGCCACGCGAACGGAATCGGGGTTGGCATTGTAGGTGTCATCAATGAGCAACGTTCCGTCACTCAAATGTTTGTGCTGCATGCGGCCCGCAACGGGGACAAATCCCGCCAGGGCGCGTACCGCGCAATCCAGCGGCGCACCCGCCGCGATGGCGCTGGCGATTGCGGCCAGTGCGTTGCGCAGGTTGTGCAAACCCGGCACCGGCAACACCAGATCGGCCACGCCGACGGGCGTGACGACGCGGCAGCGCGTGGTGCCGACATCGGCCAGAATGTGTTCCGCATACACATCCAGGCCGGGCTGCAAGCCAAAGCGCAGCACGCGGCGCGGTTCGGCCAAGGCGTCCCAGATGGCGGAGTACGGTTCATCGCCGGGATACACGGCCACGCCGTCATCGGGCAGCGCCGCAATCGCCGCGCCGTTTTCGTGCGCCACCGCTTCCACGGTGTGCATGAATTCCTGATGTTCGCGTTGCGCGTTGGTCACCAGCGCAACCGTGGGCGCGGCCATGGCGGCCAATTGCGCGATTTCGCCCGGGTGGTTCATGCCCAGTTCGAAGACGGCAGCGCGGTGCTCGGTGCGCAAGCGCAACAGGGTCAGCGGCACGCCGATGTCATTGTTCAGATTGCCGGCGGTGGCCAGACGGCCAGCTTCGCCCTGCCACTCGGCCAACATGGCCGAGATCATTTCCTTGGTGGTCGTCTTGCCGTTGCTGCCGGTCACGGCCACCACGGGCAGCGTGAACTGCGCGCGCCAGGCCGCGCCGATGCGCATCAGCGCAACGCGCGTATCGCCCAGCACCAGTTGCGGCAGCTTGGCGTCGCCGACGGCATGCGCCACCACCGCCGCACATGCGCCACGGCCTTCGGCCTGATCCAGATAGTTGTGCGCGTCAAAGTTCTCGCCCACCAGCGCGACGAACAATTCACCCATGCCGATGCGGCGGGTGTCTGTCGACACGCCCTTGACCTGCGGCAGCAGCAGCGCCAGCCGTGCCCACTCGCGGTCATCAAAAGGCAGCTTTTCGCCGCCAATATCCTGATAGGTCTCGTGCCCCTTGCCGGCCAGCAGTACCACGTCGTCGGGCGACGCGGACCAGATGGTCTGCATGATGGCGCGTGCGCGATCCACCTGAACGTCGGCCTTTGCGGTTGCGGGAATGCCCGCCAGGATCTGCTCGACGATCGATTCAGGAGATTCCGTGCGCGGGTTGTCGCTGGAGACTACGACGTGGTCAGCCAGCTCTGCGGCAATGCGGCCCATCTCGGGGCGCTTGCCCGGATCTCGCTCGCCGCCGCAACCGAACAGGCAGATCAAGCGGCCGGACCGCGCCACCGCTACGGCGCGCAATGCGGTCAACGCACGCGACAGCGCATCCGGCGTGTGGGCGTAATCCACCACCACCAGCGGGCCGCCGCGGCCAGCCGGCGTCTGGGTCGAAACCGGCACCGTTTCCACGGTTTGCAAACGGCCGTCAACGGGGTCCGTCGCGGCCAGTTCACGCGCGATCTGCGCAAACGGCAGGCCAAGCTTGTACAGCACGCCCGCCACCAACAGCAGGTTCGACACATTGTGCGCGCCCAGCAGACGCGTCACGATCTGCGCTTCGCCGTGCGGCGACACCAACGTAAAGATCTGGCCCTGCGACGTGGCCTGAAGATCACGCGCGCGCATCGCGGCGGGAATCTCAGCCGCGTCGCTCAGGCTGTAGCCCATCGCCATGCCCGCGGGCATGCTTGCGATCAGGCGGCGGCCGGCTTCATCATCGGCGTTGACGACGGCGGCAGTCAGGCCCGGCCAATTGAACAGGCGCGCCTTGGCGGCCTCGTAGCGTTCCATCGTGCCGTGATAATCAAGATGGTCGCGCGTCAGGTTCGTGAAGGCGGCCAGCGCCACACGCACACCGTCCAGGCGGCCTTGTTCAATACCGATCGACGACGCTTCCATCGCCACGGCTTGCGCCCCCGCGTCGCGCATGGCGGCCAGGGTGCGGTGCACGGTCAGCACGTCGGGCGTGGTCAGGTCACCGCCCAGCGTACGGCCATCGGGCAGCACGGCGCCCAAGGTGCCGATGGTGCCGCAAGGCTTGTCGTTGCGGCTCAGCGCGTGCGCGATCCATTGCACCGACGAGGTCTTGCCATTCGTGCCCGTTACCGCCACCACCGCCAACGCGGCCGACGGGCGGCCATACCACGTGTCAGCCAGCTCGCCGAGCAAGGCGCGCAGGCCGGTGACCGGCAGCATCGGCGTGTCGGCCGCTGCGGTCTGGATGGCGTCGTTGGCGGGGGCTTCAAACAGCACGGCGCTGGCGCCCAGCGCCAACGCCTTATCTATATAGAGACGGCCATCGCTGGACAGGCCCGGGCAGGCGACGAACACATCGCCCGGCTCGATATCGCGCGAGTCCAGCTTGAGGTGCGCGGTCAACGACACGCGCGCATGCAACCACGCCACGGTTTCAGCAACCGTGGCGACAGGGGTAGAGAGGAAGCCTTTGGCGCTCATCTGCCTGGCTCCTTGAGACCAGCAACAATCGTGGATTCAAAAGGCGCGTCCGGCCGCACCCCCATCAGCCTCAAGCTCCCCCCCACGATGTGGGAGAACACGGGCGCGGCAATGGCGCCGCCGTAATAACCGCCGACCGTGGGTTCGTCGATGGACACCGCCACGACAATCTTCGGGTCAGACACCGGAGCGAAGCCCACGTACGAGCTTCGGTAACGCTGCATGCTGTACTTGCCATCCACGATCTTGCGCGCGGTGCCGCTCTTGCCGGCAACGCGATAGCCCTGCACCTGAGCAGCCTTCGTGCCTTCGGGGCCAGCCGCCGCTTCCAGCATCGCGCGCACCATGGCGGTGGTCTTGGGCGTGTAGATCTTGACGCTGGTGGGGTCGCTGTCGCGCTTGACCAGCGTCAGCGACACCATGTCGCCATTGCGGGCAAACACGGTATAGGCGCGCGCCACCTGCAACAACGACACAGACAGGCCATAGCCGTAGGCCATGGTCGCCTTTTCGATCAGGCGCCAGCGGTCCCACGGACGCAGGCGGCCAGGGGCCGCGCCGGGGAATCCCACTTGGGGCGCCTGACCCAGGCCCAATTCGGTGAAGCGATCCCACATCTCGCGGGAGTCCAGCTTCTCGGAAATCATCGTCATGCCGATGTTGCTGGACTTGCGCAGCACGCCCGCCACGTCCAGCGTACCGTTGCGGCTGACGTCGCTGATCGTGCTGCCTTGATACGAGAAGCGGCCATTGCCGGTCTCGAACAAGGTCGACGTCGTGATGCGGCCCAGGTCCAACGCCAGCGCGGCGGTGAACGGCTTCATGATCGAGCCGGGTTCGAACGTATCGGTAATGGCTTGATTGCGCAGCTTGGAGCCGTGGAAGGACTCGCGCTTGTTGGGATCAAACGTCGGCACGTTCGCCAGCGCCAGGATCTCGCCCGTGTGCACGTCCACGACCACGGCGGTAGCGCCCTTGGCCTGGTGCTTGTCCATGGCGTCCTTCAATTCCTTGAACACCAGGTACTGCAAGCGGGTATCGATGGAGAGGCGCAGATCGCGGCCATCAACCGGCAACGTGACGGCCTGCACGTCTTCAATGAC
Source organism: Achromobacter sp. 10T422 (assembly GCF_056394065.1). NCBI lineage: Bacteria > Pseudomonadati > Pseudomonadota > Betaproteobacteria > Burkholderiales > Alcaligenaceae > Achromobacter > Achromobacter sp. 10T422. Next base: position 465,112 of record NZ_JBFTHD010000008.1, read on the forward strand.
GCGGCCCAGCCGGTCCTTGATGACGCGGCGGCTGCCGGGGCGGCCTTGCAACTGCTGGTTGAAGGTCAGCTCAACGCCTTCTTGCCCCTGATCTTCGACGCTGTTGAAACCCACCACGTGGGCCATCACGTCGCCGTCCGGGTAATAACGGCGGGTCTCGGGCTGCTGATGAATGCCGGGCATGCCCAGCTGCTTGATCTTGTCGGCCACATCCATCGCGACCTGACGCTTCAGGTAGACGAAGTTCTTGTCTTCGTCGACCAGGCGGTGGCGCAGATCGGCCACGGGCGTTTCCAGCAACTTGGCCAGCGCGTCCATCTGCGCGGGCGTGCCTTGCTTGGCGTCTTCGGGAATGGCCCAGATAGCGCGCGCCGGCACGCTGGACGCCAGCACGGCGCCATTGCGATCCGTGATCTTGCCGCGTGTGGCGGCAAGCGTCAGCGTGCGTTCGTAGCGGCGTTCACCCTGCTGCTGCAGGAACTCCGTCGACAACCCTTGCAGAAACAGCGCGCGGCCAGCCAGCACCGTGAACCCGCCAAACAGCAGGATCAGGACCAGGCGTGCGCGCCAGGTGGGCAATTGCCCGCGCAGTACGGGGTTGTCGAAGAAGGGAACGCGTTTCATTGCGCGCCTCCGGTTGCGGAGACGGGCGCTTGATTCAAGTACAGCGTGCGGTCCGGAACGATGGGGATCATCTTCAGGCCGTCACGTGCAATGACGTCAACCCGCGCGTTGCGGGCGAGTTCGGCGCGGTCGAGTTGCAGGCGGCGCCAGTTGGTTTCAAGGTCGCGCGCTTGCGCCTGATCGCGTCCCAGCTCAACGAAGAGCTGGCGCGACTGATACCGGCTGGTGACCAGGGAAATGGCCGACAGCATCAGTAAAGCCGCAACGATCAGGTTGACACGACCCATTAGCGCCGCCCCCCTTTGCCGCCGCGCCGAGGCGGCGGAGCCAGGTCGCTGCCGGGCAGCGAGCCGATCTTCACAAACGCGAAACCGCCCTCGGGGGGCAGCGGCGTTTCGGTGCGTTCGGCAACGCGCAGGACAGCGGAGCGGGCGCGGGCATTGCCGGAGACTTCATCGTCTTCGGCCTGAACACGGCCCAGGGAACGCAGGACGGGCTGGGGCATTTCGCTTTCGCGCAGCGGCAGGCGTGCATGCGCGGCGGCCGGACGAGCCGCCGCCACAATGCATTGCTTGACCATGCGGTCTTCAAGCGAATGAAAGCTGATCACCGCCAACCTCCCCCCTGGGGCAAGCAGGTCTAGAGCTGCCGCGAGGGTGCGCGCGAGCTCTTCGAGTTCCCGATTGATGTAAATCCGTAGAGCTTGAAAGGTGCGTGTGGCCGGATGCTGCCCCTTTTCGCGCGTGCGGACGGCGCTGGCGACGCACTCGGCAAGCTCGAGCGTGGTGCGCAGCGGCCTTGTTGCGCGGCGAGCAGCAATCGCCTTTGCAACCTGAAAAGCAAACCGTTCTTCGCCATAATCCGCTATGACCTCCCGCATCTCATCCACACTGGCTTGCGCCAGCCAATCCGCCACCGTGGGACCACGAGTGGTGTCCATCCGCATATCGAGCGGGCCTTCTCTCATGAACGAGAAGCCACGCTCTGCGTCATCAATCTGAGGCGACGAAACGCCCAGATCCAGCATCACGCCATCAACCTTGTCGATGCCGAGCTGCTGCAATTCTTCTGCCATGGTGGCAAAGCCGCCATGAATAACCGTGACCCTGGGGTCCGCCGCCGCCAACGCATTGGCTACCGCGATCGCCTCGGGGTCCTTGTCGAACACCACCAGCCGCGCAGATTTGCCCAAACGCCCAAGCAGTTCGCGACTGTGCCCGCCGCGGCCAAAAGTGCCGTCGACAAACACACCGCGTTCCGCCCGCGTAGCCGTATCCGGCTCGGTCTGCGTGTGCGACCGTGTCGCGCCCTTGCCGCCGAAATCGGGCAGCAATAGTGCGTCCACCGTCGGCTCCAGCAGAACGGGCCGATGTTCGAATTCCATAAATTTTTCAGAACGAAAACTGGTTCAACACATCCGGCATACCCTTGGCCAAGTCCTCAGCCTCGCGGCTGGCCAGAGTAGCGGCGTCCCACAGCTCGAAGTGCGCGCCCAGACCGAGCAGCATCACATCGCGCGTCATACCGGAAGCGTTGCGCAGTTCAGGAGCGATAAGGACCCGGCCGGAGCCATCCAGTTCGACGTCCTGAGCGTTGCCCAGCAACAGCCGCTGCAACGCACGAGCCGTCATGGGAAAAGCGGCGATCTGTTCGCGCTTCTTTTCCCACTCCGGCCGCGGGTACACCAGCAAGCAGCCGTCAGGGTGGCGCGTCAGGGTCAGCCGGCCATCGGCCTGCGACATCAGCGCGTCACGATGCCGAGTCGGAATCGAGATCCGTCCCTTGGCATCCAGCGTGAGCGCGCTGCTTCCCTGAAACACCACTTTTACCCCACTTAATTGCACAATTTCCTACTATTTCCCACTCTACGGTATGGCACAGGGGCGGTCAAGCGCGTGGTTGCAATTTTTTCAATCACAACAAGGACTTAGATCAATATGTAAATCCGCAAAAAGAAAAACCTCCTAATAAATCAGGAGGTTGCGACACACTCTACAAGTCCTTCTTCAGAAGTAGCGCCTAAGGATGACTTTGCATTGTTTTACGTGAGGCCGTATCGCCCGTAGTGACGAGGCTTCCCGCCGACCTTGCCGCGATAGGCTGCGAAAAAATTGGGGAAGCAGGCGCCGGACGCGGCCGAGGCCAGCCGGGCTCCCGGCCCGGCCAACTCGCGCGTGGAAAATTCGATGCAAGACGGGTCTATAGGCCGGATTCTGTACACCAGGTTGCCCTGGCGGACGATCATTCCTCTGCGCGGATCATTGCTGAGCCGCTCTAGCCACCTACCCGCATGCTTGGACGGAGCCGCCCTTCGCGACCCGAGGGCCGCACGCATGCCTATTTGATGTTGCTCCGGATAGAGGTTGCCGCGTTTCACCCTGCGACGCCGCCCTTCGTTGCCGAAGGGCGCGATACGGAGATGGCCGTACCTGTGCGTGCCATGCACGCCCGCTTCCCAGTCTCGTCTCTGTGGCCCTATTCCTCAGCCGCGCCCGAAGACGCAACCGGACGGCCGTTAGCCGTTACCCTGCCCTATGGAGTCCGGACCTTCCTCGATGGATTCGCATCCACCGCGATCGCCCGACCCGCCTTGCGGTTCGTATTCTATTACAGGTCACGGCTCTGTCCCCTTGGCGCGCGCCAGAAGTGTCGTCAAACAGCTTTACGGGGTTTCGGCGACAATACGCGCTGATCCGCTTAGACGCCGCACACACGAACCCCTACATGGCCCTCGCAACTCTCATCACCCTTACCGACATCCAGCTGGCCTACGGCCACCACCCACTGCTGGACCACGCCGATTTCGCCATCCAGGCCGGCGAACGTATCGGCCTTATTGGCCGCAACGGCGCCGGCAAGTCATCGCTGCTGAGACTGCTCGATGGCCGCACCCTGCCCGACGACGGCGACATCGCCCGCAATTCCGGGCTGCGTGTGGCCACGGTCGAACAAGAGCCCGAACTGGACGAAAATGCCACGGTGTTCGATGTGGTCTGCAATGTGGAAGGCGACCACGAAGACTGGCAGCGCCCCTCCCGCGTGCGCTCCATGCTGGAAAAGCTGGGCCTGCCCGCGGATGCGCAGATCGCTGGCTTGTCGGGCGGCACCCGCAAGCGCGTCGCCTTGGCGCGCGCCCTGGTCGAAGAGCCCGATCTGCTATTGCTGGACGAGCCCACCAACCATCTCGACTTCGATGGCATCGCCTGGCTGGAAGACATGCTGCGCAGCTGGCGCGGCGCCGCGGTCATCATCACCCACGACCGCCGCTTCCTTGATGCCGTCACGACCCGCATTGTCGAACTCGACCGCGGCCGCCTGCTGAGCTTTCCCGGCAACTTCTCGCAATGGCAAGAGCGCAAGGCGCAATGGCTGGAGTCCGAGCGCCTGGAACAGGCTCGCTTTGACAAGCTGCTGGCGCAAGAAGAAGTCTGGATCCGCAAGGGCGTCGAAGCCCGCCGCACCCGCAACGAGGGCCGCGTGCGCCGCCTGGAAAGCCTGCGTGTCCAGCGCGCCGAACGCCGCGAACGGATCGGCGATGTGTCCTTGGCGCTGGCTGAAGGCCAACGGTCCGGCAAGCTCGTGGCCGAACTCGAACACGTCGGCAAGACCTTCGGCGACAAGGTCGTGGTGGACGACTACACCACCACCATCCTGCGCGGTGACCGCATCGGCATCATCGGCCCCAATGGCGCCGGCAAGACCACCTTGCTCAAGCTGATTCTGGGCGAAATGCAGCCGGACACCGGCACCACGCGCCTGGGCACCAACGTGGCCGTTGCGTACTTCGACCAGATGCGTGCGCAGCTGGACGAAAACGCCTCGCTCGTCGACATCATCAGCCCGGGAAGCGAATGGGTTGAAATTGGCGGCACGCGCAAGCACGTCATGACCTACCTGGGCGACTTCCTGTTTTCGCCCGCTCGCGCCGGCTCGCCGGTGCGCAGCTTGTCCGGCGGCGAACGCGCCCGCTTGCTGCTGGCCCGCCTATTCGCGCGCCCCGCCAACGTACTGGTCCTGGACGAACCCACCAACGACCTGGACATCGAAACCCTGGAACTGCTTGAAGAGTTGCTGCAGGAATACGCCGGCACCGTGCTGCTTGTCAGCCACGACCGCGCATTCCTGAACAACGTCGTCACCCAGACCATTGCCTACGAGGGCAACGGACACTGGCGCGACTATGTCGGCGGCTACGACGAATGGGTCGCCCAACGCCCGGCGCCGGCAGCTCCGGCCGAGGACGCCGACGTTGCCGCCAAGCCAGCCGACGACAGCGCCGCGCGCGCCAAGGCTGCCCGCCCCAAGCCGGCCAAGGCCACCAAGATAAACGCCTGGGACTTGCGCGAACTTGAAGGCCTGCCAGACGCCATCGCCGCGCTCGAAGCGCAGCAGGCGGAACTCGCAGGCAAGCTGGCCGACGGCAGCCTGTACCGCGACGCCCCTGCGGAAGTCGAACGCATCAACGGTGAACTCGCCAAGCTGGAAAGCGAGTTGGAAGAGAAGTTTGCACGCTGGGAATTGCTGGAAGCACGCCGCGACGGCACGCTTTGAAGCCGTCGTCTATGTAGGACGCCTGTGTAGGTTGTCTATGTAGGACGCCTGTGTAGGTTGTCTATGTAGGACGCCTGTGTAGGTTGTCTATGTAGGTCGTCTATGTAGGTCGTCTATGTGGGTCGTCTATGTGGGTCGTCTATATATATAGATGCTTTGCGACACAGCAAAAAATTCGGGGTGGACCGCATCTTGCCGTCCACCCCGTTTTTCATTGTCGACCGCGCATTTTCAGCGCAAGCCCGGTGCTCAGCAATGAGCGCGCCAGGCCAATGCTTCGCCGGCCGCCAGCGGAACCAGGGTCGTGTTGCCGAATGCCAGCTCGTCGGGCACTTGGTAAGTCTCGCGCACGAGCGTCAACGTGCCGGTGTTGCGCGGCAGGTCGTAGAAGTCCGGGCCATGGAAGCTGGCGAAGCCTTCCAGCTTGTCCAGCTTGCCAACGGCGTCGAACGCGGTCGCGTAGAGCTCCATCGCGTGCAGCGCGGTGTAGCAACCCGCACAGCCGCAAGCATGCTCTTTCAGGCCACGCGCGTGCGGTGCGCTGTCCGTGCCCAGGAAAAAGCGCGGGCTGCCACTGGTGGCCGCCTCGACCAAAGCCAGGCGATGCGTCTCACGCTTGAGGATCGGCAGGCAGTACATATGCGGACGCACGCCGCCCTGGAAAATGGCGTTGCGGTTGTACAGCAGATGCTGCGGCGTGATCGTCGCGGCGATCGGCCCTTCGGCGTCACGCACATACTCCGCGCCTTCCTTCGTGGTGATGTGCTCGAACACCACCTTCAGCGCCGGGAATGCGCGGCGCAACGGCTTCATGACGCGTTCAACGAAAATCGCTTCACGGTCGAAAACATCAATCGCCGGGTCCGTCACTTCGCCGTGCACCAACAAAGGCATGCCGCACTTCTCCAGCGCTTCGAGCGCCTTCGTGCACTTGCCCAGCAAGTCGGTCACGCCAGCGTCCGAGTTGGTGGTGGCGCCCGCCGGGTACAGCTTCACGGCATAGACCTGGCCGGACTCGTGCGCGCGGAAGATTTCTTCGGCGGACGTGTTGTCGGTCAGATAGAGCGTCATCAGCGGCGTGAAACCATCCGGGTTTCCGCCTGCCTTGCGCAGCGCTTCCAGGATGCGGCCGCGATACGCCAACGCCTGCTCGGTGGTCGTCACCGGCGGCTTCAGGTTCGGCATGATGATGGCGCGTGCGAATTGACGCGCGGTATCCGCCACCACGGCTTCCAGTGCAGCGCCATCGCGCAAGTGCAGGTGCCAGTCGTCGGGGCGGGTGATGGTGAGCTGAGTCGTGTTTTGAGTAGACATGAAAGGCTTCTTAATCTGCCAGCGGCATGCCCCGTTCTGCCAGCGCGCAGAACATCGCGCTGCCCAGGGGAATGACCGCATCGTTGAAATCAAAATGCGAGTTGTGCAGCACGCAGCCGGACTCGGCGCCGCCCTGGCCCAGCCGGAAGTACGCGCCGGGCTTGCTCTGCAACATGAAGGAAAAATCTTCGGAACCCATCGAGGGTACCAAGTCACGTACCACGTTTTCCTTGCCGATCATCTCGGTGGCGATATCGGCCACCAGATTCGCGTGCTGCGGCGTGTTCAAGGTCGCAGGATAGATGCGTTCGTAAATGAGTTCGGCCGTGCCGCCGAAGGCGCTGGCGATGGCAGTGACCAACTCGCGCATGCGCGTCTCGACCATCTCCTGCACGGATTTTCGGAACGTGCGCACCGTGCCAACCAGCTTGGCTTCGCGCGGGATCACACTCATCGCACCCGGATGGCCCGCCTGCATGGACCCGATCGACACCACAGCCGAATCCAGCGGGTTCACATTGCGCGACACGATGGTCTGCAACGCGGTGATGATCTGCCCGGCAATCGTCACCGGATCAATCGTCTGATACGGATGTGCGCCATGGCCGCCCCGGCCCGTAATCTGAATTTCGAAGCGGTCTGCTGCCGCCATCATCGGCCCGGGATTGATGCCGATGGTGCCGGGCCGGAGTCCCGGCCAGTTGTGCAAGGCATAGATCGCATCACACGGAAAGGTGTCGAATAAGCCATCCTCGAGCATGGCACGTGCGCCGCCACGCCCTTCTTCCGCTGGCTGAAAAATCAGCACGGCCGTACCGTCGAAATTGCGCGTCTGCGCCAGGTACTTTGCCGCGCCGATCAACACTGCTGTGTGGCCATCATGACCGCAACCGTGCATCAAGCCCGGCTTGGTGGACTTGTGGCCAAAGTCGTTGTCCTCCGTCATGGGCAACGCATCCATGTCGGCGCGCAGGCCGATCATGCGTCCGCTGTCGCAACGCTTGCCACGGATAACGCCCACCACACCGGTCTTTCCGATGCCACGGTGCACTTCAATCCCCAGCGCCTCAAGCGCGCCGGCCACGATCCCGGAGGTACGGACTTCTTCGAAGCCCAGCTCAGGGTGTGCATGCAAATCGCGCCGCAGCGCTGTCAACTCGTCATGAAAAAGCCGAATTGATTCCAACGGAGATCGTGCGTACATAGGAGGTTACAGAATGACGTGATAGAGGGGACGGTGCGCCCATTTTAGTTGCTACAGAGGATAAATGCCTTTGTCTTTACGAGAGAGACACGTTATGCTCCGGCCGCAGGACAATTTTTCCAACAGCCAGAGAAGGAGCGCCGCATTATGGCCACAACCTCCAAACCCGCGACCGCGCGCAAGCCGAACGCTGCATTCATGAAGCCCCTGACCCCCAGCGCCGAATTGGCCGCTGTCATCGGCTCGGAAGCCGTGCCGCGTACCGAGGTCACCAAGAAGATCTGGGAATACATCAAGAAGCACAACCTGCAAGATGCCAGCAACAAGCGCAACATCAACGCCGATGCCAAGCTGCTTCCGATCTTTGGCAAGGATCAGGTCACGATGTTCGAACTGACCAAACTGGTCAACGCACATCTGAAGTAAGCAGGCAAAGGGCGTACCCCGTACGTCCCTGCCTACTGAATTGTCGCGACGCCCTGGCTCACCGCCGGGCTAGCCCAACCCTCTTCGCGCAAGCGCTATTTTTCAGCGCAACCCTTCGCGCAAACCGGTCCTCCATGTTCTTTGGAGACGGCAAATTCCCGCATGATATCCATTCGATCAACTTCCATGATCGGCAAGCTGAGTGCGTCTTTTCAAGCCGCCTTTTCAAGCTGCCTTTCAAGCGGTTCGTGGCTACAGCCTGCGAAAGGCAACCGCCCTGCACTTGTGGCGCATGCACCCCGTATGCACGAGCGCTCGCAAGGCTCATAGAAGAGGCGCCAGCCGCACGCATGGACGTATCCCGAGCCCTACCCCACGGATGAGCGGCAAGGTCGGCAGGGCATGCCTGATACGCGCCGCACAGCAAACGCTTACGCATCAGTGAATGCCCGACGCGCAGACATGAAAAGGCCGGCGATATGCCGGCCTTTTTAACGTGCTGTACAGGTCAAGCGTACGTGGTTGGTGCACTGCCTTCCAGCAACGCCAGCCAACCTTTGATCAGCCGGTACAACACCCACACTACCGTCGCGATCAATCCGATCCAGCCGATGAAGATATACACCGCGATGCCGCTGATGGCGAGCCACAACATCGCCCACCAGAACGTGCGCAACATCCAGTCGAAGTGGGCGGCATATACCGTGCCGGCCGCATCGGAGCGCTTCAGGTACATCAACACAACCGCAGCCAGCGTCGCAATGCCCAGAATTCCGCTCGTCAGGAAGCCCAAGGCGAACAAGCCATAAGCCACGTGGGTCAGCGTGCGCAGGTCTAACGTCGTACCGGGCACAGGGGTCTGGGGATCACTCACGATAACGCTCCAACGAATTGACTCGGTCAATCTTACCGCACAAACTCCGCCCGCCCACGGACGTTGTTATTTGTGCACATTCAACATTGGCGCGGCTCACAGCCTGATTGCCGAAGGTTGACGCACGAATTTTTGCGCCGAATTTCATGCGGCAAAGGCACAAAAACAAAGCCCCGCCGGGAACCGGCGGGGCTTTGCGAGATAAGAGCTTGACGATGACCTACTTTCACAGACGTCCGTCCACTATCATCGGCGCGAAGGCGTTTCACTGTCCTGTTCGGGATGGGAAGGAGTGGTACCACCTTGCTATGGTCGTCAAGCGTAACTGCTTGAGGGGTTGCCTGACTCATCAACCGCTCGAATTCTGGGTACTGCTTCAGCACTGCAACGAACACCCAACTACTCAAGTGATATCAGGTATCACCTAATATCACGAACACCTTGGGTTCTCACTATAAAAGACAAAACCCCACAGGRTTACCTGTGGGGTTTTGCGGAATAAAAGCCTGACGATGACCTACTTTCACAGACGTCCGTCCACTATCATCGGCGCGAAGGCGTTTCACTGTCCTGTTCGGGATGGGAAGGAGT
>NZ_JBFTHD010000009.1:0-332769 GCF_056394065.1 Achromobacter sp. 10T422
TCCGTAGGGAGCCGAAGGCGTACGAGGATGACGCAGGGGCAGTCCGGAGCGAAGGCTCCGGACCGCAATCGTTGACCCGCGCACCCCAGGCCCCCAACGCACAGTGCGCCTAAAGAACCAAATCCACCCCCACGGCACACAACGCCTAAAGAACCCAAATCCAACCCCATCCCACCTCAAGACCCCAACCCATTCCCATCAAGGAAAACCCGCAATAGAAAACCAGAATACCCACCCCGACAATTTCTATTACCCCCAACTCGCCCCGCCCCCTAGACTCCCCATATCCCCCACCCGGAGAGCAACATGCCCGCCTACGGCCCGCCATTGAATTTCCAGCGCTGGATTCAAGACCACGCTCATCTTCTCAAGCCGCCGGTTGGCAACCAGCAGATCTGGCAAGACGCCGACTTCATCGTCACCGTCGTGGGCGGCCCGAACCATCGCACCGACTATCACGACGACCCGCTGGAAGAATTCTTCTATCAGATCAAAGGCAACGCCTGGCTATCGCTCTGGGTCGACGGCAAACCCGAACGTGTCGACCTCAAAGAAGGCGACATCTTCCTCTTGCCGCCACACGTCCGCCATTCCCCGCAACGCCCTGAAGCCGACAGCGCCTGTCTCGTCATCGAACGTCAGCGCCCCTTGGGAATGCTTGACGGCTTCGAATGGTATTGCCCACATTGCGGCCACCTCGTCCATCGCGTCGAAGTGCAGCTAAAGAGCATCGTCACCGACCTGCCGCCGCTGTTCCAGGCCTTCTACGCCAGCACCGAACAACGCACCTGCCCCGGCTGCGGTGAAGTCCACCCCGGCAAAGGCCACACACAGCAGCCCCACCCCACCCAACACGCCACACCCGCCTAACGCCACCACCCAGCGAAGCCGTTCCCATGATTCAGAAAATCGACATGCATGCCCACTTCTTTCCGCCCATCACGCGGCAGGAAGCGGCGGCGCTTGATCCCGTCAACGCGCCCTGGCTGCGCCCCGATGGCGACGGTTCCACCGGCCAGATCATGGCGGGCGACCGGCCGTTCCGCCCCGTTGACGCCACCTTGTGGGACCCGGCGCTGCGCATCAAACAGATGGACCGCCACGGCGTCGACCTACAGATCCTGTGCGCCACGCCCATCATGTTCGGCTACACCTACCCCGCGCAGGCCGCGGCTGACTGGGCGGCGCGCATGAATGACCTGGCGCTGGAACACTGCGCACATGCGCCGACGCGCTTGAAAGCGCTGGCGCAAGTGCCGCTGCAAGACCTGGACCTGGCCTGCAAGGAAGCCACGCGCGCACGCGCAGCAGGACACCTGGGCGTGCAGATCGGCAACCACGTCGGCCCGCGCGATCTCGACGACGACACGCTCGTGCAGTTTCTGATCCACTGCGCCCACGACAACATCCCCGTGCTCGTCCATCCGTGGGACATGATGACCGACGGCCGCATGAAGAAATGGATGCTGCCGTGGCTCGTCGCCATGCCCGCCGAAACGCAGCTGGGCATTCTGTCGTTGATTCTGTCGGGCGCGTTTGAACGCATTCCCCGCAGCCTGAAGCTGTGCTTCGCGCATGGCGGCGGCAGCTTCGCGTTCCTGCTGGGCCGTGTCGATAACGCCTGGCGGCATCGCGACATCGTCCGTGAAGATTGCCCGCAACTGCCCTCGTCCTACACCGACCGCTTCTACACCGACAGCGCCGTCTTCGACCCGCACGCGCTACGCCTCTTGATCGACGTCATGGGCGAAGACCGCGTGCTGCTCGGCTCCGACTACCCCTACCCGCTAGGCGAGCAGGAAGTCGGCCGCCTGGTCACGCATGCCGAGCTGGTGCCGGGCGTGCGGCAGAAGATTCTGTTCCGCAACACGATGACGTTCTTCGGCCTGAACGCGTAACACGTCACGCACGACCGCGCAGCGCAGCACAACGCAACGCAACGCAGCACAACGCACCACCACACCACGACCGTGACACACGGCAACTCAAGGGAAACCATCATGACACGCACCTCCATGCTGACCGCCGCCGCGGTTGTGGGCTTGACGCTATCGGCCACTGCCTTGGCCGATGTGAAGATCGGCCTGTTGACGACCTTGACCGGCCCCGGCTCCGTGCTCGGCCAGGACCAGCTGGATGGCTTCATGCTGGCTGTGGACCAAGGCGGCGGCAAGCTGGGCGGCGTGCCGGTGCAGGTCATCAAGGAAGACGATCAGTTCAAACCCGAAGTGGGCGTGCAGGCCGCGCGCAAGCTGGTGCAAAGCGACAAAGTGCCGATCATCACCGGCGTGGTGTATTCCAACGTAATGCTTGCCGTGGTGCGCCCGGTCACCAGCGCTGGCGTGTTCCTGGTGGGCTCGAACGCCGGCCCCACCAATCTGGCCGGCAAAGACTGTTCGCCGTATTTCTTTTCAACGTCGTGGAACAACACGCAGCGCCACGAAGGCAGCGGTGAAATGGCCAACCAGATGGGCTTCAAGAAAGTCTATCTGCTGGCGCCCAACTACCAGGCCGGCAAAGACGCCATGGCTGGCTTCAAACGCTTCTATAAAGGCGACATCGCCAACGAAGTGTTCACGCAGGTCAACCAGCCCGACTACTCGGTGGAACTGGCCGCGCTGGCCGACGCCAAGCCCGACGCCGCCTACGTGTTCTTTCCCGGCGGCATGGGCGTGAACTTCATCAAGCAGTATCGGCAGGCGGGGCTCTTTGGCAAGATTCCGCTGCTGTCGGTGGACACCATCGACGGCGCTACGCTGCCCGCCCTGCAAAAAGATGCGCTGGGCGCCGTCACCAACGTGCCCTACTCGCCTGACCTGGACAACGCCGCCAACAAGGCGTTTGCCGCAGCGTTCCGCCAGAAATACGGCCGCGAGCCGTCCAGCTACGCCGCGCAATCGTTCGATGCCGCGCAGCTGATCGGCTCGGCGCTGAAGAAAACCGGCGGCAAGACCGACGACAAAGACGCCTTGCGCAAAGCGATGGAAGCCGCTGACTTCCCCTCGGTGCGCGGCGAATTCCGCTATCAGCCCAATCACTTCCCGGTGGCCGGCTTCTTCCGCGCCGACGTCGAAGCGGGCGCGGATGGCAAGGTGGCGTTCGTGAACAAAGGCCCGATCTTTCCGGACCTGGCCAAGGTCTCGGACCAGTACGCCGCCCAGTGCGTCATGAAGTAATTGCCATGTCGATGACGCTGCTGCTGGTGCAGACCTTGAACGGCCTGCAACTTGGCATTCTGCTTTTCCTGCTGGCGGCCGGCCTGACGCTGGTGTTCGGCATCATGAACTTCATCAACCTGGCGCACGGTTCGCTCTACATGATGGGCGCGTTCATCGCGGCCACCGTGTTCCGCCACACCGGCTCGTTCCTGCTGGCTGCCGCCGCCGTCATCGCGGGCATGGCGGCGCTGGGGCTGCTGCTGGACCGCATCGCGCTGGCGCGCCTGTATCCGCGCGAACACCTGGACCAGGTGCTGGCCACCTTCGGCTTGATCCTGTTCTTCAATGAGCTCACGCGCATCATCTGGGGGCCGGCGCCCATCAGCATGGGCCTGCCGTCTTGGCTGTCGGGCACCATCGACATCCTGGGCGTCACGTATCCGCTGTACCGCTTCCTGATCATCGTGGTGGGCTTGCTGGTGGCGGCCGGCTGCTATGTGCTGATCCACCGCACACGGCTGGGCATGCTGATTCGCGCCGGGTCCACCGACCGCATGATGGTGGGCGCGCTGGGCGTGAACATCGCGCGACTGAACACCTTGCTGTTCGTGCTGGGCGCGGTGCTGGCGGGTTTGGCGGGGCTGATGGCAGGACCCATCCTGTCGGCCCAGACGGGCATGGGCGAACCCATTTTGATCCTGACCTTGGTGGTCATCGTCATCGGCGGCATCGGCTCGGTGCGCGGCGCGTTTCTGGCCGCGCTGATGGTGGGGCTGATCGACACGCTGGGCCGCGCATTGCTGCCGACCTTGCTGCGCGCCGCCTTGCCACCCGCCGCCGCCAACGCGGCAGGCCCGGCCATTGCGTCGATGCTGATCTACGTGGTGATGGCGCTGGTGCTGGCCATGCGGCCGCAAGGCCTGTTTCCCGTCAAGCACGGATAAGGAGAACACCATGCTTCAGTTCTCTCCGCGCACCCTCGTCGCCACCGCCCTGTTGCTGTTGCTGGCGCTGGTGCCCGCCTACGCGCAATGGCAGGGCGAACCTTTTCTGCTGGCGCTATTCGGCCGCGTGCTGGTCTACGGCGTGGCGGCGCTAGCGTTGAATCTGCTGCTGGGGTTTGGCGGCATGGTCAGCTTTGGCCACGCGTTGTACCTGGGGCTGGGCGCGTATTCCGTCGGCGTGATGTCGCACTACGGCATTGAAAGCGGCTGGCTGCATCTGGCGGGCGCGCTGGGCGCGTGCGCCGTCGTTGGGCTTGTCAGCGGCTACGTGGTGATGCGCACCTCTGGCATCGCCTTCATCATGATCACGCTGGCGTTTGCGCAGATGTTTTATTTTCTGGCGACGGGGCTGGATGGCTTTGGCGGCGACGACGGCATGTCGCTGTTCGCCGGCAGCGACTTCGGCCTCTTCCGCCTGGATACGCCGCTTGCGCTGTACTACGCGGCGTTTGGCGTCATGCTGGCCGTGCTGTGGCTGATGCACCGCCTGATCCACGCGCCATTCGGCATGGCGTTGCGCGGCTGCCAGGCCAATGAACGGCGCATGCGCGCACTGGGCTTTCCCACCTTGCGCTACCGGCTGGCGGCCTACGTGATATCAGCCATGATCTGCGGCGTGGCCGGCGTGCTGCTGGCGAACCTGACCATGTACGTGTCGCCATCCTATCTGGCGTGGACGACGTCCGGCGAGTTGATCGTGATGGTGGTGCTGGGCGGCATCGGCACGCTGTTCGGGCCGGTCGTCGGCGCGCTGACGTTCCTGCTGCTGGAAGAAGGCCTGAAGCTCTTAACCGGCCATTGGATGCTGATCATGGGCCTGCTGATCGTGGGCGTGGTGCTGGTATCGCGCCGGGGTGTGTACGGAAACTTGCGCGACACGCCGTGGCGCAAGCGCGCCGCGCCACTGCGCACGCCATCAGGAGAAACGCGATGAGCGCCGCGCTGCAAGTCGACAATCTGGTCAAGCGCTATGGCGGCCTGACCGTCACCGACAAGCTGTCTTTGAATGTACTGCCGGGTGAACTGCATGCCGTGATCGGGCCAAACGGCGCGGGCAAGACCACGCTGATCGGCCAGCTCAGCGGGGAACTACGGCCCGACGCCGGACGCGTGCTGCTCAACGGCCGAGACATCACACGCATGCCGGTGGAAAAGCGCGTGCGCCACGGCCTGGCGCGTTCGTATCAGATCACCTCGGTCTTCAAGCCCTTCACCGCGCTGGAAAACGTGGTGATGGCGGTGCAGGCGCGGCGCGGCCACAGCTTTCGGTTCTGGACGCCCGTGCTGTCCACCGCGGCGCTGACCGAACCCGCCCACGATGCGCTGGCGCTTGCTGGTTTATCCGCCCGCGCCCACACCCCTGCGGGCGAGCTTGCACATGGTGAGTTGCGGCAACTGGAGCTGGCCATGGTGCTGGCCTGCCAACCGTCGCTGCTGTTGCTGGACGAACCGATGGCGGGCATGAGCCAGCACGAATCCGAAGCCATGACCCGCCTGCTGCTGCAACTGCGCGGGCACTACACGATTCTGCTGGTGGAACACGATATGCAAGCCGTCTTCGCGCTGTCTGATCGCATCACCGTGCTGGTCTACGGCAGCGCGCTGGCGTGCGGCACGGCGGACGAGATTCGCAACAACGCACAGGTGCGCGAATGCTATCTGGGCAGTGAACGGGGAAGCGGCGGAGCCAGAGCCAGCGCCAGAGCTAGAGTCAACGCCAATGCCAAAGCAACACACCCGCAGGAGACCGCCGCATGAGCACCCTGCTATCGCTACGCGGCGTGACTGCGCACTATGGCGCCAGCCAGGCGCTGTTCGGCATCGACCTGGATATCGGCCCCGGCGAGTTCGTGACTTTGCTGGGCCGCAACGGCATGGGCAAGTCCACCACCGTGAAAGCGGTGATGGGGCTGACCCGCGCCACCCAAGGCACCATCACCTTCGACGGGCGCGACATCAGCCGGCTGCCCGCCTATAAGGTCGCGCAATGCGGCATTGGCCTGGTGCCCGAAGGCCGCCATATCTTTCCCAACTTGTCGGTGCGCGAAAACCTCATCGCCACCGCCCACAACCGCCAAGGCGCCGCGCAACCGTGGACGCTGGAACGCGTCTACGCGTTGTTTCCGCGCTTGTCGGAACGTGCGCGGCACTTGGGCAGCCACCTGTCGGGCGGCGAACAGCAGATGCTGGCCATCGGGCGGGCGCTGTTGACCAACCCCCGGCTGCTGATTCTGGATGAAGCCACTGAAGGGCTGGCCCCTGTCGTGCGCGAAGAAATCTGGAACGCCCTGGACACCTTGAAGCAGACCGGGCTGGCGGTGCTGTGCATCGACAAAAACCTGGAACCGCTGCTGGCCACGGCCGACCATCACGCCATCGTGGAAAAGGGCCGCGTGGCATGGACCGGATCGTCGCAGGCGTTTTTGGATGACGAGCCCCGGCTGCTGCAATACCTGGGTGTGTAGTTTTAGGGCCGCCGCACCGGCGGCGCCACGCCCAGCCGCTGGCTCCACGCCTGTATCTCGTCCCATAGCGCAGGCGGCACGGGGATGCCGTCGCGTTGGCGTTCACGCTGCGCCACGGCTTCCGGGTCGCCCGGCAGGCGTGGCGCGCCCGGTGCTTGCGACAACTCCATCGCCATCGCCGCGACCACACCTGCCAACGCCGCACCGCCAGCAAAGCGCGCCGGGTCGATCACGATGAAGAACGCGCCAAGCTCGCGCGGCCGCTCTAACTCGGCGTACATCGGCGAAATATGCGGGCCGAACGGATTGCCGTTCAGCGGCCCGCACAGCAGTTCGATCATCATCGCCAGCCCGTAGCCCTTGTAGCCGTATTCCTCGCCGCCCAAGGGCCGCAATGCGCGCACCTGTTCCGCATCGGTGCAATCAACGCCCTGCGCGTCCAGCGCCACGCCAGGCGGCAAGCCCACGCCGTCGCGCCGCGCGTTCATGACGCGGTTCCACGGAATGGCGGTGGTGGCCATGTCCAGGCACAGCGGCTCGGCGCCCGCGCGCGGGAACGCCAGCGAAATGGGGTTGGTGCCAAAGAACGCCTGATGGCCGCCGAAAGGCGCGGCGATGGAATCCGAATGCGTGAAGGCGATGCCGATCAAGCCCTGGCGCGCCGCCGCGCGGCTATACAGACCCACGGCGCCGCAGTGCGACGAATCGCTGACGCCGACGGCCGCGATGCCCGCCTCGCGCGCAAGGTCGATGGCAAGCGCATTGGCGCGGTGCGCCACCACAATGCCCTGCCCCTGTCCGCCATGCAGCTGCGCGGTGCCGGGTCCGGTACGTTCAACGCGCATGTCGGGCTGCGCCAGGATGGAGCCCTGCGCGACGCGGTTCAGGTAATGCGGCAGCCGGGCGATGCCGTGGGAATCAATGCCCCACAGGCTGGTCTGCGCCAGGCTGGCCGTCAGGCAGCGCGCATCATCGTCGGTAAAGCCCTGCACGCGCAGGCAATCGTTGCCCCAGCGTTCCCACTCAACGGCGTCCACTCGGCTTTCCGCATGCATGCAGCGCTCCTTAAGTTGCGGCCTCCACGGCGTGCATCACGCCATGCTCGCGCAGGGTTTCCAGATGGGTCGCCAGCGCCTCGACGAATTCGGGCGATTTGCCCAACTCACCGAAGACCGGTTTGAAGCTCGCCAGCACCATCGCCCGGCGGTGCGCGGAAGCCGACGGCGCCGATGCCCGCGCCGCCACATCGGCGCGCGACACCAGCTTGGCCAGACGCGCCGCCAGCGGATCTTGAATGACGTAGCGCCCGCCCTGCTCATCGACACCGCGCAGATAGTGCAGCCACGCCGCCACCGCAAGCGTCAGGCGCTGGATGTCGTCGCCCGTGCGCAGCCGGTCGCGGATCGTGTCCAGCAGCCGTTGCGGCAATTTCTGCGATCCGTCCATGGCGACCTGCGGCGTCGGATGCCGCAGCGCCGCGTTGGCGATGCGCGCCAAAAAGCGGCGGCGGTATTCCTCCAGCCCGCTGTCCGGAATGCCCTTCAACGTGGGCGCAATTTCCAGCCGCATCATCGCGTCGACAAAGTCGCGCAGCGCCGGGGTCTGGACCGACTGGCTGATCGTCTCGTGCCCCAGCAGCGCGCCCAGATAGGCGAAGGTGGAGTGCGGGCCGTTCACCATGCGCAGCTTCAGGCGTTCGTATGGCGCGGCGTTGCGCACGAAGGTCGCGCCGCCCTGCGTTTCCCATGCAGGCCGGCCGGCGGCGAATTTGTCTTCGATCACCCAGTTCAGATAGGGCTCGCCCACCACAGGCCAGGCGTCTTCCACGCCCAGACGCCCGGTGATGCGCTGGCGGTCTTCGTCATCCGTGCCGGGCACGATGCGGTCGACCATGGAATTCGGAAACGTGCAGTGCGTGTCGATCCACGCCGTCAGCGCCACGTCTACGCGCAGCGCAAAGGCCAGCACCAGGCTGCGCAGCATGTCGCCGTTGCCACGCAGGTTGTCGCACGACATCAAGGTGACTGGCGGCAGGCCGCGCTCGCGGCGCAGTGCCAGCCCGTAGACCAGGATGCCGATCGTGCTGCGCGGGCGATGCGGGTTTTCCAGGTCGTGAAGAATGTCGGGGTCGTCCCAGCGCAGGTAGCCGGTGGCGGGTTCGTGGCTGTAGCCTTTCTCCGTCACGGTCAGGCTCACGATGCGCGTTTGCGGATAGGCAATGCGCTCTAAAACGGCGTTGGGGTCTTCTTCGGCCACCATCACGCGCAGCACCGAGCCCACCACACGCAGCTGTTCGCGCGTGTTGCCGTCGGGGCCGCCGTCGCGTAGCGCCAGCGTGTACAGGCCGTCTTGCGGCGTCAACGCGTCACGCGTGGCGGCGCTGCGCAGCGACACGCCCAGAATGCCCCAGCTCAAATCGCCACTGGCCTGCATCGCCAGATCCGTCAACACCGCCTGATGCGCGCGGTGAAAGGCGCCCAGCCCCAGATGCACGATGCCGGGCGTCAGGCGGCTGCGGTCATAAAGGGGTTTTTCCACGTCTGCGGGCAGGCGCGGCAACGACTCCGTATTCAAACGTTCAAGCATGGTTGACCAATGGCGTAAGGCGCCATGCACCTGTCGGATGACCGGCCAGTCGGCGCGCGATGAGGATATCCGTAGACGCCGTTTTCTTCGACACCGCGACAGTGACCAAATGCAACGGCGGCGCCCACGATGCCGCCGCTACATCACCGCGCCCAACGCCCAAGGCACGAATTCGTTTTGGCCATAGCCGTGTTCTTCGCTGCGCGTGCGGTGCCCCGACGCGGTTTTCAGCATCAGCTGGAAGATGCGCTCGCCCATCTGCGCCACGCTTTGCGCGCCGTCGACGACTTCACCGCAATTGATGTCGATGTCGTCCGACTGGCGCTGCCACAACGCCGTATTGGTCGACAGCTTCAACGACGGCGCGGGCGCACAGCCGTAGGCCGAGCCGCGCCCGGTGGTGAAGCAGATCAGGTTGGCGCCGCCCGCGACCTGGCCCGTGGCGGACACGGGGTCGTAGCCCGGCGTGTCCATGAACACCAGCCCGCGCGTGCGCACGGGTTCGGCGTACTCGAACACGTCGGTCAGGTTCGTGGTGCCGCTTTTGGCGATGGCGCCCAGCGACTTTTCCAGAATGGTCGTCAGCCCGCCTGCCTTGTTGCCGGCCGACGGGTTGTTGTCCATCTCGGCGTCGTTGCGGGCGCAGTAGTCTTCCCACCAGCGCACGCGCGCCAGCAGCTTGTCGGCAATGGCTGGGGTTTCGGCGCGGCGCGTCAGCAGGTGTTCGCCGCCATAGATTTCGGGCGTTTCGGACAGGATGGCGGTGCCGCCATGGCGCACCAGCAAGTCCACCGCTGCCCCCAACGCCGGGTTGGCGCTGATGCCCGAATAGCCGTCAGACCCGCCGCATTGCAGACCCACGGTCAGGTGGCTGGCGGGCACCGGCTGGCGGCGCACCTGGTTCGCCTGCTCCAGCATTTGCTCCACCAGTTCGATGCCGCGCGCCACCGTCTTGCGTGTGCCGCCCGTGTCCTGAATGTTGAAGGTGTGCAGCAAGCCACTTTCGCGCAAGCCCTCTTGTTCCATCAGGCCGCCGATCTGATTCGTTTCGCAGCCCAGCCCCACCACCATCAGCCCGCCAAAATTGGCGTGCCGCGCGTAGCCGCCCAAGGTCCGGCGCAACACGCGCAGCGGTTCGCCTTCGCTGCCGGTGGCGCAGCCCGCGCCGTGCGTCAGCGCCACCACGCCGTCCACGTTCGGACAGGACGCCAGCGCTTCAGGATGGATGTCGCGGCGAAAGTGGTCGGCGATGGCGCGCGCGACCGTGGCCGAACAGTTCACGCTGGTCAGGATGCCGATGTAGTTGCGCGTGGCGACGCGGCCATCGGCGCGCACGATACCGTCGAAGGTGGCGGGTTGCGCCACGTAGTCGGTGGGATGCGCGCCCTGCCCCACCGCGTAGTCCCGTTCGAAGTCCGAGAACTCCAGGTTCTGCGTATGCACGTGCTGGCCCGGCGCGATGTCTTGCCGCGCCACGCCAATGATCTGGTTGTAGCGGCGCACCGGCTGGCCCGCCGCGATGGCGCGCACGGCCACTTTGTGACCGGGCGGCACCAGCCCCTGCACCGTCACCCCTTCGCCTTCCAGCCGCGTGCCGCTGACGAGTTGCCGCCGCGCGATCACGACGTTGTCCGCCGGGTGGATGCGTATCACTGCCATGTCTGCGTGGGACATGAGACCTCCGGAAAGTTAAGGGGTGCGCGGGGCGATGACCTTCACCGAAATCGACGGGGAAGGGTCAACGCAAATTGCAGACGGGGGCTTCATGGGAGGGCTTGACGAGGCTACCCATCGATCAGCGCCGGGTCCCAGGCATGCACGCGCTGGCGCTGTTCACCCAGCCCTGCGATGCCCAGCTTCATCTCGTCGCCCGCTTTCAGGTACACGGGCGCGGGCTTTTGCCCCATGCCCACGCCGGGCGGCGTGCCCGTGCTGATGAGATCGCCCGGATACAGCGTCATGAAGCGGCTGACGTACGCCACCAGTTGCGCCACGCCGAACACCATCGTGCGGGTGCTGCCGTTCTGAAAACGCTTGCCGTTCACTTCCAGCCACATCTCCAGGTCTTGCGGGTTGGGGATCTCGTCCGCCGTGGCCAGCCACGGGCCGATGGGGCCGAAGGTATCGCAACCCTTGCCCTTGTCCCACGTGCCGCCGCGTTCAATTTGATATTCCCGTTCAGACACGTCGTTCACGATGCAGTAGCCGGCCACGTGCTTCATGGCGTCGGCCTCGCTGACATAGCGCGCGCGTTCGCCGATGACCACCCCCAGCTCCACTTCCCAATCCGTCTTGACGGAATCCTGCGGCAGCACGACCGGGTCGTTCGGGCCCACGACTGCGGACGTGGGCTTCATGAAGATGACGGGCTCGGCCGGCACGGCCAGGCCGGATTCCGCCGCATGATCGGCGTAGTTCAAGCCGATGCAGATGAACTTGCCCATGCCACGCCACGGCGGCGCGACGCGGCCGGGGTTGGCCACCAGAGGCAGCGATGCCGGGTCCAGCGCGCGCAATTCGGCAAGCCGCACGCCGGCCAGCGTTTCGGCGGTGATGTCGGGCAGTACGCCAGACAGGTCGCGCACATTGCCTTGCATGTCGATCAGGCCGGGCTTCTCGGCGCCCTTGGCGCCATAACGCATCAATTTCATATCGGTTCCTTGTTGCGAAAAATGGGTGCGGTCAGTTGGACCAGCCGCCGTCGATCACCTGCGTGGTGCCGGTGGTGAAGGCGGATTCGTCACTGGCAAGATACACCGCCAGCGCGGCAATTTCTTCGGTGCGGCCGATGCGGCCCATCGGTTGGCGTGCGGTGAATGCGGCTTCAACGGCGGCAACGGGCTGCCCGCTGGCCTGCGCCTGCGCGTCAATGCGTTGCCGTAACGATGGGGATTCCACCGTGCCGGGGCAGATGGCGTTGCACCGGATGCCCTGGGCCACGAAGTCGGCGGCCACGGCCTTGGTCAAGCCGATGACGGCGGCCTTGGTCGCGCCATACGCGCAGCGGTTCGGCGCGCCTTTGATGCTGCCCGCTACCGACGCCATGTTCACAATCGATCCGCCGCCGCGCGCCAGCATGCCGGGCAGGCAGGCGCGCATCAGCCGGTACATGGACCGCACATTCAAATTGAACGAAAAATCCCACGCGTCTTCATCGCAATCCAGAATGGTGCCGGCGTGTACGAAGCCCGCGCCGTTGAACAGCACGTTGACCGGCCCCGCGCCCTCCACCAGCGCTTGAATGGCGCGGCCGTCGGTCACATCCACCACTTGGGTGCGGCAGCCCGACAACGTGCCTAACGCGTCAGCATTGATGTCCACGGCCAGCACATCCGCGCCTTCGCGCGCAAACGCTTCCGCTACCGCGCGGCCGATGCCTTGGCCGGCGGCAGTGACGATGGCGGTCTTGCCTTGCAGTCTTTGCGACATGAGTACGCGCTCCTTATTTGCCGGCCATGCCCATGGCGGTGGGCAGCCACAACGTGATCTGCGGGATGTAGGTAATGGCGATCAGCGCCACGAACAGCGGCACCAGCCACGGCAGAATGGCCATCGTGGTGCGTTCAACCGATAGCCGCGCCACCCGCGCCAGCACGAACAGCACCATGCCCATTGGTGGATGCAGCAGGCCGATCATCAGGTTCAAGGTCATGATGAGACCGAAGTGGATCGGGTCGATGCCCAGCTTCAACACGATGGGCAGCAGGATCGGAACAAGAATGGTGATGGCGGCGATGGTGTCGATGAAGCAGCCGACGATCAGGATCAGCACGTTCGCCATCAGCAGAAACACCCACTTGTTCTGCGTCACGCTCAGAATGGCGTCGGTCAGCGTTTGCGCGGCTTGCGTGGTGGTCAGCAGCCACGCGAAGACGGATGCCGCCGTCACGATGAACAACACAGAGGCGGTCGTTTCGATGGTGTCGAAGGTGGCTTTGGCCAAGGTCTTGAATGTCATTGAGCGATAGCGCACCAAGCCCAGGAACAACGCCCAGATCACCGCGGCCACGGCGGCTTCGGTGGGCGTGAACCAGCCCAGCGTCATGCCGCCAATCAAGATCACCGGCGCCATCAACGCCATCACCGCAGAAAAGTTGAAGCGCCAATCCAGCGCCAGCAGCGCCACGAATGCAATGCCAGTGGCCACGTTGGGCGACACGCCGGCTAGCGTCATCAGCCAGATCGACAAAGGAAACGACAGCACAATCAGCACTTCCAGGCCCGCGCCGCCCAGCCGCTTCCAGTTGAAGGCCACGTCACCGCCCCAGTTATTACGGCGGGCGTAATAGGCCACGGTCAGCATCATCAGGATGGTCAGCACCGCGCCCGGCAACAAGCCGGCCAGGAACAGCGAGCCGATCGACACGTTGGCCATCATGCCGTAGATAACGAAGGGCAAAGACGGCGGAATGATGGGGCCCAACGTGGCCGAGGCCGCCGTTACCCCGACGGCGAATTCCGTTTCGTAGCCATGATCTTTCATGGCTTTGATTTCGATGGTGCCTAGCCCCGCGGCGTCGGCAATGGCCGTGCCGGACATGCCGGCAAACACCACCGAGCCGATGATGTTCACCTGCCCCAGCCCGCCGCGCATCCAGCCCACCAACGCGACCGCAAAGTTATAGATGCGGCCGGTGATGCCGGCGATGTTCATCAAGTTGCCGGCCAGAATGAAGAACGGCACGGCCAGCAAAGGAAACGATTCGACGCCCGCAATCATGCGCTGCGCGACCACCACATCCGGCACGCTGCCCGAGATCAATACGAACAACAGCGATGCGCCTGCCATGGACACCGCCACCGGCAAGCCCAGAATCATCAACAGCAGAAAGGTTCCAATCAGTGTGCCCATGAGTCGCTCCTGGAATGGCACTGCGGATACATAAGGGTGTGGCGCGGCGCGCCGTTCAGTCGAGCGACTCGTAGGCCGCCGGGTTTTCCAGAATCGAATAGCCCTGCCGCCAGTTCTGCACGGACACTTGAAGGGACCGCAGGAACATCATGACGAAGCCCGCCAGCGCAACCCAGTACACGTAGGACTTGTTCCAGAACAAGGTGGTCATGGGCTCGTCGCCCACCAGCACGATGTAGCGATACGTCAGCCACACGGCATAGCCGAAGAAGGCCGAGCGCAACACGTCGATCAACGTAGACAGCACGCGGCTGACAGGTTTGGGCAGGTAGCGGTACAGGAAGTCCACCTGAATATGGCGGCAGGCGCGCACGCACATCGCAGCGCCCAGGAACACCACGCCAATCAGGCAATACACCGCCAACTCTTCGGTCCACGCGTACGAATCATTCAGCACGTAGCGCGAGAAGAATTGCAGGAAGACGAGCCCCGCCATCGTCCAGAATATCGCCAGGCAGATCCAGTCTTCGGGCGCGTAGCCGGCCAGGCTGACTTCGTGATGGTCGGCCTCTTCGAAGCTATGGACGATCTCGTCGACGGATGACTGATGCGGGCCGGGTGGCGACGCGGCGTGGCCGGGCGCCGGGGTCGGGCCATGGTTGACGGCCGCCATGGGCGCCGCTTTTGCGTTCACGTGCATGAAGTTCCCCTGGTCGGAATCGGGTATCGAGCGCCGGGTATCAAACGGTGGCCGGCAACGGCGGGCCAACACGGCCCGCCGCCGCGGCTTACTTCACCGCCTGGATCTTTTCCCAATCCGATTTCTGATAGCCGTACTGCTCGAACGGCACCTTCTCCAGCACGGTCTTGCGGAAGTCGTCGACGTTGACTTCGGCCACGTTCAAGCCGCGCTTCTTGAACACTTCGACCATTTTCTTTTCGCTGTCGGCAACTTCGGATGACGCCTTTTCCGCTGCCTGCTGCGCAACCTCCGCGAAGATCTTCTTGTCTTCATCAGACAAGCTCTTCCACAACTTGCCCGAGATCACCGTGTTCAGGTGGTCAACGATGTGGCCCGTCAGGATGATGTTCTTCTGCACTTCGTAGAACTTCTTCGCTTCGATGGTGGTGAGCGGGTTTTCCTGCGCTTCCACCGTGCCGTTCTGCAAGGCCAGGTACACCTCGGCGAACGCGATGGGCGCGGTATTGGCGCCACAGGCGCGCGGCATGGCCAGGTAGGCGGCCACGTCCGGCACGCGAATCTTCATGCCCTTCATTTCCGAACACTTGGTGAAGGCGCGATTCGATGTCGTCTGGCGCGTGCCGTAGTAGGTGGTGGCGACGATGTGGTTGCCGCTTTTTTCGTCGTAGCCGCCCGTGAGCTCCTTGTAGATGTCGCTCTTGGTGTAGGCGATCAGGTGCTCGGGGCTGCGGAAAGTGTAGGGGTAATAGGTGACGCCGATGCGGGGAAAGCTCTTGGCGGCGAAGCTGGAGCCCGAGATGATCATATCCACCGTGCCCAGCGTCAGCCCCTGGTTGATGTCGTTCTCCTTGCCCAGCTGAGAGGCGGGGTAGACATCGATGTGATAGCGGCCGTTCGTGCGTTTCTCGATTTCCTGCGCCGCCCACACCGACGAGGTGTGGAAGGGTTCGGAAGTCTCGTACACATGCGCCCATTTCAGCTTGGTTTGCGCCAGCGCGCTGCCACTGACGGCGAGCGCGACGGCGGCAAACAGCACTTTGATAGCGTTGCCTCGATTCATGTTGTCTCCTCTCTTTGAGGTAACGGACGCGGCGAATGTTGTTGTGAGCCGGCCCGCTTTATGTTTCACATCGGGATATCACCTACAGGTTGCACCTTCGTACTGCGACTACGGTTCCCCGGTGGCGTCAGGACGCCGCCGGCTCTTTGCTATCCACGCGCATTGTCTCGGCCCCGCCTGGCCAGCTGGCGGTCAAGCGGTCGAACGAGCAGGAAAGATGGTGATGCATCGCGGCGCGCGCGGCGGTTTCGTCGCCCGCCGCGATGGCGGTGATGACGCGGCGATGCTCGGTAATGGCGACGGCCCAGCTGTCGGGGTTTTCGAAGTAGTCGCCCAGCTTCACGGACAGGGGGTTGTGGCGTTCGTCGAAGAGTTCGCCCACCACGCGCACCAGCACGGCGTTGTTGGCCATTTCGGCCACGCGCAAGTGAAACAGGCGGTCGCCGCGGATGGGCACGTAGCCTGCGCGCGCTTCCTCTTCCATGGCGCCTACGGCTTCCAGCAGGCCATCCACCAGCGCCGGCGCCGTGTGGCGGGCGGCTTGGGCGGCGAGTTCGCCTTCGATGGTCCAGCGTGCGCGGATGGTTTCAAGCGGGCTTTCGGCGGTCAGGCTCGCGCGCGGCGCGCCGGCGAGGCTCTGCACGTACACGCCGGAACCCATGCGCACTTCCACCCAGCCTTCGACTTCGAGTGCGATCAGCGCTTCGCGCACCGACGGGCGCGACACGCCCAGCTTCAACGCCAGATCGCGCTCCGGGGGAAGCCGCGCGCCCACGGGAAATTCGCCCGCCTCGATCAGCAGACGCAACTGGTCGGCAATCTGGCGGTACAAACGTCGCGGCTCGATGGTCTGAATCGGCATGGGGCGGGAAGCCTTGGGGATACAGCTGGCTGACAGGACGAAAAGGTAAAGTGGCCTTACCAATTGACCAGAATCCTGCGCCTGCTGTCGTTGGGTCACAATTAGGGTTTGCCCATAGCCCTGCTTCGCATCACGCGGGCAACCCTTATCTGTTAAAAAGCCGCCACACCCGGCCCTCTTTCGCAACCATGACCCACGACCCGCAACACTCGCCCTTTAAAAGCAGCGGCGGCGCGCGCCGCATCTTGAATGCGCTGCGTTATTCCTGGCAGGGCCTGAAGGCCGCCGTCAAATACGAAGCGGCCTTCCGCCAGGAACTCGCGCTGGCCGTGCTGATGATTCCGGCGGCGTTCTTCCTGGGGCGGACCACGGTCGAGGTCTTTTTCCTGGTTGGCACGGTCATCATGGTGCTGGCGGCGGAACTGCTGAATTCCGCCATCGAAGCCTTGGCCGATGCTTTGTCCGTGGAACGCCACCCCTTGCTGGGGCGCGCCAAGGACCTGGGCAGCGCAGCGGTGATGCTGCTGCTGATCTTCGCCGGAGCGGTCTGGATAGGCGTTGCCATCAGCCGTTTCGCCATGCATTGACACGGGTGGCGCCCCATGGGGGGTGCGCCGCTCTTTATACTGGGAGCCATGATGCCTAATTCGACGTCAGCACCCTCTGAGCGCATCGTCATCGTTGGCGGTGGCGCGGGCGGCCTGGAACTGGCCGCAAAGCTTGGCCGTATTCACGGCCGGCAACACGTGACGCTGGTCGACAGCCGTCCATTCCATATCTGGAAACCGTCGCTGCACGAAGCGGCCGCCGGCACGCTGGATATCCACCAGGAAGGCTTGTCCTATCTGATGCTGGCCCACATGAACGGCTTTTCGTTCGCGCAGGGCCGCTTGCTGAGCGTGGATCGCGCGCGCCGCCAGATCGTGGTGGATGCCGTGAACGACTCGCAGGGCCAGGAAGTCCTGCCGCGCCGCGACCTGGGCTACGACACGCTGGTGCTGGCGCTGGGCAGCACGTCCAACTTCTTCAATACCCCCGGCGCGGCCGAACACGCCGTCACGCTGGACACCACCGAAAACGCCGAACAATTCCGCCTGACCATGCTGAAAGCCATGGCGCAGGTGGACTTGGCCAAGGTGCGCAACCCGTCGGCCCGGCTGGACCTGGTGATTGTGGGTGGCGGCGCCACGGGCGTTGAACTGGCGGTTGAGCTGACCGAAGCCAGCCATGTGGTCAGCGCCTACGGCCTGCCTAACTTCCGTGCGGAACGCGACCTGGCGATCACGCTGGTTGAAGGCGCACCGCGCATTCTGTCGGCCCTGCCCGAGAAAATCTCGGAAGCCGCCACCAACCGGTTGACCGAGCTGGGCATTGGCGTGGAAACGGCGTGCCGCGTATCGGAAGTAACCGCCAACAGCGTGAAGACCGCCGACGGCCGCGAATTTCCCGCGCAGCTGTGCATGTGGGCGGCCGGCATCAAAGGCCCCGCCCTGCTGGCCGACCTGGACCTGCCGCTGAACAAGCTGGGCCAGCTGGAAGTCAACGAACGGCTGGAAACGGCCGACCCGCACATCCTGGCGCTGGGCGATTGCTGCTCGGTACCCTGGCGTGACGGCCGCACCGTGCCTGCCCGCGCGCAAGCCGCGCACCAGCAGGCCGATTACCTGGCCAAGAAGCTCACCGCCCGCCTGCGCCGCTCGGCGGAACCTGCCGGCCCCTACGTCTATCAAGATCACGGGTCGCTCGTGTCGCTGGGCCAGGACGCGGGCGTGGGGTCCCTGATGGGCAAGCTCGCCGGACGGGGACTGTTCGTAAGCGGTACACTGGCGCGCTTGATGTACATGAGCCTGCACCTGATGCACCACAAAGCGGTGCTCGGTATCTCACGCACCGCCTCCCTGGCCCTGGCTCGCCTGCTCATGCGGCGCACGCGCCCCCGGGTCAAACTGCACTGAACTCCCCCATGAATTTCCTGCAAAAACTCGAACACGCCTGGACCACCAGCAACTCGCTTCTGCAAGTGGGCCTGGACCCCGACCCCCAACGCTTTCCGCGCGAATTGCAGGACAAGCCGGACGCCATCTTCCAGTTCTGCCGCGACATCGTCGACGCCACCGCGCCGTACGCATGCAGCTTCAAGCCGCAGATTGCGTACTTCGCCGCGCACCGCGCCGAAGACCAGCTGGAAGCGCTGTGCCAGCACATCCGCGACAAGCACCCCGACTTGCCGATCGTGCTGGACGCCAAGCGTGGCGACATCGGCTCCACCGCCGAAAACTATGCCCGCGAAGCCTACGAACGCTATCAGGCGCACGCGCTGACGGTCAGCCCCTACATGGGCCTGGACTCGGTCGAGCCCTACCTGGCGTGGCGTGACCGTGGCGTGATCGTGCTGTGCCGCACGTCGAACCCCGGCGGTTCCGATCTGCAATTCCTGAAGATGGATAACGGCGAGCCGCTGTACCTGCACGTGGCAGGCCTGGTGGCCGACAAGTGGAACGCCAACGGCCAGTGCGGCCTGGTGGTGGGCGCAACGTTCCCGAACGAGCTGGCGGCGGTTCGCCAGCGCATTGGCGACGCCCTGCCCCTGCTGGTGCCGGGCATCGGTGCGCAAGGCGGCGACATCACCGCCACCGTGAACGCCGGCGCCAATGCCGCCCGCAGCGGCATGATGATCAATTCGTCACGCGCCATCATTTACGCCAGCGGCGGCGACGATTGGCGCGAGGCCGCCGGCCGCGCCGCCATGGGCCTGCGCGACGCGATCAACGCGGTGCGCTGATCCCGGCGTCGTCGCCAAAAAAAACGGGTTGCATGCGTGCAACCCGTTTTTTTTCAGCGCGGCTTAGCGTCGTTCGGCGGCATGTCGTGTTGCTCAGTGCCGCTTAGCGCCGATTCACCGGCGCGCCCAGAAATTCCAACACCCCTCGCAGCGCAAATTCCACCGCCGCGTGGCGCACCTGCGTGCGATCGCCGGGGAACACGTGCGTGACGGCGCGGCTGGTAATGCCTTCGCCCACGCGCATCGCAAACCCAAAGCACACCATGCCCACCGGCTTGCCCGGCGTGGCGCCGCCCGGCCCGGCGATGCCGGTGGTGGACACGGCCACGTGCGCGGCGGGTGACACCAGCAACACGCCGTTGGCCATTTCCAGCGCCACCGGTTCGCTGACCGCCCCGAAGTGATGCAGGGTATCGGGCGACACATCCAGTTCCGTCACCTTGGCGTCGTTGCTGTAGGTGACAAAGCCGCGCTCGAACCAGTCGCTGGAACCGGCCACCGACGTCATCGCGCCGGCCAGCAGGCCGCCCGTGCAAGACTCCGCCGTGCCCAACATCCAGCCATGGCGGCGCATGGCGTCGCCCAGCCGTTCAGCCAGACCCACGATGGTGGCTTCCGCCAACTGCTCCGCCGATAAATTCGAACGGGTGGTTCCTTGCGGTTCGCTCATCCCAAGACTCCTGTGCGTGCAATCAATGCCATGACCAGCAAGGCGTAGCCGGCGGCGACGATATCGTCCCACATTACGCCGAAGCCGCCCTTGATGTGGGCGTCAAAAAACTTGATGGGTGGCGGCTTGACGATGTCGAAGGTGCGAAACAGCGCAAACGCCAGCAACTGCGACAACCAGCCTGCGGGCGTAAGCCAAAGCACCAGCCAGAACGCCACCATCTCGTCCCAGACCATTCCGACATGATCCGACTGCCCAAGTTCACGGCCCACACGATGGCAGGCCCAGCAGCCGTATAAAAAGGCCAGCGCCAGGAACACGCCAATGGCCAGATCCGACGCCGCAGGCGCCGCCGCCACCCAGATGCCCCAAGCAAGCAACGTGCCCCAGGTGCCAGAGGCCGGGCGGATCAGGCCGCTGCCAAAGCCGAACGCGATCAAACGGCCAGGATCGCGGCACACCCAGGACAGGGCGGGATAGACAGCCCGCGAGCGTTCGCGCATGGAGACGGATGGCTTATCGGAAGAGGACATGGATGCGAGGCGGAGTAAGAGGGAACGAAGACAGGGATTGCGCGGGGTCAGGGTCTGGGTCAGGATCTGGGTCTGGATCAGGGTCAGGGTCTGGGTCTGGATCAGGGTCTAGGTCAGGGTCAGGGTCTGGGTCAGGACGCGGGGAAATGGTCGAAGCCGGCAGGCAGGTCGGCCAGCGGATGGCCCTGGCTGTCCATCACGCGCAGCCCGGCTTGAGACAGCGTTTGGCCGATGCGGGTGACGCGGGCCTGGGCTGCGCGGGCGGCGGCTTCCACGGCATCGCGTTTGGCCGCCGGAGCGGTAAAGCACAACTGATAGACGTCACCGCCGCCCAGCACCGCGCGGCGGCGCAGCGCTTCGTCCATGGCGGACACGGCGGCGGCCACCGGCAGGCTCGCTTCATCCAGGCTTGCGCCCAGCCGGCTTGCAGCCAGGATGTGGCCCAGGTCCTGCAACAGGCCGTCAGACAAGTCGATCGCCGCATGCGCAATGCCGCGCAACGCCAGACCCAGCGCCACTTGCGGCTGCGGCCATTCCAGCGCGCCGCGGGTGGCGGCCAGCAAAGCGTCGTTCGCGGCGTACTGGCCATCCAGCAGGCGGTAGGCCACATCGGCCGCGCCCAGTTCGCCGGACACCCAGATGTCGTCGCCCGCTTCTGCGCCATCCCGGCGCAGGGCTTGTCCGGCCGGCACTGCGCCGAACACGGTGACGCTGATGGCCAGGTCATGCGCGCTGCGCGTGGTATCGCCGCCGATCAGCGGGCAGCCATGGGCATCGGCCAGCGCGTGAAAGCCTTCGGCGAACGCGGCCAGCCACGGCTCTTCCAGACGCGGCAAGGCCAGCCCCAACACGCAGCCGATCGGGCGCGCGCCCATGGCGGCGAGATCCGACAGGTTCACGGCCAGGGCCTTGTGGCCCAGCGCGCGCGGGTCCACGTCGGGAAAGAAATGCCGGCCTTCCAGCAGCAAGTCGGTGCTGGTGGCGACTTGTTCGCCGGGCGGCACGGGAAACAGCGCGCAGTCGTCGCCCACGCCCAGCAGCCCTGCGGGCGCGGTGCGGGTGAAATAGCGCGCGATCAGATCAAATTCGGACGCCACGGCAACTCCGAAAACCCGGCAGGCACGCCGGCACGATTATCAAAAGCCGAAGGGGTCAGGCGCAGGCCGCGCCTGCCGCACCGGATAAGGGTGCGCGCAGGGCGGCATGCGCCTGACCCCTTCGACAGGCGGTCAAGCCCCGGTTCAGCGCCGTTGCTGCGCCGCGGCCTGGACCTCGTTCGCACGCACGTCGGCAGCCAGTTTGTCGAGCACGCCGTTGACGAACTTGAAGCCGTCGGTACCGCCAAACGATTTGGCCAGCTCAACCGCTTCGTTGATGGCGACCTTGTACGGCACTTCGACATGATGAATCAGTTCGAAGCTGCCGATCAGCAGGATGCCATGCTCAACGGGCGACAGCTCGGCCAGCGGGCGGTCGATGTAGGGCGTGAAACGCTCGCGCAGCGTGGGCGCTTCGCGCAGAACACCATGCAGCAAGGTCTTGAACCATTGCGCGTCGGCCTCGGAAAAATCCTCGGTGTCGCGCAAATGGGCGTCGATCTCGCCGGCGTCCTGCGTGCCTTCGCCACCGCGCAGCAGCCACGCGTACACGCCTTGCAGCGCGAATTCGCGTGCACGGCGGCGAGCGCTGCGCGCATTGGCGCGGGCTTGCGCCGCGCTATCAGCGCTTGTCGTCGTCTTCTTCGTCGTCAAAATCTTCGTCCTCGTCTTCGTCGTCTTCGTCTTCGTCTTCTTCCTCGGGTTCCAGCGCCGCCACCAGGTTGGCCATTTCAACGGCCACCTGAGCGCAATCGCGGCCCTTGCCGGCGGCGCGGGCTTGCGCCTGCTCGTCGGTGTCGACGGTCAGAACGCCGTTTGCGACGGGGATGCCGGTTTCCAGGGAGATACGGGTGATTGCCGTGGCCGTTTCATTGCTGACCACTTCAAAGTGATAGGTCTCGCCACGGATGACCGCGCCCAGTGCAATCAGGGCGTCGAATTCAAACGTTTCGGCCATGTGGGACAGGGCCACGCCCAGTTCCAGGGCGCCGGGAACGGTGGTGACCATGACGTCACGTTCGTCCACGCCCAGTTCGGCCAGTTCTTTCAGGCACGCTTCAAGTTCGGCTTGGCCGATTTCTTCATTGAAGCGGGCGCGTACGATGCCGATGTGCAGCCCTTCGCCGTTCAGGTCGGGGGTAAGGATGTAAGGGTTCATGTGTCGGCCTTCAGTGTGTTGCGGGAGTATTCTGCGGGTCGCAATCGTAACCCGTAATGGTCAGCGAGAATCCGGCCATGCTGGGCATCTTGCGCGGCCGGGCCAGCAGCCTCATTTGGCCCACGTTCAGGTCGCGCAGAATCTGGGCGCCGATGCCATAAGTGCGCAAGCCGAAGCGGTCGGTGCTGGCGGCGGCAGCAGCCTGGGCCTTCGGGTCGTTCCAGCCGGCAATCTGGCCAAACAGGTGTTCCGTGGACGATTGGCAATTCATCAGCACCAGGACGCCTGCGGGCGAAGCGGCAATGGCCTCAAGGGCCTGCGCCACGCCCCAGCTGTGCGGGCTGGCGCCGGTGTCCAGCACGTCCAGCACCGAGGCCGGCTCGTGTACGCGCACCAGCGTTTCGACGTCGGGGGTCACGTTACCATGCACCAGCGCCAAATGGGCGGAGCCGGTGGCGGCGTCTTCATAGGCCACGGCCTCGAAGGTGCCCCACGCCGTTTGCATGGGGCGCTTGCCCACGCGCTTGACGATGGATTCGTGTTCGCTGCGGTACTGGATCAGGTCGGCGATGGTGCCAATCTTCAGGTTGTGCTGGCGGGCGAATTCCACCAGGTCCGGCAAGCGGGCCATGGTGCCGTCCGGCTTCAGAATTTCGCAGATGACGGCGGCAGGCGTCAGGCCGGCCATGGCCGTCAAGTCGCAACCGGCTTCCGTGTGGCCAGCGCGCACCAGCACGCCGCCGGGCACGGCGCGCACCGGGAAGATGTGGCCGGGCTGGACCAGGTCGGACGGCTTGGCGTCGCGCGCCACCGCTACCTGAATGGTGCGGGCGCGGTCGGCGGCCGAAATGCCGGTCTCGACGCCTTCGGCGGCTTCGATCGACTGCGTGAAATTGGTGCCGTAGCGCGTGCCGTTGCGGGCCGCCATCATGGGCAATTCCAACTGGCGGCAGCGTTCTTCGGTCAGGGTCAGGCACACCAGGCCGCGGCCATGGGTGACCATGAAGTTGATGGCTTCGGGCGTGACGAATTCGGCGGCCATGACGAGGTCGCCCTCGTTTTCACGGTCTTCTTCGTCAACCAGGATGACGATGCGGCCGGCACGCAGCTCGGCGATGATCTCGGCAACCGAAGCGATGCCGAAGGATTCCGGCTCGGAGCCGGGCAAAGAGGACAACTGGACGGACATGGCGGGCACGCAAACCAGGCGGGAAAGCCCGGATTTTACCGCTCTCGGCGCCAGAATCCCTATTCGCCCGCCAGAAGGCCGCCCGGCGGGGGCATCCGGTTAAACTTTCGCCCGGAGATCCCCCTATAAATCGAAGGAAAAACCTCATGCAAGCCCTTGCGGCCATGCCCTTGACCGTCGCGGCGGCGGTTCGCGTCGTGTTGACCGATATCGATGACACGCTGACCACCGAAGGCCGCCTGCCGGCCGACGCCTACGCCGCGCTGGAGCGCCTGGAACAGGCCGGCATCCAGGTCGTGCCCATTACCGGCCGCCCGGCCGGCTGGTGTGACCACATCGCCCGCATGTGGCCCGTGCGCGCCGTGGTGGGGGAAAACGGCGCGTTCTACTACGCGTATGACCGCAACGCGCGCCGCATGACCACGCATTACTGGACGGACGCCGCGTCGCGCCAGGCCAGCCGCAAGCAATTGGACGCCATCCGCGACCGCGTGCTGGCCGAGGTGCCTGGTGCCGCGGTGGCTAGCGACCAGGACTACCGCGTGGCCGACCTGGCCATTGATTTCTGCGAAGACGTGCCTGCCCTGCCCGATTCGGCCATCAGCAAGATCGTCCAGATCTTCCATGACGCCGGGGCGCAAGCCAAAGTCAGCTCCATCCACGTGAACGGCTGGTTTGGCGACTACGACAAGCTGACCATGACCCGCACGATGTTCCAGCGGGAATTCGGCCAGGATGTCGCAAGCGCCTTGGACAGCACGCTGTTCATCGGCGATTCGCCCAATGACGAACCGATGTTCGCGTACTTCCCGATTTCGGTCGGCGTGGCCAACATCCAGGCCCAGCTGCATCGCCTGACGGACCGCCCGGCTTATGTCGCGGCGTTTCACGGCGGCGCGGGCTTTGTCGAGATGGCCAACCGGCTGCTGGCCGCGCGCCAGGCGTCGCAGCCAACCCAAGCCCAACCGGCATAAGGTCAGACACACCGTGGCCACCACCAAGCCCTCCTCCTCTGCCGCCGCCAATGACGGCCGCCGCAGCATCCAGTCCATCGAAGTGGGCGTGCCGTTATTGTCCGCGTTGGTGGACGCCGGCAAGCCCCTGAACCTGCGCGACCTGGCCGCAGGCGCCGGCATGACGTCCGCCAAAGCCCACCCCTATCTGGTGAGTTTCATCCGCGTGGGGCTGGTGCAGCAGGACGCCATTACCGGCCAGTACGAGCTCGGCCCCTTCGCCTTGCAGATGGGGCTGGTCAGCCTGCAACGGCTGGATCCGGTGCGCATCGCCATGCCCGAGATCGCCACGCTGCAATCCGAAATCGGCCACACGCTGGGCATTGCCGTGCTGGGATCGCACGGCCCCACGATGATCCACATGACCGAAGCCAGCTACCCGGTGCACGTGAACATGCGCAAAGGCACGGTGATGTCGATGCTGCACACGGCCACCGGCCTGGTGTTTGCCGCGTGGCTGCCGCCCAAGGTCAGCGAGCACTACATTGCCCGCGAAGAAGGCGACACGGCAGTCATTGCCAGCGTGCCGCCCCCGCGCAAGGCATCGCGCGCCAACATAGAGGCGCAACTGGCCGACATCCGCGTGCACGGCATGGCCCGCGCGTTGGGCAACCCGCTGCCCGGCGTGGATGCGCTGTCGGTGCCGGTGTTCGACAACACCGGCAACATCGTTCTGGCGCTGACCAGCCTGGGTCCCACCGGCCTGTTCGACGTGGCGTGGGACGGCGCCATCGCCCGGCCGCTGCTGGCCTGCGCGCAAGAGATTTCGCGCAAGCTGGGCTATCGGAATTAAGACTTTCGTTCGGTTGTTCGCAAAAAAACGAACATAAAACGAACAATTCGAACAAAAGTCGAAAACAAAGGCAGGGACTTTCCCAAGTGTGCCTGTCCCCTCTTGTGTGTTTGAATTCAGGAAATATTCAAATTCATCCCATAAGAGGAGACAAACCATGCACGCGATGCGTCTATTGCAAGCGGCCGCCCTGGCCGCATTCGCTTTTGGCGGCACGGCCGCCCAGGCCGCCGACACCTGCTCCAACCGCGGTGATCTGGACCAGATGTACTGCGACGCCAACAAGGATTTGGTGGCGGACACGCCCGCCGACGCGTCCAAGCAGAAGACCCCGTCTACCCTGGTGTTCACCTACACCCCGGTGGAAGACCCGGCGGTCTACGAAGACATCTTCAAGCCCTTCACCAAGCACCTGTCCGAATGCACGGGCAAGCGCGTCGTGTTCTATCAAGTGCAAAGCAACGCCGCCGAAATCGAAGCCATGCGCTCGGGCCGCTTGCACGTGGGCGGTTTCTCGACCGGCCCCACCGCCTTCGCCGTAAACATCGCGGGCGCCGTGCCGTTTGCCGTGAAGGGTTATGCCGACGGCTTCCAGGGCTACAACCTGATCGTCATCGTCAAGAAAGACAGCCCCTACCAGAAGCTGACCGACCTGAAGGGCAAGAAGCTCGCGCACACCGCACCGTCGTCGAACTCCGGCCACATGGCGCCCGTGGCGCTGTTCCCCAAGGAAGGCCTGACGCCGGACAAGGACTACAAGGTGGTCTTCTCGGGCAAGCACGACCAGTCCGTCATGGGCGTGAACTCGGGCGATTACGACGCCGCCGCCGTGGCCTCCGACGTTTTCAAGCGCATGGTCGAACGCGGCCAGGTCAAGGAAGCCGACTTCCGCGTGATCTACCGCAGCGAAAAATTCCCCACCTCGTCGTTCGCCTACGCGCATGACCTGGAGCCGAAGTTCCGCGACCAGATGCTCAAGTGCTTCTACGACTACCRCTTCCCCGCGGAAATGTCGAAGGCCTTTGATGGCGCCGACCGCTTCTATCCGGTGACCTACCAGAAAGACTGGGCCATCGTCCGCCAGGTGGCTGAATCGGGTGGCGAAAGCTTCAACCGCGCCGCCTACGACCGCGAATCCGCAAAGAGCAAGAAGTAATCCAGCATGACGACGTCGCTACGCATTTCCGGCCTGGTCAAGGAATACCGGGCCGGCCGGCCGGTTCTCAATGGCATCAACCTTGAAGTCGCCGGCCAAGGCCTGACCGCCATCATCGGCCCTTCCGGCACCGGCAAAAGCACGCTTCTGCGTTGCATCAACCGGCTGATCGAACCCACCCAGGGCGAGATCGTGTTGCAGTCCAAGGAAGGCACCGTGGACCTGGCCCGTGTGCGTGGCGCGTCGTTGCGCCGTGCGCGCCGGCGCATCGGCATGGTGTTCCAGGAATACAACCTGGTTGAACGCCTGACCGTCATGGAAAACCTGCTGACGGGCCGGCTGGGCTACACCTCGGCGCTCAAGGCCTGGATGCGCCGCTTCGAACCCGAAGATATCGAGCACGCCTACAAGCTGCTGGATACCGTCGGCCTGGCGGGCTTTGCCGACCAGCGCGCGGATGCCTTGTCGGGCGGCCAGCGCCAGCGCGTAGGCATCGCCCGCGCGCTGATGCAGCGCCCGCAACTGCTGCTGGCAGACGAGCCGACGTCGTCGCTCGACCCGAAGACCTCGGTTGAAATCATGGAGCTGCTGTCCGTGCAGGGCAGCGCCACCGGCATTCCCGTCATCGTGAACATTCACGACGTGGAGCTTGCGCGCCGC
Organism: Achromobacter sp. 10T422; assembly: GCF_056394065.1. Lineage (NCBI taxonomy): Bacteria > Pseudomonadati > Pseudomonadota > Betaproteobacteria > Burkholderiales > Alcaligenaceae > Achromobacter > Achromobacter sp. 10T422. The sequence goes on from NZ_JBFTHD010000009.1 coordinate 27,743, forward strand.
TACGCCACCCGCATCGTCGGCATGTCCGGCGGGCATGTGGTCTATGACGGCGACGGCCAGGGGCTGGATGCCACCATGCTCAAGACGATCTACGGAGGCGAGTCTTGGCTGGAATGACGCACCCTCAGGGCAACCGCCCCTTTGCCATGTCCGGGCGCGCCAAGGCGGGCCTGGTGCTGCTGCTGATCTACACCGTGTATGCCGGCGCGCAGCTGGATTTCAGCTGGGCGCGCTTTGAAACCGGCATGGGGCATGCGTCGACGTTTCTTTCGCGCATGTTCCCGCCCAATTTCGAAAAGCCCGCCACCTTGTGGAAGGGCATTGCGGAAAGCCTGGAAATTGCCGTGCTGGCCTCGGTGCTGGGCATTCTGTTCGCGCTGCCCGTGGGCCTATTGGGCGCGCGCAACATGATGCCGGCCTGGGTGTCGTGGCCCGCGCGTTCGCTCGTAGCCTTGTGCCGCGCGCTGCACCCGGTCATCGTCGCCATTCTGTTCGTCAAGGCCGTGGGCTTTGGCGCGCTGGCGGGCATTCTGGCGTTGACGGTGGCGTCTATCGGCTTCATCGGCAAGCTGTTCACCGAAGCCATCGAAGAGATATCGCTCAAGCAGGTGGAAGCGGTGCGCGCAAGCGGCGCGTCGTTCGCCAACGTGATCATCTTTGGCGTGCTGCCGCAGGTGTTCGCGCGCTTCATCGGCTTTGCCACCTATCAATTCGACTCCAACCTGCGCAACTCCACCATGGTGGGTATCGTGGGCGCGGGCGGGGTGGGCGGCACGCTGTTCTCGGCCTTCCAGCGCTTTGATTACGACTTCGTCAGCGCCATCCTGCTGACGCTGATCGCCATCATCATGCTGGGCGAAATCATTGCGGGCTTCGTGCGCGCCGTGTTCCTGGACAACCTGGGCTTTGACCGCATCCTGCAAGGCCGCTTTGCCGGCGCACGCGGCATCAGCGCCGGCAAACCGCCGGCGGCCCGCAAGGCGGAGGTGGAAGAATGAACACCCATGCCTCTACCTTGAACCCGGCCGGTTCGCCACGCGTGTGGCAGCGCTACAGCATGGGCCAGCGGCTGCTGCGCTTTGCGCTGTATCTGCTGGTGGTGGCCGCCATTGTGCAAGCCATTCGCGGCGTGGAAGTCATACCGGAGTTCCTGTATGACGCCCCCGAGCAGATGGCCGACCTGTTTCGCCGCATGTGGCCGATCGACTGGGCTTACTACCCGGATGGCGTGCACAACGCGCTGATCGAAACGCTGCACATCGCCACACTGGGCACCATTCTGTCCGTCTTCATGGCGGTGCCGGTGGGCCTGCTGGCGGCCAACAACCTGACGCCCAGCAAGACCATCAACATGCTGGCCCGGCTGATTCTGGTGTCCAGCCGCTCGGTCAATTCGCTGGTCTGGGCGCTGCTGTTCATCGCCATCTTCGGACCCGGCGCGCTGGCCGGCACGCTGGCCATTGCGTTCCGCTCGATCGGGTTCGTGGGCAAGCTGGTGGGCGAAGCCATCGAAGAGGCGCAGCGCGGCCCCATCGAAGCCGTGACCGCCACGGGCGCCAGCAAGGGTTCGGTGCTGTGGTACGCCTACTGGCCGCAGATTCGTCCGGCGTTCTGGTCGATTGTGCTGCTGCGCTGGGACATCAACGTGCGCGAATCCGCCGTGTTGGGGCTGGTGGGCGCAGGCGGCATCGGCATGGCGCTGGACACGGCGCTGAACCTGTTCCAGTGGGATCGTGTGGCGCTGGTGCTGGCCGCGATCTTCGTGGTGGTGGTGCTGGCCGAAATCATCATTACCCAGGCGCGTAAGCGAATCTTGTGACGCACGCTGTGGTGCGCATCCTGTAGTGCGCATCCTTTATGCGCATGCTTAGCGTCCCTGTTTAACGCTTGTCGGTTTCCCCTGACCAGCGCTCCTTGGCGCCGCCCTTGAAAAGGGGCGGCGCTTTTTTCTTGTCGCGGTTGCGGTGCAGCTTGTCCGGCGATTGCGAACACGTCTATGCTCAATGTGAACAAAATATGAACGGTCATCAAATCCCGCCCCCGGGTTGATTAAGATCTCGGCTTTTGCCGTTGGACACCCATCGCCATGTCGGAACAGGAATTGAAGCTGCACGTGCCCACGGCGTCCCGCCAGGCCGTGCTGCGCGAAATCAAGCAACGCGAAGCCACGCGCGTCCGTTTGCATGCCATGTATTTCGACACGCCCGAACGCGAACTGGCGCGGGCGCGCATCGCGATCCGCTTGCGCCAGGAAGGCAGCGACTGGGTGCAGACGCTGAAGATGCCGGGCATCAACGCCATCACGCGCATTGAACTGAACCATCCCCGCCCCGGGCCCGTGCTGGATTTGTCGGTCTATGCCGGCACCGAAGTTGAAAGCGCGCTTGCCGCCATCAAAGGCGAACTAGGCCTGCGTTATGAAACCGACGTGCAGCGCCTCTTGCGCAAGGTCCGCACGCGCTACGGCACGGTGGAACTCGCGTACGACACCGGCATCCTGCGCGCGGGCGCGTTGGAACTGCCCATTTCCGAACTGGAATTCGAACTCGTGTCCGGCCGCCCCGCCGCCATCTTCGCCACCGCGCGCGGCTGGCAGCAGCGCCATAGCCTGGTGCTGGACCCGCGCAGCAAATCTGAACGCGGCGACGCGCTGGCGCAGTTGGCAGAACGCCTGGCCGACGTAGACGCCGCGCCGGGCGACGATCTGGAAACCCGCCGCGCCCAAGCCATTGCACAATTCTGGGCGCCGCGCACGGCAAGCTCCGTCAAGCTGCGCGACGACATGACGCCGTCGCAAGCCATGGGCCGCATCGCCGCCGAATGCCTGGACCAGATCGCGCGCAACGCTTCAGTGCTGGCCGAAGTGGACACCGAAGGCGTGTACCGCGCCGGCAATTCCGAACACGTGCATCAATTGCGCGTGGGCGTGCGCCGGCTGCGTTCGGCGTGGAAACTCTTCGACGGCTGGATTGCGCCGGTGCCGGACGCGCTGCTGGAAGGCGCGCGCACGCACTTCGGCGCATTCGGCGCCAACCGCGACCAAGACGTGTTGAACGAAACCGTGGCGCCCGCGCTGATGCGCGCCGGCATGCCCGTGATTCCGATGGAAGCCCCGCCGCCTGAAGAAGACGCGCAGACCATCGCGGGCGGCAAGGGCTTTCAAGCCTGGTTGCTTGAGTTGCTGGAATGGAGCCTGGAGGTGCCGCCCGCCATGCCGGCCAACGACGGCATGACGATCGCCAACGGCACGCCCAGCGACGCCGCGCCCGAACCCGCGATCCGCCTGGAAGGCGGGGTGGCTGGGCCGAGCGTCAAGCCCACCATCATCCCGATGCTGGCGCCCGAACCCGAGCCGCAACGCTTGCACAAGCAGCTGGCTCGCCGCCTGCATCGCTGGCATAGCAAGGTGGCGGATCAAGGCACGCAATTCGCCACGCTGGACATTCCCACGCGCCACGAGCTGCGCAAGCGCGGCAAGCGGCTGCGCTACAGCCTGGCGTTCGCCGAATCGCTGCTGCCCGCCGCCAAGCTGCGCGGCTATCGCAAGCTGCTGTCCAAGGTGCAGGACGTGCTGGGCGAGATCAATGATCTGGCGGTAGCGCGCGACTACTACGAGTCGTGTACGGCCACGCATCCGCAAGCCTGGTTCGCGCTGGGCTGGATCAGCGCACGCCTGGAAGAGCTGGCGGTGGATGCCCAGAAGGCGTTCGAGGAATTGGCAAAGAGCAAGCCGTTCTGGAAGTAACCGGGGTCGGGCGCGCGGGCGCCTGCGCTACCCGATTTTCACGACAGCCGCTTGTGCGGCTTGCACCTCGACACGCATCTCGCACTGCGTTTCAAAAAAGGGGCCATAGACAGCAACGGGTCAGCTTGCTGTCAAGTTAACGACATCCGTGGCACCAATACTGGATCGCTGTCGTCCGGCCAACACGCGCCGGGCGCCTTCGTGGCCCGCAGCATCCGCCCGGCATTCGTCCTCTGTGACGGCAACGGCCCTGCGCGCCGTCAGCCCATCCACATAGACCGAACCATGGAAACCACTTCCCCCTTGCTCGCCCATGCAAGACGAGGCCTGTTGGCCTTCTGCGCCCTGTCGCTTGTGTTCACGCTGTCCGCTTGCGGCGGTGACGACAACGACTCGGACGAACCCGCTCCCCCCACGACGCCGACGACGCCCGCCCCGCCCCCCGCGGCGTGCGCCACGCATTGCGCCCCATGAGCCCGTTCATCGCAGACCCGCAGGAGACACAGCCAATGTCGTTCGACGCATCCAAACGCAAGTTCTTCAAGACCACGCTGGGGGCCACCGCCGCCGTCAGCGCCTTGTCGATGTTCCCGCCCAGCATCCGCCGCGCGCTGGCGATTGAAGCCAGCAGCCCCACCGGCACGATTCAGGACGTCAAACACGTCGTGCTGCTGATGCTGGAAAACCGTTCCTTTGACGGCTACTTCGGCACATTCCCGGGCGTGCGCGGGTTTGGTGACCGCTTCCCCATTCCGCTGGCCAACGGCAAGAACGTGTTCCACCAGACACGCAGCGACGGCACGGAAGAATTGCCCTATCACCTGGACGCAGCGCTGGGCAACGCGCAGCGCGCGGGCAGCACGCCGCACTCGTGGCCGAACTGTCAGGCCGCGTGGGACCACGGCCGTATGAACAAATGGCCCAGCGCCAAGCAGCCGCTGTCGATGGGCTATTACGAAACCGCCGAAGTGCCGTTCCACCGCGCGCTGGCCGACGCCTTCACGCTGTGCGACAACTACCACTGCTCGATGCACGCCGGCACGATCCCCAACCGCTTGTTCTTCTGGACCGGCACTAACGGCCCATCGGGCGATAACGTGTCGGTGGTGATGAATGAAATGAACGACGGCGCCGACGTCGGCCCATCCACCGAAGGCTGGACGTGGACGACCTATGCCGACCGCCTGCAAGCCGCCGGCGTCAGCTGGAAGGTCTACCAGAACATCCCCGACAACTTCGGCTGCAACGAAATGATGAGCTTTCGGCACTGGCGCGCCGAGATCGAAAAAATGCCGGCAGACCGCCAGGTCACGAACCAGGGCGGCCCGGCCTACAACCCCGCCATCGACGATCAATTCAGCCCGCTGGCCAAGGGCTTCGGCAACACGATGCCCGACGGCGGTTTCCTGCAAAGCCTGCGCGACGACGTCGCCAACGGCACGCTGCCCGAAGTGTCGTGGATCATTCCGCCCGCTGCCTACAGCGAACACCCCGGCCCCTCCAGCCCGGCCAAGGGCGCGTGGTACATCCAGGCGGCGCTGGACGCGCTGACGCAATCGCCCGAGGTCTGGAGCAAGACCGTGTTCCTGGTCACCTACGACGAGAACGACGGCTTCTTCGACCACATGCCCACGCCGTCCGCGCCGTCACGCAACGACGACGGCACGCTCGCCGGCAAGTCGACGATGACGGACGCCGAGATGGCGTTTGAATACTTCACGTATCCGCCCGCCACGCCCAAGCAGCTGACTGCCGACGGCAAGCCCTTCGGCCCCGGCATGCGTGTGCCGATGTGGGTGATATCCCCCTGGAGCCGTGGCGGCTGGGTCAATTCGCAAGTGTTCGATCACACGTCTGCGCTGCGCTTTCTTGAGCAACGCTTCGGGGTTGTCGAACCCAACATCAGCGCATTTCGCCGCGCCGTGTGCGGTGACCTGACGTCCACCTTGAATTTCGTGTCGCCCAACAGCGCCAGCATGCCGACCTTGCCGGGCCGCACGACAAAGACGGACGCCGACGGCCTGACCACCTGGCAGGAAGCGCAGCCCGCCATCGCGATTCCGACGCAGCAGACGCTGGCCAAGCAAGCAGAGGGCACACGCCCGTCGCGCGCCCTGCCCTACGAGCTGCACACCAGCGCGCGCGAAGCGGCGCGTGAAAACCGCGTTCAATTGCTGTTCGCCAACGCCAGCACCGGCAAGACGGCTGCGGTTTTCCATGTATACGACAAGCTGCATCTGGACCGCATCCCGCGCCGTTATGTGGTCGAGGCAGGCAAGTCGCTGGACGACGTCTGGGACGTATCCGCCGACAGCGGCAAGTACGACTTGTGGGTGCTTGGCCCCAACGGCTATCACCGCGCCTTCGCGGGCGATCTGCTGCAAACGGGGGGAACGCAGCCCGAGATCCAGGTCTGCTATGTGCCTTGTGACGACCCGCAGATGCAGGTCAAGCTGCACAACAACGGCAGCGCGGCCTGCACGTTCACGGTGCAGGCCATGGCGTACCGCAACGATGGGCCATGGACGGTCACGGTCGACGCGGGCCAGGTCGGCGAGTTGAGCTGGCCCGTCACGGACAGCGGGCAGTGGTACGACTTTTCCGTCGCCTGCAACGGCTACGCCGCCTTCCAGCGCCGCTTCGCCGGACGCATGGAGACGGGGAAAGATGCCGTCAGCGATCCGGCGATGGGGAAGATGGAGTAAGGAATTCGCCGGCGATCAATGGATGATCTGCCGGCGATTCGTTGAGGATCAATCGGCCTTCAGTTGGCGATTAGTCTGCAAGCAGCGCCGCGGCGAATTCGTCCGCGACGAAGGGCTGAAGGTCTTCCAGGCTTTCACCCACGCCGATCCAGTACACCGGAATCGGGCGCACGCCCTGGCTGCCCGCCGCCACGGCAGCCAGCGTGCCGCCCTTGGCGGTGCCGTCCAGCTTCGTCACGACGAGGCCCGTCAGATTGATGGCCGCATCAAACGCGCGGATCTGCGCCAAGGCGTTCTGCCCCGTGTTGCCGTCCACCACCAACAGCACTTCGTGAGGCGCTGCCGCATCCGCCTTGCCGATGACGCGGCGGATCTTCTTCAGTTCTTCCATCAAGTGCAGCTGCGTGGGCAAGCGGCCGGCGGTATCCACCATGACCACGCCCATGCCGCGCGCGCGGCCCGCGTTCACCGCGTCAAACGCGACGGCGGCGGGGTCGCCGCCATCCTGCGAAATCACGCTGACGTTGTTGCGGCTGCCCCATTCCACGAGCTGCTCGCGGGCGGCAGCGCGGAAGGTATCGCCCGCGGCCAAGAGCACGCTGGCGCCCTGGCGCTGGAACGTGTGCGCAAGCTTGCCGATGGAGGTCGTCTTGCCCGCGCCGTTCACGCCGGCAATCATCACCACCAGCGGTTTGGCGCTGGTCAAGTTGAAGCCGCGTTCCAGCGGTCGCAGGTGATCGGCCAACAATTGGCGCAGCGCCGTCTTGACCTTGGCCGGGTCTTCAATGCGTTCTTTCTTGACGCGCGCACGCAGCGCGGTCAGCAGCTTCTCGGTGGCCTCCAGGCCCGCATCGGCCATAATGAGCGCCGATTCGAGTTCCTCGAACAGGTTTTCGTCGACCTTGACGCCGACGAAAATGCCGCCAATGCTTTGACCGGTGCGCGACAAGCCCTGCTTCAAGCGCGACAGCCACGACGCCTTCTTGGGCGCCTCGGCAGCGGGTTCAGGGGTTGGAGCTGGGGCTGGGGCTGGGGCTGGGGCTGGGGCTGGGGCTGGGACGACTGCGGCGGGTACCGGTGCAGGTGCGGCAACGACAGGCGGCGGCGTCACAATCGGGGCGGGCGCGGCAGGTACAGGCGCCGGAGCCGCGACTGGCGCATCGGCGCGTACCCGCTCGAAAGCCGGTGCGGGCGGTGCTGCCGGGGTAGCTGGCGCAGGCGACATTGCCGGGGCCACCGGCGGCGTGGCCACGGAGGGAGCGGCAACCGGTGCAGGCGCGATGGGCGCGGCTACMGGCGACGAAACCGGCGGTGAAACCGGAGCAGCAGCAGGAACTGGAGCCGGTGCCGGCGCAGGAATCACCGGCGCGGCGGCGGGTGCTACGGGCGCGACAACGGCGTCCACGACCTCTGGCGGCGGCGCGGGCTGGACCGGCGCGGCGGGCGGAGGGGATTTTTTCTTGAAGAAGCGGCTAAACATGGGTAACAAGTATATTCGTATCGTCGGCGGCCAATACAGGCGCACCCCCATCGTCGTGCCCGACGTGGAGACGCTGCGCCCCACGCCCGACCGGGTGCGCGAGACGCTGTTCAACTGGTTGAATCATCTGTGGGCCGGCGAATTCGCCGACAAACAGGTACTGGATCTGTTCGCCGGCAGCGGCGCCCTGGGTTTCGAGGCGGCGTCACGCGGCGTGGCGCATGTGCAGATGGTCGAGCGGGACAAGACCGCTGCGTCCGCGCTGCGGACACTGCGCGACAAGCTCAAAGCCGACATGATACGCATCCATGTGGGCGATGCGATGCAGGTCGCCGAACGGATGGATGCGTCCCGATTTGACCTCATCCTGTTGGACCCGCCCTTCGGACAGGGCTGGCTGCCGCGCCTGTGGCCGATCCTGCCGGGTATTCTCAGCGAGCATGGGCTAGTCTACGTCGAGGCGGAAACCCCCATCGAAGCCCCCGAAGGATTTCAGATCTTGCGGCAGGACAAGGCAGGCGCGGTGCACTACCACCTGCTGGAATTTGCTGCATTGCGCAAATAGATCAATAATCCGAGCTTCGGAGGATGGTGTACACCACTAATAACGGTACGGAGCTCGCATGATCATCGCTGTATATCCCGGCACTTTTGACCCGCTGACCCGGGGCCACGAAGACTTGGTCCGCCGTGCGGCCACGCTTTTCGACAAGGTCGTTGTGGGCATCGCCCACAGCCGCAACAAGAAGCCTTTCTTCAGCATCGACGAGCGCGTGGAAATCGCCCGCGAAGTGCTGGGCCACTATCCCAACGTGGAAGTGCAAAGCTTCGGCGGTCTGTTGAAGGATTTCGTCCGCGACCAGAACGGGCGCGTCATCGTGCGCGGCCTGCGCGCCGTGTCCGACTTTGAATACGAATTCCAGATGGCCGGCATGAACCGCCATCTGCTGCCCGACGTTGAAACCCTGTTCATGACGCCGTCGGACCAATACCAGTTCATCTCGGGCACCATCGTGCGCGAAATCGCCCAGCTGGGCGGCGACGTCAGCAAGTTCGTGTTCCCGTCCGTGGAACGCTGGTTGCAGGAAAAGGCCAAGGAACGCCGCGAGCAGTCCTGGCCGGGCTGACCCGCCCGCGTGGCACCATCCTTGAAGGGCGCTCAATGCGCCCTTCTTGCGTTTTGCGGCCCGGCAGTACAATCAAGCCGCCTCTGGCTTAACCCTGCTGCCCATCATGGCCCTGCTCATCACCGAAGAATGTATCAATTGCGACGTTTGCGAGCCCCAGTGCCCGAACGACGCAATTTCCATGGGCGATGACTATTACGTCATTGATCCCGACAAATGCACGGAGTGCGTCGGCCATCACGACGAGCCTCAGTGCAAGGTGGTGTGTCCGGTGGAGTGCATTGAACTGCACCCGCAATGGAACGAAGGCCAGGAACAGCTCATGGCCAAGTACCGCCGCCTGACCGGTGCCGCATGAGCGACGCCACACAGACAGGCATCAACCTTCCCCCCGCTTCCCACCACGCCCGCCGCGACATCTCCGCGTCGGCGATCGCGGCTGGCCTCGTGGCCGTGCTGGTCAGCTTTGGCGGCACCGCCGTGCTGATGGTGCAAGCCGGCCACGCGGCCGGGCTGGACGCGGCGCGCATCGGCTCATGGATTGGCTCGCTGAGTCTCGTGCTGGGGCTGGGCGGCGCGTTCTACAGCCTGCGCACGGGTCTGCCGATTGTCATGGCGTGGTCCACACCCGGCGCGGCCTTGCTGGTGACGGCGCTGGCGGGCGTGCCCTTCAATGAAGCCATCGGCGCGTTCGTGCTGGCGGCCGGGCTGACGCTGGCCTGTGGCCTGTTTGGCTGGATCGACCCCATCTTGCGCCGCATCCCCGGCGAAGTCGCCGCCGCGATGCTGGCTGGCGTGCTGCTCAATTTCGGCATGGGTATCTTCACCAACATCAGCAAGCAACCGGCGCTGGTGCTGACGATGTGCGCCGCCTACCTGCTGTGCCGGCGCTGGGCGCCGCGCTACGCGGTGCTGGTGGTGATGGCGGTGGCCGTCGCCCTGGCGTTCGCGCTCGACCTGATGCAGCTGAACCTGCTGGACTGGCGGCTTACCGAATTCGTCTGGACCACGCCCGCCTTCAGCGCGCAGGCTGCGGTCAGCTTGGGGATTCCCTTGTTTGTGGTCGCCATGGCGTCGCAAAACCTGCCCGGCTTGGCCATTCTGCAAGCGGCGGGCTACCGCCCCCCTGCGTCGCGTTTGGTGGCCGCCACGGGCCTCTTGGGCTTGCTGGCCGCCCCGTTTGGCGCGCACAGCGTGACGATGGGCGCCATCAGCGCCGCCATCTGCACCGGCCCCGAAGCGCATCCCGACCCCGGCAAACGCTATATCGCCGCCGCCACGTATGGGCTGGGCTATGTGGGCCTGAGCCTTGTCGCGGGTGCGGTCGCCGTCTTCTTCCAGGCCTTGCCTGCCGCGCTGCTGGCGGCGCTGGCGGGCCTGGCCTTGCTGGGCACCATCATGGGCGGCATGGCCGCCGCCATGGCCAACCCGCAACGGCGCGAAGCCGCGCTCATCACCTTGCTGGCGACGGCGTCGGGGTTCAGTTTCTGGGGAATCGGGTCGGCCTTCTGGGGCCTGGCGGCGGGCCTGCTGGCGCACACCGCATTCGAATACAAGCGGGCGCGCGCCGGGGCATAAACCGCCCCGCCGGCCGCTAGGAAAGCGTCAAGCGCTTCAAAGCAATCACGCCGGCCAGGCGGCCACGGGCGTATCCGGGTGCACTTTCATGATGCGGCAAGGCACCTGCACAAAATTTGAAATCCACGCGGCGGCAAGTTCGCCTTCGTCAACGACGTCAATCGTCTGCTCGCCCACCTTCATGCTGTAGCGCACGCTGTCGTCGTCTTCGATGACGTCCAGCGGAATATCCATGCGCAGCATGCCCGGCGCCTTCAGCACCAGATAGCCCAGGCGCAGCTCCACCGACACGTCGGCAAGCTTGGGGCACAGTTCGCGGTTCAGCCATTGGCCGGAATCGTTGGCCACCAGCCATTGACGGTGATAGGCGGCCGCATTGGGTTGCGGCGTGACGCCGCATTCCGCAATGGGCTGGAAATCGGACGGAACGTCGCGCGGGAGGGAATCGGTGCTCATCGGCCCAGCAGACCCTTCAGCGCCTTGTCCACCGCCGCGCCATTCTTGCCCTTGCCGGTGACCGCTTCGCGCAGCTTGTTCTCCAGGCTGCGTTTGAGAATGCCGCCGATGGCGTCTTTCCACAGCAGCGTGTAGGTGGGCTTGTCGAACGGGCCTTTGAGGTGCACGGGGATGGTCACGTCCTTCAGGTCGATCAGCTCTTTGCCTTCGTCGGTCGCGGCCGGATTGACGACGCGCGCGCGCGCCACCAAGTCCAGCTCATTCTTCACGAAGTCGATGGTGGCCGGATCGCCTTGGGTCACGCGCAGCAACGGCGACACGACGTTCAAGCGCTTGACCGTCGCCACGCCCTTGGTGAAGGCCAGGTCCGCGTCCATCTCCGAGAATTCGGTCTGCTTGCTGGTGTCGGCCGGCACTGTTTCGTTCTGCGATTCTGCCGTGAAAGCGGCCTTCAGCTCGCGCAGCGTCTGCGTCAGGTTGATGCCCTTGACCGCGCCATCGCGCAGGCGCACTTGCACCGTGCCGCCCAGCCCGCTCTTCATGGCGTAGGCGTTGGCGCCCGCGGTCTTCAGGTCCAGCGCCAGGCTGCCGGTGCCGCTCAGCACGTTTTGCTTGGCCAGGTCCATCAGCAAGGGCTCAATGGAAATACCCGCCAGCGACATCTTCGTGGCCAGCTGATTGCCTTGCGCAGCGTCCACCGACAACGCACCCGCCAGCTTGCCGCCGTACAGGCCGGCGGTAAGGCTGGAGATATCGAGCTTGCCCTTGTCCAGTTTGACGGCGGCGGCCACGTCGTCGGCCTTCAGGCCGCGCATGACGAGCTTGCCCACCTTCAAGGTGCCGTTGACGCTGGGGCCAACCAGCGCCGACAGATCAATCGTGTCGTCTGCGGGTGCGGCAGGCGCGGCCGGTTGCGCCGGCTTGGAGTCGTCCTTCTTGCCATCAGCGGGCGGCTTGGGCGGCGCAGCCACAACGGGCGGCACCAGCTTGTCCAGATCCAGCGTGTCCACGGCCAACGCAAAGTTCACGGCGGGCGAGGTAGACAGCTTGGTGATGTCGGCACTCAGGTCGAACTTGCCGCCTTCGAGCACGGCGTTGATCTTGCTGGTGGCCTGATCTTTCAGCAGGTCCACGTTCAAGCTGCCGATCACCGGAATCTGCAGGCTGCCCTTGGGCAGGCCCGGGTCGGTGATGTTGACGTCACCGCGCAACGCCGCCAGGCCGCCGCTACGTTGCAGCAGGTTCAAGGTCAGCGGCGACGCAAAGTTCAGCTTGACCACGCGGTCGCCATTCTTGGACGTGCTGTCCACCTTGGCTTCTTTGATGTCCAGCTCGGCGGCGTTGCCGCTGATGCCGTTCAAACCAAAGCTGGCGTCCAGGCCGCTGACGCGCACGCGGCCGGTCAGCGCTTCACCGGTGGCCGACGCAGGCGAAATATTCAGCGCAGGCGCATCCACCGCCAGCTCAAACGGACCATCCGCCGAACCGCCCTTGGCGCGAATGGCCAGCTTTTCAATCTGCAATTGACTCTTGTGCGGGTCGATTGCCAGCTTCGGCATCGCCACGCTGGCTTCCACGCCGGTGGCGCGCGCGGCGGGGTCGGTGATATCGCCCTGGAAAACCACTTCCAGGCCGGCCACATCCAGCGCCGATTTCTGGCCATTGAAAGCCAGGTTGCCACGCACCGCCAGGCTCTTGGCCTCGGCGCCAGGCAACTTGCCGTCCATGCGCAAGTCCAGCTTCTGGGCGGCGTAGCGCTTGGCGGACGGGTCCAGCGTCAGCAGGGCCTGCCCGGTCAGGTTGGCGTCCACACGCGGGTTGCCGCCTTCAACGCGCGCCGTCAGGCGCACATCGAACGGCTGGTTGAACGTGACGCGGCCGGTGTTGGCGTTGATCTTCGTAACCGCCACGGCCATGCCCGAAATCTCGTCCTGCAACTGCACTTCGCCGTCTTTCAAGTCCAGCCCGGCGATGTCGATCTGCATGTTGTTGCGCGACGCGGGCAAGGTGCCGCTGGTGATGGCTTGGGCCGCAGTCTGGGCGGCGCCTACCAGCGCTTCGGCGGGGTTGGACGGCGCCGTCGTGGTGGCGGACGCGCCGCCTACGAGGTTGCTGAAGTTGAACTGGCCGTCTTTGCCGCGCACCACACGCGCCTTGAAGCCGCTGATGGCCACGTGGTCCACCACGAAGCTGTTCGACAGCAGCGGCCACACGGCCACCGCCAGGCGGGTGCTTTCAATGGACGCGAAGGTGTCGGGGCTATTGGGCTCGGACAGGGACACGCCCTGCACCGACAGACCAATGCGCGGGAAGAGCGAAAGCTCGATCTCGCCATCGATCGTGAGTGTGCGGTGATAGCGTTCCTGGACAAGCTCTTCGAGCTTGTACTTGTACGCGTTGGGGTCGAACGTCAGCAAGAAGATGGCCAGGCCAACGACGGCCACGACAACCAACACCACCAGGCCTATCAAAATGCGCTTGAACCACGTTTTCATTGCCGCCCCGTCGGTACCTCGACTGKAAATCCTTGAATGCCGCCCACCGCGCCAAGCGCGGGGGTGGTGCTGTAGCGGTGGAAAACCACACGCCAATTGGAGCTATCTGCCTTTTAGGGCGAGTCCTCGCTACTGCCGAAAGCCCGAAGCTGCGGCGCCAGAAAGGGAGGATCTACCAGGGAAGGCCTGCTGAAGACGCTGGCATGACCAGCGTGCAGATTTCGCTATCGTAACAAATCAGGCCGCCTTCGCGATGACTTGTCAGGTCATGACACCAAAAACCGGACAAATCACATGCCCTAAAGCCCAAAAAACGGCGCTTTCAGCTGACGGCTTTCTGTCTGGCGGCTTGTAGGACTAGAATAATTGATCAATCAATTATTGATGCATCCAACAATGTCCGCCCCCGCCCCCAGTACCCCGCATTCGCCCGGCCAGATGCTTCCTTTCCGGCAAACCCTGCTTGCCATGCTGGGCATGTGCTTCGTCATGATGATGGTCGCCATCGACCAGACCGTGGTGGGCACCGCGTTGCCGACCATTGTGGCCGAACTCAAGGGCTTCGAACTGTATGCATGGGTAGCGACGTCTTACCTGCTGACCTCCGTCATCACCGTGCCCATCTTCGGACGGCTGGGCGATTACTACGGACGCAAGCCGTTCGTGGTGGCCGCCATCATCCTGTTCACGCTGGCCTCGGTGCTGTGCGGCGCGGCCAACAGCATGCTCACGCTGGTGCTGGCCCGCGCCTTGCAAGGTATCGGCGGCGGCATGCTGGTGGGCACCGCGTTCGCGTCCATCCCCGATCTGTTCCCGGACCCGCACGTGCGGCTGCGCTGGCAAGTCATGCTGAGCTCGGCCTTCGGTATCGCCAACGCCGTGGGGCCGACGCTGGGCGGCGCGTTGACCGAACACTACGGCTGGCGCTCGGTGTTCTATGTGAACTTGCCGATCGGCATTCTGGGCTTGTGGTTCGTGTCGCGCTATTTGCCGCACCTGCGCAACCACACATCGGGCAAGGTCCGGCTGGACTGGCAAGGCGCCGTGCTGATCGCGCTGGCGCTGGGCAGCCTGCAATTGCTGGTTGAACTGCTGCCCAAGGAAGGCTTCAGCACCGCCCTCGTGCTGCTGGCCGTGGGCAGCATCGCCGCGTTCGCGCTCTTGATCTGGTGGGAAAAGCGCTGCCCGCACCCGCTGCTGCCGCTGGACATGTTCCGCAACCGCGGCCTGGCCACGCTCTTCACGCTGGCGCTGCTGGTAGGCGTGACGATGTATTCGCTGCTGTTCTACGCGCCGCTGCTGCTGCAAGGCGGTTTTGGCCTGTCGCCCCAGGATGCAGGCTTGCTGATCACGCCCATGGTCGTTTTCATCACGGTGGGCAGCATCATCAACGGCCGCATCATCACGCGCATTCGCAATCCCAACCGCATGCTGTACGCGGGCTTCTTGCTGATGGCGCTGTCCTGTTTGGGTATTGTCACTACCCATAGCTATACGTCACATGGGCTGATCGCCGCCTACATGCTGATGGCCGGCCTGGGCATGGGCTTCATCATGCCCAACCTGACCGTGTTCGCGCAGCAGACGGCGGGCCGCACGCATCTGGGCATCGCCACGGCGCTGTTGCAGTCGCTGCGGATGATTGGCGGCATGCTGGGCACGGCGGTTGTGGGCACGATGGTCAGCCACAGCTACTTCAGCGGCGTGGAATCCACGCTGCATGGCGCATCCGCGCAATGGCTGCCCGAATTGAACGACCCGCAGATGCTGGTGAACCCGGCGGCCCAGACCCAGTTCCTGGCACAATTGGCGCATCAAGGCCAGGACGGGACGTCGCTGATCGAGATCGCGCGGGTCGCGCTGGTGGGCGCCATTCATGAAGGGCAGCTCATCGCGCTTGCCGTCGCCATCTTCGCGCTGTGGTGCGTGCGCCGCGTGCCCCTGGTGCAATTGGCGCGGCCTCCCAAAGCGGAGCCGGCCAGCGTCGGAGAATAGCTTTTGCCCAAACAACAACAAGGCCTGCAAGTCATCCAGCACATGGGGCAGACGTACCGCGTCATGCAAAGCGCATTCAGCAGCAAGGTGGGCCACGCCCTGCCCCGCTGGCGCATCCTGCTGGCGCTGCATGAATGCGGACCTTGTTCGCAAAAGCATCTGGCCGAACGCTGCCGCCTGGACCCCGCGTCCTTGACGCGGCAATTGCAGGCCATGCAAAAGCTGGGATGGATCTCGCGCGCCGTGGACGCGCAAGACAACCGCCTGACCAACGCCACGCTTACCGAAGCCGGCCAGGCGGTCGTGAACGAAGCCCTGCCCAAGCGCGCGGCCTTCTTTGAAGCATCGTTGAAGGGCTTGTCAGCCACCGACATCGACACGCTGAACCGCGTGCTGACCGTGCTGGAAACCAACTTCGTGCAGGCTGCGGGCGACAAAGACCGCGCGTGAACGCTGGCGTGCGTGCGGCAGGATCAGAACGGCACATCCACGACCGCGTGGTCCAAATACGTCTCTGCTGATGGCGCGAGCTGGCCAGCCCTCGGGAATGCTGGAGGCAAAAAAAAATCGCCGCTATCATGCGGCGATTCTTGAGCCTGTTCACCGCAACCCCAGGTTGTTCACCATGGCGGTTGTGGCGGTTGTGGCGGATAACCGGGTACGGTGGGATTTCCCGGGTAGGAAAAACCGATCAGACGTTGAACAGGAAGTTCATCACATCGCCGTCTTGCACGATGTATTCCTTGCCTTCGGCGCGCATCTTGCCCGCTTCCTTGGCGCCTTGTTCACCCTTGTACGTGATGAAGTCTTCGTACGCGATGGTTTGCGCGCGGATGAAGCCGCGTTCAAAGTCGGTGTGGATGACGCCGGCGGCTTGCGGGGCGGTGGCGCCGATGGCGACCGTCCAGGCGCGCACTTCCTTCACGCCAGCGGTGAAGTAGGTTTGCAGGCCCAGCAGCTTGAAGGCGGCGCGGATCAGACGGTTCAGGCCCGGCTCTTCCATGCCCATGTCGGACAGGAACGCTTGGCGATCGGCGTCGTCCAGGTCCACGATTTCGGATTCGATGGCGGCGCAGATGGCCACGACCGGCGCGTTGCGCGCGGCAGCGAATTCGGTCAGGCGGTCAAGCAGCGGGTTGTTGGTGAAGC
This sequence comes from Achromobacter sp. 10T422, assembly GCF_056394065.1. Taxonomy (NCBI): domain Bacteria; kingdom Pseudomonadati; phylum Pseudomonadota; class Betaproteobacteria; order Burkholderiales; family Alcaligenaceae; genus Achromobacter; species Achromobacter sp. 10T422. Next base: position 44,473 of record NZ_JBFTHD010000009.1, read on the forward strand.
CGTCATCGGCGACGTTGCCAACGTACATCGCGCGCTTGGCGGTGATGAAGCACAGCTGGGCGATGTCGGCCTGTTCTTCCGTCGTCAGGTCCAGCGCGCGGATCGGCTTGGCTTCGTTCAACTGGGCAATGCACTTTTCCAGCACGGCCACGATGCGCTGCGATTCCTTGTCGCCCGAACGCGCGGTCTTCTGATGACGCAGCAGCGCTTTTTCAGCGGTTTGCAGGTCAGCCAGGGCCAGTTCGGTTTCGATGACTTCGATGTCGGCGATCGGGTCGACCTTGCCGGCCACGTGGATCACGTTGGGATCTTCGAAGCAGCGCACGACGTTGACGATGGCGTCGGTTTCGCGGATGTGCGACAGGAACTGGTTGCCCAGGCCTTCGCCCTTGCTCGCGCCGGCCACCAGGCCCGCGATGTCGACGAATTCGACGGTGGCGGACAGGATGCGTTCGGGCTTGACGATTTCAGCCAGCTTCTGCAGACGCGGGTCCGGCACTTCGACCACACCGACGTTGGGTTCGATGGTGCAGAACGGATAGTTCTCGGCGGCGATGCCGGCGCGGGTCAGAGCGTTGAAGAGAGTCGATTTGCCAACGTTGGGCAGGCCGACGATGCCGCATTGCAGAGCCATGGGAATCCTGTGTAAGTACGGTATTGATCGTTAACGTTCTAGTTTACCCCGGGTGGGGCAAACGGCTCTTTCGCCAGCACGGGGATACGGCCCCGCTATTTGGCGATCGACGGCGCCCAGCGCATGACGGCCCAGATCATCAAAATGGGGCCCGCGTTGAACGTGGCGTGCAGCAAGATGGCCGCCCCGATGCCGCGGCGCACGCGCATCCAGCCCAACACCAGCCCGGTCAGCCATTGCGGCAGCACCAGCAACGGCATCAGCCAATACGGCGTCTTGCTGTAGACGAAGTTGGTCAGGTGGACGGCGGCGAACGTCAGCGCGATCAAATGAAAGACCAAGCCAAAATGCGTCAGGTAATACCGCCGCCAAGGGGTGTCCCAGCCCGCAAGCGGCGCAGCGCGGCCGCGCGCACCCCAGATAGCCAGGATGACGAATGCGGCCAACAGCAGCCCCGTCCACAGCTTCGGGCCGTACAGCACGACGGGCATCAGCGCAGGCACCAGCCACAGCGCCTGCAATGGCCGTCGCAAGCCGTAGCGAAACAGCATTTCTTCGACCAGCGGCGCCCACAGCACGGCCGTCAGCCACGGCAGGTTGGCCGGATCGATCCGGTGCGTGGCGCCGCCCAGGCCGGCCGCCATCACGGCGACCGGGCCCAGCGCAAATAGATTCAACGCCCAGAGCAAGCCCGCCCAGGCCAGCAAGCGGCCAGGCCGGATACCCGGCCACCAATCCGCCCACAGGCCGCTGCCCATCGTGCGCCCCGGCAGCCGCGACGCGGGACGCGGATGGCGGATAAAGCGCCAGAAGTCCGCGGCCTCGTCACGGAAACGCGTCTTGCCAACGGAAGCGAGCGGCTTGGGCTGGAGCATCAGGCGACGTTGCCGCTGTGCAATTGACGCGTCGCCAGCGCGAAATCACCCGCCAGCATCGCCGGCACGACGGCGCGGCAACGGTCGATGACGGCTTCGATTTCTTTTTGTTCATCGCGGCGCGGCGGATGCAGCACGAAGTCCGCCACTTGCTGCGCCAGGTTCAAGGTGCGCGGATGGCCGATACCGATGCGCAGGCGCCAGAAATTCGGACTGCCCAGCACCGCCTGAATATCCTTCAAGCCGTTATGGCCGGCGTGTCCGCCGCCCTGCTTGAGCTTTACCTGGCCCGGCAAAAGATCCAGTTCGTCATGCAACACCAACACCTGCTCCGGCTCCAGCTTGTAGAAGCGAGCCAGCGCGCCGACCGCCTGGCCGGATTTGTTCATATAGGTGATGGGTTTGAGCAGCAGCACGTTGTCTGCGCCCAGGCGCGACTTGGCCACCATGCCGAAAAAAGATTTCTCAAGCGCAAAAGAAGTGCGCAAGTCGTCCGCCAGGTGGTCGGCCAGCCAGAAGCCGGCGTTGTGCCGCGTGGTTTCGTAGTCGGGACCGGGATTACCCAATCCCACAATGAGGCGTATGGGAATAGACATGATGGAGGGTGTTTAAACCAAAAAACCCTGCGCATGCAAATGCACACGCAGGGTTTCGAGCATAAGCCGCAGAAAGCCCGAAGGCTTTCCGACAAGACTTAGGCAGCCGGAGCGGCTTCGGCTTCGTCGTCAGCGGCGGCAGCGCCACCCTTGACGATGGCGGCAGCCAGCAGCGGGTTGTCTTCACCGCCGTGGGGAACGTACGTCACGCCCATCGGCAGCTTGATGTCAGCCAGGTGGATCGAAGCGCCAGCCAGGATGTTGGTCAGGTCGACTTCGATGAATTGCGGCAGAGCCTTCGGCAGGCAGGTGATTTCCAGTTCGGTCGTCACGTGGCTGATGATGGCGCCCGACAGCTTCACGGCCGGCGAGATTTCAGCGTTCACGAAGTGCAGCGGCACCTTGGTACGCAGGGCTTGGTTGGCGTCCACGCGCTGGAAGTCCACGTGCAGGACTTGCGGCTTGTAGGCGTGCCATTGAACCGAACGCAGCAGAACTTGCTCTTCCTTCGCGCCTTCGAGCTGCATTTGCAGGATCGATGCGTGGAATTCTTCCTTACGCAGGGCGTGGTAGATCTCGTTGTGGTCGAGTTCGATGTTCAGGGGGGCAGCCGTACCACCATAGACAATGGCGGGAACGCGGCCCGCGCGGCGCAGGCGGCGGCTCGCACTCGAACCCTGGACGCTACGCGCAGTGGCGATAAATTTCATGGAAAACTCCAAAAACAAAATAAGGTGAAGAGGCTTCACCAGTTAACGGCACGGCGCGCAACATGCGCGCCGTGTTGGTTGCGCCTTGCCGCGACCAGCAAGGTGCAAAAACTAGGGTGGGCTGTGGCCCGGCTGACGCGCCAGGCGTCAGTCGACGAACAGCGAGCTGACCGATTCCGCGTTCGAGATACGCAGGATGGTCTCGCCCAGCAGCGCGGCGCACGACAGCTGGCGAATCTTGCCGCTGGCCTGGCCTTGCTCGGAGAGCGGGATGGTGTCGGTGACGACCAGTTCGTCCAGTTCCGACGCTTCAATGCGGTCAATGGCGCCGCCCGACAGCACGGGGTGCGTGCAATAGGCGTAAACGGCGCCGGCGCCGCGGTCTTTCAGGGCCTGGGCCGCCTTGCACAGCGTGCCGGCGGTGTCGACCATGTCGTCCATGATGATGCAGGTACGGCCGTCGACTTCACCGATGATGTTCATCACTTCCGACACGTTGGCGCGCGGACGGCGCTTGTCGATGATGGCCAGATCGGCTTCCAGTTGTTTGGCCAGGGCGCGGGCGCGAACCACGCCGCCGATGTCCGGGGACACCACGACCAGGTTCGAGAAATTGCGGCGCCAGATGTCGCCCAGCAAGATCGGACCGGCGTAGATGTTATCCACGGGGATATCGAAGAAGCCCTGGATCTGGTCAGCGTGCAGGTCCATCGTCAGGACGCGGTCAACGCCAGCCACTTGCAGCATGTTGGCCACAACCTTGGCCGAGATCGCAACGCGCGCCGAACGCGGGCGGCGGTCTTGGCGGGCATAGCCGAAATAGGGAATCGCGGCGGTGATGCGGCCAGCCGAAGCGCGGCGCAGGGCATCAACCATGACCATGATTTCCATCAGGTTGTCATTGGTGGGAGCACAGGTGGGCTGCAGGACGAAGACGTCCTTGCCACGCACGTTCTCGTTGATTTCGACCATCACTTCGCCGTCCGAGAAGCGACCAACGGTCATCTTGCCCAGGGACATATCGAGGTGGTTGACTACGTCCACGGCCAGCCGAGTGTTGGCCGTGCCCGTGAAGATCATGAAGCTATCGTTTGCCATGATGGATGATGCGATGGTCGTTTTAAGACACTAACGAGGTGATGCGGGGTGAAAACACCAGCGGACCCGGAAAATAAAAAAGCTGCTGAACCCGGGCCAGTGTCTTACAGGCGTGTTCAACAGCTTTTTTATGTATTCGGTTGGCTGGGGAGGAAGGATTCGAACCTTCGCATGCCGGAATCAAAATCCGGTGCCTTAACCAGCTTGGCGACTCCCCAACTATCTTGCAATCCAATTCCGCAACGGATGTTCAGTTAAACCAGTACAAGCCTGCACTAACCGAAACCGTGGATGCGTTGTGCTGTTTGTTTCAACAGCGCCGCGCATTATAGCGGATATTTCTGCTTTTGCCAAAACGGCTTCAGAAAGTTCGGAAAACTCGGCGAATAAACATGCGCCTGATCCCGACATGCGTACAGGGTAACCCTGTTCTGCAAGCCACCGCGATGCCCTGAAAACTTCAGGATAAAGACGGTGAACTACCGGCTCCAGATCATTTTTCCCGAAGGAAAATGTTGGCGAAGCAAGAAAGTCCGCTATTGTGATGTAAGAAGAATCCCTTGTCAAATCGGGCGCTGAAAATATCCCTACGGTCGGTACGCTCGTGTCCGGCTGCGCCACCAGGTAAGCCCGTTCCGGCAGCGTGATGGCGGTGAGATCTTCGCCCACGCCTTCTGCGAATGCCGACTGCCCGAACACGAACACCGGCACGTCTGCGCCCAGCGGCAAAGCCAGCGCCATGAGCTCGCGCCGCGTAAGGCCCGTGCCCCACAATTTGTTCAACGCGATCAGCACGGTGGCGGCGTCGCTCGACCCACCGCCCAGCCCGCCGCCTTGCGGAATGCGTTTCTCCAGCGCGATCTGCGCGCCCTGCCGCGTGCCGGTGGCGCGCTGCAGGGCATGGGCCGCGCGCAAGGTCAGGTCATCGGCTTCTGACACGCCCGGCAATTCTGCGGCGCGGCTGATGACGCCATCGGCGCGCAGATCAAAGTGCAGCGTGTCGCATAGGTCAATGAAACGGAAGACCGTCTGCAGCAGGTGGTAGCCGTCGGCGCGGCGGCCCACCACATGCAGGAACAAGTTCAACTTCGCGGGAGCAGGTACGTCGTAGAGCGTCACGGAAAAACAACCGATGCGGGACAAGCCCCCATTCTAGCCACGCGCCGCGCCCTCTGCCGTGTAGTACGGCACGTGAACCCGCGCAAGCGGCGTGCGACCACGCAGATGATCGGCAATTTTTTCCGCCATCATGATGACCGGCGCGTTCAGGTTTCCCGTGACGATGTCCGGCATGATCGACGCATCAATCACGCGCAAGCCTTGCAGCCCATGCACGCTGCCGTAGCCATCCACCACCGCCATCGGGTCCGATGCCGCACCCATCTTGTTTGAGCACGACGGGTGATACGCGGTTTCGGCCTGCGCGCGCACGAACGCATCAAGATCAGCATCGCTTTTCACATTCACCCCCGGTGAGATTTCGCGGCCCGCGTAGGGCGCCAGCGCGGGCTGCGCAAAGAGCTCACGCGTGATGCGCAGCGCCGCGCGGAATTCACGCCAGTCCTGCTCGTCAGACATGTAGTTGAACAGGATGCTGGGATGGTCCTGCGGTGAACGCGAGCGGATATGCACACGCCCCCGGCTGGGCGAACGCATTGATCCCACGTGCATCTGGAAACTGTGCACCTTGATCGGATTGGAGCCGTTGTAATTGATGGCGACCGGCAGGAAGTGATATTGCAAATTCGGCCACGGAAAATCGTCATGGCTGCGTATGAAGCCGCCGGCTTCGAACTGATTGCTGGCGCCCACACCCGTACCCATGAACAACCACTGCGCGCCGATCTTCGCTTGGTTGTGCAGCTTCAGGGATGGCGCCAAGGAAACGGGCAGCTTGCATTCATACTGCACGTAGAGCTCAAGGTGATCCTGCAAGTTCGCGCCCACACCGGGCAGCTCGTGCAACACCGGCACCCCCACGTCACGCAACAACGCGCCGGGGCCGACACCTGAGCGTTGCAGAATCTGCGGCGACGCGATCGCGCCCGCGCACAACAGCACTTCGCGCAGCGCATGGCTGCGATGATGCTGCCCGTGCTGCTGCCAGGCCACGCCCACGGCGCGCTGGCCAGAGAACAGAATCAGATCGGTCAACGCGCGTGTGACGATCGTCAGGTTCGTGCGCCTGCGCGCCTGATCCAGATACCCGCGCGCCGTGCTGGCGCGCCTTCCACGCGGCGTGACCGTGCGATCCATCGGCCCAAAGCCTTCCTGGCGATAGCCATTCACGTCATCGGTTGACGCATAGCCTGCCTGCGTGCCCGCCTGCACCATCGCGGCGAACAAGGGATTGTTGTCCGCCTTTGGTGTGGTGACGCTGACCGGCCCGCTATCGCCGTGATAATCGCAGCCGCCCACATCGCGGCTTTCGGCCTTCTTGAAGTACGGCAGACACGACAGGTAATCCCAATGCGCCAGGCCATCGATAAGCGCCCAATGGTCGTAGTCCAGCGCATTGCCGCGGATGTAGCACATGCCGTTGATCAGTGATGACCCGCCCAGCCCTTTGCCGCGCCCGCAATCCAGGCGGCGGCCGTTCAGATGCGGTTCGGGATCGGTTTTATAGGCCCAGTTGTAGCGCGTGCCTTGCAAGGGCATCGCTAGCGCAGCGGGCATCTGCGTGCGGAAATCCAGCCGATGATCCTGGCCGCCGGCTTCCAGCAACAGCACGGTGGTTCCAGGATCTTCGGTCAAGCGTGCTGCCAGCACATTCCCGGCGGAGCCTGCGCCGATGATGATGTAGTCGTACTCCTTCTTGATGGACATCGTCTTCTCCCCCCTGCACACGGAAAGCGGAACGCCAGGCGTGACCGCCCGGCGAGACCTGCGGCAATGAAGCGCCGAGCCGGGTCAGAAGACAGAGGCGAACGACCCCAGCTCGACTTGCACGGACTTGGTCTGCGTGTATTCGGCCAGCGCGGCCAAGCCGTTTTCGCGGCCGATGCCCGATTGCTTGTAGCCGCCCACCGGCATCTGCGCGGGCGATTCGCCCCACGTATTGATCCAGCAAATGCCGGCCTGCAAGTGATGCGCGATGCGGTGGGCGGTATTCAGGTCGTTGCTGACGACGCCCGCCGCCAAGCCGTAACGGCTATCGTTGGCGCGCTTGATGACTTCGTCTTCGTCGTCGAAAGAAAGAATGCTCATCACGGGGCCAAAGATCTCTTCCTGCACGATCTCCATGCTGTCGTTGCAGTCCGTGAATACGGTGGGCGCCACGTATGCGCCCTTGGCAAGCGCGCCTTCGATCATGCGCACGCCGCCTGCCAGCAGATTGGCGCCTTCGCGCTTGCCGATCTCAATCCAGCTCAGCACATGGTCCATATGCGCAAAGCTGACCAAGGGGCCGAAGTTCGTGCGCGGGTCGCAAGGCTCGCCCACGCGGATGCGCGCCACGCGCACCAGCACCGCGGCTTCGAATTCGGCCTTCATTGAGCGATGCACGAACACACGCGTGCCATTCGTGCACACCTGGCCCGAGCTGAAGAAGTTGGCCATCACGGCGATGTCTGCTGCGCGGTCGACGTTGGCGTCCGGCATCACGATCAATGCAGACTTGCCGCCGAGCTCCAGCGTGACGCTCTTAAGCGATGACTGGGCCGCCGTGGCCATGACATGTTTGCCGGTATCGACCCCGCCGGTGAACGATACCTTGGCGATGCCGGGGTGGCTGGTGAGCCAGTCACCGATCTCGCGGCCACTGCCCAGCACCACGTTGAACACGCCATTGGGCAAGCCGGCTTGCGTGTAGATCTCGGCCAGCCGCAACGCCGTCAGCGGCGTGATTTCAGCGGGTTTGAAGACCATCGCGTTGCCCGTCGCCAATGCGGCAGCGGACTTCCACATCGCGATTTGAACGGGGTAATTCCATGCGCCGATGCCCGCGATGACGCCCAGCGGTTCGCGCCGGGTGTAGAAGAAACTGGTCTCGCGCAGCGGCGCCTGCACGCCTTCGACAGCGGCGGCCAGGCCGGCGTAATACTCGATGACATCGACGCCCGTGGCGATGTCCACCAAGCGCGTTTCCGACAGCGGCTTGCCGGTATCCAGGGTTTCGAGTTCGGCCAATTCATCATTGCGCTCGCGCAGCAACTGCGCCGCCTTGAGCAGCACGCGCGATCGTTGCGCGGGCGTGCGCGCCGCCCAGACCTTCTGCCCTTCCTGCGCACTGGCCACGGCGCGGTCGATGTCTTGCCGGGCGGCCACCTGCACTTCCGCCAAGACCACGCCGTTGGCGGGATTCACCGTGGTGATGGTCTTGCTGCTGATGGCGTTGGTGCGCCGGCCGTGGATGTAGAGCTGTTGGATAGGCAAGGGCATGAGGGTCCGTCCTGTCGTCAGAGTGAGGGCGGGCCCAAGGCCGGACTACCCCCGGATTGGCTGCGAGCAAGCAGCAGGTCTACATAGTCGTAAGCGATGGCGCGCGCGTGATCCCCGATTACCGCCGCGCCCATCAGGCTGCCGCGCAGCCACAGCCCGTCGATCATGGCGGCCAGCCCGCGCGCCGCAATGCGCGCATCGGCCAGCGGCATGACACGCAGAAACTGGCAACACAGGTTGGAGTACAGCCGGCGGTCGTTGGCGCGCTGCAAGCGGCGCAAGCGCGGCTGGTGCATGCTGGCCGCCCAGAACGTCAGCCAGGCGCGCATGGCGCTGCCCGAGACTTGCGTGGGCACGAAGTTGCCATCGACGATGGCGCGCAACTGAGCGCGCGCATCGGGCGCCGCGGCGGCACGGGCGCGCGATACGGAGTCGCGCAAGTTACGCAGCAGTTCGCGCATGGTGGCTTCCAGCAAGCCGTCTTTGTCGCCGAAGTAATGGCTGATGATGCCGGTGGACAGCTTGGCCGCGCGGGCGATGTGGGCGATGGAGCTTTCCGCCAGGCCGACTTGATCGATGGAATCAAGGGTGGCCTGAATCAGTTGATTGCAGCGGATGGGCTGCATTCCGACTTTTGGCATGGTGGGCGCGGTTCCTGGTGTGACGGTGGGCGGGGCCGAGAGGCGGTTCGCCGGGCTGCGATGGAGTCTAGTTTATATTGATTGATCATTCAATATAAAACCGGTAAGGTCCGCCAAACGACGGCGAAAGATGCATCGGAACACGCGGCAGCCCATGCAGCAACCCATGCGGCAGAACAATCAGCAGAACATTCAGCAGCGCCCGCCGCCGCACACAACGAACGACCACAATGCAGCACCCAGGCAGTACCACCAGACGGGGAGACGGCGGTGCAACAAGACGGGGACAGCACGACGCAACAACCAGGGGCCGCGCCAGCCAGGCGCGTGTGGCTCGCGCACACGAACCCCGTCGTTTTCCTGAGCGCTTCAGGCGCCGTGCTGCTGATCGGCGCCCTGCTCATCACCTACCCCGATGCCTCGCTGGCTTGGCTGGAGACGGCTCAGTGGTTTGTGGCGGCGCACTTCGGCTGGTACTACATGCTGGCGATGGCGGCGAGCGTGGGCTTCGCGCTCTGGCTCGCGTTATCGCGCCACGGCGCGCTGCGCTTGGGCGATGACGACGAGTCCCCGGAATTCAGCTATCTATCGTGGGTGTCGATGCTGTTTTCTTCCGGCATCGGCATCGCGCTGGTGTACTACGGTGTGTACGAACCCCTGGACCATTTCCTGTTGCCGCCCACCGGCGCGGGCGGCACCACGGAAGCCGCGCGCAATTCGCTGACGTTGACGTTTCTGCACTGGGGCATTCACGGCTGGACGCTGTACGCGCTGACCGCAACGGCGCTGGCGTACTTCGCGTATCGGCGCAACCTGCCGCTAGCGCTGCGCTCGCCGTTGCAGGGCCTGTTGAACCGGCCGCTGCCCAAAAGCGTAGGGCATGCCGTCGATGGCTTTGGCGTGCTGGCCACCATCGTGTCCATGGTGACCAACCTGGGGCTGGGCGCATTGCTGCTGCACGCCGGGTTGACGTACCTGCTGGGCGTACCCAATACGGCGGCAGTGCAGGCGCCCATCGTGATCATCATGATGACCGTGGCCACGGGCGCGGCGGCGCTCGGCATCAAGCGCGGCATTGCCGTGCTGTCCAACATCAACACCTATCTGATGGGCTTCCTGCTGCTGTTCATCTTCCTGGCCGGCCCGACCCGCCTGCTGCTGGACGGGCTGGTGCAAAACCTGGGCGACTACCTGAACGCGTTCCTGGGCAAAAGCTTCGACCTGTACCTGTATGACCTCAAAGCCGAGCGCTGGACCAGTTCCTGGACGATCTTCTACTGGGCGTGGTGGATCGGCTGGGCGCCGTTCGTGGGCATGTTCATCGCGCGCATCTCACGCGGGCGCCGCATTCGCGAATTGATCTTCGGCGTGATGCTGGTGCCGCTGGGCTTCACGTTGGCGTGGCTGTCCATCTTCGGCAATACCGCCATTGATCTGGTGATGAACCAAGGCGCGGCGGCCCTGGGCGACGCCGCCATGACCAACCCGCCGATGGCGTTCTACAAGCTGATGGAATATTTGCCCATGACGAACCTGGTCGCCGCGGTGGGCGTCGTGATGTCGTTCATGCTGTTTCTGACGCCGGTGGACTCAGGCACGCTGATGATCGCCAACCTGTCGGCGCGTGACGCCGACGCCGGACGCGACGCACCCATCTGGCTGCGCATCTTCTGGGCGGTGCTGACAACAATGCTGGGAATTGGCCTGCTGCTAGCGGGAAACTTCAATGCCATGCAGACCGCGGTGGTGCTCTGCGGCCTGCCGTTCTCAGTGGTGTTGTTGTGCTACATGGCGAGCCTGTACCGGTCGCTCGCGCGCGACAACCCCGAACCACGCAGCCAGCCCGCCGTGCGCTGACGGCGGGCGCTCAGGGCTGGCAGGATCAGACCTGATTCACGATCAGGGCTGGTTCACGACCAGCCGCACCATGATGCGGCGGCCCGGCTCCTGGCGTTGCAGAACCAGCAGCTGCGGGCCCTTCGTGTCATAGCGCGACAGATTGGCTTGCCAGCCACCTTGCTCGAAGGCCGTGGGGCGGCCCAGGTCATCACGCTTGATCTCTGTGGCTTCCGGGTCAGCCGGCAGCTTGCCGCGCAGCCAGTCGCGCAGGCCGGATACCGGCATGCTGCTGCCCAGCGCGTCTTCCGCCAGCGCGTCGGGGTTATCGGCCGTCAGGCGCGTGCCGTCGGCCTTGGTCAGGCTGGCCGAACCGGGCTGGCCTTCGACGCGGGCTTCGGTAGAACCCAAGGGGTTGGTCAGGTCCAGCACATAGCGCCGGCCATCGTCCGACCACGAAAAACCGCCCTGCACGGCGTTCTGCTTGCCGCTTTCTTCATTCACCGTGATGGCGAAGCGGCCGATGCGCGAAAACGCATCGGCGCTGGCGCCTTCAATCGGTTTGGGCGTGGTGGTGCAGGCGGCCAGGGCCATGGCCAACATCGCCATCAGCGCCCAGCGCAGCCACGCTGCCGCGCCCGCCATGCGTTGCACTACTGCCCTCACAGACGAACTCCCAGACGCTTGACGACGTCCTGGACGGTCTTGTTCTTGGGATCTTTCATGAGCGCGGCGCGCAGCAGCTCGGTGGCCTGATCGCGCTTGCCCTGGGACCACAGCACTTCGGCCAGGTGGGCGGCGATATCGGCTTCCGGACGCACGCTGTAGGCGCGGCGCAAGTATTCCGCCGCGGACTCCGATTCGCCCATGCGGTACTTGACCCAGCCCATGCTGTCCAGAATGAACGGGTCATTGGGCGACAGTTCCAACGCCTGGGTGATCAGGTCCAGCGCTTCGGGCAGGCGCTGGTTGTGGTCAGCCAGCGTGTAGCCCAGCGCGTTATAGGCATGCGCGTGGTCCGGGTCCAGCGCAATGACCTGACGCAGCATGCGTTCAAGATCGGCCAGACGGTTCTGGCGTTCGTACAGCATCGCCAGTTCGTATTTGATTTCGACCGTGTCCGGCAGCGCCTGGTCGGCGGCTTCCAGCGTGGTCACGGCTTGCCCCACGCGGTCGGCGTCACGCAGGATCTGCGCCTTGGTCAGCACGCCCAGGGTGCGTTCTTCTTCATCCTGCGGGCCGGCGGAATCAATCATGGCCAGCGCGTCGTCGACGCGGCCGCTCTTGGCGCGCAGCGCAGCCTGACGCATGCGCACGGAATAGCGCAGGGTCGGGTCGTCGATACGGCCAAGTTCATTGATGGCTTCGTCGTAGTGGCCCTGGTCTTCAGCGATGCGCGACAACAGCACATGCGCGTCGGCGGCGGCGGCCCCCGCGTCGGTTGCGCCCGGCACCGTGGCGCGCTGGCGTTGCTGCTGCACATCCAGATATTGCTGAAGCAGCGTCTTCGCCTGCGGCAACTGGCCCGCCTTGTAGGCCAGCTGGGCCTGCATGAAGAGCAGGTCGAAATCTTCCGGCGAGCGGCGGGCCATGGCCTGCAATTCGGCCAGCGCGCCGTTGTAGTCGCCGCTGTCGGCCAGTTGGCCGGCCAGCATCAKGCGAACCTTGCGGGCGCTGGGATTGCGGTTGATATAGGCGCGGGCTTCGGTTTGTGCGCGTTGGGGGTCGACCTTCGAGCCATATTCCAGCACGCGCTGGGCGGCGGGTTCGGACTTGGGGTCGGCCGCCAGCGCCGCGCGGGATTCCTGCGCCGCGCGCTCGTAGTCGCCCGCGGCCGAGGCCACGTCGGCCAGCGCCAAATGGGCGGCAGGCAGCTTGCGCACGCTGTCGCTCAAGGATTCGTCCAGGATGCGCAGCGCCAGACGGCGGTCGTTCAGGCGGCTCAACACGGCCAAGGCCTGGCCGATGGCGGCCGGCTTGTCGCGCGAAGCGTCGATACGGTTGCGCAACGCTTGAGCCAGGCCCTTGGTCTGCCCGTTGGCGGCGGCCAGCGCCAGCTCGGTGGAGCTGGCCTCGACGTCGTTGGGAGACAGGCGCGCCCAGACCCGGGCCGCGTCCAGCGCGCCGGGCAGGTTGCCGCCCGCGAGCTGGAATTCCAGGCCGCGACGGGCCAGGCGGGGGTCGCCCGTGTCCCGGGCGAGGCCGACCATGGTGGTGGCGGCCGTGCCGTACATGCCGCGCTGGGCGGCGATCTCCGACGCGAGGACGCGATAGAAGATGTCGGCGGTCAGTGATACGTAGGGCAATTGGCCCGGACGCAGGCGGATCACCTCGGTTTCTGGCTGGCGGTTCTGCGGGGCCATACGCGGCCCGGTCGCATCACGCGTCCGGCTGTCGGCCGCCTGGGCTGGCAGCGCAAAACCTGTTGCCAGCGCAAGCGCCAGCGCGGCGATCCCGATATTCATTTGTTTGAAAGACGACTTCACGCGGCCCGTCCGGTTGATGGCACAATCTTCGTACACGCAATTGATGATCTTACACTGGCTCATGCCGGAACTGCCTGAAGTCGAAACTACGCGTCGCGGAATCGACGCCGTCATCACCGGCCGAACGTTGAATCGTCTGGTCGTCCATGAACCCCGCATGCGCTGGCCCATCCCCCCAGATCTGCCTGCGCTGATCGGCGGCCGCGCCGTTCTGGAGTGCGCCCGCCGGGGCAAATATCTGCTGCTGCGCTTTGAACACGGTACCCAGATTGTGCATCTGGGCATGTCCGGGTCGTTGCGCCGCGTGGCTCCCGGTGAATTCTTGCGCAAGCACGACCACGTCGAATGGATTTTCGATGACGCCGTGCTGCGCCTGCATGACCCCCGCCGGTTCGGCGCGGTCTTGTGGCACCCCGAGGCCGACGGCCCGATCGACGCCCACCCGCTGTTGGCCAAGCTGGGCATCGAACCCTTCGACCCGCGCTTTGACGGTGCCTGGCTGCATCGCCACTTCAAGAACCACAGCGCCGCCATCAAACAGGTGCTGCTGGCGGGGATGGCGGTGGTGGGCGTGGGCAATATCTACGCATCGGAATCCCTGTTCCGCGCGCGCATCAACCCGAAGACGCCGGCCAACAAGCTGTCGCTTGCGCGCTGCGAGCGGCTGGCCGACATGGTGCGCGCCACGCTGGCCGACGCCCTGACCTCTGGCGGCAGCACCCTTCGCGACTACGTTGGCGCTACGGGCGAACCTGGGGCCTACTTCGAGATCCATGCCGCCGTCTACGAACGTGAAGGCCTGCCCTGCCGGGTGTGTTCCACCCCGATCCGGCGCTTCGTCCAGGGCCAGCGCGCCACGTATTACTGCCCGAAGTGCCAAAGGAACTGAATCATAAGTCCCCGAAAACCCTCGGGAAATCCCTGTAAAAACAAGGCCGTTTGTTTATAGCGAACGTATTGCACAAACACTAACGCCACGCTATATTCCTTCCACACACCTATTCCTATAACAGTGGAAGGAGCCTCCATGAGCAAGCAATTCGCCTCGCACGCCGATATGGACGACAAGGTCGTCTCGTTCGAAAAACTGTCCGACAACGCCTATGCCTACACGGCCGAAGGCGACCCCAACACGGGCGTGATCATCGGCGACGAGGCCGTCATGGTGATCGACACCCAGGCCACGCCGGTCATGGCGCAAGACGTCATCCGCCGCATCCGTGAAGTCACGGACAAGCCGATCAAATACATCCTGCTGTCGCACTACCATGCCGTGCGCGTGTTCGGCGCTTCCGCCTACAACGCCCAGGAAATCCTGGCCAGCCGCGACACCTACGACCTGATCGTCGAACGCGGCGAACAAGACAAGGCCAGCGAAATCGGCCGCTTCCCCCGCCTGTTCCGCAACGCGGAATCGATTCCGCCGGGCCTGGTCTGGCCGACGATGACGTTCAAGGGCGAAATGACCGTCAACCTGGGCAATCTGGAAGTCAAGCTGCTGCAAGTGGGCCGCGGCCACACCAAGGGCGACACCATCGCCTGGCTGCCCGAACAGAAGATTCTGTTCGCAGGCGACCTGGTCGAATACCAGTCCACCCCGTACTGCGGCGACGCCTACTTCCGCGACTGGCCCAGCACGCTGGACGCGCTGTCGGGCTTTGAAGCGGAAAAGATGGTGCCCGGACGCGGCCCCGCCTTGAAGAGCGCCACCGAAGTCCGCCAGGGCCTGGCCGGCACCCGCGCCTTCCTGACCGACCTGTACGGCGCCGTCAACCGCGGCGTGGCCGAAGGCAAAGACCTGAAGACGATCTACCGCGAGGTCTACGACTTCATGAAGCCGCGCTACAGCGACTGGGTCATCTTTGACCACTGCATGCCGTTTGACGTGTCGCGCGCCTACGACGAGGCCTCTGGCCACACCCACCCGCGCATCTGGACCGACAAGCGCGATCTGGAAATGTGGGCGCAGCTGGAAGGTTAAGGCGCACGGGCCGCTGAAGACGGCCCTGCCCGAACTGGAATTTGGCAAGAACCGAAGACGCGCGTCGCAAGACGGCGCGCGGCTTCGCGCATAAAAACAAAGTGACCCACACAGGAGACAACCGTGGGAGACATCGACTTTCAGGCGATGGAGTTCGCCTATGAAAAGCACGCCGACCAAAGCGCCGGCGCAGCGCCGCGCCACCAAGTGGTGGTGGTGGGCGCCGGCCCGGTCGGCCTGACCACCGCGCTGGATCTCGCCCGCCAAGGCGTGCGCGTGGTGGTGCTGGACGACGATTACCGCTTGTCCACAGGCTCGCGCGCCATCTGCTTTTCCAAGCGCACGCTGGAAATCTGGGACCGCCTGGGCGTCGGCCAGCGCATGATCGACAAAGGCGTGTCGTGGAATGTGGGCAAGGTGTTCTTCCGCGAACAGGAAGTGTGGCGCTTTGACCTGCTGCCCGAACCCGGCCACCGCCGCCCCGCCTTCATCAACCTGCAGCAGTACTACGCCGAAGGCTATCTGTACGAGCAGGCGCGCCAGGAACCGAATATCGACCTGCGCTGGAAGAACAAGGTGGCCGGCGTCACGCAGGCCGATGACGGCGTCGACCTGACGATCGAAACCCCCGAAGGCCCGTACACGCTTCACGCCGACTGGCTCGTCGCCTGCGACGGTGCGCGCTCGCCGGTGCGCAAGCTGATCGGCCAGGAAAGCCACGGCCGCATTTTCCGCGACCGCTTCCTGATTGCCGACGTGAAGATGAAGGCCGACTTCCCGACCGAACGCTGGTTCTGGTTCGACCCGCCCTTCCATCCCAACCAATCAGTACTACTGCACCGCCAGCCCGACAACGTCTGGCGCATCGACTTCCAGCTGGGCTGGAATGCCGACCCCGTTGAAGCCGTCAAGCCCGAGAACGTGCTGCCGCGCATCCGCGCCCTGCTCGGCCCCGACGCGCAGTTCGATCTGGAATGGGTCAGCGTCTACACGTTTGCGTGCGAACGCATGGACAAATTCCGCCACGGCCGCGTGGTGTTCGCCGGAGACTCCGCGCACCGAGTTTCGCCGTTTGGCGCACGCGGCGCCAACAGCGGCGTGCAAGATGCGGAGAACCTGGCGTGGAAGTTGAAGCTGGTGCTGGCGGGCCTGGCCCCCGATACGCTGATCGACAGCTACAGCGCTGAACGCGAGTTCGCCGCCGACGAGAACATCCTGAATTCGTCGCGCGCGACCGACTTCATCACCCCCAAGAGCGACATCAGCCGCAGCTTCCGCAACGCGGTGCTGAACCTGGCGAAGACGCATCCGTTCGCGCGTTCGCTGGTCAACAGCGGCCGCTTGTCATTGCCCGCAACCTACGCCGCGTCGCCCTTGAACACGCCGGATGCCGACGCGTTCACGGGCCGCATGGTGCCGGGCGCGGTGGCGCTGGACGCGCCTGTCGCCGCACACGGCGATGAAGGCTGGTGGATGTCGCAACTGGACGGCGGCTTTGTGCTGGCCGTGTTCTGTGACGGCGCGCTGCCCAGCCGCGATGTGCAATCCGCTTTGCAAGCGCTGCGCATGGCGGCGGTGCCCGTCAAGGCCGTGCTGGTGGCAGGCCCGCAGTGCGACGTGTCGGGCTTGTCTGCCGACCTGCCCGTGGTGACGGACGTTCAAGGGTGCCTGGCCAAACGCTATGACGCAGAAGCCGGCACGGCTTACCTGATCCGCCCCGACCAGCACATCGCCGCGCGCTGGCGCGCGTTCAACGCAGAAGCCGTCGCCGCCGCCGTAAAGCGCGCAACGGGCCACGCGTGAATCCAGAGGTCATTCCATCATGCTGATTACTGAAACCAATCTGAGCTCGCCGGACGACTTCTACGAGGCGCTGATCGAAACGCACCGCGACCTGAGCAACGAGCAAAGCCAGGAACTGAACGCGGCGCTGATTCTGCTGCTGGCCAACCATCTGGGCGATGTGGCGCTGCTGCGAGAGGCGTTGCAGCAAGCGCGGGCATCGGTGACGAACACAACGACGGTTTGAAGGGCCATAGGATGGGTGAAGCGCGCGGCCCGGCACGGAAATAATCATCCGCCCGAGGCGCGCGCCACACCCATCCTAGGCGCCCACCGCGAACGTGTTGACGATCAACGCGCGCAGCCATTGGTTGCCGCTGTCCCGGTCCACCCTGCGCTGCCAGTACAGGTTCGTCTGTAGCGCAGGCACTTTCACCGGCGGGGTCATGTAGCGCAGGCCGAATGGCGGCGCGGCGCTGGCGGCCAGCTTTTCAGGCACCGTCGCCAGCAAATCCGTTGCGCTGACGATGTACGGCACGGCCGAAAAATGCGGCACGCTGAAGTGCTCGGCCAGCACGATGCCCGCGCGCTCCATCGACTGATTGACCTGCCCGTAAGGCGCAGCGCGCGACACGATCAGATGGCGTTCCGCCCGGAACGCCTTGATGCCCATGCCCGCATGCGCCGTCGGATGCGCCTGCCGGAACAAGGTCGCATAACCCTGGCGAAACAGCATGCGTTGCAGCGTGCCCGCGCCCATTTCGTCGAACGCGCCGATGGCCAGATCGACGCGACCCGACTCCATTTCGCGCGGCAGGTCTGGCCCTTGCACCCGCACGGAATCGATGCGCACCTGCGGCGCGACTTGCACGCACACTTCCATCAAGCGCGGCATGAAGTGGATTTCGCCTACGTCCGTCATGGCTACGCGAAAGCGTCGCGTGCTGGTGGCGGCGTCGAACACATCCTGATCTTGCAAGGCCTGCGTCAGCACGGTCAGCGCTTCGCTGACGGGGCCGGCCAGCCGCTGCGCGCGAGGGGTGGGCAACATGCCCTGGGCGGTGCGCACGAACAGTTCATCACCAAAGGCGTCACGCAAACGGCGCAAGCCGTTGCTGACCGCAGGTTGCGTCAAATCCATGCGGCGCGCCACGGCCGACAGGTTGCGGTCTTCCAGCAGGTGCTGAAACAGGATCAACAGATTCAGATCGACATCACGCAATTCCGCCATCACGCCCCCTACTATTCACAAAATTTATAGTCTGTATTTTTGCATTCCCGTAGCCGTAGCGGGCGTTTTTTCCGACAATGGCGAATCGGCCCTGGGTACGCCCAGCACAGCCACCCCATACCGATCGCGCGGCCAAGCACCGCGCCGCCACCCAGGAGGATTCCATGGAACTGCAATATCTGACCGGTTTCGGCAACGACTGCGCCACCGAGGCTTTGCCCGGCGCGCTGCCCGTCGGCCGCAATTCGCCGCAGCAATGCCCTTACGGCCTGTACGCCGAACAGCTGTCCGGCACGGCCTTCACGGCCCCCCGGAACGAAAACCGCCGCTCGTGGCTCTACCGCATTCGCCCGGGCGCGCAGCACAAGCCGTTTGAAGCGTTTGGCGGCGCGGCGGGCTGGGAAAGCACGTTCGGCCACGGCCCGGTGACGCCGAATCAGTTGCGCTGGAGCCCGATGCCCATCCCGGATGCGCCCACCGACTTCCTGGAAGGCGTGAAGACGTGGGGCGGCAACGGCAGCCCCGACGAGCAAGGCGGCGTGGCCATACACATGTACGCGGCCAACCGTTCGATGCAGGGCCGTTTCTTCTACAACGCCGATGGCGAGCTGCTGCTGGTGCCGCAAGAAGGCCGTCTGCGTTTGGCCACCGAGCTGGGCCTGATCGACCTGGAACCCTTGGAAATCGCCGTGATTCCGCGGGGTGTGCGCTTTCGTGTCGAGCTGTTGGACAGCACGGCGCGCGGCTACATGCTGGAGAACTTTGGCGCCGCGCTGCGCTTGCCGGAACTGGGCCCCATCGGTTCGAACTGTCTGGCCAACGCGCGCGACTTCAAGACGCCGGTTGCCTGGTATGAAGACGTGGAAGGCGATTTCGAATTGATCGCCAAGTTCACGGGCGGCTTCTGGCGCGCGTCCATCGACCATTCGCCGTTGGACGTGGTGGCCTGGCACGGCACGCACGCGCCGTACAAATATGATCTGCGCCACTTCAACACCATCGGCTCGATCAGCTTCGACCACCCGGACCCGTCGATCTTCACCGTGCTGACCGCGCCGTCCGACACCCCGGGCACGGCCAACATGGATTTCGCGATTTTCCCGCCGCGCATCCTGGCGATGGAAAACACGTTCCGTCCGCCCTGGTTCCACCGCAACGTGGCCAGCGAATTCATGGGCCTGATCCAAGGCGTCTACGACGCCAAGGCCGATGGATTCGCCCCCGGCGGCGCCAGCCTGCACAACTGCATGAGCGGCCACGGCCCCGACGCCGAGACCTTCGAAAAGGCCTCGCACGCCGACACGCACGCCGCGCATTACATTCGTGACACGATGGCGTTCATGTTCGAAACTCGCCGCGTCATCCGCCCGACGGAGCAAGCGCTGGCGTCGGTAGAATTGCAGGGCGACTATTACCGGTGCTGGCAGGGTATCGTGAAGCACTTCGACCCCACGAAGGCGTGACGGCAGCCCCGCGCTGATCCCTCCACGGCGGTGCGCGACAGCGCATCGCCGTTTTGGCATTTCAGCGATACCGTATTTCGGCATTCCCATTCCCACCATTACAGAAGAGACACGCAGCCATGACCACCACGATCAACGAAACCCACGATCCGTCCTTGAAGAGCTGGATCGCCAGCGCCAACACCGGCACGTCAGATTTTCCGGTGCAAAACCTGCCGTATGGCGCGTTCCGCCGCAAGGGCGCACAAGAGTCGTTCCGCCCGGGCGTGGCGATCGGTGACCAGATTCTGGACCTGGCCGCGCTGGCCGCGAAAGCACCGTTCGAAGGTCTGGCCGCTGAAGCCTTGGCCGCCTGCGCGGGAGACAGCCTGAACGCGCTGATGGCGTTGGGCCAGCCGCACTGGAGCGCGCTGCGTCTGGCGTTGTCGCGTGCTTTGCGTGAAGGTGCCGCGTTGCGCGCCACGGTCGAGCCGCTGCTGGTGGCGCAGGCCGACGCGGAGTACACGACGCCCGCGCGCATTGGCGACTACACCGACTTCTATATTTCGGTGCACCACGCCACCGCAATCGGCAAGCAGTTCCGTCCCGATAACCCTTTGCTGCCGAACTACAAGTGGGTGCCGATCGGCTATCACGGCCGTGCATCGAGCATTGGCGTGGACCAGAAATTCCCGCGCCCGGTTGGCCAGACGCGTCCCGCTGCTGAAGGCGAAACGCCGCAATTCGGCCCRTGCGCACGGTTGGATTACGAACTGGAGCTGGGCATTTTTGTGGGTACGGGCAATGAGCAAGGCGAGCGAATCGGTCTGGCCGATGCTGACGCGCATGTGTTCGGGCTTTGCATTTTGAACGATTGGTCGGCGCGGGATATTCAGGCGTGGGAATACCAGCCGTTGGGGCCTTTCCTGTCGAAGAATTTTGCGTCGACGATTTCGCCGTGGATTGTGACGATGGAAGCGCTGGAGCCGTTCCGTACGCAATGGAATCGTGGCCCGGCCGAACCGCAGCCGATGCCGTATCTGGCGTCCGATGCAAACCGCGCGAAGGGTGCGTATGACGTGCAGTTGGAGGTGCTGATGACGACGGCGCAATCGCGTGAAGCGAAGCTGCCGCCGGTGTCGCTGTCACGCAGCAATTTCCGGGATGCTTACTGGAACGTGGCGCAGCTGATTACGCATCACACGGTGAACGGCTGCAATCTGCAACCGGGCGACATGCTGGGAACGGGCACGCTGTCAGGTCCGCAGCCGTCGGAAGCCGGGTCGTTGCTGGAGTTGAGCAATGGCGGGAAGACGGCGATTGATCTGCCTTGGGGGGAGAAGCGGACGTTCCTGCAGGACGGGGATCAGGTGATCATGCGGGCGGCTTGCGAGAAGGCGGGGTATCCGAGGGTTGGATTTGGTGAAGCGTCGGGGGTGGTGTTGCCGGCGCGGGGTTGATGATTGCTTGCTCGCGGGGGGGGTGTTTGCTCGCGGGGTTGAGGGGGGTTATTTGCGGGCGGCTTAGGGGGATGTAGGTCGCCCATCGGCGCGGTGGCCCTGGCGGCGTGCGCCCACGATTGCGGTCCGGAGCCTTCGCTCCGGACTTGCCTAGGCGGCCCCCCCCGTTGTCATCTTCGTCACCCGCCGTTGGCGGGTTCCTTCAGATTCCCTCGGGCGCATCGAGGTTGCACGCCGCCAGGGCCACCGCGCCGACGGGCTGCCGCCGTCTTGGGTCGGTGCGCTGCTAGGGTGTGCCTTATTCACGAGTGCTGCGGGGCCCGCCGAGTGGCGGCCGCGCGGGCGGCCTTACTCGGCATACGCACTGGGGGTCGCTCGCTTGGTGATCGCTTCGCGAATGCGGGGCGTGGTTTGTTGATGTCCCTCGCACGTGTTTTGTGGGGTAAAGGGTGGCGCGCGGTGGGCACTGCCTTGCGCGTGCCTACCCTTTGCGTGCCATCCCCCCTCAAGGCAACCGGTACTTTTCTTCGCGGTAGACCCAGCTTGCCCACAACGCGTGCGCTAACGCTTCTTCCGTCAGCGTCGGGTCGGCGGGCGTGATCGGGGCGTACACCTCGTCCTTGCCAACCGGGGCGGCCTCGTATTTGAACTCTCTGGGTTCCTTGGCGGGTTCCAGCACCAGCAGCTTGTCGCCTTGCAAATACCCGAAGTTGTCTGCGTATTGCATGATCGCGCGGTTGGGGTCGCGTTGGGTCAGGTCGGCGCCCAGCATCGGGTTCACGTTGTCCAGGCCGATCAACGACAACAGCGTGGGCGCCATGTCGATCTGGCTGACCAGGCGTTCGTCTTGGCGTGGCGTGATGCCTGCGCCCAGGAACATTGCCGGGATCTGGAAGTGGCGGACGGGGACGGGGATGGAACCGTAGACGCGGGAGTCGTGGTCGGCGATGACCAGGAACACCGTGTTGTCCCAGTACGGCGCCTGCTTGGCTTTCTCGAAGAACTGGCCCAGCGCCCAGTCCGCGTAGCGCACCGTGTTGTCCACAGTGGCGGGGTCGCCGACCGGTTTGATGCGGCCTTCGGGGTATTCCCACGGCGAGTGGTTGCTGACCGAGAACGCCAGCGTGAAGACGGGTTTGTCGCCGTCGGCGCGCAGCAGGCGGTCGACCTGGTTGAACATGTCTTCATCGGAGGCGCCCCATGACCCTTCGAACACCGGGTTCACGAATTTGGGGCGGTCGATGACTTCGTCGAAGCCGTTGCCCAGGAAGAAGGCGCGCATGTTGTCGAAGTGAGATTCGCCGCCGTACACGAAGCGCGAGTGGTAGCCGTGTTTGCCCAGTACCTGCGCCAGCGTGAAGAAGCCGGTTTGCGAGCGGGGGAGTTTGACCACGGCATCGGCGACGCTGGGCAGGAAGCCGGCGGTGACGGCTTCGATGCCGCGTACCGAGCGCGTGCCGGTGGCGTAGGCGCGGTGGAACATCCAGCCTTCTTTCGAGAGGCGGTCGATGTTGGGCGTGAGGTCGCGGCCGCCCAGGCTGCCGACGTATTGTGCGCCCAGGCTTTCCTGCAAGATGATGACCACGTTCAACGGTTTGTCGCGGCGTACCGTGGCTTTCTGTTCGTGCAGGCTGGGGTAACGCGGGTCCAGCGGCGCGCCGGTCAGGCCGGCCTTCTCGCGGACGATGGCGTTCATTTGGTCGACCGGCATCTTCGGATACATGGCGGCGGAGGAGCGTTCATCGCGCATGCGATAGGCTGCATCAAACACGCTGTACAGCGAGTTCAGCGCCAAGGAATTGACCATGGCGTCCGAGCTGAAGGCCACCTTGGCCGGGTTGATCGGGCGATGTTCCAGCGTGCCGCGTGCGCCCAGGAACACCAGCGCCAGGATCACGAACGATGCAATCGGGCGCTTCCACCATGCCATGAACGGGTCACGCGCACGCGTGGGGAACAGCTTCACGGCCAACCAGGCCGCCACCACCAGCACCACGAACGCGGCCAGCAGCACGCCCTTGTAGCCCTGCCACAGCATCGAACCCACTTCCTTCGGATTCAGCAGGTAGATGAAGTACAGCCGGTTCGGCCGTGTGTCGTATTCAGCGATGAATTGCGGCGTGGACACTTCCAGCAGCGCATACAGCATCCACCAGATGCGGAACCACCATGCGGTGATGCGGGCCGCCAAAGGACGGTGCCCGAACCAAGGCGAGAACACCGCCGGCAGCGCAATCACCATCGACAGCAGGCAGACGTCGATACGCAATCCGCCGAACAGCACCGGCCACAGGCCGCCAGCGGCTTGCACGCGGTCCCACATCCAGAACGACAGCCCCAGACGCGACAGCGTCAGCAGCGCCAGAATGGCAAGGATGAATCGAAGTGTCAGGCGGCGCATGCGGCGGCCCTCCCGAGATAGCGAGCGCTCGCCGTTTCAGATGAAAGAATGCCGCGGGGGGTGCCTAGCAAAGCCATGCTGCGTCGATGTCCGGAATGAAAACGGGCAAAGATTAACGCGGTTTTGCGCCAACCAGCGGCCGATCGCCTGACGTGAGCGTGACATCGTCGTAACGCCAAGGCGACGTAGGCGTCAGGCCAGCGTGACATCGTCGTAACGCCAGCGCGACGTAGGCGTCAGGCCAGCGTGATGTCGACGTCACGCCAGCGCGATGTCAAACGTTGTACGACATCGTATTTCGCAAACAGGGCCGCATCTGACGCGGCCCGTCTGTCGCCCTATTGCGCGCGGCGCAAGCGTTCGCGGCTGTTGCTCAAGTGCGTGCGCATGGCGGCGCGGGCGCTCTCGGCGTCTTGCCGCATGATGGCGCTGTAGATGTCTTCGTGTTCGAGATTCACGCGCGCCAGATAGGCGGCGCGGTCTTCATGCGCGAACTTGGCGGAATTGATGCGCGTGCGCGGAATGATGGCCGAGCCCAGGTGCGACATCAGGTCCGCAAAGTAGCGGTTGTCGGTGGATTGCGCGATCAGCAAATGGAATTGAAAGTCGGGCGTGATGGTGTCGCCGCCGCTTTCCAACGCGCTGCGAAACAGGTCGAGCGCGCGGCGCATGTCTTGCAACTGCGTGTCGCTGCGGCGAATGGCGGCCAGGCCCGCGGCCTCGCTTTCCAGGCAGATACGCAGTTCCAGCAGCACCAGCACATCGCGCACGGTGGCGATGTCGGCGGGGTCGACGCGGAAGTCGCCACTGCCGTTGGGCTCTAGCGCATAGGTGCCGACACCGTGATGCGTTTCAACCAGACCGGACGCTTGCAAGCGCGACAGCGCCTCGCGCACGACGGTGCGGCTGACACCAAACTGACGCATGATTTCGGATTCGGTGGGCAGCTTGTCGCCCGGGCGGATGTTGCCGCTGCGGATGCGTTCCGAGATGCTTTCCACCAGGCCTTGGGCCAGATTTCGGGGACGACGCTGCGGCAGAACAGAGGTATCGACTGGAGCGTTCACGGGATGTAGTCCGAAATTGATTGCACAAAGCTTGACGCTGAAATTTGGGGCTAATTATACTTTGCGCAGGTTGTACGACAACGTACCAGATCGCCCCCCCTCTGCACAGGCTTCTGGACGTTCATCCGCATGAGTATCTGCCTGGATATCCGTCTCTTTCACCGAGCGTTGCGACATGAACCAAACCGTCAACACCCCGCCTGCCGAGTTCCGCTGCCATCGTTTGCTATTGACCGGCGCCGCCGGCAACCTGGGCAAGGTGTTGCGTCCCCGTCTGAAAGCCCACGCGGATCTGCTGCGCGTGTCGGACGTGGCGGACGTCGGCCCCGCCGCCCCCGGCGAAGAAACCCTGCCCTGCGATCTGGCCGACGCGGCCGCCGTGTCCACCTTGGTTGAAGGGGTCGACGCCATTGTGCATCTGGGCGGCGTCTCGGTAGAGCAGCCTTTCGACGTCATCCTGCCCGCGAACATCCAGGGCATCTACAACCTGTACGAAGCCGCCCGCCTGCACGGCGTTCGACGCGTGGTGTTCGCCAGCTCGAACCACGTCATCGGCTTCTACGAACAAGGGCAGCAGCTGAATGCCGACGTCCCCTTGCGGCCCGACGGCTATTACGGCTTGAGCAAAGCCTACGGCGAACACCTGTCGCGCTTCTACTTCGACCGCTATGGCATCGAAACCGTGTGCGTGCGCATCGGCTCGTCGTTCCCCGAACCCAAGGACCGCCGCATGATGGTCACGTGGCTCAGCTACGACGACCTGACGGAGCTCGTCACGCGCGCCCTGTTCACCCCCGGCGTTGGCCATCTGATCGTCTACGGCGCGTCCGCCAACCGCGACCGCTGGTGGCACGATGACGCCGCGAAAGTACTGGGGTTCGTCCCCAAGGATTCTTCCGAACGCTTCCGCGCGCAAGTTGAAGCGCAGCCGCCGCTCGCGGCCGATGACCCGGCCGCCCGCTATCAAGGCGGCGCGTTCGTCAAGGCCGGCCCGTTTCCCTTACCCCCCGCCTCCAAGTAAACGCCACCATGTCCACCCTGGCTGAACGTATCGGGGATCTGGTTTGCGGCGTGGGCGAAAGCCCAGTCTGGCGCGCCACAGAGCAGGCCTACACCTGGACCGACATCCCCGGCAAAACGCTGCACCGGTGGTCGCCCTCCCATGGCACGTTCGAGCATTGGGCGCTGCCGCAGATGGCGGGCTGCATCGCGCCGCGCGGCGCGGGCTGGCTGTTGGCGATGGAAGACGGCCTGTACGGCTGCGGTCCGCTGCAAGCGGGCGCGCCCTGCCAACCTGAACGGATCGCTGCGGTCGCCCACGCGGCCAGCGGCATGCGCTTTAACGATGGGCGTTGCGACCGCCAAGGCCGCTTCCTGGCCGGCACGATGGTCATGGACATGGGCTTGGCGCAAGCCGCCGGCAAGCTCTACCGCTACGACCCCCACGGCGTGGCGGTGCTGCTGTCTGACCTGATCGTGCCCAACGGCCTGGCGTTCAGCCCGGACGGCAAGACGATGTACCTGTCAGACTCGCATCCGTCGCGCGCCAGGGTCTGGGCGTTTGACTACGACATCGACACCGGCACGCCGCACAGCCGCCGCCCCTTCATCGACGCCCTGCCCGCGGGCCGGCCCGATGGCGCGGCGGTGGACACCGATGGCGGCTACTGGATCTGCGGCAACGACGCCGGCCGCGTCTACCGCTACACGCCCGAGGGCAAACTCGACCGCACCTATACCGTGCCCGCCGCCAAAGTCGCGATGTGCGCCTTCGGTGGCGCGGCCATGGACACCCTCTTCATCACATCGATACGCCCCGCGAACGCCGCCCCTGGCGCGCCCGACGGTGGCGTATTCGCCCTGCGCCCCGGCGCGCAGGGCCTGGAGGAAACCGCAAGCACCGGTTAGCACCCGACCGGAGCGCCCGCATCGTCCCGCGCCCCACGCAAAGTAGGTCTGTACACATAGAGCTTCGAGGCCGACCCGGCCCTTAACGAAACGCCGTACTCCAACCGGAGGTAGACATGCTGCGCCCCACCCTGACCCGCGCCATCCTGGCGGCGGCTGCCTTGCTGACGCTGATTCCCGCCACCCAAGCCGCCGAACTGCGATCCGCCGACATCCATCCCGACGACTATCCCACCGTGCAGGCCGTGCGCCAGTTCGGTGAACTGGTCAAGCAACGCACCAATGGCCGCATCACCGTCAAGGTGTATGCCGGCGGCGCGTTGGGTAACGAAGACGATTCGATCGAACAGGTGAAGATGGGCGCGCTTGCCATGGCGCGCGTGTCCAGCGCCGCCATGCACAACATCTGCCAGACCACGCGCGTGCCGTCGCTGCCGTTCCTGTTCCGCTCGAAAGACCATCTGCACAAAGTGCTGGACAGCGAAATCGGCGACCAGATCCTGCGCTCGTGCGAAGCCGCGGGCTTTGTCGGGCTGGCCTGGTACGACAGCGGTTCGCGGTCGATGTACACGCGCAACAAGCCGATCAAGACGCTGGCCGACGCCAAGGGCTTGAAGATTCGTGTGCAGCAATCGGACCTGTCTGTGGCCATGGTCGAAGCGATGGGCGGCAACGCCACGCCGATGCCGATGGGCGAGGTCTATACGTCGCTCAAGACCGGGCTGGTGGATGCCGCGGAAAACAATTTCCCCAGCTACGAAAGCGCGCATCACTACGAGGTCGCCAAGTTCTACTCGATGACCGAACACACGATGACGCCGGAAATTCTGATCTATTCCAAGCGGCAGTGGGACAAGCTCACGCCCGAAGACCAGAAGATTCTGCGTGAGGCCGCGCGCGAATCGGTGCCCTATATGCGCAAGCTGTGGGACGAACGCGAGCAGAAATCCCGCGCGGTGGTAGAGAAGGCCGGGTCGCAGATCGTGGAGGTGGACAAGGCGTCGTTCCAGGGTGCGATGAAGCCGGTGTACGACCGCTTCGTCACCACGCCCGAGATGAAAGACCTGGTCGCAAAGATCCAGGCCGTCCAGTGAGGACATCATGTTGGCCACTCCTACGAATGAACCTGAGGTGACCGGGGGAGGCGGGGCGCAAGCCCTTGCCGCTCCGCTGGACGCCTACACGCGCGCCTGCGCGGGGATTGCCCGGGTCTGCATGTGGACCAGCGTGTTCGGGCTCGTCTGCCTGATCATCGCCGTCAGCCTGCAAATCTTTGGCCGCCACGTGCTCAACAGCACGCCCACCTGGGCCGAAAGCCTGGCGCTGCTGCTGGTGCTGTACGTCACCATGCTGGGCGCGGCGGTTGGCGTGCGCGATGCAGGCCATATCGGCTTTGAATCGCTGCTGGACGCCTTGCCCCCCGTTGGCCAGCGGCGGCTGCGGATCTTCATCCATCTGCTGGTGCTGCTGTTTGGCGTGCTGATGGCCTGGAACTGCGGGATGCTGGCGGAATCGGTGTCTGCCTACAAGATCCCCAACCTGGGCATTTCCAACGCCTGGAAATACATCCCCGCGACGCTGTCTGGCGCCCTGATCGCGCTCTTTTCCGTTGAGCACATCATCGCCATCCTGCGCAACCATAAGGTGGTACCGGCATGGCGCTGACACTGCTTTCCTTTACGTTCATGGGGTTTCTGGTGATCGGCGTGCCGGTGGCGTTCGCCATTGGCTTGTCGTCCATCACCGCCATCATGGTCGAAGACCTGCCCTTGCAGGTTGCGTTCCAGCAGATGACCTCGGGCATGAACGCCTTTTCGTTCCTGGCCATTCCCTTCTTCATCTTCACGGGCGAACTGATGCTGTACGGCGGCATCGCCGACCGCATCGTGACGTTTGCGAAGTCGCTGGTGGGGCACGTGCGCGGCGGGCTCGGCATGTCCAACGTGGTGGCCTGCACGCTGTTCGGCGGCGTGTCCGGGTCGCCCGTGGCCGATGTGTCGGCGATGGGGTCGGTGATGATCCCGATGATGAAGCGCGAGGGCTATCACGCCGACTACGCGGTGAACGTCACCACGCATGCGGCGCTGGTCGGCGCGCTGATGCCTACCAGCCACAACATCATCATCTACACGCTGGCGGCGGGCGGCAAGGTGTCGATCGCGGCGCTGATCGCGGCAGGTGTTGTGCCCGCGCTGATCCTGACCTTGTGCAATCTGGCGGCGGCGTACTTCGTGGCGCGCAGCCGCGGGTATCCCGCGGGCACGTTTCCGGGATGGCACATCGTGCTGCGTTCGCTGATCGCGGCGGCGCCTGGCCTGTTTGTTGTGGTGTTGATCATCACGGGCATCCTAAGCGGCGTTTTCACCGCAACGGAATCCGCGGCGGTGGCGGTGTTGTATGCGCTGGCGCTGACGATCTTCGTGTACCGCTCGCTGACGTGGGACCAGTTCGTGCGCGCCGCCAGCAAGGCCGTCAAGACAACCGGCGTCGTGCTGCTGCTGATTGGCATCTCGGCCACCTTCGGCTATCTGATCAGCTTTTATGGCGTGGCGGAAAAGACGGGCGAATTGATGGCGTCGGTATCGACCAGCCCGTGGGCCATCTTCTTGATGGTCAACATCATCCTGTTCGTGCTGGGCACGTTTCTGGACATGGCCGCCACCATCCTGATCTGCACGCCGATCTTCCTGCCGATCTGCATGCAGTACGGCATGGGGCCGGTGCAGTTCGGCATCGTGATGCTGCTGAATTGCGCGCTGGGCTTGAACACCCCGCCCGTGGGGACCACGCAGTTCGTGGGGTGCGCCATCGGCGGCGTGTCGGTCGGCACCGTGATGCGCACAATCTGGCCCTTTTACGGCGCGCTGCTGGCCGCGCTGGCGCTGGTGACCTATGTGCCCGCGTTTTCGCTGTGGTTGCCGGGCGTGCTGCTCAACTGAACCGGCGTTTGCCGGGCCGGGCCGCGCGCAGCGGCTCGGCCCACGATCACCGGGTAGAAGAACAGCGCGGCCAGAAACCAAAGCAAGGTGGCCGACCACAATGTCTGGCTCAGGAAATGGGCGCCTTGCAGAATACGCACCACGGAAAAGGCGACGCCTGCGGTCACGCCCAGGGCCAGGCCCCACCAGCGCCACGCCGGACGGTTCAGCGCCCAGCCCGCGAAATACAGCGTCAGCATCGAATAGCCGGCGCCCGCGTGGCCGCTGGGCAATGCGCCGCCCGCCCGCGCACGCGCCCACGTCCACCAGTACAGCGGGTATGGCGTGTAGCCGCCCAGCGTTTCCAAATCATAGGGACGCGGCAAGGTCGTGTGGTGTTTGAGCTGGTTAACCGCCAGTTGGCCAACCAGGCAGGTCGCCGCAAGCGCTAGCGCTGGGCCGCGCCAGGGACGCAAGGCGGGGATGCGAAAGCTTGCCACGGCCGCCGCCACGGCCGCCAACGCCACGCCAATCGGCAGCGCAAGCACCATGCGATGTCCGAACAGATCGAACCAACGATTCAGGTGCAGCGGGAAATCATCCAGGGCGGGATCGAACAGCGCGCGGGCGATGCGCAAATCCATGCCCGAGGCATTGGCCCACCACGCCAGGCACGCCAGCATCAGCGTGACGCCGACGAGCTGCGTGCTCAGATACCACGCAGGCGACGGCGCATGCGGCGCGGACAGCAAGGGGGACGACATGGATCAATGGACTGGGGACGCGTCGGACAAGCAGAGAGCTTAGAGCGCGGGCAGTCGAAAAATCGTCAAATTCGATCTTGTGTCTTGGGCGCAACGCCGGCTGTGGAGCCCGCGCGCGGGGTGCTGGACGTGGCGGAATTCGTGGCGGAATCAACGCCGGCTGCCGCGTCGAAGCGCAACGAGAATCGCGTGCCACGCGTTTCGGGTTCGCGCGACGACGCCACCGTCAGCGACCAGCCCTGCATGTCGCAAACGCGCTTGGCGATGGCCAGGCCCAAGCCGCGCGCGGTCTCGTCATGCGCGCCGACGCCGGAGTCGCGCAGCCGGCCGCTGTAGTAGCGGCGGAACAGGAACGGCAGATCGGCTTCGGCGATGCCTTTGCCGTCGTCGCTCAATTCCAGCACGCCATCGTCGGTGAATCGGGTGGTCAGCGTAGCCGGGGCGGCATGCTCGACCGCGTTGCGCACCAGGTTGCGCAGCACCGTCAGCAAGGCGTAGCGGTCCAGCGTCAGGATGTGGCCGGGGGCAATCTGGTTGTCCCAACGCAGGTTGGCGTGTTGCGCCTGCACCTCGTAACCGCGCCAGGCGTCTTCCATGCAGTCGGCGATATCAACCGGGGCAGGCAGCAGCAATTGGTCGCGCGCCATGGCCCGCGCGCTTTCCAGGCACACGATCACGTCGTCCACGTTGTCCATGACACGGGTCAGGCGCGTGCGCTGGTCGGGCGTCAGCGCCTGCGTCAGCAACATCAGTTCACTATCAGAGCGTATGGCGGCAAGCGGGGTGCGCACCTCGTGGCTCAGGTTGCCCGCAAACTCGCGTTCGCGGGCGATGGATCGGTCGACCTGGTTCTGCACCCGGTTGAAGGCTTCGATCAGGCGGCCGGCCTCGTCGTCGCGGGTGACGGCCATATCAGGCGACCCGGGCGCCCAGGTCGATAAACGGTCGGTCAAGTCCAAGAGCGGCCCCACCGCCACCGTAGCGACGCGCCGCGACAATGCGTAGGCGCCGACGACGCAAATGGCGCCTACGCCCAACACGATCAGGCCGAAATCGTGGACACGCTCTTCGTTGTCGGTCGCGTCGTACAGCAAATAGACCTTGCCGCGTCCGGTCTCGGCCACCATCACGTGCCAGGTGTAGGCGCCGGGCTCGATCAGGTGCAGCCCGTTATCCAGGCCCAGCACTTCATCGGGAATGCCGGCCGGACGCTGTCCGTCCACGCTCATCCAGGCGCGCATTGATCCGCCCAATTCGCGTGCGCCCTGGCGCGGCATGAATTCGTCGCTGGCGCGCGCATGCTGCACCAGCCGGTCCATTTCGGTATTGAGAATGTCGTTGACCAGGTCGTCTTCCATCTGGTCGAACGTCAGGTAGGCCAAGAGCGCCAGCGCCGTCACGAACAAGGCGACCGTGCCCGTCAGCGCCCACACCACGCGCTGCGTCAAGGTGCCGGTGGCAGCGCGCGTCATGCCGCGGCCCCGCCCAGCGTCAGGCGCCAACCGGTGCCGTGCATGGTCTCGATGCCATCAAAGCCGGCATCCGCCAGCGCGCGGCGCAGCAGATGGACCTGGCTGCGCAGCGCGTCGGAGGACGGCGGCTCGTTGCCCCACAGCATGGACTCCAGCTCTTCACGCGCCACGACCCGGCCGGGGTCGCGCATCAGCGCTTCCATGATCAGGCCCGCCTTGCGCGTCAGATGCACGGGCGTGCCGTTCACCGATACCGCACGGCTGCGCGTGTCGTACTGCACCGGGCCAAACACGCGCACCGAATCCACCGTTGAGCCCTTGGCGCGCTGAATCAGCGCCAGCAGACGTGCTTCGACTTCGAGCAACGCGAAGGGTTTGGTCAGGTAATCGTCGGCGCCATGGGAAAAACCCGCCAGCTTGTCTTCCAGGCTGTCGCGCGCGGTCAGGATCAGCACGGGCACATCCACGCGCCGTTCATTGCGCAACGCGTGCAGCACTGCGTTGCCGTCCATGCCCGGTAAGCCGATGTCCAGAATCAGCGCGTCAAAGCGTTGCTCTTTCATGCGTTCCAGCGCGGCGTGGCCGGTGTAGGCCACGTCCGGCAAAAACCCGCGCACCTCCAGGAAAGAGAACAGGTTGCCGGCAATGATGTGATCGTCTTCAACGATCAGCACCCGATGATTCGCACCCGCCGCGGGACTGACTGCCATCATTGAGGCTCCGTGTGAAATAAGGAACGCAGGGGGTAGCGGACCACGCCGCTCAGCCTTGCAGCACCTTGCCCGGATTCATGAGCCCTTGCGGGTCCAGCGCGCGCTTGATCCGGTGCATCAGCGCAAGTTCGACAGGGCTCTTGTAGCGCGGCAGTTCGTCGCGCTTGAGTTGGCCCACGCCATGCTCGGCGCTGATCGAGCCGCTATGCGCATGCACGCTGTCATGCACCACGCCGTAGATTTCGCTTTGCAGGGCGAGCAACTCGGCCTCGGTCTGGCCTGCGGCGTTCGCCACGTTGTAATGCAGATTGCCATCGCCCAGATGCCCGAAGATCACATGGCGCACGCCAGGAAAGCGGGATTGCAGCAAGGCATTGGTCTTGTGCACGAAACCGGCGATGGACGAAATGGGAATGGACACGTCGTGCTTGACCGACTTGCCCAGCTCGGCTTCGGCCAGCGGAATGCTTTCGCGCAAGTGCCATAGCGCCTTGCTCTGCGCCACGTTGGCGGCGATGACGGCATCGTCGACGAGACCGGCGTCGATGGCCTCGCCCAGCACCGCTTCAAAGCGTTCACGCGCATGCGCTTCGCTTTCGCTGTMGGACAACTCAAGCAACGCAAACCACGGAGACTCGGCGGAGGCGCCTTCGAAGGGCAGGCGCTGCTGCGGGAACAGCCGCACGACAGCTTGCAGGCAGGCGCCGCTCATCAATTCAAAGCCCGTCAACGCGGCACCAAAACCGGTGCGTGCGCGCGACAGCAATTCCACGGCGTGGTCGATCGTGTCGAGGGTGAGCAGCGCGGTGCACGACGCCACCGGCCGGGGGAACAGTTTCAGCGTGGCGGCGGTGATGATGCCCAGCGTGCCTTCGCTGCCGATATAGAGGTCGCGCAGGTCGTAGCCGGTGTTGTCCTTGCGCAGGCCGCGCAGCCCGTTCCAGATTTCGCCATCGGCCGTCACCACTTCCAGGCCCAGCGCCAGGTCGCGCGTGTTGCCGTAGCGCAGCACCTGCGTGCCGCCAGCGTTGGTGGCCAGGTTACCGCCGATGGTGCAGCTGCCTTCGGCCGCCAGGCTGAGCGGGAACAGGCGGTTGGCCGCGGCGGCGGCCTCTTGCACGGCTTGCAGGATGCAGCCTGCTTCCACGGTGATGGTGTCGTTGTCGGTATCCAGGTTGCGTATGGCGGTCAGGCGGGCGGTGGACAGCACCACGGCGCGGCCGGAGTCGTCTGGCGTGGCGCCCCCGCACAGGCCGGTATTGCCGCCTTGCGGCACCACCGGCACGCCGTGATGCAGGCACAGTTTCACGGCGTCGGCCACTTCCTGCGTGGACCCGGGGCGTATCACCGCCAGCGCGGACCCCCGATAGCGGCGGCGCCAATCCTGCACATAGGACTCGGCATCCACACCGGTCAACACATGGGTGAAACCCAGGAGGGACTGAAGATCGCTCAGCAATGTCATAGCAGCCGCACAAGAATGGCCTGGTCTCGCCCAGGCGCGGGTCTAGGGATGTGCGGACTATTGTAGGGGCGGAATCGCGCGGGCCGAAGCGCCGCGCTAGCCGACGGCCTGGTCCAGGCGCGTGCCGGTCAGGCCGGAGCAATAAGCGCGGGACGCGATGCGGTTCATCAGGAATGCCCGGTCAACGCCGGCGGGGCCGGGCATCTCGGACAGCGCCCGGTACGCGCGGCGCAGCGCCTCGCCCCGCGTCGCGCCGCAGACCAGCAGGCGCGTGCAGGGAAGGCGGCGGTCCACGCAGCCGTCGATGCGCATTTCCAGCGCGTGCGCGTTGTCGGGATCGGGGCTGACCATGGCCGAACCGCTGTGCGGCTGCGCATCGGCGCCTATCACCCTGAACACGCCGCTGCGGTCATCCAGCGCGAACGCCACGGTGCCCATGCCCTGCCAGCCGCGATCGCGCGCGACATCGGCGGCAACGGCGCGCAGCGCGGACTCAATGGAAGCGGGAAGATGCGGCGCCGGGCATTCAGCGATCAGGACGCGCGCGTCGCGCCAGACACAACGTTCCCAGGCGCGGCCAGACGACAATTCGCCGGCATCGGAGTGGAATACATGGATATCAAGCCGGCGTTCGCGGCCAGCGGCTGGCCCGGCGAAATCCGTGGGGGGGCCTCGCCGGCTGGTGGCGCCTCCCGATGACATGACAGTAGATACTTTGGCACCCATGGCCCCTCCCGGTCTTTCTACTTGCAGCGCAAGCGTATCACCTTCGGATGACGAGCAAGTTCCATGCCACGGCAGCGCCCCTGGGACAGGGCCTTTCAGCCCCGCCGCGTCATGCACCGGATCAAGGCGATCCGGCCGCGCCACGCACCAAACCAGGGCACGCGCTACCGTTAAGACGCCCTACGCCGACCGAGGGATGAAGGCGCATGCGCCGATGGAGGATAATTCACACCTTGACCCTCTTTTCAGGCGGGTTTTGGCATTCGGGTTTTCCATTAGTCCCGGCCGAATCCCCCGTTGCAACTCCCTTATCAAGGAATCGTCGTGGGCAATAACAAGTCGCAGTTTCCCGCCTCGGTCTTCAAGGCCTATGACATCCGCGGCACCGTGCCGGACCTGATCGACGCGTCGTTCGCGCGCGCCCTGGGCGTGGCGCTGGCCGGCCGCGCGCGCGAGGCCGGCGTGCAGACGCTGGTGGTGGGCCGGGATGGCCGCCTGAGCAGCGACATGCTGTCGATGGCTTTGCAGGAAGGCATGCTGGAAGGCGGTGTGGACACCGTGGACATCGGCATGGTCCCGACCCCGCTGGTCTATTTCGCCACGCACATCATGCAGTGCGGCTCGGGCGTGGCCATCACGGGCAGCCACAATCCGCCCAAGTACAACGGCTTCAAGATGATGATGGGCGGACGCGCCCTGTACGGCGATGACGTGCAGGCGCTGGGCGCCGCCATGAACGGCACGAGCCCCGCGCCCGCCGAGCGCGCCGGCGTGCGCCGCCAGCTCGATCTGGTGGCCGCCTACATCGCGCGCGTGGCCTCCGGCGTGAAGCTGGCCCGCCCCATGAAGATTGCGATCGACTGCGGCAACGGCGTGGCGGGCGCGGTCGCGCCCCAGCTGTTCCGCGAGCTGGGCTGCGAAGTGACCGAACTCTTCTGCGAAGTGGACGGCACGTTCCCCAACCACCACCCCGATCCCGCCGAACCCAAAAACCTGCAAGACCTGATCAAGTGCGTGCGCGAGACCGATTGCGAACTCGGTCTGGCGTTCGACGGTGACGGTGACCGCCTGGGCGTGGTCACGAAGTCGGGCCAGATCATCTGGCCGGATCGCCAACTGGTGCTGTTTGCCCGCGACGTGCTGGACCGCAACCCCGGCGCCACGATCATCTATGACGTGAAGTGCAGCCGCCACGTGGGCTTGTCGGTCGAAGCTGCGGGCGGCGTGCCGCTGATGTGGAAGACGGGCCATTCGCTGGTCAAGGCCAAGCTGGCTGAAACCGGCGCGCCGCTGGCGGGCGAAATGAGCGGCCACATCTTCTTCAAGGAACGCTGGTACGGCTTTGATGACGGCCTCTACACCGGCGCGCGCCTGCTCGAAATCGTGTCGCGCTTTGCCGACCCGTGCGCGCCGCTGGAAGCCTTGCCGCAAGACGTGTCCACGCCCGAACTGAAGCTGGAAATGGAAGAAGGCCAGCCCTTCACGCTGGTGAAAGCCTTGCAGGACCAGGGGCAATTCCCCGACGCCCGCCGCGTGATCACCATCGACGGCGTGCGCGCGGAATACGCCGACGGCTTTGGCCTGGCGCGTCCGTCGAACACCACGCCGGTGGTCGTGTTGCGCTTCGAGGCCGAGAACGCCGAGGCCCTCGCACGCATCCAGGCCGACTTCCGCCGCGAACTGGGCAAGCTGGCGCCAGACGCCAAACTGCCGTTCTGAGCCGTCCATGTCACTGTCCAACAGCCCAGCCTGGCAACGCTTCACCGCAGCGGCCCACGCCGCATCGCGGCGCGGCGAGCAATTGCGGCTGATCCCGGCGCCCGGTTTGCGCCTGGACCTGAGCACCCAGGCCCACTCGCCCGACTTGCAGGCGGCTTCCGGCGAACTGCTGGCGCGGCAAGGCTTTGACGCCGCGCGCGCCATGCTGTTCGACGGCGGCCACGCCAACTGGACGGAAGGCCGCGCCGCCTGGCACACCGCCTTGCGCGCGGCGGAGCCGCCGCCGGCAGTCGCCAACGCCGTGCAGGCCGAACGCGACCGTCTGCGCGAATTCGTGCGCGAGGCCGATGCCGCCGACCGCTACGGCTATGTGCTGCATCTGGGTATCGGCGGCAGCGACTGGGGGCCGCGCCTGGTCACCCGCGCGCTGCGCCATGGCGGCGCCCGCCGCGAAGTCCGCTTCGCGTCGAACGTCGATTCGCATTCGGTGGCCGACGCAATGAGCCGGCTGGACCCGCACGACACACTAGTCATCGTCGCGTCGAAATCGTTCACCACGACCGAACCGTTGGCCAACGCCGAAGTGGCGATGAACTGGCTGCGCGACGCGGGCGTGGCCGACCCGATCAAACAGGTTGTGGCGATCACCGCCAACGTGGAAGCCGCGCTGAACCTGGGCATTCTGCCCGACCACATCTTTCAGATCTGGGACTGGGTGGGCGGGCGCTATTCGCTGTGGTCGGCCATCGGTCTGCCCATCGCCTTGGCGCTGGGCAACGATGCGTTCGACCAGCTGCTGGCCGGCGCCGCCGCCATGGACGAACACTTCCGCACCGCGCCGCTGGCCGACAACGCGCCCGTGCAAATGGCGCTTGCCGGGGTCGTGAATCGCAGCGTGCTGGGGTATGACTCGCTGGTCATCGCGCCCTATGATTCCCGGCTGTATCACCTGGTGCCGTGGGCGCAGCAGCTGGAAATGGAATCGCTGGGCAAGGTCGCCACCGCCGACGGCAGCCCCGTGGGCGTGCCAACCGGCGCGGCGATCTGGGGCATGTCAGGCACCGACTGCCAGCACACCTTCTTCCAATGGCTGCATCAGGACACCATGGGCGCGCCCGTGGATTTCATCCTGTGCGAACAGCCCGACCACGATTACGCGCGCCATCACGAGCTGCTGATCGCCAATTGCCTGGCGCAGCGCTCGGCGCTGTTGCGCGGCAAATCGTTCGAGGAAGCGTTGGCGGAAACCTCCGCCACCGAACGCGACCCGGCCCGTGCGCGGCTGCTGGCGCAGCATCGCGTGCACCCGGGCGGCCGCCCGTCGTCACTGATTGTGTTGCCGCGTCTGGAAGCCTACACGCTGGGCGCGCTGCTGGCCCTGTACGAACACAAGGTGTTCACGCAAGGCGTGATCTGGGGCATCAACCCGTTTGATCAATGGGGCGTGGAATTCGGCAAGGTGCTGGCCAAGAGCATCATGCGTGAACTGGATGCGCCGCAGCCTGGCCAACAAGACCCGTCGACCCGTTTCTGGATCGACGCGATGGCGCGCCGCCACTAGGTTGCCCCGCGGAGTACGCCACGCGGCGTGCTCCACCCAGCACGCCCTATGCGTTCAGCCGGCTCAGGCGCTGAGCGCGTCGTACAGCTCCACATGGATGCGAGCGACGCGCTCGATATTGAATTCGCGTTCCGCCAGCACACGGCCCGCTGCCCCCATGGACTGACGCAGCGCGGCGTCTTCTGCCAAGCGTTCGATGGCGTCGGCCAAGGCTCGCGCATCACGCACGGGCACCAGCAAGCCCGTCTCATTCGGTTCGATGGCATCGCGGCAGCCGGGCACGTCGGTCGTCACCACCGCACGCCCGCAGGCCGCGGCTTCGATCAGTGACTTCGGCAGCCCCTCACGGTATGAGGGCAGCACGGCGATGTGGCACGCCGCGTACAGTTCGGCGATGTCCGACCGTTCGCCCAGCGCCTGGACCGCGCCATCACGTTGCCAGGCCTCGACCTCGGCCTGCGTCGCCGATGCCGGGTTGCCAGCGTCCACGCCGCCCACCAATTGCATCGTCACGGGCACGCCGCGTTCGCGCAGCAGCGACGCCGCCTGCACGAATTCCTGTACGCCCTTGTCGCGCAGCAAGCGCGCCACCATCGTCACCACGACGGGCGGCGCGGGCGGCTCGGGCAAGGCCCGGTACGCGTTCAGGTCCACGCCTGCGCCGCGGATGATGACGACCTGCTCATCGCGCACGGCGCCCAGCGACTTGAGCATGTCGCGGTCGCTGGTGTTCTGG
Source organism: Achromobacter sp. 10T422 (assembly GCF_056394065.1). Taxonomy (NCBI): domain Bacteria; kingdom Pseudomonadati; phylum Pseudomonadota; class Betaproteobacteria; order Burkholderiales; family Alcaligenaceae; genus Achromobacter; species Achromobacter sp. 10T422. The sequence goes on from NZ_JBFTHD010000009.1 coordinate 83,075, forward strand.
AAAATCACCCGGCTATTGGGATGCCCCAGCGCCACGCGATACAGCCGCGCCACCACCGCGCGCACCATCCGCATCTTCAGCGAATTGGACAGGAACACGAAGCCCAGCCCGGAGATCGCGGCCACCATGCCGGGCACGCGCGCCAGACGCGCGGCGATGCCGCCATACAGCACGGGCTTGATCGTGACCAGGTGCACCACGTCAGGACGCACGCGGCGGAACAGCCGCAACAGCGCCATCAAGGTGCCCAGCTCCTGCAAGGGATGCTTGCCGCTGCGCGTCATCGGAATGGCGTGGTGCGTCATGCCGAGTGCCTGGATGTCGGCCACGGCGGGCCCGTCCATCGTCGCCACATGCACGTCATACCCCGCGCGTTGTGCGGCCAGCGCCACTGGCACGCGATGCGACATGAAGAACGCGGGGTTATTGACGACAAACATCAGGCGGCGGCCGGTGCTCATGCCTGGACTCCAGAAATGCGGCGCCATACGGCGATGTAACGTTGCACCATGCGGGCAAGGTCAAAATTTTCCAGCACGCGGGCGCGGCCGGCTTCGCCTGCACGGCCATGGCCGCGCGCGGCCACGTCGCACAAGGCGGTCTCGATGCCGCGCGCAAGCGCCTCGGCTTGTTCAGGCGGCACGACCACGCCAGTGTCGCCAACGATGTAGGCGGCGTCGCCCACGTCGGTCACCACGCAGTACACGCCGCAGGCCATGGCTTCGGCCACGACGTTGGGAAAGCCTTCGGCGCAGCTCGACAGCACGTGCAGGTCCAGGCCGTTCATCACGGCGGGAACATCGTCGCTGGGGCCGGCAAGTATCAGGCGGTCGCGCAGGTTCAGCTTGTCGATCAGGGCGGCAAGTTCGGGGTTGTCGGCGCTCATGCCGCGTCCGACCAGCACGCAACGCAGGCCGCCATCACGGCCATCGCGCACCAGCGCGGCCACGGCGCGCAGCAGATTGGCGTGGTCCTTGAGCGGGTCCCAGCGGGCCACGCAGCCGATCACCGGCGCGTCTTCCGACACGCCCCATTGCGCCCGCACGCGCGAACGTGCCAGCGCATCGGGGGCATAGCGCGATAAGTCATAGCCGTTGGAGATCACCTCCATGCGGTCGCGCCGATAACCCTTTTCGGCATGGCGCTCGGCGGCGTTCTGCGCGGCGCAGACAATGGCGCGAGGCACGCTGCCCGACAAGGCCGCGCACGCACGCAACACGATGCGCGCCGACCGGCTGCTGCGCTCCAGGTGCGCGCCCGAATTGCGGATGCCCCACGCAATGGCGCGCACGCCCGCCAGCCTTGCGGCCAGCCCGCCGATCAGGTCGGCGTGATACATCCACGTCTGCACGGCGTCGGGGCGCGCGTCGGCGATCAACCGGCGCAGGGCCAAAAAGCCGCCCAGGCTGACACGCCCGCGCTTCATGCCCAGCGCATGCACCGCAACGCCGGCTGCGCGCAGACGCTCGCCGTAGATACCTTCATCGGTCAGCGACACGACGGTGTGTTCCACCCCCGCCTCGGGATAGGTCGCCAGGCGCAGCAGCACGGATTCCGCGCCGCCCTGCCCCAGACCGGTGATGACATGCAGCACGCGTAGCGCGGGGGTGCTCATCGCCCCTCCCGCACCGCTTCGAACAGTTCGTCCCATTCCGTCAGCACCGCTTCCAACGCATAACGATGGCGCACGGCCGTTGCTCCTCGCTCGCCCAATTGACGGCGCAACGACACGTCGCTCAGCACGCGCTGCAACGCGTCGCGCAGCGCATCGCTGTCGCCTGCCGGCACCAGCAACGCGTCCTGGCCGTCGCGCGTCATTTCGCGCGGGCCGCTCGGGCAATCAAACGCCACGCACGGCAGGCCCAGCGACATGGCTTCCAGCAACACATTCGGAAAACCTTCCACCAGCGAGCTCAGCACGAAGGCCTGGCCGCGCGCCAGTTCTTCCCACGGCGTTTCGGTGCGGCCGGGCAGGCTGACCCGCGATTGCAGGCCCAGGCGCTCGATCTGCGCTTCCAGCGCGGCACGCTCGGGGCCTTCGCCCCAGATGCGCAGGTTCCAGTCGGGATTCAACGGCGCCAATTGCGCAAACACGTCGATCAGCAGATGGAATTGTTTGTCTGGCACCAGACGTCCCATGGCCAGCAGTTCACGCGGGCCGCCGTCTTCGCGCTGTTGCACGCGCGGCGCATCCAGCAAGGGCGCAGGCAAAGGATTGGGAATGACGGCCAGGCGCTTGATGCCCGGCACCTGACGCGAGAACGGGCCGGCGGTGTCTTCCGCCTGCACCGTCACCATGTCGGCGCGCGGATACAGCAGCCGGCGCAGCTTGCGCCACACCGAACCCGTGGTCGTTTCGGCGACGGGGTTGGTCCGTTCGCAAACGATGAGCGGCACGCCCAGCCCTCGCGTGGCGAGGATGGCGGCCACATTGACGTTGGTCAGGAAAGACACCACCACATCGGGCTTGGTGTCGCGGATGTGTTTGCGTAGCGCCATCAGGCGCTTGAACGCAGCCCACCCGCCCGAGGCCCGCGTGCCGGCGATATCGGCCAGCCAGGCAAGTTCGACCTTGTCCGATAAGGGATAAAAACACGTGCCCTTGGACGAGTAGGTGGGCGTCAAGGTGACGGCATCCCCGCGTTCGGCCCATGCGCTGACGAGTGTGGCAGCCACCCGCTCGGCGCCGCCCGCATGCATGGAACTGACCAGCATCAATATTCTCATTCGTCAAAGACTCCCAATAGATCCCCCTTGATCCGGTCCTGCACGATAACGATCCAGCCAGGCCTGCATCATCAGCACGCCCCACAGATGGCTGTCCCAGTTGCGATGGCCCGACGTGTGTTCGCGCCACTTGCGCAGAATGGGTTCGGGCTCGAACCAGCCTTCCTGGCGCAAGCGCGCCGGGTCCAGCAGCGCGTCCGCCCATTCCCGCAAGGGGCCGCGCAACCACGCGGCCAGCGGCACGGCGAAGCCGCGCTTGGGGCGGTCCACCAGCGCCTGCGGCACGTGGCGATGCAGCACCTGGCGCAGCAGCCACTTGCCCGTATTGCCGCGCACCTTGTATTGATGCGGCAGGCTCCAGGCGAATTCATACACGCGGTGATCGATCAGCGGCACGCGCGTTTCCAGGCTGACGGCCATGGCGGCGCGGTCAACCTTGACCAGGATGTCGTCGGGCAGGTAAGTCACCGTGTCCAGCTTCATCATGGCTTCGAAGGTCGTGCCTTGCATGGCGCGCGCAAATTCCGAGACGGGTTCGACGCCACCTTTGACGACCTGGGACGGGTCCGCCCAGTACGACACGAAGTGGCGATAGAAATCGCCGCGCGAATCGGTGCGCAACAGTTCGCCCAGCTTGCCGACTTTGCCGCGCCACGCGCCGCGCCCGGGCAGATGCGTCGATGCGGTGAGCAGCGCGCCAGCGGGTTTGCGAAACAGCGCCGGAACGCGCTCGCACTGCTGCCACCACTTGTTCACGCGGAAATAGCGCGAGTAGCCGCCAAAGAGTTCATCGCCGCCGTCGCCCGACAAGGCCACGGTGACGTGCTGGCGCGCCATCTTCGTGACGAGCGACGTCGGAATCTGCGACGAATCGGCGAACGGTTCGTCATACATGTCCGCCAGCGACGGCACGACCGCCAACGCATCCGCCGCGGTCACATAAAGTTCAGTGTGGTCCGTGCCCAGATGGGTGGCGACGGCCTTGGCGTGTTGCGCCTCGTCGTAGCCCTTTTCGTGGAAACCGATCGCGAAGGTGCGCACGGGCTTGGCGCTTTGCGCCTGCATCAGCGCGACGATGGTCGACGAATCAATGCCGCCCGACAGGAAGGCGCCCAAGCTCACGTCCGACAACATCTGCCCGCCGACCGCCTTGGACAACACGGCTTCCAGCGCTTCGGTGGCTTGCGCGTCGGACTCAAACGTCAGCCGCGATTTGGCGGCAGCGTCGGCGGCGTCGCGCGCCGACCAGTACACGCGCGGCTCGGGCATGCGGCGGCTGCGGGTGTCGTCGGCGGTAAATTCCACCCACGTGCCCGGCGGCAGTTTGGCGATGCCTTGATAGATGGATTGCGGCGCGGGGATGTAGTTGTGCCGCATGAACGACGCGAGCGCGTTGCGGTTCAGGTCGCGGCCAAATCCGGGGATGGGCATCAAGCCCTTGAGCTCGGAAGCGAACACCAGTTCAGCGCCCGAGTAGCCGTAGTACAGCGGCTTTTCGCCCATGCGGTCGCGCGCCAGCATCAGCTTGCGCGAGGCGCGGTCCCATAAGGCGATGGCGAACATGCCCACCGCCGCCTGCAACGTGGCCTCGATGCCCAGCGCGGTAAAACCGGCCAGCAGGGTTTCGGTGTCGGAATGGCCGCGCCACGACGGCGCCAGCGCCGATTGCTCAAGCTGCTTGCGGATGTCCAGGTGGTTATAGACCTCGCCGTTGAACACCATCACATAGCGGCCGCACGCGGACGTCATGGGCTGGTGGCCGGCTTCGGTCAGGTCCAGGATCGCCAGGCGCACGTGCGCAAGCGCCAGCTCGGCCTCGGGGTCTTCCCAGAAACCGTTGCTGTCCGGCCCGCGGTGGCGGATGCGGCGGCAGCTTTCCGCCAGCACGCGTTCCTTGTTCCCGATGGGGCCCCAAATTCCGACTATTCCACACATGATGAGGTTCTCGTGGTCACCGTAGCAACGGCATGCGGGCCAGGCCTAGCGGCCCGGCGCGCGCACGCCGTCAAAAAGTTCTTGCCATTGTTGCAGCACGCGCGCGGCCGAAAAACGGTCGCGCACATCGGTTGCTGCCTGCGCCATCCGCTGGCGCCCTGCGTCGTTATCCATGACGTCCGCCAGCGCCTTGCACAGCGCCGGCACGTCGCCGTTGGGGCGTACCAAAACGCCATCAATGCCCTCGCGCACGATCTCGCGCGGGCCGGTATCGCAATCAAACGAGACCGCAGCCAAGCCGCTGGCCATCGATTCAAGCAAGGTGTTCGACAAGCCTTCAAAGCGCGACGTCAGCACATAGAGGTCAGCGCTGCCGTACCAGTCGCCTACGTTGCCGGCGCGTCCCGGCATCGCAATGCGCGAGGCCAGCCCGGCGTTGGTGACCTGCGCTTCCAGCGCGCGGCGTTCATCGCCTTCGCCCAGAATAACCAGATCCCAGTCCGGATGCGATGGCGCCAGCGTGGCAAAAGCCTGGATCAGCAGATCGAAGCCCTTGTCCGCATGCAAGCGGCCCACCGCCAACAGGCGTTTGCGGCCGTCGCCCGAAACCGGCGTCAACACGGGTTCGGCGCGCGGCAACGGCCAGTGCACCGGGTTGGGAATGACAGCCAGGCGCGAGCCCGGCACGTGTTGCTCGATCCAGTCTGCTGTGCCGCGCGTTAGCGCAACCACGCGCGCGGCGCGCGGATACGTCATGCGGCGCAGACGCTGCCACAAGCCCGACAGGGTTTGCGACGGGGGATGCGTGTGTTCGGTTGCGATCACGCGGCACGACAGGCCGCTCGCGGCCAGCACGGACAGCACGGAGGCGGTTGTCATCATGCCCAGCACGATGTCCGGGCGGAACGCCTTGATCACGCGGCGCAAGGCGCGCACGCGCTGCACATTGCTCCAGATGCCGCGCAGGCCGCCGCCCTCGCCTGCCGTGTGCAGGACTTCGCGGCGCACTTTCGGATGCAGCGTATAGACGTCGCCATCGGCGCTGGCCTGGGTCACCACCATGACTTCGCGGCCCATGTCGGCCCAATGCGCGCTCAGGTCGGCGGCAACCCGCTCAGCGCCGCCGCCATGCAGCGAATGAATGAACAGCAGCACGCGCAGCGCGCGGCCGGAGTCGGCGTCGGACATTCAATCGGCCTCCTTGGGTTCGGCCTTGCGCATCGCCACCACCAGGTAGCACGCGTAAGACAGCACATACATGAGGCTGGTCGCCAGCATGATGCCGGCCGCGCCCATCTTGGGCGCCAGCACAGTGTTCAACACGGCCTTCAACGCAAAATTGGCCACGGCGATGGCGGCCATGATGCGGTAACGGTTCTGGCTGGCCAGCAATTGCACCAGGATCAGCACGCCGAAATAGAACGGCAATTGCAGCAGGCCCCAGCGCAACACGTGCGCCACGGCCTCGGTATTTTCAGCGGTGAATGCGCCACGCTGAAACAGCACGGACACGCCCCACGGCGCCAGCACCCAGCCGATCGCCACGGCGGCCGCGCCCGCGCCCACCATCAGCACCGACCATTTCAGCGCCATGCTGCGCGCCCGCGCGGTGTCGCCGCGCGCTTGCACGTCGGCCAGCACCGGCAGCGCAGCGCGGCCCACCGACACGGCGCCAATGCCCAGCAACAACGACAGCAGCCGGCTGGCGTAACCCAGCGTGGCGTTGGCGTTGGCGCCCAGGTTCGCCGCGGCGTATTGGTCCAGCGGGCCGACAAAGCTCATTGCAACTTGGCCGATCAGCATCACGCCCGCCGCGCCCATCAGTTCGGGCCAGTGCGGCGAACGCAAGGTCAGCCTGGGTGCGCCCCAGAACCCCTTGTCGGCGCGCGCAGCCAGCCAGGCCAGCCACACGGTTTGAATCGCGTAGCCGACGAGCGTGCCCCACAGCAGCGGCCCCACGCCATCGGCGCTTACGGCCAGCATCACCCAGGCCAGCGTCGCCACGGCGGGCACGCTGTCCAGCAAGGTGTTGACGTGGCGTTCATGCGCACGCAGGCGCGCGGCGCTGATGCCGGCGATGAGCAGCAGGGCCGACACCGGGGCAAAGGCCACAAGCAGGTCGCCCGTCATGCCGCGCACGCGTTCAGGCAAGCCCTTGCCCAGCGCGTCGACCACGTAGGGCCACGCGAACCACGTGCCGATCGCCAGCGCAATACCCGCCGCGGCGACCCAGCCTTGTAGCTCTTTGATGAATTGGTTGCGTTCGGCGTCTTCGGCGCGGTTCAGGCGCACCAGCACCGGAATCAGTACCACCGACAGCACGCCCACGATCGTGACCGGCAGCCAGGTGGCCATGGTCATCGTGAACTGGTAGGCGTCCACGGCGTCGCTGACGCCGTAGCGGTACGCCACCGCCATCTCTTTGATGGCGCCGGCGGCCTTGCCCAACAAGAGGAACACCGCCACCCGGAACGCGCCTTTGAAAATGCGCTGATGGTCCGGGTGGATGTTTCCGAGTTTGCGGAGAAGTGCTTTCAAATCAACGCAGGAATTGCGTGTACCAGGGCATGGCCACTTCCAGGCCTTGCAGCACGGTGTGTGACGGCGCATAGCCCAGCAGACGGCCGGCCTTGCTGACGTCGGCCTGCGAGTGGCGCACGTCCCCTGCGCGGAAGTCGGCATACACCGGCTTCTTGGCGTAGGTCACGCTTTGGTTGCCCAGCGCCTTGACCAGGAATCCGAACAGGTCGTTCAACGTGCTGCGGCCGCTGACAGCCACGTTGTAGACCTGGTTGCGGGCTTCCGGCGGGGCCATTGCGGCCAGCAGGTTGGCTTGCACCGCGTTATCCACAAAGCAGAAGTCGCGGCTGGTTTCGCCGTCGCCGTTGATGGTGACGTCGTCGCCCTTGATCATCGCGGCGGTCCACTTCGGGATCACGGCGGCGTAGGCGCCGTCCGGGTCCTGGCGTTTGCCGAACACGTTGAAATAGCGCAGGCCCACGGTTTCGAAGCCGTACGAACGGGCGAACACGTCGGCGTACAGCTCGTTCACGTACTTGGTCACGGCGTACGGAGACAAAGGCTTGCCGATGTTCTCTTCCACCTTCGGCAACGCCGGGTGGTCGCCGTACGTGGAGCTGGACGCGGCATACACGAACGACTTCACGCCGGCGTCGCGCGCGGCGACCAGCATGTTCAGAAAGCCGCCGATGTTCACTTCGTTCGTGGTGATCGGGTCTTTCAGCGAGCGCGGCACGGAACCCAGCGCGGCTTGGTGCAACACGAAGTCCACGCCTTCCGTGGCGCGCTGGCAAGCGGCCAGGTCACGGATATCGCCTTCAACGAAGGTGAAGCGCGCCCATTGCTCAGGCGACACCGAGTCGCGCACTTCATCCAGATTGCGCTGGTGGCCGGTGGCGAAGTTATCCAGGCCGGTGACGGTCTGGTTCAGTTTCAGCAGCGTTTCCAGCAGGTTGGAGCCGATGAAGCCGGCGCAGCCGGTCACGAGCCACTTGCGCGGCGCGGCCGACAGTTCCTGCTTGAGGGTCTCAAAACGTGTAGTCATGGCGCAATCCTTACAGACGCAGATCGGATTCGGCGGGCGACAGCACGTACTTCAAGTCGTACAGGATGTGTTGCGCCTTGCCCAGCTTGCGGATGCCTTCGGCGCCCATGGCCTTGAATTGGTTGTGCGCCACCGCGAGGATGACGGCGTCGTACTTGCCTTCCTCGGGCTTGGCGACCGGGGTCAGGCCGTATTCATGCACGGCTTCTTCCGGGTCGACCCACGGGTCGTACACGTCGACGTCGACGTTGTAGTCGCCCAGTTCACGCACGATGTCCACGATGCGCGTGTTGCGCAAGTCGGGGCAGTTTTCCTTGAAGGCCAGGCCCATGACCAGCACGCGCGCGCCTTGCACATGGATGCGCTGCTTGGTCATGGCCTTGACCAGCTGCGACACCACGTAGCCGCCCATCGAGTCATTCAGGCGGCGGCCCGCCAGGATGATCTCGGGGTGGTAGCCGATGGATTGCGCCTTGTGGGTCAGGTAGTACGGGTCCACGCCGATGCAGTGGCCGCCGACCAGACCCGGACGGAACGGCAGGAAGTTCCACTTGGTGCCGGCAGCTTGCAGCACGGCTTCGGTGTCGATGCCCATCTTGTTGAAGATCAGGGCCAGTTCGTTGATCAGCGCAATGTTCACGTCGCGCTGCGTGTTCTCGATCACCTTGGCGGCTTCGGCCACGCGGATGCTGGACGCCTTGTGCGTGCCGGCGGTGATGATTTCCTTGTACAGCTGGTCGACCAGTTCGGCGACTTCAGGCGTGGAGCCGGAGGTGACCTTCTTGATCGTGCTGACGCGGTGTTCTTTGTCGCCCGGGTTGATGCGCTCGGGGCTGTAGCCGGCGTAGAAGTCCACGTTGAACTTCAGGCCCGACACGCGTTCCAGCACCGGCACGCAATCTTCTTCGGTAGCGCCCGGATACACGGTCGATTCATAGATGACGATGTCGCCGCGCTTGAGCACGGCGCCGATCGTTTCGCTGGCCTTGACCAGCGGGGTCAGGTCGGGCTGCTTGTATTCGTCGATAGGCGTGGGCACGGTCACGATGAACACGTTGGCCTGGCCCAGTTCGGCGCGGTCGGCGGTATAGCTCAGCTGAGCGGCTTGGGCCAGCTCTTCGTCGCTGACTTCCAGCGTATGGTCGTGACCCGCTTTCAATGCATCGATACGGCGCGTATTGATATCGAACCCGATGACCGAGCGCTTCTTGCCGAACTCCACCGCCAGGGGCAGACCGACGTAGCCAAGGCCAACGACAGCGAGTTTCACATCCTGAATTCGCAACATAACTCTCCCTTCACCGTAGATCGACTACGGCATTTTAAATATGGTCGGGTGATTGATAACCGAGCCCCCGGCGGCATTCGCCGGGGCACTCAAAACTAATCCGAGGTCTTCAAAACGGACGGCAAGAGCAGCCATCCCGGACGGCGCCAGGACACCAGGCGCGCGTACAGCCAGATATAGACGCTGGCGAACACCACCAGACTGGCGCAGAGCGCCCAGGCGTTGTCCCACCAGATGGTGGCCGGCACCAACCCGATCAACGCCAGCACCCACATGTAGGGCGACGCCATCGCGTTGCACAGCGCCGGCACCGCATGACGGCGGCCGCGGCTGAACGTCACACGAACCAGGCGGCGGAACACCAACTGGTGCAAGTGCAACGCATCCGGCTGATCAACCGGCACGCCACGCTTGAAGCGGCGGCGCCAGATCGAAAAGCCCGTTTCGAATACCGGGTAAAACAGCACGGCCAAGGCGTAGAACGGCGACACCGAGGGGTTGCGCACCACCAGCAACACCGCCAGCTCGGCCAGCATGAAGCCCAGGAAGTACGCGCCGCCATCGCCCAGGAACACTCGGCCGAACGGGAAGTTCCAAACCAAGAACCCCAAGGTGGCCGAGGCCAGGGCCGCAGAAATCAGGAAGATCGGCACGTCGCCCACTTGCAGCGCCACCAAGCTGATCGACACCGCCATCAACGTGGCGACCATGCCGGCCAAGCCGTTCATGCCGTCAACGATGTTCAGCGCGTGCGTACAGCCGCCCACCGCAAACATGGTGAACAGCAGCGACACGGGCCAATAGGACAGCACGTAATCCACCGGCGCCATGCCGACACGGCTGACGCCGCCCAGCAGCCACCACGCGATTGCGGCCGACAAAAATGCCGCCAGCAAACGCTTGCTGGCGCCGATATCTTTGGTGATGTCTTCGAGCAAGCCCGCGACGAACACCGGCAAGGCGGCAACAAACAGCGCCGGCCAAAGCCAGGTCAGGGTCATGTTTGCGGGGCCCAGCACAAGCAGGCCCAGCAGCGTGCCAGCAAGCACGGCCAAACCGCCGACGCGAGGCGTGGCGCGGGAATGGTTGGCTTGCGGTTTATTGAGGTCGCTGTCGCCGGTAAAACGGCCATGCCAGCGTTCCGACCAGACGATCGCCCCGCCAACAAGGAACGCGACCACGCATATGTACAGCCAGGTCACAAGATCACCTCTGGTTGGTCTATCGAGACAGGCCCGCCATTATCGGGGGCAGGTGTAACGCCCATATATGGGAGCGATAAGGAAGTGCAATTCACAGGCACGAAACGTAACACCCGAATTTGGGCTGTTCGAAAGCCAACCCGCCGTGGCCGGGAAGGGGCGGATGCAACAACACCGCGAACGCGCGGAAGGTCAGGTTTCATGCGAAGGATTGTAGAGCTTTCCGCCTCGGAACACGCGAAATATCCCAGGGAAAACGCGGATGCCGCCATAGGGAGGAGACGGCGAATGGCCGCACTGGCGGTGTCGCGCGCCTTAAAAATAGGGACGGATTATTTTGACGTAAAAAAAAGCCCGAGATCGTGAGATCTCGGGCTAAATCCACCAAAGGAGGAGGGTGGAGGAGACAACCGTGGCATGTTGGGAGCTGACCTTCTGCTCGCTGCGCTGTCGGGGTTTTGCACCGCGCCGACTGCGTTTCAACATCCGATGAGTGAATAGTACCGAGGTTTTTTGTGCGTTGCAAGAATTTTTTTAATCTCTTTAGAAGGCCAGATTTCACGTTGCGTTTTTGCCGCAAATTTCAATCCGACCCTCTGAAGACCCGCACAAACAATAGGTCTAGCCAAAAAAAGGGTTTTTGCCGAATGGGTAAACCCCTTGGGGATTTACCCTGAACGGCACCGGGTAATCCCACCCTGTTTTTTGCACCAGATCAGTGCGCTGCGCACCACAACGTTGCGGAATTTGCGCACTGCAACATTTTAGCAACCGCCGATGTCAGATCCAGTACGCCGTCGTCGTCATGACCTTGGACATGGCGCGCATGGCCGTCTTTACTGGGCCCGGCAGCGGCACGCCCCCTGCCCGCTCGGCGCTGGCGCGGTGCTCGGCCTCGTCATCCTTCATCTTTCGGACGATTTCGCGCGAGCGCTCGTCCTGCACCGGTAAGGTGCGTAAATGTTCTTCCAGATGGGCCTCGACCTGCCGCTCGGTTTCAGCCATGAAGCCCAGATTTTTTGGCACGCCGGCCACGCTGGCCAGCACGCCCATGGCAAACGAACCCGCGTACCAGACCGGATTCAGCAGGCTGGGCCGGCTGTTCAGCTCGGTCAATCGCTCGTTGCACCAGACCAGATGGTCCACTTCTTCCGACGCAGCGTTCAGCAGCAACTCGCGCGGAGCGGGTTCGCGGCACACAGACGCCTGCCCCCGATACAACGCCTGCGCGCAGACCTCGCCCACATGGTTCACCCGCATCAAGCCCGCGGCGTGGCGTTTTTCCTGCGCGGACAGGGTATCCGGCGCCTCGGGKGCCTTGGCGGGATAGGGCCGGCCGGCGGTGGCGCTGTTGGACAGCACGCGCAGCGCGCGGTCGGCTTCGGCCAGCAAGGCATCCAGGGGGCTCGTCCGGCGCAGGAAGGAAACAGGGCCGGATCGGGACAGGGCGGTGGACATGGACTACTCCTCGAGAAGACTGGCGCGCACACCCCTGATGCGGGGCGGGGCTCTCGTGCCTGGAATTGTACGCAACAGGTATCATCAGCCATTGACTGCGCTCAAAGCTCAAGGACACTCGAAATGGAATGCACGATCGACTGGGGCGGCCCCAATGGCATGCTCTTTACCGCCAGCACCGGCAGCGGCCATGTGGCCGTGATGGATGGCGCTGTAGACGGCGGCGGACACAATCTGGCCCCCCGCCCGATGGAAATGCTGCTGGCCGGCACCGGCGGCTGCACGGCCTATGACGTGGTGCTGATCCTGAAGCGTGGCCGTCATGCGGTTACGGGTTGCAGCGTCAAGCTCCAGGCAGATCGCGCCGATACCGACCCGAAGGTCTTCACCCGCATCCATTTCGCATTCACCGTCACCGGCCGCAATCTGCCGCAAGCCGCCGTCGAACGCGCGGTGCAGTTGTCGCACGAGAAGTACTGCTCGGCCTCGGCCATGCTGGAAAAGACCGCGGCCATGACGTTCTCGGTTGAAATCGTCGACACGCAGGAAGCGCCCGCCGCTGCCTGAGGACCGCCATGAAACAATATCTAGACCTCGTTCAATCCATCCTGGACACCGGCTCGTGGCAGGAAAACCGAACGGGCATCCGCACGATCAGCATGCCGGGCGCGTCGCTGCGCTTTGACCTGCAAAAAGGCTTCCCCGCCGTCACCACCAAGAAGCTGGCCTTCAAGTCCGCCATTGGTGAAATGGTGGGTTTCATGCGGGCCTCGCGCAGCGCCGCGGAATTCCGTGAACTGGGCTGCAAGGTCTGGGACCAGAACGCCAACGAGAACAGCCAGTGGCTGGCCAACCCGTACCGCGAAGGCCCGGACGACCTGGGCCCCGTGTACGGCGTGCAATGGCGCCAGTGGCCCGCCTATAAGGTATTGGACGCCAGCCGCCCGGCCCAGATCGAAGACGCCTTGTCGCGCGGCTACGCCAAGGTCTCTGACCTGAATGAAGGCGGCGTGGCGAAGGTGCTGATGTACAAGGCCGTGGACCAGTTGCGTCAATGCCTGGACACCATCCATGAACGCCCGGGCGACCGCCGCATCCTGTTCCACGGCTGGAACTGGGCGCAGATCGAAGAAATGGCGCTGCCGCCCTGCCATCTGCTCTATCAATTCCTACCCAACGCGACCACGCGCGAGATCTCGCTCTGCCTGTACATCCGTTCCAACGATGTCGGGCTGGGCACGCCGTTCAATCTGACGGAAGGCGCCGCGCTGCTGCATCTGGTGGGGCGCCTGACCGGCTACACCCCGCGCTGGTTCACGTACTTCATTGGCGACGCGCACATCTACGAAAACCACCTGCCGATGCTGCGCGAACAGCTCACCCGCGAGCCGTACGAATCGCCCAAGCTGGTGCTCTCTGATCGCATCCCCGATTTCGCCGTCACGGGCCGCTACGAACCCGAATGGCTGGAAAAGGTGGAACCGGGCGATTTCTCGTTGTCCGGCTACACGCATCACGCCCCCCTCACCGCGCCCATGGCCGTGTAAGATCGCGCCCGGCTTGCCGACTCCGGCAATCCGGGACGCGACCCCTAACCGCCGCTGGCGCCGCCGCGGCGGGTTTGCCGCGCTCGTCGGCCTTAAGTGAAGATTGGTGAGCTTCTGGAAGCGCGATTTCGGTATAACCCATCCCTTAGCCACGGACGCGCGTCCAGAGTTTCGCGCGCGCCCAGGCTTCCGACCGGCCCATGCCGCGCCGCGCCTGTCGCTTGCCGCAATGCAGCGCGGCACACCCGGCAGCGCCAACCGCAGGCCATGCCCGCCGCATCCCCCTTCCCGACAAGAGAGTACGTAAATCGCCAGCGTCGACTGAAGCAGTGTCTTACGACCCAATTGCAACGGTTGACTACTAATTGATTTGATTTGAGGCCGGCGCGACAGCAGCAAGCGCTCAGGACAGGACCCCACACATGCTCGTTGGAACTTATAACCCTTCGCTCGTCCTCGTATCCCTAGGGGTCGCCATCCTGGCGTCATATACGGCGTTGGGCATGGCCAATCGCGTAAGGGCCTCGAACGGGCTGCCAGCCGCACGCTACTGGTTGGCAGGGGGTGCGTTCGCCATGGGCATCGGCATCTGGTCCATGCACTTTGTCGGCATGCTGGCCTTCAATCTGCCCATTCCCATGGGCTACGACCTGCCGCTGACCGCCTTGTCGCTGGCCATCGCCATCGGCTGCTCGGCCTTTGCTCTGTGGATTGTCTGCAAGGACGAACTGCCCTGGACCAGACTGGTGGCGGGCGCCCTGCTGATGGGCGCGGGCATTGCCGCGATGCATTACCTGGGCATGGCCGCCATGCGGATGGCGCCCGGCATCGACTACGACCCCAAATGGTTCGCGCTGTCGATCGGGATTGCCGTGGCCGCCTCGGGCGCCGCGCTGTGGATTACCTACCGGCTGCGCCATGACGGGCCGCGCGTGGCCTTGTCCCGCCCGTTGGCGTCCGTCGTCATGGGCATCGCCATCGTGGGCATGCATTATTCGGGCATGGAAGCTGCAAGTTTTCCTGCCGGCAGCATCTGCATGGCCGCCGACGGCGGCATCTCGGCCGGCTGGCTGGCCATTGCCGTTACCGCCGTCACGCTGAGCGTGCTGGCCATCGCCCTGGTCGTGGCCGTGCTGGACAACCGGCTGGAGGCGCGCACGTCGGCGCTAGCCTCTTCGTTGGCCGAAGCCAACGAAGAGCTGGTGCAACTGGCGCTGCATGACACGCTGACCAAGCTGCCCAACCGCATCCTGCTTGAAGACCGCATGGAGCAGGCGATTGAAAGCGCGAGCCGCCGCAAGGGCTATTTCGCGGTGTTGTTCTTCGACCTGGATGGCTTCAAGGCGGTCAACGACGCCTATGGCCACCACACCGGCGACGCGCTGCTGATCGACCTGGCCCAACGCATCCGCCAGGCGCTGCGCACGCAGGACACCGTTGCCCGCCTGGGTGGCGACGAATTCATCGTGTTAAGCGAAGTCATCGAACCCACCGACGCCGCCAACGTGGCCGACCGCCTGATCGAAGCCATCGCCCGCCCCGTCATGGTCTATGGCCACGAAGTGCTGGTGACCTCCAGCGTGGGCATCGCCATCTACCCCAACGATGGCGAAGACACCCATACGCTGCTGACCAACGCCGACGCCGCGATGTATCACGCCAAGCGCCTGGGCGGCACCGGCTACAGCTTCTTCGAGCCGTCCATGAACGCGGACGCGCATGAACAGATCGAATTGCTGCACGACCTGCGGCTGGCGCAGGAACGCGGCCAGTTCGTGCTGCACTATCAGCCCAAGTACGAAGCGCCCGCCGGCCCCATCATGGGCGCCGAAGCGCTGCTGCGCTGGAACCATCCCACGCGCGGCCTGGTTGGGCCCGATCAGTTCATTCCCACGGCCGAGAAGACGGGCCTGATCCTGTCGATCGGGGAATGGGTCATCAACGAAGCCTGCCGCCAGATGCGGGAATGGATCAACGCCGGCCAAGGCCACTGGACCATCGCCGTCAACATTTCGGCCTTGCAGTTCGCCCACGCCAGCCTGGTGGAAACCGTGCGCTCGGCGCTGGCGCGCCACGATGTGCCGCCCGCCTGCCTGACCCTGGAAGTGACCGAATCCACCGCCATGCGCGACGCCGAAGCCAGCCTGGCCGTGCTCAAACGCCTGTCGGGGCTGGGCGTCACCATTTCCATCGACGACTTCGGCACCGGGTATTCCAGCCTGCTGTATCTGAAGCGCCTGCCCGCCACCGAACTGAAGATTGACCGCGGCTTTGTGAACCAGCTGGAAAACGACAATGAGGACGCGGCCATTGTGTCCGCCATCGTCGCGCTGGCGCAGCAGCTGAATCTGCGGATCGTGGCCGAGGGCGTGGAAACCGCCGCACAACAGAAGTTCCTGACGGGCCTGGGTTGCGATTCGCTGCAAGGCTTCCTGCTGGGCCGCCCGATGCCGGCGACGGAATTCCTGGAACACGCGGTAGGTTGACGCGGTAGGTTGAAGCAGTAGGTTGACGCGGCCAATACGGCCGCACCGGACCTGACCGGGCGGCGGAATTTGCTACGCTTACGCCGTTGCGCTGGCCGACCCCCGGCCCGCCCCCAACCGTAGCAAGCCCGCATGCCCGCCAGCCTTACCCTGATCGTCGCCTACTCCACCAATCGCGCCATCGGCCGCGACAACGCCCTGCCCTGGAAACTGCCGGGCGATCTGGCGCACTTCAAGCGCAGCACGCTGGGCCACCCCATCATCATGGGCCGCAAGACCTGGGATTCGCTGGGCCGCCCGCTGCCGGGCCGACTCAACATCGTGATCAGCCGCAACCCGGACTTTGCCGCCACGGGCGCCACTGTCGTGCCCACGCTGGACGCCGCCATCGCCACCTGCGGCGATGTGGATCAAGCCTTCGTGATTGGCGGTGCGCAGATCTACACGCACGCGCTGCCGCTTGCCCAACGCGTGCTGGCAACGGAAGTTCATGCCGACGTGGAAGGCGACGCGTTTTTCCCGTTGCTGCCCGCCTTCCAGTGGAAGGAAACCGCGCGCGAAAAACAGCCGGCGGAAAACGGATATGAGTACGATTTTGTGACCTATGAAAGGTCGGGCGCCTGATGGGTTTGCGCGTTGGGCAGCTGGGTTCTTTTTTGCAGCTTTGCGCGCTACACCCATCCTACGGACGGCGGCGCAGCGGCGGCATCGGACCACACGCTCATCGCGCGTCACCCATCAAACCGCCCCCGCATTCCTCATGAACCGCCACAACGCTGGCGCTTCGGAATACGCCACGTTGAACCGCACCCAGGGCGTATCGGCTTCATCCACTTCAAAGTAAGACCCCGGCGCCAGCCAGATACCGTCCTTCAGCGCCAATTCGGCCAGGCCGTTCGCGCCGCGCGCCCGCCATTCGCCCGCCACCTTGGCCCACAGGAACAGGCCGCCTTGGGGCCGCCCATACACGTCGAATCCGTGCTGCCGCATCTGCTCGGCCACCACGGTATGCGCCCCGGCCAGCCGTTCCCGCGTGCGCGCGATGTGCGCGCGGTAGCGCCCTTCGCGAATGACCTGGTGCACGATGCGCTCCATGATCTCGGGTGAAGTCAGCCCCACCGCCATCTTCGTGCGCGCAATGTCACGCACCAGATCACGATGCGCCACCACATACCCCACCCGCACCGACGGGCTGATGACTTTGGAATAGCCGCCCAGATACACCACGCGCCGCGCGCCATCCAGCGCCGCCAGCATCGGCGTCACGCCCGGCGCGAGTTCGCGAGAGATATCGTCTTCAATCACCCACAAGCCATGCCGCTCGGCCGCTTGCAGAATCCGGAACGCGTTGGCCATGCCGATGCTGGCGCCCGACGGGTTCTGCAAGGCGGTGTTGATGAACAGCGCGCGCGGCCGGTGCTGGGCCGCCACGCGTTCCAGCGCGTCGCAATCCAGCCCGTCCACCGTGCGCGGCACCGATACCACACGCAGCCCCGCCAGCCGCAGCATCTGCAACAGGTTCGCGTAGGCGGGCTGTTCGACCACTACCGTGTCGCCCGGCCGCAGCAGCGTGCGGATCACCATGTCCAGACCGTGCGTGACGCCCTGGGTCAGCAGCACCTGCGACACCTCCACGTCCATGCCCTGCGCGCTTAACGTTGCCGCGATGGTCTCGCGCAACGGCGCGTAGCCGTACGGATGCCCATAATTGGCGATACGCATGGCCGGCACGCGCCCCACGTGCCGCAGCGCCACGTGCATGCCTTCTTCATTCAGCCATTCACCGGGCAGCCAGCCGCAACCCGACTTGATCGGGATGGAATGGTCCGCAAAGATGTCCGACAGCAGCCAGCCGGCATTCAGCCGCGGCGGCTCCCATGACAGCGGTTCGCCCCGGCGCGCGGGCGCGTCGGGCGTGGCCACCCGGTAGCCCGCGCCGGGCCGCGCCGCCAGCCAGCCCAAAGACACCAACCGGCTGTAGGCGCTGGCCACCGTGAAGGTGCTGACACCGTACTGCCGGGCAAACTCGCGCACCGAGGGTAGGGACATACCCGGACGCAGGGTCTGTTCCTCGATGGCGCGCAGAATGGCCGCGACCAGCTGTTCGACGAGTGTCGGCGCGAGTCCACGGGCACGGTTAGGCTGGAAATCAATCACGGAGATAACTGTACAGTTGGGCCACTCGTGACTATACAGTTAGCGGCCTTTGCGCAGATCGTATATTTTCATTCCCCGTAGGACGTACCAGAATCATTCGAATCGCGGCGGCTGCGCCCTATTCATGCAGACCCGCCGCTTGTCCTTACCCTGGAGCCGCCATGAACGCCCCCGCCGAGTTGCCCGATCTGTCTCATCTCTGGATGCCCTTCACTGCCAACAAGCAGTTCAAGGCGCACCCGCGCATGCTGGCAACGGCCAAAGGCATGCATTACACGTCGGCCGATGGCCGCCAGATTCTGGACGGCACCGCCGGCCTGTGGTGCGTCAACGCCGGCCATGGCCGCCAGGAAATCGTCGATGCGATCTCCCGCCAGGCCGGCATCATGGACTACGCGCCGGGCTTCCAGCTGGGCCACCCGCTGGCCTTTGAAGCCGCCACCGCCGTCGCCGGCCTGATGCCGCAAGGGCTGGACCGCGTCTTCTTCACGAACTCGGGTTCCGAATCCGTCGACACCTCGCTGAAAATTGCCCTGGCCTACCACCGCGCCCGCGGCGAAGGCCAGCGCACCCGCCTGATCGGCCGTGAACGCGGCTACCACGGCGTGGGCTTTGGCGGCATCTCGGTCGGCGGCATTTCGACCAACCGCAAGACCTTCTCGGGCGCGCTGCTGCCCGCCGTCGACCACCTGCCCCACACGCACAACCTGGAGCAGAACGCCTACTCCCAGGGCCAGCCTGCCTGGGGTGCGCACCTGGCCGAAGAACTGGAACGCATCGTCGCCCTGCACGACGCGTCCACCATTGCGGCAGTCATCGTCGAACCCATGGCGGGTTCCACCGGCGTGCTGATTCCGCCCAAGGGCTATCTGGAAAAGCTGCGCGAGATCACGTCCAAGCACGGCATCCTGCTGATTTTTGACGAAGTCATCACCGCCTACGGCCGCCTGGGCGCCGCCACTGCCTCCGAATTCTTCGGCGTCACGCCGGACATCATCGCCATGGCCAAGGGCGTCAGCAACGCCGCCGTGCCGGCCGGCGCAGTGGCCGTCAAACGCGAAGTCCACGACGCCATCGTCAACGGCCCGGCAGGCGGCATCGAATTCTTCCACGGCTATACCTATTCGGCGCACCCGCTGGCCGCCGCCGCCATTCTGGCCACGCTGGACATCTACCGCCGCGACGAACTTTTTGCCCGCGCCCGCAAGCTGTCTGGCGCCTTCCAGGACGCCGCCCACAGCCTGAAGGGCGCGCCGCACGTCATCGACGTGCGCAATCTGGGTCTCGTCGCCGGCATCGAACTGTCTTCGCGTGCCGGTGCGCCGGGCGCCCGCGCAGGCGAAGTGTTCCAGAAGTGCTTCGACAACGGCCTGATGGTGCGTTATACCGGCGACATCATCGCCGTCTCGCCGCCGCTGATCATCGACGAGGCCCAGATCGGCCAAATCTTCGAACAGATCGGCAAGGTGCTGAAAGAAGTCGCTTGAGCCTGATGTTGACCTCAACATGTTGGCCTCAAGATATTGACCTCAACACAGTGACCCCAAGATGGTGACCCAAACATCGCGGCCCTGCCGCGCATCCTGACCCAATCCCGCGGGCGGCCGATGGCCGCCCTCGGGCGTTTTTAAAGAACTCCGCTTCGAGCCTCCGCACCATGAAGAAGATTCCTCATTTCATCAACGGCCAACACTACGAAGGCCGCAGCAGCCGCTACGCTGATGGCTTCAACCCCGCCACCGGCGAGATCAGCTCGTCGATTCCCCTGGCGTCCAACGAAGACGTGGCGCTGGCCGTCGCCGCCGCCAAGGCTGCGTTCCCGGCCTGGTCGGAAACGCCGGCGCTCAAGCGCGCGCGCATCCTGTTCAACTTCAAGGCGCTGTTGGATCAGCACCAGGACGAACTGGCCGAACTCATCACCCGCGAACACGGCAAGGTCTTCTCCGACGCCAAGGGCGAAGTGATGCGCGGCATCGAAATCGTCGAATTCGCCTGCGGCATTCCGCAACTGCTCAAGGGCCAGTACTCCGACCAGATCGGCGGCGGCATCGACAACTGGAGCATGCGCCAGGCCCTGGGCGTGGTGGCTGGCGTTACGCCGTTCAACTTCCCGATGATGGTGCCGTGCTGGATGTTCCCGGTGGCCATCGCCTGCGGCAACACCTTCGTGCTCAAGCCGTCTGAACGCGACCCCTCGGCGTCCTTGCGTCTGGCCGAACTGCTGACCGAAGCCGGCCTGCCGCCGGGCGTCTTCAACGTCGTGCATGGCGACAAGCAATCCGTTGACGCGCTGATCGCGCATCCGGATGTTGAAGCGCTGTCGTTCGTCGGGTCGACCCCGATCGCCGAATACATCTACGCCGAAGGCACCAAGCGCGGCAAGCGCGTGCAGGCGCTGGGCGGCGCCAAGAACCACCTGGTGGTGATGCCCGATGCCGACCTCGACCAAGTCACCGACGCATTGATGGGCGCAGCCTACGGCTCGGCCGGCGAACGCTGCATGGCGATTTCCGTGGCCGTGGCGGTGGGCGACGTGGCCGACAAGGTGGTCGAACGCCTGATCCCGCGCGTGAAGGCGCTGATCGTCAAAGACGGCATGCAGTCAGACGCCGAAATGGGCCCGCTGGTTACCGCGCAGCACCGCAACAAGGTCGTGGGCTACATCGAAGACGGCATCGCGTCCGGCGCCGATCTGGTGGTGGATGGCCGCGGCCTGAAGGTGCCTGGCAACGAAAAGGGTTACTTCCTGGGCGGCACGCTGTTCGACAACGTCAAGCCCGCGATGAACATCTACCGCGAAGAAATCTTCGGCCCCGTGCTGTGCGTCGTGCGCGTGCCGGACTTCGCCAGCGCAGTCGAACTCATCAACGCGCATGAATTCGGCAACGGCGTGGCGTGCTTCACGTCCGACGGCGGCGTGGCGCGCGCCTTTGCCCGCCAGATCAAGGTGGGCATGGTCGGCATCAACGTGCCGATTCCCGTGCCGATGGCATGGCATTCGTTTGGCGGCTGGAAGCGTTCGCTGTTTGGCGACCACCACGCTTACGGCGAAGAAGGCATCCGCTTCTACTCGCGCTACAAGAGCGTGATGCAGCGCTGGCCGGACAGCATCGCCAAGGGCGCGGAATTCACCATGCCCGTGGCGAAGTAATCCTTCGCTTCGCCCCACGACGTTTCAACAAGCCCTACAGAAGGACGCATTACCCAGCTTGAGCACAGGGCGCGGCCACGGCCGCGCCCGCCCGGCAATACGACACAGCAACAACAGCAACAACACACATACAAGGGGATGCCTGATGCGCATCGGGATAGGCGGCTTTCAGCACGAAACCAATACGTTCGCGCCTTCGCGCGCCACGTGGGAAGACTTTGCAGAAAAAGGCGGAGGCTGGCCCAAGCTGGTCAGCGGCCCCGCGATGTTTCAGGCAGTAGCGGGTGCGAACATCCCTGTTGCCGGCTTCATCGAAGCCATGGCGCAGCACACGCTCGTGCCCACCACCTGGGCCGCGGCCAGCCCCTCTGGCCTGGTCACCAAAGACGCGTTCGAACGCATCAGCGCAATGATCCTGCAAGGCCTGTCGGCGGCGATGCCGCTAGACGGCGTGTACCTGGATCTGCACGGCGCGATGGTCACCGAGCATCTGGATGACGGCGAAGGTGAACTGCTCAAACGCGTGCGCGAATTGGTAGGGCCCGATGTGCCTGTGGTGGCCAGCCTGGACTTGCACGCGAACGTCACGCGCAAGATGGTGAGCCACGCCGACGCGCTGGTTTGTTATCGCACGTATCCCCACATCGACATGGCCGAGACCGGGCAACGCGCCGCCGCGCTGCTGTCCCTGCGTCTGGCCGGCGTGCCGCGCCCTTACGCGGCGTTGCGCGCCCTGCCCTATCTGATTTCGCTGTGCTGGCAATCCACCGACATCGAACCGTCGCGCAGCCTGTATGCGCTGGTGGGCGAGATCGAAACCCGCGGCGCCACGAGCCTGTCTTTCGCCACCGGCTTTCCCGCGGCAGACTTCCCCGAATGCGCGCCCACCGTGTGGGCCTACGGCGCCACGCAAGCTGACGCCGATGCCGCCGCCGATGAAATGACGCGCGCCGTGTTGAACGCGGAACGCGACTTCGGCGGCAAGCTCTACACGCCCGACGAAGCCGTGCAGGAAGCCATGCGGCTGGCACGCGACGCCACGAAACCCGTCGTCATCGCCGACGCGCAAGACAACCCCGGCGCAGGGGGCAGTTCCGACACCACCGGCATGCTGCGAGCACTGATCCGGCACGATGCGCGCGACACGGCGATTGGTCTGATTGTTGACCCCGCCGCGGCGTTGGCCGCGCATCGTGCAGGCGTTGGAAACAAGGTCCGGATTGCACTAGGTGGACACTCGGGTATTCCCGACGACGAACCGCTGGACAGCGAATTCATCGTCGAGAAAACGTCAGACGGACGCTTCGATACGCACGGCGCGTTCTACCGCGGATTCCACATGGACCTGGGCCCCAGCGCATGCCTGCGCATCGGCGGCGTACGCATCATCGTCGCCTCTAACAAGGTGCAGATGGCCGACCAGGAAATGTTCCGATTCGCCGGTGTCGAACCCACGCGCGCAGCGATTCTGGTGGTGAAGAGTTCCGCGCATTTCCGTGCGGATTTCACGGCCATCTCGCACACGATCCTGGTGTGCGCCGCCCCTGGCTCCATGCTGATGGATGCGGCAAAACAACCATGGACACGGTTGCGTCCCGGCATCAGAATGGCGCCTTGCGGGCCGGTCTTTTCCGGCCTGCCCGCAACAGCCTGACCCTCGCACGCCGCCATCGAGCGGCGCGTTAACGACGTAGCGGCCGACCGTGCCGCTCACACCGCTTCAAGGGGAACCTTCATGCTCAAGTTTGTTCGAGCGGCCGCGCTGGCCGGTGCAACGCTGATGATGGCTCACGGCGCTTACGCCGAAACCGTCATCAAGTCTGTGATGCACTCGCCGTTGCGCTTGACCGACCCGCACGCCACCACCGCGTACATCACGACGTGGCACGGCTACATGATCTACGACACGTTGCTGGCCACCGATGCCGACAACAAGATCCAGCCCCAGATGCTTGAGAAGTGGGAAGTCTCGCCTGATGGCAAGACCTACACGATGACGTTGCGCGCCGGCCAGAAATGGCACGATGGCAAGCCCGTCACGTCCGAAGATTGCGTGGCGTCGATCAAGCGCTGGGCCGCGGGCGACGGCATGGGCCGCACCTTGTTGAAGTTCACCGACAAGATTGAAGTTATCGACGACAACAGCTTTCGCATCGTCATGAAGGAACCCACGGACCTGGCGTTGCGCGCCCTGTCCAAGCCCACCGGCACGGCGCCGTTCATGATGCCCAAGCGCATCGCCGAACAGGCCATCGGCCAGCCCATCACCGACATGACGGGCTCCGGCCCGTTCAAGGTGATCGAGTTCAAGCCGGGCGTGAAGACGGTGTACGCCAAGAACGCCGACTACGTGCCGCGCAAGGAACCCGCAAGCGGCCTGGCCGGCGGCAAGGTCGTGAACGTGGACAAGGTGGAATGGGACGTCATGCCTGATGCGCTCACGACCGCCAACGCGCTCTTGGGCGGCGAGATCGATTTCGTCGAACAGTTCCCGTATGACCTGCTGCCGATGATTGAAGGCAACCCGGACCTGAAGGAAGAATCGCTCAGCCCGGTCGGTTACTTCACGATGTACCGCTTCAACTTCAAGCACCCGCCGTTCAACAACAAGAAGATCCGTCAGGCCGCGATGTACGCAATCGGCCAGGAAGACGTGATGAAGGCGCTGGTCGGCAATCCGAAGTACTGGAAGACCTGCGCCTCGTTGTGGGGCTGCGGCACGCCGATGGAAAGCGATATCGGCAAGGACGTCGTCGTTCCGTCGAACATCGAAAAGGCCAAGGCACTGCTGAAGGAAGCGGGTTACGACAACACGCCCATCCTCGTCATGCACGCCACCGACGTGGGCACGCTGTCCGCGCAACCTGTGGTGATGGCGCAAGCGCTGCGCAAGGCGGGCTTTAACGTCAACCTGGCTGCAATGGACTGGCAAAGCGTGGCAACGCGCCGCGCCTCCAAGGCCGCACCGGCCGAAGGCGGCTGGAACATCCACAACACCAACTGGTACGCCACTGACGTGATGGACCCGGTGCGTTCCGCGCCCGCCGCCGCCAACGGCGACAACGCCTGGTTCGGCTGGCCCGACATGCCGCAAGTGGAAGAACTGCGCACGAAGTTCGCGCTGACTTCCGACCCCGCCGAGCAAAAGAAGATCGCCGACGAATTGCAGCGCATCGGCATCGATGAAGGCCTGTACGTGCCGCTGGGCCAGATGTCCGTGCCCACCGTCTACTCGACCAAGCTCTCCGGCCTGGTGCATGCACCGGTCTTTGCGTTCTGGAACGTCAAGAAAGCTCCGTAAAGGGGCAAGCAGTTCAGGGGGAAATACATGCTGGCATTTGTCTCACGCCGGCTCCTCGCGACCATCCCCGTTTTGGTGATGGTCGCGGTGGTGGTCTTCGCGATATTGCGTTTCAGCCCGGGCGACCCGGCCATCATCATGGCGGGCGACGGCGCCACGCCTGAACGTATCGTCCAGATACGGCAGACGATGGGCCTGGATCAACCGGTCATCAAACAGTTCTTCATCTGGGGCGGCAAGCTTCTGCAAGGCGACCTGGGCACCTCGCTCATGTCTGGCGTGCCGGTCACCAAACTGATCGCGCAGCGCCTGGAACCGTCGCTGAGCCTGGCGGTGCTGACCTTGGTCTTCACGCTGCTTGTGGCCATTCCGCTGGGCATCCTGGCGGCGTGGCGGCAAGGCAAGCTGCTCGACCGCGCCGTGATGGGCTTTTCAGTACTGGGCTTTTCCGTGCCGGTGTTCGTCACTGGCTACCTGCTGATCTGGCTGTTCGCCATCAAGCTGGGCTGGTTCAACGTGCAAGGGTATGCGCCGCTGGACAAGGGCTTCTGGCTCTATCTGCACCGGCTCATTCTGCCGTCGCTGGCCTTGTCCACGGTCTATGTGGCGTTGATTGCGCGCATCACGCGCACCAGCGTCATTGAGGTCATGGGCGAAGACTTCATCCGCACCGCCCGCTCCAAGGGCCTGGGTGAAACTGGCGTGCTGCTGGGCCATGCGCTGCGCAATGCGGCCGTCCCCATCGCCACCGTCGTGGGCCTGGGCATCGCGCTCTTGATCAGCGGTGTGGTCGTGACCGAATCGGTGTTCAACATCCCCGGCCTGGGCCGGCTGGTGGTGGAAGCCGTGCTGGCGCGTGACTACCCCGTCATTCAGGGCCTGACCCTGTTCTTCGCGTTCGTCTACGTGTTCATCAATCTGGTTGTCGATTGCGCCTACACGGTGTTCGACCCGCGCATCCGATACTAGGGAAGAGCCATGCACACGCCAACCGATGCCGCCGTGCAAGCGGCTGCCGACCTCCCCGGAGGCGGTAATCCTCACACTACCGCCTGGCGGCAAATCCGCCAGGGCCTGAAAAGCTGGCCGGTCATGCTGGCGCTGGTGGTGCTGGTCACCATCGTCGCCATCGCCGTGTTCGCGCCGCTGCTCGGCACGGTGGACCCCACCTTCATCAACCCGGGCGCACGCCTGAAGCAACCCTTCACCGACTACCTGTTCGGCACCGACGCCTTTGGCCGCGACGTCTGGTCGCGCGTGGCCTATGGCGCGCGCATCTCGCTGATTGCGGGCCTGGGCGCCGCCGTCGTCAGTGTGGTCATTGGCCTGGTCATCGGCGTCATCGCCGGCTGGTTCCGTTCGCTGGACGGGCTGATCATGCGCACGATGGACGCCATCATGGCCATCCCCGGCATCCTGCTGGCGATTGCCCTGGTGTCCGTTACCGGCGCCAGCATCACGACCGTGCTTGTCGCCATCACCATCCCCGAAATTCCGCGGGTGGTGCGGCTGGTGCGCGGGCAGATCCTGACGGTGCGCGGAGAGCCTTACGTTGAAGCCGCGCTGGCGCTGGGCACGCCGCTGCCGCTGCTGCTGTGGCGCCACATGGTGCCCAGCACCATCGCGCCGCTGACGGTGCAAGGCACGTACGTGTTCGCGTCGGCCATGCTGACCGAGGCCATCTTGAGCTTCCTGGGCGCGGGCATCCCGCCCGAGATCGCGTCCTGGGGCAACATCATGTCCGAAGGCCGCATGTACTTCCGCATGCTGCCCGGCCTGATTCTCTTTCCCGGCCTGTTCCTGTCGCTGACGGTGCTCAGCGTGAACATCCTGGGCGACGCCCTGCGCGATGCGCTGGACCCGAAAATGGTGCGCAGGATCTGATGCCGATGACCTACTCCCCTACTCCCCCTGCGGGCGATACCTCGTCCGCCATCCTGGCCATTCGCAACCTGTCGGTGGAAGTTGCTGGCGCGGGCAACCGCGTGGTGCGCAACCTGAGCCTGGACGTGCACGCCGGCGAAACGGTGTGCGTGGTTGGCGAATCCGGCTCCGGCAAATCGGTCACGTCGCTGGCCGTGATGGGCTTGCTGCCGCCGGGCATACTTTCCATCAGCGCGGGTTCCATCCGCGTCGAAGGCGAAGATGTGGCCACCGCGTCGCAGCGCCGCCTGCGCGAGATGCGCGCGACCCGCATGGCCATGGTGTTCCAGGAACCCATGACCGCGCTGAACCCCGTGCATACCGTGGGCAAGCAGGTTGACGAAGTGCTGCGCCTGCATCGCAAGCGCATGAGCGGCGCCGAACGCCGCGCCAAGGTGCTGGACATGTTCCGCTCGGTACACCTGCCGGATGTCGAACGCATCTTCGATGCGTATCCGCATCAGTTGTCGGGCGGGCAGCGCCAGCGCATCGTGATCGCGATGGCGCTGATTCTTGAACCCAAGCTGCTCATCGCCGACGAGCCCACCACCGCGCTGGACGTCACCACGCAAAAGCAGATTCTGGCGCTGATCAAGGAACTGCAAATCAAGCACAAAACAGCCGTGCTGTTCATCACGCACGACTTCGGCGTGGTGGCAGAGATTTCGGATCGCATCGTCGTGATGAATCGGGGCGACCTGATCGAAAGCGGCACCCGCAACGAAATCCTGGCTGAACCCAAGCAGTCGTACACGCGGCGTCTGGTGTCGTCCGTACCGAGCCTCGTGCCGATGCGGCGCGACGCGCCGGACGGCCAGCCGGTGCTGCACGTGAAGGGGCTGGGCCGCACTTATGGCGGCAAGAGCTCGCTGTTTTCACGCAAGGCCGCGCAGAACGTCATTGCGGCTACCGACGTCAACCTGACGCTGCGCAAAGGCGAAATCCTGGGCATCGTGGGCGAGTCCGGCTCGGGCAAATCCACGGTGGCGCGCTGCATCGTGCGCCTGATCGAGCCCACTGCCGGCCACATGATGATGGGCGGCGAAGACTTGAGCACGTTGTCCGGCTCGGCGCTGCGCCCCGTGCGCCGCCGCATCCAGATTGTGTTCCAGGACCCGTACCGTTCACTGAACCCGCGCCRCACGGTGGGTGAATCCATCATCGAAGGTTTGCTCAACTTCGGCATGCCGCGCGAGCAGGCGTTGAAACGCGCAGGCGAAACGCTGACCGTCGTGGGCCTGAGCCCCGACGCCATGCGGCGGTATCCCCACCAATTTTCGGGCGGCCAGCGCCAGCGCATCTGCATTGCGCGCGCACTTGTCATGGACCCGGAAATTCTGGTGGCCGACGAAGCCGTGTCCGCGCTGGACGTGTCTGTACAGGCGCAGGTGCTGGAACTGCTGGAGCAAGTGCGCCAGCGTACTGGCGTGGGCGTGCTGTTCATCACGCACGACTTGCGCGTGGCCGCGCAGATTTGCGACACCATCATGGTCATGCAGCGCGGCAAGGTGGTGGAAACCGGCTCCGCCGAAACGGTGCTGACCGAACCGCGCCACGAATACACCCGCGCCCTGATCGACGCCGCCCCCGGCCGCGACTGGGACTTCCGCAACTTCCAGCCCGTTGCGGCGACGTTGGCGCAGGCTGCCGCGCCAGCACCGTAGCGCCCTGACGCGCGTTGGCTTTCCCCGATCTGCCCTCATTCGCAACACTGGAACCGAGATGCCACAACCGCATGAATTGTCTGCCCAGGAACTGCTGCAAGCGTATCGCGACAAGACCCTCTCGCCCGTTGAAGCCACGCGCTCCGTGCTGGAACACATCGAGCGCTGGGAACCGCACCTGAAGGCCACCTACGCGCTGGACCCTGAAGGCGCGCTGGCAATGGCGCGCGCATCGGAAGCGCGCTGGATGAAGGGCGAGCCACAGTCGGCCGGCGGCTATTCGCTGGATGGCGTGCCCGCCACCATCAAGGAAAACATCGCCACCCGTGGCACGCCCGTGCCACTGGGCACGGCCGCCACCGACCTGACGCCGGCCGCCGCCGATGCGCCGCCGGCTGCCCGCATGCGCGAAGCGGGCGCGGTATTGCTGGGCAAGACCACCATGCCCGACTTCGGCATGCTGTCATCCGGCCTGTCCAGCTTTCATGCGCTGACGCGCAACCCCTGGGACCTGACGAAGAACCCGGGCGGCTCCAGCGCGGGCGCAGGCGCCGCGGCCGCCGCAGGTTACGGCCCGCTGCACATCGGCACCGACATCGGCGGCTCGGTCCGTCTGCCGGCCGCCTGGTGCGGCATCGCCACGCTCAAGCCCAGCCTGGGCCGCATTCCCATCGACCCGCCCTTCATGGGCCGCTGCGCCGGCCCCATGACCCGCACCATCACCGACGCCGCATTGATGATGGGCGTGCTGTCGCAGCCCGACGCGCGCGACCACATGAGCCTGCCCTTCCAGGACTTCGATTGGCTGAACCTGAACCAGGACGTGCGCGGTTTGCGCATCGGCCTGTTGATGGACGCGGGCTGCGGCCTGCCACTGGACCCGGAAGTGCGTGACGCCGTGCAGGCGGCCGCCCGCGCCTTCGAAGCCGCCGGCGCCATCGTGACGCCGATGCTGCCGTGGATGACCCCTGACATGCTCGAAGGCGTCGACCGCTTCTGGCGCACGCGCTCGGCCATCGACCTGGCCGCGCTGCCCGAAGCGCGCCGCGCCAAGATCCTGCCGTTCATCCGCACCTGGGCGGAAAGCGGTGGCGGCCAAAGCGGCGAGGCCGTGTTCCGCAGCTACTACGAAACGTTGAACGTGCGAGCCAAGACGGTTGCCGCCTGCGCGCCCTTCGATTACGTGCTGTCGCCCGTGGCCCCCGTGGTGGCGTACAACGCCGAATGGCCGTCGCCCACCAATGAAGTCGCCACCACCATGCACCATATCGGCTTCACGCTGCCCTTCAACATGAGCGAGCAGCCTGCGGCGTCCGTCAACTGCGGCTACACGAAAGCCGGCCTGCCCATCGGCCTGCAAATCGCTGGCGCCCGCTTCGACGACCTGGGCGTCCTGCGCGTGGCGCGCGCCTGGGAAGAGATGCGTCCCGAGCAGCAACCGTGGCCGCAGCCGCCCAAGAACTGACTTTCCACAGCAACCCACAGGAATTCCCATGCGTTGGCTATTGGCAATGATCAAGCACGAGACGAATACCTATTCGCCCGTGCCGACCCCGCTTGAACGCTTCTTCCGCGGCAGCCCCGACATCCTGGCTGGCGAACGCGCCATCAAGGCCTACGAGAACACCGATAGCGGACTGGGCGGCTATATCGAAGTGGCCCGCCGCGAGGGCGCAGAAATGGTCGTGCCCGTGGCGGCCGAGTCCTGGCCCAGCGGCCCCACCAGCGCCGACACGCACGAGCAGCTGTGCAAGCTGGTGCTGGACCAGGTGAAGCGGGGCGGCTTTGACGCCATCCTGCTGGACCTGCACGGCGCCATGGTCGCCGAAGGCGTGGAAGATGCAGAAGGCGACCTCTTGCGCCGTCTGCGCGAAATCGATCCGAAAACGCCTGTCGCCGTCACGCTGGACATGCACGCCAACATCTACGACGACATCGTCAACAACGCCACCGTCATCAGCGGCTTTCACACGTATCCGCACGTGGACATCCGCGAAGCGGGCGTGCGTGCGGCGAACGTTATCGTCCGCACGCTCAAGGGCGAGATCAAGCCCGTGATGAGCTGGGCCAACAAGCCGATGCTGCCGCACATCATGTGCCAAGGCACGCATGCCGCGCCCAATAAGCCTTTGCAGGAACGCTGCAAGGAACTGGAAGCGAATGGCGTGCTGGCGGCGTCCGTCTTCGTGGGTTTTCCGCATGCGGACATTCGCGAAGCGGGCATGAGCGCCGTCGTCTGTACGGACGGCAAGCTGGAAGACGCCCAGAAGTACCGCGACGAACTGCTGGAACGCGCCTGGGCCGGCCGCGCCGATTGGGTGTTTCACCCGGAGCCGCTCGCGCCCACCATCGCGCGCGCCAAGCAGATCGAGCAAGGCCCGGTTGTGTTGCTGGACCACTTCGACAACACCGGTTCCGGCGGCACCATGGACACCACTGCGGTGCTTGCCGAAGTGCTGCGCCAGGAACTGGACAACGTGGTGTTCTACGCCATCTGCGACCCGGAAGCCGCATTGCAAGCCGCGGCTGCGAGCGTGGGCAAGACCATTACCTTGAAGCTGGGCGGCAAGCTGCCCATGCCCGCCATCAAGCAACCCAGCGAACCGCTGGAAGTGACCGGCCGCGTCAAGCTGGTGTTTGACGGCGTGTATCTCAACCGCGGCCCGATGTACCGGGGCGTGCGTAACGACACGGGGCTTACCGTTGTCATCGACACGGGCCGCGTGGAAATCGTGGTGGTGTCGCGCCACCAGGAACCGTTCGATATCAATTGCCTGCTGTCGGCCGGCATCGACCCGCTGCAAAAGCGCTACGTGGTGTTGAAGAGCCGGGTGCATTGGCGCGCGGGCTTCTCGGCGATGGCCACCGAAGTCATCGAATGCACGGGCGTGGGCGTCACCACCTCCGACTACAGCCAGCTGGATTTCAAGCACGTGCGCCGGCCCATCTACCCGCTGGACCCGCTCTGATCTTCGGCTGAAAAGCCGGATTGTCGACAAAAAGGCCGGCGTCCTACGCCGGCCTTTCATTTTGAAATCTTCGGTAACTGCGCGCACGCTTCCCGGTAGGCGTGCCTCGGTATACTCCGGCGCGGGCCCTTACAGCCCGATGAATAACGTGTATACCGGCAGCCGCCCCTGGCGATCAGGACGCGACGGCGCAATGCGCCAGTCTGCCGGATATGACTCGATAATCAACGAAAAAAGCACAACGATGAAAAAGAGCGTAGCGATCACCCTCGGCGTGGTCATTGTGGGAGCGGGAAGCTGGATAGGCGCCACGTGGTACACCGGCAAACGGATCGAGGAAAGCTCGCAGCGCCATCTGGCCGAAGCGAACGAAAAACTGGCGAAGCTGACGCCCTTGTTCGGTTTGCGCATTGACCAGTTGAAGTACGAGCGCAGCCTCTTCTCGACCCAGGCTCGCTACGGCCTGTCGCTGATAAAGAACGACAAGAGCCTGGACGCCATGCCGGCCGGCATGATTGAGTTCGACGCCGTCATTGAACACGGCCCGTTCCCCAAGACCGCGTTGTCGCGCGGCGCCGTTGCGCCCAAGCTGGCGTACGTGCACGCCGAAATCGCCAAGACCGACAACCTGAAGGAAGTGTTCGCACTGACCAAAGACATCTCGCCGCTGATCAGCGACGCGATGGTCAGCTACAGCGGCACTACCTCGTCCACCTCCAAGATTGCGCCGGTGTCGACGACGGTGCAAAACAACACGATCGACTTCAGCGGCATGGTGATCACGGGCACGTTTGACCGCTCGCTGGAAGCCGTCACCGCGCACGGCGTGATGGACAAGCTGGCCATCGACGGCACGAAGAGCAACGACCCGGTCGTCATGGCCATCACCGGCATGACGATGGACGTCAACAGCCGCATGGGCAAGTTCGGCGTGTCGATGGGCGATTCCGACATCAAGATCAAGCGCATCGACGTCACGAAGAAGTCGGATGACATGAAGGTGTCGCTGGATAACTTCGGCTACGGCGTGAAGCTGTCCGAAGACGACAAGTCGATCAACGTGCAAGCCGCCTACCAAACGGGCGACATCACGGTAAACGACGTGCCGCTGGGTAACGGCCAGGCCGTGATCAAGCTGGCCAAGCTGGACGGCCAGGCCGTCAAGACCCTGTCCGACACGTACAACCAGCTGATGCGCCAGTACATGGCGCACACCGAAGACGAAGGTCTGAAGGACGAGCAGGTTGAAGCGATGCTGGACAGCGCCGGCAAGCTGCTGGCGGGCAACCCGTCGTTCAGCATCGACCCCTTGAGCTGGAAGACCGCCAAGGGCGAAAGCAAGCTGAACTTCACGCTGGACCTGGCCAACCCGCCTGACGTCAAGAACCTGACGCCGCAGGAAATTGCGGTCAAGGCCATCAAGCGCATCGACGCCACGCTGATCATTTCCAAGCCGATGGTGCAGGACCTGGTCACGCAGTACGCCATCAAGAAGGAAGGCATTGCCGCCGATCAGGCCGCCAAGGACGCCGACGAAACCGTGCGCCAGATGTCGGGCATGGCCGAAATGTTCAACGTGGGCAAGAACGACGGCGACAACATCGTCGGCAAGTTCACGTTCGCGGACGGCATGGGCAACCTGAACGGCAAGGAAATTCCGGCGGACGAGTTGTTCAGCGGCCTGCTGGGCGCAGCCGGCATGGGCTCGATGGACCACGACGACGAAGACGAATCCATGCCCGGCATGGGCCAGGACGAGCCGGCCGACGGCGCCACGCCTGCCCTGCCCGGCGTGATGCAGGACTTCAACCTGGACACCGTCAGCAGCCTGCTGGACGACATGGGCTACACGGTCAACAAGACCGACGGTGACCAAGGCCCCGTGCTGGTGCTGGACGCTGGCACCACCGGCGCCAGCGATCTGCGCCTGGAATTCCTGTGCAACGACTTCACCGAGAAGTGCCTGGACCTGGTGATGACCGCCACGTACAAGACCAAGAAGCCGGTGACGCTGAAGGCCATCAACAGCTGGAATCAGGAATACCGCTGGACGCGCGCCTACCTGGACGACAAGAACCAGGCCGTGCTGCAGATGGACATGAACGCAGAAGGCGGGATCGGCAAGGACAACCTGCAAATCCTGTTGAACACCTTCATCAGCATCGCTGAAGACTTCAACGACGTCGCCAAGGGCGCATCGGCCAAGTAAGCCTGCCGCGCCAGGGCCACCACCTGGCGCATCGCTCGGCCCCAAAGAAAAACCCCCATCAATTGCTGATGGGGGTTTTTTATTGCCTGAAAGCTAAAGCTAAAGCTGAAGCGCGTGCGCTTATGCGTAGGCTTCGATCGGCAGGCAGGCGCAGACCAGGTTGCGGTCGCCGTAGGCGTTGTCCACACGGCCCACCGGCGGCCAGTACTTGGCCTCGCGCAGCGACGCCACCGGGTAGGCGGCCTGCTGGCGCGGGTAGTCGTGCAGCCATTCTTCGGCCAGCAGCATCTGGGCGGTGTGCGGCGCGTTCTTCAGGACGTTGTCTTCGCGATCGCGTTCGCCACGTTCGACCTGGGCGATTTCCTCGCGGATCGAAATCATCGCGTCGATGAAGCGGTCCAGTTCGGCGACGCCTTCGGATTCCGTCGGCTCGACCATCAAGGTGCCCGCCACCGGGAAGCTCATCGTCGGCGCGTGGAAACCGTAGTCCATCAGGCGCTTGGCGATGTCTTCGGCGCTGATGCCGCTGGTTTCCTTCAACGGACGCACGTCCAGGATGCACTCGTGCGCCACACGGCCGTTACGGCCCGCGTACAGCACCGGGTAGTGGTCACGCAGGCGGGTCGCGATGTAGTTGGCGTTCAGGATGGCGACTTCGGTGGCGCGGCGCAGGCCGTCGGCGCCCATCAGCGCGATGTACACGTACGGAATCGGCAGGATGCCGGCCGAACCGAACGGCGCGGCCGAGACCGGGCCAACCTTCGCGTCGCCGGGCAGCTTGCCCTGCTCGTTCACCACGCCCGGCAGGTACGGCGCCAGGTGGGCGCGCACTGCCACGGGACCCACGCCGGGGCCGCCGCCGCCGTGCGGGATGCAGAAGGTCTTGTGCAGGTTCAGGTGCGACACGTCCGAGCCGAACTTGCCGGGCTGGGCCACGCCGACCATCGCGTTCATGTTGGCGCCGTCCAGGTAGACCTGGCCGCCCGCCTGGTGAACCAGATCGCAGATCTCGGTGACGGCTTCTTCGAACACGCCGTGCGTGGACGGGTACGTGATCATCAGCGCGGCCAGCTTGTCGCCAACCTGTTCGATCTTGGCGCGCAGGTCAGCCAGATCCACGTTGCCGTTGGAATCCGACGCCACCACCACGACGTCCATGCCGGCCAGTTGCGCCGACGCGGGGTTGGTGCCGTGCGCCGACGACGGGATCAGGCAGACGTTGCGCTGATGCTGGCCGTTGGCTTGGTGATAGCCGCGAATCGCCAGCAGGCCGGCGTATTCGCCTTGCGCGCCCGAGTTGGGTTGCAGGCTGATGTTGTCGTAGCCGGTGATTTCGCACAGCGCGGCGGACAGGCGGTCGATCAGCTCGTTGTAGCCCTGGCTTTGCGACGCGGGCGCAAACGGGTGGATCAACGCGAACTCGGGCCACGTGATCGGGATCATCTCGGCCGTGGCGTTCAGCTTCATCGTGCACGAACCCAGCGGGATCATCGTGCGGTCCAGCGCCAGGTCCTTGTCGGCCAGCTTGCGCAGGTAGCGCAGCATGTCGGTTTCGGATTGCACGCTGGAGAACACCGGGTGCTTCAGGATGGCGCTTTCGCGGGCAACCGATGCGGGGATACCGCTGGCGGCGGCGGCGTCCAGGGCGTCGATGTCGAGTTCGACATCATCACGCTCCAGGCCGGCGGCGAACACGTTGACCAGCGCTTGCAGGTCGGCGACGGTCACGGTTTCGTCCAGCGACACGGCCAGGCGCGCGCCGTCAACACGGCGCAGGTTGATGTGTTCGCACTCGGCGGCCGTCAGGATGGCCGGGGTGGCGGGGCCGGTTTCCAGCAGCAGCGTGTCGAAGAACGTGTTGTTCACAACCTTCACGCCCAGCTTCACCAGTTCGGCGCGCAGGATGGCGGTGCTGCGCTGCACGCGCTCGGCAATGCGGCGGATGCCGGCCGGGCCGTGCCACACGGCGTACATGCCCGCCATCACGGCCAGCAGCACTTGCGCCGTGCAGATGTTGGACGTGGCCTTCTCGCGGCGGATGTGCTGTTCGCGCGTTTGCAGCGCCAGACGCATCGCCGGGTTGCCTTGCGCGTCTTTCGACACGCCGACCAGACGGCCGGCCATGTTGCGCTTGAAGGCGTCCTTGCAGGCCATGAAGCCCGCGTGCGGGCCGCCAAAACCGAACGGCACGCCAAAGCGCTGGGCCGAACCGATGGCGATGTCGGCGCCCCACTCGCCCGGGGCGGCCAACAGGGCCAGCGCCAGCAGGTCGGTGGCGCACGCGACGACCGCGCCTTGCGCGTGGGCGGCTTCCGCCAGCTTGCGGTAGTCGGACACGGAACCGGTGCTGTGCGGGTATTGCAGCAGCACGCCAAAGCACTCGGGCAGGCCTTCGGCTTCGTCGCCGACGGTGATCTCGATGTCCAGGCCTTCGGCGCGCGTACGCACGACTTCGATGGTCTGCGGATGCACATGGCGCGAGATGAAGAACACCGGGCTTTGCGACTTGGCGCCACGGCGGGCCAGCGTCATGGCTTCGGCGGCGGCGGTGCTTTCGTCCAGCAGCGAGGCGTTGGAGATGTCCAGCCCGGTCAGGTCGGCGACCATGGTCTGGTAGTTCAGCAGGGCTTCAAGACGGCCCTGCGAGATTTCCGGCTGATACGGCGTGTAGGCCGTGTACCAGGCGGGATTCTCAAGAATGTTGCGCAGCACGACGTTGGGCGTCTGCGTGCCGTAGTAACCCTGGCCGATGTAATTGCGGAAGACCTTGTTGCGGCCCGCGATCTGCTTCAGCTCGGCCAGCACGTCGGTTTCGCTGCGCGAGGGCGGCAGCGCCAGCGGGGCCTGGCTGCGGATCTTCGGGGGCACGACTTCTTCGATCAGGGCGTCCAGGCTGGAGCTGCCAATGACCTTGAGCATGGCGGCCTGGTCGGCGTCAGAAGGGCCGATGTGGCGGGGAATGAAGTCGGTATGGGTGTCTAGGGCGCGCGACATGGGGGAATCTCGGGGTGGTGATGCAGGTTGCGAGGCTGGCGCGCCATACGGGCGGCGGGCCAGCCTCGAAACGGCTTAGCCGTTGGCGACAGCTTCGTAGCCGGCAGCGTCCAGCAGCTTGTCGGCATCCGCGGCGTTGACCGGCTTGATCTTGAAGATCCAGGCGGTGAAGGCCGATTCGTTGATCAGGTTGGGGTTGTTTTCCAGCTCTTCGTTGAAGGCGACGATTTCGCCAGCGACGGGTGCGTAGATGTCGGATGCGGCCTTGACCGATTCAACGACGCCGGCGGTTTCGCCCGCGTTCAACTTGGCGCCAACCTTCACGTCGCCAACGAAGACCAGATCGCCCAATTGATCCTGGGCGGTGTCGGTGATGCCGACGACGAACACGTCGCCTTCAGCTTTGACCCATTCGTGGGACGAGGTGTACTTGCGATCGGTGGGCAGACTCATGGGAACTCCTGAGGGAATGCGGGTAGATGAATG
The DNA here is from genome assembly GCF_056394065.1 of Achromobacter sp. 10T422. NCBI lineage: Bacteria > Pseudomonadati > Pseudomonadota > Betaproteobacteria > Burkholderiales > Alcaligenaceae > Achromobacter > Achromobacter sp. 10T422. The sequence goes on from NZ_JBFTHD010000009.1 coordinate 120,137, forward strand.
GTGTTGCGCGCCTCGCGCGGGCGGCGCGTGCCCGGACCGGGCAGGCGGCTCGCGCGAAGCTTCGAGTTTACGAGTGTTCGACGGCTTTGCCGTTACGGACGAAAGGCAGCTTGCAGACCAGGGCGGGCACCCATTTGCCGCGGATGTCGACCTCGACGGTATCGCCCGGACGCACGCCTTGCGGCAGGCGGGCAAAGCCGATCGACACGCCCAGCGTGGGCGACATGGTGCCGCTGGTGAGTTCGCCCGTGCCGGCCGGCGTGCGCACGGCCATGTGGGCGCGCATCACGCCGCGCTCTTGCAGCTTCAGGCCGATGAAGGTGGCGGGGGTGGCGAATTGTTCAAGGGCGTCGCGGCCGATGAAACGGCGCTCGGCGTTCTTCAGCGACACGGTCCAGGTCAGGCCGGCTTGATCGGGCTGGGTCAGCTCGTCCATGTCTTGGCCGTACAGGTTCATGCCGGCTTCCAGGCGCAGCGTATCGCGCGCGCCCAGGCCCGCCGGTCGCACGCCTTGCGCAACCAGGTCGCGCCACAGCTGCACGACTTCGGTCGCGGGCAAAACGATTTCAAAGCCGTCTTCGCCGGTGTAGCCGGTGCGGGCCACGAGCGTGTCGCCGTCAACGCGGGCTGCGACAAACGGGGTCAGCGCTTCGGTGGCGGCTTGCCATGCCGGGCGCGCGGCCCAGACCTTGGCGCGAGCGTTGGGGCCTTGCACGGCCACCATGGCCAGATCGCGGCGCGCGGCGATGGTGACGTCGAACTGGCCAGCCTGCTTCACGCGCTGCATCCAGGCGATGTCTTTGTCGGCCGTGCCGGCGTTGACCACCACGCGCCATTCGTCGGCGGCGAAGAAATAGATGATCAGGTCGTCGATGACGCCGCCTTGCGGGTTCAGCATGCAGCTGTACAAGGCCTTGCCAGGCACAGTCAGCTTGGACACGTCATTGGCGACCAGGCGTTGCAGGAAGGCGAAGGCGTCGGGGCCGGTGACGTCAACGTTCAGCATGTGCGACACATCGAACATGCCGGCGTCCTGGCGCACCGCGTGGTGCTCCTCGAGCTGCGAGCCGTAGGCCAAGGGCATATCCCAGCCGCCGAAATCGACCATTCGGGCGCCGGAGGCGATATGTTCTTCGGCCAGCGGGGTGCGTTTGAGGGTTGCGGACATGCGCGGAAACTCCGGGACGGCAATCTTTGCCAGGGTTACGGAATGCCGGTCGTGACAAGCGGACTGCGCCCGCACGGCTACGGCTGAATCTTCCGCCCCTCTGTCCTTTTGCCTGAGAGTTGCCCCGCGTGGCGGGTTTGCACCTTCGGCGCCTGGGCTGCGCGATATGTCCCTTGTTCGAGGGTCGGCGCCAGGTCTCTCCAGAGTACTGTTTTGCCGCATCCACACGGTGAAAAACCGGGACGGGGCAAGCATGTGCGGTATCGGTTACCTGAGCGATTCTGGGCGAATTGCGCCTTCGGCGGCGGCTGATTCGTGGAAACAGCCGCTCTCTCCCGCAAACATGCATGACAGCGGCGAAAGCATACAACGAAAGCCTTGCGCCGAAAACCGAAAAATCAAGCGCGCTACCCCAGCGCGGTATCCAGCAGCATCATCAAAACAAAGCCCAACATCAGCCCGCAGGTGGCGTAGACCTCGTGCCCCTTGCGATGGGATTCGGGAATGATTTCATGGCTGATGACAAACAACATGGCCCCCGCGGCAAAGCCCAGGCCCCATGGCAGCATGGTCGCCGAAAACCCCACGATGGCCGCCCCCAGCACGGCGCCCAGCGGTTCAACCAGCCCCGACAACATGCCCAGCGCCACGGCGAACGCGCGTTTGTAGCCGGCCGCCAGCAGCGCCACCGCCACCACCAGCCCTTCGGGAATGTCCTGAATGGCGATACCCGTGGCCAATGCGGTGCCGCGCACGGGGTCGCTACCCGCATACCCCACGCCAATCGCCAGGCCTTCGGGCAGGTTATGCAACGTGATCGCAAACACGAACAGCCAGGTGCGGCGCAGCCGGTGCGCCTCGATGCCTTCCCGGCCCTTGATGAAGTGTTCGTGCGGCAGGGTGCGGTCCATGATCAGCAGCACGCCCGCGCCCAGCAAGATGGCGGCGCCCACCGTCAGCCCCGCGCCCCACGGCCCCATGCCTTGCGTTTCGGCGGCGGCAATACCGGGGGCCACCAGCGAAAACGCGCTGGCCGCCAGCATCACGCCCGCGCCGAAGCCGAACATGCTGTCCTGGACTTTCTGCGGAATGGTGCGGGCGAAGAGAATGGGCAAGGTGCCCAGCGCGGTCGCGCCAGCGGCGACCAGCCCCCCTAACAGCGCGTCAGCCACGTGCGGCGCATGCTCGTCCAGATACACCCAGAGCTGATGCAGCGCCAGGCAGGACACCATGACGGCAAGCGTCCACACGCTGATGCTCGTGGCCGCAGGCCGCACGCGATGACGGCTGAAAGTGTTCATAGGGCCGCTACCCTCCTTCAGAGAGATAGGCTTAGCCCTTCGCGGCCGCGTAGCGGCGAGCCACTTCGGGCCAGTTCACGACATTGTAGAAAGCGCCGATGTATTCAGGACGGCGGTTCTGGTATTTCAGATAGTAGGCGTGTTCCCAGACATCCAGGCCCAAAATCGGCGTATTGCCGTGCATCAGCGGGCTGTCCTGGTTGGCGCTGCTTTCCACCACCAGCTTGCCGGCGGGCGTTACCGAGAGCCAGGCCCAGCCGCTGCCAAAGCGGGTCAGCGCCGCCTTGGTGAAGGCGTCGCGAAAGGCAGCCAGGCCGCCCAGTTCCGATTCAATCGCCGCGGCCAGCGCGCCGTCGGGCTCGCCGCCGCCTTCGGGCGACATCACCGACCAGAACAGGCTGTGGTTGGCATGGCCGCCGCCGTGGTTGCGGACCGCGCCGCGTATGGCTTCGGGCAATTGGTCCAGGCGGGCCACCAGGGCTTCGACGGGTTCGTCAGTGCTGAGGCCGGCGCCATCCAGCGCGGCGTTCAGGCTGGTCACATAGGTTTGATGATGCTTGCTGTAGTGGATCTCCATCGTCATCGCGTCAATGTGAGGCTCCAGGGCGTCATAAGCGTACGGCAGGGTCGGAAGGGTATAGGCCATGCATGTCTCCGTGGGACTCGCCCTCCCGATGGAGAGGCAATAGTCGATATCGAAAACATAAATGATATGTATTTTTATTTGATATCACAATGGGATTGTTTCAATTCGAGCCAACGGAATGCGCGATGCGCCCGGGCGCCGGGTCCATCCCGCCCGCCCCTCGCCCCCTGCTTACACCGCTTTCCCGCAGGCCACGCCCGAGGCCCAGGCCCACTGGAAGTTGTAGCCGCCCAGCCAGCCGGTCACGTCGACCGCTTCGCCGATGAAATACAGGCCGGGGGTGGTCTTGGCCTGCATGGATTTCTGGTCCAGCCCGCGCGTATCCACACCGCCGCGCATCACTTCGGCCTTCTTGTAGCCAGCGGTGCCGCTGGGCACGAGCGACCATTGATGGATGTCTTGCGCCAGTGCGCGCAGCGTTTTGTCGGGCGCATCCGCCAGACGTAATGCCGCCAGGCCGGGCTTGCCGCCCTGCTCTGCCAGATGCAGCCAGCGGTCGGCCAGCCGTTTGGGCCACAGGCCCGCCAGCACGGTATGCACCTGCTGGCGGTTACCGGATTTTGACGCCAGCAGCTCTTCGGCCAGATCGCGGCCGGGCGCCAGGTCGATCACGATGGGTTCGCCGGGCTTCCAGTAGCTGGAAATCTGCAAGATCGCCGGGCCTGACAAGCCCCGATGCGTGAACAGCAGGTCTTCCAGGAATTCTCCGCGCGTCTTGCCCTGCCCCGTGTGCAGGCCCACTTCCAGCGCCACGCCCGATAGTTCGGACATGGGCTGCCATTGCACGGGGTCAAACGTCAGGGGCACCAGCGCCGGCCGGGGTTCGACCACCTTCAGGCCGAACTGGCGCGCAATCTTCAGGCCGAAGTCGGTGGCGCCCAACTGCGGAATCGCCATGCCGCCGGTAGCCACCACCAGCTTGGCCGCGCGGATCACGCCCTGGCCGGTGCGCAGTTCAAAGCCCTGCTCGCCGTGGCCGATCTCGGCCACTGAGCAGCCCATGCGCCATTGCACATTGCCCGCGTCGCACTCGGCGCGCAGCATGTCGATGATGGATTCGCTGGAATCGTTGCAGAACAGCTGGCCGCGATGCTTCTCGTGCCAGGCGATATGGTGGCGCTTCATCAGCGCCAGAAAGTCCTGCGGCGTGTAGGCCGACAGGGCCGAGCGGCAGAAATGCGGATTGTCGGACAGGAAGTTGGCGGGTCCGGCCCCGATGTTGGTGAAGTTGCAGCGGCCACCACCGGAAATGCGGATCTTCTCCGCCAGGCGCTCGGCGTGGTCGACCAGCACCACGCGCAAGCCGCGCTGACCGGCGACCGCTGCACACATCATGCCAGCGGCGCCGGCGCCGAGTACGGCTACATCAAACATCGAAACTCCAGACCCGCCGGGCCTTATTCTTCAATCAGGCAATCAACGTAGTAGCGCTTCTCGCCATCGGGACCCGGTTCGTCGGCCAGGCCGTGAATGTAGGTTTCGAAGCCCGGGAAGCGCTCGTTGAATTCGCGCGCGAATTGCAGGTACTGCACGATGGTGCGGTTAAAGCGTTCGCCCGGAATCAGCAGCGGAATGCCCGGGGGATACGGCGTCAACAGCACGCCCGTCACGCGGCCTTCCAGCTTGTCGATGTCCACGCGTTCGACTTCGCGGTGCGCCATGCGGGCAAAGGCGTCCGACGGCTTCAGCGCCGGCACCATGTCGCTCAGGTACATCTCGGTGGTCAGGCGGGCGACGTCGCGCGCACGGTAGGCTTCGTGGATTTCCTGGCACAGATCGCGCAGGCCCATGCGCTCGTAGCGGCGATGCACGCGGCAGAAGTCCGGCAGGATGCGCCACAGCGGCTGGTTGCGGTCGTAGTCGTCCTTGAACTGCTGCAAGGCGGTCAACAGCGTGTTCCAGCGGCCCTTGGTGATGCCGATGGTGAACAGGATGAAGAACGAATACAGGCCGGTCTTTTCCACCACCACGCCGTGCTCGGTCAGGTACTTGGACACCAGCGCAGCCGGAATGCCGGTTTCGCCGAAGCTGCCCGACATGTCCAGCCCCGGGGTGATGACCGTGGCCTTGATCGGGTCCAGCATGTTGAAGCCTTCGGCCATTTCGCCGAAGCCGTGCCAGTGGTCGTTGGCTTCCAGAATCCACTCGTCGCGGTTGCCGATGCCTTCGGACACCAGACGGTTCGGGCCCCAGACCTTGAACCACCAGTCGTTCTTGCCGAATTCCGATTCCACCTTGCGCATGGCGCGGCGGAAGTCCAGCGCTTCGCGGATGCTTTCCTCGACCAGCGCGGTGCCTCCGGGCGGCTCCATCATGGCGGCGGCCACGTCGCACGACGCGATGATCGCGTACTGCGGCGAGGTCGACGTGTGCATCAGGTACGCCTCGTTGAAAACGTTGCGGTCCAGTTTGCGGGTCTCGGATTCCTGCACGATGATCTGCGAGGCCTGCGAAATACCGGCCAGCAGCTTGTGCGTGGAGTGCGTGGCAAACACCATCGCGTCCTGGCTGCGCGGGCGGTCCTGGCCAATCGCGTGCATGTCCGTGTAGAACTCGTGGAACGACGCGTGCGGCAGCCACGCTTCGTCAAAGTGCAGCGTGTCGATGTAGCTGCCGAGCTGTTCCTTGATCATTTCCACGTTGTAGATGACGCCGTCATACGTGCTTTGCGTCAGCGTCAGGATGCGCGGATTCTTGTTCACCGCTTCGCGTGCGAAGGGGTTGGCTTCGATCTTCTTGCGGATGTTGTCCGGGTGGAATTCTTCCAGCGGGATCGGGCCGATGATGCCCAGGTGGTTACGCGTGGGGCGCAGGAACACCGGGATCGCGCCCGTCATCGTAATGGCGTGCAGGATCGACTTGTGGCAGTTGCGGTCCACCACCACGACGTCGCCAGCCGCAACGTTGGCGTGCCACACCACCTTGTTCGACGTCGACGTGCCGTTGGTCACGAAGAAGCAGTGATCGGCATGGAAGATGCGCGCGGCGTTCAGTTCGGACTCGGCGATGGGGCCGGTGTGGTCCAGCAACTGGCCCAGTTCGTCCACGGCGTTGCAGACGTCGGCGCGCAGCATGTTCTCGCCGAAGAATTGGTGGAACATGCGGCCCACCGGGCTCTTCAGGAACGCCACGCCGCCCGAGTGCCCGGGGCAGTGCCAGGAATACGAACCGTCTTGCGCGTACTTGACCAGCTCGCGGAAGAACGGCGGCGGCAGCGAATCCACGTAGCTGCGGGCTTCGCGGATGATGTGGCGCGCCACGAATTCGGGGGTGTCCTCGAACATGTGGATGAAGCCGTGCAGTTCGCGCAGGATGTCGTTCGGAATGTGTTCCGACGTGCGCGTCTCACCGTACAGATAGATGGGGATATCGGCGTTGCGAAAGCGCAGCTCGCCGATGAACATGCGCAGGTTCTTGATTGCGCTGGCCACGTCCTCGGGCGAATCCACGTCGAACTCTTCATCGTCGATCGACAGGATGAAGGCGCTGGCGCGGCTTTGCTGTTGCGCGAACGAACTCAGGTCGCCATAGCTGGTCACCCCGATCACCTCGACGCCCTCGGCCTCGATTGCAGCTGACAAGGCACGAATACCCAAACCGGACGCGTTCTCCGAACGGTAGTCCTCGTCGATGATGAAAATGGGGAAGCGGAATTTCATGCAGGCGCTCCTGGGGGCAAGGCGGGATCGGACGCGGTTCGCAGCCCGAATGTACTTCTAGTAAAAATCCGCCTGATGACAGACGGCGCGAGCACCCGCCGGGAAGCGGGAATGGCGGAATTGTAGGGCTGTTTTTCTTACAGTCCTACGGGAAATCCCCAGAAGGCATGCACAGCCGTTGTCATCGCGCCAAAAGCGGGCGCTTTCAGCACAGAGACAACGGCGCCGGGGGGAGCAAACCTAGCGGATGGTGCGGGCTTCGCCGGTCTGCAAGGCGGTGGTGAACTGCTCGAAGTAGGCGGGGATGGACTCGGTGGCCCCGTCCCGGATGCGCCGCTCGATCTTGGCGATGGCGCCAAAACAGACTTCGGAGCCGGGGTCGCCACATACCAGCACAACCGGGTCTTCGTCGTCGCACACCTCGTACAAGCCGCCATGCGCGCGGCGTCCGACCTCGTACAGGTAGGCGGCGGCGCCAACGGTTTGCATGGGGGTCAGAGGCAAGGTCCCAAGGTGGGCGGCCTCTAGCGCGTCGTCCAGCGCATGGACACTGGACAGGGAGTAGTCCAGCACGGCGCCGGTTGTCCCGGCGGCATCGACAAAGTCTTGCGCAGCGTCTGCCACTCTGGCGACGAAGGCTTCCTGCACTTCGTCGAGATTGGCGTCCTGGTTTATCTTGAGGAAACCGAACATCGTTGGCTCCTTTGTGAAAACCGCAAGCGGCAATAGCCCCATTATAGGCAAGCGCCCCCCGCCTATACTGCCCAAACCGCCCAACCGTTCCGTATTCCCAACACTCTCAGACCATGCCCATACCGCTTGTCAGACGTCTGACCGCCCCGGATGCCGCGCCCCTGCGTCAATTGCGCCTGGACGCGCTGGTGGAAACACCCGAATCGTTCGGATCAAGTTACGAAGAGGAACACACGCTGACACTGGAGGACATCCGGGGGTGGATCACGCCGCTGGATGATGGCGCGATGTTTGGCGTGTTCGTCGATGACGCCCTGGCTGGCATGGTCGGCGTGGGCCGTCAGCGCAAGCTGAAGATGCGCCACAAGGCGCACGTCTGGAGCATGTATGTGGCGCCCACCCATCGCGGACGCGGGCTGGGCCGGCTGCTGATGCATGCGGCCATCGCCCATGCCCAAACCATGCGCGGCATCCGCCAGGTGCAGCTAAGCGTCACCGCCAACAACACCGCGGCCACGGCGCTGTACGCCAGCCTGGGCTTTGTCGAATATGGCCGCGAACGCGAAGCGCTGTGCGTGAACGACGCGCTCTACGACGAAACACTGATGGCGCTGGCGCTGGCCGGCAAGTAGGCGGCGGCGCGTTGATGGCGGCTGGCGCTGGCCGGCAAGTAGGCGGCGGCGCGTTGATGGCGGGTGGGGAAACTCAGACCGCTGACGACCAGCGGCGAAAACTCAGGCCGTTGCCGCCCGGCTGCGAAGACTCACGCCGCTGCCGCCCGGCTGCGGCGCGCGCCATACGCGCACACCTGGTTGCGGCCGCCGTCCTTGGCTTTGTAAAGCGCCTGGTCGGCCGCCTTGATTACCGCGTCCGGCGCGCGCAAGGCGTCGCCGCGTTCCGCCACGCCAATGCTGACCGTGACCCGCAACGGCCGTGAATTGCGTCCGCCGCGTCCGCCCCGGCGGCGCAGGCCGACCTGGTCCGCCTTGGGCCGCGCGGGTTTGTCGCGCAAGCGCATCTGATAGGCCTCGATGGCGCGCCGCACCGTTTCCAGATGCGGCATGCTTTCGGCGGCGGTCTTGCCCGGGAACACCAGCGTGAACTCTTCGCCGCCATATCGGTACGCCTGCCCGCCGCCCGGCACACGGCGCAGTTGCGACGCCACCATGCGCAGCACCTGATCGCCCACGTCGTGTCCGTGCGTGTCGTTGAACGCCTTGAAGTGATCCACGTCGGCCATCGCCAACGTGTAGACGCGGCCCATGCGTTGCAGGCGTTCGTTCAGCGCGCGCCGGCCCGGCAGGCCGGTCAGCTCGTCGCGAAACGCCATGTGGAAACCTTCGTGCGCCAGCGAGATGCACAGCGCCGTCAGCGCAGCGGCCGACATCAACGCCAGTTCAATGGGATGTTCCGCGCCACGCGGCAAGGCCCAGGCCATGCAGACAAAGCCCAGCCATTGGCCCGCCTGCTGCGGGCGCCCATAGCGCAACAGCAACAAGGTCAATGTGAGGCCCGTCACCAGCAGCGCCGCAAGCGCTTCGACGGGCACGCCCAGGCGCGCAAGCTTGCCCTGCAACGCCATGGTGCCAAACACATCGGTCAGGCCATCCTTGCCAATAAGCGCAATCGCCGCCACGCCCACCGCCATCAGCGCGATGCGCAGCACCATGTCGAGCCACATGCTGGACCGCTCGGACCAGAGCGCATTGATTGTGTACGCCAACGACCACCACGCCAGCGCGGGCCCCAAGGCCCACGGCGCTTCCCGTGCGAGCGTTGGCCAGATGGCGGTGGCGGCCAGCACGCATAGCATCAGCGCCATCGTCTGCKAGCGTTGGTACATCAGGCAGATCGCCGCGCCGATCAGCGCCATCACCCACGGCACGAACGGCACGATCAGCGTCAACGCGGGCGGCCATTCACGCCACAGCATGAGGCCGACCGCGGCGGCCACTGGCAGCGCGGGATAAAACAACAGGGGCAGCCAGGGAATATGGGGGTAACGCACGGGTCGGGGCCTTGCTCAGCTTGCAGAGATGACGTCGCCAAATCGGCAAACACATATATTCTTTTTACGGTTGCGCGTAGCGGTTTCTTTAGCCGCCTTGTTTATCCGCTTTGTTTAGCCGCTTTGTTTAGCCCACTTCTTTGGCCGCAAGCCGCACACCCCCTGGCGTGGCGCCCGTGATATGTTTTTGTCCCGTCCATAGGAATGATTCCGAAGGAAAGACCCCATGCAGCTCCTGGTCAATATCGATGTGCCCGATCTTGAACACGCCGTCGACTTTTACGCCCGCGCATTCGGCTTGACGCTGCATCGGCGGCTGGGTCCGAAGGCTGCGGAAATGCTTGGGGCAAGCGCTCCCATCTACCTGCTGGAAAAAGCCGCAGGCACGCCCGCCGCCAGCGCAACGGGCCAGACGCGCGACTACGCGCGCCACTGGACGCCCGTGCATCTGGACGTGGTGGTGGAAGACGTGGACCTTGCGGTCAGCCAGGCCGTGGCGGCGGGCGCCCGCTTGGAAGACCCGGCGTCCACACACGCCTGGGGCCGCATCGCGCACCTGAGCGACCCCTACGGCCACGGCATCTGCATCCTGCAATTCCTGGGCCGGGGCTATGACGAGCTGGCGGATAACGGCTTGCGGTTCCAAGCGGTATCCGATGCCGATTTCGATGCGCTGGCGGACTTGCGCATCGAGGCCATGCGCGACAGCCTGCAACGGCTGGGCCGCTTTGATCCTGAACGCGCCCGCTCGCGGCTACGCAGCACCTTCCGGCCCGAACACACCTGGTGGATCGAACACAGCGGAAAACGGGTGGGGTTTTATGCCCTGCGGCCAGACGGCGAGGGCTTGCGGCTGGACCATCTGTACATCACGCCCGCGGCGCAAAGCGCAGGCCTGGGCAGCCAGGTCATGCAAAGGATTCTGCAAGACGCCGACAGCCAGGGGCTGCCGGTGTCCGTCGGCGCGTTGCGGGACAGCGATTCGAACCGCTTCTACCGCCGGCACGGATTCATCCAGACCGGCGAAAGCGAATGGGACATCGACTACCTGCGCCCCGCCCCCGCGCCACAACGCTAAGGAATCAGGTACGCGGCAGCGTGACGCCGCGCTGGCCCTGATACTTGCCGCCACGATCGGCGTAAGACGTCTCGCACACTTCATCGCTTTCCAGGAACAGCATCTGCGCGCAGCCTTCGCCAGCGTAAATCTTGGCGGGCAGCGGCGTGGTGTTCGAGAATTCCAGCGTGACGTGGCCTTCCCATTCGGGTTCCAGCGGCGTCACGTTGACGATGATGCCGCAGCGCGCGTAGGTGCTTTTGCCCAGGCAGATCGTCAGGACGCTGCGCGGAATGCGGAAGTATTCAACCGTGCGGGCCAGCGCAAACGAGTTCGGCGGGATGATGCAAACATCACCCTTGAAGTCCACGAACGAGCCTTCGTCGAAATTCTTGGGGTCGACGATGGTGGAATTGATGTTCGTGAAAATCTTGAATTCGTCGGCGCAGCGCACGTCATAGCCGTAGCTGCTGGTGCCGTAGCTGACGATCCGCCCGCCATTGGCCGTGCGGACCTGCCCTGGTTCAAAGGGTTCGATCATGCCGGCTTCGGACTGGCGGCGGATCCAGCGGTCGCTTTTGATGCTCATGGTGGGAATGGTGCTAAAGGGGATGGAATGGGCCCATTTTACTCAGTTCCCCCAGAAGGTCCGGTAGACCAGCGCAATCCCGTTGACCGAACCGCCCTTCAGGTCGATCGACAGCCCGCGCGCCAGCCGGTAACTGGCGCGGCCCACGGTGTCGCTGCCCGCCAGCGCCTGCTCGACGCTTAGCGTGATGCCGTTGGCGAACGACTTGCTGGCCACCAGGAATTGCGTCGCCAACTGGCTGTCACTGTCCCGGTTTACGTCGCCCGCCACGGTGCGGTCAGGCAGGATGCTGCCCGAACTGCCCAAGGCGCCCGTGCGCACGCTGACGTCGTCCAGCCCGAACTGCTTGTAGAACGGCTGGCCGCCGCCCAGCAGCGCGGTGCCCACGGACACCAGCAGGGCGGCATCGCTGCCGCTTTCATCCGGCCCCCGTCCCAGCAGCAGCCACGACAGTTTTTCCACGTCGCTGACATCCGGATAGGACACCAGATCAATGCGCGGGCGCTGCGCCGTTCCAACCACCTTGACGCCGGCTTCAACCTGCTCACCGGTGCGCAGGGCCTCGATATCCAGAATCGGATTGTCCAGCCGGCCCTGGAAAGTCAGCGTGCCGCGACTTAAGCGCAGCTTCTGGCCATAGGCCTCGATGCCGCCGCCCCGAGTCCGCAACTGGCCCACGCCCGTCAGGCGGCCATCATTCAGCAAGATCTGGATGGAGCCAAGCAAACCCGCATCCAGGCCCATGCCGGTGATGTAGAAGCGCGGCCCCATGTCGAACTTCAGGTTCATACTGGTTTGCAGGGGCGTGGAGACGGCGGTGGGGTCCTGGCCGGCATGCACGACCTTCACGTCGTCGTCCAGCGACGGCACGCCTTGCAGGATTTCCAGGCTGAACCAGCCTGCGTCGGCCTTCAGGTCCCCCACGATTTCGATGCGCGGCATGGCGGCCTTCAGGTCGATCGTGCCGGACACCATGGCGTAGCGGTCCGAGCGCTGCAACGCCGGGAAGCGGTACAGCGTCAGCTTGATATCGCCGCCGCCATCGATGAAGTTCCACTGGCCCTTGGCTTCGGCGTACCCGCCCTTGGCCTCGGGGTTGGTGGTGATCCATTCCTTGGTGCGCCATTCGGCCGGCATCACCCGCAACGACGCCGGAAAGCGCAGGCTGTCCAGCACCAGGCGGTCGCCATCCAGACGCGCGGACAAGGTGCCGTCAATCAGGCGCACGCCGTCGTCAATGCGCACCACGCGCAGCTTGTCGCCGCGGATGGTGCCGGTGGCCGACCACTTGCCGGCCAGCGTGCCTTGGGCTTGCAGGTTGGCCTTGACGGCGCCGCCCACTTCCATCGAATCGCCTACGAACAAGCTGACCCAGGCCAGGTCGGCGATATCGGCATCCAGATTCGCGCGCAGCGGCTGGCGTTCGTCCAGCGCCATGGCGCCGTTGGCGTCCACCCGCAGCACGGCGGTGCCCGTGCCGTTGATGGTGCCCATCTTGTCGGTCGCCACGTTGAGCTTGGCGTCCAGACGGCTGGCGTTGGCGGACGTGGGCGTGGCGGTCACGTCCAGCACCAGCGCCTTTAAGCCCAGCGGAATCGGCGGGTCGCCAGGAATCCGCAGATCGCCTTCCCGGCGCGAGATGCGGGCCTTGCCGCCCAGCCGGCCGTCGAACTTCAGGTCCCACAGCAGATCCAGCGCGATCCGGCGCTGGCCGTCAGGGATGACGGCGTTCACGCGGCTCGGGCCCTTGCCCAACTTGGCGGCGGCCTCGGGGTCGACCGCGCCGATCACTTGCCGCGCCATGGCGGCGGTGATGACGAGGTTGTCGGCCTGCCCAGCGGTTTCCCAGCGCTTGCCGCCGCCACGCGACCCCTGATGCGCGAGCGTCAGGCGTTCCTTGCCGGGCAGTGTCAGGCTCAATGTGGTCTGGCCGACCTGCCATTGCCATTGGGGCGCGACGGCCGATGGCAGAAAGGCCAACGTCACCGGCCGGTCAACCGACACGGCGAACCCGGCGGTATCTGCCGTCAGCTTGGAAAAGGTGCCGCGCCAGCCCAGCAAGGCGGCATCGGGCTGGCCCGCCGGGCCTTTGCCCCACGCGCCGGTGAACGCGATATTGGCCTTGGCGGGCGCTTGCCCCAGCACGCCAGCGCGCGGGTTGGCAGGGGTGTAACCGGCGGCCAGTTCGCCCCGATGCGCGGCCACGGTACCGGTGAATTTGCCCTTCAATTCGGCGCCGCCGGGAATACCGGGCCAGAAGGCATCCAACTGCGGCGCCTGGGCGTCCACGCTCAACGCGCCATCGCGGGCGTCAATTTCGCCCTGCACCTGAACCCGGTTGCGGCCTAGCTTCAGGTCCACATCCAGACCATGAATGCGCAATCCGGCGAGCGGGTCGATGGCGGCGTCGGTGGTGGGTGCGGTTGCTGTGCCGGTTGCGGTGCTGGTTGCTGTGCCGGTTGCTGTGCCGGTTGCGGCGCTGGTTGCTGTGCCGGTTGCGGCGCTGGTTGCTGTGCCGGTTGCGGGGCTGGGTGCGGTGCCAGTTGCGGTGCTGGTTGTGGTGCTGGTCCCGGTCGAAGTCCCGGTTGCGGCCGCCACAGCCGCGGCGATATCCACCTGGGCTTTGAGTCCGCMCGTCAGCGGTTGCTTGTTCCAGCGCGTGCCTTCCTCGAACCGCAGGTCGATAGCGGCGTGCCGCAGCTGGCTCAGGTTTTCGATATCGGCCTGCACATCACCACGCACGGTCAGGACCGCGGGCGGGATGGCATCACCGAGCCAGGGCGCCAGATCCAGACGCTGGGCGCTGATGGTGCCGGCGATGCGATCACGTCCAGCGCCTTGCGCGGCGTCGGATTGCAGATCGAATTGCGCGGTCAGGGTCGACTTGTCGGGCAGTTGCGCGTTCGCCCTGGCGCTGCGCAGGACCAGCGCCGTGCGGGGCGCCAGATCCGCCACCACGTCGAGCAGCAGGCCGGAGCCCGCGCCATCCAGCTTGGCCTGAATGCCATCCATCGACCCCGCCGCGTCGGCACGCAACACAACCTGGCAAGCGGGCGCGGGGGGACCCGCCAGCTCGGACGGCGAGGCGGGCTTGGCTTGAGAAGACGGCTTGGCCTTGGGGTCGGCCTTGGGGTCGGCCTTCGGGTCGGATTTGGCGTCGGCCTTCGGGTCGGATTTGGCGTCGGCCTTGGGATCGGCTTTGTTCTTGGGATCGCTTTTGCCCTTCGCGGCGGCCCTGGGATCGGCTTTGGCTTTGGGATCGGCCTTGGCCTTGGGATCAGCCTTGGCGTCAGCGCTCTTGCCCGCCGTCGGACGCGCATCGAACACGCCGCTGAGCTTGTCAGCCTGGCACAGCGGGGAATCCGGACCCGACCCGCGCGCCGTCACATCCAGGCGCGCCGCAAACGGCCAGGGGTCGGCCAGCCCTTGCAGCTCGGCCTGGCCCGACACGTCCGCCTGCCCCACTTCGTGTCCCACGCGCAGGTTGGCGATGCGCAATTGCGCGCCTTGCTTGCCCGCCGCGAACGTGGCGCTCAGGGCGCCTAGGGTGACGGGCAAAGGCTGCCCGTCCTGATCCAGCTGGAAGTCTCCCAGCGCAATGCGGTCAACTGCGATGTCCACCGGCAGCGACGGCAGCGAGAACGGCTCGCCATCATCCTGGGCGGGAGCGGTTTCGGGCGATGAGGTCAACGCCACATGGACCGACCCTGCCGACACGTCGCGCACGTGCAGCAGGCGGTCGCCCAAGGCGCGCCAATGCACGTCCAGATGCAGGTCGGTGATGTCGATATACGTGCCGCTGACATCCAGGTTCAGCTTGCCGACGGTCACGCCGCGCAGCAACGACCCCTTCACGTCCAGCGCCTGCCCGTTCAGTTGCTGGGCGGCGGTGGTCAACAGCAGCCGCGTGCCGTTCTGCGAGCCCACCAGCCAGAAGACGAATCCGCTGGCCAGCAGCGCCAGCATCGCCAAACCGGGCAACCACCACACCAGTATCTGGCGCAGGATTTTGCGCAACACGGTCAAAACGCGATCCCCAACGAAAAGTGCAGGCGCAGGTCACGTTCGCGCTGGCCATAGGCCAGGTCCAGGAACAGCGGGCCGGCCGGCGTGCGCACGCGCGCGCCCACGCCGTAGCCCACGGCCATCGACATATCGCCGAACGATTCGGCGGCATCGCCCGCGTCCACGAAGACGCCCATGCCCCAGCGCTCATTGAAATAGTGGTCGTACTCAATACTGCCGACGACAAGCGTGGGCGCACCCACCACCGCGTTGTCGCGTTGCACGCCGATGCTTTGATACTTGTAGCCGCGAATCGACCGCGCGCCCCCGGTGCGGAAGCCGAAATCGTCAGGCACCTGCACCTTGCTGTTTGACCACACGCGGCCGACTTCGCCGCGCACGGTCAGGACATCGAGCTTGCCAATCGGCCACCACTTCTGCGCGCGCACCCGGGCGCGGGTGTAGGGTTCGCCGGTGTCCAGCGTCACGCCTACGCCGCCGCCCACCGCGATCAGGTTGCCTTCGCGCGGGTCGTACTTGTTATCCACATCGCGGCGCAGCCATTCGGCCGTTGCCGTCAACGTGGGCAGTGTGTATTCGTCGCCGCCATCAATCTTCACGTGATCCTGCGCCAGCAGCAGGCCCCAGCGGGTTTCGTATTCGACCCGGCTGTCGCCCGCGCCCTTGCGCTCTTGCAGGCGCGTCGCCCCCAAGGCGTAACGCGTGACTTCCAGCCCCTGGATATCGGAATGGTCGGCCAAGACGCCGAAGGAATCCTTGTAGCCGCGCTCGGTGGGCGGCAGCAGGAAGTCGGCATAGGCGCGCTGGCGCAGCCGGTCGACGCTGAAGCCGGTTTCCATGGTGACGGGCTGGCCGAACACGACGTTCTGGCGGTATAGCGATTCCACGCGCACGCCCGCTTCGTCGTCCACGCCCAGCGACGCCGTAAAGCGCTTGGGCGGCGCTTCGACCACTCGCACCTGCACGGGCAAGGTCACTTCGCCATCGGAATCATAGGCGGCGGGCGGCGGCGGTACCGCACCGGATACCGACGGGTCGCCGGCCGGTGTAGCCGCTGCAAGGTCTTTCGAACCCGGCGCGCGGGCGCGGTCGGAGTTCGGTTCAGCGGGCTTCTGAGGCGTCGCGCCAGGTTGCTCCAGCGACACAAAGGCGCCACGGAA
The DNA here is from genome assembly GCF_056394065.1 of Achromobacter sp. 10T422. Taxonomy (NCBI): domain Bacteria; kingdom Pseudomonadati; phylum Pseudomonadota; class Betaproteobacteria; order Burkholderiales; family Alcaligenaceae; genus Achromobacter; species Achromobacter sp. 10T422. Next base: position 136,444 of record NZ_JBFTHD010000009.1, read on the forward strand.
AAAGGCCGTGGATTGCAGATCCTGCTGCCAGGTGTCGAGCCGGTTCTGATCGTAGGCCGCGCCCACCGAGTAGCGCACATAGCGCTGCACCAGTTTGTCGGGCACGCGCTTCAAGCCTTCCGTATTCAGCTCGCCCATGCGGACCTGCGGGCCGCTGTCGATGGTGACGCGCAAGGCGGCTGTCGCCGTGTCGGCCATCACCTCGGCTTGCGAGGACGTCATGCGCGCCAGCATGAAATCCCGCGTGGACACCTCGTCCAGCAGGTTCGCCTTGGCCTTGTTCCAATCACTATTGATGAACGGCTGGCCCGCCTTGAGCTGCCAGTCGTCGCGCAGTTTCTGTACGCGCTGCGCGTATTCGGGCCGCGTGATGCGTCCCGTGAAAGTCAGGTCGACGGACGAGACGGTCGTGCGCTTGCCGGCCACGATGCCGATATCCCAGGTTTCCCCGCCGATATCGGTGCCGGCTTCCAGCGTTACCTTGGGCGCGAAATAGCCCTGCGTGGCCAGCGCAGCCAGCGTCGCATCGCGCGCGCGCCGGCGCAGCCGGCTGATTTCACCGCCGTCTTGGTCTTCGGCAAGGCGCGCAATGGCATTCACCGCCTCGGTGATCGCCTGCAACGCGGCCGGCKGCACGCCACCGGGGTCCACGATGATTTCCGGGCGCTTGGCCAACGCCTCGCCCGACACTACGCAAAGTCCTGCCAAAAAGGCGCGGGCTGCCCACCGCATGCGTCAGGTCGGCTGCTGCACGACGATGGACGGGAATTTCCCGGCCATATCGCGCGGTAGCGCCGCGACGCCCGCTGCCAGCTTTCTTGCGATGCCGCGGTAAAGCGCGGCGGCTTCGCTGCCCGCATCCGACACCACCGTCGGCGTGCCGGCGTCCGTCTGCTCGCGAATCGCCAGCGTCAGAGGCAGGCTGCCCAGCCACGGCGTCTGATATTGCTCGGCCATGCGCTGGCCGCCGCCCTCGCCAAAGATGTGTTCGGCGTGCCCGCACTGCGAGCAGATATGGATGGCCATGTTTTCGACCACACCCAGGATCGGCACTTCCACCTTCTGGAACATGCGCAAGCCCTTGCGGGCGTCCAGCAGCGCCACGTCTTGCGGCGTGGTGACGATGACCGCGCCCACCACCGGCACTTTCTGCGCCAGCGTCAGGGCCACGTCGCCCGTGCCAGGCGGCATGTCGACGATCAGGTAATCCAGATCGCGCCAATTGGTCTGGCGCAGCAATTGTTCCAGCGCCTGCGTGACCATCGGGCCACGCCAGATTGCGGGAGAGTCGGCATCGATCAGGAAGCCGATGGAATTCGCCTGCAGGCCATGGCCCGTCAGCGGCTCCATGCTTTTGTTGTCCAGGCTTTCCGGACGACCGGAAATGCCCAGCATCGTCGGCACGCTAGGGCCATAGATATCGGCGTCCAGCACCCCTACCTTGGCGCCTTCGGCCGCCAGGGCCAGCGCCAGGTTGACGGCGGTGGTGCTCTTGCCCACGCCGCCCTTGCCGGATGCCACCGCAATAATGTTGCGCACGTTGGGCAGCGGCTTCAGCCCCTTCTGCACGGCGTGCGAGGCCACTTTCCAGGTAACGGTGACTTGCGCATCGGCCACGCCGGCTTGGGCCAGCGCGGCGGCGGCAATGCCTTGAATCTGCTCGCGGACGCTGTCCGCGGGATAACCGAGTTCCAGCGTCAGGGCCACGCGAGCGCCCGCCAGCTGAATGTCACGATCTTTTACAGAAACGCCCAGGTCCAATCCCGTGTTCGGGTCTTGCGCGGCGCGCAGCGCAGCGCGGATGTGTTCTATCGTTATACTCATGTCACTATGGTTCCGTAGGCAGCGCGGCTTCTGCGGGCCGCCATCCCCTAAAGGATAGCGGATACGCGGGAACCTTTCGCTGCGTTTTGCATCCGACCTTCATGACCAACACACTTATCCGCTTCTTCCGTGCCGTCCTATTCGCCGCCCTGGCCTTGATCGGTATGGCGATGGCGCTGGTCTTTATGCTGTCCACGGCTCTCGCCGTGGCGATCCTGTACGTGGTCGCCAAGGTGCGCGGCAAACCTTTCGGCGTTCGCGCCTATTGGAGCCAGCGCCAAGGCGCCCGCCCGGGTCCGTTCCAGACCGCCACCGCCCCCTTCGCCACGCAACCGCGTGGCGATGTGATCGACGTCGAAGCCCGCGAAATCCGCTAAGCGCGGCATTTCCGTAGCGCTTGCGCCGCCTGCGGCGCAAGCCGGCCATTGCCTGGTAAGCAGCCAGGGCTCATTGCCCCAGCCGCCCGCCGTCTTCGCCTTGGCCGTGTCCCCTTCAACCCGCCTGATTCGCAGCCCTGCGATCGGCGGGTTGTGTCGTTAGCGCAAAGCCTTCCCGGACACCCGCCCGGGCACGTCTTCGCCGTTGTCCTAAAATGGCCGGCTAATCCCTTTTCCCCTCAACCTCTGTCGACAACCATGTCTCGCACCCTTTTTGTCACCACAGCGCTGCCCTACGCCAACGGATCTTTCCACATCGGCCACATCATGGAGTACATCCAGGCTGATATCTGGGTTCGTTCGATGCGAATGGCGGGCCACACGGTGCACTTTGTGGGCGCGGACGACGCGCACGGCGCGCCGATCATGTTGAAGGCCGAAAAGGAAGGCATCACGCCGCAGGCGCTGGTCGCCCGCTACGCGGCCGAACGGCCGCAGTACCTGAACGGCTTCCATATCCGTTTTGATCACTGGCATTCCACGGATTCCGCCGAGAACGTAGCCCTGTCGCACGACATCTACCGCGCGCTGAAGGCCCAAAACCTGATCGAAACCCGCTCCATCGAGCAGTTCTACGATCCGGTCAAGGGCATGTTCCTGGCCGACCGCTACATCAAGGGCGAATGCCCGAAGTGCCACGCGAAAGATCAATACGGCGATTCCTGCGAAGTCTGCGGCGCGGTCTACGCGCCCACCGAGCTCATCAACCCGTACTCGGCGCTGACCGGCGCCACCCCGGTGCTGAAGTCGTCTGACCACTTTTTCTTCAAGCTGTCCGACCCGCGCTGCGTGGAATTCCTGCAGCAATGGACGACGGGTTCCAACGCCAACGGCGGCAAGCACTTGCAGCCCGAAATGCTGGCCAAGACCCGCGAATGGCTGGGCGCCGAAGACGGCGAAGCCAAACTCGGCGACTGGGACATCTCGCGCGACGCGCCCTACTTCGGCATCGAAATTCCCGATGCGCCGGGCAAGTACTTCTACGTGTGGCTGGACGCGCCCGTGGGCTACCTGGCGTCGCTGAAGTCGTACTGCGAGGTCAAGGGCCTGGATTTCGACGCCCTGCTTGACCCCAACGGCACCACCGAACAAGTGCACTTCATTGGCAAGGACATCGTGTACTTCCACGCGCTGTTCTGGCCCGCCATGCTGAAGTTCGCAGGCCGCAAGACGCCGGACGCCGTAAACGTGCACGGTTTCATCACCGTCAGCGGTGAAAAGATGTCCAAGAGCCGCGGCACCGGCATTTCGCCGCTGCGCTACCTGGAAATCGGCATGAACGCCGAATGGATGCGCTATTACATCGCCGCCAAGCTGAACGCCCGGGTCGAAGACATGGACTTCAACCCCGAAGACTTCATCGCCCGCGTCAACAGCGACCTGGTCGGCAAGTACGTCAACATCGCCAGCCGCGCCGCCAGCTTCATCACGAAGCACTTCGACGGCGTGCTGGGCTATTCCGGCGACACCGCCGCGCTGTCGGCGGAATATGCCGAGCAGGCCGAATCCATCCGCGCCGCCTTCGAGGCCCGCGAATACAACCGCGCCATCCGCGAAATCATGGCCTACGCCGACCGCATCAACCAGGCGTTCGACACGGCCCAACCGTGGGTGCTGGCCAAGGGCCTCGCTACCGCAGACGACGCGCAAAAGGCCGCGCTGCAAGACATCTGCTCGCGTTCGCTGGCGGGCTTCAAGGCGCTGTCCGTGATGCTGGCCCCCGTGCTGCCGTCGCTGGCCGAGCGCGTCGCGCTGGAACTCTTCGGCGCGCAAGCCCCGTTCACCTGGGCCGACGCCGCCGTGCTGCCGCAGCGCGTGGCGCCGTTCAAGCACCTGATGCAACGCGTCGAACCGCAAATGCTGGAAGACCTGTTCGAACCGCCCGCCGCCCCCGTGGTGGTGCCTGGCGGCGAACCGGTGGCCGAGACGATCTCTATCGACGACTTCGCCCGCGTCGACCTGCGCATTGCGCAGATCGTCAACTGCGAACACGTCGAAGGCTCGACCAAGCTGCTGCGCTTGACGCTGGATGTGGGCGAAGGCCGCCATCGCAACGTGTTCTCGGGCATCAAGTCGGCCTACCAGCCGGAAGACCTGATCGGCAAGCTGACCGTCATGGTCGCCAACCTGGCCCCGCGCAAGATGAAGTTCGGCGTGTCCGAAGGCATGGTGCTGGCCGCCAGCCACGCGGATGAAGCCGTCGACGCCGGCATCTACGTGCTGGAACCGTTCCCCGGCGCCAAGCCTGGCATGCGCGTGCGCTAATCGCGTACGCCAAGCAGAACGCAAAGAGCCCGCCAATTCACATTGGCGGGCTCTTTTTCTTGCATGGCTGGAATTACGTTTTGCTAGGCGCCAACCCCGGGTCCAGCGAGTGGCGTTCGTCGAAGACGAAGCACTTGCCTTCGTAGCCCGGGCCGCCCGTTTCCTCGAAGTACTTGAGGATGCCGCCATCCAGTTGGTACACGTTCGGGATGCCGGCTTCGTTCATGTAGATGGCGGCTTTCTCGCAGCGGATGCCGCCGGTGCAGAAGCTGACGATGGTCTTGCCTTCGAGTTCGGCGCGGTGCGCCTGCACGGCGGCGGGGAATTGCGTGAAGCGGTCAATACGCCAATCGATGGCGTTCTTGAAGGTGCCTTCGTCCACTTCGAACGCGTTGCGGGTGTCCAGCATGACGACGGGGCGTCCGGCGTCGTCCACGCCCTGCTCCAGCCAGCGCGCGACCGTTCGGGCGTCCACGCCCGGCGCGCGGCCCGCTTCGGGGCGGATGGTGGGGTGGTCCATGCGGATGATTTCGCGCTTGATCTTGACGAGCAATTTGCGAAACGGCACGCCTTCGCTTTGGCTGAATTTGACTTCCAGATCGGCGAAACGCGGATCGGCGCGCAGCGCCTGCAAGAAGGTGTCGATGCTCGCGGCCGAGCCGGCCAGGAACAGATTGATGCCTTCTTCGGCCAGCAGGATGGTGCCCTTGAGCGCGCCGTCGCCGGCAAGCGCCAGCAGGCGGGCGCGCAGCTCGGGCAGGGAGTCCAGCGAAACGAATTTGTAGGCGGCGATATTGACGACGGAAGTCATGGCAAAGCAAGAAAATGCGGACGGCGAAGCCCGTAATAGTAATCGCTGGGCGGGCCGCCCCGCCCAGCGCCCGCCTTGATCCTGCTCAACGCGAGACGATTTCCTGCTCGATCACGGCGTCCAGCACCCAGCGCACGGTCGAGGCGCCGGCGGGCGGGTACGGGTCGGCGGCTTCGACCACGCGCAGCCGGTAGCGGATGCCCGGCTGGAAATTGAAGCCGGTGATGTCGCCGTACCAGAGCTGCCACGGTTGCGAGGCGCTGTCGCGCACCTGGTAGCACATGGCGCGGCCGGCGCCAGCGTTGCACGGCACGCGCTCGGCGTTCACGTAGACCAGCTTCGTCGGACCGGCGCTGCCGCCTGCCACGGGGTCGGCGCGGCGGCCGAAGTCCAGCGTGTCGCCCGAGCTCAGCACCCACGTCATGCGCTGCGGGTTGTTGGTGTTGTCCACCGACGTGGCGGTGATGCGGGTCAGGCCGGCCAGGAAGTCCTGCTCCAGCTGCATGTTCTGTGGGGCGCAGGCCATCATCGTGGCTACCGGGTTCGCCCGCACGATCAGCTGGCCATTGGCGACCGTATAGGGCGCGTTGTACTGGTTGCAGCCGGCAAAGCCGGACATGCGGGGCGCGCCCTGGTCATGGACAAAGCTGGCCGTCAACGGCCGGGAATCTGTGGACGGATGCGGGATGGTGCGCAGGCCGCCGCCCGGCAGGGTCCAGCGGGCCAGATCCCAGCTGGTCTGCGCCAGGATGTCGGACGCCGAGGCCGGCTGGAAGCGGGGGTCCTGCCCATCCGCCGCACGCGGGGGTGACGAGGCGCAGGCGGCCAGGCCAACCGACAACACGCAAGGCGCCAGCCAGCGCAGCAAGGCGGAATGGGACGTCCTGGAATCTCCAGGGGCGTATAGGGAGTGTTTACGAGGCATACGGGGCGGGGCTGACAGGGCTTAGGGCTGATGGGCCTGGGCCTTATGGGGCTCACAGGCCTTAGCGCATTTGGGCTTATAGGGCTTACGGCGTTCGACCGGCTTTACGGGGTCGGAGGGTCCTGACGGCGCTCAAACTCCAGCACATCGCCACCGCGCAGATTAAAGGTCAGATGCCGCGGGGCGCCGCCACTATCCAACGTGAACGTGTCGATGGTGGTCAGGCCGCGCAGGTAGTCGGCTTCCAGCTTGGCGCGTTCCGGCGAGGGGCAGGCCATGCGGGTCGTGGCCGGGGCATCGATGAACAACTTGCCGCTTTGCAGCTTGTACGTGCCCATGTAACGGTTGCAGCCCGAAAAGCCGTTGGCGCGGTACTCCTTGCCTTGCGCCAGAAAGGTCAGGCGCACCGGTTCACCGTTGTCGCCATGCGGAATATCGCGCAGCGCACCGCCTTTTTGCGTCCAGCGCACCAGCTCCCAGCTGGTCTGCGCCAGGGAATCCTTGCTGCTTGCGGCATTGGCCGCCGCGGCGCCTTCCGGGCGCGCCCCCCCGGTGGACCCCGCGCAGCCCGCCAGCGCGACGGTCAGAAGGCTCAGGCAAAGCAGCCGGCAACGCGAAGACATATGGGTAAGCATGGTTGAGACTCCTTTGAATTTCACACCCCCGACTGTAACCGGGGCCGGGCCAGAACGTCCCGCGTTCTCCCCCCTACAGCCGTATCCAAAAGCAGCAATTCCCATTCCGGCGCTAACGCAGATGATGCAGGGTGCTGAATCGAATGCCGCATAGCGGCCCCCGGCACCCGCGCGCAGAATCAGTGCAGACCACGCATCCGGCCGGCCCTGGCAGCACAGGGATAGAAGCTGATCACAGCAACATTGCAGGCGCAGGTGTCCGGCCCAAGAGGCCAAAACGATAAGACTACCGGGAGACACGGCGATGGGCTTTTTGAGAACCTTACTTGCGCTATCAGTGGTGCTGGACCACCTGGGCGGCGGCTATGCCGACCACCTGGTCGGCGGCCGGCTGGCGGTACAGCTGTTTTATGTCATTTCCGGATTTTTGATTTCCTATGTGCTGACGGCAACAGACACGTATCAGGGCGCCACCGGCAAGTTCTACGCCAATCGCTTCCTGCGCCTGTTCCCCATCTATCTGGCGGTGGCCGCCATGACGCTCGTCGCACACGTCGTCTCCGGCGGCGCGTTCTTCCGCTTCTACGACGCCCTGCCCTTTTCCGCTGACCTGTTCCTGGTGCTGTCGAACTTGTTCATCTTCGGCCAGGACTGGCTGATGTTCTTCGGCATCGAGCATTCGGCCCTGTCCTTCACCGGCAGCTTCGCGCATAGCGAGGTGCCGCTGTATCAAGGGCTGCTGGTGCCACAGGCATGGACACTGGGCGTTGAGATGAGCTTCTATCTGGTCGCGCCCTTTGTGCTGGGCTCGCCGCGCCGCCTGCTAGCGTTGCTGGCCGCATCACTGGCGTTACGCGCCGTGCTGATTGTGACCGGCATCGGCCTCTCCGACCCCTGGACCTACCGCTTTTTCCCAACAGAACTGGCGCTGTTCCTGATTGGCTCGCTGTCCCACCAGGTGCTGCTACCCCGCTGCAAAGCGTGGATGCGCCGCTTCAACCGGCTGCCGGAAGTGGGCACCGCCGTGCTCGTTGCTTACTGCATGATTCATTTCTCGATTGGCCTGAACCCGACGGTGCGCGACGGCATCGCCGTCCTGCTGTTCGCGGCGCTGCTGCCGCTGGCGTTCCTGTTTCAGTCGCGCCATCGGCTGGACAAGGCGATCGGTGAATTGAGCTATCCGATTTATATCTGCCATTCGCTGGTGATCATGTTCTTCAGCTGGCTGCTCAACGACGTTGAAATGCACCAGCCCATGTTGTTCTCGGCGCTGGTGATTGCGGGCTGTATCGGATTCTCGGCATTGCTGAATGGCTTGATTGCGGACCCGGTGGAACGCTTGCGCAGCCGTTTGCGCAATCGCGGGAAACAGGCCGCCGACGTGCTTGCCCCGGTGCCGGACGCACAGCGGCGTCCGCCAAGCGCGGCCCAACCTATCGGGACTATTCGCCGCGCGCCCTGAGACTATTCGCCGCGCGCCTTGATGTAGGCCGCCAACACCAGCTCGATCTGCCGCTTTTCCTGCGAGCTCAAGCGCGCGTAGGTCGCGTACGACACGGACTCGAAAGGCCAGGCGGGCTGGGGCGCACATTCCCCGGCGTGAGCGGGCGGCGGCTCGGCATAACCGGAATTCAGCATCGGCCCCTCACCGGTGCTCAACCACATCGGGCTGACGCGCAGCGCGCGGGTCAGCTTGATGAGAGCATCGCTTGAGGGTTGCAGGCGTTGCCCGCTTTCGTAGTTGCCGATGGCGCTTTGCGACAGATTGCTTGCGACTGCCAAGTCCTTTTGAGTCCATCCCTGAAGCATTCTTGCGTTGCGCAGACGATGGCTAAACGTGTCCAATCGATCAACCTGAGACATTAATATGAATTTATTTATTTGATTAAAACATCTCAATACTGGCGGCAAATAAACGGATTACACCCCAATTTCCGGGCTAATCCATCCATCGCAATATTTGCCTGCTTGTCCGCCGGCTTGCGCGCCGCGAGCGCGTGCATCGCCATCGGCAGCATCCCGAAAAAATCCAAGCCTGACATTGACTTACCTCAGCACACCTGCAAAAGCCCCGGCACTGCGGGCATGCATATGCCTGCGCATCATCGGCGCAAAGCCGCAGGGAGTTTATGGGTATTTCGAGATAGAAAATAGAAAATAATGTATCGGTAATACATAATAATTTTCCGTCGCAAAGGCAAAAACAAACACTGTTTCATGCGCTTTCCCAGCGCGCTGACTGGATGCGAAGTTACCATCAGAAACTACAGAAACGTATCTTCACAAAAAAACACGCCCGTGTTTAAATGAAACACGGGCGTGACTTCCAGGCAGGATCGGGTCACCAGCGGCCAACGGCCCATGCATCGGAACGGCAATCGTCCGGACCTCTCGCCTCCATACCAACAACACCGCCAGACGGTCTCGTCATGGCGCGGCGCGATAAAGAGGGGCATGCCGGGACTGCTGACGCCGCGCGCTTCCCTCTCAGGCGCCGCCCTATGCCGCGCCACCTCATTGGAAGCATCAATGAATAACACGCTGGATGTCATTTTCCTCGGAGTCGACGACGCCAGGCATGCCCGGCTMGTGGACGCCCTGTCTCACCTGGGCTTCTGCGTCCGCCGCTGCCTGGATCTGGTAGACGTGTACGACCGTTACTCCCGCCGCCCCAGCCCGCTGGTCGTGCTGGAGGCTCCCCTTTCAGACATACACAACGCCGCCGTACGCCTGCGCGCCGTGGACCGCGGGCTGGGCATCGTCGCAATCGCTGCATTCGCCGACGCCGAAAGCCGAATCCGCACGCTGCTGTGCGGGGCGGATGCCTGCCTGCCGCCAGACGTCACGGGCCTGGAGTTGGCCGCGGTGCTTCAAGCGCTGGTGCGCCGCGCGGTGGGCATGGATGGGATGGACGCGGCCGCCGACGCGCACGCCGAAGAGCCCGCTCAGGAAACCTGGCGGTTGGCCAACAAGGGCTGGACGCTGATCAGCCCCACGGGCCGCACGCTGGGCCTGACGACGGGCGAACGCGATTTCATTTCCCGCTTGGTGACGGCGCCAGACCGCAAGGTCAGCCGCGACGCCTTCTATGCCGATGGCGCAGACGACGCCGACAGCGGCATCACGCGGCGCCGCTTCGTGGATGTGATGATCAGCCGCTTGCGCCGCAAGGCCGCCGCCAATCAGATGACGTTGCCGATCCGCGCGGTGCATGGCTGGGGCTATATGTTCGCCGCGGACATCACGCTGGATCTGGACTATCGGGAGATGGGGGAAGACAGCCGGCTGGACGCGCTGGAAGATTGGCGCCGCGAAACCGCGGATGCCGGCGCGGCGGACTGAAGCGGCCGCGCCACGATGCGGACATGCGCATCGTATAGGCGAAAAAAACGCGGCGCTGCCCCCGAGAGGTAAGACGCCGCGCTAAAACAACACGTGAACCCGGAGTCATCAGCCGGCACTGATGCCTTCTACCTGGATCACGCGATTCCAACATTCGTGCCTCATACTGCTCACGCACGGTCCAACCGTGAACTTGTGCAGGGTCTCTAGTCCCCATACAAGCTGCAACGTGATCAACGCCCGGGCGTCACACCATCCAATGAAGACTGGTTGGCTTACCGCCCGTATCAGCGGTTTTCCGTTTGGATAGCCGCGTGATGAAGGAAGTTTAGGACTTGCCGCGCGATTCCAGTAATTCTTTGTTGATAGCCTTCTATACCTATTTGGCATAGCAAAGCCCGTCGCGCAACGTCCTAAAATACGGACAAAAGGACACGCTCCCACACCGATGCCGACCACAACCCACACCCTCAAACAGCGCCTGCGCAAAGCGCTATCGCTGTTTCCGCCGAACTGGTGCCTGGCGATTCTTGTTGCGCTGGATGGCTATGCGTTCATGCACCCGGTGCTGCGCGAAGTGCGCGCGCGCGAATACTCATTTTGGCTGGCGCTGGATAACTGGCATGAAGTGATGCGCGTGGTGGGCCTGCTGGAAATTCCGCGCCTGGTGCTCGGCGTCGGCCTGCAAGTCATTGCCATCGGCCTGATCCTGAAGGCGCGCATCGCATGGGCGTTCTCGCTGGTGCTGCTGATCGGCATCGGCACGTTCGCGATTATGGGCGACGCCGGGCGCGCGGGGCTGGGCATCTACACGCTGGTGCTGGTGATTGCGCTGATCGCGTATTGGCGCCGCTTTGACCGCGCAAGCGTTACCGCAGGCTCGCTGTTCGCGCTGGTCAGTGTGTTGTCGCTGCTGATCTACGCCATCTTCGGCACGCTCTACCTGGGCAACGAATTCAATCCGCCCGTGCTGGACGCAGGCACTGCGCTCTACTTTTCCATCGTGTCGATGTCCACCGTGGGGTATGGCGACATCACGCCGCACAGCACCACCGCCAGGCTGTTCACCGCGTCGATTATCATCCTTGGCATTACGGTGTTCGCCACCTCCATCAGCGCCATCGCCGGGCCGGTGATCGGCGGCAATCTGAAACGGCTGGTCAAAGGCAGGCTCTCTACCGCCATGAGAAAAAACCACATCATCATCGCAGGCGCCACGCCGCTGGCGCTCAGCGTCTACAACGGGCTGCGCCAACGCAGCGAGGAAGTGACCGTCATCGTGCCTGTCGGCACGCCGCACGAATACCCCGCCGCCACCGACCTGATCGAAGGCGACCCCTCCAGCGTGGAAATCCTGCGCAATGCGGGAGTGACGCGCGCGCGCTATGTGCTGGCGCTGCGCGATGACGATGCCGAAAATGCGTTCATCGTGCTGGCGGCCAAAGAAGCCACGGGCGAAGGCGGCGCGAAGACGGTGGCGCTGGTCAACACCAGCAAGCATCTGGAGAAGATCCGGCGCGTGCATCCGGACATGGTGTTCTCGGTGCAATTGCTGGGCGCTGAACTGCTGACGCGCGCCATCAATGGCGAACCGATGGACAGCCAGGCCATCACGGATCTGTTCTTCGCCAAGTCGGCGACGCCGCCCGTGACGCCGTCTTGAGCCACGTCGGGGCGGCTCGTCACGCCGCGTTAGGGGCGCCCGTGACCGGGCGCTGCGCCGCGGCGGCGACAGCCCCTGGCGGCGAATGCCCGACATACCACCGCACGAAATCCGCGGACGGCATGGGCCGCGCAAACAGATACCCCTGAATGAACGCCACGCCGCGCGCCGTCAGGTAATCAAACTGCACTTGCGTTTCGACGCCTTCCGCCACCACCGCCAGATTCAACCGATGCGACAACGTGATGATCACGTCTAGCACCGGCGCGTCTTCGCCCGACGGCAAGATGGCCTGCACGAAGCCCTTGTCGATCTTCAGGTAATCCACCGGAAACTTCTGCAAATACGATAGCGAGCAATGGCCCGTGCCGAAATCGTCGATCGCCACGCGCACGCCGTCGGCGCGCAGCGCATCAATATTGCGGCGCGCCTGGCCGTTATCCGCAATCAGGCTGCGTTCGGTGATTTCCAGCACGACCAGCGGTTGGCGCGCAGCGATATTCGCGCGAAACGCCTGAATGTCGGACACGAGCGTCGTGCCCGACAGATGCTCGGGCGCGATGTTCACGCCAATGTGAAAGTCGGGTGGCGTAGCCCACGTTTGCATATCACGTTCGATCAGCCGCAACAGATGCTGGGTCAGCGGAATGATCATGCCCTCGGCCTCGGCCGCCGCGATGAAGATGTCGGGCCGCACGAAACCCACGCCGGGCCGATTCCAGCGCATCAGCGCTTCAGCCCCTTCGCACTGCCCGGTCAGTTGCCCATACACCGGCTGGTAGTAGACCTGGAACTCGTTGGCGCGCATGGCGCTGCGCAGCTGCTCTTTGAATGACAGGCGATTGACCTGCAAACGGTAAGCGGCAAACGCCAGCCCGGCGCCTATCAGCAGCGCAACGGGCAGATAGCTCAGCAAGAGCTGCTGCCACGCGGTCACCAAGCCTTCGGCCGGGGCGCGGACATTGATGGTCAACGCCACGCGCCCGTTGTTCCGCGTGACTTCGTCGTAGATGAGTTCGGCGCCCTTGCTTGACGCCTTCCAGGACTCACTGCGGATGGGCGCCCCCTTGCCTACGATCAGCTCCAGCCCGTAGTCGCCCAGCGAGGCAACGGCATTGAGCAGGTCCAGGATGTACCGGCCGTCCAGCGCCACGGCGCCGCTATAGCCCGGGGCACCCGGCTTGCCCAGCAGAATCGCGGGGCGCTCAGGCGCCAGGGGCGTTCCCGCCACTGAGAACAACCAGCGGTCGGGCGTGGCGTCGATGGGCCAATTGCGGAAATCACCCACGGAGAAATCCACGGTCCCGAGCACCGACGAACAATAGATGTGATCACTGTTGGCGAGAATCAGGGCGCGGAAATACGGGTTCAGCGCGCTCCAGCGTTGCAGCAAAGGCAGCACTTCCGCGCAAGGCTTCGGCGTCAGCTCGGCCACCCGGTCCAGCACAGACCACGCTTGCGAAAGAATGGTCTCAACCTGAACACGAACGATTTGCGCGGCCGCTTCGGCTTCGTTGCGCCGTTCGTTCTTGGCATGCACCCAAGACCAGGCCACGCACAACACAATCGGGAGCAGCAAGGCAAATGCCACTGGCAAATACCGCCAGGACGGCACACGAACCGTCATTCCTGATGTCGTCAAAGCCGCCTCGCTGGAAATTCAGTCTATGTGCAAAACCATCCTGAAAAGGATAGGACACCAAGCGCGGCGCAGCGTCAAGAAGCGATTACACAGCGCCCTGCCTGCCGTGTCGCGGGTTCACGTCGCGGGTTCATGCCGCAGATTCAAGCCGCGGATTCCAGCAAGCGCTGGATCAACGCAATATGCGCCCGTCTGCGGGCCGGCAGGTTGAACTGTTCTTCGGGACCCATCAGCGCCGACATGACCAGCGTATGCACGATGGGCGACAGCAGCAGCCAGGGATGTTCCACCGCCAGGCACCTGCCGCACAGGCCACGCTTGCGCGCCCGCGCCAGCACCTGCGCAATATCAGACTGATACGCATCAGCGGTTTCGCGCCGCCAACGAGAGGCCAGGTGCGGCACTCGCCCGCTTTCCGCCAGCAGCAGGCGCATCGTGCCGGCCATGGCGGGGTCGCTCAAAGACGCGTACAGGTGGTTCACGATGCGCTCGGCCAGATGGCGCGGGGACGACGCCCCATCCACCACCGCGTCCACGTCCAGCCGGGCCGGATTCAGATGGCGCGTGAGCAACGCCTCGAAGACGTCTTCCTTACTGGCGAAATGCGCGTACAGCCCCCCTTTGGACAGGCCGGCGCGCACGGCGATGTCTTCCATCCTGGCGCCGGCATAGCCCGCTCGTGAAAATTCCTGCAATGCCGCGTCAAGGATCTGCCCGACGCGCACGGCAGGAGGCAGACGACGGCGTTGCATGCTCATAGCGAATTCCCCTGCAAGTCCCGGACATTAAAAACCGACCGGTCAGTCGTTAACTTGACCCGCGTCAAGGAACGCTGCGCGCACCCTGGGCACAATGAATGCATGACCCTGGCATCGGGTCCGTCCGAAAGCCTGGCCACAAGCCGCGCCGCCCCGGACGCACCCGGCGCCCTCGCGCTGGAGACCCTTGCATGACTCGCCGTCCGTATCCGGCCAAGACCCTGAGCGCCCTGCGCGCCGCCCCCGCCGCCTTGTGCGTGCTGCTGGCAGGCTGCGTGTCCATGGCGCCAACCTACACCCGCCCTGCTCTGCCCGTGCCCGCCGCTTACACACCGGCCACGGCGTCCGATGCTGCACCGCAAGCCACGCAGGATGCGGCGTCCCAAGCCATCCCTAATGCGCCTTCCAACGCGGCACCAGATGCCAACGCCGAAGCCGCCGCCCACATCGCCTGGCAGACCTATTTTTCCGACCCCGTCCTGCACGGCCTGATCGACAGCGCACTGGCGAACAACCGCGACCTGCGCACCGCCTTGCTGCGTGTTGAAGAAGCCCGCGCGCTGTACGGCATTCAACGCGCAGATCAATTCCCCACCCTCGGCGTGCAGGCCGAGGGCACGCGCAGCCGCGTGCCGGGGGACCTGACCCTGACCGGCCAACCGCAGATCAGCAGCCAGTATCAAGCCGGCGTGGGCATGGCCACCTGGGAGCTGGATTTCTGGGGCCGCGTGCGGAGTCTGAAAGACGCCGCATTGCAAAACTACCTGGCGTCCGACGCCGCGGCGCAAGCCGCCACGCTCAGCCTCATCACGCAAGTGGCCGACAGCTACCTGACGCTGCGCGAACTGGATGAACGGCTCGCGCTCACGCGCGAAACCATCGCCTCGCGCGCGGAGTCGCTGCGCATCTTCCGCCGCCGTTTTGAAGTGGGCGCGATATCAAAACTTGACCTGACCCAAGTCGAGACCTTGTGGCAGCAAGCGCGCGCATTGGGCGCCGACCTGGAACAGACCCGCGCCGCGCAGGCCCACGCGCTGGAACTGCTGGTGGGCGCACCGTTGAATCTGCCCGCGCACATCACGCAGCTGGACGACAACGCCGTCATGCGCGACCTGCCCGCCGGGCTGCCGTCGGACCTGCTGGTCAGCCGCCCCGACATCGTCGCCGCCGAACATCAATTGCAAGCCGCCAACGCCAACATCGGCGCCGCGCGCGCCGCCTTCTTGCCCAGCATCACGCTGACCGGCGCATTCGGCACCGCCAGCGCCGAGCTGGATGGCTTGTTTTCGGGCGGCAGCCGCGCCTGGAACTTCGCGCCCAGCATCAGCCTGCCGATCTTCGACGCCGGCCGCCGCCAGTCCACACTGGATCTGACCGAGGTGCGGCGCGACCAAGCCATCGCCACCTACGAGAAGAGCATCCAGAGCGCGTTTCGCGACGTGTCCGACGCCTTGACGGCGCGCCACTGGCTGGCCGAACAAGTGGAGGTGCTGCGCGCCACCGTCGCCGCGCAAAGCGAACGCGCGCGGCTGGCGCAGCTGCGCTATGAGCACGGCGCGTCACCGTATCTGGAAGTGCTGGACGCGCAGCGCGACCTGCTCGCCGCGCAGCAGACGCTGGTGCAGCGGCGCCGCGCGCTGTTGTCCAGCCGGGTCGGCCTGTACGCCGCGCTGGGCGGCGGCACCCACGCCGCGGGATTCACCGCCGCCGCCCCTTCCACCGAATAATCCAGGAACCCGTCATGCCTCTGCCCACCCGAAAGCTGATTCCCGTGTTGATAGTTCTGGCGGTCGCGGCCGCGGGGTACGCCGGCTGGCGGCTGCTGGCCGACACCGGGCCGGGAGAAGGCTTCATCAGCGGTAACGGCCGCATCGAAGCCACCGAAATCGACGTCGCCACCAAATTGGCCGGCCGCGTGAGCGATGTGCTGGTGATCGAAGGCGACTTCGTCAAAGCCGGCCAACCGCTTGCGCGCATGCAGATCGACACGCTGAATGCGCAGCGCGAAGAAGCGCGCGCCCAGCATCAGCAAGCGATCAACAGCGCGGCCAGCGCCGCGGCGCAAGTCGCGCAGCGTGAAAGTGACAAGCTGGCCGCCGAAGCCGTCGTTGTGCAACGCGACAGCGAAGCTGACGCCGCGCGCCGCCGCCTGGCGCGCTCGGAAACGCTGTCCAAGGAAGGCGCGTCGTCTATCCAGGAGCTGGACGATGACCGCGCCCGCGTGCGCAGCGCGCAGGCCGCCGCCCAAGCCGCCCGCGCCCAAGTGCGGGCAGCTGCGGCCGCGATCGACGCCGCGCGCGCCGCGCAGGTGGGCGCGCAATCGGCCATCGCCGCTGCGCAAGCCACCATCGCCCGCATCGACGCCGACATCACCGACAGCGAGCTGCGCGCCCCGCGCGACGGCCGCGTGCAGTACCGCGTTGCACAACCCGGTGAAGTGCTGGGGGCTGGCGGCAAAGTGCTGAACATGGTCGACCTGTCCGATGTCTACATGACGTTCTTCCTGCCCGAGCAAGCCGCCGGCCGCGTGGCGCTGGGCCAAGACGTGCGCATCATTCTGGACGCCGCGCCGCAATATGTGATTCCGGCCAAGGTGTCGTTCGTGGCCAGCACGGCGCAGTTCACGCCCAAGACGGTGGAAACCGCCAGCGAACGGCAAAAGCTGATGTTCCGCGTCAAGGCGCAGATCAGCCCCGCGCTGCTGCAACAACATTTGACGCAGGTGAAGACGGGCCTGCCGGGCGTCGCGTGGCTGAAGCTGGATGCCGACGCCGCCTGGCCCGGCAATCTTGAAGTCCGGGTGCCCTGATGGATGCCCCTGGCGCCGCCCCTGTCGTTCGGCTATCCGATGTGCGCCTGCGCTACGGCAGCACCGTGGCGCTGGACGGCATCACGCTGGATATTCCACCCGGCCGCATGGTGGGCCTGATCGGCCCCGACGGTGTGGGCAAGTCCAGCTTGCTGGCGTTGGTGGCGGGCGCACGCGCGGTGCAGGAAGGCCGCGTCGAAGCCCTGGGCGGCGACATGGCCACCCCCCGGCACCGCGACGACGTCTGCCCGCGCATCGCCTACATGCCGCAAGGCCTGGGCAAAAACCTATACCCCACGCTGTCGGTGGAAGAGAACCTGCAATTTTTCGGCCGCCTGTTCGGCCACGACGAGGCCGAGCGCCGCCGCCGCATCGACAGCCTGACGCGCAGCACCGGCATGTCTGCCTTTCTGTCGCGCCCCGCCGGCAAGTTATCGGGTGGCATGAAGCAGAAGCTGGGCCTGTGCTGCGCGCTGATCCACGACCCTGACCTGCTGATCCTGGATGAACCGACCACCGGCGTCGACCCGCTGGCGCGCGCGCAATTCTGGGACTTGATCAACGAGATCCGCCGCGAACGTCCGGGCATGAGCGTGATTGTCGCCACCGCCTATATGGACGAAGCGCAGCGCTTTGATTGGCTCATCGCCATGGACGACGGCCGCGTGCTGGCCACCGGCACGCCCGCTGACCTTACGCAGCGCACCGGCGCGGATTCTCTGGAAGCGGCCTTCATCGCACTGCTGCCCGAAGCGAAACGCCGGGGCCACAAGCCGGTGGAAATCGTGCCGCTGGCGTTGGACGACAACGCTGAAATCGCCATCGAGGCGCGCGATCTGACCATGCGCTTTGGCGACTTCGTGGCGGTAGACCACGTGAACTTCCGCATCCGCCGTGGCGAGATCTTCGGCTTTCTGGGATCGAACGGCTGCGGCAAATCCACCACCATGAAAATGCTGACGGGCCTGCTGCCCGCCAGCGAAGGCCAGGCCTGGCTGTTCGGCCAGGAGGTTGATCCGCGCAACATTGATACCCGCCGCCGCGTGGGTTATATGTCGCAAGCGTTTTCGCTGTATGGCGAGCTGACCGTGCGCCAGAACCTGGTGCTGCATGCCCGGCTGTTCCATGTGCCCGAAGCCGATATCCCCGCGCGCGTGGACGATATGGTCGCGCGATTCGAATTGGGCGATGTGCTGGACACCTTGCCGGAAAGCCTGCCCATGGGCGTGCGCCAGCGCTTATCGCTGGCGGTGGCCATGGTGCATAAACCCGAGCTGCTGATCCTGGACGAGCCGACTTCTGGCGTGGACCCCGTTGCGCGCGATGCGTTCTGGCGCTTGCTGATTGCGCTGGCCCGGCAAGACAAGGTCACGATTTTCATCTCGACGCACTTCATGAACGAAGCGCAACGCTGCGACCGGATGTCGTTGATGCATGCGGGCAAGGTGCTGGTCAGCGCATCGCCTGCCGAGATCACGCGCATGCGCGGCGCGAAGACGCTGGAAGAAGCGTTCATTGCGTATCTGATCGACGCGGGGGCCGGCACGGCGGCAAGCGCCGCACCAGAAGACGCCGCCCCGGCCCCGCAGCCAGAACCGCCGCCCGCTCCCCGCCACGGTTTCAGCCTGCAACGCGCACTCAGCTACATGTGGCGCGAAACGCTGGAACTGCGCCGCGACCCGGTGCGCGCCACCTTGGCGCTGGCGGGGTCGCTGCTGCTGATGTTCGTGATGGGTTACGGCATCAGCCTGGATGTGGAAGACTTGCGCTACGCCGTCATGGACCGCGACCAGACGAGCCTTAGCCACAACTACAGCCTGAATCTTTCCGGCTCGCGGTACTTCATCGAACAGCCGCCTATCTCGGACTACAACGAGATGGACGCGCGCATGCGCAGCGGCGAGCTATCGCTGGCGATCGAGATTCCGCAGGGCTTTGCGCGCGACGTGCAGCGCGGCAAAGCCGTACAGATCGGCGTGTGGATCGACGGCGCCATGCCGCAGCGCGCGGAAACCATACGCGGCTATGTGCAGGGCATGCATCAAGGCTGGCTGATGCAGCAGGCGCGCGAACGGCTGGGCGCCAGCGCGCAACAAGCCGTCAGCATCGAAACGCGCTTTCGCTATAACCCCGACGTGCGCAGCCTGCCCGCCATGGTGCCGGCCGTGATTCCGCTGTTGCTGCTGATGATGCCCGCCATGCTGACCGCACTTGCCGTCGTGCGCGAAAAGGAACTGGGTTCCATCATCAACCTGTACGTCACGCCGGTGACGCGGCTGGAATTCCTGCTGGGCAAACAGGCGCCGTATGTTGCGCTGGCCATGTTGAATTTTCTGTTGATGACCTTGCTGGCCGTGACGCTGTTCGGCGTGCCCATCACCGGAAGCTTTATGACGCTGCTGGCGGCCGCGCTGATCTATAACGTGGTGGCCACCGCCATCGGCCTGCTGGCGTCCACCTTCACACGCAGCCAGATCGCGGCGCTGTTCTTCACGATGATCGGCACGCTGGTGCCCGCGGTGCAATTCGCGGGGCTGTTGAACCCGGTGTCGTCACTGGAAGGCGGCGGGCGGCTGATCGGGCAGATCTATCCCGCCACGCACATGCTGACGATCAGCCGTGGCGTATTCAGCAAGGCACTGGGGTTTACGGATCTGCAGGCCTCGTTCTGGCCGCTGCTGGCCGCAATACCGATCATTCTGGGCGCGTCGGTGCTGCTGCTGAAAAAGCAGGAGACCTGAATGCGACATCTGGCCAACATCTACCGCCTGGGCGTCAAAGAACTATGGAGTCTGGCGCGCGACCCGATGATGCTGATCCTGATCGGCGTGTCGTTCACGCTGATGATCTACACCGCGGCCACCGCCGTACCGGAAACGCTGCACAACGCCCCCATCGCGGTGGTGGACGAAGATGCTTCGCCTTTATCGGCGCGCATCACGTCGGCGTTTTATCCGCCGCATTTCACGCCGCCGGAAACCATCACATCGGCGCAGGCGGACGCCGGCATGGACGCGGGCCGCTATACGTTTTCGGTCAACATACCGCCCAACTTCCAACGCGACGTGTTGGCTGGCCGGCCCGCCGAAATCCAGCTGAACGTGGACGCCACCCGCATGAGCCAGGCGTTCACCGGCAGCAGCTATATCCAGCAGATCGTCACCGACGAGATCAATGAATTCGTCAATCGCTACCGCGCGCCCACGACGCTGCCCGTAGAGCTGGCCGTGCGTATGCGGTTTAACCCCAACCTGACGCAGGCCTGGTTTGGCGCGATGATGGAGATCATCAACAACGTCACGATGTTGTCCATCATATTGACCGGCGCCGCGCTGATCCGCGAGCGGGAACACGGCACCATCGAACACCTTTTGGTCATGCCCGTGACGCCCACAGAAATCATGGTGGCGAAGGTGTGGTCCATGGGGCTGGTGGTTTTGGTGTCGGCTGGGCTATCGTTGACGTTCGTCGTGCGTGGCTTGTTGCAGGTGCCGATCGAAGGGTCGGTGGCGCTGTTCCTGGTGGGCGCTGCGTTGCACTTGTTCGCGACCACGTCCATGGGCATCTTCATGGCCACGCTTGCACGCAGCATGCCGCAGTTTGGAATGCTGCTCGTGCTGGTGCTGCTGCCACTGCAAATGCTGTCGGGCGGCACCACCCCGCGCGAGAGCATGCCGGACTTCGTGCAGAACATCATGTTGGCCGCACCCACGACCCACTTCGTGGAACTGGGCCAGGCCATTCTCTATCGCGGCGCGGGATTCAGCGTCGTATGGCAACCCTTCCTGGCGCTGACGCTGATTGGCGCCGTTCTATTCGCGTTCTCTCTGGCGCGTTTTCGCAAGACCCTGAGCCAGATGGCTTGAGGGACTGATTCGTTTCCCCTTACCACTTCTTAAAAGGACGGATGATGAATAAGACTACTGCCCCCGCACCCCAAGGCATCGCCGGCGCCAACGCCGCCTATTGCCAACGGCTGGCCAAACTTGCGCAAGAGAGCCAGCAACGCTGGATGGAACTGGGCCGACGCCTGGCCGACGACCACACCACGCAATACCTGTCAACGCTGGGCCCGCTGGCTCATGGCGGTGACTGGCAACAGATTGCGCCCGCGCTGGGCGAAGTGACGCGCAAGCGATGGCAAAGCCAGCTGGAAGCCAGCCAGGCGATCACGCACGCCGCGCTTGAGGAACAAGCCGCATTGGCGGCCGGCTTCGGCGAAGCCATGAGCAGCTGGTTCAAAACCGCCACGGGCGCCGGCATGGCCGTTGGCGCGTCGCCACTGACACAGATGTGGTCGACGATGTCCAACCAGATGGCCGCGGCATGCTCGGCCATGCGCGACGCCAGCCAGCCGGGAGGCCATCATGACGGCTAAGCGCACGGCGCTCGTGACCGGCGGCGTTGGCTTGGGGCGGGCCATTGCGCAGGCGCTGCACGATGCCGGCCACGACGTGATCGTGACCTACCACGCCAGCGAGGCCAATACCCGCGCGTGGGTGGAACAAGAAGCGGCCAAGGGGCGCCGCTTCGCCATCTATCAGGTGGATGTGGGCGACTACGCGTCGTGCCAGGCATTGATGGGCCGCCTGGAACGCGACGGCCGCCAGATCGATATCCTGATCAACAACGCGGGCATCACGCGCGATGTCCGGCTGCGCAAAATGAGCTTCGAAAACTGGACCGAAGTCATGCACAGCAATCTGGATTCGATGTTCAACATGACGCAGCCGTTGTGCGGCGCCATGGCCGACCGCGGCTGGGGCCGCATCGTGAACATCTCGTCCGTGAATGGCAGCAAGGGCGCGTTCGGGCAAACCAACTACGCCGCATCGAAAGCCGGCATACACGGCTTCACGAAGTCGCTGGCGCTGGAGCTGGCCAGCAGAGGCGTCACCGTCAACACCGTGTCGCCCGGTTATCTGGACACGCGCATGGTGCAGGCGGTACCCGAGGAGGTATTGAAGGAAAAGATTCTGCCGCAGATTCCCGTGGGCCGGCTGGGCCAGCCCGAGGAAGTTGCGGCGCTGGTCGCATTCATTTGCAGCGACGCCGCCGGCTTCATGACCGGCAGCAATGTGGCCATGAACGGCGGCCAGCATATGTACTGATCTCTACTCCTCGGGGCCCTTGCCCCCTGCAAGATCTTGCCCACCGCGCCTGCCCACGAACCCGTCGGCAGGCGCGGCTGTTTCAGCGGCGGCAAAAAGGTGCAACTCGGCAGGAAAGGTGCAACCCGCCCCATCAAAACGACGTTTGAAACAGCAAGTAACGGGTTAACCCCATATTGTTGTGACGCGAGCCGCCTCGGCGGCAATGCGATGGACAAGGCGCAGTGCGACGCGCGCGTGCGCACCTTGTGCCAGCACTACCCCGTGCTGCAACGCAAACTGAATGCGCCGGCAGCGTCCTTGTCCGGCGGTGAACGTCAGATTCTGGCGCTGGCGCACGCGCTGATGCCATCGCCCGGCTTGTTGCTGCTGGATGAACCTTCGGCCGGGCTGTCGCCCAAGACGCTGGGCGAAGTGTTCGAAGCCATTCAACGCATCCGCGCCAAGGAAAACGTGACGATTCTGATGGTGGAGCAAAACGCCATGGAAGCGCTGCGGATTTCGGATCGTGCGTATGTGCTGTCGATGGGCACGGTCGCCATCACGGGTGACGCGCACGCGCTGATGCATGACGAGCAGGTGCGCGAGCTGTATCTGGGCGGCCGCGCGGCGTAGGCGCTTGCCTGCTGGCGATGTGTGCTTGCCTGCCGGCGATGTGTGCTTGCCTGCCGGCGATGTGTGCTTGCCTGCCAGCGATGTGTGCTTGCCTGCCAGCGATGTGTGCTTGCCTGCCAGCGATGTGTGCTTGCCTGCCAGCGATGTGTGCTTGCCTGCCAGCGATGTGTGCTTGCCTGCCGGGCGTATCGGCCCGGCAGGCGTTCAGCCGTCTTGGCGCATGCGGTGCATGGCGACCAGGTTTTTCTTCGTTTCAAGGATGTGTTCTTCCACCAAGCGCGCAGCCAACGCGCCGTCCTGCTGCCTACAGGCTTCCAGGATGCGGTAGTGGTCCGATTGCGGGCCTTCCTTGCCGGTCGCCTGCGACATCATCTCGTGCGTGTAGCGGTCGGTGTTCAGGCCGTATTCCTCGATCAGCCGGCGCAAGCGCGTGTTGTTCGCGGGCGCGCACAAGGCAAGGTGAAAACGGCGGTTCAGCTCGGCCCATTGCGATACCGAATCGGCCTCGTCGTAGGCTTTCAGAATGGCTTCCAGCGCGTCGAGATCGGCCCGCGCCATGTTCGGCACGGCTGCGCGCACCGCGTAACCTTCAAGCGCGATGCGGATGTCGAGCAGCTCGCAGATCTGGTCCACGTCCATGCGGATGACCACCGCGCCCCGGTTCAGGTGATACGCCACCAAGCCTTCCGTTTCCAGCTGGCGCAGCGCTTCGCGCACGGGAATGCGGCTGGCCTGAAAGCGCGTGGCCAAGGCGTCTTGCTTGAGCGGCGTGCCAGCGGGCAAGGCACCCGTCAGGATTTCGTAGCGCAACTGGTCGCGGATGCGGTGCGGCAAGGCCTGGGCTTTACTGGACGTGCCCTTCGTTTTGGTAATGCTCATGACTATCGGGGTATCTCTGCGGCGAAGGACAGCGGCCTGCGGCAAACGTCGGGGGTTCCAACGGCGGGCTCCCATCGTAGCCGAATGGCCCGTCCTCGGGAACCGGGCGCAGGCGTATCCCCGCTTATGGCCACTTTTCCTCTGTCTGCGCCTATCTGTGCTGTTTTTTCAGATCAAATGCGGCGCGGGCCAAAATCAGATAGCACAGCGTCCTGCCCTGTCACTGCCAGGAATTCAGGGTCGTTCCCTATCAACTGATCCGCTTTTTTAACGGCTTTCTGAATCTGTACTACAACGCGCGCCGGAACTACTGTCGCAGGGGTAGGACACTTGTTCATCAGGAAGACCGTTATGCATGGCGACGCGCTATTGCTTGCCCGAATTCAATTCGGTTTCACCATTTCTTTTCACATCATTTTTCCCGCGATCACCATTGGGCTGGCCAGCTATCTGGCCGTGCTGGAAGGCCTGTGGCTGCGCACGCGCAAAACCGTGTATCGCGACCTCTATCACTTCTGGACGAAGATATTCGCCGTCAACTTCGGCATGGGCGTCGTGTCCGGCCTGGTGATGGCGTACCAGTTCGGCACCAACTGGAGCTTCTTTTCCGATTTCGCCGGCAGCGTGACCGGGCCGTTATTGGCCTATGAAGTGCTGACCGCCTTCTTTCTGGAAGCCGGCTTCCTGGGCGTGATGCTGTTTGGCTGGTCGCGCGTGGGGCCGGGCCTGCACTTCTTTTCCACCATCATGGTGGCGCTGGGCACGCTGGTGTCAGCCACCTGGATTCTGGCGTCCAACAGCTGGATGCAGACGCCAGCCGGCTACGAAATCCTGGACGGCCGCGTCGTGCCCACCGACTGGCTGGCCGTGATCTTCAACCCGTCGTTCCCGTACCGGCTGGCGCACATGGGCATCGCTGCTTTTCTGGCGACCGCGCTGCTGGTGGGCGCGTCCGGCGCGTGGCATCTGCTGCGCGGTGACCGCAGCCCCGCCGTGAAGAAGATGTTTGCGATGGCCATGGGCATGCTGCTGCTGGTGGCGCCGCTGCAAGCGGTGGTGGGCGATTTCCACGGCTTGAACACGCTGAAGCACCAGCCCGCGAAGATCGCCGCCATCGAAGGCCATTGGGAAAACGAGCCGGGTGCGGGGGTGCCGCTGACGCTCTTTGGCATCCCCGACATGGAGCGCGAAGCAACGCGCTTTGCGCTGAACGTGCCGCGCTTGGGCAGCCTGATCCTGACGCACAGCTGGGATGGGCAGTTCCCCGGGCTGAAGTCGTATCCGCCCGAAGACCGCCCCAACGCGACCGTCGTGTTCTGGTCGTTCCGCATCATGGCGGGGCTGGGCATGCTGATGATTCTGCTGGCGGGCTGGGCGCTGTGGGCGCGGTGGCGCGGGCGGCTGTATGACTCGCGCGCGCTGCAACGCTTTGCGCTGTGGATGGGGCCGTCGGGCGTCATCGCGATGCTGGCCGGCTGGTACGTGACGGAGATTGGCCGCCAGCCCTGGATCGTCTACGGCGTGATGCGCACGGCCGATGCCGCCACGCCGCATGGCGTGGGTGAACTGACGCTGACGCTCGCGCTCTTCGTGGTGGTGTACCTGCTGGTGTTTGGCGCCGGCGTGTCGTACATGCTGCGCCTGATCCGCATGGGGCCGGCTCCCGCGCCGGGGCATGCGCCCTTGTCCGGCGGCCCCGGCGAGCCGCGCCAGCCGTCGCGCCCGCTGTCCGCGGCGTCCACCCTGGCCGGCATCGAGCCGGCGCCCCGCACGCATACCGGAGTCTGACGCCATGGGCATCGACCTTGCATTGATATGGGCCGTCATCATCCTGTTCGGCGTGATGATGTACGTGATCATGGATGGCTTTGATCTAGGCATCGGCATCCTGTTTCCGCTGATCCGCGACCGCGACGAACGCGACGTCATGGTCAACACCGTCGCCCCCGTGTGGGACGGCAACGAGACCTGGCTGGTGCTGGGCGGCGCGGGCCTGATGGCGGCGTTCCCCTTGGCGTACTCCGTCATCCTGAGCGCGCTGCACCTGCCGCTGGTCTTCATGCTGCTGGGGCTGATCTTTCGCGGCGTGGCGTTCGAATTCCGCTTCAAGGCAGACGAACACCACCGCCCGCTGTGGGACCGCGCGTTTGTGTTCGGCTCTGTCTGCGCAACCTTCTTCCAGGGCGTGACCTTGGGCGCGTACATCGAAGGCATTCCCGTTGTTGGCCGCGCCTACGCGGGCGGGGCCTGGGATTGGATCAGCCCGTTCTCGATGTTCACGGGCCTGGGGCTGGTCGTGGGTTATGCGCTGCTGGGCTGCACATGGCTGATCATGAAGACCGAAGGCCGGCTGCACCGCCACATGTGCCGCATCGCGCAGCCGTTGACGCTGGCGCTGCTCGCCGTCATCGCGGTGCTTAGCGCCTGGACGCCGCTTGCGCAGCCGCACATCGCGCAGCGCTGGTTCAGCTTGCCGAACATGTTCTGGTTCATCCCGGTGCCGGTGCTGGTGGCCGCGGCCGGTTTTGATTTGATCCGCCGCGTGCGCGGCATGCCGTCCGCCGGCCCGTTCCTGTTGTCGCTGGCGCTGGTGTTCCTGGCGTACAGCGGCCTGGGCATCAGCATCTGGCCCGCCATCATTCCGCCAGACATCTCTATCTGGACGGCAGCTGCGCCAACGCAAAGCCTGGGCTTCGCATTGGTGGGAGCCTTGCTGATCATTCCGATTATCCTGATGTACACCGCCTGGTCGTACTACGTGTTCCGCGGCAAGGTCCGCGTTGGCGAGGAGTTTCACTGATGGCCCGCATGTCTGCTTCCGCATCCCCCAACCCCACCGCGCTGCCCTCGTGGCGCAGCCGCCTGCTGTGGCTGGCCATGATCTGGGCGGCCAGCGTCGCCGCGCTGGGGGCAGCCGCCTATGCGCTGCGCCTGGTCATGCGCGCCATCGGCATGTCGGCCTGAGCGCCCTTGTCTTCACCACACGGAACCGCCATGAAGCGCTATGAACGCTTGACCGAAGACATCACAGCATCGATCCGATCGGGCCTGCTGCAAGTGGGCGACCGCCTGCCCTCGGTGCGGCAAACCAGCACCAGCCGCGGGGTCAGCCCGTCCACGGTGTTCAAGGCCTATTACCTGCTGGAAGCGCGCGGCCTGATCCGCGCGCGGGACCGCTCCGGCTACTACGTGCTGCGCGCGCCGCACACGGCGCTGCCCGAGCTGGATGCCGTGTCCAGCGCCAGCGCGGGCCGCCATCCGGTGGACGTCAGCGACAACGTGCTGCAAGTGCTCAACGCCACCTTGCGGCGCGACATGACGCCGTTTGGCTCCGCCTTTCCCAGCCCGTCGCTGCTGCCCTACGGGCGGCTGGCCAAGTTCATGGCGTCCACCGTGCAACGGCTGGACCCGTGGGGCTCCATCGACGACTTGAGCCCCGGCGACGCCGCCCTGCGCCGCGCCATCGCGTTGCGCTATCTGGCCGACGGCCTGTCGGTGCCGGTGGACGACATCATCATCACCAACGGCGCGCTGGATGCGCTGAACCTGTGCCTGACCGCCGTCACGCAACCGGGCGACGCCGTGATCGTGGAATCCCCCACGTTCTACGCCGCGCTGCAATCGTTGGAACGCAACCAGCTGCACGCCATCGAAGTGGCGACCCATCCGCGCGAAGGCATCGACCTGCAAGCGCTGGAACAGGCCATCCTGCAACACCGCCCGCGCGCCTGCTGGCTGATGACCACGTTTCAGAATCCGCTGGGCAGTTTGATGCCCGACGCCAAGAAAGACGCGTTGGTCAAGCTGCTGACGCGGCACGGCGTGGCGCTGATTGAAGACGACGTATACGGCGAGCTCTATTTCGGCGACACGCGCCCGCGCCCGGCCAAGGCGTTCGACAAGGAAGGCATCGTGATGCACTGCTCGTCGTTCTCGAAGACGCTTGCGCCCGGTTACCGGGTGGGCTGGGTGGCGGCTGGGCGCTACACGCGGCAGATCATGCGCAACAAGCTCACCACCAGCCTTGCGACTGCCGCGCCCACACAAGCCGCCATCGCGGCATATCTGGAAAAAGGCGGCTTTGACCGCCACCTGCGCCAGTTCCGGCAAGCGTTGGCGGTACAGCAAGGCGAGCTGCTGCAAGCCGTGGCGCGCCACTTCCCCAAAGGCACACGCGCCACGCGGCCGGCGGGCGGCTACTTCGTGTGGGTGGAATTGCCGGCGCACATCGACACCCTGAAGCTGCACCGCGCCGCGCTCGACCACGGCATCAGCATTGCGCCGGGGCCGCTGTTTTCGTCGTCAGGCGCATTCGCGAATTACCTGCGCCTGAACCACGGGCATCCGTGGAACGACGACATGGAACAAGGGATGGCGACGCTGGGCAAGCTGATGGCGAACGGGTAGCGCCAATTGTCTTGGGCGGCGATCCACGTTATAAATGAGTGTTATTCCCATTAACACTCACGCCGCCCGTCCATGGATTCCCCCGCGTACAAGAATGTCCACCGGCTCTACGCGGAACATCATCTCTGGCTGTTCGGCTGGCTGAACCGGCGCGTCAACAACCACGCCGATGCCGCCGACCTGACGCAGGATACGTTCTGCCGTGTTCTCACCGCGCACAGCCCAACGCCCATCGCAGAACCCCGCGCCTATCTGCTGACGCTGGCCCGCCGCCTGACGATTGATCTGTGGCGCGCCCGAGACGTCGAAGCGCGCTACCTCGAAGCGCTGGCGCACGAGCAGGAACCCGTGGCCGCCTCGCCTGAAACTCTGGCCATGCTGAAGCAGGCGGTCATGGAGATCGACGCCGTGCTCGATGGCCTGCCTGTGCCAGTCAAACACGCGTTTCTACTGAACCGGCTGGACGGCATGACCCACCCGGCGATTGCGGCGGCGCTGGGCCTGTCACTGGCCACAGTCGAGCGGCACGTGAAGCGCGCCTTTCTGCATTGCCTTGCCGCGCGCCGCGCAGCGGATGCGGCATGAAAGCCACCCGCACCAACGCCGCTCACATCAATGCCGCTCAAACTAATGCCGCTCAAACCAACACCGCTCAGCTCAACGAGCCGCTGACGGAACGCGCGGTGGACTGGATCGTGCTGCTCACTTCCGGCCAGGCCTCGGAGCGCGACCGGCTGCGCTTTGAACACTGGCTCGGCAGCCATCCCGACCACGCCCGCGCCTGGGCGGAAGTCGACGGCCTGATGCAGCAGCCGCTGTCCCGCTTACGCGGCGCGTCAAGCGACGCTCCCGGCCCCGCGCGTGCCGCCCGCGCGGCCTTGTTGCAACCCAGCGGACTGGACCGCCGCCGCCTCCTCAAGCTGGCCATGTTGCTTTCCGGCGTGGGAATCGGCGCGCTGGTCACCGATCGCTATGTCCCGCTTGCTGGCCTGTCGTCTGCGTATTCCACGCACACAGGCGAACGCCACACCTACACGCTGGAAGACGGCACGCTGCTGACGCTGAATGCCCGCTCCGCCGCCGACGTCCGGTTCGACGACAGGCAACGCACTATCCTGTTGCGCCAAGGCGGCCTGTATGCCGAGACTCGTGCAGACAGCCGGCCCTTCGTGGTGCGGACACGTTTTGGCGACGTCACCACGGATGCATCGCGTCTGAGCGTTGATCAGTTCAACGCGTATGCCGTCGCGTGCGCCATCGAAAATTCGTTGAACCTGCAGCCGGAACACGGCCAGGGCTTGGCCTTGCCCCAGAACGGGTCCGCGGCGTTCGACCGGGAACACGCGTGGACGCGCGGCGACGCGGCGCTTGCCAGTTGGCGTACCGGCATCCTGAGCGTGCGCGACACGCGGCTGGACGAAGTCGTGGAACGCCTGCGCGCCTATCAGCCCGGCCTGATTCGCGTATCGCCCCAAGCGGCAGCGCTCCGCGTGTTTGGCGTCTTTCCCTTGGACGACCCCGGCCGCACGCTGATCGCCTTGAGCGAAACGCTGCCAATCCGCGTGCGCCGCTACAGCCCCTGGCTGACGATCGTGGACACGGCATAGAAAACAATTCGCCGGCGATGAGGGGATTTGAGCGCCGTGGCCGTCATGACTAATGACGCAACCAAAAATCCTCACCTTCGCCGGACCTTTGCCACCATGAATTTCCCGCTGACCCGCGGCGCCGCGCTTGTCGCCGCCGCATTGCTATCGCAGACCGCCTACGCCCAGGACGCCCCCGCCGCTCCCACCGCAGCGCAAAGCGTCCTGTCCTACGACCTGCCCGCCGCCTCGCTGGCGGACACGCTGAGCCGGATCTCGCTGCAAAGCGGCCGCACCATTTCAGCCAGCGCCGAGCTGGTCTCAGGCAAGCAAGCCGCGCCGGTACGCGGCGCGCTGAGCCCCGACGCGGCGGCGCGGCAGGCCCTGGCAGGAACGGGGCTGGAATTGCTCATCACGCGCAACGGCGTCATGACCGTGCGCCCCATACCGGCGGCCAGCGGCGTAACGTCGCTTGAACCCGTGCTCGTGACGGGCGCCAGCATAATCACGCCCAGCGAAGGCACGGGTTCCTACACCGTGCCGGAATCCTCATCGGCCACGCGCATGCGGCTGTCGATGCGGGAAACGCCGCAGTCTGTCAGCGTCATCACGCGCCAGCAAATGGATGACCAGGGCATCGTGAGCGTGGCGGGCGCGCTGGAACAAACCCCCGGCATCGTCGTCAACCAGGACAACTCCGAGGGCTACAGCTTCTTCTCACGCGGCTTCCAGCTTGAGAACTTCCAGTTCGACGGCCTGCCCAGCCTGTCGAGCGATGGCGGCAATGTCCGCGACAACTTCAGCATCACCAACTCGGTGATCTATGACCGCATCGAAGTGCTCAAGGGCGCGACTGGCCTGGTCAATGGCGCCGGCTATCCATCGGGAGTCGTCAACTTCATCCGCAAGCGGCCCACCCAGGAATTTCAGGGCAGCCTGAGCGCGGGCGCCGGGTCCTGGGACCGCTACCGCAGCGAAGTGGATCTGGGCGGCCCCTTGACGCAAGACGGCAAGATTCGCGGCCGCGTCGTCGGCGCCACCGAGACTCACGGCAGCTTCATGGACTATGCACGCGGCAAGGAGAACATTGCTTACGGCATCATCGAAGCCGACCTGTCACCCCGCACGACCGCATCCTTTGGCGTCGACACCCAGCAGAACCGCAACCAAGCCACCACCAACACGCATTTGCCTTCGCTGTATTCGGACGGCTCGCAGGTCACGTTTTCGCGGTCGACCAACCCCGCCGACAAATGGGCCTGGCGCAACCAGGACACGACACGCCTGTTCGCCGACATCCAGCACACGCTGGACAACGGCTGGAACTTCAAACTGGCCGCCGCGCACCGCAACTACCAATCGCGCGAGCTGATCTCAGGCATGGGCAGCAGCACCGTGGATGTGGTGGACCACCGCATCAGCCACGGGTTCTATCCGGGCGGCGCCAGCCGGTTCAACACCGACTCGCGCGAGAACAGCATCGACATTCAGGCCTCTGGCCCGTACACGCTGTTCGGCCGCCAGCACGACTTGGTGGTCGGTTACAACGCCGCGCGCACGCACGCGCAGTCCAACCGCAAAGACGGCGACACCGACTTGTGGATCGATGACGCTTTCCATTGGAACAACGACGCCACCGAGCCATCATCCTACGAGTGGTGGCTGACGCAAGACATGCTGGTCAACCAGAAGATCCTGTACGCCGCGACCGTGCTGCATCCCACGGATCGGCTGTCATTCATCCTGGGCGGCCGGATGACGAACTACTCGTGGAGCCAGAACATCAACTACGCCAACGGCCGCCATCGTGCCTATTCCACGGACGTGCGCAACAAGCTCATCCCCTACGCCGGCGTGACCTACGACGTCGACACGCACCACACCGTGTACGCAAGCTACACGGACGTGTTCAAGCCACAGGCCTATAACTTCGACGCTAACAACCGCCAACTGGACCCGCTGACCGGCAAGAGCTTCGAATTCGGCGCCAAGGGCGAATACCTGGATGGCCGCCTGAACGCCAGCATTGCTCTGTTCCAGCTCAAGCAGGACAACGTCGCCGAGCTGGACGCAAGCGGCGCGACAACGCCAGACGGCGGCACCGCTTACGTGGCGATTCCTGGCGTGACCACGCGCGGCGTCGAACTGGAAATGTCGGGCGAAGTGCTCCCGGGCTGGCAATTGCATGCCGGCTACACCTACAGCCGTTCACGCGATCGCGAAGGCCGCCGCGTCAGCAGCACGCAGCCGCAACAGCTGTTCAAGCTGGCCACCACCTACCGCTTGCCGGGCGACTGGAACCGGCTGACCGTAGGCGGCAACCTGCACTGGCAAGGCAATATCTTCTTCACGCAAGAAGTCGATGCGCGCAACTATCGATTCACGCAGGACAGTTACGCGGTATTTGGCTTGATGGCGGGATACGACTTCAACAAGGATTTGCGCCTGACGGTCAACCTGAACAACGTGTTCGACAAACACTATTACTCGGGCATGGGCAACTACAACTCGGTCTACTACGGCGCGCCGCGTAACGTGTTCGCACAGCTGCGGTACAAGTTCTAAACCCAGGTCAGCGTGGACCGGAGGGGGCCGCAGCCCGCGCCGCCTCGACCTCGCGCATCAGGCTGGCCGCATCCGGCCGCAGCGGCAACACCAGCTTGCCTGCGCGGTCGATGGCGCCCCACTCGCCGCCCGTCATAAAGCTGTGTTCGCCGTCGGGCGTGAACGCCTTGCGGCAGCCTTCGCACACCACAGCCAGGCCGGTGCTGTAGCGGTCGACCCATTCGTATGGGGTGGCCAGCACGCGGTTGAGCTGCGTGTCGTAATAGGCCATGCCGCCCGACCAGGGGCCGCGCGTCAAGCCGTCTTCGAAGTCGTCGGCCATGTTGTCGTAGGTGACGACGGCGGCCGACTTGCCGTCGGGCCGCACCCAATACCAGGACCGGTTCGTAAAGACCGGCGACAAGCCATCGGCGTTGAAATCCATCTGGCCCAACAGGCCGGGGCGGAACACCAGCGTGTCGCCATCCACGCGCGCGCAGTGTTCGGCGGCATTCAACATTCCGCCTTCGTCTTTTTCCGCAATCATGCAGTTCAGGTCGAAGGCGGCGGCGGCATCCGCCGACGTCACAGTCAGCAGGGAAAACAGCAGGGTCGTCAACATGGCGGGCATCCTAGCATGCGCATGCGCACGGCCGGGCTACGCGCCATGTTGACGGAAACGGCTGTCGAAGCCCGCGTCAGTTCGCCGTCGCGCCCGAGTCCTTCACGGCTTTCGCCCAGGCCGCGATCTCGGCCTGGATGAACGTGCCGAACGCGGCCGTGTTCAGGTTGGAGGCGGCTGCGCCCTCTTCCATCAGGCGCTGTTTCACCGCGGGCGCCGCCAGCGCGCCGCTCAATGCAGCGTTCAACTTATTGACCACTTCAGGCGGCGTGCCGGCCGGCGCTACAACACCGTGCCACGACACAGCCTGAAAGCCGGGCAGCCCGGATTCGGCCATCGTCGGCACATCGGGCATGGCGGGGGAACGCTCGGGGGACGTCACCGCCAGCGCGCGCAAGGTGCCCGCCTTCACGTGCGGCAACACGCCAGGAATGGTCGTGAACATGAAGTCGATCTGGCCGCCGATCAAGTCGGTAATGGCGGGGCTGCCGCCCTTGTACGGCACGTGCGTGAATTGCAGCTTGGCCGCGCTCTTGAACATCTCGCCGGCCAGATGGCCCGGCGTGCCGGCGCCGGCCGAACCCATGTTCGTCTTGTCGCCTTGACCGCGGATGTACGTGATGAGTTCCTGCACGTTTGCGGCCTTGACGTTGGGGCCGATCACCAACACATTCGGCACCGTCGCCAGCAACGTGACCGGCGTGAAGTCTTTCACCGCGTCGTACGAAATGCGCGAGTACAGCGACGGGTTGATGCCGTGCGTGCTGGCCGTGGCCAGCAGCAGCGTGTAGCCGTCCGGCGCGGACGAGGCCACTTGCTTGGCGGCAATGGTGCCGTTGGCGCCGCCCTTGTTGTCGATGACGATGGTCTGGCCCAGCGTCTTGGCGGCTTCCGCCGCCACCGTGCGCGCCAGGATGTCAGACGTGCCGCCGGCGGAGTGCGGCACCACCAGCGTGATGGGCTTGGAAGGAAAGGATTGCGCGTGCGCCACCGGCAGGGCCGGCAGCAGACAGGCGGCCAGCGCAACGCGCGCGGGCAGTCGGGTAAGGAACATTGTTGTCTCCAGGGTTGTGATGAGTGCGGCGTCTTCACAGGACGCCGTCATTCCCGCGAGGGGTGGGGCCGTTCAGTCAGACCCCAGTTGCAGCTTGTTGGGCTGGCGCTTTTCAATCGACCACTTGAGCAGCGCCGCCGAGCGGTAAATACCGTGCGCGAACTTGCCGTAAGGCAGCGTCAGGAACAGCGCCATCACTACGCCCAGGTGTATCGCCAGCAACAGCGCCATGGCGCTGCCATCCCGGCCAGCCAGCAAGGCCAGGCCCGTGGCGCTGGTCAAGAACAGCAGCAGGATGAAGCCGCGGTCCATGGGCTTTTGCGCGGCGTCGCCTTGCTGCGGGTGGCGCTTGATGTTCAGCCACAGCAGGCCGGCCGGCCCGATCAACAGGCCGATGCCGCCCGCCGTGCCCAGCAATACCGGCGCGCTGAAGAACGGATACGGTGCCTGCTGGCCCAGCAGATAGTGATACCCCGTGGCCACGCAGGTGGCGGCAAAACACAGCATGAAGCCGTAGAACGTGAAGTGATGAAAGCGCCGGCGCCACAAGGTGAAGGCGTCGTCCGCGTTGTTGCACCCCTTGCCGTGGCCGCCGTCCAGGTAGCGCAGCCGTAGCGCGTCGTGCGCCGCTTCGGCCACCGCCGCGCCGGATGCCGCCCCCGGGCTGACGTTGCGCCAGAAGCGCGTAACGCCCACGCCCAACGCCAGCATCGAAAAGCCGAACACCACGCCGAACATCAGCGCCAGCGTGTTGTGCGGGAACACCGCGTAGAAATTGCCGGCCATGGGCTCGTGAAAAAGCCCCCCCGCCATCAGCACAGCCAGCACCAGGAACAGCGCCAGGCCGCCTGCGGTAGCCAGCGACAAGGCCAGGCCGTTGCGCTTGTACAGCGTGCCCAGCGCGGCGGGCCAGGCGTAGTCGGTGTAGGTCTGCATGCGGACCTTGGCCATGGCCTGCGGCACGTTCACCGCAAACTCGTGCGGTGGCGCGTACTGGCAGGCGTGCAGACAGGCGCCGCAGTTGTGGCACAGGTTGGCCAGGTAGTTCAGATCGGCCTTGCCGAATTCCAGGCGGCGCGTCATGGCGGGAAACACCGCACAGAAGCCTTCGCAGTAGCGGCAGGCATTGCAAATCTGCATGACGCGCGCCACTTCGGTTTCATCGCCGGTCAACGCGTCTGCTTGCGGCTTGGCGTTTTTGCCCATCCATCGGACGGGTTGTTCGGTCATGGCGGGCGGGCCGCCGGATTGAGGGTGGGCGTGCCCCTGCGCATCGGCTTGGGAAAACGATTGCGCCTCGCGGGCCAGGGCTTCAAGCTGCTTCATGTGGTGCTCTTCGCAAGGGTCTGTTGGCGCGCAGCGGCGGCGGCGCGGGTGCCGGCAATGCGGCCGAACGCCGTGCCGATGGACATGCCCACGCCTGCCGTGTAGCCCTTGCCCAGCACGTTGCCGGCCATCATTTCGCCGGCCACGAACAGGTTGTCGCTAGGCACATCGTTAAAGCGCACGGCGGCGGTGTCGTCCACCTTCAGGCCCAGATAGGTAAAGGTGATGCCGGGGCGCAGCGCGTAGCCGTAGAACGGCGCCGTGTCGATGGGGCGCGCCCAGTGCGTCTTGGCGGGCGTGACGCCTTCGGTGTGGCAGTCGTCCAGCGCGGTGTGGTCGAACGTGCCGACACGACAAGACGCGTTGTAGTCGCGCAAAGTCCTCTCGAACGTGGCGGCGTCCAGGCACAGCTTTTCAGCAAGCTCGGGCAAGGTGTCGGCCTTCACGCCCGGAAACACCGGCGGCATGAAGCGGCCGACGGCCTTGGCGTCGATGATGGAATACGCGATTTGGCCGGGCTGCATCGCGGTCAGCCGGCCCCAGATGGCGTAGCGCTTGGGCCAGAAGTCTTCGCCTTCGTCGTAGAAGCGCACGGCGTCGCGGTTGACCACGACGCCCAGCGACACGCAATCAATGCGCGTACAGATGCCGCCGTCGTACAGCGGCGCGCGCGCGTCGATCGCCACGCAGTGGGATTGCGACGGGTCGCCAATACTGTCCGCGCCTGCATCCAGCATGAATTTCAGCAGCACGCCCATGTTGAAGCGCGTGCCACGGATCAGGAAATTGTCGGCCGGCCATTCGCCGCGTTCGTTCTGGCCCCAGGCCTCGCGCAACCATTCGCGGTTGGACTCAAAGCCCCCGGCGGCCAGCACACAGGCGCGCGCTTCGATGCGTTCGTCGCCGATGCGCGCGGCCTTGAAGCGGCCGTCTTCCAGTTCCAGCGCATCAACCGGCGCGTTGTAGCGGATCTGCACGCCCAGCGCCTCGGCGCTGCGGTAGTACGCGTTGACCAGCGCTTTGCCGCCACCCATGAAAAACGCATTGGTGCGCGCCACATGCAACGCGCCCGACAGCGGCGGCTGGAAGTTCACGCCATGGCGGCGCATCCAGTCGCGGCACGTCGACGATTCGCGGATGACCAGGCGCGCCAGATGCTCGTTGGTCAGCCCGCCCGTGACCTTCAGCAGGTCTTGCCAATATTCTTCTTCGGGATACGCGTCGATCAGCACGTCCTGCGGCGCATCGTGCATGCAGCGCAAATTGCGCGTGTGCTGCGAATTGCCGCCACGCCATTCGCGCGGCGCGGCTTCCAGCAGCATCACGCTGGCGCCCGCTTCGCGCGCCATCAGGGCCGCGCACAGCGCCGCATTGCCCCCTCCCACCACCAAGACGTCCACCATGCCATCGTCCCCAATTCAAGAGGCCGACTGTACCCAGCGGGCGGTGCGTGCGATATCAGGCAGGCGTCAACGGGTCTTCACGATTCGTGAAGGGCGACGACCGCCCACTTGCCCTCGCGCGCCAGCGTGCGCGACACATCCGCCAGCACCAGACGGGCGGCCAGCGCCGCGGGCGAGAGCTCGTCGTCCGACAAACTGGCCAGCAGATTGGGGCGGAACAGGTGCGCGTCTTCAATGCGCGCCATGTGCAGCTGGCCGGGCGCGATGCGCGCGGTGGCCGAGCTGGGCTGGATGGTGGCGGCGTTGCCCAGCTGTACCACGTCCATCAGCAATGACAAGCCATCCACTTCAGCCACCACGCGTGGCGTCTGGCCCAGTTGCTGGAACGCGTTGTTGACCAACGCCCGCAAGCCATGGCGGCCGCTGGGCAAGACCAGCGGCAAGTGAGCGATGGCAGCCAGCTGCGTAGTGCCGCCCGACGCGCCGCCCGATGCGCCCCCCGATGTCGCCCCCGATGTCGCCCCCGATGGCAACCCCGGCATGTCGCGATGCGCGCAGAGAAACAAGGGTTCGTCCAGCAAAGGCATCACGCTCCAACGGCGCGCGGATTCGGTGTGGAACACGATGGCCAGATCCAGCAGGCGGCCGTTGAGCATGTCGCTTAAATGGCCCGACAGCGCCTCGACCAGATGCAGCCGGATGTCGGGATAGCGCTCGTTCATGGCTTGCAGGAACGGCGCCCCCAGAATAGCGGCGGTGGTGGATGGCAGGCCCACGCTGACGTGGCCGGCCAGCCGCGCCTGCTGCGCGGCCTGCACGGCGTCGTCGGCATGGCGCAGGGCCAGTTGCGCCTGGCGAAAGAACGCCAGGCCCGCATCGGTGGGCACCACGCCGCTGGCGCTGCGCTGCAACAGCCGCGTCGACAACTCGCCTTCCAGGCGGCTGATCTGCTGGCTGAGCGCGGACGTGACCATGCCGATGGACATGGCCGCCCGGCCGATGCTGCCCGCCTCAACGACGCGAACGAAGTAACGCAGTTGGCGCAGTTCCATGGCGGGCTCAGTGTTGCCGTTACGGCGCGGGCGGAATCGTCAGGCCGCGCACGACGGCCGGGCGGGCGACAAAGGCTTCCAGCACGCGGGCCACGTTCTTGAACTGCGAGAACTCGACGAGGTCACCCGCGCCATAGAAGCCAACCAGGTTGCGCACCCACGGCAGGATGGCGATGTCGGCGATGGTGTATTCGTCGCCCATGACCCAGTCGCGGCCTTCCAGGCGCTTGTCCAGCACGCCCAGCAGGCGCTTGGATTCGGCGGCGTAACGGTCGCGCGGGCGCTTGTCTTCGTAGTCCTTGCCGGCGAACTTATGGAAGAAGCCCAGTTGGCCAAACATCGGGCCGATGCCGCCCATCTGGAACATCACCCATTGCAGCGTCTCGTAGCGCCCGGCCGTGTCCGCGGGAATGAACTGGCCCGTCTTGCTGGCCAGATAGATCAGGATGGCGCCCGACTCGAACAGCGCCAACGGCTTGCCGTCGGGGCCATTGGGGTCAAGGATGGCCGGAATCTTGTTGTTCGGGCTCAGCGACAGGAACTCGGGCGAAAACTGGTCTTGCGTATCGAAACTGACCCGGTGCACCTCGTACGGCAGCCCCATTTCTTCCAGCAGGATCGACACCTTCACGCCATTGGGCGTGGGCAGCGAATACAGCTGAAGGCGGTCGGGATGCTGGGCGGGCCACTTCTTGGTGATGTCGAACGAGGCAAGGGAGGTCATGCGGGGTTTCTCCAGGGGAGGCGGGAATTTGTGGCGTCAATCCTAGCGCAAATGCCCCACATCTCGATGAAATTCCGGGTCGGCGGGCGGGGTGAATGGCGGGCGGCGCCCCAGAGCCGGTTTCAGCGGGCGTTAGCGAGTTTCAACGGTCTTCACCGGACAAACACGCGGCGCAGCACCCACCGCGCCGCCGCCACGGCCAGGGCGATGGGCAGCACCAGGCGCCATTGCGCCAGAAACAATTCGCGGGTGGCCTCGCCGGACGCCCAGGTATTGCCGAACACCACCGGCGCGGGCGGGGCCAGGTACAGGGCGAGCAGCGCCGCGATGAACGTCAAGCCTAACCGCCAGGCCGGGTTCAGGCGGGGTGCGGAGAATCGCTCGGCCACCACCAGCACCAGCAGGCCGGCCAGCCCCGCCAGCACGGCGTCGGCGTAGAAGTCGCGCGGCGAGTAAATGTAGGGCGCATCGGGCACCGCCCAGCCGTAGTTGCCTGTTGTCAGCAACGAGGTCAGGCAGGCGCCAAAGAGCGCGGCCGCGCCCGCCAGCAGCAGGAAGTCGCAAACGCGGAGCAGGAGTTTCGGCATGAGACGCATGGGATAAGGGCGATGGAGTGCGGGCGGGGAAGGCGGTGGGCCGGGCCACAAGGGCCGGAGCATGCCACAGCTTGTGGCGACGCGCAGAAGGATTCCACGGCAAGGGCGACGAAGCGTCTAACGAAGAAGACAGCGAAGAAGCCAGCGAAGGAGTCAATGAAGGCGTCAGCGAAGGAGTCAATGAAGGCGTCAGCGAAGAAGCCAGCGAAGGACTCGACAACGCGTTCAACGAAGGTTCACCCCGCTTCGCGCGCCTCGGGCTACAGTGTTCGGCGTTCCCTGCCTCCCTGCCCGCCATGCGCCCGCCCCGCTTACGCCATTCGCTGCTTGCCCTGACCTTGGCCTTGGCCACCGCCCTATCCGCCCCGGCCTCTGCCGCCACGCTGACGGACCAGCGCTATGGCCCCGACGCCGCGCAGATCGCCGACGTCTATCTGCCCGACGCCACGCACGCGCGCCCCGCCCCCATCCTTGTCATCGTGCATGGCGGGTCATGGAAGAACGGCGACAAGGCCGCGGCGGAAGTCGTCGACAACAAGCTCGCCCATTGGCTGCCCCAGGGCTACGCCATCGTGTCGGTCAACACGCGGCTCATGCCGCAGGCACGCCCCGAAGCGCAAGCCGAAGACCTGGGGCGCGCCATCGCCTGGATCACCCAACAGGCCCCAAGCTGGCAGGCGGACGCCAGCAACGTGATCGTCATGGGCCATTCATCGGGCGGGCATCTGCTGGCGCTGCTGGCCGCCGACGACGCCATGCGGCAACGCACCGGCGCGCCGCTCTGGCGGGCCAGCGTCATCCTGGATGGCGCGGGGTTTGATCTGCTGGACGTCATGCCCCGCCCACACGCCCCGTTCTACGACGAGGCCTTCGGCACCGACCCCGCGCGCTGGGCCGTGGCCTCGCCCGCCGCGCAACTGCGCGGCGGTCAACCGCCCGCGCTATTCGTCTGCTCGACCTTGCGCCCCGACCCTTGCCGGCGGGCGCAACGCTACGCGGATTTGCTGACCGCGCAAGGCGGCCAGGCCGAGCTCGTTGGCGTGGCGCGCAACCACGCGCAGATCAACGCGGACGTGGGCGCGGACAACGACGAAACCCGCGCGATCAGCGCATTCATCGATGCGCGGCTGGCGCGGTAGTGCGTTCGTGACACAATCGGGCTCGCCGACATAACCGGCCCCCTGGCACCGCCCTCCGCAGCTTCCATGACACCTTCGATGCAGCACCGCTTGACTCCGTTATTCCTGGCCGCCGCCGCCCTGCTGACGCCAATCGGCGCGCAGGCCGACGCCCCCGCCGAACCACCCGCCGGCATGGCGCAATACGGCGCAGGGCCGCACGGCCAGACCCTGACGCTGACGCTGCTGAACAACCACGATGCCGCCCCCGCCCCCAACACGCCCTACCGTTTGTTCCTGACGGGCAAGCAGGAATCCATCCCCAACACGCCCAGCCAGGACGGCATCCTGCATGGCGTGACCGATGCCGACGGGCGCACCGCCTGGGTCTGGACAGACAAGCCGCACGACCCCGACGACTTCACGCTGATCCGCCGCGTGGGCGACGGGGCGTGGGGCCATTTCTTCCAGCTGCACTCCTCCAGCCGCGAAAGGGAACCCGTACCCGCCTGGCCCTACGTTCTGACCATGCATCAGCGCTGGGGCGAGCAATGGGTAGACCTGGGCTACACCACGCGCCAAGGCGCGACCGCGTACTTCAGCCACGACGTGCCGGCCGTGCCGATATCGTTGTCGATTGAATCCGACGTCACGGACAACCGGAAGTGCTTCGACGAGCTGGACGCCATCAACCGCAAGTTCAGTCAGAACGATGCGGAAGGCGCGCAGCAGTTGATCAACACCATGCATTGCGCGGAGACACCCCTGCAGCAAATAAACGTGGCGCATTTGCTGCTAATGACCGGCCGCAAGGACGCGGCGCAAACATGGCTGCTGCGTGCGCGGGCGTGGCGCTTCCCGGAATCGCTCAAACCTGTCGACACCGCCTTGTTGCGCGACCGGCTGGAACTTGAGCAGTTGCTGGGCATGCCGGACCTGGCGCTGGCCGATGCAGAAACGCTGCAACAACGCCAGAACAAGCGCGGGCGCGGCGCCCAAGCTGACGGCACCGACTGGGCCAACAACGTCGCGTACTACCTGGCGGATTTTCCCGACTATCTGCCGCAAGCCGAAGCCCAGGCGCGGCAGTCGATCCGGGTGCGGGGGCCTAACGCGTACAACCAAGGCACGCTGGGCTGGATCTTGAGCTTGCGCGGCGATGCCGACGAAGGCCTGCGCCTGCTGCACACGTCGTATCGCGACTTGTCGCGCAACGAGGAACTCGTGGCCGACTATGGCCTGGCGCTATGGCGTAGCGGCCGGCGGGAGCAGGCCGTGCGGCTGTGGGACGAAGCCCAGGCGCAATGCGTGTGGGGCCGGCGCCTGCACGACGCGATGCGCGACGTGCAGTACCCGCACCCCTACTTCCAATCGACGGAGTCCGACGCGGTGAAGGCGTATCGGCAGCGCTGCGATCCGCCTAGAACGAAACGCAAGACGGTGGCGGGCGGCCCCGCGTAATCGCGGTTTCGGACTCGCGTTCCAGAATCGCTATTCCGGATCGCTATTCCAGGATCGCTTTTCCGGGATCGCTTTCCCGGACTCGCTGGTCCTTGGGCGCGTCTCCGGGATTGCTGTACCCGGAGCGCTTGGCCGTCACCGCCTTGCCGTCGCCGTGATTACTTCTCGTCCTTCATCTTCACTTCGCTGGCCGTGTCCGCCTTCAGGCCGCTGGTGTTGATCTTGCCCGGCGGCGGCGCGTCGATCTCGTCCAGGTTGGCGGCGGCCGGCGCGGGGGCCGCCACATCGTCCAGGTTCACGGCATCCGCCACGGGTGCGGCGGGCTTGGCCTTGGGCGGCGCTTTGGGACGCGGCTTGGCCGGCACGCGCGGCTTGGCGACTTCCAGCGGACGCGTGTACAGATTGCCGTCTTGATAAACCAGCATGTAAGGCTTGCCGACGGCGGGCTTCACGGTTTGACGCGCGGTCCACTGGCCATTGGCCACATTGAATGACAGCGGGCCTTCGCAGCTGCGATAGCTGTTTTGCCACTTGGACGATTGCGTGCCCGACACGCGGTACACGTGATAAACGTGGTTGCAGCCCAGCTCCGGAACGTCCAGCGTGATCAGCGTCGCGCCAGGCACTTCGGACACATTGGCCACCATCATGGCCGCGCCCTTGACCTCAAGCTCCATCACCTTTTTCTGGCCATACAGCTTGATGTCGTAGGAATCGTTGTAGTACTTGCGCAGCGCCGCGCGCTCGC
Source organism: Achromobacter sp. 10T422 (assembly GCF_056394065.1). Classification (NCBI taxonomy): domain Bacteria; kingdom Pseudomonadati; phylum Pseudomonadota; class Betaproteobacteria; order Burkholderiales; family Alcaligenaceae; genus Achromobacter; species Achromobacter sp. 10T422. The sequence goes on from NZ_JBFTHD010000009.1 coordinate 178,801, forward strand.
CATTCACGGTGAACACCTGCTGCTCTTTGGCCAGCACTTCACCGAAATCCAGGCCCATCTTGCCCGAGCCGGTGCTGACGCACCCCGTCAGCGCCAATACGGCCGTGACGGAAACTATTGCGCCAAATGAACGGCTGACATCGGACCTGATTGCCAATTTCGTTGAAACCCATCCGACGAATGCTGAAGCCATTCACTAACCCCTTGATTTAGCGCGATATTTACCCGAATAGGAACATTCCTGACGGACGTATCATTTATTTCCAAATGATTCGCAATGTTATACTGTAAACCAATCCGTACAGGGCGAGGCTCGAAGCATGAAGAAGGTCTGCGTGGCCGCGGCAATCGCCGCCAGTGTTGGCAGCCTGCCAGCGCACGCCGAGGCGTATCGCCTGGCATATTCCAAAGCCGAAAACATCGAAATATTCATCGACCACGCCACGGGTACGCCCTGGTGCGGTCCTCACCTTGATCTGCGCGCCGTGTACGGCGCTGCCCCAGACGCCGCCGCATTGGGCCGTTTGCTGCCCAAGATCGGCGTGCTGCTCAGCAAGCAATGTCCCCAAGCCGTCGACCTGCGCTGGACCAGCGTCAACAACGCCGGCGCACGCGTGGCCGACGGCACCAGCACGAAGGCCAATGGCTGGGCGATGCTGGTGGCGGCGGCTGCGGTAGCGCCCGTGGCTGCGGCTCCGGTGGCTGCGGCTCCCGTTGCACCTGCTCCCGTTGCACCAGCTCCTGCTGTCGCGGCGACCGCTCCCGCGATTGCCGCCCCGGCCGTCACCGCCCCTGAAGCGGCGCCCGCAATTGCTCCCACGGCTGTGTCGCCGCAAGCGCCGGCGCCCGTCGCCGCTGCGCCGCTAGCCGCAGCGCCTGCGCAAGTGGAAACGCCAGCGCCCACAGCATCCGTTCAAGCTCCCGCCAGCGTCGCGCCCATCGCGCAAGCGCCGGTGGCGCCGGCCCCAGTTTTTGAAGCGCAACCTGCCGCTGCCCCGACTCCGGCCCCGACTCCGGCCCCGACTCCGACTCCGACTCCGACTCCGGCCCCAGCTTCAGCCCCTGCCGCCGCTGAACCCGCCGCGCCGGCGCTGGCGGCTGCCCCTGCCACCGCCCCTGCCCCCGCTACGGCCCCAGCCCCGGCTCCAGCGCCTGCGCCCGCCCCCGCCGTCCAAACCGCCTTCGCGGTCAGCGGCTGGACGCCACCGTCGCCCGCCGCCGCGCTGGCCAGCACCCAGATGCTGAAGGCCATGGCGGATCAGAACGGCTGCAAGGTCGTCTCGACCTTCCGCCTGGGCGAAGGCGCGCAATACATCACGTTGAAATCCGACGGCTTGACCTGCGGCCCCGACGGCTACGCCACGGGCAAGGGCCGGTTGCGGCTGGAACGTTCCGACGGCGCGCGCATCGGGCAGAGCAATGACGTGTGGGTCGTGTCGGGCATTCCGTTCACATCACCCGTCGCCGCTGCGCGCCTGGCCTATGTCAACGACGAAGGCACGCTGTGGTTCCACCTGGACAGCGACCCCGCCAGCCGCTCGCACTACCTGATGCGCGCCGAACGCATGTCGTACGGCAGCGGCCTGGACGTGTGGCGCGTCAGCCGCATCGATGTCGTCACCGAAAGCGCGAACGTGTTCCGCAATGCCACTGACATCAAGGTTGCCGTGGACGGCGCGCTGCGCGTGCTGGAACGCACCGCACTGCCCGACGCCGGCAATGCCCGCATCGTGTTCTCGGACGACTTCCAGCAAGGCGCCATTGGCGACCAGATGGAGCACCTGCTCTACGTGATCACCGCCGACCGCCCGACCGACTGGCGCACCGGCAAGCCGCGCGGCGAATGGCGCTACAACCTGCAATACGCGCAGAACTACCTGTTCAAACGCGACGAAATGCTGGCCCGCAAAAAGCGCGAAGAATTGATGCGCCTGGCCAACAAGGAACGCGACCACCTGCGCCAATACCAGAACCTGGTGGAGCAGGCCAAGAGCGATCCCAAGGGCATCCTGGGCCGCATGCAGCGCGACGTGCACTACGACTTGCTGACCGGCGGCGACTACCGTTCGCTGATGGCCGGCCGCAAGGCGGCGGTGCGCATGGTCGTCCACGTGGACGATCACAAAGACAACGACGCCATCGCCGACTGGCCCTACGAAATGCGCCTGCCCGGCCAGAAGGCCATGAAGGAAGGCTGGTATCTGGTGCCGGGTGAAATCACGCTGGACGCCAAGCGCCAGGACGACAAGGGCCTGCCGCTGACCCTGCTGACGCTGGGCCAGGCCGCGCCCGTCGCGTGCCAAAAGGAAGGCTGCGCCGACCTGAACGACCCGCTGGTGGGCGCCCGCATGATGCTGGGCCTGCCGGACTGGACGCCTGAAAAGGCCCAGGCCGTGATCGACCAAGCGACCCAACCCTAACCGCCAGACGAGCAACGCAATGATCAAACAAAAGAATGGCCTGATCGCAGGCGGTGTCGTGGTGGTGCTGGCTGCTGCCTGGTGGGGCTTGGGCGCGTATGCGTCCGGCAAGGCGGAAGACGAAATCGTGGCGCTGCTGGACAAGACCGGCCAGCGCGACATGGTGCGTTGGGAAAGCATTTCGGCGTCGCCCTTCGGGTCCGCCAAGTTGAAGCAGGTGACGATCGGCCCGGCGGGATCACCCATCGCGCTGATCGACACCGTGAAGATCAGCGGCCTGCGCAACACCGCCGACCGCCGCAGCGGCGACGTCACGATCGAAGGCGCCGCGCTGCCCAACGGCTACAGCGTACTGAGCCAGACGGATCTGGCCCGCCAAGGCGGCAAGCTGGACCTGCCGCCCGCCAACCTGCGCGTGCGATGGGACTACGACCGCGACGACGACGACGCCGAAGTTCATCTGAACCTGGAACAGCCCGACGCGCTTAGCGCGGAACTGTCGCTGAACCTGGACCGCGTCAACGCCGCGGTGGCCATGGCCGAAGACGGCTCGGCGCTGGCCGCCGCAGGCATGATGGGTTTGATGGGCATGGGCCGCCTTGACCGCACGCTGGCCCCGCTGGCCGAAATGCGCATCAAGACTGGCAGCCTGTCCGTGAAGGACGACGGTCACGTCAAACGCAGCATTGAACTCTTCAAGCGCTACAACCTGACCGCCACGCCCGGCGACGGCAACCCCGACAAACAGCGCGCCAAGCAATTCGACAAACTGGTCAGCGACAGCAAGAAGCGCTGCTATGACCAAAAGTCGTTCGCCGGTTTCAAAGACAACGACGACGCCTGCAAGGCCGCAGCCAATTTCGCCAGCGGCGACAAGCGTTCGATCACGCTGACGCTGAACCCGCGCAATGGCGTATCGATGGCGGAATTGCTGTCAAACGCGAACAATCAGGCCAAAGCATTTGCGCTGCTGGCGCCTGCGCTTGAGAACTGAGCCGCGCCTATAATCTCCTGCATACGCTGCGCACGACGCGCCTGCTGAGGGGCAGCCGCAGGAGACCTCCATGACATTCACGTTGAAGCATTTGCTTGCCCTGCTTGCCACCGCTGTGTTGCTCAGCGGCTGCGCGCCCGGTAACGGCGGCCCGCCCCACCCGGGCGCGGTCAATCCGTACAGCAGTGGCGGCTTTAATGACGCCGGGCCAAACTACCCGGATACCGGCCGCTGACCTCACCGCGCCCCGCCTGCCACGTGCAGCCGGGGCGCGGAACGCATAACAGCTTTGCGCGCCACGCGCATCCCGCCCAGCCTTTGAAATCCTAGACTACCTGCACATCACAGGCGTCAAGGAGAAGGCTTTGCAGCCGCTGTTATCAAACGTGAAAGTGCTGGACCTGAGCCGGATTCTGGCCGGCCCCTGGGCCAGCCAGATCCTGGCCGATCTGGGCGCGGACGTCATCAAGGTCGAGCGGCCTGGCCTGGGCGACGACACCCGGTCATGGGGCCCGCCGTTCCTGAAAGACGAACAGGGCCAGGACACCACCGACGGTGCCTATTTCATCGCCACCAATCGTGGCAAACGCTCCATCACGCTGGACTTGCAGACGCCCGAAGGCCAGGCGCTGGTCAAGGAGCTGTGCCGTGACGCGGACGTCGTGCTCGAAAACTACAAGGTCGGCACCCTGGCCCGCATGGGCCTGGATTACGAATCGCTGTCCAAAATAAACCCGCGTCTGGTGTATTGCTCGGTCACGGGTTTTGGCCAGACGGGCCCGCGTGCAGCAGAACCCGCCTACGACTTTCTGATCCAGGCCATGGGCGGCCTGATGAGCGTCACGGGCGAACGCGACGACAAGCCCGGCGGCGGGCCGCAAAAGGTGGGCGTGCCGATTGTGGACCTGACCACGGGCGTCTACGCCGCGCTAGGCATCGTTGCCGCGCTGCTGCGCCGTTCGCAAACGGGCCAAGGCGAACACATCGACGTCGCCATGCTGGACGTGCAGGTCGGCCTGCTGGCCAACCAGGCGATGAACTTTCTGTTGGGCAATCGCGTGCCGCGCCGCACGGGTACCGCGCATCCCAACATTCAGCCTCAACGCACCTTCGCCTGCGCCGATGGCGACATTGTGATCGTCGTGGGTAATGACGCGCAGTTCGCCACGCTGTGCCGTTTGCTTGGCCAGGATGCGCTGGCGCAAGACCCGCGCTATGTCACCAACAGCCAACGCGTGAAGAATCAGGCCACGCTGGACCCCATCCTGAACGCAATCTTTGCCGCGCAACCGCGCGCGCACTGGCTGGCGGCGCTGAAGCAGGCGGGCGTGCCGGCGGGGTCGATCAATACGGTGCCGGAAGTGTTTGAAGATCCGCAGGTCGTGCACCGCGCCATGCTGCGCCGGCTGCCGCATCCCGCTGCCGGTTCGGTGCCGCAAGTGATGAACCCCTTGCGCTTCGCGGCATCGGATTTGCGCGTGGATCGCGCGCCGCCGCTGTTGGGCGAACACACAGAACAAGTGCTGGAGGAACTGGGCATGAGCGCCGAGCAGATCCAGGATTTCCGCGACCGCAAGATCATATAAATCAAACGGAGACTGCCTCATGAGCCACCCGGAAAATCTCGCCGGCCCCTACACCGCGCTCGACGTCACGATAGACGGCGGCGTCGCCATCATCCTGCTTGCCAACCCGCCGGTGAACGCGTTGAGCACCGAGATGATGAACGAACTGTCGTGGGTGCTGGACCGCATCTCTGAAACCCCTGAGGTCCGCGCCGTGGTGCTGTCGGGGCAAGGCAAAACGTTCTGCGCGGGCGCCGACTTGAAGACCCGTGCCGCCACCATCAAAGGGCCGGGTGATCTTCCGCAGCACTCGCGCCGTACCCGCGAGTGCTTTCACGCCATCCGCGAATGCGCCAAGCCCGTCATCGGCGCCATCAACGGCGCGGCGCTTGGCGCCGGCCTGGCCATCGTGGCGTCGTGCGACATCCTGCTGGCCGCCAACACGGCGGTGGTGGGCCTGCCGGAAATCAATGTGGGCCTGCTGGGCGGGGGCCGCCACGGCATGCGGCTGTTCAGCCATTCGCGTCTGCGCAGAATGATGCTGACCGGTTTGCGAATCGATGGCGACGAACTCTACCGGCTGGGCATTGTTGAAGCCTCGGTTCCCGCCGACGCACTGATGGACCGCGCCATGGAACTGGCGCGCGAACTGGCGTCCAAGAGTCCGCTGGCAAGCGCGCTGGCCAAGCAGACGTTGAACGCCATCGAAGACATGAGCCTGCGCGACGGCTACCGGTACGAGCAGGACATGACGGCCGCCATCGCCAAAACCGAAGACGCCCAGGAAGCGCGCCGTGCGTTCCTGGAAAAGCGCGCGCCGGTCTTTCAGGGCCGCTAAGGAGACAACATGACCCGTGCGCTAGAAGGCGTAAAAGTCCTGGACCTGAGCCGCGTGTTCTCCGGCCCGTGGGCCGCGCAAATGTTGGCTGACTTTGGCGCTGACGTGATCAAGGTGGAACGCCCGGGGCGCGGTGACGACGTCCGGCATCAAGGCTATCCGATGCCCGGCCGCAACGGCGAACCCAGCCCGCAAACGTCGTCATTCGTGGCGATGAACCGCGGCAAAAAGTCATTGACGATCGATATCTCGCGGCCCGAAGGCCAGGCGCTGGTACGCCGGCTGGCGCAGACCGCCGACATCGTGATCGAGAATTTCAAAGCGGGCGACCTGCGCCGATATGGGCTGGACTACGCGTCGCTGTCGGCGCTGAATCCCCGGCTGGTGTATTGCTCGATCACCGGCTTTGGCCAAACGGGGCCGTACAGCCACCTGCCCGGCTACGACCCGATCTTTCAGTCCATGAGCGGCCTGATGAGCGTCACCGGCGTGCCCGATGGCGAGCCGGGTGCGGGGCCGGTGAAGGCCGGCTATTCCGTGTCGGACTTGACCGCGGGCTTCTATGCGGTGGCCGCCATCCTTGCTGCCTTGCATCACAGGAATCAGATTTCGGGGGTGGGCCAGCATATCGATCTGGCGCTGCTGGACGCACAGATTGCCGCCATTTCGCATATCGGCATGAACTATCTGGCCAGCGGAAAACTGCCTGCGCGCATGGGCTCGGCGTCACAGATCACCGCACCTTTTCGCGCGTTCGCATGCAGCGATGGCCATCTGATGGTGGCGGTGGGCAACGACTCACAGTTCCGCAGCTTCTGCAAAGTCATCGGGCTGCCCGAGCTGGCCGAGGACGCGCGCTTCCTGACCAACCCCTTGCGCGCCGCGGCGCAAGCCGAGCTGTCACGCCTGATCGAACCGGCGATGCGCCTGCGCACCGCCCACGCGTGGAACGAAGCGCTGGCCGCCGCCAACGTGCCTTGCGGCCCTATCTACACGATGGACCAGGTGTTTGAAGACCCGCAGGTGCGGCATCGCAAGGTGCTGGGCAGCGTTGACCACCCCGAGCTTGGCGCCATGCCGGTTATCAACAACCCCATTCATTTTTCCAACACGCCCATTACGCCGGGCCTGCCCCCGCCGCTGCTGGGCGAACACACGGCGGCGGTGCTGCGCGCGGAATTGGGCATGTCCGACGACGAGATCGCCCGCCTGCACGCGGAGGGCATCGTATGAACGCCGTTGACCACGACCTTATCGAAGCCATTCGCGACAGCGCACGCGACTTGCTTTCCAGGCGCGATCAGCGCCAAAGAAAGCGGGCCGCGCGCGCGGCGGATCGGGACTACTGGCAAGAGCTTGCCGCCGCCGGCTGGATCGGAATGAGCGTGCCGGAAGCGTTGGGTGGACTGGGCTTGGGCTGGCACGCGATGGCGGCCGTAATGGAAGAAGCGGGACGCGCGCAATTGCCCGAGCCGCTGGTGGGCGCGGGAGTGCTCGCCACCGCCCTGCTGACGCGCATTGATCCGGCGCCGGGCTCAACGCTGCGCGATCAGCTGCTGCAAGACCTTTGCGCCGGCACACGCATCATTGGCGTGGCCTGGCAAGAAACCGAAGGCCAGTTGGAAGCCGGCGAGGCGGCGGGCGCGTTTGGCGTCAGCGTCACGGCGCGAGAAGGCGCATACGTGCTGAACGGAGAAAAGCGCCACGTGATTCCCGGTGCGGGCGTGGACGGTTGGCTGGTGACGGCCGACGGCGAACACGGCACCGCGCTGTTCTATGTCGAAGCCGGCACCCCCGGCATCACGGCGCACGCACACACGCGCGCCGACGGCACGCCGGCCTGCCACCTGAGCATTGAGTCCGCCACGGTGCCCGCCGACGCGCTTGTGGCGCGCCATGACGTGCTGGACGCGGTTGACCACGCGTTGGACTACGGCCGGTTGATGCAGTCTGCAGAATTGATCGGGGTGGCGCGGCAGGTGCTGGCCGACACCGTGGCCTACCTGAACACGCGCCAGCAATTCGGCAAACCCTTGTCGTCGTTTCAAGCGTTGCAGCACCGCGTGGTCGACGCCGCAACGCAAATTGAACTGGCGGCAAGCAGCCTGCAAGACGCGCTGAACGCGTTGGCTGAGACGCCCGACGCCATCACCGTGCGTAAGGTCGCGGCCAGCCGCGTCAAGGCGCGCGCGGCGCGTGCCGGGCTGGAGGCGTCGCGGCTGGCTGTCCAGCTTCACGGCGCCATCGGCTACACGGAAGAATGCGATGTCAGCCTGCACTTCCGTAGCGCCCTGCACTTGTCCGCCTGGTTGGGCAACGCCACCGCCCACCGCCAGCGCTATGGCGCATTGGCGGACGACCCCGCCCCGCTGGCGGATGACGCAGACGAACCGGACAACGCGGCCGAGCCCTTTCCCCGGGATGCCGACTGGAATGGCATGCCCGAAGCGGAGTTCCGCGCACTGTTGCGCCGCTTCTTCCGCGCGCACTATCCGGCGCACCTGCGTCACGTTCCCTGGCGGCTGCATTGGGACGAGATCAAGGCGTGGTACTTCACGCTATCGCGCCAGGGCTGGATTGCCCCGTCCTGGCCCCGCGAACACGGCGGGATGGCGCTGTCGCCCGCCCGCCAGATTGCATTCATCGAAGAAGCCGAACGCTACGGCGTGGCGCGCGCGCCCGATCAAGGCCTGGTGATGCTGGGCCCGATTCTGATCCGCTATGGCACCGACGAACAGCGCGCCCGCTTTCTGCCGGGCATTCTGTCGGGCGAGGCCGTGTGGGCGCAGGGGTATTCCGAACCCAACGCCGGTTCCGATCTGGCGTCGTTGCGTTGCGAAGCGGTGACAGACGGCGATGCGCTGATCGTGACCGGGCAAAAGACCTGGTCAACGCTGGCGCAAGACGCCACCCACATGTTCATGCTCGTCCGCACCGACAAGAGCGTGAAGAAGCAGGCGGGCATCAGCTTCCTGCTGGTGGATCTGAACCGTCCCGGCATCRGCCGCCGGCCGATTCGAACCTTGTCCGGGCATGAAGAATTCTGCGAAGTGTTCTTTGATGAGGTCCGCGTGCCGCGTGCGAACGTCGTGGGTGAACTGAATGCGGGATGGGGCATCGCCAAGGCGCTGCTGGGGTTTGAACGGCTGTTTACCGGCAGCCCCAAGCACGCCAACCATGCGTTGCAGCAACTCTTCAGCATCGCGCGGCAACGCGGCCTGCTGGCTGACCCTGCATTCACGGACCGGCTGGCCGAGCTTCGGCTGGACAGCGCTGACCTGACCGCCATGTACCGCGTGTTCGCCGATCTGGCCCGTGCGGGGCGGCCGCTGCCACCTGAGCTATCGCTATTGAAAATCTGGGCCACCGAAACCCACGAACGTCTGGGTGCGCTGCTGATCCAGATTGCCGAAGAATACGGCGGCGCCGACATGCGGCTGGGCTACGGCAACAGCGGTGTCCAGCCGCTGGCGCCGTACATCAACGCGCTGGCCGCCACCATCTTCAGCGGCACCAACGAGATTCAACGAAACATCTACGCCAAACAGGTTCTGGGCCTGGACGGCGCATAACAACATGGCGCCGGCAAGACCCGGCGCGACCTGGAGAGAGACCATGCACAAAGCACCCGCACTGACGGTGGCGGCAATATTGATGGGCGCCGCGCTGCTGCCCGCGGCTCAGGCCGCCCAACCCTGGCCCAGCCAGCCTATCCGCATGATCGTGCCCTATCCGCCCGGCGGCTCGGTGGACAATCTGGCCCGGCTGCTGGCGCCCGCGCTGGGGCAACGGCTGGGCCAGACCATCGTCATTGAAAACAAGGCCGGCGCCAGCGGCACCATCGGCGTGGACGCCACCGTGCGCGCCACCCCCGACGGCAGCACCTTCGGCTTTGGCGTGCCGGGCGCCATTACCGGATTGCCTCACGTCATGAAGGTGCCGTACGACGTGGGCAGCATCCAGTATGTGTCGCTGGTGGCCCGCATTCCGCAGGTCATCATGGTCAACCCGGCGCTGCCCGACACGACGCTGGCCGCGTTCGTCAATGACGCCAAACAGCATCCCGGCAAGATCAACTATGGTTCCGCCGGCAACGTCACCACGCCGCATCTGGGCGGCGAATTGCTCAAGCAGCAAACCGGCATCGACATCATGCATGTGCCGTACAAGGGCGCAGCGCCCGCGGTGACGGCGCTGCTGTCCAACGAGGTGCAGATGTTCCCGGGCGATGCGTCGGCCGCGCTGGGCTTCATCAAGGCGGGCAAGCTGCGCGCCTTGGCCGTGGCCAGCCCCGAACGCTTCGAAGGCCTGCCTGATGTGCCGACCACCCGCGAAGCCGGCTTTCCCGGCGTGATCGTGGAATCGAACTACGGCATCATTGCGCCCACCGGCACGCCCCGCGACATCGTGGACAAGATGGCGGACGCCATCGCCCAATCCCTGGCGGACCCGGTGCTGCGCAAGAAGATGATCGACCAAGGAGCCATCCCGGCGGCCACCACGCCTGACCAGTACCGCACGCTGATGGAAACGGAATCAAAGAAATGGGGCGAGGTCATCCGGCGCGGCAAGCTGGGGCTGGAATGATCCATTCCCGTACGCTTTGCCGTACGCTTATGCCGTTGCTTGAGCCCCTAACCGTGAACTGCCGAACATGCCTTCTGCCAAAGCCACTGGCCTGAGCCTGGACCTGACCGCCGATCTGCACAAATGGAGGGCGTTCCTGGCTATTGCGGAGCTGGGCAGCATCACACGCGCCGCGCTCTACCTGGACCAGGATCAATCGGTGCTCAGCCGCCGCATCAACGCACTAGAGCGTGAATGCAATGCGCGGCTGTTCAACCGGACGGGGCGCGGCGTGCATTTATCCGAAGTCGGAGAGCGCCTGTTTCCGCTGGTGCAGACGCTGCTCAATGACGCCGAGCGGCTCGAGCTGGAACTCAACGGCCAGGCGCGTGAACCGGCGGGGGAAGTGACGCTGGGGCTGCTGCCGTCGACCGCGCACCCGCTTATCCGCCGCCTGTTTTCGCGGCTGCGCAAGCAGTTCCCGAAAGTGCACCTGAAGATTCTGGAGGGTTCCAGCGGCCAGATCGAAGAGTGGCTGACCGACAGCCGCGTCGACATCGCCATCCTGTACCGGTACGGCGACAAATGCCCGCCCGGCGAACAGGCATTGGCCTATGTGGATTCCTATCTGGTGGGCGCGGCGGGCGACACGCGCACGCAATCCGGCGAGGTCACGTTCGACCAGCTCAATGGCTTGCCCTTCATTCTGCCGGGCGCCCCCAACGGCCTGCGCAATGCGCTGGATGGCTTGGCGCGGGCGCGCAAGATCACCATTGCGCCGCTGATCGAGGCGGACTCGCTGCCGTTGATGAAGTCCATCGTCGAGCACGAAAAGATGTACACCGTGCTGCCCCTGCATGCCGTCTGGCAAGAGGTGCAGGAAGGCCGCTTGAGCATCGCCGCGCTGCGCGATCCCACCATGGGCCGCATCATCTCGATGGCGTTTTCACGTTCGAAAGGGCCCGGGCGCACCGTCATGGAAGTGGCAGCGCAGATTGAAACGCTGGTGCGCGAGATCGGCGGCGAAGGCGTGTGGCACGCGAGTCCGTGATGACGGACCCGGGGGTTCAGCCTGCGCTTAGCCTGACCGTATCCAAGGCGCAGCCTGCCGCCGGCAGACTACGCAAAACCGTATAGCCGCGCCGGGTTGTCCACCCATACTTTCTTGCGCAACCCCTCATTGCCCAACCAGTCATATGCCACGTCCACCAGGGCGTCCGCCGACGGCGCGGATGCGCCCATCCGCACGAACGGCCAATCTGATCCCCACAACACCTGATCTGGATTCGCAGTGGTATAGGCGTCGTGGATGAACCGCGCGTTCTCGTAGCCTGGCGCGGCGCCCACCCGGCACAGCGTCAGTTTCATCCAGATGCGGCCCTCTGCCAGCAGACGGTGCAACAGTTGAAAAGCCGGGTCTTGCTCACCGCGCGCCGGCACCACGCTGCCCAGATGATCAATGACGATGGGCACGTCCAGCGCCGCCAACGCGGGAAGATGCTGCACATAGGCATCGCAAAGCGCCCATAGCTGAGCGTGCAGGCCAAACTGCTTCATGCGCGGCGCCAGCGCCGCCAGCTGGCCAAAGCCCACGCTGCCGGGGAAAAGATTGCCGGCCGGATCGCGCGCTTCCAGAAACCGCAAGCCGCGCACGCCGCCGTCCACCATCGCCTGCAACTGCGCATCCGTCACCGACGGATCGGCCACCGCAATGCCGCGCAGCCGATCGCCCCCCTGCGCCAGCGCATCCAGCAGCGCTGCGGGGTTCACGCCGTAGGGCGCGGGCTGCACCAGCACGCCGCGTGCCGCCCCTAGCGTGTCCAGCATGCGCAGGTAGCGATCCACCGGCGCGTCCGGTGCGGCGTAAGACGATGGATGCTGCAAGGGAAACCGGTCATACGGCCCGAACACATGGCAGTGCGTGTCGCAGGCCAGGGCAGGCAAGGCGTGTTGCGGCGCCACCGGCATGCGCGGCATTTCCGCGTTCATGACGGCTCCTTGCGCGCCAGCGGCGCCATGGCGCTCAATGCCGGCTGATCTTGTTCGCGCGGCGTATCCAGCGGCGCAGGCGCGTCGTCCGGCATGGGAATCTCGTGCGCGTTCAAGGTCATGGACACCATCGTGTAGTAGCCGATCACGGCCGTCAGTTCAACGACGCCCACCGCCGCCCACCGCTCAACGGCTTGCGCGTAGAGAGCAGGCTCGACCTGCCCCGTTTCTTGCAGCTGGCGTGCAAACTCGTACACCACCTCGTCATCACGGGTATCGAACACGGGCAGCGCGCGCGCCTGAATGGCATCCAGCACGGCGTCAGAAATACCGGCGGCACGCGCGGCCTGCGCATGGATATACCATTCGATCTGGCTGTTCCAGCGGCGCGCCGTGACCACGATGGCCAGTTCGCTGACGCGCGGCGGCAGGCTCGTGCCAAAGCGCAGCAAAGCGCCCAACGCCTGCCAGCGCTCGGCCAGCTCAGGGTTGTGCAACGCCGCACGCAAGGGGCCGACCAGGCGGCCACGCGGTCCCGAGACGATCTTCTCGTACACGCGCTTCTGGTCATCAGTCATGCTGTCGGGAGAAGGCAGCGGGATACGGCTCATCATCGTCCTCAGTTCAAGGGGTTTCGTCGGGTTGGCTGCGCACGACCGACGGGCGTTCGGAGAAATTCCGATGCCATGCCGCCAGCGCGTCATGCCCATCGCGCCAGGCGATGTCTGGAAAACGATAGTCCATATACGACAGCGCGCATCCGATAGCGATCAGGCCCAGATCAAACGGCGTCGACGCCAACGCAGAAGCCTCGGCGTCCAAGGCCGCCAGCACCGACCGCACCTTCAGCGCAAAAGCATCCAGCCAGGCCGCCGTCTGCTTTTCCACAGGCTTGTTGCGCTCTTGCCGATACAGCAGCAAGGCATCCAGGAAGCCGTCGCCCAGCGCCTGGCGGCGTTCCGCCACCAGCCGCGCGTGCGGCTCCCGAGGCAGCAGGCGTCCGCCCGTCAGGCCGTCCAGATAGGCGGAGATCACCCGCGAGTCATACACCGGCGTGCCATCGTCCAGCACCAGCGTTGGCAATTTGATCAAGGGGTTATCCGGAATCAGATCCAGATTGGGCTTGTCCATAGCCACCGGCRTACGCGCGAGCGTCACGCGGTCTTCCATGCCCGTTTCGTACAACACAATCATCACCTTGCGCACAAAGGGCGACCGTGGCGACCAATGCAGTTTCATCGTTCAGCTCCTGATTCGTTGAGTCTAATCCTGACGGGTTCAATGCCCCTGCGCAGGCCGCACGGCGGGGTCGTTCGCTGCGTCCGGGACAAGCATCTGGAACAGATCGCTGGTATGCGCATACCAGCCCGCCCCATGCATGCGGCCCAGCAAGCGCAAGGCGGGCGTGTCCACGTAGAAGCGGTCGCGGTTCAACAGCGCATCATCGCGCAGGTACATGCCCACCACGCGCGCCAGCACGATCACCCGCTGCGGCGCAGCCTCGATCACTTGCCAGACCTTGCACTCCAGCGCGGCGGGACTTTGCGCGATGCGCGGCGGCGCCACTGTTTTCGACGGCTCGGTCGTGAGGCCGGCACGCACCAATTCGTTGACATCGGCGTGATAGTCCAGGCTGGTGCGATTCATCTGTTCGGCAAGCTCGGCGGACACCAGATTGATCACGAATTCACGCGTGTCCAGAATGTTGCGCGACGTGTCCTTCAACTGCCCGCCCCGAGGGCCGATGCCCAGCGCCACAATCGGCGGATCGCTGCTGACCACATTGAAGAACGAGAAGGGTGCGGCGTTGATATCGCCGGTTGCCGACTGGCTGACCACCCACGCGATGGGGCGCGGCACGACCACGCTGGACAGCAGCTTGAACGCATCGGCCGCGGCCAACTGGCTGAAGTCAAAGTTCATCGTGGCATCGCCTTGCGCGTGGTGGCTGAAAGGATCAGCGTCATTTTGCCAGCAGCCCCAAGGAGCCCAGCAACTGCTGCATGTCGGCGCGGTCGCGGCGCACATAGGCGTCGGCATCTGCCGGTGACAGCGCCATCAGCTCGATCGCTTGTTCCTGCATGACGCGGCGATAGTCGGGGTCGCTGTTCACGGCTTTGACCGCGTCGCTTAAGCGCTGCACGACGTCGGGCGGCGTACCGGCGGGGGCCGCCAGGCTGTACCACGTGGCCGCCTGTGCGCCAGAGATGCCGGCTTCTTCCAGCGTGGGCACGTCCGGCAACAAGGCCGAACGTTTGTCGGCCGCATAAGCCAGCGCCTTCAACCGGCCCTGGCGGATGAACGGCAGGCTGGCCGACAGGTTCAGCATGGCCAGGTCAATCTGGCCGCCCACCGCATCATTGATCGCGGGCGACGCGCCCGCGTAGGGAATATGGTTCAGCTGGATGTGCGCCTTTTGCTGGAACAGTTCTGCGCCCAGATGGGTAGCGCCACCCACCCCGGCCGAACCGTAGCTCAGCTTGCCCGGCTCGGCGCGGGCGCGTTCGACCAGCGCCGCAACACTGCCGATGCCGCGCGACGGATTCACCACCAGCATGATCGGCTGCACCGCCACCACCGAGCAAAACGCGAACCCTTCCACGCCGTCATAAGGCGTCTTCTGCATCAACGGCGTGACGACATGGCCGGCGGAGGTGCCCAGCAACAGCGTGTAGCCATCCGGCTTGGCGCGCGCCACAAAACCCGTGCCGATGGACGCGCCGCCGCCCGGCTTGTTTTCCACCACCACAGGCTGGCCCAACCGCTTCTCCAGCGCACGCCCAAGGCTGCGCGCCACGACATCGGCCGGGCCGCCCGCAGCATAGGGATTGATCAGCGTCAGCGGATGGTCAGGGTAAGAGGCCGCCTGGGCCATGGGCGTGAACGCGCACGTGGCAAGCGCCGCCGCAAGCAGGGATCGGATCATCGAAGTCATTGGAGTTCCCGTCGAAGTCATCGCGCGAAGAATGGCAAACGTCGCGCCCGCAAACCCGCATTCAATCCGCGCGTGCCCCAGACTGCTTGATCACTTGCGCCCATTTCGCCGTGTCGGTCTGAATCTGCGCGGCGAACGCTTCAGGCGTGCTGTGCGTGGTCTGGATGCCGTAAGCGGCCATGCGTTCGACCATCTGCGGCGATGTCATGACCGCCTTGATGTCCTGATTCAGCTTGTCGATAACGGCGCGAGATGTGCCGGCGGGCGCCAGCACGCCTGACCACAAGCTGACCTCGTAGGATTCAAAACCGGGCGATTCTGAAATCGACGGCACGTCCGGCAACGCCGGCAACCGTTTCCGGCTGGTCACGCCCAGCGCATGCACCTTGCCCTGCTTGACCTGTTCGATAAAGTTGGACGACGTATCGATCATCATCGAGATACGCCCAGCCAGAAAATCATTGATGGCGCCCGACGTGCCCTTGTACGGGATATGGCGGATATCAACGCCTGCCGTCGACTTGAACATTTCGCCCGCCAGATGGCTGGTGGTGCCATTGCCCGACGAACTGAACGTGAGTTCACCCGGCCGCTGCTTGGCCAGCGCCGCCAACTCTGCGACCGAGTTGACCTTTAATTCCGGGTTCACGACCAGCAGATTCGACGTCAGATTCGTCATCGAAATCGGCGCAAAGCTTTTCTGCGGGTCATAGCGCAGCTTGGCGTACAGCGACGGGTTGATCGTCAACACGCCCATCGTCGAATACAGCAAGGTGTAGCCATCAGGCGCCGCGCTGGCCACGGCCTCGGCCCCGATCGACCCGCCCGCGCCGCCCCGGTTTTCCACCACGACAGCCTGCCCGAGCTTTTCTCCCAAGCCCTGCGCCAGCGCGCGGGCCATCAAGTCGGTGGCGCCCCCTGCGGGAAAGGGCACGATCATCCTGACCGGATGATCGGGATAGGGGCCGGCCAAGGCCGGCGTCAACGGGGCCAGCCCTATACCCAGCCCCATACCCAGGCTGACCCACACCAGCGAACTTGCGATCTTCATGCTGTCTCCAAACCTTATTTCTTGTGTTTGGAGCATGGTAGGCGCAGCGCCTGGGCGGCGCTATGCGCCGAATCGCATATCTGTTTTGTCGGGCACGGTTCGCGCCAGACGTTCCGAGATCAATCCGCGCCGCGAATGGCCGCAATCAGCGCATTCAATTCCGCATCGCGATCCGGCTCGTTCGCGCTGACATAGCGCGGCTCGGGGTACGCGGCCAGTTGCACCACCACCAGCGCATGGCGGCGGTCGATGTAGATGCGCTGGCCGGAATGGCCCATCGCCATCATCGCGCCGTCTGCGCGCAGCCACCAGCTATAGCCGTAGCCCGTCAGCCCCAGCGCCTGGCGGCTGGCGGCATGGAAGGCTTCCGGCACGGTGTGCGCCACCGTCGCCGCCTGGTCGATCCAGCCTTCCGGCAGCACGCGCTGGCCGTTGACAACGCCGTCGTCCAGCACGAACTGCCCCACCCGCCCCAGATCACGCAGCGTCATGCCTGCGCGGCTGCCGCCAATTTCCTGGCCATTCTCGGATTCCAGCGTGTAGAAGGCATCGAACTCCATGCCATAGGGCTGCCAGATCTTGCGCGACAAGTAATCCGCCAGCGTGCTGCCGGTGGCCGCGGAAATCAGCGCGCCCAACAGATACGTGTCGCCGGTGTTGTAGTGCCAGACGTCGCCCGGCACATGCAGGCTTTGGCAGGCGCGCAGCAAGGCCAGCACACCGCCGGGCGCTTTATCGGCCAGCGATTTGCTGTAGCGGTTCACGTCCGACTGTTTGTCGGTGTAGTCCTCGGTCCAGGCCATGCCCGAGCACATCGTCATCAGATGGCGCACCGTTACGTGTTCGTAGGCGCACCCTTGCATGGCGGGCAGGTAACGCGTGACGGGGTCGTCGATGCTGCCGATGGCGCCGTCCTGCACGGCCGCGCCGACCAGCAGCGCGGTAACGGACTTGATGGTGGACATCGTCGACCAGCGGTCATGCGGTTGCAGACCCAAGCCGTATTGCTCCAGCACCACGCGCCCGTCACGAATCGCCAGCAGACCGGCGACGTTGTTGCGGTCCATGAATTCAGGCACGCCGCGTTGCACGCCGTCGGTGACGTATCGCACTTGGGCTTCCGGGCCGCGCGCCAGTTCACGCGTGACCGGGCCGCGCGTCACGGTGCGCGTGGCGAACAGCTGGTCAACGATGCGATAGCCGTAGGACTGCAAGCAAGGCGGCCACAGCAGAAAGTCTTCACTGCGCGGCAGGTGGACGGTGGGCTGGGCGATGGCGGCGGGCGGTAGGGAAAGGTCGGTCATGAATCAGGCTCAATGCAATGCCGCGCCGCCAGTGGGGCGGCGCGCGAAAAGGAAGGGTCAGATCAATCGTTCTGGATGCCCAGGCGCTTGATGATGGGCCCCCACGTGGCGGCCTCGCGCTGCATGGCTTCGGCCACGGCCGGGCCGCCGAAGCTGGCGGGCGGCAGCATGTAGATCTGCGCCATCTGCGCACGCGCCTCGGGGTCGGCCCAGAACTTCTGCGTGGCTTCGGTCAGGCGGGCCAGCACGGCAGGCGGCGTGCCTTTGGGCGCCATCAAGCCATACCAGCCATCGCTGGGAAAATCGCGGGCGCCCACTTCGTAGATCGTCGGAACATCAGGCAGCTCGGCCACGCGCTGGCTGCCAAAGACCACCAATGGCACCGCCTTGCCGGTCTTGATCTGCGGGATGGCGCCCGTCAACGCGTCCGCCGTCAGGTCGATTTGCCCGCCGACCAAATCCATCATGGCCGGCGCCGCGCCCTTGTACGGCACATGCGACATATCCAGGCCAAAATGCTGCGCCAGGAATGCCACGTTCAGATGCGTTGAATTGCCCATGCCAGCCGAGCCATAGTTCAGTACGCCGGGCTTGCTCTTGGCCACCTTGACCAGGTCGTCGACGCTTTTGATGCCGGTGGCCGCATTCGTGACCAGCACCTGCGAGGTGCCGGCGATCATCGTCACCGGATCAAAGTCGCGCACCGGGTTGTACGCCAGGGTCTTGTACGAGAACGGGTTCAACGACATGTTCGACGTGCTGCCAAACAGCAGCGAATAACCGTCCGCCGGCTGCTTGGCCACAAACGCCGCAGCGATGCTGCCGTTGGCGCCGGGCTTGTTCTCGACAATCACCGTGCCGCCGATGGCCTTGCCGACGTAGCTGGCCCAGGCGCGCGCCAACGCATCTGCCGCGCCGCCGGCCGATACCGGCACCACCACCGACACCGGCTTGACCGGGTAATCCGCCTGCGCGGCGAACGGGGCGAGCGCAGCGCCCGCCACGCTTGCGGCGGCCAGCCAGCGGCGCAGCGAAGCACGGGGAAAGAGGGGCGATGCAGCAACACAGGGGAATAGCGACGGGACCATGGCGGCTCACAGGAAAGCGGGTGCCGGCTAGCGGCGGAGGTGCAGCGATCTTAGGAGCGCCACTAATTGCCGTCCAATGCATAATCGGCTTACCTTCCATAATCAAAATGAATAATTTGGGCAAGCCCGCATGAACCTTCAGCAGCTGGACCACTTCCTGGCCGTGGTGGAAACGCAGTCTTTCAGCCGCGCCGCCGACAAACTGCATCTGACCCAACCCGCGCTTAGCCGCAGCATCCAGGCGCTGGAAGAAGAACTGGGCGGCCCGCTGCTGGAACGCGGCAAGAACAAGACGCTGACATCACTGGGTGAACTGGCGCTGGCGCGCGCGCGGCGCGTACGGGTCGAGCTGGCCGAGCTGCGGCGCAGCGCAAAGATACTTGCCGATGTGGAAGGCGGCACGCTGCGGCTGGGCCTGGGGCCCGCGCCCACCGCCATGCTGTCCGTGCACCTGTTGCAGCACATGATGCAGCGCTATCCCGCCATCAAAGTGCAGTTAAGTGGCGGCACGGCCGACATGCAGTTGCAGGAATTGCGCGACGGCGATGTCGATGCGCTGATCTTGCACCGCACCCAGGTGCCGCCGGATGACGACCTGACGCTGGACCTGTTTCCGCCCACGCCGCTGGGCTTTGTCTGCCGCGCAGGCCACCCGCTACAGCACGTGCACGAGCTCAGCTTCGCCGAGCTGCGCAAGTATCCGCTGGCCGCCAGCGGCCGCGCGATGAGCCACGACGTGCTGCATCGTCTGAACGAATACTTCGGCAACCGCACGCACTTTCATGACGCCATCCAATATCAGTCGAACGACGTGAACGCCCTGGTGGAAATGGTGCGCCGCAGTGACGCGGTGTTCTTTGGCGTGCTGCAAGTGGCGCGTGAGTGGTTGGAACGCGGTGAGCTCGTACCGCTGCATCTGTCGCCGCCGCTGGCGCTGAGTTCGCAATTCATGTTCGTCACGCTGGATGGCAAAACGCCACCGCCCGCGCTGGAAAAAGTCCGCGACTGGTGCGCGGCGCAGATGGCGGGCACGCCTTGACGGCGTAGCGTCAGAAATTTTGTTTTTGCATTCAGACTGCATTTACCGCAGCGATATCCTCGCGCGCAACGGTCAACGCAGTTCGTCCAGCATCAGCCGTCCGACCACGCGCCCGACTTCAGCAGCGGTTCTAGGATGCCAGCGGTGTACACCCGCGCCACGTTTTGCAGGAACGCGGTGAAGTCGGTCTTTGCGGCATGGTCGGCACGGTCGGAAATCACACGCATCACCGCAAACGGGATGCCGAATTCATAGCAGATCTGCGCCATCGCCGCGCCTTCCATTTCCACGCACAACGCATCGGGTAAGCGCTTGCGCAGCGCCTGCGCGTCGTCGTTGTGGCTGACGAACACATCGCCGGTGGCGATCAGGCCGTGGTGGACGCGGGGTTTGGCGAGCGTGTCGCCAGCCTGTATGACAGGCATGTCGCGCCGGCTCGTAAAGCGTGACGCGCTGTCATACAGCTGCTGGCTCAAGACCGCATCGGCTTCAAAGTGCACGCACCCCAGCAAGGGAATTTCGTGCTGGTCGAACAAGGGCCGCGCGTCCATGTCGTGCTGCATCAAGGTGCTAGCGACCACCACGTCGCCCACGTCCACGTCCGCATGCAAGCCGCCCGCAAGCCCCGTGAAGATCACGCGCGACACCTGGAATTCCTGGATGACAATCGTTGCCGTCGCAGCCGCCGCCACCTTGCCGATGCGGCTTAGCGCGATCACGCAGGGCGTGCCCCACAACGTGCCCACATGAAAATCGCGCATGGCGATGCGATGTACGGCCGCGCCCGGGTCCATCGCGGCGAGCAGGTCGGCGATTTCTTCGTGCAAGGCGCCCAGAATGGCGAGACGTTCCATGATGTCCTTCGATGCTGAATGGCGTAGCGGCGCGACGTCGAACCCGCCGGTCGCGCCCAGCGCGCAACATACTCCAAAAGCAGGAGCGCCGCGCGGCAGCATCGCTACTCGTCTACCCCAGCGCACCGCGGACGGCTTCGCTACCCATCTACCCCAGCGCGCCGCGGACGACTTCGCTACCCCGTGTACCCCAGCGCACCGCAGACGGCTTCGCTACCCCGTGTACCCCAGCGCAGCGCTTGCCGCCGCCGCTTCTTTTTTCACCGCCGCCACCACCTTGCCGCCCGGCGACACGTCGAAGCCGCCTGTCGCGCCCAGCGCCGTCAACACCGCGCAGGGCCGGCCGGTGTGGTCATACAGGGGCGCGGACACCGCGCTGATTCCGCGCAGATTGGTGTCCTTCACCGTCGCACAACCCGCCGCGCGCACGTCGCGCCGCAATACGCCGATGGGATCATCGCGGTCCAGCAAAGCGCGCAATTCCTGCGGTGCGTCCGCCAGTTCCGCCAGCGCCATCTGCTGCACCGGCGCTTCATCCAAGGCACCCAAAAACGCGCGCCCCGTCGCCGACCACAGCATCGACAGCACCGACCCCACGCGCACGTTCACGGTAATCGGCAGGCCCGGTTCTTCGAAGCGAACGATGGTCGGCCCCTTGTTGCCCATCACCGCGATGAAGCACGTGACGGCCAGGCTTTCGCGCAGCCGGATCAGCGCAGGTTCGCTGATTCGTAATGGATCGGCCTGACGCATCGCGGCCACGCCCACGAACAGCGCTTCCAGGCCCAGGTGGTATTGCTGGGTTGCGACCTCCTGATCCACCAGCCCTTCAGCCATCAGACTCATCAGATAGCGGTGCACTTTGGCGGGGCTTTCGCCGACGTGGGCCGCCAGCGCCGTCAGGCTTGCGCGGCCGCCCATGCGGGCCAAGCCCTTCAACACCACCATGCCGGTCTCGGCCGCCTGGACCCGTTGACGGCGGGCGCGCGGGCTGGCGGCAGATTCCAGATCGGAATCGGCAGCAGACGTTTCGGACGGCGGGACGGCTTTGCTCATATCGGGGTGCGGCTCCAGGCAGAGATGGGGTCACTGGCTGGCGCGGCGCGCTGCCAGGGACGGAGCAAGGTTAACCCTTCTTGAAAAATTACGCATTGCGTATATGATTTACGCAAAAGAAGGGATGCCATCAGGCTATCCCAATGAGGAGACAGCCTATGCGCACCTTGAAGCACCCCATCCTGACCGCCCTCTTGGCCCTGCCCTTGCTGGCCTGTGCCGGCGCGTCCGCCCAGCAAGCCCCGTCCGCGTATCCGTCCAAGCCCGTGCGCTGGATCGTGCCTTACGCCGCCGGCGGCGGCTCGGATTTCCTGGCGCGCAGCATCGGCCAGGGCCTGACGGGCCGCCTGAACCAGCCGGTCGTGATCGAGAACAAGCCGGGCGGCAACACCGCCATCGCCGCATCCGAAACCGCCCGCGCGCCCGCCGACGGCTACACCATGCTGTCTGCCGACAACGGCACCCTGGTGTTCAACCCGGCGCTGTACAAGAAGCTGTCATACGACCCCGCGAAAGACCTGGCCCCCGTCACGCTGATGGGCCGCTTCCCGATGATTCTTGTCGTCGGGCCCGCCATGAAGGTCAACACGGTGCAAGAGTTCCTAGCCGAAGCCAAGTCGCGCAAAGACGGACTGGACTACGGTTCGGCCGGCGCCGGCAGCCCGCACCACCTGGCGATGGAACTGCTGAAAGTAGAAAGCGGCCTGACCATGACGCACGTGCCCTACCGCGGCGCATCGCCCGCGCTGGCCGACGTGGCCGGCGGCCAGATTCCCGCGATGATGGTGGACCTGGCCGCGGGCGCCGGCTTCATCAACGGCGGCAAGGTCCGCGCACTGGCCGTGGCCAACCCGACCCGTCTGGCGCAATTGCCTGACGTGCCCACCTTCGCCGAGATCGGCCTGAAGAACGTGGAAGCGGCCGCGCAAGTGGGTGTGGTGGTGCCGGCCGGCACGCCGCAAGCGGTGATCGACACGCTGAACAAGCAGGTCGTCGCCACCATCAATGACCCCGCCACGCGCCAACGCCTGATCGAGTTCGGCATCGAACCCGTCGGCAACACGCCCGCGCAATATGCGGAACTGCTGACGGGCGAACGCGCCCGCTGGCAAAAGCTGATCAGCGATCTGCACATCACGCTGGACTAAGCGCTTTCGGCCTGCCTCGCCCGCGGGGCAGGCCTGCTGCAACACGAATACACGGAAGGATTCCATGAGCCAATCGCCCTCCTCCTCGCGCCCGTCGGGCTGTCCCATCGACCACGCGGCGCTTGCCGCGATGCAAAGCCCCACCGGCTGTCCGGTCAGCGCGCGCGCGGCCGAGTTCGACCCCTTTGGCGACGGCTATCAGCAAGATCCGCCCGAGTACGTGCGCTGGGCGCGCGACCAGGAACCCGTGTTCTACAGCCCCAAACTGGGCTACTGGGTGGTCACGCGTTACGAAGACATCAAGGCCATCTTTCGCGACAACATCACCTTCAGCCCGTCCATCGCGCTGGAAAAAATCACCCCCACCGGCCCCGAAGCCAACGCCGTGCTGGCGTCTTATGGCTACGCCATGAACCGCACGCTGGTGAACGAAGACGAACCCGCCCACATGCCGCGCCGCCGCGTGCTGATGGACCCGTTCACCCCCGAAGAATTGAAGCACCACGAACCCATGGTGCGCCGCCTGACCCGCGAGTACGTCGACCGCTTCATCAACGACGGCCGCGCCGACCTTGTCGACCAGATGCTGTGGGAAGTGCCGCTGACCGTGGCGCTGCATTTCCTGGGCGTGCCGGAAGAAGACATGGACCTGCTGCGCCAATATTCCATCGCGCACACGGTCAACACCTGGGGCCGCCCGCAGCCCGAAGAACAGGTTGCGGTAGCGCATGCCGTCGGCAACTTCTGGCAGCTGGCCGGCAAGATTCTGGACAAGATGCGCCAGGACCCGTCCGGCCCCGGCTGGATGCAGTACGGCTTGCGCAAACAACAGACGCACCCGGATGTCGTCACCGATTCCTACCTGCATTCCATGATGATGGCCGGCATCGTCGCCGCCCACGAAACCACCGCCAACGCCTCGGCCAACGCCATCAAGCTGCTGCTGCAACACCCCGACGCCTGGCGCGAAATCTGCGAAGACCCTGACCTGATCCCCAACGCCGTCGAAGAATGCCTGCGCCACAACGGCTCGGTCGCCGCCTGGCGCCGGCTGGCCACGCGCGACGTCGAGATCGCCGGCGTGCCGATTCCGGCGGGGTCAAAACTGCTGATCGTCACCTCATCCGCCAACCACGACGAAGGCCAATTTGCCGACGCCGACCTCTTCGACATCCGCCGTGAAAACGCCAGCGACCAGCTCACCTTTGGCTATGGCTCACACCAATGCATGGGCAAGAACTTGGCCCGCATGGAAATGCAGATCTTCCTGGAAGAACTCACGCGCCGGCTGCCGCATCTGAAGCTGTCAGAACAGGCATTTACGTATGTGCCGAACACGTCGTTTCGTGGGCCGGAGCATTTGTGGGTGGAATGGGATGCCACGAAAAACCCGGAACTGGCGTCGCCCGAACTGCTGAACGATCAACACCCGGTACGTATCGGCGAGCCCTCATCGCACGCCATCACACGGCCTGTGCTCGTGCAAAGCGCGGTCGACGCCGCTGACGGCATCGTGCGCTTGCGCTTGGTGTCGCCCGATGGAAAGCCCCTGCCCCGCTGGACGCCGGGTTCGCATATCGATGTGGAATGCGGCGATACCGGTTTGTCGCGCCAGTACTCACTGTGCGGCGATCCTGCGGACGCAGGCGTATTTGAAATTGCGGTGCTGAAGGAAACAGAAGGCCGAGGCGGCTCTGCATGGATGCACGCAAACGCGGTTGCCGGTGCGCGCCTGCGCATCCGTGGTCCGCGCAATCACTTCCGGATGAACGAAGCCGCAGGCAAGCTGATCCTGATTGCCGGAGGCATCGGCATCACCCCCATCAGCGCCATGGCGCGGCGTGCGAAGGAGCTGGGCTTGGATTACCAGCTGCACTACAGCGGCCGGTCGCGCGTCTGCATGGCGATGTTGGAAGAGCTAGCGGCCCTGCACGGGGACCGCATGCATGCCCACGTAAAAGACGAAGGCACGCGCGCCGACTATGCGGCGCTGCTGTCCCAGCCCGACGCCAGCACGCAGATTTACGCGTGCGGGCCGCAGGGGTTGCTGGATGCGCTGGCCGGATGTTGCGCGTCGTGGCCAGAGGATGCGTTGCGAGTCGAGCACTTCCATTCCACCCTGGGCACGTTGGACCCGTCGAAGGAACAAGCGTTTGAAGTGGTGCTGAAGGATTCCGGCATCGTTCTGAACGTACCCGCAGATCAGACCTTACTGACGGCGCTGCGCGGCGCAAATATCGACGTGCAAAGCGATTGCGAGGAAGGGCTTTGCGGGTCGTGCGAAGTGCGAGTGCTGGAAGGCCAGATTGATCATCGAGATGTGGTGCTGACACGCGCAGAGCGGGATGCGAACAACAAGATGATGGCGTGCTGTTCGCGTGCGTGCGGAGGTGGGAAAGTGGTGTTGGAGCTTTGAAGTTCCAAGGTTCCGCTTTTTAACCAGCCGCCATCCGATCCCGCGTGGATACCATCCATACAGAATCGGATGGCGACGTTTTATCTAGTTCTGTTGTCTCATCCACTAGTTAACCTCACGCCCATCGCGCGGCGGCGATGACCTTAACGCCGTCCTCCGACTAGTACAAAAAGCGGTGTACATCCCTTCAGCAGGGAAACCACTTGGACGGCAAACGCACGAGCACCGTGATAGCGTGCCTCACGCGGGCATCATCCCAGCCAGCAGCAGATGTATCGCAAGACTCGATCTGTGGGGAGCTGAACATGGTGAAGAATCTGGCCATCTTCTTTGATGGCACGTGGAACGAACCCAACGACCGCACGAACGCCTACGAGCTTTACAAAGCCGCGCCCGAAACCAGCACGCAAGAAACCCTGTACATCGAAGGCGTCGGCACGCAGGGCCAAGGCCTGTGGACCGCCGTCGACAAGTTCTTGGGCGGCGCATTCGGCGCGGGGCTATCCGCCAACATTCGCCACGGCTATCAATGGCTTTGCCAACGCCAGGAACCCGGCGATCACATTTTTCTATTTGGCTTCAGCCGTGGCGCATACTCGGCTCGCAGCCTGGCCGGCATGGTCCGTAAATGCGGCCTGCTCAAAAATCCCACCGACGACAACGTCACTGAAGCCTACGCGCTGTATCGCGACGACTGCCTGCCGTCTTCCATCGACGCCCTCTCGTTTCGCGCGCAATTCTCGCGCGAGACCGACCTGCACTTTGTCGGCGTGTGGGACACCGTGGGCAGCTTAGGGATTCCCGTCGGCGGAATTTCGTTTCCCGGATTCTCGAAGTTCTATAACTTTCACGACACCGAGCTGAGTAATCACGTGCATCACGCCTATCACGCGATTGCTACGAACGAGTATCGCGAACCGTACTTTCCGACGTTGTGGACAAGGCTTGCGACATCGGAACCGCGTCCGGCGGACAGGCCGGTCGAGCAGCGCTGGTTTATTGGCGCGCACTCGGATATCGGTGGAGGGTATCGGGACGGGAGCTTGCAGACCTTGCCTGCGGCTTGGTTGCAGGAAAAGGCCCGACAGGTCGGGCTAGAAGCAGGGGTTGTGCAGCGGATATCTACGGACTACGACCAGTGCGAACCGCATGATTCGTACAAGGAGTTTACGGAGAAGGTGCTGATTCATGTGAAGAAGCGGCCGCGGGTTTGGGATGGGGAGACGGTGTTGAATTTGACGGTGGATGAACGGATGGCGAAGCGCGTCGAACAACACCCTCTGTACATGAAAGACTATCCTGATTTCAAAGCTGCGTTGGCGGAACTTCCTGTGGGGCGGGCCTGAGCCGTGCTTTAAGGTGTCAGACTCCAAAAAAACCCAAAAAAAAACCCCGACGATCTCTCGTCGGGGAGTCCCTGCACACACAACACCGTTTACTCAGTTCGCGTACACCTTGATCTGATCGCTCTTCAGCACATCCGGCGTCAGGCTCTTCTCAATCCACTCCATCGACGTATCCGCCACTCCGGGCGTGACCAGCTCCGCCGGCACGATGGTGATGTCGGCCAGCACCTTGAACGGGTACTTGTCGCTCTTTTTCGTCACGCCGAACAACTGCGCTTCCAGGCCTTGGCCGTCGGCGCGGTGCATTTTGACTTCGCGGCCGTAGCCTTTGAAGGTCACGTCATGCATGGCGGCGGCCACTTGTTCCGGGGTGGGCCAGGCGCCGTTGTTGTCTTTGATGGCTTTCTCGTAGCCGGCTTTCAACCCCTGGATGGCTTGCACCATGTGGTAGACCGAGTAGATCGGATAGGCGCCCGTCTTGTCGTGGAACTTCTTCACGAAAGCCTGGTGCTGCGGATCGTCCTTGGTTTCCGGGTGCAGGAAGTAGTGGTCGCCGCGCGCGCCGACGTAGACGCCTTCGGGCAAGGCATTGCCCAAGCGCTCCAGCGAGCTTTCGGCCAGCGACAGCACGAAGGTGGAGTTCTTGAACAGGTTGCGTTGCGAGGCCTGGCGCACGAAGTTGTCCAGGTCGCCGCCCCACGACGTGGACACGATGACGTCCGGGCGCAGCGCTTGCAGGCGGCTGATTTCGGTGGAGAAGTCGGCGGCGCCGAACTTGGGGAACATCTCGGCCACGACCTTGACGTCGGGCTTGAACTTCTTCAGCGCGGCCAGGAAGATGTCGCGCGAATCGCGGCCCCAGGCGTAGTCCTGGTTGACGATGGCGATCGTCTTGAAGTCAGGTTTTACCTTCATCAGGTACAGCACCTGCGCGACCATTTCAGTGGTGGCGTTGGCCTGTGTGCGGACGACGTACTTGTACTTCTTGCCTTCCAGGGCCTTTTCCGTGCCGCAGTCCCACAGCACGTTCAGCACCTTCAGGTCTTCGGCGACGGGGGCCACGATGTTGCAGTGGCCGCTGGAGATGGCCGAAAGCATCACGCGCGTGCCGCCTTCGGCCAAGCGGCGATATTCGGACAGTAGCTTTTCACCGCCGCCGCCTTCGTCGATGTAGCTGGGCACGAGCTTGACGCCGTCGATGCCGCCTGCGGCATTGATGTCCTGGATCAGGATCTCGGCCGCGTCGCGGGCGGGCACGCCGAACACCGAGGCCGAGCCCGACAGGAACGTCGAGATGCCGATGTTCAGTTCTTTGGGCTTGTCAGCGGCGCTGGCCAGCGCCGTGAAGCCTGACAGCAGGGTGGCGCCTAACAGGGCAGCCAGTCTTGAAGTTTTCATGGTCTTGTCTCCAGTGTTGTAGTCGGGTCTATGCCCTTAGAAAACGATGGCGTCGCGCAGGCTGCCGCCGGTGGCGAGGTGATCGAACCCCTCGTTGATCTGGTCCAGCGAAAACGATTTGCCCATCATCCGGTCCACCGGCAACTGGCCGGCTTTGTACAGGTCGATGTAGCGGGTGATGTCGATGGCCGGCACGCCCGAGCCCAGGTAGCTGCCGCGTATGTCGCGCTCTTCGCCCACCATCTGCGACAGCGACAACGGGAAGCTGAACTTCGGGTTGGGCAAACCCGACGTGACGGTGGCGCCGCCGCGGCGGGTGAGTTTGTAGGCGGTCTCGAACGCAGGCACCGCGCCCGCCATGTCAAAGCCGTAGTCCACGCGGCCGCCTGCCAGGTCGAAGAGATCGTCGTCGGATTTGATCTGCTTGGGGTTCACGACATGCGTGGCACCGAGTTCGCGGGCCAGCGCCAGCTTCTCGTCGCTGAGATCAACGGCGACGACGCGGCGCGCGCCGGCGGCCACAGCGGCCAGCAAGGCGGACAAGCCCACGCCGCCCAGGCCCACGATGGCGGCGGTGTCACCCGCTTTGATGCGCGCACGATTCAGCACGGCGCCCGCCCCGGTCAGCACCGCGCAGCCGAACAACGCGGCTTCGCGATGGCTGAGTTCAACGTTGACCTTGACGCAAGACCGGCGCGACACCACCGCGTATTCCGCGAAGCAGGATACGCCCGTATGGTGGTTGATGTATTCGTCGCCGATGTGCAGACGGCGGTCGCCGCCCAGCAGCGTGCCTTGGGTGTTGGCGGCGGCGCCTGGCTCGCACAGCGCGGGCCGGCCTTCCATGCAGGGGTTGCAGCAGCCGCAGCTTGGCACGAACACCATCGCCACATGGTCACCGGGTTTCAGGTCGGTAACGCCAGGGCCCGTTTCCACTACCTCGCCGGACGACTCATGCCCCAGCACAATCGGCACGCCACGCGGGCGGTCGCCGTTGATGACTGACAAGTCCGAATGGCACAGGCCTGCCGCCTTGATCCGCACCAGCACCTCGCCCGTACCGGGCGGGTCGAGTTCGATCTCGGTGATGGTCAATGGCCGGGTCTGGGCGTACGGGCCTTCCACCCCTACGTTGCGCAACAACGCCGCTTTGATTTTCATGCGCCTGACATCCTGGTAGGTCAAAGACGGCCGGCGCGCGCCGGCCGATCCGAATCAATCAGACGGTGCGCCCGCCGTCCACCGGGAACTCAACGCCGGTGATGAATTCCGCCGCGTCGCTCGCCAGGAACAACGCGGCCGCCGCCACATCCGACGGCTGGCAGAAGCGGCCCAGCGGAATCGTGGAGACGAACTTGGCGCGGTTCTCCGGCGTGTCCGGCAGACCCATGAACAGCTCGAACATGCCGGTAATGCCCATCACGGGGCAGATGGCGTTCACGCGGATGCCGTCCGGGCCCAGTTCCACCGCCATGGATTTCGACAGCACGTTCACCGCGCCTTTGGACGCGTTGTACCAGCTGAGGCCGGGGCGCGGACGGATGCCGGCGGTGGACCCGATGTTCAGAATCACGCCGCGCTTCTGCTTGCGCATCACGGGCACCACGGCTTGCGCCATGTGATAAATCGACTTCACGTTGATGTCGAACATGCGGTCGAACATGGCCTCGTCCACGTCCAGCATCGGCTGGTTCTTGTGGGTGATGGCGGCGTTGTTGACGACGATGTCGACCGAACCGAATGTGTCCTGGCAAACGCGCACGACGTTGTCGATGTCGGCGCGGCTGGACACGTCGGCCTTCACGGCCACGGCCGCAGCGCCCACTTCGGCCGCCACGCGGTCGGCGGCTTCCTTGTTGATGTCGGCGATGACGACCTTCGCGCCTTCCTTCGCGTACAGCTTGACGATGCCTTCGCCGAAACCGCTGCCGCCGCCCGTGACGATGGCGACCTTACCTTGCAACTGACTCATGACTGGACTCCGGAAATTGCGCGGCGATCACTCGCCATAGAATTGGATCAACGTTTTGGTCGTGCTCATTTCTTCCAGGGCGATGAAGCCCTTCTCGCGCCCGTGGCCGCTTTTCTTCACGCCGCCAAACGGCAGTTCCACGCCGCCGCCCGCGCCAAAACCGTTGATGTAGACCTGGCCGCATTTGATGCCGCGCGCAACACGCTGCTGGCGTCCGCCGTTCTCGGTCCAGACCGCGCCCAGCAGGCCGTAGTCGGTGGCGTTGGCCAGCCGGATGGCGTCGGCTTCGGTGTCAAACGGCAGCGCCACCAGCACCGGCCCGAAGATCTCTTCGGTCAGCAAGGTGCTGTCATGCGACGGCGCGGCAAACAGCGTCGGTTTGACGAAGTAGCCGCCTGCGGGCACGCCATCGGCAATCGTGCCTTCGGCCGCGACCTTCAAGCCGTCAGCCAGACCCTTGGCGATGAAGCGGTTGACGCGGTCAAACTGCGCCTTGTTGACGACGGGGCCGCAGGTCAGGTCCATGTCCGGCGTGCCGGCGCGCACCTTCGAGAATTCCTCGGCCAGCGCGTTCATGAACTCGGCATAGATGCCCTTTTGCACCAGCAGGCGGCTGCCCGCCGTGCAGGTCTGGCCGGCGTTGTGCACGATGCCCTTCACAATGGCGGGAATGGCCAGCTTGAACTTGGCGTCGTCGAACACGATGTGCGCCGATTTGCCGCCCAGCTCCAGCACGCACTTGACCGCGTTGACAGCGGCCGCTTGCTGGATCAGCACGCCCACTTCGTTCGACCCGGTAAACGTGATGAAGTTGATATCCGAATGGCGCGACAGGCTGGCGCCCGCCTCTTCGCCCAGGCCCGTCACGATGTTCAATGCGCCCGCGGGAAAGCCCACTTCCAGCGCCAGTTCCGCCACGCGGATGATCGACAGGCACGCGTCTTCGGCGGGTTTGACGACGCTGGCGTTGCCCATGGCCAAGGCCGGCGCCACGCTGCGGCCAAACATTTGCGCCGGGTAGTTCCACGGAATGATGTGGGCGGTAACGCCCAGCGGTTCGCGGATCAGCTGAACCGAATAGTCTTTCTGGAACGGAATGGTCTGGCCATGCACCTTGTCGGCTGCGCCGCCGTAGAACTCGAAGTAGCGCGCCAGCACGGTGATGTCGGCGCGTGCGGTGGACATGGGCTTGCCGGTGTCGCGCGATTCCAGTTGCGCCAGCTCTTCGTGGTGCGCCAGCACGGATTCACCCAGACGCAGCAGCAGGCGGCCGCGGTCCAGCGCCGTCATGCGGCCCCAATCGCCTTCCAGCGCGGCGCGCGCGGCTTTGACGGCGGCGTTCACGTCGGCCTCCTGGCCGCGCGGAATGGTGGTGAACACGTCGCCGTTGACGGGCGACACCACGTCAATGCTGCGGCCGTCTTGGGCGTCGACCTTGCGGCCGTCGATAATCATCTGCGTCATGGAATGTCTCCGGGAATTCAATTCAAGGTGATCGAGCCGCGCTCAATCGTCCAGATCTGGTCAGGGATATCGCCCAATAGCTTCACGTTGGATTCGGTGATCACGACGCACAGCTCGGGTTGCAGTTCTTTCAGCCGCCCAAGCGCTTCGGTGTAGTCACGCGCAAGCTTGGGGGCCAGACCCTGGAAGGGTTCGTCCAGCATCAGCAGGCGGGTGCCCACCATGATGGCGCGCGCCAGCGCCACCATCTTTCCCTGGCCGCCCGACAGCGCCGAACCCGAGCGGCCCAGCATGGGCTCCAGCTGCGGCACTACCTTCAGCACCGTGGCGATGCGGGCGGCGATGTCGGCCTTGGACTGCCCCTGCACTTCGCAGGGCAGGTTCAGGTTTTCTTCCACGGTCATGGTCGGGAAGATGACGCGGTCTTCCGGCGCGTAGCCCACTTTCAGCGCGGCGCGCTTGTGGCCGGGCATGGCGGTCAGGTCGGCCCCGTCAAAGGCGATCTTGCCCGACTTGATCTTGGTCAGGCCCATGATGGTGCGCAACAGCGTGGTCTTGCCCGCGCCGTTGCGGCCGACGATGCCGATGGTTTTTGAGGATTCGAAACTTGCGTTGACGTCGCGCAGGATGCGGTTTCCCGCCAGGTCGACGTTGATGGCCGATAGATTCAACATGGTTCAGGCCCCCAGCACTTCGCTTTTGATCTGCGGGTTATTCAAGACTTCGCTGGGCGAGCCGTCGGCGGCCACCTTGCCCGCAATCCAGGCCGCTACCCGCGTGGCGTAGCGCGACACAATGTCCACATCGTGCTCAACGAACCAGCTCGTCACGCGGCGTTCATCCAGCGCGTGCATCACGGTTTCCATCAGCGCGAATTTGTCTTCGGACGCCACGCCGCTGGTGGGCTCGTCCATGATCAGCAGCTTGGGCCGCAAGGCCAGCGCCATCGCCACATCCAGCAGCTTGCGCTTGCCTTCGGGCAGTTCGATGGACGCTTCATCGGCTTCGGGCAACAGGCCCACCAGGTCCAGCGTGGCGTCCACTTCGCGTTCGTCGATGGTGCTTTCCAGCGAGCGGAACCAGCTCAGTTCCTTGTTGCGGCGCGCGGCGGCAATCTGCACGCATTCGCGCACGGTGTGTTCCGTGAACAGCTGCGGCAACTGGAACGAACGGCCCAGCCCCAGGCGCACGATCTTGCGCGGCGCCATGGCCGTGACGTCGCGCCCGTCGAAGTACACCTTGCCCTTGGACGGCGCCAGGTAGCCCGTGCAGATGTTGATGAAGGTGGTCTTGCCCGCGCCGTTCTGGCCAATGACGGCCAGCCGTTCGCCTTCGTGCAATTCGAAATTGATGTTGTCCGCCGCCACCACGCCGCCGAACGCCAGATACAGGTCAGTCGTTTGAATCAGGGGTTTCATCTTCAGTTCCTTACCGGCACGCGGGATTGCAGCGTGGCGTTGGCGCGCGCCTGAGCGCGTGCGCGGTCACGCTTCTGCGTGGCGATGCGTTTCATGATCTGGCCCACAAAGCCGGTGGGGAACATGAAGATCACCAGGATCAGCGTGAGGCCCAGCAGGAACTGCCACAGGCCGGGGAAGTACGCCGCCGACACCAGCTTCACCGATTCAAACCCCACCGCACCCAGGAACGCGCCCGCCGCGTGGCCGGCGCCGCCCAGAATGGTGATGAACACGAATTCACCCGAGCGCAGCCACGAGCCGATTTCCGGCGTGACCAGGCCCTGCATCAGCGCCAGGATGGCGCCCGAAAAGCCCACCACCACAGCGGACAGCAAGTAACCCTTCCACATGATGAAGTACGCGGAAAAGCCCAGATATTCGATGCGCGTTTCGTTCGTCTTGATGGCCGACAGGGCTTGCCCGCTGCCCGACCGGAAGTAGCGCTGCACCCACCAGGCCAGCACCATCGACAACACCAGCGTCACCACCAGCAGCGCGCGTTCAAACGATTCGCGCTCCATCACGATGCCGGCCAGGGTTGGGCGCACGATGCGCAGGCCGTCGGAGCCGCCCGTCAAGGTGTAGAGCTTGCCCAGCAGTGCGAACAGCACCATGCTCAGCGCCAGGTTCAGCATGCCGAAGAAGATGCCGCGGTACCGCACGACGAAGAGACCAATGACGATGGCAGCCAGGAAGCTGGCGACGACGCCTGCCAGGATCAGCACCAGCGCATCCGCGCCCGGCATGGCGCGCGCCAGGAAGGCGACGGTGTAGGCCGAGATGCAGGAATACATCGCATGGCCAAACGAAATCTGGCCCGCGCGCGCCATCACCGACACGCCCAGCGCAGCAATCGCGTAGGTCAGGCCGATGACGATCGGGGTGATGGTCCAAGACAAGGTGTAGCCAAGAATAAGCGTGGCAACGGCGGCCACAAGGCTGAGTACGGCAACTTTCATCAGATCCTCCGGGCCTGGGCGACGGTGAACAGGCCGTGCGGCCGAATGATCAGCACCAGCACCATGATGATGTACGGCACCGCCACTTCGAGCTCGGGCGCGGCGTACACGGCGATGGCGCGGATGATGCCAATCAGCAACGCGGCAA
Organism: Achromobacter sp. 10T422; assembly: GCF_056394065.1. Taxonomy (NCBI): domain Bacteria; kingdom Pseudomonadati; phylum Pseudomonadota; class Betaproteobacteria; order Burkholderiales; family Alcaligenaceae; genus Achromobacter; species Achromobacter sp. 10T422. The sequence goes on from NZ_JBFTHD010000009.1 coordinate 212,811, forward strand.
TCAGCGCGCCTGTGATCTGCCCCAAGCCAGCGGTGGCGACGACGGCGAACGACAGCACCGTCATGTCGGTGCCTGCGCCCGGCACCAGCGACGTGGTGGGCGCGGCCAATGCGCCGCCCAGCGCGCCAAGAATGGTGGCGATCACAAAGGTGACGTAGCCGATCTTCTTGGCGTTGATGCCCAACGACGTCGCGACTTCGCGGTTGTGCGTGGTGGCCACCGTCTGCTTGCCCAGCTTGGTGTGGCGCAGGAAGAATTCCAGGCACACGTAGGCCAGCACCGCCACCACCGGCACCACCACAAGCTGATAGGTGGTGTAGGTGATGTCGCCAATTTCGATATTGCCCAGCCGGTTCACGACTTCGCTGGCGCTGTAGGGCTGCGCGCCCCAGAGCAGGCGCTGGATGTCTTCCAGCATCAGAAAGCCGCCAAACGTGATCAGCAATTTAAGAATGGGGTCGTAGTTTTGCGCCCGGCGAATCAGCACGAATTCCATGATGCTGCCCAGCGCCAAACCCACAGCGATGGCTGCCACGAACAAAGCGGCGAACAGCAGGAAGGGGGAGTCTGTCTTGGGCGCCAGAAACATGACGAGGCTGGCGGCGGCGTAACCCCCGAAGGCGTAGAACGCGCCATGGGCGACATTCAAGATGCCCATCACGCCGAACACCAGGGTTAACCCCATCGACACCAGGAACAGCAGACTGGCGTATGCCACGCCATCCACCAAGGCGAGAGGCAATAGATCCAAGGTCAAGCGTCTTCTCCCAATACGCTAAGCACCTGCCACCAGGCTCGCGCATTGCCGCGGCAACATCGCGTCCTGCTTGGCGGTGCGGGCGTGTCGCCCAGGACGCGCATGGCGCGCCCTTGTCTCGTTATGGACCTTGCCGTGCCTGTTCGCGATGCGCTGCGTAACGGGCCGGAAGGCGTTTATGTGGAGGAGTCCGAAGGTTGGCTGCCGCCGCTTTTCGTACTCGTCCGATAGTGGAAACGAAGTATAGGGAGGCCCCTTTTCAGCGCCTATTTATCTTTGTGCAAGCCGGGTTTCACAAGCGATAGAGTCGTCTTGAATCACAACCCGCGACTACGGGTTTACCTGAATCACTGCAGCCAGCGGCGCACGCGTCTGGTAGTCAGGGATGATGCGGACCTGCGCTTCGCCAGGCAATTGCACATAACGGCCTAGTCCATCTGGCGCCATCGCGCCGACTGCCATTCGGGCCAGCGCAACGCCCTGGGCGTCGTCGATGGCGATGTGCAATGCGGCCGGGTCCAGGCCGTAGGATTCGCCGGGATGCGGGCTCAGGATGCGGTCGCTGCGCGCTTGGGAAAACAGCGAGACGAAGTCGGCGGCGTCAAAGGCTCTGCCGGTGTGCGCGGGCGTGGCGGCCCATCCGCTTGCCCCTCGCGTCAGGGTCAGCGTGGATGCGGGTGTGGACAAGGTGATGCGCGCGGCCTGATCCGCGTTCCACGCATACAGGCGCGCGGGCTTGCCGGTGTCGTCATGCAGATGGGAATGGCCGCCATGCGCGGCGGGCGACTCCGTGGCTTCGCGCCATTGCCACGCCGACAGCGCGACGCCGGCCGCAAGCAACAGCGGCCAGACGAGGCGTGCGGGAAGGCGTGCGGCGGGCGTCGTCCCGGTAGATGTGGCGGCAGTCGCCGAGGTCGCCGCGGTCGCCGTAGTCGCCGTAGTCGCCGCTGTCGCCGCTGTCGACGTGGCAGCCGTCTTCGTCGCGTTCACCGCCGCCTCCACCACAGCAGCAATCCCGTGAACAACGCCAGCAGCGGCAAGGCAACCGTGCTGGTCCAGAAGACGGTGCGCATCTGATTGTTCGTAAGTTCGACGCGGCGGTTTTCGTAATGACGGGGCCGGATCGTCAGCAGGGCATCTTCGCCCGCCAGCAGCGTCACCGCGCTGGTGAACAGCGCGCCATTGCCCAGCGTGGCGAAATGGCGGTTGGTGGCGAAGTCGCTATCGCCCGCCACCAAGAGCGTGGGCCGCGCCGATCCGTCACTGCTGGCCGCCTGCGCGTTACGCGTCGCCAGCGCCATCAGGGTGTAGCGCGACGGCGGCTGGCCCGGCAGATGCGCCTGGCTGGACGTCTGCGCCAAAGGCGTCACGACGACGCCCGGCGGCAAGCCATCGCCCGCGGGTTCCAGCCCTGCCGCACCGGGAAAGAAACTTAGCGGCAAGCCACGCGTCATCTTGTGACGGGTGTAGTCGCTGACGGCCGGGCTGCCCGGGTCGTTGCGAAAGTGGCTGCCCGGATCTGCCAGCGACCCCGCCGGGCGTGCGATGCCAAAGTCGCCCAGTAACGCGTCCAGCCCATGACGCGTGTCCGGCTCCAGCAGCAACAAGGTCTTGCCGCCGTCATTGGTCCACCGGCGCAACGCCTGCGCATCGTCATCACCAAAGGGCGTGCGCGGCCCGGCCGCCACGACCACCGAGCAACTCGGCAAGGCCTGCGCCAAATTGCCTGCGTTGACGCCGCGCGTGCTGAAGCCCAGGGTCTGCAAGGCGTTGCGCGCCATCGCCATGCCGTGCTGCTCGTGAACCTCCACGCGCGCGACCAGGTTTTCGTCGTCGCCATGGTCTTCCAGATCGTCCAGCGACGTCAGGCTGTTGAGCATGGCTTCGCGATGGCCTTGCGTGAAGCAGACCGTTTGCGCGCCGCGCTGGCTGATGCGGATCAGCGCATTGGTGAAGTCGGTTTCGGTGCCGCCGTTGATCGTCATCTTGCGATCATCCGAGGCCAGCACCGCGCTGCCCGCAAACTGGATGCCGGCTTCGCGCGCCTCGGCCGGACGCAAGGCCGGGTCCACGCCCCGCACGCGAATCAGCGGGTTGGCGTGTTCGTACTGGCGCAGCAGCTCCAGCGCGTCGACCATGCTTTTGTTGCGCAGGTCGTAGAACCACGTCACGTTCACCGGCTGCTTGATCTGCCGCGCCACCTCGACACTTTCCGGCGCCAGGCTGTAGAGCCGCTGCGCCGTCAGGTCCACGCGGCCCAGATGGCGAGATGTCCACAGGTTCAGCGCCAGCAACAACGCGGCAACCGCCAGCACCGGCAGCCACAGCAGCAACCGCTTGCCCGCGCGGCGCACGCGTGAAGAGGAATGCGCGCTCATCGCAGCCTCCAGCGCTTCAGGTTGACGGCGGCGATCATCAGCGCCAGCACCGCCACGCTAGCCAGCGTGACCGTGGCCGGGCCGGGCAGCACGCCACGGATGAAATCCACATGTTGCGCCGACAACGACAGCGCTTGAAAGAACGGCGACAACGCGGGAAACGCATCCAGCGCCGCCGGATAGTCGATGAACCACAGCAGCACCAGAATGCCCCAGGTAGCGCTGGCCGCGACAATCTGATTGGTGCAGGCGCTGGACACGGCAATGCCAATCGCCAGGAACAACGCGCCGTACAGGAACACGCCGATGTAGCCGCCCACGATGGGGCCGTAATCGGGCTGGCCGTACCAGGCCAGCGGCAACACGGCGGCGGTCGTGCCCGCCAGCATCAGGGCCAGCATCGTCAAGCCGGCCGCGTACTTGGCGGCCACCAGCGTGGCGTCGGACAACGGCAAGGTCAGCAGCAATTCCAGCGTGCCTTGTCGCGCCTCTTCCGCGAACGCGCGCATGCTGACCAGCGGCATCACCAGAATCAGCAGGATCGTCATGTTGTGAAACGCCGTCACCATCTGGCCGGTGCTGACGAAGAACAGGTTGAAGCTGAACAGGTACCCAGACAACGCCCAGAACACGGCCACCACCACCAGCGCCACGGGCGAGCCGAAGTCGGTGCGCAGTTCTTTCCGGTACAACGCGGCAAAGCCTTTCATGCCCGCCTCCGCACCAAGGGATCGTTGGGCGCCAGGGCCGCCAGCAGCCGGGTTTCGACGGCGTCGTGTAGCGACAGCACGGCGCGCACTTCGGCATGCGCGAGCACGATGCGCAGCACGGCGTCGCAGGTGGCGTGGCTGGCTGCGGTGTCGGAAGCGGTCGTGGAAGCGGCGCCGGAAGCGGCGCCGGTTGCGCCACGAGCCGTCTCCCAACTGATCCGCCACTTGCTCACCCCGCCGTCACCTTCGATGGCGTCCACGCCACGCACGCCCGGGCAGGCCGACAACGCCGCCTGCAACGCCGCGTGGCGCGCAAGCGGCAGCGCCAGCTGCAATTGCAGGGCGGCCTGCGCCTGGCCCAGCGCGGTGTCTTCCACCAGCCGGCCTTGGCGCAGGATGGCGATGCGCGTGCACAGCGCTTCCACCTCTTGCATCAGGTGGCTGCTGAACACCACGGCGCGCCCTTCGGCGCAACGCCGGATCATCGCGCGCGCCTCCACAATCTGCACCGGGTCCAGGCCGTTGGTGGCCTCGTCCAGCAGCAGCACGGGCGGATCATTCAACACGGCTTGCGCCAGCCCCACGCGCTGGCGCTGGCCTTTGGACAAGCGGCCGATGGCGGAACCCGCCACGCCTTGCAGATCGAAGCCGTCGATCGCGCGCTCGATGGCCTGGCGGCGCGCACGCGCCCCGCCCGCCACCTTCACGCCCGCGCCGAACTCCAGGTACTGCGTCACCGTCAGCGCGTCATACAGCGGCGCGCGTTCCGGCAGATAGCCGATGTCGGCATTGCCACGGCCAGGGGCCGGCTCGCGCCCCCGGATCGTGATGCGGCCGCTATCAGGCGTGTAGAACCCGGCCATCAGGCGCAGGGTCGTCGTCTTGCCGCTGCCGTTCGGCCCAAGCAGGCCCACAATTTCCCCGGGCCTGACGGACAGGCTCAGGGAATGCAGGACCTGCCGCGGTCCGAACGACTTGCAGACCTCGTGCAAAACAACAGCTGGCTGCATGTGGCGCCTTGGGTCGAGGTTGCGGGGGGGGTGGCGTGGGTCAGCGGTGGCCGGCGTCAGTCGAAGACTTTCGTCTTGGCGTTCTGCGCATGCTGCTCCGCATCATGGCTATACCAAAGCTGGCCCTGGCGCGCATCGCGGATCTGCTTGAGCCGGTCAATCGCCAGCATCGACGCCGCCGTATTCCAGGTGATGCCCGGAATCACGCCCGCCTCGTTCTCGCCGGTATAGATGGCGTCGGCCGCCAGCAGCACCGTGCCGGTGTTCTTCAGCTTCACCTGCAAAGACTGGTGCCCCTGCGTGTGGCCCTTGGTGTCCAGCAGCACAATGGTGCCGTCGCCAAACAGGTCGAAGTCGCCTTCGACCTGGATGAAGTCGTAGTCGCGCGTGGTGTCGAAGTCTTTCATGACATAGGCGGCGCGCTGGAATTTTTCGGGCCACCAGGCGGCGCGAAGCTCAGCCTTTTGAACAACGTGCTTGGCCTTGGGGAACATCTTGATGTTGCCGGCGTGGTCCAGATGGAAGTGCGAGTACACGACGTACTTCACGTCGCTGACGTCAAAGCCCGCGGCCTTCAACTGGCGGTCGACCACTTCGTCGCGGCCCTGAATGGAGTTGAACGCGCCGCACAGGCCCTGGCCCCAATAATTGGCGCAGTTGCCATCGGCCGTGGCCTGGTTCATGCCGGTGTCGAACAGCACCAGCCCGCGCGGATGCTGGATCACATACGCCGGCACCGGAATCTTGATCTTCGTGCCCACGTCCACCATGGCGGTCATGAAGCCCTTGTCCAGTTCGATCTTGCCAACCGATAACTGCATCAGCTTGATGTCGGGCGGCGGGTCAGCGGCTTGCGCCCCGGCCGCCATCAACACGGATACGCCCACCGCACCTGCAAACGTCTTCCAGCTCTTGCTCATTGTTGTCTCCTCGGACCAACGGGGGAGCCGCCACCCGAGGGCGACGGCCGATAGCAAGCCACCCGGTGTGTCCCGGGTTTCTTTCGATAGGGTCTGCTGTGCGGGGCTGACTGCGCGGCCGGTGGACTCACTGGCCGAGACGGCATCTGACGGCCGTTTTCTCTGAAGCGCACTCTGACGCAGCGCCGAGGGGCTGCCAATTAAGGTTTTATTAAGCTGGGCTTCGCGGCCCGTGAACGGGTAGGAACCCTTAGAAGCCGGAACCCTTAGCCGTCGGAACTCTTAGGAGTCGGAACCCTTAACAGTAGGAACCCTTAGCGGTAAGCGCATTCACACCAGGTCTGCACCCTTGCGCCGCGTGAACTGCGCCAGTGACCGCAACGCCAGCGCGTGCATGGCGGCCACCGACGGCAGCAGCGTTTCTTCCTTGCGGGTCAGCACGCCGACAATGCGTTCCACCGTGGGTTCGGCCAATGGCACGAACGCCAGGCCGGACCCCACTGAAGGGCGCGCCAGCACCGGCAGCACCGTCACGCCCAGGCCGCTCACCACGCTGGCCAGCAGCGAGGCGCGGTTGGACACGATCATGGCGGGGTCATCAATGCCGCGGCCTAGCTGCCGGTTCTTCAGTGTGTCGAAGGTGGCGTTGCCGATCAGCCGTTCGTCTTCCAGCGCCGACCACGGCACCGGCCCGCGCCGGCGCGCCAGCGCATGCCCCTTGCGGCAGACCAGCCCGAACGCATCGCGCGCCACCGGCGTGAACGCAACCTCGGCCGTGCGCGGCACCTGGCCCGCCACGCCAACTTGCACCTCGCCATTCAGCACCAAGCGATGCACATCCTGCGACGACTCATCCACCGCCCGGATTCGGATGTCTGGATGATTGCGGGCGTACCGCTCCAGCAGCTTCGGCAACCACTCATCCGCCAGCGACGGCATCACCGCCAGCGACACCGGGCCCGTGTTGCCCATGCCCAATTGGCGCGCCGCATCCAGCACGCGGTCGTGCGTGGACAGCAGCTCACGAAACAAGGGCGCCACGGCTTGCCCCAGCGGCGTCAGCTGCGCGCGCTTGCCCGCTTCGAAGAGCGGCGCGCCCAGTTGTTGTTCCAGGTCTTGCATGGCGGCGGACACCGCCGCTTGCGACCGGTGCGTGCCTTCGGCCGCCAGCCGGAAACTGCCATGGTCGGCCGCCAGCAGAAACTGGCGCAGGTGTTGGATCTTCAGCGGAGCAGGCATGACGCGGCCAAGGTTGAATTCAGGTTTTCCGAAATTAACTTACGTTAATTTGGATTGTCAAAATTCGGCCACCGCTTCAACAATGGCTCCATCGTTATCCACATGTACGGGAGCAATGGAATGGCTTTGCAAGTCCGCAAGATTGTCAGTTATGTCGAGAAGACCCTTATCGAAGGCGGCAAGGCGGCTGAACGCCCGCTGATCATGATCGTGGCCGCCGCCGTGATTCGTAACCCGTGGGCCGGCCTGCCCTTCCAAGAAGACCTGCGCCCGCAGATTCTGGAAAACGCCCCGCCGCTGGGCGAGCTGCTGGTGGAAGAGATCTTGCGGCAGGCAGGGTCGGCCGATCAGATCGAAGCCTATGGCAAGGCCGCAGTGGTGGGTACGGCGGGCGAAGTCGAACACGCGTCCGCGCTGATCCACACGCTGCGCTTTGGCAATGCGTATCGCAATGCCGTGGGCGGCACCAGCTACCTCAGCTTCACCAACATGCGCGGCGGCCCTGGCTGCGTGATTACGGTGCCGCTGATGCACAAGCAGGACGAAGGCCTGCGCTCGCACTACCTGACCGTGCAGACCAACATTGCCGACGCGCCGGCTCCGGACGAAATCGTCATCGCGCTGGGCGCCGCCACCTCTGGCCGGCCGCATCACCGCATTGGCAACCGCTATTCCGACTTGCAGGAACTGGCGCAAGAGGCGCAATCGAAATGAGCGCGCCCCGTCGCCGTTCCGGCCGCGGCGCGCCATTAGTGCTGCTGCACGGCGTGGGGCTGGACCACACGCTCTGGGATGATCTGGCGCCACGGCTCGAAGCCGACTTCGACGTGCTGCGCTATGACCTGCTTGGGCACGGATCTGCGCCCGGCATCACTGGCACGGCCGACATCCAGGACTTCATCACCCAGCTGGATGCAGAGCTGGATCAGGCGGGCTGGAAGCACGCCAACGTGCTGGGCTATTCCATGGGCGGCCTGATTGCGGGCGCCTATGCCGCCGCCCGGCCGCAGCGCGTGAAGCGGCTGGTGCTGCTGAGCACGGTGTTCCAGCGCACACCGGAAGAGTTGCAAGCGGTGATGGCGCGCCTGGACGCCGCCGCCACGCAGGATGTGCAAGCCGCTGCCGCGGTGTCGTTGCAGCGCTGGTTCACGCCCGCGTTCCAGGCGGCGCGGCCCGAGCGGGTGGCCGCCATCGGCCAACGGCTGGTGCAGAACGACCGCGCCAATTTCCTGGCCGCCTACCGCTTGTTCGCCGAAGGCGATCAGATCCTGGCGCACGCCGCGCCCGACATTGCCTGCCCCACGCTCGCGATGACGGGTGAGCACGACGTCGGGTCCACCCCGCGCATGACGCGCGGCCTGGCGCGGGCGCTGCCCGACAGCCGCGCGCGCGTCATCGATGGCCAACGGCATATGCTGCCGGTAGAGGACCCCACCGTCGTCGCCGCAGCGCTGCACGCTTTTTTATTGCCGGCCCGGCAGCCGGCCACCGCTGAATCGTCCGCCTGATAGAGACGATCGGCACACGCCCCGACGGGCGGAGATGGAGACAACCGCATGCATCGCAGAACTGTTTTGAAGCACCTGGCCCTGGCCGCGGCGGCGCCCCTGGCCTTATCGCTAAGCCGCTACGCCGCCGCACGCGACGCGCCGTTGCGCGTGATCGTGCCCTTCCCGCCCGGTGGCGGCACCGACGTGCTGGGCCGCGTCATCGCCGCCACGTTGGAAAGCGCGCTGGACCGCTCCGTGGTCGTGGAAAACAAACCCGGCGCCAGCGGCATGCTGGGCGCCGACTACACCGCCAACGGCGCCAAGGACGGCAGCGTGCTGTTGTTCGCGGGGCTGGTGCCATCGGTGCGCTACTACGCGCGTCCGCCAGAAGAGGTGTTGAAGCAGCTGGCGCCCGTCTGCCCGATTGCGCGTTCGCCGTATATGGTGGCCGTGAACAGCGAGCTGCCAGCCAAGACGCTGGCCGAACTGGTCGCCCAGGCCAAGCGCGAGCCCAAAGGGCTGACCTTTGGTTCGCCCGGCAACGCCACGCCGCAGCATCTGGCGACCGAGCTGCTGCAAGCCGCCTGCGGCATCGACATGCTGCATGTGCCGTATCGCGGTACCGGTCCCATGATGACGGACCTGCTGGGCGGCCAGATTCAACTGGTGGTGGCCACCGTTGCCGCCGTCGAACCGTATCTGAAAAGCGGCCGGCTGCGCGTGCTGGCCGTGACCAGCCGCGAACGCCTGACGAAATACCCGGACATTCCCACCGTCGCCGAAAGTGGTTACGCCGGCTTCGATGCGCAGATCCAATTCGGCACGTATTGCGCGGCGGGCACGCCGGACGCGACGATTGCCGCACTGAACCAAGGCATCAACCGCGCGCTGCAAACCGACGCCGTCCACGCCAAGCTGGCCGAACAAGGGTTCCAGCCCACCGGCGGCACGCCCGCGCAGTTGCAACAGGCGTTGCTGTCCGAAATCCGCGACGTGGCCGGGCTGGTACAGGCGGGCAAGGTGCGGGTGGACTTGTAGCGATCTGTAGCGGCCCGTAGCGAAACGGGGGTTACGCCGGCAGGCCGCGTGATTAGAATTCGGTCTTCTTCGTCCCTGCCCGCCCACGATGCCCCGCCCCCTTTCCTGCTTGACCGGCGCCCTGACCTTGTCCGCCCTGTTGACCGGCATGGCGCAAGCCGCAGGCGGCCCCTGCCCCCAGGCGGCCGACATCGTGCGCACCGTCTATCAAAACCAAGATAAGCCCGACCACGAAGGCCGCATCCGTTTGAAGCAAGGCCACGCCATCGTGACGATTTCTGACGCGGACGTGGGCGCGCCCTTCGCGGTGGCCTGCAAGGCCTGGCCGGCCAACCCGGACTTGCTGCTGGTGGCGGTGCCGTTGATGCAGGACACGCCCGACCCCGAAAACGGCCACGAGGGCGACCTGGAAGTGCTGGTGCTGGACCGCCAGACGCTGCAAGTGCGGCAGCGCCGCACGCTGGTGGATCTGATGTCGGATGACGCCGTGCGCATCGACGGCCTGTCGTTCGATACGGCGCGCTACGACGTCACCGCTGACCGCCGCGCCTTCGGTATCCGCATCGAACGCCAAGGCGCTTCCCGCGCCAACCCTTTTGACGAAACCAGCTTGCGGCTCTTCACCGTGGAAGACAACGAATTGCGCCTGGTGCTCGACGGCCTGAGCGTCCAGCGTTCCTCCGGCGAATGGGACACCACCTGCGCGGGCGAATTTAGAGAAAGCGCGGTGAGCCTGGCCATGGGATCGGCGCAAACCAAGGGCTACCGCGACATGGTGGCCACCGACTCGCACTCCGCCAGCCGCGCGGCGGTGCAGCAAGACGGCGGCTGTTCTGAAAAAACCGTCAGCCAGGGCAAGACGCGCCACACGCTGCGCTTTGACGGCAAGCGTTATCGAATTCCCAAGGCGTTGCGGTCCATGGACAGCGACACCGCTGGATAGGCACCCGCTGGATAACCACCATTTACAAGCGGGTCCGTCTCTGGGCATGCTGCCTTGTTGATCCGGCGCAGATCGGGCGCAACATGGAGACGACATGCCTAGTCAGGAATCCCTGCATTCCGCCCATATCCGAGAGATCGAACAGGTAGGCCGCGGCCGCCCGACGCAGCGCGACGCGCATGTGGTGCGCAGCTGGCTGCGCTGCCTGGATCAATACCAGCTCGACCCCGCCCAGGCTTGCGAAGCCTACATCGTGCCTGACGGCCGGCTGCGCGAGCACCGCCAACAATCCGAAGCGCTGATCAACATTGCACGCACCGGGCTGGACCATCTGTTCAAGCAGGTGGCGGGCCAGAACTATGTGTTGCTGCTGGCCGACCGCCAGGGCGTCACCGTGGAATTCCTGGGCGACCCGTTGCAGACCGACAAGCTGCGCAAGGCCGGCCTGTACCTGGGGTCTGAATGGTCCGAGCCGCGCGCCGGCACCTGCGCCGTAGGCGCTTGCCTGGAAACCGGTGAAGCGCTGACCATTCACCAGACCGATCACTTCGACAACACGCACACGCCGCTGTCCTGCACCGCCGCCCCCATCTACAACGCCAATGGCGAACTGGCCGCCGTGCTGGATATTTCGCTGCTCAGCTCGCCCAGCCTGAAGACCAGCCAGAACCTGGCGCTGCATTTGGTCAACAGCACCACGCGCCGCATCGAACTGGCCAACCTGATGGCGCGCACGCGCAATGAATGGGTGCTGCGTTTTGCGCGGTCGCCCGAATTTCTGGACGTGGACCCGGAGGCGGCGATCTCGCTGGACGGGTCTGGCCGCATCCTGGGCATGACTCATTCCGGCGCCAAGCTGCTGGCGCACGCCGCCGGGCTGGATTGGCGCAGCCCTTCCGGCCTGATCGGCCAGCCCGTGACCCGCTTCTTTGATGTGCAGCTGGACGACCTGCCGCACTACACGCGCGGCCACGCGCCGCAAGACCGCCTGATTGTTGCCCGCGACGGCAATGCGTTGTTCGCCCACGCCATTGAACCCAACCGCCACCCGCGCGGCGCCACGGTCGCCGTGCGCGCCACGCCGTCCGCGCTACGCGGGCTGGACGGCGGCGACGCCAAGATGGCGGCGCTGCAAGTGCGCGCCGCCAAACTCGCGCGCCAAGGCCTGCCCATTCTGCTGCAAGGCGAGACGGGCGTGGGCAAGGAATACCTGGCCCGCGCCATTCACGACGACAGCCGCCGGCCGGGCAGCTTTGTTGCCGTGAACTGCGCGGCCATTCCCGAATCCCTGATCGAAAGCGAACTGTTCGGTTATCTGCCCGGTGCGTATACCGGCGCCGCCCCCAAAGGCCGCAAGGGCCTGATCGAAGCGTCTGACGGCGGCACCTTGTTCCTGGACGAAATCGGCGACATGCCGCTGACGTTGCAAAGCCGCTTGCTGCGTGTGTTGGCCGAAGCCGAAGTCACGCCCATCGGCGCCAACGCCCCGCGCGCGGTGCGCCTGTCGCTGGTATCGGCCTCGCATCGCGACCTGGGCGAACAGGTGCGCCAGGGACGGTTTCGCGAAGACCTGTATTACCGCATCAACGCCGCCACGCTGACTGTGCCGCCCCTGCGCGAGCGCCAAGACCTGGACTGGCTGATCGCCCGGATGCTGGCGCGCCATCAAGACGAATCCGGCGCGCCCGTGCTGTCGTCCGCCGCGCTGTTGGCGCTGAAGGCGCATGCGTGGCCGGGCAACATCCGCGAACTGGCCAACGTCATCGCGGTGGCCGCCGCCTTGTGCGAAGACGGCGTCATCACTCCGCAAGATCTGCCGGACACGTTTGCGCCTGCGGGCGTGGCGGTCAGTGCGGAAGAAGCTGCGCTGCGGTCCACGTTGGCCCGTTGTGGCGGCAACGTGTCGGAAGCGGCGCGGCAGTTGGGCGTGGACCGCTCCACTGTCCACCGCCAGATGCGGCGCTATGGGCTGACGCGTTAGGCGAAAACCAGGCGCAAAGTCGGCGCAAAGCGCCACACCGTGTTGCAACAGGTGAGGCGTGTTGCAACAGTACGCCTCACTGCCGCATCGCGTGCGCCCCGCCGCCACGGGTGCCCGGCAGTCTTTCACACCTGGCACGGCATTTGCATGTGCAGTCTTGACGCCCACCGGCCGGCACAGGCCGGAGCGTCAATGGACGGACCCATCCGCCATGACCACACCGCCCGCCCCGGGCAAGGAGACAAGACATGCAGACAGACCCCGCCGATGCCGCCCTGGACGCGGTGCTCGCCCGCTTGAACACGGCATTGGGCAACAAGGAGATTGATGCGGTTGCCGACCTGTTCCAGGACGAATGCTATTGGCGCGACCTGGTGCTTTTCAGCTGGAACCTGCGCACACTGGAAGGCCGCGACCAGATCCGCGAAATGCTGACGCAACAGCTGTCGCAAGTGGAGCCGGTGCGCTTCACCCGCGACGAACGCGAGGCCGTGTCCGACGACGAGGGCCTGTTGCAAGCCTGGCTGCATATCGACACGAACCTGGCGCGTGGCTACGGCCATATCCGCCTGAAAGACGGCAAGATCTGGACGCTGCTCACCACCATGTCTGAACTCAAGGGGCATGAAGAACCCAGCGGCACACGCCGCCCCAAGGGCGCCGAACACGGCAGCAGCCGCGAACGCCAGACCTGGCTGGAAAAGCGCGAGCAGGAAGCCGCTGAACTTGGCTACCAGACCCAGCCCTATGTGCTGATCATCGGCGGCGGGCAAGGCGGTATTGCGCTGGGCGCGCGGCTGCGCCAGCTGGATGTGCCCACCATCATCATCGAAAAGAACGAACGCGCGGGCGACAGCTGGCGCAAGCGCTACAAGTCGCTGTGCCTGCACGACCCGGTCTGGTACGACCACCTGCCCTACATTCCCTTCCCCGAAAACTGGCCCGTGTTCGCGCCCAAGGACAAAGTCGGCGACTGGCTCGAGATGTACACCAAGGTGATGGAGCTGAACTACTGGACGTCCAGCGTCTGCGAGTCGGCGCGCTACGACGAGGCGAAACAGGAATGGGAAGTCACGGTGCTGCGCGAGGGCAAGCCCGTGGTGTTGCGTCCCAAGCAGCTGGTGCTGGCCACCGGCATGTCGGGCAAGCCGAACATTCCGCGCTTTCCCGGGCAGGACGAGTTCCAGGGAGAACAGCAGCATTCGTCGCAGCACCCCGGCCCCGATGCGTATCGCGGCAAGAACGTGGTGGTAATCGGCGCCAACAATTCAGCGCACGATATCTGCGCCGCGCTGTGGGAAGGCGGCGCCAACGTCACCATGGTGCAGCGTTCATCCACGCATATCGTGCGGTCGGATTCGCTAATGGACATCGGGCTGGGCGGGCTGTATTCCGAACAGGCGCTGGCCAACGGCATGACCACGCGCAAGGCGGACCTGACCTTTGCGTCGCTGCCGTACAAGATCATGGCGCAGTTTCAGATTCCGCTGTACGAGCAGATGCGCGAACGCGACGCAGAGTTCTACGCCAAGCTGGAGAAGGCCGGCTTCATGCTGGACTGGGGCGATGACGGCTCCGGCCTCTTCATGAAGTACTTGCGGCGAGGGTCGGGCTATTACATCGACGTAGGCGCGTGCGACCTGATCATCGACGGCAGCATCAAGCTGCAATCCGGCACCGACGTCAGCCATCTGGCGCGCGAGGCCGTGGTGTTGAAGAACGGCGTAACGCTACCCGCCGACCTGGTCGTCTACGCCACTGGCTACGGCTCAATGAACGGCTGGGCCGCCGACCTGATCAGCCCCGAGGTGGCCGACAAGGTAGGCAAGTGCTGGGGCCTGGGCTCGGACACCACGAAAGACCCCGGCCCCTGGGAAGGCGAACAGCGCAACATGTGGAAGCCCACGCAGCAGGAAGGGCTGTGGTTTCACGGCGGCAACCTGCATCAGTCGCGGCATTACTCGCAGTACCTGTCCCTGCAACTGAAGGCGCGGCACGTCGGGCTGCCAGTGCAGGTCTACGGCATGCAGGAGGTGCACCACAAGCGGTAGCGAACCGGGGCGGTCCGTCCCCGCAAGCGGCCTCCCCCGCCGCTTGCGCCGGCGGCCCTCACACGTTAAATTGTTGACAATCTGGCGTCCAAGCACGCCTTATCCCGATTTTTACCCCTGAAACCGGATAGATTGTTGACACAATGAGCAAAGTGCTGACCCTGCCGGGCACCGTGCCGGGCGATGGTGAAACGCTGTCGGATCACATCTTCAAGAAGATCCAGGCCGCCATCGTCAAAGGCGAGATCGCCCCGGGCAGCAAGATTTCCGAGCCCGAGCTGGCGCGCATTCATGGCGTGAGCCGCGGGCCGCTGCGCGAGGCGCTGCATCGGCTTGAAGGCCAGAAGCTGCTGGTGCGCGTGCCGCATGCGGGCGCGCGTGTCGTGTCGCTGTCGCAGCAAGAGCTGTCCGAACTCTACGAAATCCGCGAATCACTGGAAGGCATGGCGTGCCGGCTGGCTGCCGAACGCATGCCGCCGTCTGAAATCGCTGAACTGCGCGGCGTGCTGGAAGCGCACGAGCGCGACGCGGCCTTTCAAGCCGGGCTGGGCTATTACCAGCAGGAAGGCGATTACGATTTCCACTACCGCATCGTCAAGGGCAGCGGCAACCAGATGCTGTTTCGCATGCTGTGCGACGAGCTCTATCAATTGGCGCGCATGTACCGCATCCAGTACTCGACCACGCCCAACCGGCCGCGCCAGGCCTACGCTGAACACCACCGCATTCTTGACGCCATTGCCGACCGCGATGGCGAGCTGGCTGAAATCCTGATGCGGCGGCACATCCGTGTGTCGCGCATCAACATCGAACAACAGATCGCGCAGAGCAAGCAGCAGCGCACGGAGGCATGATGAATCACTCGTACCGCAAGACCCTGCCCGGCACCCGCCTGGATTATTTCGATGCGCGCGCCGCCGTCGAAGCCATTGCGCCGGGCGCTTACGCCGGCCTGCCGTATACGTCGCGCGTGCTGGCTGAAAACCTGGTGCGCCGCTGCGATCCGGCCATGCTGACCGATGCGCTGAAGCAGCTGATCGAACGCCGCCGCGACCTGGACTTTCCGTGGTTTCCGGCGCGCGTGGTCTGTCATGACATCCTGGGCCAGACCGCGCTGGTGGACCTGGCAGGCCTGCGTGACGCCATCGCCGAAAAGGGTGGCGACCCGGCCAAGGTGAATCCGGTGGTGCCGGTGCAGTTGATCGTGGACCATTCGCTGGCCGTGGAATTTGACGGCACCGACCCCGACGCCTTCGCCCGCAACCGCGCGGTGGAAGACCGCCGCAACGAAGACCGCTTCCACTTCATCGACTGGACCAAGCAGGCGTTTCGCAACATCGAAGTCGTGCCGCCGGGCAACGGCATCATGCACCAGATCAACCTGGAGCGGATGTCGCCCGTCATCTACACGCAAGACGGCGTGGCGTTCCCCGATACGCTTGTCGGCACCGACAGCCACACCCCGCACGTGGACGCGCTGGGCGTCATCGCCATCGGCGTGGGCGGCCTGGAAGCAGAAAACGTGATGCTGGGCCGCGCGTCGTGGATGCGCCTGCCGGACATCATCGGCGTTGAACTCACCGGCCGCGCGCAACCCGGCATCACCGCCACCGACGTGGTGCTGACGCTGACCGAATTCCTGCGTAAGGAAAAGGTGGTGGGCGCGTACCTGGAGTTCTACGGCGAAGGCGCCGCCAGCCTGACCTTGGGCGACCGCGCCACCATTTCGAACATGGCGCCCGAGTACGGCGCCACCGCCGCGATGTTCTCGATTGACCAGCAGACCATCGACTACCTGCGCCTGACCGGCCGCGAAGACGACCAGATTGCGCTGGTGGAAACCTATGCCAAGACGGCGGGCCTGTGGTCCGACAGCTTGAAGACCGCCGAGTACGAACGCGTGCTGCGTTTTGATTTGTCGACCGTCGTGCGCACGCTGGCCGGCCCGTCGAACCCGCATCGCCGCCTGCCCGTGTCGGATCTGGCCGCGCGCGGTATTTCCGGCGTGGTGGAAAACGAACCTGGCCTGATGCCGGATGGCGCGGTCATCATCGCCGCCATCACCAGCTGCACCAACACCAGCAACCCGCGCAACGTGATTGCCGCCGGCCTGTTGGCGCGCAACGCCAAGGCCCGCGGTCTGACGCGCAAGCCCTGGGTGAAGAGTTCGCTTGCGCCGGGCTCCAAGGCCGTGCAGCTGTATCTGGAAGAAGCCGGCCTGCTGCCCGACCTGGAAGCGCTGGGCTTTGGCGTGGTCGCGTTTGCCTGTACCACGTGCAACGGCATGTCGGGCGCGCTGGACCCGAAGATCCAGCAAGAGATCATCGACCGCGACCTCTATTCCACCGCCGTGCTGTCTGGCAACCGCAACTTCGACGGCCGCATCCATCCCTACGCCAAGCAGGCCTTCCTGGCGTCGCCCCCGCTGGTGGTGGCCTACGCCATCGCCGGCACCATCCGCTTTGACATCGAACGCGACGTGCTGGGCCTGGACCAGAATGGCCAGGAGATCCGCATGAAAGACATCTGGCCCAGCGACGAAGAGATCGACGCCGTGGTCAAGTCCGCCGTCAAGCCGGAACAATTCCGCAAGGTGTACGCGCCGATGTTCGGCATTCAGGATGACCGTAAAGCCGGCGTCAGCCCGCTGTACGCCTGGCGCCCGCAAAGCACCTACATTCGCCGTCCGCCGTACTGGGAAGGCGCGTTGGCCGGCGAGCGCACGTTGCGCGGCATGCTGCCGCTGGCCGTGCTGGGCGACAACATCACCACCGACCACCTGTCGCCGTCCAACGCCATCCTGCTGGATAGCGCGGCAGGCGAATACCTGGACAAGATGGGCCTGCCCGAAGAAGACTTCAACTCGTACGCGACCCATCGCGGCGACCACCTGACCGCGCAACGCGCCACCTTCGCCAACCCCAAGCTCTTTAACGAGATGGTGACCAACGACGACGGCAGCGTGAAGCAAGGCTCGCTGGCGCGCGTGGAGCCCGAAGGCCAGGTCATGCGCATGTGGGAAGCCATCGAAACCTATATGGACCGCAAGCAGCCCCTGATCATCGTGGCCGGCGCCGACTACGGCCAAGGCTCGTCGCGCGACTGGGCCGCCAAGGGCGTGCGGCTGGCGGGCGTGGAAGCCATCGTGGCCGAAGGCTTTGAGCGCATCCACCGCACCAATCTGATCGGCATGGGCGTGCTGCCGCTGGAATTCAAGCCGGGCGTGAACCGCAAGACGCTGGCGCTGGATGGCACCGAAAGCTATGACGTCATCGGCGAACGCAAGCCGCGCTCAGACCTGACGCTGGTGATCCACCGCCGCAACGGCGAGACCGTGCAAGTGCCCGTCACCTGCCGTCTGGACACGGCGGAAGAAGTGTCGATCTACGACGCGGGCGGCGTGCTGCAACGCTTTGCGCAAGACTTCCTGGAAGCCGAATCCGCCACCGGCGCCAAGCAGGCCGGCTGAGTATGCCTTCGACTGGCGGGCGCCCGCGCTCGCCGGTCTTTCACACCGAATCCGCACATTCGCACCGAGACATCAGGACAACCCATGGCCCATGCTCCCCAGACCAAGATTGCCGCCACCTACATGCGCGGCGGCACCAGCAAAGGCGTGTTCTTCAAGCTGGACGACCTTCCCGAATCCGCCCGCGTACCCGGCGCCGCGCGCGACGCGCTGCTGATGCGCGTGATCGGCAGCCCCGACCCCTACGGCAAGCAGATCGACGGCATGGGTGCGGCAACGTCCAGCACCAGCAAGACCGTCATCGTCGGCAAAAGCACGCAGCCCGATCATGACGTGGACTACCTGTTCGGTCAGGTCTCCATCGACCAGCCGTTCGTGGACTGGAGCGGCAACTGCGGCAACCTGTCGGCCGCCGTCGGCCCGTTTGCCATCACCAACGGCTTGATCGACCCGGCCCGCGTGCCTGCCAACGGCATCGCGGTGGTGCGCATCTGGCAGGCCAACATCAAGAAGACCATCATCGCCCACGTGCCGATGACTGACGGCGCGGTGCAGGAAACCGGCGACTTCGAACTCGACGGCGTGACCTTCCCCGCCGCCGAATTGCAGCTGGAATTCATGGACCCGGCCGAAGACGGCGACGGCGGCTCAATGTTCCCCACCGGCAATCTGGTGGACAACCTGGAAGTGCCGGGCGTGGGCACGTTCAAGGCCACGATGATCAACTCGGGCATTCCAACCATCTTCCTGGACGCGTCCGCGCTGGGTTACACCGGCACGGAATTGCAGGACGACATCAACGGCGACGCTGCGGCGCTGGCCCGCTTCGAAACCATCCGCGCGCACGGAGCGCTGCGCATGGGCTTGATCAAGAACATCGAAGAAGCCGCCGCCCGCCAGCACACGCCCAAGGTGGCGTTCGTGGCGCCGCCCAAGGCGTATGAATCTTCCGCCGGCAAGGCCATTGGCGAAGGCGACGTCGACGTGCTGGTGCGCGCGCTGTCCATGGGCAAGCTGCACCACGCCATGATGGGCACGGCGTCGGTCGCCATCGCCACCGCCGCGGCCGTTCCCGGCACGCTGGTAAACCTGGCGGCAGGCGGCGGCGAACGCGATCAGGTGTGCTTCGGCCACCCCTCCGGCACGCTGCGCGTGGGCGCGCAAGCACAATTGGTGGACGGCGAATGGAAGGTCACGAAAGCCATCATGAGCCGCAGCGCGCGGGTGTTGATGGAAGGTCGGGTACACGTGCCAAACGTCGGATTCTGAGCCGGAATTGATCGTCTCCGGTTGCGAGCAAACACTCGCAACCCCTATTTTTACGGGGTTTTTTAGGCCTGAAGGGTAGACGCCGCCGTCGTCTATCCCTATACTCTTGGCCTGTTGTTACTCATCACCGGACCCTGACGATGCATCGTCATCCCAGGGCAACCGTCACACGGCCGCGCACAGCGGCCCGGCGCCAGCGCCGAAACACCACCACCCAGCCGCCAGGCTTATACCGGCGGCTGCGGAACAAAAACCTGCTTACCCAGCAGGACCATTGCTCACCGCATTGAGCTGCGCCTGCATCTAGGGCTTCGAGCTATGGCGTCGAATCACGCGTTCTAACTACGCGCTCGAACGACGTCTTCGTTTCCAGGATGCGCCGGCCCGATGCCGCAGCAAGACACCATCACGGTGTGTCTTGTGTCTTGTCCACCCCGGGCTGCCATCCCCTGCCCGGGCGGGCAGGCATGTGATCGCGCGCGCGAAACGTGCAACCCCTGCGCCGCGATCAATGGTGTTTCGTGCCTGGCCGTCTACGAGCAAGGACCTACACGATGCAAGAGAGTGTTTTCTTCCAGTTATCGGCCACCACGGCCATTTTGTTGCTGGCCGGCTTCTACGGCGCCACGTTTCTCATGTCGCTATTCATCGGCGAAAAGCACGAGAACGTGGATGGCTTCATGGTGTCGAACAACGCGGTCGGTTTCGGCCTGTCGGCCGCCAGCATGATCGCCACCTGGATCTGGGCGGCGTCCTTCTACGCCAGCGCCACGTCCGGATTCAAATACGGCTTGTCCGGCCCGCTGCATTATGGCTTCTGGGGCGCGTTGATGATTCTGTTCATCTACCCCTTCGGCAAACGCTTCAGACAGCTGGCGCCCAAGGCGCACACGCTGGCCGAAGTGATCCATGCGCGCCACGGCACGTCCAGCCAGATGATCATGGCGGTGTCGAACATTGTGGGCAGCTGCATCAGCCTGATGGTGAACTTCACAGCCGCAGGCGCGCTGGTGTCGATACTGAGCCCGCTGACGTTCATCCAGGGCGTGCTGATCGCCGGGCTTGGAGTGCTGTCTTACACGCTGTGGTCGGGCTTTCGCACATCGGTCATGACCGACTTCGCGCAACTGGCGGCGATGATCATCGCCGCCGTCATCATCATCCCGCTGATCTTCTTCAATGCGGGCGGGCCAGACTTGCTGCAAGCCAACATGTGGCGCTTGAACAGCGACCAGGCCGACTTCTATTCGACCAAAGCCATCCTGGAACAAGGCGCGCCCTACTTCGTGGCGGTGCTGGCCTACGCCATCGGCAACCAGACCATTGCGCAACGGCTATTTGCCGTGCGTGAAGACTTGATCAAGCCCACGTTCCTGACGGCCACCATCGGGTACGGCGCGGTGGTGATCGGGCTGGGCATGCTGGGCCTGTTGGCGTTGTTCGTCGGGCTTGAACCCGCCAACGGCGACATGAACAACATCATTCCGCAGATGGCGTCGACCTACTTGCCGCCGTTTGGCATCGCGCTGTTCTTTCTGCTGGTGGTGGGTTCGCTGTCGTCCACGGCTGACTCCGACCTGGCTGCGCTGTCGGCCATCGTCATGACGGACGTTTACGCCAAGAACCTGGCGCGCGGCCGCCCGGACCCGCGCCGCATGCTGTGGTGGGGCCGCGCCACCATGATCATCGCCACGATGATTGGCGTGATCTTCGCCAGCCTGCGCCTGGACATCCTGGTCATGCTGGTGTTCGTAGGTGCGTTGTGGGGCGCGATCGTCTTTCCCGTGATCGCCAGCTTCTACTGGGACCGCGTCAACAACCGCGCATTCGTGTGCTCGGTGCTGTCCGCCGTGGCGCTGTTCACGATCGTGCGTTTTGAACTGCTGCCTATGACGGGCGTGATCGCCGTGTTCTTTGAAATCTGCGCGGCCGTGGGCGGCGGCGTCGTGTTGGGCTTGATGACGTTCGGCTTCTTCGGCCGCACCGCTGCGATTGCGGTGGGCACGTTGGGCGTCATCGTCATGCTGCCCGTCTTCATCGGCAACCTGCGCGACTACATCGTGCTGCTGGCATCGCTGACCGCTTACGGCGCCAGCGCCATCGTGTGCGTGGCGCTTAGCCTGCGCAACCGCGAACGGTTTGATTTCTCGCTGCTGGCAGACCGCGTGACGTCGTTTCATCACGAGCAAGAGGTCATGATGAAAGCGCCTTCAGGCAAGCTTTCCGCCGACGCCGCGCAATGAAACCCCAGCCATCAACACCAAGGAGATTGATATGTGGTTGACCGCCTATTTTCTGATCTGGCCGGCGATATCCGCGGCCATTCTGGCGATCTTGTGCGTGACGCTGTGGAAAGATATCCGCGCGGCGAAGCAAAGCGGCAAGTCAATGATCTGACGCGGCCGCCAGCACCTTCAACACCGCCGCGCCCGTTGCCACGACATGGCCGGCCACGCTTAATTCGCCGCGCATGAATACCAGGCTGGCGGTGGTGCGCATGACGTGGCCGCGCACTTCCAGGAATTGGCCGGCGCGCGCCGCCGTCAGAAAGTGCGTGTCCAGCTGCACCGTCACGCACGGGCGGCGGTCCAGCGCTTGCCAGGCGATGGCGCTCAAGCCGTGATCCAGCATGGCGGTCAGCAGGCCGCCATGCACCACGCCTGCGGGATTCAAATGGTCTGCTGTCGCCAGCAATCCATACGCCCACGCTTGCGCTTCCTTGCGCACCCACAAGGGGCCGATCAGCCCCGCGAATCCCGGCAAGGTCTTCTGATGCCAGCCATCGGCAGCCAGCGATTCGGCGGTGGGTGGCGCATGCATGGCATCAGCTCCGGGCGGACAACAGTTGCGACAAGGTCTGCGCTTCGGCCTGCAATTCCTTGGCCAGCGCATGGGCGCGTGCGTCGTCCAATTGCTCGGCCAACCCTGCGGCCACCAACGAATGCGTCATGCGCTCGTGCTTGTCCAATACCGGCACCGCAATCACAACAACGCCGTTGATGTAGTGGTTGCGATCCAGGCTATAGCCATCACGGCGCACGGCGTCCACGTCCGCCTTCCACTCGGCGTATGGCGGCGCCTGATCCCAGCGCAAGGCCTTGAAGCGGCGTTCCAGTTCTTTATCCGATAGCTCGGAAAACGCGGCCACCAGGCGGCCCGTTGCGCTGATCAACGCGGGGAAACGGCTACCCACGTCCACATGCAAACGGAACGGCGCGGTCGAACGCGATAGCGCCAACACCACCATGTGTTCGCTGCCCGCCACTTCCACACCGATCGCGGTGACGTTCGCGGCACTGGAAAGCTTGTCCAACACCGGCTGCACCAAGGCCGGAAAGGGACTGCTTTCGATCACGCTGCGCGCCAGCGTCAGCATGCCCACGCCCAGGCTGTAGCGCTTGGTGGCGGCATCCACTTTCACCAGGCCCTCTTCCACCAGCACACGAAGAATGTGCAGGCAGGTGCTGGTGACCATGTCCAGTTCCTGCGAGATCGCCTTCAAGGTCATCGGCGCGCCGCCCCGGCCCAGCAATCGCAGGATGGCGATTGACCGCGTCACGGCCGGCACGGGCCGCACGCGTGGCCCTGCGGCTGCGGGGGATTCCTGGGAACTGGCTTCGCTCATCTGCATCTCCGATTTTTACTGCGGCAAGCATACCTTGCCGGGCCTGCGGCGTCGCCGTTTTAGGATGCCCGTAATTGTCTATATACAATCAATAGACGTCATTGACAATTTAAAAGCCGGCGCGCATAGTCTGCCCAACGGATTGCCGAACCCACACAGGTACGACGACATGACGACGCTGACCCAGACCACTTCTTACGCGGACGCCCAGGCGCTCTGCTCCTCGGACAAGCTCTGGGAGCTGTTCGACGGCAACCGCGAGCAGATGAACATTGCCCACGAGTGCATCGACCGGCATGCGGGCAAGGACGATCCCGCGATCATCCTGGTGCGCGCGGCGGGCGGCGACGAGATCTACTCGTTTCGCCAGATCGCCCAGCTGTCGTCGCAATTTGCGCACGCACTGGTTGAGCAAGGCATCCGCCCCGGCGACCGCGTGGCGGTGATGCTGGAACCGTCGCTGGCGTTCTATGTGGCGATGTTTGGCGCGATGAAAATGGGCGCCATCGCCGTGCCGCTGTTCACCTTGTTCGGCCCCGACGGCATCCGCCTGCGTGTGCAGGACTGCAAGCCGCGCATGCTGGTCACCAACGCTGAAAAAGCGCCCATGGTGGCGGCAGGGGACGACATGCGCGTCGTCATTGCCGACGACACGTTCCTGGGCAAACTGGCCAGCTACCCCACGCACTACGCCTGCAATACGCGGGCCGACGATCTGGCCATCTTTCAGTACACCTCGGGCACCACCCGAGAATTGCCGGACGCCGTCAAGCACACGCACCGCGCACTCGTCACGCTGATGCTGGCCGCGTTGTACGGCACCGGCGTGCGCCCCGGTGACCGCTTCATGTGCCCGTCATCGCCCGCTTGGGGCCATGGCTTGTGGCATGGCACGCTGGCCCCGTTGGCGCTTGGCGTGACCATTGGCGCCTACGCCGGCAAGTTCAACGCCGAACGCTTGCTGCAAGCCTTGCAGGATCACGCGTTCAACAACATCTCGGCCGCCGCCACGCACTACCGGATGATGCGCAATTCCGGCGCGGCAGGCCGCTACCGCTATCAACTGGACAAGGTCTCCTTCACCGGCGAACCCATCGACAGCGAAACGTCCGCGTTCGTGGAAGCCACCTTCGGCCGGCCCGTTTGCAGCATGTACGGCACCACCGAAATCGGTGTGTGCCTGGTGAACTACCCCGGCGCGACGGACTTCACGGTCAAGCCCGGCTCGCTCGGCAAACCCGTGCCTGGCCTGCGCGTTGAAGTGCAGGACGCCAACGGCGCGCCTTGCCCGCCCGGCGTCACCGGCGAATTGAAGCTGTGGCGGCGCGACGATTGGGTGGCCACCAAAGACCTTGGGCGTGTCGATGAAGACGGCTATTTCTGGCATGGCGGCCGCGCCGACGACGTCATCATCTCGGCCGGCTGGACCATGAGCGCCGTCGAGATCGAAGACGCCATCCTCAAACATCGCGACGTGTCCGAAGCCGCCGCCATCGGCGTGCCGGACGCGCTGCGCGGCCAGGTCGTCAAAGCCTTCGTGGTGTCAGCCCGCCCGGGCGACGACGCCTTCGTGGAAGAAATTCAGAACGCCGTGCGCAGCCAGCTGGCGCAGCACGAGTACCCGCGTCAGGTGGTGTTCGTGCCTGAACTGCCCAAGACGCCGGCCGGAAAGATCCATCGCCGAAAACTGCGGGAGCAAGAACTTGCAACCGCTGATGCATCAACCGTAAACGCCGCGCCCGCCGCGCACGTCTGACCATCCCCCCAGGAGACATCATGCTGACCAAGACCAAGATCGAACGTAGCTTCCCGACCATCACCGAGCAAGGCCTGGACGAACTGCGCGCCCGCATCGGCGTGAAGATCGGCGCCACCGCCGAACCGTGGTGCTACGAAGCCACGCGCGACAACATCCGCCACTACGCCCATGGCATTGGCGACGACAACCCCTTGTGGTCTGACCCGGAGTACGCGGCCAAGACCCAGCACGGCGGCATCATTGCGCTGCCCAGCTTCCTGTTTTCCACGAGCCGTATCGTGTCGGGCTACGTCGGCGGGCTGCCGGGCGTGCATGCGATGTGGTCGGGTGCAGATTGGACGTGGCACAAGACCGTCAAGCGCAACGACACCATCTCTACTGAGGCGCACCTGAAGAACCTGATCGAACACCAGACCCGCTTTGCCGGCCGCGCGATCCAGCAGATCTATCACGTGGACTTCTTCAACCAGGATGGCGACAAGGTGGCCGAGGCCGACAGCTGGTGCTTTCGCACCGAACGCGACCACGCCCGCGAGCAAGGCAGCAAGTACAAGGAAGTGCGCGCCCGCGAACCGCGCCGCTACAGCCCCGAAGAAATCAAGGAAGCCTACAAGCTCTACGCGCAGGAAGAAGTGCGCGGCGCCACGCCCCGCTACTGGGAAGACGTGAAGGAAGGCGAAGCGCTTCCCGTGATGTTCAAAGGCCCGATGACGGTGACCGGCTTCATCGCCTATGCGCAGGGCTGGGGCGGCCTGTACATCCGCGCCAACAAATTGGCGTGGCAACTGATCGACGCGCACCCGGGCGTAGGCATCACCAACCGCTTCGGCATTCCCGACGTGCCGGAACGCGTGCACTGGGAAGAAGAATTCGCGCTGGAAGTCGGCGCGCCGGGCGCCTATGACTACGGCCCCGAACGCAATTCCTGGCTGACGCATCACCTGACCAACTGGATGGGCGACGCCGGCTTCCTGCGCAAGTCCACGTGCAAGATCCGCCGCCACAACCCCGAAGGCGACATGCTGTTCTTCAAAGGCCGCGTCACGCGCAAGTACGTTGAAGACGGCCGCCATCTGGTCGAAATCGAACAGGAAGCCCGCAATCAGGACGACGAATTGTCCGTGCTGGGTTCCGGCGTGGTTGAATTGCCCACCCGCGCGTGATGTCAGCGTGATTCAAGCGTGACGTAATCGGGCCGCCCGGCGCACATCGCGCGCGGCGCGGCTTGTTTTCCCGACGGCTGACCAGCCGCCGCTGCTTGCCATGATCGCGCGCGTGCGCTTGCCGCCCGCGCGTCGGACATGACCATAACGAGGTCAATGATGTCTGGTTCATCGGAGCATGCTGCACACGCCCCCGACGCCCCCAACGCCCGCGCGCCGGGCGCGTTGGCAGGCTTACGGGTCATTGATCTTTCCCGCGTGCTGGCGGGGCCGCTGTGCACTCAGATGCTGGCGGACCAGGGCGCAAGCGTGATCAAGGTCGAGCCGCCGGGCGGCGACGAAACACGCATGTTGGGCCCGCCCGTCAATGCCGACGGCGACGCCGCCTACTTCACCGCCGTCAACCGCGGCAAGCGCGCGATCTGCCTGGACCTGTCACGCGCAGAAGGGCGCGACGTGTTGTTGCGCCTGTTGGAAGATGCCGACGTGCTGGTCGAGAACTTCATTCCCGGCACGATGGCCAAGTGGGGGCTGGACTACGAAACGGATTTGAAGGCCCGCTTTCCCCAACTGATCTATTGCGCCATTTCCGGCTTCGGCGAAGACGGCCCGCTGGGCGGCCTGCCGGGCTACGACGCCATCCTGCAAGCGATGTGCGGCTTGATGAGCGTGAACGGCGACGCCGCCAGCGGCCCCACGCGCATCGGCATCCCTATCGTGGACCACCTGACGGGCTACACCGCGCAGGCAGGCATCTTGCTGGCGCTGTACCACCGCGCACGCACCGGACGCGGCCAGCGCGTTGAGGCCACGCTGTACGACACCGCGCTCAGCCTGCTGGTGCCGCACGCCGCCAACTGGATGCACACGCAGCGCACGCCGGGCCTCCTGGGCAGCGCGCACCCCAACATCGCACCGTATGACCGCTATGCCTGCCGCGATGGCGACATCTTCCTGGGCATCGTCAACGACCGCCAGTTCCGCAAGTTCTGCGACTACATCGGCCTGGCGCCCTTGCTGGAAGACGAACGCTTTGCCACCAACCGCCAGCGCCTGGAACACCGCGATGCGCTGCGCACCGCCATCGACGAAGCGCTTACCCATCGCGCGCGCGACACGGTCTGCCACGACCTGATGCAGTTGGGCGTACCCGTCGGCCCCGTCCATACGGTGCCGGAAGCGTTCGAGCACGCGCACACGCGCCACCGCGGCATGCGCATCGACCGCGACGGCTATCACGGCATCGGCGCGGCCACTCGCCTGTCGGATGCGCCCGCACGCCTGCGCCGCCTGCCCCCTGCTTATGCGCAGCACACCGACGAGGTCCTCCGGGAGGCCGGCCTCGACGACACCCACATCGCGGCCCTGCGCGAGCTGGGCGTCTTGCCACGCAGGCCTCCTTCGAAGCCGTAGCAACACGACCGACCGCCCATAAAAAAATCCAGGAGACCACCATGAAGACACTACGCTTGATCGCCGCGCTAGCGGCGTCCTTGCTGTTCACGCAGCCTGCGGCCGCGGCCGACAGCTACCCCTCGAAACCCATACGCATCATCGTTCCCTATCAAGCCGGACAAGGCACCGACGTGGCCGGCCGCTACCTGGGCGAGTACCTGGCCAAGGCACTAGGGCAAGCCGTCATTGTCGAAAACCGGCCCGGCGCGGGCGGCAACATCGGCGCGTCCGAAGCGGCGCGCGCCACGCCCGATGGCTACACGCTGTTGATGGGCACGAACGGCACGCATGTGCTGAACCAGTACATGTACGCGTCCACCAACTTCGATCCCGAAAAAGATTTCGAACCCATCATGCTGGTCAGCTCGTTTCCGATGGTGCTGCTGACCACGCCCGCGTCGTCCTACACGAGCCTTGCCGACTTGCGCGACGCCGCCAAGGCCAAGACCGACAGCGTCAACGTCGGCATGCCCAGCACCACCGCGCGGCTGGTGTTTGAACTGCTCAAGCAGCAAGGCGTGTCCAGCCTGCGCGGCATTCCCTACAAGGGCTCAGCCACCGCCACCACCGACCTGATGGGCGGCCAGGTGCAGATCGGCATCGACACCGTCAGCGCCGCGCGCTCGTTCATCACGGGCGGCAAGCTGCGCGCGCTGGCGGTAACGTCATTGAAGGAATCGGCGCTGCTGCCCGGGGTCAAGCCCGTATCGGCCCAAGGCTTGCCAGACTTTCAGGTGATTGCGTGGAATGGCTTGTACGCCCCCAAAGGCACGCCGCCCGCCGTCGTGCAGAAGTTGAACGCCGAACTGACAAAGATTCTGGCGCGCCCCGAAGTGCAGCAACGTCTGTTGGAGTTAGGCCATGAACCGGGCGGCGGCACGCCGGGCGAACTGGCCGCCTTTGCCCGCAGCGAACGTCTGAAGTGGCAGCCGCTGATTGTTCAGGCGGGGCTGAAAGCGGAATAGCGTCTTTCGCTTGACCCGGCATAGAACGAGCCCAGGCCTTGCGCCTGGGCTTTTTCATGGGGCGGCGCCGGGCTACCGGCTCCTGGCTACTGGCTCCTGGCTACTGGCTACTGGCTCCTCGCTACTCGCTACTGCCTACCGCGTGACCGAGTTACCGGGTTACCGGGTTAACCCCAGCAGAATTAATACCTATAACATCAGAGAATATATTTATTGGAGACACCACCCCACCCATCCCTAATTCCGGGAGAAGACCATGGCAATGCCCACCCTCAAGCATTTCATCAACGGCCAATACGCGGAGTCCTCGGGCTCCGAGTATTTTGATTTGATCAGCCCCGTCACCGGCAAGCCGATCGCCCGCTCTCCCAACGCCAACGATGCCGACGTTGACGCCGCCTACGCCGCCGCCCGCAACGCGTTCAAGACCTGGGGCCGCAGCACGCCCTCCGCGCGCCAGCAGGCGCTGCTGAAACTGGCCGACGCGGTCGCCGAAAACAGCAGCCGCCTGGTCGACGCCCAAAGCCGCAACACCGGCCAGCTCAAACACCTGATCGCCTCTGAAGAAGTCGCCGTGTGCGTCGATCAGATCCGCTTCTTCGCCGGCGCCGCCCGCTTCCTGGAAGGCAAGGCCACGGGCGAATACATGGAAGGCCTGACCTCCAGCATCCGCCGCGAACCCTTGGGCGTGGTCGGGCAAGTCACGCCGTGGAACTACCCGTTGATGATGGCCGTGTGGAAGATCGCGCCGGCGCTTGCGGCGGGCAACACCGTCGTGCTCAAGCCCAGCGACAGCACCCCCGAAAGCACGCTGCTGCTGGCCGAGATTGCCGCGCCCTTCTTCCCCGCCGGCGCCTTTAACGTGGTGCTGGGCAACGCCGCCACCGGCGCCAAGGTGGTGTCGCACAAGACGCCCGCGCTGGTGTCCATCACCGGCTCGGTGCGCGCCGGGCTGCAAGTGGCCGCCTCCGCCGCCGCCAACCTGACCCGCGCCCACCTTGAGCTGGGCGGCAAGGCGCCCGTCGTCATCTTCGAAGACGCCGACCTGGACCGCGCCGCGCAGCACATCGCCATGACCGGCTACTTCAACGCCGGCCAAGATTGCACCGCCGCCACCCGCGTGATCGTGGCCGAATCCGTGCATGACGCCTTCGTCTCGAAACTCGTCGCCGCCGCGCGCGACACCCGCTTTGGCGAGCCGGACGACCAAGACGCGCTCTACGGCCCGCTGAACAACGCCGCCCAACTGGAACGCGTGCAAGGCTTCATCCAGCGCCTGCCCGCCCATGCCCGCGTCGAAACCGGGGGCCGCCAAGCTGCGCGCCCCGGCTACTACTTCGAACCCACCGTCATCACCGGCCTGCAACAACAAGACGAAGCCATCCAGACTGAAGTCTTCGGCCCGGTCATCACCGTGCAGAAGTTCAAAGACGAACAAGACGCCATCAGCAAAGCCAACGACGTGGAATACGGCCTGGCCTCCAGCGTCTGGACGCGCGACCACGGCCGCGCCCAACGCCTGTCGCGCGAGCTCGACTTCGGCACCGTATGGATCAACACCCACATCCCGCTGGTCGCGGAAGCGCCGCATGGCGGGTTCAAACGCAGCGGCTACGGCAAGGACTTGTCCGCCTATGGCTTCGAGGAATACACGCGCGTGAAGCACGTGATGAGCGCTCACGACTAAGGACTGGCCATGACATCCATCCACACGCAAGCCGATCGCACGCGCGAGCTCGTCACTCGCGCGCACCATGAACTTTTCAACCTGCACAACACGGGTGCGCTGGAACGCCTGTTCTCGCCGGCCTTCATCGAACACTCCGCGCTGGTCAAGGACGGCATCGACGGCTTGTTCAAGCTGCTGCACGACCACCCCGCCATTCAGTACGACGCGCATCGCGTCCTGGTGGATGGCGATCTCGTCGCCTTGCACGGCCGCTACACCGGTCTGGATGCCGAGCCCCTGGTGGGCTTCGACATCTACCGCGTGGCCGACGGCTTGATCGTCGAACACTGGGACGGGCTGGTGCCCGAAGCCGCACCCAACGCCAGCGGCCGCACGCAGCTGGACGGCCCGACGGAACCCCGTGCGGGCCAAGACACCGACGCCAACCGCGCCCTGGTCACGGCCTTCTTCAAGCGCGCGCTGATTGAAGGCGACTACACCGCATTCAGCGACTACGGCAACGGCGAAGGCTTCCATCAACACAGCCCGGATATCGCCGATGGCACAACGGCCGTCATCGACTTTCTGAACCAACTGCGCAAAGACGGCCAGGAACTGAAGTACAGCCGCACCCACCGCAGCGTGGCCGAAGGCGATTTCGTGCTGACGCATTCGGAAGGCAGCATCGCCGGCACGCGCCACGCGTACTTCGAACTGTGGCGCGTCCAAGACGGCAAGGTCGCTGAACTCTGGGACGCCATCATGCCGGTGCCGGACGACCGGCAGGCGGCGCACGCTCACGGCATCTTCTGACGGCACCCATGGCATGATGCACGTTTCTCTTTTCCGCCCCGGAGTCCGCCCATGACCGCCCACGCCATCGTCTATGCCCCCATCGGCCAAGGCACGCGCTCGGATCAGGTTGTTGAACGGCTCAGCAACGCCATCGTTGCGGGGCTGCTTCATGCCGACGAGCAACTGCCCAACGAGAACGAGCTGTCGCGCCTGATGGGGGTGTCGCCCGTGACCGTGCGCGAAGCCTTGAACACGCTGCGTGCGCGGCAACTGATCGACACCCGGCGCGGGCGCAACGGCGGCAGCTTTGTCTGCCCCGTGCCGGCGGACATGCTGCGTGACCGCCATCCGCTGCGCCTGGCCACTTCGGGCGATCTGGCTGATCTGGGCGAATTGCATTGCGCCCTGATCAGCCACAGCGCAAGGCTTGCCTCGCAGCGGTCCACACCGGATGAGCACCAGCGGCTGGCGCAGCAGATCGACCTGTTCGAAGCAGCGGCTGACCCGCAAGCGCGCGCGCAGGCCGACATGCGCTGCCTGCTGATGCTGGCCAGCCATGCGCAGTCGGCCCGGCTGGCGAACCAGGAACTGGAAGTGCAGGCGGAATGGGCGCCGCTTGCGGCATCGCTGTATCAAGACGACTCGCTGCATGCCGACGCCGTGGCGGCGTACCGGCGCTTGCAAGAGGCGTTGACCCAAGGCGATGAAGCCGCCAGCGGTGAACGGGCGCAAGACATGATCGGCGCAATGACGGATTGCCTGCTGGAACACAAACTGCGGCTGGATGCGCTGGGGGGTCAACCCACCCCCCAGCCGACAGCAAGCCCGCCACCAACCCGCTGACAACAGTGACTGACAACGCCCGCTGAACAAGACGGCTGGAAAAAGCCGCTGGGTAGGCTGCTGAAACAGGCTGCTGAAAACGGCAGCCCCCCCAGGCAAAGAGGAGACGGCAGATGAACGAAGACGCAAACATCGATCGCGCCAACGGCATTCTGGAATGCGTCTTGAACGATGCGCAGAACACCGCAAGCGCACTGGCGGACGCCACGGCCCAGATTTTTTCGGGCCAAACGCCGGCCCCGGACAGCGGCCTGCGGCTGTCGGCCGAACAGCGGCGCGCGTTGCAGACCCACATCCAGGTGGCGCTGCGCCTGAACCCCTGGTGCAACGGCGCGGGCTTTGCCAGCTATGCCGCGCCCGAAGGCCCCGAAGACGGCTATTGGACGCTGGAGTGGTGGCACCAAGAGGGGCGATCCTTGCAGCAAGCGCAGCTGGAACGCAATCAGGAAACGCGCCGCCGCCTGGACTTCCGTGCCTTCGCCTGGTTCGATGAGCCCGCCCGCCGCCACCGCCCCATCATTGAAGGCCCGTATGTGGACTACATCTGCAACGGCGCCTACACCATCACCGCTGCGCATCCGGTGCTGGTCGGCGATGCGTTCGCCGGTGTGGCGGCCGTAGACGTACTGGTCTCCACCCTGGACCGCATGCTGCTGCCCGCCTTGCGCAACATCGGCACGCCGGCGCTCGTACTGAACGCAGACTCACGCGTCGTGACCTCGACCGCGCGCGGTGTCCGCCCCGGCACCCTGTGGCAAGCCAAAGACGGCGACCGCCTGATTGGCGCTCCCAACGCGCTGCGCCTGGCCGTACTGCCAACGCCGCCGTCCCGCACGCCGCGCGGCCACCCCGCCAGCGCACATCCGCTGCGCCACCCCGGCTGACGCGCCGGGGCCACGCCCCACTCCCATTGACTTCGTACGCTCCGCGCCCTTGCTGGCGCGGCCGGCGCACATCTTTTGCAAACTGGAGAACCCCATGAAGTGGTATCTGCAAGCCCTGAAACACTACGCCGTCTTCAACGGCCGCGCCTCGCGCAAGGAGTACTGGATCTTCGTGCTGATTCAAATCCTGGCCGTGCTGGCGATTTCCGCCGCCGAACGCGCGGCCGCCGTCGCCAACCCCGAGATTCTGTTCGGCTGGTACACCGCGGGCTTTCTGCTGCTGACCTTGCTGC
Source organism: Achromobacter sp. 10T422 (assembly GCF_056394065.1). Classification (NCBI taxonomy): domain Bacteria; kingdom Pseudomonadati; phylum Pseudomonadota; class Betaproteobacteria; order Burkholderiales; family Alcaligenaceae; genus Achromobacter; species Achromobacter sp. 10T422. The sequence goes on from NZ_JBFTHD010000009.1 coordinate 245,517, forward strand.
CCGCGCTGGCCGTCACGATCCGCCGCTTGCACGACACCGGCCGCAGCGGCTGGTGGGGCTTGCTGCACGCCGTGCCTGTCGCCGGCACGCTGCTCTTGCAGGCATTCATGCTGCCCGCCAGCGCGCGCGGACGAAACCGCTACGGCCCTGCCCCCGCGCCGGTGATGGCGTAAGCCGAAAGCCCTTGAATCCAGGACCCTAGACATGACACTGAACCGACGCGATTTCATCCTAAAAACCGCGGTTGCGACCACCGCGGCGAGCGCCGTGGGTGCGCTCGGCCTATGGCCCAAGCATTCCGCCGCACTGACCTTGGCGCCCGCGGGCGTTTCGCCCTCGGCCTCGATGCTGCCGCCTTCAGAACTGCTGCAAGACGCACGCAAGGTGCCCACACGGTTGGGCATCGACCCCCGCATCTGGAACTGGCGCAGCGACGCCAGCGCGTCCGATCCCATGCCCGCCAACTACTACGAAGCATCGTTGTCGGACTGGCCCGCCTTCGGTGGCTTGCCGGGCGACCTGCATTGCGAAGTTGTCGTCATCGGTGGCGGCCTGCTTGGCGCATCCACGGCGTTGCACCTGGCCGAAGCGGGTGTGGATGTCGTGCTGATCGAAAAAGACCACATCGGCTCGGGCGCGTCCGGCCGCAACGGTGGCCAGATGACGCCGGGGCTGGCGCGTTGGGAAGCCGGCACCATGCTGGAAAACCTGTCGCCCGATGAAGCCCAGCGGCTGTGGCGCTTTGCCTCGGTCGAAGCCATGGAAACCGTGGACGGTTTGCGCCACCGCCACGGCTTCGATTGCGACCGCCAATACGGCCACATCACGGCCGCGGTGCTCGCCGGCCACATGGGCGCGCTGGTCGACAACGCCGATGCGCGCCGCCGCCTGGGCGATGACAGCGTCAAGATCATTGGCCGCCATCAATTGAACGAGCAGCACGTGAAGTCCGACATCTACTTCGGCGCCGCCATCGACAGCGGCGGCGGCCAGGTGCAGCCGCTGGCCTTGCTGCGCGGCCTGATTCACGCCTTCGTCAAACTGGGCGGCCGGGTGTATGACGGCACGGCCGCGCAAGCCATCGAAGAATCACCGGGCAGCACGCTGGTGAAGACGGCGCAGGGCGCGCTCAAGGCCACCAAGGCCGTGGTCTTGGCCGTGCACAGCGCCACGTTCCAGTTCATGCCGGGCAGCGCCACCACCGTGCCATTCTTCACCTATGTGGCCGTCACGCCGCCGCTGGGCAATACGCTGGACGCGCTGATCCCATCCGGCCTGCCGGTCTACGACACGCAACTGCAAATCGATTACTACCGCCCCGTGCGCGACAACCGCCTGCTGTTTGGCGGGCAAGGCACGGGCAACTCGTGGTCACCGCGTGACGTCAACAACTACCTGCTCGACCGCATCAAGGCCGTGTTCCCGCAACTGGAAAATCCCGAGCTGGAATATTCCTGGAGCGGCATCAGCGACCTGACCTTGAACGGCGCAACCGACAGCCGCAAAAGCGCGGGCGACGTGCCGGTATACATGGTGCACGGCTGGAGCGGGCACGGCGTGGCGCAGACGGTGCGCATTGGCCGCGCCATCAGCGACGACCTGACCGGCCGCAACAATGACTACGCCATGCTGACGCGCTTTGATCACGCCGGCATTCCACTGGGCCGTCATCTGTCGCCCGTTGCGATTCCGCTGATCAAGGGCGCGCTGGGCGTCAGGGGCTTGATCAACCCCGCCGACATGGTGTCGTTCTAAGCCGGCACGCGCGCCCGGCGCTGGCCCATGGCGGCAATGGCCACGGCCAGCACCAGCAACGCCGCCGCCAACGCATAGGTGCCACGCATGCCTGCCGCCAACGCGGCGGGCGGCGCCATCCGCACGTCGCCCGCGCCGGACGCCCACGCGAATACCGCGCCCATCAACGATGCGCCAGTAATAAACCCCAGATTGCGCGACAGGTTCAACAGGCCCGATACCGCACCGCGCTGATCCGCCCCGGCGCTCGCCATGATGGCGCTGCTGTTGGCCGCCTGAAACAGCGCATAGCCGCTGGTGATGACCACCAGCGGCGCCACGTAGCCCGCCGGGCCAAACGTCAACGGCGCCAGCGGCAACAACGTTGCGCCTATCGTCATCGCGACGAGCCCGGCCAGCATCACGCGTTGCGCGCCGTAACGGTCCACACTGCGGCCCGCCGGCACACCGGCCAACGCGGCCACGGCGGGTCCGCAAGACATCACCAGCCCCACTCTCGCCGCGTCCAGGCCCAACGCGCCCGCCAGATAGAACGGGCCAACCACCAACGTCGTCATCATCACGGTTGAAACAAGTGCGTTCGTCGCCACACCGGCGCTCAAGATCGGTTCGCGAAACAGCGCCAGCCGGATCAACGGCGATGCCGACCTTGCCTGCACCCCCACGAACATTGCGGCGGCGATTGCCGCGACCGCCAGTAGCGCCAGGGTGGTTACGCCGAAGCCGCCGCCTGCCGTCATCGCCAACGCATAGGCGGCAACACCCACCGCCAGCAGCACCGAACCCGTGGCGTCAAAGCGCGCCCCAGGTTGAGCGGCATGCGCAGTGTCCCGAGGCAAATGCCGCCACGCCAAGCCAAACAGCGCGACGCCCAAGGGCAGATTGATCAGGAAAATCGACGGCCAGCCGAATCCGCTGATGAGCGCGCCGCCCAGCGTCGGACCGAGCGCGGTGCCGATGGCCGACATTGTGCCCAGCAGCCCCATCACGCTGCCCGTCTTCTCCTTGGGTACGGCCACGCTGGCGAACGCCATCGTCAGCGCCATCATGATGGCGGCCCCCACCCCTTGCACGGCACGCGCGGCGATCAACCCGCCCAGCCACGGCGACACGCCGCACAACAGCGACCCCGCCGTGAATAGGCCGATGCCCAGCAGCATCAGCCGCCGGCGGCCCATCACATCGCCCAAGCGCCCTGCGCTGACGATCACCGTGGTGATGGCCAGCAGATACGCCAGCACCACCCATTGCACCGAGGCGAAGCCCGCATCAAAGGTTTGCGCGAGCGTCGGCAACGCCACGTTCGCGATGCTGGTACCAAGCGCGGGCAACAGCATCGCCAAGGACAGGCTGGCCAACAATGGCCGGGAAGCAGGCATAGCGGGATGAGAAGATTGCACGATCAGGCCTAGAAGAATGGCTTGCCAACATGGCGCGCTGAAACCATCCTAGACTTGTGCGTCATCAGGCGGAAGACGCAGCATTTGCATTGAATACCTGCACGGAACGCCATGTCATGACGCGCACATCTGCGCGCCGCCATGCTACGTTTGCGGCATGGCTTCCCCCGACCTTAATCTGCTGATCACCCTGGACGTGCTGCTGGACGAAGGCAGCGTCGCGCGCGCGGCGCGCCGGCTGCGCTTGAGCCCATCAGCCATGAGCCGCGCACTGGCTCGCTTACGGGAAACCACGGGCGACCCGCTGCTGGTGCGCGCCGGACGTGGCCTCGTTCCTACCCCTCGGGCGCTTGAGCTGCGCGGCCGGGTGCATACGCTGGTGCAAGACGTTGAAGCGGTGTTGCGCCCTGCCGAACAGCTGGATCTGATGCGTCTGGAGCGCACCTTCACGTTGCGAACCAGCGACGGGTTTGTGGAAAATGTCGGGCCGATTCTGCTCAACCGCATCGGCCGGGAAGCCCCGGGCGTGCGGCTGCGCTTCATGCAGAAGGCGGACAAAGACAGCGCGCCGCTGCGCGAGGGCGAAGTCGATTTGGATACGGGCGTGGTCAGTGACGCCGCCAGCCCCGAACTGCGCACCCGCGCACTCTTCCACGATAGATTCATCGGCGTCGTGCGCGCCGGCCATCCGCTAAGCGGCGGCAAGGTAACGCTTGCCCGCTACGCCAACGCACACCACATTCTGATGTCACGGCGCAATCGTGAGACCGGCCCGGTCGACGACGCCTTGGCCGCCACGGGACGCAAGCGTCATATCGCCACCACCGTCGGCGGATTTTCCGCCGCGCTGGCGCTGGCCCGGCACTCGGACCTGATCGCCACGGTGCCCGAGCGGCACACGGGCAATCTGCGCACCGGGATGCACAGCTTCCCGCTGCCCTTCCCGATGCCCGCGTTCACGGTGTCGATGCTGTGGCATCCCCGCATGGACGGGGACGCCGCGCATCGCTGGCTGCGCGGGTGCGTGCTGGAAGCGGTCCAGCAGTTGCCCGCGCGCTGACGCGACGCGGGTTATTTGGCCGCTTATTTTCCTGCTTACTTGGCTGCACTGGCCGCGGTGGCCGCGCTGCCCGCCAGCGCATCAAACTTCTTATCCAGTTCGGCGAGCGACTGGTTGATGTGATCGCGGCGGTCTTTGATCCACTTGCCTTGCGAGGCCAGTTGCTCGCGCGCTTCTTTCAGCATGCGATCCATCTCGGCCGGCTGCGGGCCGCCGCTGGTGGCGCGGTTCTTCACGATGGCGACCGGGTCCAGCGTGGAACGGAACTCGGCTTCGCTCATTGGCAGTTCATTGCCGTACTTGGAATCCTTCATCGCATCGGCGTAGATGCGGCGGGCCTGTTCATACGGGAAGTCCAAGGGCTTGATGTTGTTGGTCTTGGCGTAGGTGACCACTTCGGAGGCGAAGTGATGGCCATCGCGGAACGGCAGCTTGTACTTGCGCATCAGCACGTCGGCCAGTTCCTGCGATGCGGTCCAGTCGCTGTTCAGTTCTTCCAGCGCGCGGTCCGGGCTGATGACCATGGCCTTGAGCACGCGGTCCCAGCGCTTGAGCGCCGAGATACCGCTGTCGACCATGGCGGAATTCTGCTTCACGTCTTTGGGGTCGCTCATGCCCGGCGTGATGTTGTGCGTCTGAATGATGGGGCCCATCGCCAAGGTGATCGCGGTGGACGCGTCGCTGCGGGTGTCATTCAGCAGACCGGGGTTGCGCTTTTGCGGCATGGCGCTGGACACATAAGTATTGCCGCCGCCCTCTTCCAGCAGAATCCACGGGCGCGACTGTGCGTACTGGGTCATGACGTCTTCAACAAAGTTGCCGGTACGCAGCGCGATGCTGGTGACGATCGACGCCACTTCCACCGGCTGGTCCATCGACGAAATCTGCGAGGCATCGTAGGCGTTATCCACCAAGGCTTCAAAGCCCAGGTATTGCGCCATACGCTTGCGGTCCAGCGGCCAGCTGGTGCCGTTCAACACGGTGGTGCCCATGGGCGAACGGTCGATGCGCACATAGGCTTCGCGGATACGCTGCGCGTCACGCGCCAAGCCTGCCGCCTGGCCCAGCAGATAGTGTCCGTAGCTGTTGGGCTGCGCGGCCACGCCATTGGTGTAGTTCGGCACGACGGTGCCGGCGTGCTTGGCGGCCAGTTCCACCAGCGTAGTGGACGTCTTGTTCAACTGGTCGGCCAGTTCCAGCAGCTTGTCGCGCAAGATGGCGCTGCGGTAGGTGGCGTGCATGTCCTGGCTGGAGCGGCCCGCATGCAGCAGGGTCACGTCTTCGCCGGCCGCCTTGATCAGCAAGGGTTCAAAGGTGATGACGCTGGCCGGGCGCTTGGCGCCGGGCTGGTTGCCGTCGTTGATGACCTTGGCCACGCCTGCGGCCAGGCGCGGCGCCATGGACTTGTCCAGCAGCCCTTCATCAGTGTTGATGACGGCGGTGGCCTTGTTGATTTCTCCCAGCCAGAAGAAGGGGTCGCGCGGCACGGCGGTGGCGGCAGGCGCGGCAGCGGCGGGCGCGTTGGCGGGTGCCGTCGCGGGCGCCGCTTGGGCCAGCGCGGCATGCGTGCTCAGCGACAAGACCAGGGCGGCGCCCAGGGTGGGAAGAAACTGTCTCATGGCGTTCTCGTTATGGGAATCGTTTTTGGGATGCTTGTGGCGGTCGACATCGAAGCCGATAGGGGGATCGATAGGGAAGCCGACTCCAGGGCGGTTGGCTAGTTTATGGAAAAGCCCCCGGCCCGAAAACCGGGTATTACACGGATATCCCGCGAATGCGTAACAAGAGCCCTCCAGGCTGAATAGTTCCTGACGCGATGACGCAGCGCAAAAAAATTGCGGGGCGACGCCGCTGACGCTGAGCGGGAACGAGAGTTAGCCAGGCGCCCCGATTCCTGACGCGCCCCAGTTCGTCGTGCATCTCATAGCGGTATGGCGGGATGCCAAAAAGTGGCCGGGTCCGTCAGGCCGCTTTGCTTCTAGAATTCCAGCACGCACTGCGCGCGCCCGCGCGCGGGCGGGATTCATTCAGCAGCACCGGGAGACTCATCTTGACCCAACCGACCAACGCCTTGGCTCACGCGGATTACCCGCCCGCCCAAACGGTCGAAGACTTCACTGCGAACCTTGCCGCCGTGCAACACCGCATCGCCCAAGCCTGCGAACGCGCCGGCCGCGATGCCGGCAGCGTGCGGCTATTGCCCGTCAGCAAGACCGTGGACGCGGCGCGCGTGCGGCTGTCGTACGAAGCAGGCATCCGCTATCTGGGCGAAAACAAGGTGCAGGAAGCGTATTCCAAATGGGAAGCCTTGAGCGACCTGCCCGACCTGCGTTGGTCCGTCATCGGCCATCTGCAAACCAACAAGGCCAAACTGGTTGCGCGCTTCGCGTCGGAATTCCAGGCGCTGGACAGCCTGCGCGTGGCTGAAGAGCTCGACCGCCGGTTGCAGGCCGAAGGGCGTGCGCTGGATGTGTTCGTGCAGATCAATACGTCGGGCGAAGCCAGCAAGTACGGGCTGGCGCCGGAAGACGCCGCCGCCTTCGTGCAGGCCTTGCCCGCATTTCAATCGCTGCGCGTGAAGGGGTTGATGACGCTGGCGCTCTTCGCAAGCGATGCCGCGCGCGTGCGGCCATGCTTCGTGCGCCTGCGCGAGCTGCGCGACACACTACGCCAGACCGCGCCGGCAGGCATCGACCTGGCCGAGTTGTCGATGGGCATGTCGGGTGACTTCGAACTGGCCATTGAAGAAGGCGCAACAGTCGTGCGCGTAGGCCAGGCGATTTACGGATCGCGCGCGCTGCCCGACAGCCACTACTGGCCTGCGACGGGCAAGCCGGAAAACTGAAGGGAAAGCAATGCGCCACTAGGGGGGCAAGAACTGGCCGCAAAAGTGGTCTGATTGATATTCATAAAGTGGCATGAATAAACAGTCCACTTGAATCCTACACTTTGCGTTGAATAAGGCTGCGCGCATTGCAGCCGTTACGCACTGTGGAGTGATTCATGCATTTAACGCCGGCCCGCCTGCAACCCGCCGACTTCTTCGCCCCGACCGTCGCCGCCCTGATTTCTGTTCTGGTGAACTACGGCGGCACCTTTGTCCTGGTCTTCCAGGCTGCCGAACTGGCGCAACTGACGCCCGCCCAGACCACGTCCTGGGTATGGGCCGTGTCCATCGGCGTCGGCGTCACGGGCGCGTTCCTCAGCTTCCGGTACAAGGCTCCCATCATCACCGCCTGGTCCACGCCGGGCGTGGCGTTCCTGGCCACGGTGATGCCCTTCACACCCTATGGCGAAGTCATCGGTGCGTACATGCTGTCGGCACTGGGCTTCATCGTATTGGGGCTGTCCGGTGCGTTCGAAAAGCTGGTCCGCATGATCCCCGCGGGTATCGCCGCCGGCCTCTTGGCGGGCATCCTGCTGCAATTCGGCGTCAACGCATTTGGCGGCGCCAGCGCCGACCCCTTGCTGGTGATCGTGCTGGTGATTTGCTATGCATTGCTCAAGCGGTATACCTCACGCTTTGCCGTGGTTGGCATCTTGGTGATTGGCGTCACGATGCTGCTGGCGCAACAACGTATCGACGTCTCGGCCATCCACCTCAGCCTTGCCACGCCCGTGTTCGAAACGCCGCGCTTCTCGTTGCATGCGCTGTTGGGCGTCGCGTTGCCGCTGTTCATCATCACGCTGACCGGGCAATATATGCCGGGCATGCTGGTGCTGCGCAATGACGGATACAAAACCAGCGCCAGCCCGATTCTGACCGTCACCGGCCTGGGCTCGTTGCTGATGGCGCCCTTTGGCGCGCACGCGTTCAACGTTGCGGCCATCACGGCAGCCATCTGCACCGGCCCCGACGCGCACCCTGACCCGCGCAAGCGCTACATCGCGGGGCTGGCCTGCGGGGTCTTCTACATTCTGGTGGGCACCTTCGGCGTCACCCTGGCGACGCTTTTCATGGTGCTGCCCAAGACCTTCATCACCACGCTTGCCGGGCTGGCATTGCTGGGCGCCATTGGCGGCAGTCTGGCCAATGCCATGGCTGATGCGCGCACGCGCGAAACGGCGCTCATCACGTTCCTGGCGACGGCGGCCAACGTTACGTTGTTGGGCGTGGGTGGCGCATTCTGGGGGCTGGCCGCCGGGCTGACTGCGCACCTGCTGATACACGGCGGCAGCCGCGCGCTGCTTGGCAGCCCGGCCAAGCCCTAACCATGCGAGGGGTGCTATTGGGCTTTTTGGGGCTGCTACTTCTTTCGTAGCGCCTGTGACAAGCGCTTCACGGACGTATCAATCTCATGCGCCGTCAACGAGGAATAGCCCAATATCCACCCTTGCCGCTTTTCCGCGCCGGCATACAGGCGGCTCAAGCCGGGCAGTTGCAGGCCAGCGGCCGCCGCCAGCCGGATGGTCTTGGCCTCTGACCACCCCCGCGCAAGCAGGCAAGGAATCTGCAATCCGCCTTCTGGACGCAAGGCGGTGGCGATGTCTGGCAGATGCGTGTTCAGCGCTTGCAACATGGCGTCGCGGCGCGCCGCATACAGCTTGCGCATGGCGCGCACGTGGGCCGCGTAATGCCCGTCCTCCATGAAGCGCGCCAGCGTCAATTGCAGAATCTGCGGCGTATGCCCGTCCATGATGCTGCGCGCGCGCGTGAAGGCGCCAACCAGCTCGTGCGGCAACGCCATATAGCCCATACGCAGGCCCGGGTAGAGCGTCTTGCTGAAGGTGCCGACGTAGAGCGTGCGCTGATGTTTGTCCACGCCCTGCACGCACGCGGTTGGCAGACCGTCGTAATGGAACTCGCTGTCGTAGTCGTCCTCGATGATCCACTTTCCCAGCTCGGCCGCCCAACGGGTCAGCTCCAGGCGGCGCGCCAACGACAAGGTGGCACCGGTGGGGTACTGATGCGACGGCGTCACGTACACGCAGTTTGCACCGCTGCGATCCGCACGCAGCAGATCCATGCGGATGCCGTCCTCGTCCACATCGATCGGCACGATTTTCGCTTCGGCCGCTTCAAACGCCTTCTTGGCGCCGAAGTATCCCGGGTTCTCAAGCAGGATGGGCTTGCCCGCGTCCACCAGCAATTGCGCGCACAGAAACAGCGCCTGCCGCGTGCTGCTCAACACCAGAATCTGATCCGCAGATACCTTGGCGCCCCGCTCCAGATTCAGATAGGCGGCAATGGCCTTGCGCAGCGGCGCCGCCCCTTGCGGGTCGCCATGCAGCAGCACGTGGTCCCGATAGTCCTTCAGCGCCTGCCGCTGCAAGCGTTCCCAGACATCGGTGGGAAACGTGCGTGTCTCGGGCAGCCCGGTGGCAAACGCCTTGACCGCTTGCTGGTCCGCCACCCCGCCGCTATCGAAAATCATCCGGCCCCGGCGGCTCAACCCGGCTGCCGGCGCCGGCACGCCGCGCTTGTCATCCTGAAGCTTGGCGCGGCGGCCGGCAGCGCCGCGCAGCTGGGCGCCTACCGTGTCAGACACATAGCTGCCTGAACCCCCGCGCCGCACGATATAGCCGTCGCGATGCAGCTGTACGTATGCGTTTTCAACGGTGTCGCGCGCAACACCCAGCGACGTGGCCAGCGTGCGGGTGGCGGGCAATTTGATGCCCGCATCCAGCGCGCCATCCAGGATCAGCGCACGTAGCGCCCGCTGGATGCGCTGATGCAGATCCAACGGCTGAAGATCGGCGTCGTTCAGCCGGATCTTCAGCGTGTCCAGTTCAAAAGCCTTGGCCATGCGGTCTGCCTGATGGATAAGATTGAATCAATCAAAGCAGGCCATTCTATCCGCACCGAAACGCTTAGCCCAGGTACTCCACGTTGCCGCAAACCGAGATGCTTTGTCCGCTGATGACCGCGCCTTCGTCGGAGCACAGAAAGGCCACTTGATTCGCCACGTCTTCGGGGCGAGTCATGCGGCGCAGCGAAACCTTCTCCACCAGCTGTTCACGCATCGCATCGTTGCTGACGCCGCCGGCTTCTGCGCGCGCCGCGATGACGCGCTCAACACGGTCGCCCGACACCACGCCCGGCAGAACCGAGTTGACGCGAATGTTGGACGGGCCCAGTTCCATGGCCCACGTCTGCGTCAGCCCCGCCAAGCCGAACTTGCTGGCGCTGTAAGGGCTGCGCAGCGAAAAGCCCAGCCGGCCCGCCACCGAAGAAATATTGATGATGGCGCCGCCGCCCGCTGCCCGCAGCAAGGGCACGGCGCTGCGCGCGCACAGGAACGTGCCGGTCAGGTTGACGTCCAGCGTGTGCTGCCAGGCGTCCAGTGTGGTGTCTTCCAGCCGGCTGGTGGGGCCGGACACGCCCGCGTTGTTGATCAGCGCATCCAGCTTGCCCCACCTGGCGGCCAAGCCGCTGAACAACTCCGCCACCTGCGCTTCGCTGGACACATCGGTCACGCTGACGCTCAAACGCGGGTTCGCCGTGCGCGCGGCATCGCAGGCGGCGGTGTCGACATCGCACACATGCACTTGCGCGCCAGAGGCCAGGAATTTCTTCGCGATTGCCAAGCCGATGCCTTGCGCGCCCGCAGTGATCAGGACGCGCTTGCCATTCAAAGATTCAATCATGTTGTCTCGTCAAGAAAGTAGCGATCACAGCGCGAACTCGGGGCGGATACCGCTTTTCAACGGCAGGCCCATGATTTCGCGCGCTTCGGCGGGCGTAGCCGGCTCCATGTCCATTTCGCGGATGATGCGCACGATGCGCTCGGTCAGCTGGACATTGGTGGCCAGTTCCCCGTGCCGGTAATACAGGTTGTCTTCCAGGCCCACGCGGGCATGGCCGCCCAACAGCAAGGCGCTGATGTTGGCCTCGAGTTGCGACGGCCCGATGCCGCTGACGCAGAAAATGCTGTGCTTCGGCAGCAGGTCCACCATCATCTGCAAATGCCGGGGCGAGAACGGCATCGCGTTCTGAAAATTGCGATGCACATTCATGACCAGGTTGATGAAGTGCGGCCCTTCATCCAGCCCTTCTTCGATCAGCGTGGTGGCGTCTTGCAGGATATGCGTGGGGCTGAAGACTTCCCACTCGGGCTTGACGCCGCGCGCCTTCATGCCGGCGGCAAGCTCGCGCGCTTTGGTCAGCGGCGTGTTCATCAGGTATTCGCGGTCGCCAAACGCCAGGTTCAGCGTTGTCGCGTCCAGCGTGCACATTTCGGCGCCGGCATCCATTCCTTTCAACCGCTCTTCCCACAGAATTTCCCACGTGCCGGGCGAGGTTTCTTTCACCATGTCGCCATGCACGCCGCCACCGGTGGAGTTATTCAGGATGATGTCGCAGCGCTCGCGGATGCGCTGGTTCATGTCGCGGTAGATCGCCGCGTTGCAGGTCGCCTGGTCGTCGGGCCGGCGCGCATGCAGCGCCACCACGCTGGCGCCCGCGTTGTAGCAACGGTAAACGTCGTCTGCGATTTCAGCCGGTTGCGTGGGCAGATGCGGGTTCTGGGTTTTGAATGCCATGCCCCCGGTCGGGGCGATGGTCACAATGACTTTGCGTTTTGCCATGTTGGTCTCCCATTCACTTCCAGAGCGCGCAGCGGGTTTCGGCTTGCTTGGTAAAGGCCTCGTTGCCGTCAATCGTCTGCAGCACCTTGAAGTAGTCCCACGGTTCTTTCGATTCGTCCGGCGTCTTCACCTGCAACAGGTACATGTCATGCACGACACGGCCATCCGGACGCACGACGCCATCCTTGATGTACATGTCATTCAGCTTGTTTTCGCGCAGATACGCCAGCACGCGGTCGGCATCATCGGTGCCCGTGGCCTTGACCGCGCGCAGGTATTGCAACGCCGCGGAATAATCGGCCGCCTGCAGCGACGACGGCATGGCCTTGCGGCGCTCGTAGAACTTCTGGCTCCAGGCGCGCGTGGGTTCCGATGCGTTCCAGTACCAGCTGTCGGTCAGATACATGCCCTGCGTGGCGGGCAGGCCCATGGCGTGGATGTCGTTGATGAACATGATCATGCCCGCCAGCCGCATCGTCTTGGTCACGCCGAATTCGTTGGCGGCCTTGATGGCGTTCGTGGCGTCGGCGCCGGCATTGGCCAAGGCAAGAATGTCCGCCTTGCTGCTTTGCGCCTGCAACAGGAACGATGAAAAATCGTTCGCCGACAAGGGATGCTTGACGGACCCCACCACCTTGCCGCCGCCCGCTTCAACCACCTTCGTCGTATCCGCTTGCAACGCGTGGCCGAATGCGTAATCGGCCGTCAGGAAGTACCAGCTTTTACCGCCCGCCTTGACCACCGCCGCGCCCGTGCCGCGCGCCAACGCGACCGTGTCGTACGCGTAGTTCAAGGTGTAGGGCGTGCATTGTTCGTTGGTCAACGCCGGGGCGCCCGCGCCCACCACGATGATGGGCTTCTTCTTGTCGGCCGCCACCTTCGACATGGCCAGCGCGGTGCTGGAGTTGGTGCCGCCAATCAGCATGTCCAGGCCGCGCTGGTCGAACCATTCGCGCGCCTTGGCCGACGCGATGTCGGCCTTGTTCTGGTGGTCTGCCGTCAAGAGTTCGATCTTCTTGCCGTTGATCTCGCCACCCATTTCCTCGATGGCCATCTTGATGGCTTCCGCCCCGCCCGGGCCATCGGGGCCCGAGTACACGCCAGACAGGTCCGTGATGAAACCGATTCGAATAACATCGTCCGAAATCTGCGCGTGGGCGGCCGTGGCGTTCAATAGCGTAGCGGCGACGCCGAAGGCGAGCGCGGTGCCGGACTTGATGCGTGGCATTGACAACATACCTGTCTCCTCTTATGTTTTTTGGCTCTTGTGCGTCTTGAATGGGTCTTGACGCTTTGGGCCTCAACTATTCTGGGACTGGCCCCTGGCACGAACAGTCACCATGGTGACAAAGCGCCCTAGGGTTTACCTGAGCGCCGTCACCCCTGCTGAACGGAGAAAACATGCGCGGACCGCCTGACAGCGTAGGCAGCCAGACTCCCGGCGCAAAGCGCAAGCCTGCCCTATGCCCGGTAGACAAAATGTTGAGCGTCGTCCCCTGGTACAACGGCTTGCCGGCGCTTGAGCGCAGCCTGGTCCGCTCCGAACTGCGCACGGTGTCGCTCGCCACGGGCGAATACCTGTTTCGCGCGGGTTCGAAATCGCTGGGCTGGTATGGCGTGGTTGAAGGCCTGGTGAAATGGACGTCGCCGGGCGCGGATGGCAAGTCCCTGTCGCTGGCCGGCTTCAGCATCGGCAGCTGGTTTGGCGAAGCCACCATGCTGCGCCGCGAGCGCTTTGAATACGAGGTGATTGCGCTGCGCCCGAGCCGCATCGTCATCCTGCCGCGCGACACCTGCGAACGGCTGTGGAACCACAACATCGAATTCACGAAGGCATTGACGATGCATCTGGCGCAGCGGGTCAACTGGCTGATGGCCAGCTACACCGGCAACGTGCTGCTGGATGTGGACACCACCGTGGCCCGCGCCGTGGCGGCGCAATTCGATGCCGAACGCCATGCGGATACGCAGGGGCGATTGAAGATATCCCAGGAAGAGATCGCCAGCTTGTGCGGCGTGTCCCGCCAACGCTGCAACGCCGCGCTGACGCGGCTGGCGCGCGCGGGAGTGCTACAGACGCACTACGGCGGAATGACGATTCTGGATAAGGATGCGCTGTACAGGCGCGCGTTGATCAATGGATGAAGGGTTTTGGACAGTGAGCCGCAATATCACCCAGGGGCGCCGGACTTGGCTGCCCCTTGCCTGGTTGTTCCTTGTACTGGCCTGTCTCTTGCTGCCGGCGGCGGGCTGGATGTTTCTGAAGTCGCCCTATGAACCCAAGGGCGCCACGTCGGCAGCGTCGGCGTTTATCCGTGACATCTACGCAGATGACTGGCAACGCGCTTATGACCTGACCTTCAAGAATGGCAACACCGGCCGCACAATCGATGAATTTCGCGCCGTTGCGGCTCGCCAATTCTGCGGACGCGTGTCCGTGCTGAAGTATTGGAGTCCGCTGCAAACCCACGGCAACCGGCTGCGCCGATGGTTAAAAGGCGTGCCGCTGGATCAAGACCAGGTCTGGGTGGAATTTCATGACCCGGCATCGGGATGCATGATGTCGTTCGAAATCCGGCGCACGCAGGACGATCAGTGGAAAGTCTTCAACTTCCAAAGCCATGCGGGGTGATTGGCGGCAAAGAAATATAGAGGGGGCTGGAGCGGGTGAAGGGAATCGAACCCTCGTATGAAGCTTGGGAAGCTGCCGTTCTACCATTGAACTACACCCGCTCGGGTGTCGTGCCACGACGCAGGGCCGGGGCAGAGCCGAGGATTATAGCGCGGGATTTTTGGAATCTTCGGATGATTTTTGCTTCCTCTTTTACTTCCCCTTCCAGTGGTCCCCATCCCCGGAATTAAATACGTCCCCAATTTAGTCCATCCGGCCGACTCCGCCCCGGCGCGGCTGCCACTACAATTCGGGGCTATGAATACGCCTAACTCCGCGAAACACCCCGCGAACTCCTCCGCGGACACACCCGCGACGCCTTCCGTGAACACCTCTGACACCACCGCCGGCTCTTCGGCAGCGGCGCCTGCCGCCGCCCCCGTTTCCCCCGAGACGCAGGCCGCGCTGGCCAGCACCGCCCATGCGCCGAACAGCCCGGGCGCGACGCATATCCGCAGCTTCGTGCATCGCCGCGGCCACATCACCCAGGGCCAGTTGGCCGCGCTGGAACGTCTGATGGGCGAATGGTCCATTCCGTACGCCCCCCGCCGTCTGGACCCCGCCGCCGCGTTTGGCCGGCAGGCGCCCACGGTGCTGGAGATTGGTTTCGGCATGGGCGAGACCACCGAGAAGATCGCGCTGGCCCGTCCGGACGACAACTTCCTGGGTGTGGAAGTGTTCAACGCCGGTGTCGGCTCGCTGCTGCGCCGCATTGAAGATTCCAAGATTCAGAACCTGCGCATCATCCAGCACGATGCGGTCGAAGTCGTGCGCGACATGATCGCGCCGGACTCGCTGGCGGGCGTGCACGTGTACTTTCCGGACCCGTGGCCCAAGAAGCGCCATCACAAGCGCCGTCTGTTGCAGCCCGCGTTCGTGTCGCTCTTGGCCAGCCGCATTGCGCCGGGTGGCTACATCCATTGCGCCACCGACTGGGAAGACTACGCGGTGCAGATGCTGGAAGTGCTTAGCGGCGAACCGCTGCTGGCCAATACGGCGGACGGCTACGCGCMCCGCCCCGATTACCGCCCCCTGACCAAATTCGAGACACGCGGCCTGCGCCTGGGCCACGGCGTCTGGGACCTGATCTTCAAGCGAGTCGCCTGATGCTCTATCCGCCGATCGAACCCTACCGCCACGGCACGCTGGATACCGGCGACGGTCACCAGATCTATTGGGAAATGTCGGGCAATCCGAATGGCAAGCCCGCCGTGTTCCTGCATGGCGGCCCGGGCAGCGGTTGTTCGCCGGTGCATCGCCAGCTGTTTGATCCGCAGCGCTACAACGTGCTGTTGTTCGATCAGCGCGGTTGCGGGCGGTCGACGCCGCACGCCAGCTTGGACAACAACACGACCTGGCATCTGGTGTCGGACATTGAACGCCTGCGCACCGAGATCATGGGTGCGGACAAGTGGCTGGTGTTCGGTGGTTCGTGGGGGTCGACGTTGGCGCTGGCCTATGCCGAAACGCACCCTTCGCACGTCAGCGAGATGGTTGTGCGGGGCATCTTCGGGCTGCGCCGCGCCGAGATCCAATGGTTCTATCAGGAAGGCGCGTCGTGGCTGTTCCCTGACCGCTGGGAAGAATATCTGGCGCCCATTCCGGAAGCGGAACGCGGCGACCTGGTGGCGGCGTATCACAAGCGCCTGACGGGCAATGACGCGGCCGAGCAATTGCGCGCCGCCAAGGCCTGGAGCAAGTGGGAAGACAGCACCATCACGCTGCTGCCCAGCCCGCGCCATCAGCAAAGCCATGCGGCAGATCGCGCTGCGCTGGCGTTTGCGCGCATCGAGAACCACTACTTTGTGAACGCCGGCTTCATGGAAGAAGGCCAGCTGATCCGCGACGCGCACAAGCTGCGCGGCATTCCCGGCACCATCGTCCAAGGCCGCTACGACGTCTGCACACCCGCGCGCACCGCGTGGGACCTGCACCGCGCCTGGCCCGAAGCCGAGTTCCATCTGGTGCCTGACGCGGGCCATGCCTTTGATGAACCCGGCACCTTGGCGCGCCTGATTGCCGCCACCGACGCCTACGCAAAACAGTGAGGAGACCTGATATGCACATTACGTTGAACGGCGACGCGCGCGAATTTCCGTTGGACACCACTGTCATCGAACTGCTGCAAACGCTCGGTTATGCGGGCAAGCGCGTGGCCGTGGAACGCAACGGCGAGATCGTGCCGAAGAGCCAGCACGAGCAGACCACGCTGACCGATGGCGACCAGATCGAGATCGTCGTGGCGGTGGGCGGAGGCTGATTGCCCTGACGGTTGCGCGGCTCTTCTTGGAGCCGCACTTCGCACGGTTTTATTGCGCCGCAAATACGCGCCGCAAACACGAAGGGCCGCTGATTCAGCGGCCCTTTGCTTATGCATTTTCAGCAGGGTTCATGACGCACGGCACCATGTGCACGATGAGGATTGCGGCGCGCGCGTGACGCCACCTGCAAAGTGACGAGCAATGTTGCGTAGTCTGGCAAGCGACTAGCAACCTGTTACACGTTAACCCCTCGTCTCGCGGCGTTTACGCGAGTAATAATCGTTGCTGCTGGCGTCGTACGTTGTCGTGTTGTTGTTCTAGCGTTGCACATCGCCCCACGGGGCAAGGAGGCATCATGAACACCGCGGTCATCATCAATCTTCTCATCCAGCTTGTCGCAGGCGCCGCCGCTGGCAACGGATTGGGAAAAATGCTCCAGCAGTTCAACCTTGGCCCGTTGGGCAACACCATCGCAGGCGCGATTGGTGGCTTGGCGGGCGGTTCATGGCTGGCGCCCATGATCACGGCCGGCGCGGGGGCAGCGGCAACGGCGGGCAATGCAGGATTGGATCTTTCAGCGATTGCGGGGGACGTGGTGGGCGGCGGCATTGGTGGCGCCGTGCTGACCTTGATCGCCGGAATCGTACGCAAGATGTTCGTGGGCCGCGCGCCCTGAAGACAATCGTTTTCTCACCGCTACATCGATAAAGGAAACACTATGGGTCTGCTCAATTTCATCAAGGACGTAGGGGAAAAACTCTTCGGCGCCAGCGAGGCCAAGGCCGCGACCGCAGACGAGTTGAAGAAAGAGCTGGATAAGCACGGCCTGAACGCGGATGGCCTGCAAATTACGGTGGACGGCGACAAGGTCACGGTGGCCGGCGAGGCGCTAAGCACCGAAGCCGCCGAGAAGATTTCCCTGGCGCTGGGCAACACCGTCGGCGTTGCGGCGGTGGATAACCAGTTGAAGGTGAAGCAGGCCACGCCCGAAGCCAAGATGTACACGGTGCAAAAGGGCGACAACCTGTGGAAGATCGCCGAAGCGCAATACGGCAAGGGCCAGGGCGCGAAGAACACGCTGATCTTTGAAGCCAACAAGCCGATGTTGACCAGCCCCGACAAGATCTACCCGGGCCAGGTGCTGCGCATTCCGCCGCTGTCGTAAGCGGCAACTGAACCCAAACAACCCGGAGAACACCCATGCGTTTTCCGGATTGTGTCGCGGCGCGGCGCCCCCTGCCTGCCGCGATTGCTTGGCCAGACGCAATGTCTGGCCATTTTTTTGGCAGGAAGCACAAGCGCTGCGGGGCCTCTTTTCCCGCCGGGCCGCCCCAAGGGAAAAGCGCCCCCTTGGGGGGCAGGAAGCGTACGCAGTGCGCGCGCCGTGGGGGCTCTATTCCCCGCCGGGCCGCCCCAAGGGAAAAGCGCCCCCTTGGGGGGCAGGAAGCGCACGCAGTGCGCGCGCCGTGGGGGCTCTATTTCCCGCCGGGCCGCCCCAAGGGAAAAGCGCCCCCTTGGGGGGCAGGAAGCGCACGCAGTGCGCGCGCCGTGGGGGCCTTATTTCATGCCGAAGCGGCCCAAGCCTTTCATGCCGCCCATGGCGCGCATCATCTTTGCCATGCCGCCCTTCTTCATCTGCTTCATCATGCCTTGCATCTGCTCGAACTGAGCCAGCAGGCGGTTGACCTCTTGCACCGGCACGCCGGAACCCGTTGCGATGCGGCGCTTGCGCGAGGCCTTGATGAGTTCGGGCTTGGCGCGTTCGGCGGCCGTCATGGAGTTCAGGATGCCTTCCGTGCGGCGCAACTGCTTTTCCGCCTGGCCGCCTTGCAGCTGGCCCGCGGCCTGCTGGAACTGAGCCGGCAGCTTTTCAAGCAGCGAACCCATGTCGCCCAGTTTCTTCACCTGGCCGAGCTGGTCGCGGAAATCGTTCAGGTCGAACTTGTTGCCCGACTTGATCTTCGCCGCCAGCTTCTGCGCTTCGGCGATGTCGATATTCTTTTGCGCCTGTTCAACAAGCGAAACGATATCGCCCATGCCCAGCACGCGTTGGGCCATGCGGTCAGGGTAGAAGGGCTCAAGGCCGTCCAGCTTTTCCGACACGCCGACAAACTTCAGCGGCTTGCCGGTGACGTGGCGCACGGACAGGGCCGCGCCGCCGCGGGCGTCGCCGTCCAGCTTGGTCAGCACAACGCCCGTCAGCGGCAGCGCGTCTGCGAAGGCGCGCGCGGTGTTGACCGCATCCTGGCCCTGCATGGCGTCCACGACGAACAGCGTTTCCACCGGCTTGACCAGATCATGCAGCGCGCGAATTTCGCGCATCATGGCCTCGTCGATGCCCAAGCGGCCGGCCGTATCCAGGATCAGCACGTCGTAGTGGTGACGGCGAGCATGGTCCACCGCGCCGCGCGCAATATCTTCGGGCTTCTGGCTGGGGTCTGACGGCAGGAAGTCGACGCCGACCTGTGCGGCCACGCTCTTCAACTGGTCAATAGCGGCCGGACGATACACGTCGGCGGACACCACCAGCACTTTCTTCTTGCCGGTCTTGCGGCCGTGCTGGGTGTGCTGGCCTTCGGACAGCCAGCGGGCGAGCTTACCGGTGGTGGTGGTTTTACCGGCGCCTTGCAGGCCGGCCATCAGGATGACCGCGGGCGGTTGCACCGCCAGCGACAATTCGTTGGAATCGGCGCCCAGGTCGCCGCCCATCAGGGCAGTCAGTTCCTTGTGGACGACGCCGACCAGGGCTTGGCCCGGGCTGAGGCTGGCGGCCACTTCTTCGCCCAGCGCCTTTTCCTTTACGCGGGCGACGAATTCACGCACGACGGGCAGGGCCACGTCGGCTTCCAGCAGAGCCATGCGCACTTCGCGCAGCATCTCCTGGGTGTTGGCCTCGGTCAGGCGGGCTTCACCGCGCAGCGTCTTGACGACGCGCGAAAGGCGTTGAGTTAGGTTATCGAGCATGAGAGGCGTTTCCGCTTAAACTAGTTGATTGAACGGTGGCCGCAGGCGCGGATTCTGCGCTTTCGGGTGACATGCACCCCAAGGCCCCATCCAGACAACGGTTTCTATGTCACTAGGCATTGTATTTCACACAGCGGCTGCCTTGGCGTACGCAGTGCTCGGGGGGTCACTTTGGGCCCGCCTGGCCGGCGCCGGGGAAGTGGAGCAGACGGGCAAAATCGCCCGTCTGTGCCTGCTGGGGGCCCTGGTTCTCCATGGAATCGGGCTGCAACAATCGATGCTGGGCGCCCAGCATCTGTTCATTGGGTGGGCACTGGCCCTGTCTGCGGCCATCTGGCTGGGCATGGTGGTGTTCTGGCTGGAGAGCCTGCTGGTACGCATTGACGGCCTGCAATTGCTGCTGTTGCCTGCCGCCGCCATCGCCAGCGCCCTGGCCGCCGTGTTTCCGCAGGGGCAATTCGTGCCCCACGCCAATGACGCCTGGCTGCGCGTGCACCTGCTGATCGCGCTTGCCGCCTATGGCCTTATCACCATCGCCGCCCTGCACGCCATGATGATGGCGCTGCTTGACCGCCACCTGCACCGGCCACTCGACGCCCCGGCCCAACGCAGCATCATCGGCCGCGTGCTGGACTCTCAGCCGCCGCTGCTGGTGCAAGAGCAACTGCTGTTCCGTATTATCTGGATCGGTTTCATCGTGCTGACATTGGCGGTGGGCTCGGGGTCGATCGCGTCGATGAAGCTGACGGGCAAGATCCTGCCGTTTGACCACAAAACCGTTTTCACCCTGCTGTCGTGGCTGACGTTCGGCGTGCTGCTGGTGGGCCGCCACATCCGGGGATGGCGTGGCCGGGTGGCGCTGCGCTGGACGCTGACGGGTTTTGGTTTTCTGATTCTGGCCTATACCGGCAGCCGGTTCGTGCTGGAAATGATTCTGCATCGAGGCTGACGTGGGCAAGTTGTTGTTCTGGGTGGTTCTGATCATCGCGGTGCTGTTCGTTGCCCGCATCGCCGCCCGCATGGCGGCGGCACGGCAGGCGGGCGAGCAACCCAAGACCCGCCGCAGCGCGCCTGCGCCGGCGGCGCCAGAGTCGATGGTGCGGTGTGCGCATTGCGGCATCCATCTGCCACGCTCCGAAGCCGTGCTGCAGAACGGGCTGACCTGGTGCAGCACCGAGCACGCGGCCTTGGGCAAAAAGTAAGTCCCCACTCCAGATTTGGGAGGCAGCGGGGACCACGGCATAATGCCTGTTGGATTCACCACGCAAGTTCTCTCCCATGGCTCTGCTTCTGGATCGACATGGCTGGCTGGCGCCCGCCCCCGGTGTTACCCGTTTGCCCTCGCCCAACCGCGACGCGCGTCCTGCTGGCGCGCAAGTGTCGCTCTTGGTGCTGCACAACATCAGCCTGCCCCCCGGGCAGTTTGGCGGCCCCGAAGTGGCCGGGCTGTTCCTGAACACGCTGGACTATTCCTCGCACCCCTGGCTGGAACGGCTGCGCGGCTTGCGCGTGTCGGCGCACTTCTTCATCCGCCGCGATGGGCGCATCATTCAGTTCGTATCCACCGACCAGCGCGCCTGGCATGCTGGCGTGTCGCGCTTTGGCGGCCGCGAACGCTGCAATGACTTTTCCATCGGCATCGAACTCGAAGGCACGGATACCCTTGCCTATGCCGACGAACAATACGCGGCGCTGCGCAAGCTGACGCCGGTGCTGCGCGCACGCTATCCCCTGGCTGCGGCCTGGGGGCACGAACACATTGCCCCGGGCCGCAAAACGGACCCCGGGCCTGCTTTCAACTGGACGCGTTTTTCGCGCGACAGTGGCTTTGCGCGGCGGCAATTGCCGCCCGCCTGACACGACTCAAGGACTGGATATGTTGAAGATCTGGGGACGCCTGACTTCCGTCAACGTGCAGAAAGTGATGCTGGCCGTGCGCGAATTGGCCCTGCCGCACACCTTTACGCCCGCCGGCGGGCCGTTCGGCGTGGTGGACACGCCGGAATACGCCAAGCTCAATCCCAACCGCACCGTGCCCGTCATCGACGATGGCGGCTTTGTGCTGTGGGAATCCAACGCCATCGTGCGTTATCTGGCCGCGCGCTACGGCGCGGGTACGCTGTGGCCGGAAGACGCGTGCATGCGCGCCGACGCCGACCGCTGGATGGATTGGCAGGCAACCGAATGGCAAGGCGCCATGGGCCCCGCGTTCCTGGGCCTGATCCGCACGCCGGAAGACAAGCGCGATCACGCCGCAATTGAACATTCGGTGAAGCGTTCGAACGCCCGCGCCCTGATCCTGGACCAGGCGCTGCAAGGCCGCGAGTTCATTGCAGGCCGCCATCTGACGATGGGTGATATTGCGCTGGTCTGTTCCGCCCACCGCTGGCTGGCCCTGCCGATGGAACGCCCCGACACGCCGGCGCTGTCCGCCTGGTATCGCCGCGTGATGATGCGCCCCGCGCCGCAGGGCGTGCTGACCTTGCCGCTGGAATAACTCAGCCGCGGTCGACCTTCCAGCCCATCTCCGCCGAAATGCCCGCCGCCGCGCCCTGCACGACGGCGACCATTTCGCGCATCCGTTCCAGCGACATATAGGGCACGGTGCTGGACACGCTGATCGCCGCCACGATGCCGCTGGACGCGTCGCGCACGGGCGCCGCCACGCAGCGGATCGACGGCTCGTTGTCTTCCAGATCAAACGCATAGCCTTGCGCCGCGTATTCGCGCATACGGTCGCGGAACGCTTCCCAGGTCTGCTGCCCGCCCGGCGCGCGCGACGACACTGGCGCGCCGATGCGATGCAGCGCCTTCCATTGCGGCTCTTCGGTATCCAGCAATAGCGCCTTGCCCACGCCGGTCGCGGCCAGCGGCATGCGGTGGCCCACGCGCGAACGCATCTCCAGGCCCTTCTTGCCGGGGATCTTCTCCAGATACAGCACTTCGTCGTTGTCGCGCACCGCCAGGTGAATGGTGTCGCCCGTCAGTTCAGCCAGGCTGTCCAGATACGGGCGCGCCAAGGTCGCCATCGGAAACGCTTCACGCGCCTGAAAACCCAGCTCAATCAGCTTCGGCCCCAGCACATAGCCCACGCCCGGCAAGGCGCGCAGATAGCGCTCTTGCACCAGGCAGCTGGCCAACCGGTGGGTGGTGCTGCGCGCCACGCCAATGCGCGCGCAGATTTCCTTCAAGTCGCGCGCCCCGTCGGCCACGGCTTGCACCACGGCCAGCCCGCGCATCAACGTTTGCGTGCCAGCGGGCGCGGCGGCATCGGGGTCCAGCGACGGGGGGCTAGCGGAAGTGAGGATGGCGGTCATGAAACAAGGCTACACAGCAAAAACGAAGGACAAGAACGACGGCAAGCATAGCCGGGCGCCGTGATGCGGGGCGCCAGAGGGCAGCTCCCGAGTGGGATAAGCCCGGCTTTTATTCCCTATATGTGGGATTAAATTCTATATTTTGAGATTTTTCAAGCGCTGATCTAGAATTTTTCGCAACGCACGCCCGACGCATTTCTTGCGCCCGGCGCGCCTCAGACAACAAGGCCTGCCATGCCCGCCCACCCACGCCTGCGCTCAGGCGCTCAGGGAAACGGGCATCGCAGCCAGAGACGAGACAGATCAGATGACTACCGGATCGCCTGCCCGCGCGGCGCTTATCGCGCTGGATTGGGGCACCTCATCGTTGCGCGCGTACCGGCTGGACGCCACCGGCCGCACGCTGGACACCCGCCACTTGCCCTGGGGCATCATGCGCCTGCCACAGCCCTTGCAAGACGGCGCCGCCAGCACGGCATTGTCTGGCTTTGACTTGGCCTTCGAACAAGCTTGCGGCGACTGGCTGCGCGCCGAACCCGCCTTGCCCGTGATCGCCTGTGGCATGGTCGGCAGCGCGCAGGGCTGGAAGGAAGCGGCCTACCTGGACGTGCCGGTCGACCTGGAACGCATCGGCACCTTGCTGACCGTGGTCGAACGCACGGGCGCCGGCCCCAACGCCACCCCGCTGCACATCGTGCCCGGCCTGATCCAGCGCCACGGCCTGCCCAACGTGATGCGCGGGGAAGAGACCCAAGTGTTCGGCGTCATGTTCGACCAGCCCGGCGCATCCGACACCCACCCCGCCGACAGCGTGCTGATCGGCCTGCCCGGCACGCATTCCAAGTGGGTCAACGCGCGCCGAGGCCGCGTCACGCACTTCGACACCTTCATGACCGGCGAGGTCTACGCCGCCTTGCGCGGCCACACCATCCTGGGCCGCACGATGAGCGACGCGCCCGCCGCCGACATGGCGGCTTTTGAGCGCGGCGTGAAAGTGGCCGGCGCCCCGGCCGGCCGCGCCGGTGTGCTGTCCACCATCTTCAGCACGCGCGCGCTTGGGCTGACGGGCGAACTGGCCAGCGCATCCCAAGCGGATTATTTGTCGGGCCTGTTGATTGGCCACGAAATCGCGGCGCTTGCCGAGATGCTGCGCCAACAGGGCGAACTGCCCCGCATCGTGCTTTGCGGCGAACCCGCGCTGTGCCAGCGCTACATCCTGGCAATGCAGCACTACGGCCTGGGCACGCCTGAGCAAGCGCAGAACGCCACCGAGCGCGGCCTGTGGCACCTGGCCCTCTGCGCCGGGCTGATCACGGCCGATGCCGCCGCGCCGGCATCGGCCCTCGCATCGGCTGCGACATCGGCTGCGACATCGGCTGCGACATCGGCTGCGACATCGTCTCCCGCTTCGGCCTCGGCTGCGACATCGTCTCCCGCTTCGGCCTCGGCTGCGACATCGTCTCCCGCTTCGGCCTCGGCTTCGGCATCACCTTCCGCTTCGGCTTCACCCTCTTCTTCGGCCCCGCCTAGGAACCCCACATGAACCATCCCGGTCTGCAAACCGCCATGGCCCACTGCGGCCTGATCGCCATCCTGCGCGGCATCCAACCCACGGAAGCCGAAGCCATCGGCCACGAGCTCTACGAAGCAGGCTTTCGCCTGATTGAAGTGCCGCTGAATTCGCCCGACCCCTTGGACAGCATCCGCGCCATGCGCGCCGCGCTGCCCACCGACTGCCTGATCGGCGCCGGCACCGTGCTGAACCCCGACGACTGCGCCCGCATCCAGGACGCGGGCGGTGAACTGATTGTGATGCCGCACAGCGACCCCGCCGTGATCCGCGCCGCCAAAGCGCTGGGCATGGCGTCCTGCCCCGGCGTCGCCACGCCCACCGAAGCCTTCGCCGCGCTGGCTGCCGGCGCCGACGTGCTGAAGATGTTCCCCGCCGAACAACTGGGCCCCGTCGTGCTGAAAGCCTGGCGCGCGGTGATGCGCCCGCCAATTGCGCTGGTGCCCGTGGGCGGCATCACGCCCGACAACATTTCCGTTTACGCCCAGGCGGGCGCCAGCGGCTTCGGCCTGGGCTCCGCTTTGTACAAACCCGGCCTGTCGGCCAAAGACGTCGGCCAGAACGCGCGCGCATTCGTCGCGGCCTGGCAACGCGCCTATTCCGTCCAGGAGACTCAAGCATGAAGATCACCAAGCTCACTACCTACATCGTGCCGCCCCGGTGGTGCTTCCTGAAAATCGAAACGGACGAAGGCATCGTCGGCTGGGGTGAACCCGTCGTTGAAGGCCGCGCGCACTCGGTCGCCGCCGCCGTTGAAGAACTGTCTGACTACCTGATCGGCAAAGACCCGCGCAACATCGAAGACCACTGGACGGTGCTGTACCGCGGCGGTTTCTATCGCGGCGGCGCCATCCACATGAGCGCGCTGGCCGGCATCGACCAGGCGCTGTGGGACATCAAAGGCAAGCATCTGGGCGTGCCGGTGTCGCAGCTGTTGGGCGGCAATGTGCGCGACCGCATCCGCGTGTATTCATGGATTGGCGGCGACCGCCCGGCCGACACCGCAGCCGCCGCCAAGAGCGCCGTCGACCGCGGCTTCACCGCCGTGAAGATGAACGGCACCGAAGAACTTCAGTACATCGATTCCTTCGACAAGGTCGAGAAGTGCCTGGAGAACGTGGCTGCGGTTCGCGACGCCGTCGGCCCGAACGTGGGCATCGGCGTGGACTTCCACGGCCGCGTTCACAAGCCCATGGCCAAGGTGCTGATGAAAGAGCTGGACCCGTTCAAGCTGATGTTCATCGAAGAGCCCGTGCTAAGCGAACACTACGAAGCGTTGAAGGAACTGGCGCCGCTGACGTCGACCCCCATCGCGCTGGGCGAACGCCTGTTCTCGCGCTGGGACTTCAAGCGCGTGCTGTCCGAAGGCTATGTCGACATCATCCAGCCCGACCCGTCACACGCGGGCGGCATCACCGAAACCCGCAAGATCGCAGCGATGGCCGAAGCGTATGACGTGGCGCTGGCGCTGCATTGCCCGCTGGGCCCGATTGCGCTGGCCACCTGCTTGCAGATCGACGCCGGCTGCTACAACGCCTTCATCCAGGAACAAAGCCTGGGCATCCACTACAACGCGGCCAACGACCTGCTGGACTACGTCAGCAACCGCGAAGTCTTCAAGTACGAAGACGGCATGGTCGCCATTCCCCAAGGCCCGGGCCTGGGCATCGAGGTCAACGAGGAATACGTCAAGGAACGCGCCGCCGTGGGCCACCGCTGGCGCAACCCGATCTGGCGTCACGCCGACGGCAGCTTCGCCGAGTGGTAAGCCGATAAAAGAGAGAGGAGACCCCCTTGTCCACCGCCACCCACGCGGGCCTGCAAGCCGCCCAGCGGCCCACGCGCAGCCGCTACATCATCATGGTGATGCTGTTCATCACCGTCGTCATCAACTACCTGGACCGCAGCAACCTGTCCATCGCCGCGCCCGCACTGAAGGACGAGTTCGGCCTGGACACCTGGCATGAAGGTTTGATCCTGTCGGCCTTCGGCTGGACCTACGCCGCGATGCAAATCCCCGGCGGCTGGCTGGTCGACCGCGTGTCGCCCCGCGTGCTGTACGCCGCCGCGCTGATCCTGTGGTCGGCGGCGACGTTCTTCATGGGCTTTGCCAGCAGCTTCATCATTCTGTTCGTGCTGCGCCTAGCCGTCGGCGCGCTGGAAGCGCCCGCCTACCCGATCAACAACCGCGTCGTCACGACCTGGTTCCCGGAAAAGGAACGCGCCACCGCCATCGGCTTCTACACGTCGGGCCAGTTCGTCGGCCTGGCGTTCCTGACGCCGGTGCTGGCCTGGCTGCAACACCACTACGGCTGGCACATGGTGTTTGTCAGCACGGGCCTGCTGGGCATCGTGTGGGGCGTGCTGTGGTACCTGATCTACCGTGAACCGCGCCAGTTCAAAGGCGCGAACGCGGCCGAGATCGAACTGATCCAGCAAGGCGGCGGCGTGGTCGATCTGGACCGCAGCGTCAAAGCTAAAAAAACGCCCTTCAACTGGAATGACCTGGGGCTGGTGATGTCCAAGCGCAAGCTCTGGGGCGTGTACCTGGGCCAGTTCTGCCTGACGTCCACGCTGTGGTTCTTCCTGACCTGGTTCCCGACCTACCTGGTGAAGTACCGCGGCATGGACTTCATCAAGTCCGGCTTTCTGGCGTCGGTGCCGTTCCTGGCCGCGTTTGTCGGCGTGCTGTGCTCAGGCGTGCTGTCTGACTTCCTGATCCGCCGCGGCGCCACCGTCGGCCTGGCGCGCAAGCTGCCCATCATTCTGGGCCTCTTGATCTCGACATCAATGATCGGCGCCAACTTCACCGACTCCACGCCGTGGGTCATCTTCTTCCTGGCCGTCGCGTTCTTCGGCAATGGCCTGGCGTCGATCACGTGGTCGCTGGTGTCAACGCTTGCGCCCGTGCGCCTCTTGGGCCTGACGGGCGGCGTGTTCAACTTCGTCGGCAACCTGTCATCGATCTGCACCCCGATCGTGATCGGCCTGCTGGTGTCGAAAGACAGCTTCGCCCCCGCCATCGTGTACGTATCGTCCCTGGCCTTGCTGGGCGCGCTGTCGTACATCCTGCTGGTAGGCAAGGTGGAGCGGATCGAGGCTTGATGCCGGGGCGGGAGAGACACCCGCCACAAAAAAAGGCCGCGCTACCCAGCGCGGCCTTCTTCTTCCACTACCCCAATCAGCAACCCTGCACGGCCAGCTTCCGGCGGCGCACATTGCTTGCCCGCTGCACCAGCACCAGCGCCAAGCCTGCGACGGCGATCACGGCGCCAGCGATGGGGACGGCGGCGTAGCCCATGCCCGCCGAGATCACCGCGCCACCCGCTGCGGCGCCTACCGCGTTGCCCAGGTTGAATGCGCCCACGTTCACCGACGACGCCAGCCCCGGCGCATCGGTGGCGGCGCGCATCACGCCCATCTGCAAGGGCGGCACCACCGCGAAGGTCGCCACGCCGAAGATCAGCAGCGAGATTGCCGCGCCGACTTGCGTGGAAGCGATCCACGGGAACGCCAGCAGGTCGATGATGACGATCACCAGGAACGTGATCAGCGTGCCGTCCAGCGAGCGGTCGGCCATGCGGCCACCCATGCCGTTACCCAGCGTGAAACCCAGGCCGATCAGCACCAGCATGCCGGTAATGAAGGCGGGGGATGCGCCGGTAATGTCCGCCAACGTGGGCGCAATGTAGGTGTACAGCGTGAACATGGCGCCCGCGCCCAGCACCGTCGTCAGCAACGCCAACAGCACGACGGGGCTCTTCAGCACCGCCAGTTCGTGGCGCACGTTGGGACGGCGGCCGGCTTCACCAGCAGGCAACGCGAACCACAGCGACAGCATCGCAATCAAGCCCAGCACGGCGGTAGCGGCAAACGACATGCGCCAGCCGATCACCTGCCCCAGCCACGTGGCCGCAGGCACGCCGCCCACGTTGGCGATGGTCAGGCCCATGAACATGGTGGCCACCGCACTGGCCTGTTTGTGGCGCGGCACCACGCTGGCCGCCACCAGCGAACCCAGGCCAAAGAACGCGCCGTGGTTCAAGCTTGTGACCAGACGCGCCAGCAGCAGCGTCGTGTAGTTGGGCGACAGCGCGGACAGCACGTTGCCGATGGTGAAAATTGCCATCAGCAGAATCAAGGCCTTGCGCCGCGACCAGCGCGAAAACGCCAGCGTCATCAGCGGCGCGCCCACCATCACGCCGATCGCGTACGCGCTGATCAGCATGCCGGCGCTGGGAATGGACACGCCCACCCCCTCGGCAATGACGGGCAACAGGCCCATGGGAGAAAACTCGGTCACGCCG
This sequence comes from Achromobacter sp. 10T422, assembly GCF_056394065.1. Taxonomy (NCBI): domain Bacteria; kingdom Pseudomonadati; phylum Pseudomonadota; class Betaproteobacteria; order Burkholderiales; family Alcaligenaceae; genus Achromobacter; species Achromobacter sp. 10T422. The sequence goes on from NZ_JBFTHD010000009.1 coordinate 274,349, forward strand.
ATGCCAAACGCACCGACGGCGAGCGCCAACAACGGCAGGCCGGCTTTCACCGGTTGAGTATCTTGCGGGTTCATGCAGGTTCCTTGGGTTCGACGGCGCCGGCAGGATGTTCCTGGGGCGTTGCCGGCCAGAATGGCGGGCGCATCGGGGAGACAGGCCTGCAGTATGACGGCAGCACCTTTGCGGAAAAAGCCGTCTGACAGCCAAACACTTTTGACTTGGAGTCACGAATCGGCGGGATGGCGCATCCGTCCCCCGCACCATCCCCGCCGGCACATTCGCGACGACAGCCGATATGGCGTCCCCTATCGCAGGCCCCTACGACAGCCCCAGCAACCGCTCGGTCTCGCGCGCCAACCCCACCAGCCGCGGCCCCAGATCTGCCGCCCGCGCACGATACGGGCCGTCGCCCGACGGCACGCCGCAGTTGAAAACGTACAACAGCGACTGATACGGCCGGCACAACGGCGCCGCGAAACCGTACGCATCCGGACGCCATTGCACGTTATTGCCGCAGTACCCCTTCTGCTCCAGATCGCGGCTGGCCGGCTCCAGGCTGGGGAAGTGCTCCGCGTAGTGGCGCGGATCGGCCACGCGCAGCTGGTTCAAGACGGCCGCCCGCTCGGCCTCTGGCGCCCGGCATAGCCAGGCCTTGCCGGCTGCGCTGGACAACAGCGGCAACGCCGCGCCGATGTCCGGGCGGGTCTGCAAGGCGTCGTTGGACCGGGCGGTTTCCACATAGACCATTTGCAGCCGGTCGCGCACCACCAGCGACACCGCGCCGCACGCGTGATCCGCCAGCTGTTTCATCAGCGGCCGCGCCAGCTGTCGAATCTGCATGCTGGCAAGCAAGGGGTAGCTCAGCGCCAGCACCGAGGCGCCCAGCCGGTAACGCGCCGGCGGCCCCGAACGCAGCAGAAAGCCCAATTCGACAAGCGTATGCGTCAAGCGCGCCACGGCGCTTTTCGACAAGCCCGTCTGCTGCGCAAAATCTTTATTGGCTAGCTCTGGCCGGTCTGCCCGGAAGCAGGCCAGGATATCGATGCCATGCGCGAGCGTGGTGGCGAAATCGCGCTCGCCGGACGGAGCGCGGGGTGGCGGAGATTCAATCGGCATCCTGGCGCTCCAGCATTTTCTCCACGCGGTCCACCAAGGTCAGCAACCGCGGCGCGATGCGCCGGCGCAAGTCACCCGCTCGCAACCGCCGCACCGGCACGCCGCAATTGAACACAAACACCTGCCCGTCCACACGCCGGCGCATCGGCACTGCCACGGCATGCACATCGGCGTGCCACTCGCCTTCGGCCACGCAGAATCCATGCGCGGCATAGTCGCGCCGCGCCGCTTCCCAACCCGCCGCATGACGCTGCCAGGCCTCGGGTTCTTGCCGGCGCAACGACGCAATCAACGCCTCGGCTTCGCCTGCATCGGCCTGCGCCAGCCACGCCCGGCCCATGGCGCTGGCCAGCAGCGGCAACATGGCGCCGATATCGGGCCGAAACGCCACCGCGTCGTGGCCCCGGCACGTTTCCACGTACACCATGTGCGCGCCGTGATGCATGCCCAGCGACGCCGACCCGCCCGCCGCATTCGCCAGCCGCGTCATCAACGGGCGCGCCAGTTGCCGCAGCTTGATGCTGGCCAGCAAGGGGTAACTCAACGACAGCAGCGCCGTGCCCAGCCGGTACCGGCGCAGACTGGCGTCGTAACGCAGCAGGCCGCGCTGAACCAGCGTGTCGGTCAGCCGCGAGATCGTGGCTTTGGACAGGCCCGTGCGGTCAGCAAGTTCGCGATTGCTGAGCGCGGGCTCGCCGTGCCGAAAAGTTTGCAGCACCGACAGGCCGTGCGCCAGCGTCGTGGCGAAAGCGGGATCAGGATGGCGGCTGCCTTGGGGCGTGGTCATGGCGACGATCATAGAGCAACGCCACCCGTCCACAGCATCAACTCGTTCAAGATATCGAAACACTTGTCTCGCATTCGGCGCCGCTTTGCTAGCCTGGATTCTCAGTCGGCCCGGTACGGATTTGCCTTCCCAGGCGGCTACGACATCTAGAAAAAATGGAGACACCTCATGATCCGGGACCCCGACGGCTTCCCCGCCTTTCTCGATTCGCTGCGCCGCTTCGTCCGCGAACAGCTGGTACCGCGCGAAGCCGAAGTGGCCCGTCTGGATGCGGTGCCGGATGACCTGGTGCGCGCCATGGCCGAGCAAGGCATGTTCGGCTATTCCATCCCCGAGGCCTACGGTGGCGCGGGCATGACCACGGAAGAATTGATCCGGGCGGCTATCGAACTATCGCAATGCTCGGTAGCGTTCCGCGCCCGGGTGGGCACCAACACCGGCATCGGTTCCGAAGCGCTGGTCGCTGACGGCACCGAGCGGCAAAAGGAACACTATCTGCCCCGGCTGGCCTCGGGCGAACTCACCGGCTGCTTTGCCTTGACCGAACCGCAAGCGGGTTCGGATGCCACCGCCTTGCGCACGACGGCGGTGCGCGACGGCGACAGCTATGTCTTGAATGGCGAAAAGTGCTTCATCACCAACGCCCCGCTTGCGGGTCTGTTCACCGTCATGGCCCGCACGGACCCCGACGCGCCCGGCGCCAAGGGCATCTCGGCCTTCATTGTTGAACGGGGCACGCCGGGCCTGTCCACGGGCAAGCCCTACGACAAGATGGGCCAGGCCGGCTCACCCGTGTCGTCCGTGCATTTTGACAACTGCCGCGTGCCCGCCGCCAACCTCATCGGCGGCCAGGAAGGCATGGGCTTCAAGACGGCCATGAAAGTGCTGAACAAGCAGCGCATCCACCTGGCGGCGTTGTGCATCGGCCCCGCCATTCGCATGCTGGACGACACCATGCGCTTCGTCGCCGAGCGTGAACAGTTCGGCAAACCGTTGATGGACTTCCAACTGATCCAGGCGATGCTGGCCGACTGCCAGACAGAAATTCAAGCCGCGTTGGCGCTGGTCTTGCAAACGGCGCGCGAACGCGATGCCGGCCAGGACGTGACGTTAAACGCGTCGATCTGCAAATACTTCGCCTCGGAAATGTGCGGCCGCGTGGCAGACCGCTGCGTGCAGATGCATGGCGGCTATGGCTACATCGCCGAGCAAGGCATTGAACGCTTCTACCGCGACGTGCGCCTGTTCCGCCTGTACGAAGGCACCAGCCAGATTCATCAATTGACCATCGCCCGCCACACGCTGGCCCAAGCTGGCTACACGCCCAGCCGTTAGGCCTGGACGACACCCCGGGGACCGCAGCCACAAGAAGCCGGCGGCCCTGCAAACCAAAGGAGACTGACATGCTGCACAAGCACTTGCCGAAGTGGATCGGCGCCATGGCTGCCGCGTTCGCCTGCGCGGCGCTGCCGCCCCAGGCCGCGGCCGCCTACCCCGACAAGCCGATCCGGCTGATCATTCCGTTTGCCCCTGGCGGGTCTACCGACATCCTGGGCCGCTTGCTGGCCGAGGCCTTGCACCCCATCCTGGGGCAGCCCGTCATCGTGGAAAACAAGCCGGGCGCAGGCGGCAACATTGGCGGCGACTTCGTTGCGCGCGCCGCGCCCGACGGCTACACGCTGCTGCTGGCGGCAGCCGGGCCAACGGTCATCAACCCCAGCCTGTACGCCAACATGCCGTTCAACCCCGCCAAGGACTTGACCGCCATCACCTGCATCGAACGCGAACACAACCTGATGGTCGTGACGAAATCGATGCCCGTGAAAACGCTACAGGAATTTCTGGTCTACGCACGCAATCACCCGGGCAAGCTGTCGTTCGGTTCGCCCGGCAATGGCTCGCCCGCGCAATTGGCCGGCGAACTGCTCAAGCAAAAGGCCGGCCTGCAAGCCGAGCACGTGCCGTACAAAGGCACCGGCCCCGCCATCACCGACCTGGTCGCCGGCCATATTGATTTCATGATCGACAACATGCCGGCGCTGCTGCCGCAAGTCAAAGCAGGCAGCCTGCGCGCGCTGGCGGTGCCCAGCGATGCGCGCGCAACGGCCTCGCCCGACATCCCCACGTTCAGCGAAGCGGGTATGCCCGGCTTCGAGGTCATGGCCTGGAAAGGGCTGATGTCGCCCGCCAACACGCCGCCTGCGGTGGTTGACCGTCTGCATGCCGCCGTGGTCAAGGCGCTGCAAGACCCGCAGCTGCGCGCACGTTTCCAGGAACTGGGCGCCGAACCCTTGGGCAGCACGCCTGCGGAGTTCGCCAAGCAGATCGCGGATGAAACCGTGTGGTGGGGCAAGCTGGTGCAGTCCACCGGCACCCGCATTCAGTAATGCCTACACCGTCAGCCGAGGCTCACATGACCGCTCATCACCCCGACGACGCCGCCATTGCGGAACTGTGCGAACGCGTGCGCCGCTTCGTCGATGACGTTGCTATTCCCGCCGAGTCCCCCGCCATCGCTCGCGACGTCAGCGCGCTGGACGCCTGCGTGGCGCGCTTGCGCATACAAGCCCGCGAAGCCGGCCTGTATGCGCCGCAGTTGCCGAAGGAATGGGGCGGGCTGGGGTTGGGCTGGCGCGCGTTGGCTCAGGTGCTGGAAGCCGCCGGGCGCGGCTTTCTGGGGCCGGCCGCACTGAACTGCGCCGCGCCCGATCAGCCCAACATGCTGACCTTGTTGCGCTTAGGCACGGCCGCCCAGCAAGAAAGATATCTGCGGCCGCTGGTGCGTGCCGAGCAACGCGCCTGCTTCGCCATGACTGAACCCGCACCCGGCGCCGGTTCCGACCCGTCCATGCTGCGCACCCGCGCCACGCAACACGGCCAGCGTTGGGTGCTGAACGGTCACAAGCAATTCATCAGCGGCGGCGTGGGCGCGGACTTTGCGCTGGTGCTGGCGCAAACGGACGTCGGTGCGACGCTGTTCTTGGTGCCTGCTGGCACACCCGGCTACCGCGTCGTGCGCGACATCGGCATGGTCACCGGTTATCAGATCGGCGGCCACGCCGAGATTGAACTGGATGGCTGCGAAGTCGGCCCTGACGCCGTGCTGGGCGAACCCGGGCGCGGCCTGGAATACGCGCAACTGCGGCTCGAACCCGCGCGCCTGTCGCACTGCATGCGCTACATCGGACGCGCCCGCCGCGCATTGGAAACCGCACAAGCCTATGTGGCCCAGCGCGAATCCTTCGGCGCGCGGCTGGCCGACCTGCAACAGATTCAGGCGATGGTGGCCGATTCGCACATCGATCTGCACGCAAGCCGGCTGATGACGCTGGATTGCGCAAGCCGCATGGATGCCGGGTTGCCGGTCAAGCAGCACAGCGCCATGACCAAGGTGTTCGTGTCCGAAGCCGTGAACCGCGTGGCCGATCGTGCGGTGCAGATGATGGGCGCGTTGGGGCTATCGGACGACACGCCCGTCGCCATGATCTGGCAGGAAATGCGCCCGTTCCGCATCTACGACGGCGCCAACGAATTGCATCGCGCCACGCTCGCGCGGCGGTTGTTGAAGCACGCCTGACCTCTGGAGCTGTGATGTCTGATCTTCAATTCAAAGCCTATCGCTTGCATGGCGGCGCCAATGGCGCACCCCCGCAAGGCCGTTTCGACACCTTGTCCGTCGACGAACTATCCGCCGGCGACACGGTGATCAAGGTCGCGTACGCCGGCCTGAACTACAAAGACGCGCTGGCCCAAGCGGGGCGCGGCAACATCGTCCGTGCGTACCCCCGCATCGGCGGCATCGACTTGAGCGGCACCGTCGTGCGCTCCGCCGACCCCGCGCTTACGCCCGGGCAGAACGTGGTGGTGCACGGCTTTGGCATCGGCGTGGATTGCGATGGCGGCTATGCGGAGCTTGCGCGCGTGCCGCATGAATGGGTGCTGCCCTTGCCTGCCGGCATCAGCCTGCGCGACGCCGCCGTGCTGGGCGCCGCGGGCTACACGGCCGCGCTGTCCTTGCATTGGATGGAGCATTGCGGGCTGACCCCCGATCAGGGCGACGTGCTGGTCACGGGTGCAACGGGCGGCGTGGCGGGCATCGCCATCGACATCCTTAGCCAACGCGGCTACCGCGTATGCGCCATGTCCGGCAAACCCGGCGCCGAAGATTATCTGCGGTCGTTGGGCGCGGCCGAGGTCATCGCCCCGCCCGACCTGTCCGCCCCGATCAAGCCGCTGATGAGCGCGCGCTGGGCCGGTGTCATCGACTCCGTAGGCGGCAGCCTGCTGGCCCATGCGCTGGCCAGCCTGCGCCCGGATGGCGTGGCCGCCGCGTTCGGCAATGCGGGCGGCGCGGAACTGCCCACCACGGTCATTCCCTTCATTCTGCGTGGCGTGAAGCTGCTGGGCATCAACGCCAACAGCCCGATGCCGCTGCGCCGCGCGCTATGGCAAAAACTCGCGAGTGAATACCGCCCGTCGCGGCTGGACCTTATCGCCCGTGTCATCGAACCCCAGGATTTGCCGCAAGCGCTGGCCGCCTTGCTTGAACGCGGCAGCACCGGCCGCAGCCTCGTGCGCTTCTCTTGATTGGTTTCTCCTGATTCGTTTCTCCTGATTCGTTTCTCCTGATTCGTTTCTCCTGATTCGTTTCTCCTGATTCGCTTGTCTTGATTCGCTTCTCTTGATTCGCTTCTCTTGATTCGCTTCTATCGATCCGCTTCTGCGGACTCTTTCCCGCCCAGACCATGACCACGCCTTCCGACGCTTCCCTGTCCCGCCTGTTCAATCCCGGCAGCATCGCCGTCGTGGGCGCTTCCGCCACGGCGGGCAAGATCGGCGCGATGCCGGTCAGTCTGCTGCGCCAGCACGGCTATGACGGCCGCATCCTGCCCATCAACCCACGCGCCGATGTCATTCAGGGCTTGCCCGCCGCGCCCGACCTGTCCGCGCTGGACGGCGGCGTTGATCTGGTCATCCTGGCCGTGCCGGCGGCGCACGCGGCCCAGGCGCTGGAACGCGCGCGGCCCGGACAAGTGGGCGGCGCCGTCGTCTTCACGTCAGGCTTCTCGGAAACGGGCGCGTCAGGCGTGCACATGCAGGAACAGTTGTGCGCCATCGCGCGCGAACGCGGCATCCGCTTGCTGGGCCCCAACTGCCTGGGCTTCATGAATGTGCGGCGCAACGTCTACGCCACGTTTTCCCCCGCCCCCGCCAACGGCGCCGTGGCAGCGGGCGGCATCGGCATGGTGTCGCAAAGCGGCGCGTTCGGCGCCTACGCCTATTGCATGGCGCGCGACCGTGGCTTGGGGCTGTCGCACTGGATCAGCACCGGCAACGAGGCCGACATCGACGTGGCCGATTGCATCGAATGGCTGGCCCGCGACGCCGATACGCGCGTCATCATGGCGTACATGGAAGGCTGCCGCGACGGCGCCAAGCTGCGCCGCGCACTAGCCGCCGCGCGCGACGCCGGCAAGCCCGTCGTCGTGACGAAGATCGGCCGCACGCAGGCCGGCGCGCAAGCCGCTGCCTCGCACACCGCGGCACTTGCTGGCGACGACGCTGTCTACGATGCACTCTTTCGCCAATACGGCGCGCTGCGCGCCCGAACCATCGAAGAATTTTTCAACCTGGGATACGCGCTGGATACCTGGAAGCAGCGTCCACAGGGCAAGCGCCTGGGCATCTTCACGATCTCGGGCGGCGTCGGCGCACTGATGGCGGACGACGCCGAAGACGCCGGCTTGTCGCTGCCCGAACCCGACGCCTTGGCGCAAGCCCGGCTGCTGGAACGCGTGCCGTTCGCCGGGCCGCGGAACCCCATCGATGTCACCGGCCAGGTGGTATCCGAACCCGGCCTGCTGCTGGCCACCGCCGACGACATGCTGGCCGATGGCCGCTACGACGCACTGGCCGTGTTCCTGGCGGCCGCGGGGTCATCAGACACCTTGTGGCCCACGTTCGAAACCTTCGCCCGCGAAATGCGCAGCCGCCATCCCAACGTGCCGCTCGCCATCTGCGCTCTGTTCCCGCCCGACCGCCGCCGCGAACTCGAACGCCTGGGCACGCTGGTGTTCGTCGACCCGAGCGCGGCAATCCGGACCATCGGCGCAGTGGCGAATCTGGCCGACAAGAACGTCGCTGGGCAGACGGCCGCAGACCCTTCGGACGCCGCCCCTGCCGCCACATCCACCACGAAAATCTTCGACACCTACAACGAAGTGCAAGCGATGGAAGTTCTGCGCCTAGCGGGCATTCCCGTGCCAGACTGCACGCTTGCCACCGACGCCGACACCGCCGTCGCTGCCGCAGCGCGCGCATCAGGCCCCGTGGTTTTGAAAGTGGTCTCCCCAGACATCCTGCATAAAAGCGATGTCGGCGGCGTGAAGCTGAACCTGCACGGTGAAKACGCCGTGCGTCGCGGTTACGCAGCCATCCTGGACAGCGTGCGATCCCACTGCCCCGATGCCCGCATCGACGGCGTGCTGGTCGCCCCCATGGCGCCCAAGGGCGTGGAGTGCATCGTGGGCGTGCACGGCGACCCGGTCTTCGGCCCCGTCGTCATGTTCGGTTTGGGCGGCGTGTTCGTCGAAGTATTGAAAGACGTCAGCTTCCGCCTTGCCCCCTTTGACCGCACCCAAGCAATGGCGATGATCCGTGAAATCAAAGGCTATGCGCTGCTGCAAGGCGCACGCGGCACGCCTCCCTGCGACATCGGGGCGCTTGCCGATGCCTTGGCCGCGCTATCGCAATTCGCGCATGCGCATCGGGACGATTTCAGTTCAATCGAGATCAACCCGCTGCTGGCGCTACCCGACGGCCAGGGCGCGCTGGCGTTAGACGCCGTGCTTATTCCCAACGCTGCGCGTGCTTGCGGGCGTTCGTCCTGATCCAGTTGCCCAGCCGTTCGATCAGCGTTCGTTCGGTGCCGACGGCGGCCTGCGCCAGCAGCGCCGCCTGCACTTGATCCAATGCGGCGGGCAACGCCGTCATCAATGCTCGCGCGACCGTCAATACATAACGGGGATTAAAGCCTAGCTCCATCGCCATCGCCTCGATCTGGCCGCGCGCGATGCGGCCCGGCATCATCTCGCCGCCAATCGACAGCGCAAATTTACGCGACAGCCCGGGATACATCGCCGTGCACATCAAGTCATAGAACGGCGCCAGCCGATACCGTCCGTCGGGCGACTGCAGCACTGATAGATTCTTCGCGTGACTATCGTTGTTGCCCACGCACAGATTGAAAATCACCCACTGCAAAAAGCGCTTCAGGTCCGCTGCGCTAACGCTCGCCTGTTTAAGCAAGCGAAGGCAGTCAACCAACGATGGGCCACCATCCGCTTCGTACTTCACATCGGATGGCTTGCCAGCCAATTGGCACAAGTCCAGTTGATGCAAGCGCTGCAAACCGCCTTGGCCGTCTGGCACGCGGTCATAGCGCTTAATCAGACACGCCTGGGTATCAGACTGATAGTGTGCCTCTGCCACGCCTAAGCCGAGTTGGGCCGCCAATTGCATCACCAGGGTTTCATTCAACGCCGACGCCCATACTCCCTTCAATCCGCCAATATCCGGCTTCAGGATGTGGGATGACGGTGCTGTACCAGCGGGTATTGCGGGCAATCCGTCTGCCAGAACCGTCAACAGCAACTTGTCTTGCGCGCCTGCCAAAGAGATCCGCGCGCCTTCTGCATTCTCGGCGACCAGCGCTGGGGTGGATGCATCCTTCAGCCGTGCGGCAACGGCTTGCCACGTGGTGGCGCGGTAATGCGGTGGCGCGGGCCGTTCGCCCTGCGGCAGAATCGTCAGGCCACTGGCGGTGTCGCCCCCAACCTTGCGCAACAGCCCGAACACCGTCGTTGCATGTCGGCTGATTTGCAGGAACTTGCGAATATGCCCTTCTGGCAACAGGTTTTCGAAGAAGGCATGAACGGCGTCGCTTGCGTGATCACCGCTTGCGAGTTGGATCGCAGGCGAAATCGCACGTGCGTCTGGCAGGCTCAACCAGGATTCGTCGTACACGAATCGAAGCGGCCGCTCGTCAAACAAGCGGCCCACTTTACGATCTGCTTGATACAGATCCAAGGCGCCAATGGTCATGACAACCTCGGGCGTTTCGGCACCACCTGAACTTCCAGGCCGAGCAGGTCCAACATGTCCAGCACCTTCTGCAATTGCAGCGTCGGCTTACCGCGTTCGAGTTCGCCGACAAAGCGGTTGCCCGTGCCTGACAAGCCGGCCAGATCGGCTTGCAATAGCCCCTGAGCGCGCCGCACTCCCTTCACCAGCTCGCCGAGCTCGGCGGCCGTGTGTATTGAGACGGGGGACGAAAGGGTCGCCGGGTCAGTAGACATCGTCGCGCTCCAAAATTACCGTTCGGGAATTTTATGGTGTTTAGTTGGTGAAATCCATCAAATATTACCGAGCGGTACTTTCACTCAAAAATGGAGTGAATTGCGGAGAAAACTTACCGATCGGGAATATTTCCACATTCCATCCCCCCACCCAAAAAAAAGGGCGCCCTCAGGCGCCCTTCTCTTCAACCCCTGCCGCTTACTTCAGCAACAACGCATTCAAGCGCTTCACGAATGCGGCCGGGTCAGCGATTTGCGCGCCTTCGGCCAGCAGGGCTTGGTCCAGCAGCAGACGTGCCCACTGGTCGAACTCGCTGTCATCTGCCGCGCGGATGCGGGCCAGCAGCGGGTGTTCCGGGTTGATTTCAAGCACCGGCTTCACGTTGGGCGCTTCCTGGCCGGCGGCCTTAAGCATGCGCAGCAGGTGCGGGCTGAGTTCGTTCTGGCCCACCACCACGCACGCCGGCGAATCCACCAGACGCAGCGTGACGCGCACTTCCTTGACCTGCTCTTCCAGCGTCTTTTGCAGGCGCTCGACCAGCGGCTTGAAGTCTTCAGCCACTTCGGCCTGATGCTTCTTTTCTTCGTCGTCAGCCAGTTCGGCCAAGTCCAGACCGCCCTTGGCCACCGACACCAGCGACTTGCCGTCGAACTCACGCAGGTAGGACAGCATCCATTCGTCCACGCGATCCGACAGCAGCAGCACTTCGATGCCCTTCTTGCGGAAGATTTCCAGATGCGGGCTGTTGCTGGCCGCGGCGAACGTGTCTGCCGTGACGTAGTAGATCTTGTCCTGGCCTTCCTTCATGCGCGACACGTAGTCGGCGAACGACACCGTCTGCGCCTGGTCGCCCGACTGCGTGGACGCAAAGCGCATCAGCTTGGCGATGCGTTCCAGGTTGGCCGAATCTTCGCCCGCGCCTTCCTTCAGCACCTGGCCGAATTCCGACCAGAACGTGGCGTAGTCTTCCGGCTTGTTCTCAGCCAGGTCTTCCAAGAGCGACAGGATGCGCTTGGCCGAGCCTTCGCGAATCGCGCGCACATCACGGCTTTCCTGCAAGATTTCGCGCGACACGTTCAACGGCAGGTCGGCCGAATCAATCACGCCGCGCACAAAGCGCAGGTACGACGGCAGCAGCTGGTCGGCGTCGTCCATGATGAACACGCGCTTGACGTACAGCTTCACGCCGTGGCGGCCGTCGCGGTCCCACATGTCCATGGGTGCGTGCTTGGGCACATACAGCAGTTGCGTGTATTCGCTGCGGCCTTCGACGCGGTTATGCGTCCAGGCGAGCGGGTCGTCGTAGTCGTGCGAGACGGTCTTGTAGAACTCGCGGTACTGCTCGTCCGTGACGTCAGACTTGCTGCGGGCCCACAGGGCGCTTGCCTGGTTCACCGTTTCCAGTTCTTCGGTCTTGACCTGCTCGCCCTTCTCTTGGTCCCACTCTTCCTTGGCCATGCGGATCGGCAAGGAAATGTGGTCGGAGTAGCGGCGCAGAATCTCGCGCAACTTCCAGCCGTTCAAGAGTTCGTCTTCATCAGCGCGCAGATGCAGCGTCACGTCGGTACCGCGCGTGGCCTTCTCGGCGGCGGCAATCGTGAACTCGCCCTGGCCGTCGGATTCCCACTGGATGGCGTCGGTGGCGCCGGCGCGGCGGCTCACCACCGTGACCTTGTCCGCCACGATGAACGACGAATAAAAGCCCACGCCAAACTGGCCGATCAGTTGCGCGTCTTTTTGCTTGTCGCCCGTCAGTTGCGAGAAGAATTCCCGCGTGCCGGAACGCGCGATCGTGCCCAGGTTAGCCACGGCTTCTTCACGCGACAGGCCGATGCCGTTGTCGGAAATCGTGATGGTGCGGGCGGCCTTGTCATAGCTGACCGTGATGGCCAGTTCGCCATTGCCTTCCAGCAGCTCGGGCTGGTCGATGGCTTCAAAGCGCAGCTTGTCGCAAGCGTCCGATGCGTTCGACACCAGCTCGCGCAGGAAAATTTCCTTGTTGCTGTACAGCGAATGAATCATCAGGTGCAGCAGTTGCTTCACCTCGGCCTGGAACCCCAGGGTTTCGGACGTGGAAGACGTGGCGGTTTGGCTCATAGTTTTACGAGAAGGTCGAAAAAATTAGGGACAAATAATGGCGGAATGCCCGGGCGCAACGGCGCTTGCGGTTGCGCTGCCCGGCAGCCGGGAAACCCTACTGTAGTGGGGGCTATCACGCCCTTTTCAAGGGTTCCTCAAAACAGTGACAGAAAGCCGCGATATCGCGTCTTGGCGTGAAGCACTTCCTCGCCGGCAGGCGCCTGGAGCTTTCCGCTGCGAATCAGCTTGCGGATATCGTCCATCCTGATGTCCAGCGTCTGCTGCGACCGCAACAGAAAATCTGCCGTCTCGCTGTCCATAATCCGATAGATGGGGCTGGACACCAATTGGCTGTTGCCCGTCTCGTCAAAATAATAAAGCCGCTCACCGTTCTGCCAGACCGAACCGAAGCGGTGATAAACGTCACCCCGTTTTTTCCACTCGCCCACGGGCGCGTCGTTCAGCCGCATGATCAGCGTAGACCGGGAAATCAACCCGCCCCGGCCGCCCCGCGAAGAACCCCAGGACTCTTCGCCCTTTAAATACAGCACCTGCTTGCCGTCCGTAAACACAAACGGCGACATCGCCGAAAACCGCCCGGACGCGAACGGATCATCGCCCGCCCGCTCCATGCGCCGCTTTTGGTTATTGAAGAAATAAATGCCGTCCTTGCCCGCAAACAGCACTTGATAGATATGCTCGCCGCGCTCGCTCAAGAGCCGGTACGGCGCATGCGCCGCATCAAAGGGCTGCGCGCCCACGTAAATCATGCCGTCGCGCGGGTCGTGCAAATAGGCTTCGCGGTCCAGGTCGCCCACCTTGAAGGTATTGAGCGCCGGGTCATCCGACAGCGGCAGCAAGGTGTCATGAAAATACACGCGGCGCCCATCCGCAAAGAAATCATCGCTGGTCTGCTCGCGGCTATTCCGCGTGGCCGGTAAACGGCGCAGCGTGGCCGGCTGTGCCTGCGGCATCTCGCGGCCTTCGTAAAAAACCCGCGACCCATCCGTTGCCAAATCCCGATCCAGCAGCGCCCGATAGGGTTGCGAGCTGGCGGGCAAGGCGGTAAACGGATGCAGATACGTCTGCGGCTTGGGGCCATGCCCGGTCCTGAACCGTATCGTCTGCCAGACCTCGCGCACGGCGCCCAGCTGGCGATTGATGGTGGTGAACAGCGCGCAGTAATACGTGGTGTTGCCGTCGCTGAAATAGCTATTGCCCAGAAACTGCGTCGACGCGGGTTTCAGGCCTGGCAGGATCAGATTGCCGCAATACACATGGCGGCTGTCCCTGGCGGCCTGGCGGCCATCATAGGTGGGCGTGTCAAACGCCTTGAAACTGGCCCGGTCCGCCTCGTCCATCCGGTAATAGCCATTGCTGGGCACGGCGGCGTAAATCGCGCCTTCATAACGCTTGTAGATGCTGCCCTTATACGATTCCCCGTCATCAGCGGCGGCGTAATCATCGTTGTCCAGCACCAGCAACAACAGGGTCATCGGCAAACCGGCGATGACCAAGGCCAGGATAATTCCGATCCATCTCTTGCGATTCAGCATTCGGCCTTTTTGCATTCACAGTGGCGGCCCAAAATTCTAACAAGCCCATACCGCCATTGCCGACCGCGATTAACTCCCCAGGCAAGCCCGGGCCTTCCCCGCTAAAATCCCGCACTTTCCCCTCCTACCCCCTCCACCTGGCCGGCCCTCCGCCCATGCAACCCGCCTCCCTTTCCCAACCCGCCCCCCACAGCGCCGCCGACGACGCGCCCAGCCATGATCTGGTCTATGGCCCCGACGACCGCCCCGCGCCGCCCGTCGCCTTCGTCGCCGCGTTGCAGCACCTGCTGGCCATCCTGGTTCCCATCGTCACCCCCGGCCTCTTGATCTGCCAGGCGCTCGGCGTCAGCAGCCGCGACACGACGCTGATCGTGTCGATGTCGCTGGTCATCTCCGGCATCGCCACCTACGTGCAGTGCAAGCGCTTCGGCCCCCTGGGCGCCGGGCTGCTCATCGTGCAAGGCACGAGCTTCAACTTCGTGGGACCGCTGATCGCTGGCGGCTCGGTCATGGTCAAGCAAGGCACGCCGGTCGAAGCCGTGATGGCCGCGATCTTTGGCGTCGTCATCGCCGGCTCGTTCGTCGAGATGGGCATCAGCCGCATCCTGCCGTTCGTCAAACGCCTGATCACCCCGCTTGTCACCGGCATCGTGGTGCTGTTGATCGGCCTGACCCTGATCAAGGTCGGCCTGATCAGCATGGGCGGCGGCTTCGGCGCCATGGCCAACGGCACCTTCGCCAGCGCGGAAAACCTGACGCTGTCCGGCCTGGTGCTGGGCACGATCATCCTGCTGAACCGCGTGCCGGTCGTGTGGATTCGCAGCACGGCGCTGGTCCTGGCGCTGGCCATCGGCTACATCGCCGCCGCCGCCATGGGCCGCCTGGACTTCACCGGCGCGCGCGAAGCCGCCCTGTTCCAGATTCCCGTGCCGCTGCACTTCGGCCTGGGCTTCTCGTGGGCGCTGTTCGTGCCGATGCTGATCATTTATCTGGTCACGTCGCTCGAAGCCATCGGCGACGTCACCGCCACCAGCAAGGTGTCCAAGCAGCCCGTTGAAGGCCCGCTGTGGATGCAGCGCATCAAGGGCGGCGTGCTCGTCAACGGCGCGAATTCGCTGTTGGCCGGAGTCTTCAACACCTTCCCGAGCTCGGTCTTCGCGCAGAACAACGGCGTGATCCAGCTGACCGGCATCGCCAGCCGCCACGTCGGCGTGTGGATCGCCGGCATGCTGATCCTGCTGGGCCTGTTCCCGGGCGTGGCGGGCGTGCTGCAAGCCGTGCCCGAACCCGTACTGGGCGGCGCCGCCATGGTGATGTTCGGCGCGGTCGCCGCATCCGGCATCAACATCCTGGCCGGCATTCAGCTGGACCGCCGCGCGCTGCTGATCATCGCCGTGTCGCTGGCCTTGGGCCTGGGCGTGTCGCAAGTGCCGGAAATCCTGTCGCACCTGCCGCACGCAGTGAAAAGCGTGCTGGAATCGGGCGTGGCTACCGGCGGCATCTGCGCGCTGGTGATGAACTGGTTCCTGCCGGAAAAGAAGTAATTGCGGGATAGGGTGGATGGGCGTTGCCAGCGGATTTTGGTGCTGGCGACGCCCTGCCCACCCCCTGTCAGACCGCCCAAAAATCAGGCCGCCTGACAATTTTCAAAAGTCCGCATATAATCGCTGTCTTCGTTCTCCCGCAGCCGTCATCTGGACGTGTTCGCGACCCCCTTGCCCGGGTGGTGAAATTGGTAGACGCAGGGGACTCAAAATCCCCCGCCGCAAGGCGTGCCGGTTCGATTCCGGCCCCGGGCACCAGAAAGCTCTCAAGCATTCGCCGGTTATATCGAAACCGCGCAACGCAAATTCCTCTGCATTGATTCCGCCATACGTTCCGCCTTTAGCCGGCGTAGAACGATGTGCTCGGGCGCGATTAGTTC
The DNA here is from genome assembly GCF_056394065.1 of Achromobacter sp. 10T422. Lineage (NCBI taxonomy): Bacteria > Pseudomonadati > Pseudomonadota > Betaproteobacteria > Burkholderiales > Alcaligenaceae > Achromobacter > Achromobacter sp. 10T422. The sequence continues at coordinate 290,169 of NZ_JBFTHD010000009.1, forward strand.
GTTGCACGAACCAAGAATGCACGACAGAAGATTCAAAAGCCTCTGCACAAGCAGAGGCTTTTTTTTCGTTGCGGAGTTTGGCACGGGGGCAAACCCAGCCGCACGTTGAGCCACTAACGATGGGCAGCTACCCAACATTCCCAATATGGGTACAATCACACCCAATATGGGTATATCAGCCAAAGCCCCCCTCCCGCACAGCAGCCTTGCCGATGCGCTCTTTCCTGGCACCAAACAACGCGTGCTGGGGTTGTTGTTCGGCCAGCCGGATCGCAGCTTCTATGCCACCGAAGTGATCGGGCTTGTCGCCAGTGGATCGGGAGCTGTGCAGCGCGAGTTGGCCAATCTCGCGCAGACCGGCTTGGTGACGGTGAAGGCGGTCGGCAATCAGAAGCACTACCAAGCCAATCCCGACTCGCCCATCTTCGCGGAACTCTGCGCCATCGTGCAAAAAACGATCGGCTTGGCGGAGCCGCTGCGCGAGGCGCTTGCCCCGATGGCACCGAAGATCCAGGCGGCTTTCGTCTACGGCTCGGTTGCAAAAAACACCGACACCGCTCGCAGCGACATTGATCTGATGTTGCTTAGTGACGACATCAGCTACGGCGATGTATTCGCAGCATTGGAGGTTGCGGGTAATACGCTTGGCAGGCCGGTGAATCCGACCATACTGACGCACAAGGAATTCACCAAACGGGTGAAGGCGCAAGAGTCTTTTCTGACCCGAGTGCTGGCGCAGCCCAAGATCTGGATCATAGGAGGAGACGGTGACCTCCCCATTTGAAACGCTCAGCGGCCCGGGAAAACCACTGAAGCCCGAGCCTCCCGACCCCAGGGAATTTGAAGGTCTGAAACGCTCAGGGCATGCCAGATGGTTGCTGCGAAGGTCGATGCACTCGCACCGCTAGACGCGGGGAATGCAAGCGGCACCGCATAGGCGTGATTGCCCCAGAAGGCGTCACACCCCGACTCATCGTCAGATACCGTCAAGAGCGCCGGGAGTCACATCGGAAGACATGAAGTTCTCACATCACCTATGGGCAGTGGCCCTCAGCGTCATGGCGTCTTCGAGTATGGCCACGGAACCCTCCGCTCCTGGTGAGCTGGACGCCATACAACGTGCATCGCCGCAAGAGGCCCCTCATAAGGCGCCAGCTGACATCGCCGCTTCACCCCCAGCGCCCATCCAGATCTACGCCCCATCCGCGCCCTGCCGTGCCAAAACTGTCCGGCCCGGCGCCAAGACGATTGAAATCTACTGGACTAACGGTACGGATGGCGCGCGTGTGACGACTGACGAAGTCGATCACTACGTGGATTTGAACGTGGTCGTCAGAACGACAGGCTATCGGCATGGCGACTGCATCGAAGTCAAATTCCACTCTTCAGACGGCGAGGATGTGGCTATGGGAGAAAAGGAAATCGTGGTGCGCGGCAGAGTGAACGAAAGTGGCATCGCTTACTTCAAAGAACCGTTAAGAAACCATACTCTCTGGCTACGGGCACACACCCCTCAAAGCGTGTACCGTTGACAAAAATCATCATGACTCTTGCATCGCTTCGGATAGGCTTATGCGCAACGTAAAAGGCAAGTCCTCGTCCACCACGGATGGCTATTTGTTTTCTGATCAGATAGGTCACCTGCTGCGGCGTGTCTATCAGCGGCACACCGCGCTGTTTCAGCAATACATTCCCGATTCCCAACTCACCGCCGCGCAATTCGTGGTGCTGTGTTCGGTGCGGGACAATGGCGCGAGCTCGTTGGCTGATCTGGTCAAGGCCACGGTCATTGATCAGGCCACGGTGCGCGGCGTGGTGGACCGGCTCAAGCAGCGTGAATTGGTGCAGGTGGACCACGACCCGGTCGACCGGCGCAAAGTCGTCATTAACCTGACGCCCATCGGACAGGCGCTGGTTCAGGAAATGGAACCGTTCGCCAAGCAGATCACCGAAAGCACCTACGGCACACTGAACCCCGCCGAACGTCTGGCGCTGGATTTTCTGCTGACCAAAATGCTGAACGGCGACGAACAGGAATAGCCTGTTCATCGCCGCTGTTCAGTTGTGTCCGTCGCCGTTCCGCAAGCCTGCTCATCGCGTTCCGCGAGCACGCTCATCGCTTCGGGCCACGGCTCGTAGCCATTCAGCGCCACACACCGCGGCCTATCGCGGCATGTGACGATTGATCAAGCCAAGATCAATCCAGCGCCCGGTTCCTCGATTCCACATCTACGGACCAGATCGCGACGGCGCCCGCCACCAGCATGCTCGACAGCACCACCAGCGACAGCGTGAAGTGGCTGGTCATGATGGGTGCGATGATGGCCGGTGCGAACAGCCCGCCAAAACGCGCCACCGCTCCCGCCATGCCCATGCCGCTTGCGCGCAGGTCTGTCGGGTAGACCTCGGGCGTGAACGCGTACAGCGCGCCCCACGTGCCCAACAGCGAGAAGCTCATCAACAAGGTCGAGCCGATCACAACGGCAGGCGACGTGCCCAAGCTGTACAGCATGCATCCCACCGCGCTCAGGATCAGGAAGCCGATCAGCGTGGGCTTGCGGCCCCAGCGTTCAACGCCATAGGCCGACAGCGCGAAGCCGGGCAGTTGCACCAGCGCCAGCAGCACCAGAAATTCCTGCCCGCGCATGAAGGCGAAGCCTTCCGTGCTGAGCTTGACCGGCAGGTAGACGAAGACGCCGTAGTACGCGATGGAGATCAGCGCCCATGCCAGCAACAGCCCAATACTGCGGCGGCGATAGCTGGACGAGAACAGCGCGAACATGGATTTGTGCACGGGCGCTTCCGGTTGCAGCGCAGGCACTTCGACGTCACGGCGGTTGACGCGCGCAACACGCTCCAGCACCTTGCGCGCCTGGTCTGACTTGCCGTTCCGATTCAAGTACATCGGCGATTCAGGGATGTAGAAGCGCAGCACCACACCGATCAAGGCAGGCAGGCCGGTCACGAAGAAGATCACGCGCCAGGCGTCATCGCCCCACGACACGGCGACCAGCGCCAGCAGCGCCAGGAAGATGGTGCCCACGGCCCAGAACGATTCCAGCAGCACGAGCCAGCGGCCACGGCGATCACTGGGCAAGAATTCCGCCATCATCGTGTAGTCCACCGGCAGCGTGCCGCCCACGCCGATGCCGGTCAGGAAACGCAGGAACAGCAGCCACGTGAATTCCGGCGCAAAGGCCGACGCCACGCCCGCGCAGGCGTCGATGACCACGGCAATCATCAGGACCGGGCGCCGCCCGATGCGGTCGGCCATCCGGCCGAACACGAAGGCGCCAATCAGCATGCCGATAAAAAAGAACGTGCCGCTCTGAAGCGCTTGCGGCACGGTGATGCCGAAGGTCTTCGCGATGGACGGCGCGGAGAATCCGATGGACAACACTTGCATGGCGTCGGCCATCCAGACCAACCCGAATATCACGAAGAGCCGGTACTGGAACTTGCCGACACCCGCCACCTGAATGGCTTTGTCCACTGAAACCAATGAAGCTGACATAAATGAAACCCCTTGATGTGATCATCGCTAAAACCGCACGCGTTATGTCCGCGTTTCCTTAATGCAGCGCCGCATGCTCGCGTAGCCGCTTAATCGTTGCCGTGGGATCAGGCCAAGGCGGCGCTTGTGGCGCATGGCGTTCCCGCAAATAGCCAACCAAGTCCGCGACCTGCTGGTCGTTAAGGCTGTCCTTGAATCCCGGCATGTATCCCAGCGCGTCGTCGGCGGGTTCCTGGATGCCATTCAAGATCACCTGGATCAGGTTGTCGGGCGTGGCCGCATGCACGTTGGTGTTTGCGCTTAGCAACGGCCTTGCGCCAAACAGCGTGGGGCCGCTGCCTGCGTCATGACAGGCTGCGCAGGCGTTCTGATAGATGCGTTCGCCATTGGCGCGGCGGCCCTGAAGGGCGTGAATCGTCGCGGCGGGCGCGGGGGTGGCCGTGATGGGCGACGGCGCGGGGGTCACTGCGTAAGGCGATGGCCCGGTAGCGGCGGCGTCAGGCGACGGCGCAGCGGGCATATCGGCGGAAGCGGTCAGATCGCCCACCGCCGCCGGAGCCGCCGCGCCCGCCCCCTTCGGCAAGTCCAACAGATACGTCGTGATGGCGCGCACGTCGCTATCGGGCAATTCGGCCAGGCCATGAATGACCGGCGCCATCGGCCCCGCCGCCACGCCGTGCCGCGTTGAATAGCCCGTGCGCAGATACTTAAACAGCTCATCGCTGCCCCAGGCGCGCGGGCCGCTGGCCAACTGGTTCAGCGCCGGCGCGGTCCAGCCTTCTGCCTCGCCGCCCGCCAGATAATGCACGCCGGTTTTCTCCGCGCCCAGTGGGTTGCGCGGGGAATGGCATGCGGCGCAATGGCCGGCGCCTTCCACCAGATACGCGCCCCGCAACCACTGCGCGCTGCGCGACGGGTCGGTCGTGAACGGCGTGGCGTCGTGAAACAACGCGTTCCAGCCCGCCAGCAGCGGACGCATGTTGAACGGGAACGCCAGCTGTGTCTTGGGCGGTTCCGACTTCACGGCAGGCTGCGACATCAAGTAGCCGTACAGCGCCTGCATGTCCGCATCGCTCAGCTTGGCGTAGGCCGTGTACGGGAATGCGGGATACAGTTGCCGGCCATCCTGATGCACGCCTTGGCGCATGGCGCGTTCGAACGCCGTGTACGACCAGCGGCCGATACCGGTGTCGTTGTCGGGCGTGATGTTGGTGGTGTAGATCGTGCCGAAGGGGGTGTCCAGCGCCAGGCCGCCCGCATTGGTTTTGCCGCCAGGCGCCGTGTGGCAGACCATGCAATCGCCCGCGGCCGCCACCAGGCGCCCGCGTTCAATCGCACGCATTGAATACAGCGACACGTCCGGCCCCGCCGTAAGCGGCAGCGCCGGCTTCACCGGCCAGAGCGTCACGGCCAGACCCGCCAGACCTGCAAGCCCCGCCGCGCCCGCAGCCAGCCACATCCTGGCGCGCGACAAGGCAGTGCGCGCGGGGCGGCGTCCCGCCAGCGCCACGCGCAATGACTCGGCTTCGAACGGCGCTTGCCGCAGGCGCACGCCGGTTGCGTTGTGGATGGCGTTAGCGATGGCCGCCGCAGCGGGCAAGGTCACCACACCGTCCACGTCCAACTGGCCTTGCGTGACGACATCGCCCACAGGCTCGCGGCGGCTCAGTTCATGCGCAGTTTCGTATCGGGACAATGCGCCAGACGAGTCATCCGCGCCCTGCGATGCTGGGCTGGACCAATCGTCGAAGGCGGGTGGCGCGGCCAGCAAGCGGCGGGCGTTCTCCAACAACCACGGAGATTGGCTTTCTATTTCAGCGCGCACCGGCGCGCGGTGCGCGGCGTGCAAATGTTGGCTGTCATGCCCGGCAACCACGCGGGTTACATCGACGTGGCCGGTCTGCGGCTGCACGGCCACCTCGGCGACCCAGGCGCTCCACACCGTGCGGGCCGCGCCGGATTCGTCCGTGCATTGCACCTGCGCGGTCGCGAAGCCGGTTCCGCGCAGCATGCCCGCCCGCGCGGGCGGGGTGTCAGCCGCGGGCAGACCCGCCTGTTCAACGACTTGGCGCGCCAAGTTGCGCGCCCTGCCCTCGGGCAAGTGCCGCAGCCGCCATTGCACGGGGTCTTCGTTCAAGGCCAAGGCCTGCTCATGCCACAAACTTTCCTGCGCAAACACCTGCGCGGCATTCAAGGCATCAACACTTGCGTGCAGCGGCACAGCAGCGCGCTTGCCGAACGCGATGGGCGCATCGCTGCGCGCAGTGGGCTGCGCCGAGGCATCGGCCTGCCCAGGCTGGCTCAACATGCGCGCCAGACTGGGACGCACGGCCCAGGGCGCATCCGATGCAAACACGTGGTTCAACGCATCAGCTGAATGCGCGGATGGCGATATCGCGGCGCGATCGGAGGCCAAATCGGAGGCCACATCAGGGGCCAAATCAGCGGCCACATCAGTGCCCACAGCGGAGCTCATATCAGAGCCCATATCAGAGCCCAAATGAGAGCCCAAATGAGAGCCCACATCGGCAGCCAGCGAACCGTTCGCCTTCGACACGCGCAGCACGAGCTCATCGGCCGCCCCCGACTGGCAAGGCACGCACACCGGCCGGCCCACGGCCTGCGACAGCAGCGCGGCATCGGCCGCGGCGTCCATCAGGTCCAGGGGATGCAAGGCGTCTGTGGCGATAGCACGCGCGCCATCGCCTTCCGCCGTTACCCTGATCGCTGCGTCTTGCTGCTGTAGCAGCTCCGCAAGCTCGCGCCGGATCAACGCCAGCGTTGCCGCCGCGCAAGCCGGCAGCCACACGCGGGTGTGCCCGTTCAAGCTCCATGCCACAACGCGTGCGCCCACAGGCGGTTCGGATTGTGACGGCCGCAGTGCGTATTGAAGTGCATCAGCATCGTCCTCGGACGCCGGCGAGGATGCATCAGGCGTCAAGCGCTGCCACACCGGCGCCAAGGCCGCCGCCGCTTGCCGCGCGTATAGCGGCGTCACCGCCACCACGCCCGCGAAATGCGTGCGCTGCACCGCCGCCACCACACCCGGCTGCGCGCGAACCTCTGCCAGCTGCACCCGCTGCAATACGCTGCCCCGGTAGCGCGCGCCGTCCCACAACACCTCGGGCGGACGCAGCGCCAAGCCGTGCAACAGATCATCGGGCAGCGCGGCCGGCAGGCTGGCGGCACGCGAGGGTGCGTCGAAAGGAATTGCGCTCATCGCGTGGGCTCGCCCTTCACCGCCCGCAGCTGCACCGCCCGCATCGCCGCCTGCATGATCTCGACATGCGTGCCGCAGCGGCACAGGTTGTGATGCAGCTCGCTGCGTATCGCGTCTTCAGTGGGGTTGGGATTGCGCCGCAGCAGCGCTTCCACCGTCATGATCATGCCGTTCAAGCAGTAGCCGCATTGCGCCGCCTGGCAGTCGATGAAGGCTTGCTGCGTGGGGCCGGGGTGTTCGCGCGTGCCCAGCCCTTCCAGCGTAGTCACCGCCCGCCCCTGCGCCGCCTTCACCGGGATGACGCACGACCGCGCCGCCACCCCATCGATCAGCACCGTGCACGCGCCGCATTCGCCCAGGCCGCAGCCGTACTTGGGGCTGTTCAGCTCAAGATCGTTACGCAATACGTGCAGCAGCGCCGTCCCGGGCGCGGCCGGCACGGCGCATTCGCGTCCGTTGACGGTCAAGCGGATCGGAGGAGTGACGCTGCTTGAATTGGCTGGAGATCCCATGGGGCGTGACGCATGTCGGCAGTTCGGAAGGTACGAAGGTTGCCGCGACGCGGGCTGGKGATCAAGCCCCTTTGCCCGCGCGGCGGACACGGCGTCAGGCAGCGGCCCGGGACTTGGGGTCCACAAGCGGCGCGCTGAACACGTCGTAACCAAAGCACCAGGACGGGTCCTCGTTAGTGCGCAGCCAGGTGTTGTCGTGCGAAATGCGTTGCACCTTGCTGGCGCGTTCGGCGCGGTTGGCTTCGTACAGCGCAAACGCCAGCTCGTGGTTATTCACGCCAACTTCCTTGAAGCAACGCGCCAGCATGGCGCCATCTTCAATGGCCATGGCGGCGCCTTGCGCCATGTGCGGCTTCATCGGGTGGCAGGCGTCGCCCAACAGCACCAGGCGGCCCCGGCTCCACAGCGGCAGCGGATCACGTTCCAGCAATGACCACTTGGTCACGTCCACCGTGGCGTCAATCAGCGCCTGCACCGTGGGATGCCAGCCGCTGAACGCCTCGCGCATTTCGTCCTTGCTGCTGGGCAGCCAACGGTCATTCAGGTCCCAGTGTTCGACGGGTACGCCCGTCACGTAATAGAGCTCGTCCGCCTTGCCGGTCACGAAGTACACCATCATGTGGCGGTCGTCGCTCCACCATTTCACGCAGGCGTCGAACGGCAGCATGCCGGCCTTGACCTGCGGCGTGGGAAACACCGCGCGGTGCGCCAGATAGCCTGCGTACTTGGGCAGTTCCGGCCCCAGCAGTTCTTCGCGGATACGGGAGTTCACGCCGTCGGCGCCGATCACGATGTCGGCTTCTTCCGACGTGCCATCGGCAAAGTGCATCACCACCACATCGCCCTTGTCTTCCACGCGCGTCAGGCTCTTGTCGTAGACAACGGCGCTCTTGGGCAGGGCGTCGATCAGCAAGGCATGGAAGTCGCCGCGGTGCACGGTCAGGTACGACGCGCCATATTCCTTCACGGCGTAATCACCCAGCGGAATCTGCGCCAGGATGTCGCCCGTTTCCCAGTGGCGGCTGTACCAGTAATCCGGGTGCGACCCCTGAGCGTTAAGCGCGTCTTCGACCCCGATGCGGCGCAGGATCTTCATGACGTTCGGCCCCACGTGGATGCCGGCCCCTAGCCGCGAAAAACCCGGCGCCTGCTCGTAGACGCGGACATTCAGCCCTTCCTTGAGCAACAGCGCTGCGGTGGCGGCGCCGCCGAGACCCGCGCCGACGATGGCGATACGAGGGGATGTAGACACGGAACTTCTCCTTGCTGTTTTTTGAAAATCCAGAAAAGCGAACGCTTGAAACTTATGAAGTACACGCTTTAATTTTTGGTACCAAAATTTTCAGATCAAGCGTAAACCCCAAGACAGAGCAACAAAATAGTGCCTATATTTCACATGATTAGGTGAAAACCACTACGGAATGCAGGCTGGTCATCTGTCTCGCTCTTTGCAAGAATAGAGCGTATACGCTTCTTTTGAATTTATCGAAAACCCTAGGACCGACACTTTTTCAAGGCTTCCTACATGACGAAGACATTCCGAATTGGCCAGATCGTCCCCAGCTCGAACACGACGATGGAAACTGAAGTGCCCGCCATGCTGCAGGCGCATTCGTCGCTGCGCCCCGCCGACCGCTTTACGTTCCACTCCAGCCGCATGCGCATGAAGAAAGTGCAGAAGGAAGAGCTGGCCGCCATGGACGCCGAGAGCGACCGCTGCGCGCTGGAACTCAGCGATGCGCGGGTCGATGTGCTGGGCTACGCCTGCCTGGTTGCCATCATGGCGATGGGGCGCGGCTATCACCGCGTCTCGCAAAAGCGCCTGACCGAACGCACCGCCGAAAATGGCGCATCCGCCCCTGTCATCACCAGCGCCGGTGCGCTGGTGGAAGCGCTGCACGTCATGGGCGCAAAAAAGATTGCGCTGGTCGCGCCCTACATGGTGCCGCTGACCGAACTGGTCATGGACTACATCGCCGCCGAGGGTTTTGAAATTGTGGATTGGCGCGCGCTGGAAATTCCCGACAACCTGGAGGTGGGCCGCCATGACCCCGCCAAGCTGCCGGGCATCGTCGCAGGCATGAACGTGGCCGATGCCGATGTGATCGTGCTGTCGGCCTGCGTGCAAATGCCGTCGCTGCCGGCGGTGTCGCAAGTCGAAGCCGAAACGGGCAAGCCCGTGCTCACCGCGTCCATCGCCACCACCTACGCCATCCTGAAGGAATTGGGGCTGGACCCGGTGGTGCCGGGCGCTGGCGCCCTGCTCTCGGGCGCGTACCCCTATTCCCGGAGCGCACAATGACCCCCAGCACCTATCTCTACGGCGGCCAGGTACATGCCAACGGCATCCGCCAACACTATCTGCGCTATGGCGGCACGGCCGATAACCGAGCCAGCCGCGCCGCCGTCATCCTGATTCCCGGCATCACCAGCCCCGCCGTCACCTGGGGCTTTGTCGCCGAACACCTGGGCCGCCAATTCGACACCTATGTGCTCGACGTGCGCGGTCGCGGCCTGTCGGCCTCCGGCCCCGGGCTGGACTACGGCCTGGACGCGCAAGCCGCCGACGTCACCGCTTTCGCGCAAGCCTTGGGGCTGGAACGCTACACGCTCGTCGGCCACTCGATGGGCGGTCGCATTGCCGTGCGCGCAGCCAGCAAGCAACCGCAAGGGCTGGCAAGTCTGGTCATCGTTGACCCGCCCGTGTCCGGCCCCGGCCGCCGCGCCTACCCCGCCAATCTGGCCTGGTACGTGGACTCCATCCGGCAAGCCACCCACGGCATGACCGCCGAAGACATGAAGGCGTTCTGCCCCACCTGGACCGAGGCCCAACGCCAGTTGCGCGCGCAGTGGCTGCATACCTGCCATGAGCCCGCCATCGTGCAGAGCTTTGAAGACTTTGGCCGCGACGACATCCACGCCGACCTGCCCCGCATCACCGTGCCGCTGCTGTTGATGACGGCCGAAAAAGGCGGCGTGGTCGGTGACGACGACGTGGCGGAATGGCAGGGCCTGGCGCCGCAGACGCAGCATGTGCGCGTGCCCGGTGCGGGCCACATGATTCCCTGGGACAACGAAGCCGGCTTCTACGCCGCCTTCGGCGATTTCCTTGGGGCTCGGGTGGACTGACGCGCCCTCTACCAATCACTTTGCCGCCTTAAGGAATTCGCCATGTCCGTCAGCGATATCGATTTGATCCACGCCTGGAAGCAGGTGCTAACGCTGTCCCGCTTGGAAGCCGGCCAGATCGTCACCGTGTTGACCGGCGCCGACACGCATCCGCAAACCTTGCGCTGCGCAATTGCCGCCGCCACCGACATGGGCGCGCGCGTCAACCGCCTGGACCTGCCGCCCGTCAACGCCGATAAATCCATCAGCCGCGATGCCCTGGCGTATCTGGGCACCACGCCGCTCACCGGCAACCCGGCCGCCATCGCGGCACTGACGGCCAGCGACCTGGTTCTGGATTTGATGACGCTGCTGTTCTCACCCGAGCAGCACGAGATCCTGAAGACCGGCACCAAGATCCTGCTGGCCATCGAACCGCCCGAAGTGCTGTGCCGGCTGGTGCCCACCGACGCCGACCGCACGCGTGTGCAAGCCGCCGCGCGCCGCATCGAAGCGTCCAAACAGATGCACATCACGTCAGACGCCGGCACCGATCTGCGCTGCGCGCTGGGCGACTTCCCGGCCATTTCCGAATATGGTTTTGTCGACCAGCCCGGCCGCTGGGACCACTGGCCCAGCGGCTTCGTGCTGACGTGGCCCAACGAAGGCCAGAGCAACGGCCGCGTGGTGCTGGACCGCGGCGACATCCTGTTGCCCATGAAAGACTACGTGACCGACCCCATCGAACTCGTCATTGAAAGCGGCTACGTCACGCGCATCAACGGCGGCTTGCAGGCCGACATCCTGAAGGAATACATGGCGGCCTATGACGACCCGGAAGCCTATGCCGTGTCGCACATCGGCTGGGGMTTGCAGCCGCGCGCGCAGTGGTCAATGCTGGCGCACTACAACAAGGAAGCGCATATCGGCATGGACGCCCGCGCCTTCGAAGGCAACTTCCTGTGGTCCATGGGGCCCAATAACGAAGCAGGCGGCAGCCGCAATACCGCCTGCCATATCGACATCCCGATGCGCCATTGCAGCGTCGCACTCGACGGCCAGCCCGTCGTGATTCGTGGCGTGGTGCAAGACGAACCCGGACTGGCGCGCGCCGCCCGCCGCAAGGACACCCCATGAACGCATCCACCCAAACGATTCCCGCCGATGCCGTGCCCGGCGACATCTCGGCCTATTCCCGCCAGGGCTTCGGCACGCCGCTGCCGCTTAAAGCGCCCTTCGGCTTGTTGATCGTCGACTTCGTCAATGGCTTTGCCGACCCGGCCGTGCTGGGCGGCGGCAACATCCCCGAAGCCATCGCGCAGACGCGCCACCTGCTGGCCCATGCCCGCGCGCGCGGCTGGCCCGTGGCGCACAGCCGCATCGTGTTCTCTGACGACGATGCCGACAGCAACATCTTCTGCCTGAAAGTGCCCGCCATGCTGGCGCTGAAAGAACACAGCCCCAACAGCGCCATCGTGCCTGAGCTGGCCCCCGCGCCCGGCGAATACGTGGTGCGCAAGAGCACGCCGTCCGCCTTCTTCGGCACGATGCTTGCACCGTGGCTTGCGCAGCGCGGCGTACAGACCTTGCTGGTGGCCGGCTGCGTCACCAGCGGCTGCGTGCGCGCAAGCGTGGTGGACGCCATGCAGGCGGGCTTCCGGCCGCTGGTCGTAGCCGACTGCTGCGGTGACCGCGCCCTGGGTCCGCATGACGCCAACCTCTTCGACATGGCGCAGAAATACGCCGCCGTCATGCCGTGGGAGCAAGCGCTGTCAGAGACTAACGCCATGGTGGACTCCCTAATGCCGGCGGCTCGCTGAACCCGGCATAATCATCGTCCGGCCTGGACCTGCCCCAATGCCCCTGCCCCAGCCTCACCATTTGTCCCCCGCGCTGCTCGCTCATGCCGACGCATTACTCGTTGTGCGCGAGCCCACCGCGCCGCCCAAGCCGGCGCCGGGGCAACCCGGCACCGCGACGGATTATGTTCAGGCCACCCCCGAAATTTTTGTCGCGGTGGTGGCCGATGGCAGCCGGGTGTCGGAAGGCGGCGCAGGCTGGCGTGTGCTGGCCTTCAATGGCCACGTCGACCTGGGCACCGGCATCCGCACCTCGCTTGCGCAAATCGTCGCCGAAGAAATCGACGTGCCGATGGCGCGGCTGGACATGGTGCTGGGCCACACCAACGCCGCGCCCAATCAAGGGCCAACCATTGCCAGCGCCAGCATCCAGATCTCGGCCGTTCCACTGCGCCGCGCCGCCGCCCAAGCGCGCGAACACTTGATGCAGCTGGCCGCCGAACGATGGAACCTGCCGCGTGACGCGCTGCGCCTGCGCGACGGCGTGGTGCGCCCCCGTAGCAACGATGACCCGCGCCAGTTGGACTACGGTGAACTGCTAGCCGGCCAGCACATTCGGCTGACACTCGCCCCGCCCGATCAACCCGTCCGCTTGAAGCCCGCCAGCGACTACCGCATCGTCGGGCAAGGTGTGGCGCGCGTGGACATTCCCGCCAAGGCCACGGGCGAACTCAGCTTTGTGCATGACGTGCGCGTGCCGGGCATGCGTCACGGCCGCGTGATTCGTCCGCCGCATCCCGGGCGCGACGCCGGAGACTTCATTGGCCGTTGCCTGATCGATGTAGACCGGGATTCCGTCGCGCATCTGCCCGGCAATGTTCAGGTGGTGGCGCAAGGCGATTTCATCGGCGTGGTGGCGGATCGTGAAGAGCAGGCCATTGCCGCGATGCGCGCGCTGAAGGTGCGCTGGAAGCCGGTTCCGCCCGCGCCGCAACTGGACGATCTGGCAGCCGCCATCCGCACGAATCCGTCGAAGGCACGGCCCTTGATTGAAGACGGCGACGTGGATGCCGTCTGTGCCCAGGCCGCCACGCATCTGCGCCGCACCTACGTCTGGCCTTATCAGATGCATGCATCCATCGGCCCGTCTTGCGCCGTGGCGGATTTTTGCGACGGCCGGCTTACCGTCTGGACCGGCACGCAGAACCCGCACATGCTGCGCACCGATCTCGACCGCCTCTTGAAACTGGGCGAAGGCCAGATTGAGCTGATCCGCCTGGAGGCCGCCGGTTGTTATGGCCGCAATTGCGCCGACGACGTCTGCGCCGACGCGGCCTTGCTGTCGCGGGCCGTGGGCGCGCCCGTGCGCGTGCAACTCACGCGCGAACAAGAGCATCAGTGGGAGCCCAAAGGCACCGGGCAATTGATGGACGTGGGCGCGGCCATTGATGCGCAAGGTGAGCTGCTGGCTTACGACTTCGCCGTGCGTTACCCGTCCAACGACGCGCCACTGCTGGCGCTGCTGCTGACGGGCGCCATACCGGGCGAACCGCGCACGTTGGAAATGGGCGACCGCACCGCCGCGCCGCCCTACCGTTACGCAAACCGCCGCGTCGTCTGCCACGACATGCCGCCCATCGTGCGCTCGTCCTGGCTGCGCGGCGTGTCAGCGCTGCCGAATTCCTTCGCGCATGACTGCATGATCGACGAACTGGCCGAGGCGGCAGGCGCCGACCCGGTCGACTACCGCTTGCGCAACCTGGATGACGCGCGCGCCGTTGCACTGATCGACGCCACCGCAAAACACGCAGGATGGCAGCCACGCACGCCGGGCAGCCGGGGAAAGCCGGATGCCGACGGCGTGCTGCATGGCCGGGGCGTGGCCTATGCGCGCTACGTGCACAGCAAGTTTCCCGGCTTTGGCGCGGCCTGGGCCGCCTGGGTTATCGACCTAAGCGTCGACGCCGCCACCGGCCGCGTCCGCGTGCAACGCATCGTCGTCGGACAAGACACCGGCATGGTGATCAACCCAGACGGCGTGCGCCATCAAATCCACGGCAACGTCGTGCAAACGCTCAGCCGCTGCCTGCTTGAAAAAGTGGCCTTCGACCAGGCCGGCGTATCCAGCCGCGAATGGGGCGGCTACCCCATCATCGGCTTCAAAGATCTGCCCGCTATCGACGTCTTGCAGATGCCGCGCCAAGACGAACCGCCCATGGGCGCGGGCGAATCAGCTTCGGTGCCTGGCCCCGCCGCGATTGCCAACGCGCTTTTCGATGCGACCGGGCGACGCTTTTACGAAGCCCCGTTCACGCCCGAGGCGGTGCGCGCCGCGCTGGCGGGCTGAGCGTTTGACGGGAAACCCACGCATGACCGACATCAACCTATTGGTATTGCGCCACGCCGTCGAATGGGCACACGCCGGCATTCCCGTGTGGCTGTTCACGGTGGCGCGAACGTGGGGCTCATCCCCCCGGCCACCCGGATCGATCATGGCGATGAACGCGCAAGGCGCGGTGGCTGGGTCCGTGTCGGGCGGCTGCATTGAGGACGATCTGGCGGCGCGCGTGCAGGAAATGGACGCGGCGCCACAGCCGCCCGCCGTGCTGCGCTATGGCGTGTTGGCCGATGACGCGCGGCGCTTCGGCATCCCCTGCGGCGGCACGGTGGAATTGGTGATGGAACGCGTCGGCCCGCAAAGCCTGTTGCCCGAACTATTGAACGCCTGCATCCAGCGGCGTTGCGTGGCGCGCACGCTGGATTTGGCGTCGGGGCAGGCCACGCTGCAAGCCGGCCCGCCCGACCGCGCACCGAGCTTGGCCGCCACCACCTTCACCACGCACTTCGGCCCTACCGCGCGGCTGATCGTGATCGGCGCGGGCGACACCAGCCGGTATCTGTGCCAGATCGCCTTGACGCTGGGCTTTGACATCATCGTCTGCGACCCGCGCGACGCGCATCCGCACGACTGGACGCAGGCGGGCATGACGTTCACGCGTGAAATGCCCGATGACGTCATCTTGCGGCTGCGGCCCGACAGGCGCACGGCCGTCATTGCGCTAACCCATGATCCGAAGCTTGATGACCTGGCGCTGATCGATGCGCTGCAATCGGACGCGTTCTACGTCGGCGCGATCGGCTCGCGCAAGAACAATTTTCAGCGGCGGTCGCGGCTGCGCGAGTACTTCGATCTGGATGAGGCCGCGCTGAACAAGCTGCACGGCCCGGCCGGCATTTTCATTGGCAGCAAAACCCCCGCCGAGATCGCGTTATCGATCATGGCGGAGGTGGTGGCCGCGAAGAATGGCGCGGCACAAGACACGTGGGAACGCGTGGCCCAGGGCAAGGAACGGCTTGCCCTGGAACGCCCTTAGACACCCTTAGACGCCCTTAGACGTCCTTAGACGTCCTTAGTCCTTAGACGTCCTTAGACGCTGTCCAGGCTGGAGCGGTCCACCTCGGCGGCGGCCGATTGCGCGGCGCGCATTTCCTCGATGAAGACCGGCGCGCACACGCCTGCGATCAGCGCCGCCAGATCGTGATCCGCCTTGTCATAGGCATGGCGCCCGCTCAGCATGTTCAACGACCCGATCACCCGGCCCTCGTGACGCACCGGAATGTTGAACGCCGATTGCAACCCGCGATCAATCAGCATCGGCGCTTCAGAGAACACCGTGCGCACATCGTCTTCATTGCTGGCCACATACAGCCGCCCTTGCTCCAGCACATGGCGCGACCACGGGCCGCTGCCCGTGGCCTTGAAGCCGCCCAGCGGGCTGATGCTTTCGTCTGACGTGTACAGACGCTTCATCAGCTGATGCGACTCCAGATACAGCAGCGCCGTGAAGAGCTTGTGCCCGAAGGCTTCCTCAAGCAGGCCAGAGATCACGTTCCACTGCGCCTCGCGGCTGCTTGCCAGCCCCAAGGCCCGCGCATGCCTGGCCCACGGTTCGAATGCCGATGCGGACGTCATCAGTTGATCTCCTCAAGCACCACGCCACGCGTGTTCTTGCCGAAGAACAGAATGCCCAGGCCGCCCACCAGCAAAATGGCCGTCATCATGGCGAACACGCCCGCAAAGCCCAACACCGGGTACGCCACGCCCACGATGGTGGGCGACG
This sequence comes from Achromobacter sp. 10T422, assembly GCF_056394065.1. Lineage (NCBI taxonomy): Bacteria > Pseudomonadati > Pseudomonadota > Betaproteobacteria > Burkholderiales > Alcaligenaceae > Achromobacter > Achromobacter sp. 10T422. The sequence continues at coordinate 306,443 of NZ_JBFTHD010000009.1, forward strand.
CAATCGAGCCGATCCGCGCAAAGGCCGACGCCGCGCCCATGCCGGTTGCCCGGATAGAGGTCGGGTAGATTTCGGCGGTGTAGGTGTACTGGCCCGCGATCACGCCGTTCATGCCGAAAGACAGCAGCATGCTCAACATGATGATTTGCTGTTCGCCACTGGCCAGCGCCAAGCCCAATGCCGACAGGCACGACAGCAGCATGTAGATCAGAATCGTGTACTTGCGACCGATCTTGTCGTTGAAGTACGCGGCCGAGAAGTAGCCCGGAATCTGCGACAGATAAATCAGGATCGTGTACGAGAAGCTCTTGGTGATCGTGAAGCCGCGTTCAACCAGCAGGCTGGGAATCCACACCAGGAAGGCGTAGTAGCAGAACAGCACGGTGATCCAGAACACCCACACCAGCGCCGTCGTGCCCAGATACTGTTTGGAGAACAGCGAGGCCAGCTTGGCCATGGCGGTCTGTTGCGCAGCAGGCTTGGAGTTGGCCTTGCGCGTGGACACGGGCGTGGGCAGCGGACGGCCCAGCTTTTGCTCCACCTCGGCTTCGATGGCCGAGCAAATGCGGTTGGCTTCGGCGGTTTGGCCCGTGTGTTCCAGCCAACGCGGCGATTCAAACAACGACTTGCGCCACCACAGCAGGAACACCACCGGCACGGACGCAATGATCATGATCCAGCGCCAGCMATCGTCGCTCAACGGCACAATGAAGTAGCCCAGCAGCGCCGACATCACGAAGCCGAACGAGAAGAAGCCGGCCAGCGCGCCGGTGAAGCGGCCGCGATACTTGCTGCTGACGAACTCCGCCAGATACGGCGCGATGATGGCGCCTTCCGCGCCCATCCCAATGCCCGCGATCATGCGCAGGATGTAGAACTCGTGATAGTTGCGGGCAAACGCGTTGATGAAGGTGGCCACGCAGAACAGCAGCAAGGCCCACATCATGATTTTCTTGCGGCCGTAGCGGTCGCCCAGAATGCCGGAGAACAGCGCGCCCACCAGGAAGCCCACATAGGTGCTGCTGGCGATCCAGCCGATCTGGCCGGTGGAAAGCCCCCATTGCACGCGCAACGACGGAATGATGAAGGCAATGATGCCGGCGTCCAGCGCTTCAAAAGCGAGGCCCAGGCCGCCGATCATCAGCAGCCGGAAATGAAAGCTGGAGAACGGCAGCCGCTCCAGGCGGTCCGATACGGAATACATGATGACGATAGTTCCGGTAGAAATGTGAAAGCGGGCGGGGCGCGCGGGCATTGAGCGCACGCGTGCCTGGCCCGGCAGGGCTGGGTTCAGTGCTTAGTTCAGCGCGTTCTTGTGCAGCAAGCCGCGGTTCATGATCAGCTTGAGCGAATCGGGCTTGGTCAACAGCGCGATGTCATCCAGCGGATTGCCATCCACCAGCAACAGGTCGGCGTAGGCGCCTTCACAAACTTCACCCAGCAGGCCTTCCTGATTCAGGATCTCGGCGCCGATCAGCGTCGCCTGCTGAATCACCTTGGCGTTACCCAGCACGCGGGCGCGCAGCGTCAGTTCATCGGCTTGCATGTAGTGGGTTTCGCCCAGCAGATCGCTGCCGTAACCCATCTTCACGCCGACTTCGTCAAGGATTTCAAGCGCGGTCAGCCCTTGCGTGCGCACGGTGGCAATCTTCTTCACCGAGTCCAGCGGCAAGCCATAGCGCTCGCCGTCATTGGCCAGGCCTTCATAGGTGATCAGCGTGGGCACCATGTACGCGCCGTGCTCTTTCATCACCTGCGCGGCCTCGCGGTCGACCAGGTTGCCGTGTTCGATGGTGCGAACGCCGCAGCGCACCGCACGCGTAATCGCGCGCGGCGTGTAGGCATGCGCCATAACATAGGTGTTGGCGTTGCTGGCTTCTTCCACAATGGCGATCAGCTCGGCTTCCGAGAAGCCCAGGTTCTGAATCGGGTCATTGGGCGAGGCCACGCCGCCCGAGGCCATGACCTTGATCTGGGTGGCGCCCTTCAGGATTTCTTCGCGCACCGCCAGGCGGCAGTTGTCCACGCCATCCACCACGCGGCCGATGTTGCCGATCTTGACCGAGCACGGGCAGGGGTCGAGTTCGTCGTTGCGCTGGCGGAAGTCGCCATGGCCGCCCGTCTGCGACAAGGCCTTGCCCGAGCAGAACAGGCGCGGCCCATCGACCGTTCCGTCCAGCACGGCTTGCGCCAGCGCCCAGTCGGCGCCGCCCGCGTCACGCACCGACGTGAAGCCGCGGTCCAGCATGCCCTGCATGATGGGCAGCGCGCGCAGCAGGGCCAGCGCATTCGGCAAGGACGCCACGCGGCCCAGGTTGAACGACGACGCCACCACGTGCACGTGGCAATCGATCATGCCCGGCATCAGGGTCATGCCCTTGGCATCCAGCACCTGCGCATCCGGCGCCGTCAATTCGTCGGCGCTGATGCGGGTGATCATCCCGTCCTCGATCAGCACATTGGTTGCCTCTTCGAGGACCAGTGATCGGGTATTCAAGATCTTGCAATTCTTAACAACAACCGGCTTCATAAATAAATCACGCTATCTGTTCAACATGCAGGAAATTCAGCATGGCGAACTCTACCGGTACAATCCAAACGTCCGATACCGGGTCTCCCCTTAGGGAATCGACACAAATTTGAACAGCCTTATGAGTAATACTCATACCCTGTCTTTTCCGGCTGTGTGATTGCCGCCCCCGGTATTCGCCGACCGATGTATTCGCTCACGCATGGTTTAACTGCCCCATGAGACGCCGCTGCCCCACCCTCTCTGAATTGAATGCGTTCACCGCAGCGGCGCGCCATCTGTCGTTCTCCAAGGCGGGCAAAGAGCTGTTCGTTACGCAAAGCGCCATCAGCCGGCACATCGCCACGCTGGAAAGCTACCTGGGCCACGCGCTGTTCATTCGCGCCACCAACGGCCTGCAGCTGACCCGCATGGGCGCTACCTACCTGAGCCTGATCCGGCCGGCGCTGCACACGCTGGAAAGCGCCACGTCGCAGGTCATGGCGACCCAACAATCGGCCAAATCGCTGAACGTATCGGCCGCGCCCACGTTTGCCGCGCAATGGCTGTTCCCCCGCCTGAAGACCTTTCGCGAATTCAATCCCGACATCTCCATCAACTTCGTCCGCTACAGCGTGGCGGATTACAAAAGCACCGAACTGGATTTCGATGCGTCCATTCAATATGGCTATGGGGATTGGCACGACGGTGACGCCAAGTACCTGACGGGCCGGGAAACCCGGCTGGTGTGCTCGCGCGAGTATCTGGACCAGCATCCCATCAGCAGCCTGGAAGACATCAAGCAATGCACGCTGTTGCAGCACATTGAGATTCCGCTGTCATGGGAATACTGGTTTTCTACTTACCTCGGCGATTATGACCGCGCGCGTTTCGGGCCGGGGTTCAATCTGTTTTCGATGATTATCCAAGCCGCGTCGTCAGGCTTTGGGGTGGCGCTGATGCCGCATTGCCTGATCGAAAAGGAATTGGCCACGGGGCAATTGGTGGATATATTCGACCGCACGTTTGAAAGCCCGCTTGGCTATTATCTTTGCGCGCCCAACTGGCGCAGCAATATGGAAAGCTACGACCGGCTGAGCCAGTGGCTATCGCATGAGTGTTTGCATGGCGCGTCAGGGCCGGCTGCGGCAGACTGCCCTTACTGCGACGCCAGTGAATCAGCTGATCCGCTTGGGCAGCACAGCCCGCATCCAGCGTGACAGCAGCGGCCGGATGCGCTGATTGTGCAGAAGCACTGCGCCCAGCACGCCAATGAACGCCCCAATCACCGTATCCACGAACCGCGCCTGTATCACCGCCGAGGGATAGCCCTGGCCCAGATGCGGCGCCTCGGCAAGGAAGATCGTCAGCGGCGTGATCAGCGCCACCGCGCTGGCGTAGTGCCGCACCACCAAGGTTTCTATCCCGAACGACAGCGCCATCATCACCAGGCTCAACGTCCACACATTCAGCGGCAGGCTCAATAATGCCCACGCCACGCATAAGCCCAGCGCCGTACCAAAAATCCGATGCAGCTGGCGGTTCCACGCCGCCCACAAACTGGCCCCCTGGATAATCGCCAGGCAGCTGACGGGCACCCAATAGGGCCGCGGCAATTGCAGCAGTTCGGCCACCAGCAAGGATATTCCTACGAACAGCCCGATGATGATGGAGTCATACACGACAAAGTCAAAGGTCGGCTTGGGCAGCGGGGTTTCAACAGGAGGCGGCGCCACGCGCGTCATGTGCAGGGAATAGGCAAACGCCACCAGGCAGGCAACCAAACACCCCAGCGCCACCATGCCTACGCGCATCGGCACATCTTCAATACGCCCCGGCGTGTAGGCCGCAATGGCTGTCGCCATAATGAAAAACAAGCTGCCCGGCGGGCCTAGCCGGTAGCAGCGGCACACCATATTGACCAAGATGGCGATGATCGTCAGCGCGGCAACCATCGCCGTAGGCCAGAACTGCGTCAGCGCGCCCACCGCAAAGCACGCCACCATGCCGAACGACGCGGCCAGCAACATCATCATGCGGTGCTGCAAGGAAGAATTGGGCAGGCTCAGAAACACCATGCCGCCCAGGCTGGACATCAATCCATAATCCATGCGCCCGAAATACGCGCCCACCATCAGCGGCAGGCCCGACGACAACGCCGCCGCCAGCGGCATTTCCCAACGGCGGTCGCTGGTGTTGACGCGGATCAGTTCACGCCACGCATCCCGCACCTGCTCCTTGACGAAGCCAATCGGCCGCCATAACCCGTGGCTTCCGGGTGCATCCCTGTTGTCGTCGTCTTGTTTCATCCCTGGCCCCTCGTCGGCATGGCGAAGATTATCCTCCGCAAATTCCGTCCAGTGGATTTAACGGGAATTCCCTGATATTCCCGCCCCGGCCCGCTGGCTACCATTCCGCGCACTCGGCCACCGGCCGACAGAATACCCATGCGCTCAACGCGCGGAGACACCATGAAAGCACTTAAACACGTCGCGGCAGGCACCGCATTATTCCTTTCGTCCTGGGCGGCCACCGCCGGCGTGACTTTCGATAGCGTCAAGAATAAGGGCTTCGTCCAATGCGGCGTGTCCACGGGCGTGGCTGGCTTCTCGGTCAATGACAGCAAGGGCGGCTGGATCGGCCTGGACGTCGACCTGTGCCGCGCGCTTGCCATCACCATGTTTGGCGACCCCGCCAAATCCAAGATCATGGCGGTCAGCGCCGTGCAACGTTTCACCGCCCTGCAATCCGGCGAAGTGGACGTCCTGCCGCGCAACACCACGCTGTCGCTCACGCGTGACACCACCTTGGGCCTGATCGGCGTCGGCGTGAACTACTACGACAGCCAGGGCATCATGGTGAACAAATCCTTGAACGTGAAAAGCGCCAAGGAACTGGACGGCGCAACCGTCTGCGTGCAGCCCGGCACCACCACGGAACTGAACCTGGCGGACTGGTTCCGTTCGCAGAACATCGTCTTCAAGCCCGTTGTGGTCGAGCGTCTGGACGAGATCATCCGCGCGTTTGCCGTGGGCCGCTGCGATGCCTTCACCGGCGACAAATCCCAACTGGCCGCCGCGCGCAGCAACTTGGAGAACCCGGGGCAATACGACATTCTTCCCGAGAACTTCTCGAAGGAACCGCTGGGCCCGATGGTGCGCCAGGGCGACGAGCAATGGTTCAACGTCGTGCGCTGGACGATGTTCGCCATGCTGGAAGCCGAGGAATACGGCATCACGTCGAAGAACGTGGATGAAATGCTCAAAAGCACGAATCCCAACGTGCAGCGCCTGCTGGGCGTGACGCCGGGCATGGGCAAGAACCTGGGCGTGGACGATAAGTGGGCCTACAACATCATCAAGCACATCGGCAATTACGGTGAGAGCTTTGAGAAGAACCTGGGCCCCAGCAGCCCGTTGAAGCTGTCGCGCGGATTGAACGCGTCGTACCGCGATGGCGGGCTGATGTATGGGTGGCCGGTGCGCTAAACGCGCGTAGAACGCGGCTCCTGAACGGCCGGCGAACGCTCAACGCGCTCGCCGGCCGTTTTGCGTTTGGGGAGCGGGTGGCAGGATATGCCGAGCCGGGTTGGGCCGGATGGGTATGCGTAGGCACCGATTCGGAAGCCGCGCAGCAGAATCGCCCGGAAAAACCAGAGCCCGGGAGTCGTTACACTGGCGGTTCACCTCCTGCGACCATTCTGTTCGCGCCTGCCCCGCCTAGATGACGACAACCTCCCCCTCCGCCCAGTTCTTCCCCGCCGGATTCGTGCCCACCGAGGAACAGACCAAGATCCAAACCTCGCGGAGCCGGACCAGCCTTGTCATCGCCAACGCAGGCGCCGCCAAAACCACCACCTTGGCGCTGCGCGTCGGCGAGGCTCTGACACGCGGCTTGCCGCCCGAAGACATTCTGGCGCTGACCTTCACGGACGAAGCCCGGCAGGTTCTGCAAACGCGTCTGGTGGAAGTCGGCATCGCCTACAACACGGCGCGGCGCGTCAATGTGCTGACCGTTGAAGAATTTGCGCAGCGCGTGTTGTCGAAAATCGAAGACGGCAAACCCGAGAGCCTGCCGACCACGCGCGAACAACAAAGCTATGCCTTGTATGCGCTGGAAAACGTCGCCATCAATCACGCGCAGTATGCGGACGAGCTCGACATTCGCACCCACAACACCGCGGTCAGCCAGTTTCTGGATAATCTGCTGAAACTGAAAGCCACGATGATGTTGTCGCCCGACAATATCGCCGACCCCGAATACACCGCCAACAGCCTGAGCATTCCGCTGACGGATTATCTGTGGGCCATCGAATATGAAAAGCAGCGCATCGACGTCTTCGGCTTCATCGACGCGCGCGGCTTCTTCGATGCCACGTACGACCTTGCCTGCCTGATACGCAACGGCGCCGACGCGCGCGACGTGCTGCCCGCGTACCGGCTGGTCTTGTGCGACGAGCTGCACGACATCAACGAGGCCTCGTTCTGCATTATCGAAGCGCTGCTAAGCGTGGGCATCACGTACTTCGTCGGCGTCGGCGACAAAGACCAGGTGATCTATTCGCACTTGGGCGCCGACGAATCGTTCCTGCGACACCGCATCGCGTCCAGCTTCCCCGACTGCGTGAGCTTCCCGCTGACGATGACCTACCGCCACGGCCCGCACCTGGCCTACGCGATGGAAGCCTTCAAACGTAAACCCGTCGATTCAAACCTGCCATTGCGCACGGATATACACGAACGCCCCTACGCGCAGGCCCCGGGCGCGTGCGGCGCCGAGGTCGTGCGCGCCGTGCTTCAGTGGAAGCAAGACCGTAAACCGCTGGACGGCTGCTGCATTCTGCTGCGCGATGCGCACCAATCCATCGAAATCGAAAACGCGCTGATGAACGCCGGGGTGCAATACCGCACGCTGACGATGAAGAGTTACCTGCTGCGCGAAGAAATCCTGTTCCTGCGMGGCATGATCGCCATCGCGCTTGACGACTTCCACCACGTCGCCACGCCCGCCACGCGCGAAGCTATCGTCGACGCGCTGACCACCTTTGCCGAAGTGCCGCTAACGCCGCAGGAATTGCGCGAGGCCCAAACCACGCTGGCCAAGGAGCCGTCCGCGCTCAAGCACTTTTTCACCGGCCAGATCCAACGCGTCGGCAGCCCGGCGGCGCGCGGCCGGATTTCTGACGCGGTGGCGCACTTGCGTGAAGTCTCCGCCGACTCCCCCGCCTTCGCCGCGCTGGAAAAAGTCCGCGAGCTGGTGGACATGGATAAGCTGGCAACGCGTCTGTACGTGCATCCGTACGAAGCCTCCGTCGTCACCAAGTCCGTCACCGGCTTCATCGCTTCCGCAAAAAGCTCCGGCAAAACGCTGCGCGAATTCTCAGAATGGATCGGCGCCGCCGAAGCCTTCGCGGGCGCCCGGCCCGGAAAGAACACGGTGCAGCTGGACTGCATCGCGAACGTCAAAGGCAAGGAATTCGACCACGTCATCCTGCCGTTCATGGACGCCGGAGAGTTCCCGAATCCGCTGCGAAAAGTGAGTGAGGAAGAAAACCTGTTCTACGTCGCCGCGACGCGTACGAAAGCACGGTTGACGCTGGTGTCCACGGAAGTTGCGGCACAGCGCAGCGTGTTTATCGGGCAGATGCAGTTGGCGGGCATTCAACGGCGCGCGGACACGGCCGTGCGCCGGAACATGGCGGCACCGGTGCAGGCGGTGGGCCATCGGGATCTGCGCGTTGCGTATGCGAATCGGGATGTGGTGAAGGCGCTGGGAGCGCAGTGGGATAAGACGCGGAAGGTCTGGTATGTGCCGAGCGGGATGGATCTAGAGGCGTTTCGGGAGTGGTTGGTGGAGTAGGTTCGCTTACGTCGGTGCGAGCCCCTAACTCTTTGTGAGTCGATCCGTGTGGACGCATGATCTGCGCGATCGGACAAGCCTCTTACATTGCCCGATCGCGGTAAGCCTATGAATGCTATCGGTACTGGCCACACCATGTTCGATCATCAATGCTTGATCACTTGAGCATCAACTCTCAGACGCTTTCAGACATCGTGCAGCGGTCTCAAAGCCCCTGCCCTGGCCTATACTTGCACCGCTGCTGCACCAACAGCAGCCCGGGGTGAGAGCCGGAAACTCGATAGGCGGACGACCGCTGCCAAGCGGTATTTTTACGTCCGCGCGCCTTCGCACGCCTTCAATGGGCGGGCCTAGGCCGGGGCACGCTCGCGTGCGCCGGTGTCCTATCGAGCCGGTCTCTCAACCTGGTCTGGTGCCCGCCCACCCCGCTTGAGAGCGGGAGGCAGGCCAAGCGCTCGATAGGAGATGCAAGTGAATACGCTAGGCGACCGGCAGAGACCACCATCCGCAGCCAAAGAGATCCTAAACCGCCACAAAGGCCCTGACCTTTCCCATGGAACTGACCCCACGGTTGCAGGTCGGCTCCACCCCTTAATTGAGGATCCGTGGACTACTGATGGCGAAGCTGAATACGGCACCGTGAGACTAGAGCGGATTGCCATAATTGACCGTAACTTAGCGGCCATCTCCGCCATCGCCCGGATGCTCGCAAATGGCGTTGCTGAACCGAGTGCTACAGGAGGCGAACCGTTAAATCCATGGACAATAACCAGCCTTCTAGGCGGCATTGAAAGCATGTGCGGTTTCAGCATGGTCCAGACTGAGGAAATGCGTTCAGAGGCCATTGAGTGGACCCATGAGTAAAAGCAACAGTACTTCTTGACGCCCACAGTTTTTGTGGCGCGCACCGTACCTGGTGAACGTGACACTACTTAGGTGTCGAATGTGCAAGAGCCTCTATCGCTGAATCATCAGGAGCAGCCAAAAGCCCCATCGTGATGCCGACGACCCAGGGACTCGCGCGGCACCCGGCAAGAGTTCGGAGCACTAGACATCCATCCAGTGTGGCGCCACAATGGCGCCACACTCACCATTTCTATCTTTACATTATGAATCCCACGGATCGCATCAATTTGCGGCTCTCTAGCGAAGTTTTCGAGGTGATTGATCAGGCGCGCAGCAAGCGGCCTGGCAACGTGTCAAGAAACACGTGGATCGCTGAAGCAATTGAAGAAAAGCTAGCACGTGAGCTTGCGCTTGCAAACGCCCCCATCGAGCGAACAGTCAATGCCTAAATTTTACGAATTCTTCGCTGGTGGCGGGATGGCACGAGCTGGGTTGGGCTCTGGATGGGAATGTCTATTTGCCAATGATTTTGACTACAAGAAAGGCATGACATACCAAGCGAACTGGGGTACTCGTGGTGAGCTGAGAATTGGCGATGTCAACACCGTCGAAGCAGCGTCCCTTCCGGGATATGCAGATCTCGTATGGGGATCCTTCCCTTGCCAGGATCTTTCCCTTGCGGGCGGCGGCGCCGGATTGAAGGGAGAACGATCTGGAACTTTCTATCCTTTCTGGAAAATCATAGAAGATCTTGGTGTCGGCGGGCGAGCGCCAAAAATCGTCGCTTTGGAAAATGTACTAGGTACATTGACGTCTCACAAAGGCAAAGACTTTGCCACTATTTGTCAAGTCCTCGCAAAAGCGAACTATCGATATGGCGCCCTCGTAATTAACGCATCGTTGTACGTGCCGCAATCTCGTCCTCGATTGTTTATCGTTGGGGTGCGCGATGATGTAGCTATTCCGCCAAGCCTGCTTGCACCGGAGCCAATAGGACCATTTCACACAAAGGGTCTGTGCAAAGCTATTGACAATATCTCTGCAGAAGCAAAAGAAAGGCTCGTGTGGTGGAATGTTCCCACGCCTTCTCTAAGGTCATCGACATTTGCAGACATTATTGAAGAGAATCCAGAAAGCGTTACTTGGCATTCTCCGGCAGAAACGAAGCAATTGCTCAGCATGATGTCTCCCACAAATTTGGCGAAAGTGGAAGCGGCCAAGCGCGCTGAGCGCAGGATGGTAGGAGCGATCTATAAGCGAACTCGCGTAGATGAAACCGGTGCGAAGGTTCAACGAGCGGAAGTTAGATTTGATGACGTCGCGGGTTGCTTGCGCACGCCAGCAGGAGGATCTAGCAGGCAGACGATCATTGTGGTCGATGGAAGCAAGATCCGATCCCGTCTCATTTCCGCGAGAGAGACAGCGCGCCTTATGGGCCTCCAAGACTCCTACATTTTGCCCAAGAACTACAACGAGGCTTATCACCTAACTGGCGATGGAGTTGCAGTCCCGGTCGTGCGACATTTAGCCCACCATGTCTTCGAACCACTGATGGGGTTAGCCACCGCGGACCGTCATGAAGAGGCAGCATGAGCTCAATCCCGTGTAGGCAGAATTTAGCTTTACGCGAAAAAATTGAGCAATTTGCCGAGACCCTTAGAAATGAAGCACATAAGCTGGGCGACCATGGCTTAGATGAACGAGAGTTCTACAATTCGGGACTTTTCCGCGGAGCAATTGAGAGAATCCGAGGTCAGTTTTCTGCGACGATGCGGGAAAAACGAATTTTCGTTCACCACATCCTTAATCATTTGGAGGATGGCGGATACATTAGCGCCTGGGACTTGACTGACGACGCCAATCGAAACGATTACGTGGTTCAACTCAATAGCGGAAAAACGGCGGTCATCGATCTTAAAGGGTGCCTGGACGGCAACAATACGAACATTTTTGAGCGCCCTTCTATTGCGGATGAGTTCGTAATTTGGAGCGTATGTTCAAATCCAGGCGCCGATCCTCGCCGAAACACGTGGTCAGGCATTCATTCTCGCCTCAGCGCGGAAATGATCTCGAGACAACAAAGAGTCGATGGCGTCATCGTATGGGATATGGTGTGTGGGACGATTGGAAAACCATGTCCAAAAATACTTGACGAAAGTAGGCTAACCACTGTTGGCCCATTCCGCGTACCGCCGCCATGTGTGTATCTGCTTCCTGGATCCATCCCTTCCGTGGAAAAACCAGTCGCCACTGGCCAGAAGCTCCACGAGCTTGAGTTGCTAACCGCATTTCATAATTGTTTTTCTGGGCGAGACGATGAGATAAACTCCGTAGACTTCCTCCTTTCTGAACATGGAGGAGTCTTAAGTCGACAAACGACAATTCGTCGTGCTCAAACAGTTCAGCAATTGTCCGAACCCTCCGTTATTCGGCGGGTATAGAAAAAAAATGTCAAAAAATCAAAAAGAGATTCTTGAACAATTTGACGCAGAATATGTTGGCCCATCTAAAGGATCATTATCGTTGGTGCTGATTCTTACCAGAAATGCCACAGATCGCGAATTTCCGCTTAACAAAACCGATTTTGTGACGGCTAAAGGTGGGCAGGTTTCCGGATTGGGAGGGCCAGCTGTTAAAAAAATACTAGCGAGCCATGGAATCGAACGCATTCTGTCGACCGAAGGTGGACGAACAAGTCGCGGCAACATGGACCGCATGAACGCATATATCGACTTGCTCAATGACCTGCATAGCCGAGGATCCATTGACCTCCCGGAAGTCGAGAAATTTTGGGTTGCCCGCACACTCGCCTATTTCGATGCGCAGCCATTCACTTTCAAGCTTGATCCATCCAAATCCCTGAGAGCGTGCGTAAGAGAGCTCCTTGCGCAGGCCGTTGAACGTCAACGTGAAGTTAGAGGTGTCATGTACGCGGGTGCCGTGATGCAACACCTGGTTGGTGCCAAACTGGATTACGTAACTAATGGAACCCTGGAGCAGCACGGCTTCGCAGTAGCCGACGCTCCATCTGGACGTGCTGGCGATTTCCTTATTGGAGACGTTGCCGTCCATGTAACCACTGCACCTGGCGAACCGTTGATTCGAAAATGTGGCGCCAATCTGCAAAACGGCCTTCGGCCACTAATCGTAACTACGGAAGATGGGTTGGGCGGCGCCAAAGCTTTGGCTAAGCAGGCAGGGATCGAAGATCGATTAGACGTCATCGAAATTGAGCAATTTATCGCCACGAATGTCTACGAATGGAGCGTATTTGAACGTGATGCACGGTCAACGGCAGTGGCTAACATCATAAATCGGTACAACGCAATCATTAGCAAGTGCGAGAGTGATCCAAGTTTGCGAATAGAATTTGAGGAATAGTCTATGACAGGTGAGTCTCGCTCCCAGATCATGAGAACGGTCAAATCCAAAAATACTGCACCGGAGTTAGTTGTTCGAAAGCTTGCCCACCGGTTGGGATTTCGCTTCCGACTTCATCGGTCTGATCTGCCTGGCTCACCTGATATGGTCTTTCCCTCTCGACGGAAGGTAATTTTTGTGCATGGGTGTTTTTGGCATGGGCATCAGTGCAAGAGGGGCGACCGCTTGCCCCGCACGAATACGGACTATTGGATAACGAAGATCGCAAAGAATCACCAGCGTGATGAACTCGCCGTATCGCAACTAAAAAGCACAGGTTGGGACACGCATATTGTTTGGGAATGTGAACTCAAGGACTTAGAAAAACTTCAGGCTTCGCTATTGAACTTCCTCGAGAGCAAAAATTAACAGATGAAGTTTGAGGCGTCGAAGGCCATTGCGCAATGAAGGGACTTTTAGTCACACGCCCTCGTGAACTTGCCGCCGACGGCCGGTGGTCAAGTTGAACTCCTAAGGTCGAAGTACGCCTCATTTGGCATGTGCTCCAGACATGTCGTTTCGGTGTACAAAGCAGCAATTAAGCGAGGTCACAACTCCCGTTTATCATTACGAAGCAGTGAGCACGCTCAAATGCGTTACTCTCCCCTCCCCAATCACTCCCCCCTCCAGGAGCCCCACATGGCACAAGCCTCCGCCCGTCACATCCTCGTTTCCACCGAAGCCAAGTGCAACGAACTCAAGACCTCCATTGAAAACGGCGCTGACTTCGCTCAAGTCGCCAAGGAAAACTCCAGCTGCCCGTCGAGCCGTGACGGTGGCAATCTGGGTACATTTGGCCCGGGCCAAATGGTCAAGGAATTCGATACCGTCGTGTTCAGCGCCCCGGTTGGCGTGGTCCAGGGTCCGGTGAAGACCCAGTTTGGTTATCACCTGGTTGAAGTGACCAGCCGCCAGGACTAAGTCCCGCCGCTGCACGCAAAAAAACCGCCGCCTGGGGTGACCCGGCGGCGGTTTTTTATTGTGTTTGCGATCACTGTTTGCGATTGCTGTTTGCGATTGCTGTTTGCGATTGCTGCCCGCGCTTGCAATCCTCGCGCCAACGTCTCCGGCGCTATCCGTCCTTGCCCGTCATCACCCGATGCGCCAAGGCATCTGCGTCCAGCCCGGCGATATCCCGTTCGATGACCTTGACGCCGCCCTTCAGGATCGCCACACGATCCGCCAGCGCCACCACATCCGCCATGTTGTGGCTGATCAGGATCACTGTGCGTCCTTCTTCGCGCAGTTTGCGCACCAGGTTCAACACCAGCGCGGTTTCCTTGACGCCCAGGGCGGCGGTGGGTTCGTCCATGATGACGACGCGCGCGTTCCAGCGCAGGGCTCGGGCGATGGCGACGGCTTGGCGTTGGCCGCCCGACATGCGTTCGACGGGGCGGTCCATGTCTTCGATGGGTACCGACAGGCGCTGCAAATAGCCGCGCGCTTCTTCGGCCATGCGGCGCTTGTCCAGCACTTGGAACGGTCCCACGCGGCGCACGCGTTCCGCGCCCATGAAGACGTTTTCCCAGATGGACAGGCGCGGCGCCAGCGCCAAATCCTGGTAGATCGTTGCAATGCCCTGCACCAGCGCGTCGTGCGGCGAGCGGAACGCGACCGGCTTGCCGTTCAGGCTCAGGTTGCCGCCCGTGGGCGGTTGCGCGCCGGAGATGATGCGGATCAGCGTGGATTTGCCCGCGCCGTTGTCGCCGCAGATGGCCATCACCTTGCCTTCGGGCACGTCCAGGTCCACGCCCTTCAGGGCCTCGACAGCCCCATAGGACTTCCGAATCTGGCGAAGCGACAACGCGGCGGTCATGGTGGTCACGGTTTTGTCAGGGTTACTTGGCGGCGGGTTGCAGGAATTTCTGGACGTTGCTGGCGTCGACCAGCACGGAATCCATGAACAGGTACGGGCCTGACGCCACCTTCTCTTTGGGTTCCTTCTTCACGACGATGCGGTCGATGGAGTCGATGGCGCTGGTGCCCAACTGCTCGAACGGGATCATCATCGTGGCGGTGATCAGGCTGTTGGGGTCGGCGATGCGGCGATAGGTTTCAGGGCCGCCGTCCACCGATACCAAGGTGATGTCGCCCTTCTTCATGCCTTGGGATTGCAGCAGGTCGTCGATGACATAGGCTTGCCCGTCAAACGATGCCCACACGCCTTTGAACTGGCCTTGATGGCGCAGAAACAGCGCCTGCATGCCGTTGCGCACGTCGTCGCGCCAGCTTTGGGTGCGTGCCATGCTGAACTTGGCCAGGTCTTTGACGGCGGTGTTTTCCGTGAGAACGGCGTCGAGCATCTTGCCGCGAATGCGGGTGCCGGAGTTGCCATCAAAGCGCGCGGACAGGATGTTGCCCTGGTAGCCCATCTTGCCCAGCAGATACAGCACCGACTGCGCGCCGGTGGCGTATTCGTTGACTTCCACGTCGAACAGCATGTGCGGGCTGGCGCCGGACATCACACCAACAACGGGGATGCCTTTCTCTTTGGCGGCTTGCAGCTGGGCATCGGTTTCCACGGGCTTGCCCATGGCGATGACGATGGCGTCGACCTTCTTGTTGACGAGCGTATCCAGCTGTTCGGCCAGCTTGGGCAGTGAGCCTTCGGCGTTCAGTTGCGTCACGGTCCAGCCTTTGGCGCGGGCGGCTTCGGCCGCGGCGTTGGCGACACGGGCGTGCGTTTCGGACGACATCTGGAACGCGACGATGCCCACGTCAAAGGCGTGAGCGGCGCTGGCGGCCAGGGCCTGGACAGCAAACGCGCTGACAAGCAACGTGCGCTTAAGCAATGTCTTCATGGTGGTTTCCCCTTCGGATCAGAATTTGAAAGCCGCTTTCTTCAGCACGGCCGATGACACCGCGACGGACGCGATCATGATGAAGCCCAGCACGATGTCCTGCACGTAATACGGCGCGCCCATCAGCACGAGGCCGTTGCCCAGCACCTTCAAGATCAGCGCGGCAACAAGCGTGCCGGGGATGTTGGCGTGGCCCGGGTTGAACATGGTCATGCCCAGCAGCACAGCAGCGATGGCGTACAGAAAGTAGTCGCCCGCCATGTTGGGCGCGGCGGACGACAGGCTGGACGTGAGCAGCACCGCGGCCAGGCCGGCGCACATGCCGGACAGCGCCAGGCCGATGCTTTTCATGGCGCGGATGTTGATGCCGGCCAGGCGCGCGGATTCCCCCGCTTCGCCCGTGGCCGTCATGCGCGCGCCGGTGCGCGTCCACTTGATCAGGAAGTAGGCGGCCAGCACGGTGCCCAGCATCCAGAGCACCAGTGCGGGAATGCCGAAGGGTTTGGCGCGCGCCAGATCGGTGAAGGTGGCGGGCCAGCGGCCCACGTAAGACACGCCGTCGGTCAACATGAAGGCGAAGCCGCGCGCCATGGCCGCCATGCCTAGCGTCGCAATCAGTGAAGGGACGCGCAGTCGGGTCACGGCAATGCCGTTGACCAGGCCGCAGAGCAACCCGACGCCCAAGCCCGCTGCAACCGCCATCAACACGGGCTGGCCGGTATGCACCAGCGCGCCGGTGACGACGGCGGCAAGGCTCGCCACGTCGGCCACGGATAAATCCAGTTCAGCGGTGACCAGCGCCAGCGTGAAGCCGATGGCGATGATGGCCAGGAAGCTGGTTTCCTTGGCGATGTTCAATAGATTGTTCGGCGCCGCGAAATTTTGCGCGGCGATTGCGAAGAAGCCCACCAGGACCAATCCTGCGATTGCCGTGCCGTACTTTTCCAGGATGCCGCGCATCGACTTGACCCTTGCTGCGTTGATTTTCGTTGTCGTGCAAGGGTTATCCACCACCTGCCGGGCGTTAGCGCCCTGATGGCGTAGCAGTTTATACCCGGGCGGCGGCCGGCAGGGGCGCGTTGTCGCTGCGTGGACTTAGGGTTTTTACGGCAATCGCAACCCGGCCAAGGCGTGCGACACCGGAGTCAACGCCGCCTCAGCGGCGCGGAACTGGGCGTACAACGCGCGATAGGCGTCCCTGCGCGCGGCCTGCGGTTCGTAGCGATGGGCGGGCCGCACGAGTGCATCCTGCGCGGCGGCAAAGCTACCGTAGCGGCCCAGCGCGGTCCAGGCGGCAACCGCCGCGCCCACCACGCCCGGCTGTTCGGCCTGGCCCACGACGACGGCGCGTTCGCAGATGTCGGCCTTGACCTGGCACCACTGCGGGTTGGACGCCGCGCCGCCACCGAAACGGATTTCCCCTACCTCGCTGCCCAGCGCGGCTTCGGCGCGTTCCAGCACGGTGCGATTCAGGAAGGCCACGCCCTCAAGCACCGCCCACGCCAAGTCGCCCGGACCATGGCGCCGATTCAGGCCAACGAAAGCGCCACGCAGATGCGGGTCCCAGTACGGCACGCGCTCGCCTTGCAGATAAGGCAGGAACAGCGCGGGCTGCGGATCTCGCGGCGCGTTCAGCAGCGCGTTCATGGCGTGGCCGACGCCCGCCATGCCGTCTTCACCCAAGCGCCCAAGCAAGGGCAGCAGCCATGCGATGGTGTCCGCGCCGTTCTGGCCCGGTCCGCCAATCTGGTGATTGCCGTTGCCCCAGTCAACCGTCATCAGCCCTTGCGCCTGCACCGGCTCGGCGCCCATCGCGCCAAACACTTCGGTGGTGCCCGAGATGTTGTAGGCGTAGCCCGCGCGCAGCGCGCCCAAGCCAGCCACGGCCGCCCAGGTGTCGTTGGAACACGCGACGACGCTGCGACCGGCCAGCCGCGCCAATGCCCCGGGCAGGCCGGGCTGGACGGCGGCGACAACCGCCAACGGGTCCAGCAGCGGCGGCACCCAGGCAGGGTCGGCGCCTAGCGCGGTCAACAGGTCAGGCCCGCCCGCGTGCGGCTGCGCGGCCGCTGCCAGCCGCGCCATCGACACGGTGTCGCTGGCGGCACGGCCCGTCAGCCGGAAGTTCAGATAGTCCTTGGGTTCCAGCACGACGCGCACGCGGGCGGCGTGTTGCGGCTCGGTGCGCAGCAACCACGCCAGGCGCGCCCAGGGGTGAAAAGCGTTGATCTGTTTACGTTCGGGGTGATCGGCAGGGATGGCCGCCAGCCATTCGCCCACGTCCGCCGCCGTACGCGTATCGCGCCATGTGATGGCCGGGCGGATGGCGGCGCCCTGCGCATCGACGAACACCTGCGTGCGCGTGACGCCGCAGATGGCGATGGCGGCAACGGCATCGAACGCCGCGCCCGCTTGCTCGGCCAAGGTGTTGGATAGGGTTTGCAGGCCGCGCCACCACGCGTCGGCGTCGATCTCGTCCCAGCCGGGCGGGCCGCCCGCACCCGCCGGGCTGTCGATGAAGCAGGAATGCGCGATGCCGCCTGCCTCGTCGACCAGCGCCGCCCGAAAGCGCGTGCCGCCCAGGTCCACGGCCAGCACATAGCCAGAGCCGGAAGAGGACGATTCGGAAGAAGCCGTGGAGACGATCGATGGGGCGGACATAGCCGGGAATTGTATTTCAGGGCGGACAGGCAGCGTGGATGTCGAGGTGGCGTTGGGGTGGCATCGAGACGATGTTGGGGCGATGCCGAGCCGACGGCCGGGGTGGCGTCGAGACGATGCCGAGGCGATGCCGGGCTGACGGCCGGCGTGGCATCGCTGCTGCGGCCGTCGTTGCGCCGCAGCACCGGAAACCCTATCAGTTGATAATTTCTGTTCAGGTGACAAGGGCAATACCGTGCGACAGAATGGGCCGCACCCGGAGGAGACAGCCGGGGCCCAAAAAAAACATCACACGTCCAAGGCCCATGAAAAAATCCAAGAGCAATGTGATCATCACCTGCGCCATTACGGGGTCGGTTCATACGCCGTCGATGTCCCCGTATCTGCCGGTGACGCCGGACGACATCGCGCAGTCGGCGCTGGACGCCGCCGAGGCTGGCGCTGCCATCGTGCACCTGCACGCGCGCGACCCGCAAACCGGCAAGCCCACGCAAGACCCCGCGCTGTATGCGCAATTCTTGCCGCGCATCAAGGCTGCCAGCGATGTCGTCATCAACATCACGACGGGCGGTTCGCCCGTGCTGCCGGTCAGCGAACGCATGCTGCCCGCCACCCAATTCAAGCCCGAAGTGGCCTCGTTGAATATGGGGTCGATGAACTTCGGCATGTATGAATTGCTGGAACGCTTCCAGGAATTCAAGCACGACTGGGAACGCCCGTATCTGGAGTCCAGCAACGACTTGATCTTTCGGAACACGTTCAAGGACATCGAGCACATCCTTGCGTCCTGCAACGACAACGGCACGCGTTTTGAGATCGAATGCTACGACGTTGGCCATCTGTATACGGCCGCGCACTTTGTGGACAAGGGTTTGCTGAAACCGCCGTTCCTGATCCAGTCGGTATTCGGAATCCGCGGCGGCATTGGCACCCACCCCGAAGATGTGATGACGATGCGCCGCACGGCCGACCGGCTGTTTGGTGACGACTACGTGTGGTCGGTGCTGGCCGCCGGCCGCAAGCAAACGCCGCTTGCCACGATGTCGGCCACGATGGGCGGCAACGTGCGCGTGGGGCTGGAGGATTCGCTGTGGGACGGCCCCGGCGAATTGGCGCGCTCGAACGCGGACCAGGTACGGCGCATCCGCCGCATTCTTGAAGATCTGTCGCTGCGCATCGCCACGCCCGACGACGCGCGCGAGATCTTGCAACTGAAAGGCCGGAACAACGTGGCGTTTTGACCGCGCACCGACAACGATTCATACCCTAGCGGGGAGACAACATCATGAAGAACACCTTGAACGCGGCCGTGGCCGCCGCATTGCTGAGCCTGGGCGCGGCCGCCCACGCCGACGACAGCGTGATCCGCATCGGCTTCATCACCGATATGTCGGGCTTGTCGGCAGACGCCGATGGCCCCGGTGGCGCCGAAGCCATCAAGATGGCGGTGGCGGACATGGGCGGCGCCATCGACGGCAAAAAGATTGAAGTGCTGGTGGCCGACCACCAGAACCGCGCCGACATCGCGTCGTCGCGGGCGCGCGAATGGCTGGACCAGAAAGGCGTCGACATGCTGATCGCGGGCGCGAACTCGGCCGCCGCACTGGCCATGGCGAAGGTGGCCGAAGAAAAGAAGACGCCGTTCTTCGTGGTCAGCGCGGGAGCGTCGGAATTGACGAACGCGCAGTGCACGCCCTACACCGTGCACTACGTGTATGACACGGTATCGCTGTCGCGCGGCACGGCCCGCGCCATGCTCAAGGAAGGCAATAAGGACTGGTACTTCCTGACGGTGGACCACGCCTTCGGCCACGCGCTGGAGCGCGACGCGTCCGCCGTGGTGCAAGCCAATGGCGGCCAGGTGAAGGGCCGCGTGCGGCACCCGCTAAACACGGCAGACTTCTCGTCATACATCTTGCAGGCGCAGGCGTCGGGCGCAACCGTATTGGGTTTGGCGAACTCCGCCAACGACACCAGCAACGCCGTGAAGGCCGCCGCAGAATTCGGGCTGACGCCCAAGATGAAGATCGCCGGCCTGCTGGTGCTGATCACCGACATCCACGCGCTGGGCCTGGCCGCCGCGCAAGACATGTACCTGACCACGGCCTGGTACTGGGACCAGGACGACGCGTCGCGCAAATGGGCGGCGCGCTTTGAAGAGCGCATGAAGAAGAAGCCGTCGATGCTGCAAGCGGGCGATTATTCGGTCACCACTACCTATCTGAATGCGGTGAAAGCCACCGGCACGACCGATGGCGACACGATCATGAAGTGGGTAAAGAGCAACCCCGTGAATGACTTCTTCGTTCAGAACGCAACGGTACGGGCAGATGGCCTGCTGGTGCACGACATGTATTTGATGCAGGTGAAGAAGCCCGCGGAATCCAAGGGGCCGTGGGACTACTACAAGCTGATCGCGAAGATTCCGGGTGGCGACATCTACACGTCGCCGCAGGAATCCAAGTGCCGCTTGATGACGCCCTGAGCCGGATGCGCCCTCCGCGCCCTCCGCACCCTCCGCATCCGCTTCGCACGCTGCCCCTGCTGCGCCCGGCACACCTCTAGGAACACCCATGACCTCGCAAGACTTGACCGCCCTACCGGTCGACCTGAGCGGCCGCCGCGTCATCATCACCGCCGGCGCATCAGGCATCGGCGCGGCGCTAGCCGATGCCTTTGCCGACCGCGGCGCGCGCGTGCATCTGTGTGATGTGGACGACGGCGCCTTGGCCCACTGCCGCCACGCCTGGAGCCGCGCCGACGTCAGCCGCCGCGACGACATCGACCGCTACATGCAGACGGCGCTAGCGCACCTGGGCGGGCTGGACGTGCTGGTGAACAACGCCGGCATTGCCGGCCCCACCGCCAGCGTCACCGACATTGAACCGGCCGACCTGAGCGCCACGCTGGACATCAACCTGGCGTCGCAGTTTCACACCGTGCGCCACGCCGTGCCCGCGCTGCGCGAAGCCGGTGGCGGCTCCATCATCAACATCAGTTCCGTGGCGGGCCGCATGGGGTTGCCCATGCGCACGCCCTATGCCGCGTCCAAATGGGGCGTGGTGGGGCTGACGCGGTCGTTGGCCGTGGAGCTTGGCGCCTACGGCATCCGCGTTAACGCCCTGCTGCCGGGCTTGGTGGCTGGCCCGCGCATCGACCGCGTCATCGCCGCCCGGGCGCGCACCCTGGGGCTCACGGTGGAAGAAGAAACCAAGCTGGAATTGGCGGGCGTCAGCCTTCGGCAATTCGTAAGCGCCGCCGATATCGCGAACATGGCCTTGTTCCTGGCCAGCCCGTTTGGCGCGATGATCAGCGGGCAAGCCATCAGCATCGACGGCGATCTGCAATCGCTGCCGTGGCAGCCGCCGGCGGACTGACGTGCGGCGTGCTACCCGATCAGCTGGATCGTGTCCGCAAAAACGCCCGCCCGGCGCGCTTGCGCGGTGGCGTGCAGCGCGCCCAACAACCGCTCAGCCAGTTCCTGGTTTTGCGCTTCTCTGCGGGTGATCAACACGAACTCGAACCACTGCCGCGAGGTGAGCGGCAGCGCGACGATGTCGGGATAGACGGACGCAATATCCGACGCCGACAACGCATTGACCAGGCTGATGCCTTTCACGGCGCGCACCGTTCCCGGCACCAAGGTCATGTGTGCTTGCATGCTGGAATCCAACGCTGCGGTATCACCAATGTCGCCCTGCGCGACCACGTAATCGGACCACAGCGGCTTCACGAACGACTCCGGTGAAATATCCGCTACCGCAATCGCCCCGCGCTGCGCCAGGGGATGCTCGCGGTGCACGATAGCCATGACGTCGGTGCGCAGAAAAGGCGTGAAGTTCAGACGCGGGCTGTCGCGCCCGACCGCGCCCAGGCCAAAGTCAGCCCGCATGGTTTCGACGGCGCTAATCACCTGCACCGATGATTCCACGTCCACCGAAAAGGGCCGCTTGCCATGTTCATCCACATAGCGCTTCACGGCTTCGGGCGCATACACCAGGGCCAGCGCAGGCGAGGACGCAATGCGCAAACCGCGCCCGCCAAACTGCTCGATGCTGTGCAGCGCTTCGTCGATGCGCACCAGCTCGTCCAGCACGAACTTCGCTTCGGTGTAGAGATACTGCCCGGCTTCCGTGGGCCGCAGGGTCTTGTGCGAGCGGTCAAACAACTGCACGCCAGTGGCGCTTTCCAGCCGCGACACGGCGTGGCTGATCGCGGGCTGCGTCAGGCTCATCACCTGGGCAGCCTGACGCGTCGAACCGGTCATGACGACCGTATAGAAGATGCGCAGATCGTGGATATTGAAATTGCGCTTCATACCCCTACTTCGCCACGCGTTCAATTTCTGGCGACACCCACTTTCCGCTCAGCAAATCCGGCTTCGGCCAGTAATACCGCATCGTCACCATGAATGGGCCATCGGGCGCGGGCAGCCAATTGGATTCCTTGCCCTTGCCCGGCGATTGCGCCTGGATGTAAAGCGTCAACCCGCCGTCCGGGTCTTTCTTCAGCGACGGCAGCATGGGCGAATTGATCAGATATCGATTGATGGCGTTCGGCGCCAGCAACTGTTCGGGCAAGCGATACATGGTCATGGACCAGAACGCGTTGACGGGCGGCAGGCTGCGCGGCGCAAAGCGCAATGTGTACGCGTACTTGCCATCCAGCTCCTGACCGCGGCTGTCTTTCTCCAGCACGGGGTATAGCGCCTCTTCGCGCGAGTTGGCGCCGATGCCCACCTGCGTACCGGTCGCGCGCGCCAGGTAGTTGTTTTTCAACGTGCTGCGGTCGCCAAACAGCGTGTCGGTTTTGCCGCCGAGCGCCGTGCGGTTCTTGTCGATATCGTTTTGCGCCGTATGCATGCCTTCCCGCAACGCGCGGCGCAGCCGGGGGTCCAGGCTTTCCGCCTTGTAAGGCTCGCCCGGCCGGATGCCGATGCTGGCAAAGCGTTCGCGCAGCCACTTCTCGGTAGGATGCGTGGGCGCAAATTGCATCAGAAAGGCCAGCTGGTTATAGAACTCTAGCGACGTACGCATCTCACCAGGCGGCACCGGAGGTATCCACTCAACGGCCGCAGGCGCGGGCGGCGCGGGCCGCTTGGCAAAGGCCGACAGCGGCTGAATCTTGTAGCGCGACTGGATGCGTTTGACGTTTTCAAGATCGGCCGCGTTGAACAGCTGCGTGCGGCCCACCATGTTGACGAGTTCCGTCTCCGACTTGATCACCTTGGTGATGCCTGCCGGTACCTTACCGTTCCAGCGCGGACCCGCGATCAGGAAATTGCCACCGCCGTTACCCGTGCTGCGGCTGCCGATATACGCAAAATTGTACGTATACAGATCCATCAATTGCAGAACAAAGTAGCGCCGCTTTTCCATCGGCGGCACGCTGATGACGACGGGTTCCGCCCGCAGATCCAGCACGGCAAATGAATACGGCGTGTCGGAATTCGGCGTGACAAAGGCCGTGTCTTCCGGCGTGAACACGCGCGCAATGTTGTTGACCGTGTTGAACGGCCCCTTGTACTGCGKGTTGCTCTTGTCGATGCTGAACGCGTACATGGTCTGGTAGCTGGCGACCATGGGCGTGCCGTACAGATAGGCTTCGCTGGCGATGCTGCGCGCTTGTTGCGCCGTGACGCCATGGATACCGACCGACTGCGACCCCGTGGCCTCGTCGGGCGACGTGAAGCTGCACCCGGCCAGGCTTGCCGTCAGGCCGGCGGCAACCACGGTGGCGGTGAGCCAACGCGCAGGCGCGCGTCGTGCAAGGCAGGAAAATCCAGTGATACTCTGGCGGTCGCGCATGGTTTGCTCCAACACAGTCAAGATGTTGGCAACGCCCAGGTGGCGGCAGCGTCGCAGGCAAGGCAGAATTTCCGGGGACGATTCTGGCATATTTCCCGGCAATGAAGAAGAAAGGGTGTGGCGCGCGCGCCGCATCAGCGCACTGAAACGTCCGGCAGGGCGTCCGCGCGCGGTACAACCCCACGTTGCGACCCCGCATTGCAATCCCGCTTTGCAATCCCTCAGGTACATCATGCAAGACGACGACTCCGCCCGCCCCACCGTCCCGGACACCAATGTGCGGGCGTCTTCCTACTACGTATTGCAGGCGCAGCACGTGTGCAAGCAATGCGGGCAGGCCACGCCGGTGTTCGCGCTAGCCGTGCCGCCCGGCTATGAAAGCACCGAAGCCGACAGCGAGCTGGACGACGACAAAGACAGCCTTGGCCTGGCGCCGGGGGATTTTCACGACTGGCTGTTCCGCCCTGAGGCATGGCAGACGATACCCGGCCCGGCCTTGCTTTCCCAGGTCTACATGCTGTCGGCGAATGTCGCGCTGACCTTGCAAAGTCTGGCGCCAGCATTGCGTCAGGATGCCACGCAACAAGAACAATGGACCAACTTCTGCGAGCATTGCGGCAGCGCGGTGTGGGAAGGCGGGCTGTACCCGACCCCGGGTCAGCCCTTTTGCCCGAAGGACGATACCGCCGCCGCGCAGATCACCGTGCACACCGTTGACGCGCCGTTCGATGGCTACGCCCGCATGATCTGGACAGACGGCTATCGGAATAAGTGGCCGTTGTTCAAACGGCTGGGCGTCGCGTGCAGCGAGGGGGAATGATTGCCGGCGCGTCTGGCGGCGGAATCGGCCGCCGCTAACGCATCCCATGCTTACGCGTCGACTTCCTGCGCGTGCTCCGTCAGGTTTTCCAGGTGATGCAACGGAATGGCGACGATGGCGCTTTCCGAGGCGCTCGCGTCGGTCGTCAGATGCTGGATCAAATCCACCGTGGTCGAGCGGCGCGTCAGCATCAGGCAGGTGACCTCGCCATCGATGACGCGCGTCGCATGCCAGCACCCCGGCCGCATGCAGATGCCCTGCCCTTGCGGCACGCGAAACGCGGCAAGCGTGGCCAGATCGGGGCTGCCATCCGCAGCGCTCTGCGCCACCACTTGAATGATCTCGCCGGTCAGCGGCACGATGGCCTGCTGCGTCAGCAAGTGCTTTTCCAGGTTCGTGATTTCGGTGGACGGGCTGCGATAGTTCACCCACAACAGTTCGGCATCACCGCCCGCGCCCGTGTTGAACACATGCTCCTGCCAAAAATCCGTGGCAGGGTTCGAGAACAACGGTACGCCGTTACCGTCCGGCATCGGCTTGCCCAGCATCCAGCCGTACGCGGTAAAGGCGTCGGGTGTCAGAACATTGACTTCCAATTGCTTGTTGCTTGTCATGCGGGACCCTGTGATGGCTTGGGCGAAGCGCCGCGTTTTGGAAACTCGGCGTCGTAGTCGAAATCGCCGCGGGCAATGGCTTCCAGAATGGCGGCGCGCCGATCGGCAGCGCGCTTGAGGTTGGCGGCCGTGGGCTTGACGCGGATACGCTCGACGCAGTGCCGGCCTTCAAAAAAGAAACCGATCTCGATCGACGATTCCGACGCGGGCCTGACCCCATCGAACCCCTGGCTCATCGCCTTTCCCGTGGTGATTGCTGATGGGCGACATGATATCGCTTCGACGTGACCGCTGTAACCCTGGGTTGAAGTCAGGGCGCGCTGCGGGATTCAAGGTCCATTGCCTCGGGCCATATGACCCGAGGCGCCCAGCGCAACGCCAGGTTGTACGCGGGTACGTCGTTCGCGTCCCGTGGTTCGATGTCGCAAGGCGGCAAGGCTTGCGGGCCTTGCTGCATGTAAGTGCAGACGTAGGCCCAGAGGTTGTCCAGATCGTGGTTGTAGGTGCTGAGGTGGAAGCGTTCGATGACGTCATTGGTGTTGGGTTTGACGATGGCGATGGATACGCCCCACTTGATCATTAAGCCACCGCCAGAGGTAGCGCCCCATTGTTCCCAGACTTCCGCGCGGACATCGTCCCAGGGGTAGCTGGCCGTGGTGACGTACCAGCGGGTGAAGGGGTTCCACCAGACCATGTGGAAGCCGTAGACGTAGATGCGGCGGCGGGCGCGGTTGAAGCGGATGGGGAGRTCGCGGGGCTGGGTGACTTCAATTCGATAGAGAAGCACACTCAGCCACGCGAAAAGCGCCGTCGTGAACAGGGCCATGAACACCAGAGAAAGGGCAGTAGAGGTGAACCCTTCGTCGCCTCCTGCCAGCAGCCCGAAGACGATCTCGGGTGCTCCGAAAATTGCCGTGTAAGCCGTATACGGAATAGCAAAAATAAGAAGACCACGTATGCTCGAAGATCGTCGAGACAACTCCATGTATA